>NZ_JAEMUH010000030.1 GCF_016461785.1 Marinomonas ostreistagni | reverse complement strand
GCTGTCGTCGCAATAGTTAAGCTCATGGAGAACAAATGAACGATATCATTTCTTCTTTGAAGGAAAATATAAACGTAAGACTCAAAAATCCACTATTAGGTGCTTTTGTTTTTGCTTGGGTTTTCTTACACATAAAAGGCTTTGGAATATTTCTTCTCGTAGACACACAAGAAAAAATAGCAATGCTAAGAAAAAAGGACTGGTTATTTTTCGATGATGCACTTTTGCCTTTTCTTCTTTCCATACTTTTTCTTATACTTTTACCTCTAGCAAACCTCCTTTACGATAAGTTTGAAGGAGGTTGGCTTGTTCCCAAAAGGCTTAATATTCTAAGGGCAAAAAATATTGCTGAAGTTCGAGCAGAAAAAAACTATGTAAAAGAGTTCGAATATGAAAATTTATCAGCACTTGTAAACTCCAAAAGAGAACTAGAATTTTCAGCAGCTGAGTTGGCTGATATTGTCGATGAGATCAAAAATAATTGCACAATGGCCGATCAGGAAAGGGTTATGCAATTACTAGCCACAACTCACAAAATTATAAATGCCGTTACGGAGCTATCATCATCGGCTAAAAATCTCGAAAAGTAGTTTTGATTTTGGGGTCACTGATCAAAAGACAGCTAACAAACGCATTAAATCGCTCGCAAGCTCGCTGGGGCGCTAACACATGGGCAGCGTCACTTCGCTCCTAATTTTAGCCCATGTGTTATCGCCCTTTATGCGGGCGTTATGTTTGCGGGAGAAAACGGTGATTTTAGGGCTCAATCATATAACCATTGCAGTTAGTGACTTAGAGCGCTCTCTAAAGTTTTATCAGGAGACGTTGGGGTTCACTGCTCACGCTAAGTGGGACAACGGGGCTTACTTGTCAGTAGGTGAACTCTGGTTTTGCCTTTCTCACGATGAGCCTTGCCCTAAAACCGACTATACCCACGTAGCTTTTGATATCGAACCAAACGAATTTGAAGCCTTTGCGAAGCGTGTAGTTTCATTGGGTGTGGAAGTTTGGAAACAGAATAAGAGTGAAGGGCAGTCACTTTATATCTTAGACCCTGATGGCCATAAACTAGAGATACACTCTGGCTCCCTTAAAAGCAGGTTAGAATCCCTAAAAACTAAGCCGTATAGTGGGCTCGTTTGGCTTTAAACATAACAATAAATTTAAGAGTGATTCACAACGCTCGGCGCTTTCACTTCAAGCAAGTTTAGTGTTTATGGCACAATGCTTTAGGTAGGGTGTCAGCGTTGTTCACACCTTAATTTGGCGTTATGTTACTCGAAGAAGGAATACGATAATGTTGCATACAGGAAGCTGTCATTGTGGAGCACTATCATTTGAATTTGAAGCCCCACCAGTAACTGAAGGGCTACGTTGTAATTGCTCTATTTGCGCTCGAAAAGGTGCAACTATGACAGGATTTTCCGTCTCTTCAGAACAAATACGTATTAAGGCAAAAGATGGAGCATTATCAACATATACATTTGGTAGTGGGGTAGCTAAACATCACTTTTGCAACAAATGCGGTATCTATACATTTCATCAAACACTGCGCCAACCTGGCTACTACCGTATAAATATCGGTTGCATTGATGGTGTTGATTCTTCATCAATACCGTTTGAGGTGTTTAATGGGGCAGCGATTAAGTCGTAACATAACAAACAACTCAAAGGGACAAAAACACGGGCCACTTTTGGTTCGGTTTGTTTTTGAGGTTAAGGCTGATTCGGTTGAGTGAATGGGTTTGGTTTTTGCCCTTTAGTTG
>NZ_JAEMUH010000003.1 GCF_016461785.1 Marinomonas ostreistagni | reverse complement strand
TCGTTTACGCAGTGCCAGAGAACCTAAATAATTCCCTCTAACAATCTGTTTTAACAACACTTTTTAGATTTATCCAATCACAACTTAAGACACAAAATCGAGCATGCGCGTTATATCATTTGTCCACAGCACGTTATTCTGGCTGCGTCATTGGTTAGTTATTGATCTTAATACACTTTCGCTGACGCATCTATGACAAGGCGAGAAACTGAATAGCATTCAGGTCATGAAAACAGACATCCAACTTGCTGATGTAAAAATAAACTGTATATTTATACAGATGCAGACAATATATCCACTAGGAGCATGCGATAACCCCACCCCTTTTACGAACCCTCTACACAGTGTGCTACGAGTCCAAGGCTAGATCGGGCTGCAAAAGCCCTCTTATAAAAGAGAAAAAACCTATCGCCGAACGGAGACGGCTCGTACGAGAGTTTGCGAGCTTATTAGCGATATCCCATGCGTTTAATTTGCGCTGACGATCGAAGGGAGGAACGACCGGAGATGTGCGCAAGCAAATTGAATTGCATGGGATAGTGCCTGCAAAGCAGTTGGGAAGCGACGAAGCTGATCGTTGGCATCCTAGAAAGATTGCCTAGTTTGCAGATTGATCCCTCGGGAACCGAGGTCCTAAAAATATAGATAATCGCCGAACGGAGTCGGCTCGTACGAGATCGTTTCCCTCGCACAGCGAGGTCCTATAGGAGAACTCGCGGGCTTGTTTGCAGTATCCCATGTGTTTGATTCGCGCTGACGTGGCCGAGACACGAGGATTGCGCAAGCGAATTGAATTGAATTGAATTGCATGGGATAGTGCCTGCAAAGCGGTTGGTAAGTACCGAAGCTGATCGTTGGCATCCTAGCAAGATTACCTAGTTTGCAGGCTGGTCCCTCGGGGACCGAGGTCCTACAAATATAGATAATCTCCGAGCGGAACCGGTTAACACAGAGTTTTTTCCCTCGCGCAGCGAGGTCGTACAAGGGATAGATGTGGTAGTATGCGGGGCTTGTTTTGGGAGGTAGTTGGTTATGATTGAGAAGCAGGATTTGCTGGATATTGCGCGTCAGAAGATGCCGTTTGGTAAGTATGAGGGTCGGTTGATTGTGGATCTGCCGGAGGAGTATTTGCTTTGGTTTAATCATAAAGGCTGGCCGGAGGGTAAGTTAGGCCGTTGGTTACAGTTGGCGTTGGAGGTTAAGGTGAATGGTCTGGAGAAGATCGTTGAGCCGTTGAAACTGCCCGAGACACCGAAGCCGAAGCAGCCTAAAGTTCAAATTCGCTTTGATGAGATGGACTGATGACTGCTGATTTGCAGCAAGTGCCTTTCAGTTATTGCTTGCCCATTTAGTTCAGCTTTCGTAAAGTTGCGCCACTTTTATTAAATCGATTCGTATTGACTGTGAAACGCCGTTCTCATTTGTTTTTGATTTTATGCTGGCTAGCGTACTTTGCTGTACCGCTAGTAAATGGCATTGGTCAAACGGGTGCACAGCGGATCGAGATCTGTACCACGCTGGGTGTAGAAAGTTATTACGTCTACAGCGGTGACTCTTCAGATAACGACAAAGCGAGCCAACACAGCAGTTCGCATTCTTGTCCTTGTACCCATTTCTTTATGGACATCGCCACAACAACGTTGGCGTTCCATGCTCCCTCAAAGGCGTTTGATTACAGTTTCGCGCCGACTATAGAAGTGCTGGCGGCTACCCCACGTTCCGTTCAAGCTCGTGCACCACCCTTTAATCCTGCGTTCAGTGAAGATCAAAAACTAGCATGATGCCCTGACGACTGTTGGGGCATCTTATTTTTATGCCCGATTAGTTGCAGGATTTCTAATGTTTGGCACGAAGGACTTTTACCGTTCCGTTTGGCGCTGGCACTTTTTTGCTGGCTTGTATGTTGTTCCATTTTTAATGATGTTGGCTATTACTGGCCTGGTGATGATTTTTGACCCGATCATCGAGCGGGTGTTGCACGATGATTTGTACAAGGTCTCGCAAGTCACTGACTCCCCTATTCCCTTTGAAGAGCGTTATCAGCTGGTCGCTGACCAATATCCAGATAGCACTATTAAGCGTTTGTATGTCTCCGATGATGCAACCGATGCGACACGCTTTCAGGTAGCGGTCGGTGATGACACTCGTTCTGTGTTTGTTGACCAATACGCAGGTCAAATCAGTGGCGATATCAGCATTACTGACTCTTGGTATGTTTGGGCGGATGATGCCCATGGCACCTTTATGATCGGCCTTACTGGTGATTGGTTAATTGAAATTGCCGTAAGCTTCACGATCCTACTTATTTTGACTGGTGTGTATATGTGGTGGCCTCAATCTGGCCAATCGCTATGGAAAGCTGCCACACGTATTAAGGGTAAAGGCCGCAGTTTATGGCGCGATTTACACAGTGTTGTGGGGGTTTGGGTCGCGGTCATTTTGCTGTTTTTCTGCATCTCTGGACTGGCTTGGGCCAGTGTCTGGGGCGGCATGATGGTACAAGCTTGGAGCACTTTCCCTGTTGAACAAAGCGCTAAGAATGTCTCGTCAACGCTGACCCACGAAGACCTGAACGTAAAAGGTTTAAAACAGGTACCTTGGAATCTTGAGCAAGCCCCTTTACCGGAGTCAGGTGCGCCAGTCTTTGGCCAAGATACGATTACGCTGGACCGAGTGGTTGCGGATGCTAAAACAATGGGCTTTACTCGTTTCCAAGTGCATTTTCCGAAAGGCGAGGCGGGGGTTTTCACCGCAACAGCGAGCACTATGGGTCGTGATATCAATAATGCTTTGGACGACCGTACCGTGCATTATGATCGCTACTCTGGTTCAGTGATCGCAGATGTTGGCTTTATGGATTACAACTGGTTTGCCAAGTCGATGGCGTTCGGCATTGCCTTACATATGGGGCAGTTTGGTGTCTGGAATTTAGTCGCTTGTACGCTGTTTTGTTTGGCTGTGATGCTGCTGTGTGTGTCTGGCGTTGTGATGTGGTGGAAACGCCGTCCTGCGAAAGCGCTGGCAGCACCGCCATTACCGAAAGACCTAAAGCGCTGGAAGCATGCAGTATGGATGTTATTACCCATCTCACTGCTCTTCCCTATGGCAACCATCGGCATGGTGGCGATTTTAGCACTGGATTTGATTGCGTCCTTTTCTGCTCCAACACTACGAAAAGCTTGGACATAAAACGGACACCTGTCATTTAAGACTGTGCGAAACCAATAAAAAAGGCTGGGGTGTGGCTTGCGTACCATCCCAGCCTGCTTCATCGTCCTTGATGAATCTTCCAAATACTATAAACCGCCTTTGGTTAACTTCGCAGGATCCAGCAAGGTTTCCAGCTCTTCACGCGTTAAGTCGGTTTCTTCTGCCGCCACATCAATCACTGGGCGTTTTTCCTTGTACGCTTTTTTCGCGATCTCTGCGGCTTTTAGATAACCAATAATCGGATTCAATGCTGTCACTAGTATTGGGTTTTTCGCCAATGCTTCGTTCAGCTTGTCTTCATTAACCGTTAACGTGGCAATGGCTTTGTCCGCCAATAGATGACCACTGTTGCTCAAAAGTTGAATGCTGTTTAGCAAGTTACTAGCGATCACAGGAAGCATGACGTTTAACTCGAAGTTTCCGGATTGGCCACCAATGGTAATGGCTGCATCGTTGCCAATCACTTGTGCCGCAACCATCGCTGTGGCTTCTGGAATCACGGGGTTAACTTTACCTGGCATGATCGAAGAGCCTGGCTGTAGAGCCTCTAGAGTAATCTCGCCTAGCCCCGCCAATGGTCCTGAGTTCATCCAACGTAGATCGTTAGCGATCTTCATGTAAGTCACTGCCGTTGCTTTAAGGATTCCAGACAATGCGACAGCGGTGTCTTGCGAGCCGATCAGTGCAAAAAAGTCGTCACCCGGTGCAAAGGTAACGTTAGTCAGAGCTGATAACTCTTGGCAGATCTTGCCTGAAAATTCAGGGTGAGCATTGATACCGGTTCCTACCGCCGTGCCACCTTGAGCAAGTTTGGTCACTTTAGGCAGGATGGCTTTCAAGTTATCGATATTATCTTGCAGTTGCGCCGCCCAACCATTGAAGGTTTGATCCAAACGCACAGGCATGGCATCCATCAAGTGGGTACGTCCCGTTTTGGTATAGCCCTGAAGTGACTGCCCTTTCTCGCGCACGGTTTGCGTCAGGTGCTCAAGCGCAGGGATCAATCGCTTAGTCACCTCAATGGCTGCGCTGACATGGATCGCGCTTGGGATAATGTCGTTACTGCTTTGGCCAAAGTTCACATGGTCGTTCGCGCCGACCTTGTCATTCAATTTCGCCGTCGCTAATGTGGCAATCACCTCATTGGCATTCATATTTGAACTGGTGCCCGAGCCTGTCTGAAAAACATCGACAGGAAAATGTGTCATCAAATCGGATGACTCTAGTAACTCTGAACAAGCGCCATCAATGGCTGATGCCATGTCTGAACTAATACAATCCAATGATTGATTGGCTCTCGCTGCGGCTTGTTTCAACTGAATCAAGGCGCGAATAAAAGACTCAGGCAGAGGCTGGCCACTGATAGGAAAATTATTGATCGCACGCTGTGTCTGCGCACCGTATAAAGCGTCTTCAGGGACCTCTAGTTGGCCCATGCTGTCGGCTTCAATTCGAGTTTTCATTGCTTCACTCCAAACGGCATCCCCGCCATGAAATAATGGCTCAATGCTCGCAATTCATGTTCTAACCGAAAGTATTCAACGGCGTCTTGGTCGGTAATCACAAAACGCTTCAACTGCAACAAAGGGCGATTGATCGCATTTAGACAAAGCTCGCGCCAGTGCATTGGTACTGCTGCATCGCACACTGTCTCAAGCAGAACTTGATAGACACGCTTGTATAGATTGTAAGATTCAGAGATACCCAGCTGCTCAGCATAAGCCTCACTGGTGTCTAAATAATGATACAAAACATTTGGTGAATCTGACGCCACACCACGTTTTATAGTCTGCTCAATTACCGAAAACGGAACAATGTGATTCGTCATAGCTCAAGCCCCTTGATGCAAATGATAACAGTTATCAATTAAACACCAGACACCAACATTGTCAAGTAATGATTCTCATTTAATTTCAAGTCTTGATCGTCGGCAATACTGAAACACTGTACTGGCACGCGATAGCGAAACGGATAAAGTTTTAGTAAAGATAAAGTAGCTTTTGTTTGGAATAAAAGAACAGAAAAAATTGGGGAAAACAAAGAGAAATAAGAGAGCGGAAAGAGACAGCTGCCGTCTAGCAACGGCAGCTGGAAAAATCTTAGTGGTGATGACCACCAACACCGTGCGCATGACCGTGTGCAACTTCTTCTTCTGTTGCGTCACGCGTCTCAAGAATTTGCACTGAGAAGGTTAGCTCTTTGCCAGCAAGAGGATGGTTTAAGTCCACTGTCGCATGCTTCAGGCCTGCTTTTACGATCGTTACTTGGCGTAGACCTTGATCGGTGCGAACCGTTGCCACCATGCCAGGCTTCCACTTTTTAGCGCCTTGCAAATGCTTTACTGGGATCTGCTGAGTTTTGTCGTCTTGACGCTCACCGTAGCCTTCTGAACAAGGTACTGTTACATCAAACTCATCACCCGCCGCTTTGCCAACCATCGCCTTTTCCAAACCAGGGATAATGTTGCCGTGGCCGTGTAAGTAAGCCAAAGGCTCACTTCCTGCAGACGTTTCGATTAACGTGTCGCCTTCACGTAGAGTGTAGTGAAACTGCACAACTGTGTTGTCTGAAATAGACATAGGTTTTCCTCGTGTAAACAGAGTTTGCTAAGACTTTTGGTTAGCAAACTTAAATAAATTAAAAGATCATGAACTCAATACTATCATCGGTAATGACAATATCTTTCACCATTTTTGCGGCGGCTTTTTCCATTGCAGAATGGTTTAAAACATAAACAGGGTGAGTATCAAAATAACGAGCCAAAGCACTTTCGAACTCATCATGCAGTGATCCCAGTGTATTACGCAACATTTGGTCACTTATACTTGAGCCTTGCACAGATACTTGTGTGAGTTTAGCGCCTACCAGATACACACGATCTTCTTCTATACGAAGACCAGACTCAAAAGATGGGTCTAGCTGAGCCGTCATTGTCATATCCTGACCAAACACATTAAGAACGCCTCGAATATCTGTTTTCAGGTCCACCATGACCAATCCGCCATCGCGTTGTGTTAAGTCGATATCCGCATTTTTGATCAGTAAATCCAGATTCAATGTCGACTCTTCAAGTGTTAGTTGAATCACATCAGGTTGAGTCGTTTTCAATCGCTGAGTTACTTCTTGATTTAACTCTTGCTCAGACACACTCATGTCTGTACAACCGGTTAGAAACAGCGCCGAAACCAAACTCAATAGCCAAAACACGTTACGCTTTAACATTGTATGCGCCTCCTACAGCTGACGCTTCTTTTCATACCAAATACGCATAAAATCTTCCGTGACTTTTTGCTCAATTTCTGCCGCTTCTTCTGTTGGGCAGAATAACGACACCGTAAACACGTTGTAACCTTCTATCGTCGTTTGTACTCGTACCGAGGGCTCTGGGCCTGCAATTTTTATATCCAGCCTTTTCTCTATCAAACTGTTATAACGAATAGCGACTTCATGAAAGTGTTCACTGTACTCACGTATTTTAGCCAGAATGGGCTCTTTAATTTCAAACAGATTTACGTCATCAGTGAGTCTAGAAATCGAAAAACTATGCTCTACGTAACGACGCATATAGTTCAAGTTCTGAACAAAATTGGTAAGTAACACACTATTAGGCACAATAGTCGTTCGCCCAGTGTAGGCATAACTTCCGCCTTTAAAGTCGACTTCAAAGAGCGTTGTAGAGAGCCAATCACTGTCTGTTACTTCCCCTTCAAAGTTACCTATTCGAACCCAGTCACCCACTTGATAAGGACGCGTACTGGCTTTATAAAGGGCCCCCACAATACAGGAAATAAACTCTTTCGTGGCGATCACTAACGCCACCATGAAAGCCGCAATGGAGATCGCAATGTTCTGCAACTCTGTTGCCCAAATCAGTATCAAACCGACAAACGACACAAAATTAAAGACATTATCAACGGTATTTAAACGTCGACGTTTACGATCTACGTCCTGCTTTTCATTCGCTCTTAACGCGCGTTTTACAAAATGGCGGATCACAAAAATAGCGACCAACCACAACAGCGTCGCTAAATACTCAAAATTTTCTGTCAAAAATGCCGTATCGACATCTGGCCATTTAAAATCAGACATAACTATTAACCTTATTAACGAGGCGCAACTTTACCAATCCCTCTGCGGTTAGCCAAATAAAAAGCTGGACAAGACAAAAATAAATACTGTATTTTTATACAGTATTTTAAAAGAGGTGCGATTTATGCCTGTCGTAATTAAGTATGTTGTTGAACGAAACGGTGTTGAAAAGATGACCTTCTCCTCAAAAGCAGAAGCAGACCATTATGACAAACTGCTGGAGACGGCTGAAAACCTAGAGGACCTATTACAAGAAAGCGGGACCTTATCCGATGCCAATGACATTGCTCAGTTAGCAATGTACTTAGCGGAAAACAAAGAGGATGTGCTTGAAGCCTTAGGGAATAAGCGCAAAAAAGCGACTAAGAAAACACCACCAAAAACCGAGACATCTTCCCCAAAAAAAGAGTCTAAAGAACCTAACGACACTGAAACGGTGCAAGTAGACGATTTAGTCATTGAGCCGGATGAGGAGTCATACATCGAAGACAGCGATGAGTATCGCTCGAATGATGAAGTGGATTACAACAAGGATGAAATTTACAACGAAAGTGATGCCGCGTAATGGCATCACTTGCGTGGTATTTTGAGTTAAACAGGTATGCTCCACAGCCAAGTTAGCCATCCGAGGGCACATGTTAAAGATACTATTACGCCTATTCTTGGTGTCTTAACAGGCTCCACTGAGGCTGGGTTGTGTGCAACTTTCTTTCCATGAATCATGGCTGCAATCAAACGTTCTTTAAAACGTATTTCGTGATACAGCACCGCGAGAACATGAAGTGCTACTAGTATTATCAAAATATCGGGCAAGCTATGATGAATAGAGCCGAGAAATTCAGTACTACCATCAGAAATGGCCCCATAGAAAGGACCAAATAAAAATATTTCATCGCTGATAAATAGACCGCTTCCCCACTGTAAAGTCAAAGCAAGCAGCAAAGTTATAACCATCACCCCACCAACGGGATTATGGCCTAAATATTCTTTACCTTTCCCAGTTACTAGCGCTTTTACATGACTCAAAATTGTTACCGGGCTATAAATAAACTGCGAAAATCGCGCAAATTCTGACCCGATTACACCATAAATAATGCGTGCAATAATTACCGCAGAGAGCGCATAGCCCATGTAAAAATGCAGGTCCATATTGTCTCCATCCCCCTTCCCGGTCACGATCAATCCGGTAAATAAGAGAGCCATCAGCCAATGGAGCATTCGCACAGGCCAGTCCCATATCCTGATCTTTGCCATCCTTAATCTCCTTGTATGCATTTAACCTTTTGAATTAGAGCTCTGTTTATATCTATACTGACAATACGTTTTGCCTTTTTCTCCAGCTATTTGAATAAAAAGGCTGTCACTTCTGTCCGACGTTATGACAGTAAGGAGCTCGCAAACATGATCATTGGGCTAATTATCAGTGTAATTCTGCTTTTGTTCATTGTGGGATATCTATTTTTCACACAAAAATACGTTTACATCCATCATTCACTGTTACTACCTAATTCTTCAGACACGCTACTCAGTAAACTTGAAGAAATAGAGTTTTGGCCAAGCTGGTTACCTTGGACACTTTATGATGATGAATTATCAATAGAAACTAAACCGGCTCATGATCGCCAAATTGGTGGCGCCACTATTCGCCTAAAAGGAAAGCACATTGGTGTCATTAATTGTTTGATTGAAACAGTACATCGTAGCAACAGCCTTTCATGTTCGATCGAAACAGACTCCTTCTATCCATCAGCTCTTGGGCTTCAGATCGAATGGGGAAACAATGAAGAAGGCCAAAGCCTAATGCAGCTGAAAGCCTACTGTACTTTAAGCTTCTGGCAACGGGCTCGACAGCTCATGTATCAAAGACGCATTAACGCCGATATGCGCCTGCTTTTGCTTCGTTTAAAAGCTCGTCTAGAACCAAGCAGTGATGCAAATGTTCGGTTTACTCACAATGGTTGTCACAAACTGCCAAACATTGATGCCGTGACCAAACCCTTTATCGTCAACGATCATTCAATGTCAGTCCAGATGGAACAAGGCTTTCGCGATTTAACCATAAGCTTAGGGCCAGAGAATCGTCCAGCAGGGCCGAGTTTTGCCTTATATGAACATGCCGATATTCGACAGCACTATTTCACTGGCAAACTGGGTATTCCAATTCAATGCTATAGTGCTTGTGAGGCCAATCCTGAGCGAATTGCCTTTAAAGGCAAATATATGAGTCTCATCTACCAAGGTAGTTATCAACATTTATGGTTGGCCTGGCATGTTTTGTATACTTTTTGTCGCACTCATCGATTAAATCCTACCCATAAACGCTTAAATCTCGAGGTTTATGAAATATCGCCTAGAGAAACCAACGACAGTTTGCAATTTGTTACGGTTTTATACATACCAATCATGTAACTTTATTAAATATAGATTCATTATGAGGATACAAAAATGATGAAACCAAATCTTCACCCATGGGATCGCATTTTGCGCGGTGTTATCGGAGTCGTCGTAATAGCCTTTGGATTATTCAACGGCGATTTCCTTGAAGAACCAATCATTGAAATCCTAATAATCATTTTTGGCGTATTAAACCTAGTATCCCTTGCAACAGGCTGGTGCCCAGTTTATTCACTTGCCAATATCGATACTCGTAGCAAAAAACCTTAGTAGAAACAATGACAACACTGTTTGAGTTACAACTTGATAAAAGTCTTAGAAGAAAGCTTATCTTTATTTGCTTGCTTGTGGCTATTGTCATCTCTGCAATTTACAGTGTGATTGCCTACCGACTGAGTAGTGAACTTGGTGTTGATACTGAAATTCGTTTCTTAGAAAAACGAGCTCTATTCCTAATGGCTGAGATAGAAGAGGAAGGTGACGACGCTGAAGAGCGCGTTGCTGAACTCATTTCTTTAATGCAAACAACCGAGCATCAACCTGAAGAGTTATATTTAATTTTTCAGGATAATGAAGGCACAAGTTGGGAGCTCAACCAATTCATGCCTAAAAAGACGGTTTCGGATGTTTTACAGCAAATTGGTACTGCTTATTCGGCCGATAATAAGTCTGGCTTTAACAGAGTGGATGGCCACTACCATATCTGGACAGTACAGAATCAACCCGATAAAACCTTAACGCTCGTTATATCCTCTCATAGCCTTGATCAAGCTAGAGCACATATATTTAAGCGTTTGATCATAAGCTCAGTGATTGTGTTTTGGATTGCCGTCTGGCTCGCACTGACGTTATCGTCATGGATAGCAAAACGTGTCGAAGATAAAAACGAAGCCCTCAAAAAGCTTGCTACACATGACAACTTAACAGGTCTTCCAAACCGACTATTTTTAGCAGATCTATTTGAGCGCTACCAGCGCAAACACAACGCGCCTGAAAAAGGCGCACTATTTCTCATCAACATTGACAAATTTAAAGATATCAATGAAACACTCGGACATCGTAATGGCGATAAATTATTGATCGTATTTGCACACCGAATAGAGCATTTTTTAAGCAAGGATCAAGTCGTCATTCGAACCAGTGCAGATGAATTTCTTGTGTGGGTACCTGAAGTCGATGCAGAAAATGCTTGTCACTTTGCCGATCAATTAATCGCGACACTAACGTCGGCTTTTCAAATCGATCAATTACCGATTCAGTTAAGTATTACCATTGGCATTGCTCTCTCTCCGAATCATTCTGATGAAATTGATAGCTTGATGATGTTTGCAGACATAGCGATGAATGAAGCAAGAAAACAACGAAGTGCATGGTCGGTATTCGATGAAACACAGCAAATTGAGCAAAACAGCCAAAAGACCCTTCGTTATCGCAGTGAATTAACTGATGCACTAAGAGAGCATCAGTTTAAACTGTATTATCAACCTAAAGTTGATCTTCAAACGGGCCGTATTATTTCGACAGAAGCGCTAGCAAGATGGCATCATCCTGAAGATGGCGTTGTTCCCCCGATCATGTTTATATCCATTATCGAACAAAGTGGAAAGATTAGAGAGTTTGGTCGCTACGTTATCAAAACGTCGATACGCCAGCTGAGTTTCTGGAAATCAAAAGGAATCGCTGTCCCTATTGCGGTAAACCTATCACCCTACAATTTACTTGACCCTGATATTGTCACGTTCACACAAGATCTACTTAAGAAATATGATATAGAGCCGAAGCTGCTTGAAATTGAGCTAACTGAAACTGCAACAAGTTTACATTTGCAGACCATTTCAAAGAGCCTTAATGCGTTTAAAGAAATAGGCGTTCAACTGTCTATTGACGACTTTGGCACAGGAATGAGTTCGTTGGCATACATTAGCAGTTTACATGTCGATACGATTAAAATTGACCGAGCTTTTGTTCGAGATATGGATGAAAATGAACGCCATTTATCCATTGTACAAACAGCATTAAATCTTGCGAAAGCTTTCGATTGCACAGTGGTTGCTGAGGGAGTAGAAAATGTCACTCAAGCAAACCTCTTGGCAGCATTAGGGTGTCATTACGGACAAGGATACTATTATTCGCGCCCTATACCAGAAGAACAATTTACAGCGATGTTGCAATTCTCCCCTACACTTCCCGTCGCATCAACCTAAACACTATGTCTTAAAAGATATAACAATTGAGTACTGAGTGGAGACTATATGGAAAACGCACTTTACGCGCGTCATTTGGAAACGTTACTACACCGATATAGAGTAGCACTTGAAGAATTTAAACTTGATGCAATAGTCGTGGCTTCAGGTTCCTTAAGCTACTACTTCCAAGACGATAATAGCCACCCTTTCAAAGCTTTCTCATTCGCACAGCAATGGTTGCCTTTTCAATTACCAGCTAATTGCTTCATTGTCTTCAAACGTGACAAACCAGAGCTTATTTGGCCTGGCAAGCAAGACTTCTGGCACATGGCAAACGCCATACCTGAGGGTGAATGGCAACATCATTGGCAAATCACGCCGGTAAATGACGACACTTGGCAGAGAAGTTTACCTAAGCGGAGCGCCTTTATTGGCCCGGTCGTATCTGAGCGCTTTCAACACCATGAAGAACTTTTCACCTGGCTGACTTACGATCGGGCAGTAAAAACTTCTTATGAAATTTCCTGCTTGGAACGTGCTTCACAGATAGCAGTATTGGGGCATAACGCTGCTGAGCAGGCATTTAAACAAGGTGCATGTGAACTGGATGTTCATCTAGCCTACTTGGCAGCAACAAAACAGGATGCAAGCGATACTCCTTATCCCAATATTGTTGGGATTAACGAGCATGCGGCGGTTTTGCATTATGAAAAAAAATCTGTTGAACGCTGTATACGCCCACTTACTTTGCTGGTTGATGCGGGTGCCTCTTACACAGGGTATGCGAGCGATATCACACGGACCACAACAGTGCTAGATGATGACTTTTCTGCACTCGTTAAAGATATGGATACCCTACAACAACAGCTTGTTGGCCAATCATTGGCTGGCAACTCCTTTGTTGAACTGCATTATCAGACACTTGCTGGGGTCGCAAAACTACTCAAGAAACACGACATCTGCAAACTCAGCGTCGAAGAACAATTAGCTAAACACATTCCGCAATATTTCTTTCCTCACGGTTTGGGTCATTTACTTGGACTACAAGTTCACGATCTAGGGGGGAAACAGCATTCACGAAAGGGTGAAACCGTTGCCTCACCGAAAGATAGTCCATACCTTCGTCTTACTAGGCCATTATTGGAAAATATGGTCATCACAATCGAACCGGGACTTTACTTCATACCAATGCTGTTGGATAAAATGCGAGCGGAACAACCTCAACATGGCTGTAGCCTGAGCAAGATTGAAGCGCTTTTACCCTATGGTGGTATCAGAATTGAAGATAATGTTGTGGTTGGCGTAGAGACACCCAGAAACTTAACACGTGAAGCCTTCGCTCAATCCAATTAATATCAATATTAATATATTAGAAAACACAAAAAGTTATAAAAGCTCTTTTAAACGAAGAAAATTACTATTAAAGAGCTTTTATTTTGTCATTTTTCTATACATAACAAAAAAACATATCAAAAATCGTATATTTTACTTTTCAATACTGCCAAACAACGCTGTAATACTTAACGTCTAAAAATGAGTTAAGAGGAAAGTCAGGTATGATGGAAAATCGTATCAAGTATCGTCACTTGGAATGCTTTTTAGAAGTTATCCGTCAAGGCAGCGTTGTGCGTGCTGCGGATGTCTTGTCTCTGACTCAACCTGCTGTCTCAAAAAAACTGAAAGAACTAGAAGAAATTCTAGGGGTTCGTCTGTTAGAACGTAGTAAGAAAGGCATCGAACTGACTCACTATGGCAACTTATTTTTAGAGCATGCCAGTACCAGCGTTGCGGCCCTTCGTGAAGGTGCTGAGCGCGTTAATCAGGCTCTGGTGACTGGACAACAGAAACTCAGTATTGGTGTATTACCAACCGTTGCAACCAGCGTTTTGCCAGAAGCAGTAAAACGTTTTCGATCCAACAATGTCGACGTTCGCTTACACCTTGTTTCGGGCCCAAACTCCCTTTTGATGAGTCAACTACGAGTAGGAGAACTGGACTTAGTCGTTGGCCGAATGGGGGTTCCTGAAGCCATGGCAGGCATTTCATTTCAACATTTGTATTCAGAGCAAATTGTTTTTGCAGTGCGCCCAGGCCACCCCTTGCTAGATAAAGAAGACTTCCAACTTAATCAAATCACTCAATTCACTGTTCTATACCCTCCAGAAGAATCCATTACAGGTCCAACCGTAGACCGTTTTTTACTCGCTGAAGGAGTCGGTAAAATACGTGACAGAATTGACACTGTCTCAGATTCCTTTGGTAAAGAGTTTATCCGAAACACCGATGCAATTTGGATAATCTCTCGCGGTGTCGTCGCACGTGAAATTACTGACGGCGAACTCGCTGAATTACCAGTGAATACCAAAGAAACCTTAAGCGCCGTCGGTTTAAGTGTACGAGCCGATACAAATGCTTCTATGGCGCTTCAATTATTCAGTAAAGCCGTAAAAGACACTGCCGCTCAACTTGATAGTTACTACAACCCCGTGACTGAGTAAGCTCGTTCTGATGTTGCAAATGCTACTTACCACAGCACCTATCTTTATTTTGATGGTGCTAGGTTATACAGCCGTACGAACAAAGCTTGTTAGCGACGAAAGTATTGCTGGGATGGCCAAGCTAGTCATGTACTTTACCCTACCAGCCCTGATTTTCAGTACGCTTGCCAAGATGGATCCGAGTGAAGTATTCATACCAGAATATTTGATCGCTTTTAGTTTGGCGTCACTGATGTCATTAGCCATCGGGCTGCTATTCGCCCTTTACGTACTGAAAAACTCCTCGCTAGCGGCCTCTCTTAAAGGAGCGGGAATGGCCTGCTCTAACTCAGGGTTCTTTGGTTACCCTGTTATGTTGTTGGTGTTTGATGATCCTCCAACCACAGCGTTCGCCATGACTCTCATGGGGGAAAATGCGGTGGTACTTCCTGTTGTCTTTGCTTTACTCAGCTACTTCTCAGCAAAAGATCAAGGGATGAGTTTAGGCCGAACATTATTGGATACGTTTAAAAGGCTAACTAAGAACCCTCTGGTTCTAGCCGTCATTGGGGGCATGTTTTTTTCGCAATTTCACTTAGCTTTACCAGCCGTAGCTGACCGTGTACTGATTATGCTTTCAGGAGCATCCGCCACATTAGCTTTGATGGTGCTTGGCGGGTCACTTGTAGGTACTAATATAAAAGGAAATACCTTAGATATTAGTGCCATCGCACTAGGTAAACTTTTAATTCACCCACTTTGCATGGCGGTTTTCATGTGGCTGATACCCGGCATTGATCCACAGCTACAAATGGGAGCAATTATCTTAGCAGCCGTTCCTATGATGAGCATCTATCCTATTATTGGCAGCCAATACGGCTATCGAACATTTTGTGCTAGCACCCTGCTCATCACCACTATTCTATCTTTTGTAACGTTATCTTTATTATTGGCTTTTGTGACATCAAGTTAGTCATCTTCGGACAGCCATATAGCTTTATACATAAAACTATCAGATTAAGAACAATTCATTACTGTCACCTCACTTGCTAAGGAGTAGTCTAATATTAGACATAACCAAACGCTTGAGGAGATCTGAAATGTTCGGATTTAACCCTTCTAAAAAGGAAACCACCGCAAGCTTTGTACAGGATGACAATGCCGATTTAATCAATTCGCTAAAGGAATTTTGCGCCACCATAACCTTTTCGCCTGATGGGGTTATCATGGATGCGAACGATCTTTTTTTGAATACTGTTGGTTACTCTCTTGACGAAATCACAGGGCAACACCACCGTATATTTTGCCATCAACAAGAGGTTGATTCTATTGAATACGCGTCTTTCTGGAGCAAACTGGCTCAAGGTGAAAGTCACAAAGGACAGTTCCTAAGACGACGAAAAGATGGCGGCAACGTGTGGCTCGAAGCTACCTACTTTCCGGTGAAACAAAACGGTCAAGTTGTTAAAGTCTTCAAAATTGCCACTGACATCACCGCAGAGAGGGTTCGCTCTCAAGCTCAAGACGCCTTGCTCACAGCCATTGATCGCTCTAATGCGACCATTGAGTTCCAACCAGATGGCACTATCATTACCGCCAATAAAAACTTTATCGATACCCTTGGTTACAACTCCGTGCGTGATATACAAGGTAAGCATCATAGAATGTTTTGCCATGATGATTTCTATCAAAAGCACCCCAATTTTTGACAAGACCTTGCTTCTGGTCAAACGAAATCTGGGCTGTTCCTACGCAAACACCGAGATGGAAAAAACGTATGGATCGAGGCAACCTATAACCCAGTTTACGATTTAGAAGGTAATGTTATTCGTATTGTAAAAGTAGCATCCAATGTTACCGAGAGAATGGAGTGTCAACTTTCGGTTCAAAACGCTGCAGGACTTGCTCATCAATCCACTCAAAAAACGGCAGAGAGTTCAGCTCAAGGGTCCAAGCTATTACGAAAATCCGTTGAAAGCTCAAATAATATCATTGAGCAAGTGAACCGTTCTGAACGATTGGTAGAAGATTTAAATCACCAATCAGAGGAAATTAGTAAAATCGTTATCACTATTGGAGCCATAGCAGAACAAACAAACCTACTCGCTTTAAACGCAGCGATCGAAGCAGCACGAGCCGGAGAAAACGGTCGTGGGTTTGCAGTGGTGGCAGATGAAGTACGTACATTGGCTGCTCGCACCAGTGCATCTACAGATGAAATAAGTCATATGGTTAGCAAGAACAACCTGCTAGTGAGCGATGCACGTAGCAGTATGGTACAGGTGACCGATCAGGTCGCTAGAAATGAGCAACTTATTAATGAAGCATCAACGATTATTGATAATATTCTGAAAGATGCAAACGAAGCCTATCAGAGCATCGGTGAATTAGTCGCTCAAGCAGAAAGGCATTAATCAATATGCGCCTGTGGCCTTAGAAAAGCCTAATGCCACAGGCCAATCATTTAAGAAAGCTTTTTAATCAGGCCTTGCATGCCCAATACATAACCCTGAACACCCATGCCGATGACAATTCCAACGGCACAAGGCGAGATAAAAGAGTGATGACGGAAAGCCTCTCGCGCATGAACATTGGAAATATGCACTTCAACCACAGGTACTTCGGCGCCTTTAATCGCATCATGCAACGCAATTGAAGTATGCGTGTAGGCACCTGGATTAAACACAACACCGAGCATTTTACCCGCTTTGATTAATTGACCGGCTTCATGGATAGCATCAACTAAAGCGCCTTCATGGTTAGATTGGCGAAAATCCACTTTTAAGCCGTGCTTAGCCGCTTCTTCCTGACACATTGCCTCAACATCGGCTAATGTCTCATGTCCGTAGGTTTGCGGTTCCCGCTGACCTAGCAAGTTTAGGTTTGGCCCATTTAGTACCATGATGGTAGACATACTTACTCCCAAATAACATTGCACCCTGACGCAGTGCATCGATTGTAAAATAAGCGGTAAATATATCACTTACCTAAACAATGCCGTTCACTTTTAATATGATTTTTTCACTTAAAAATTAGCTCAATAATTAAGTATCAAGCCAATGACGTCTCAGAACGCAAGCGCGCAACAGGTCGCTCATCAATAAATAAATGGATGATGGCTGTTATCATCGCGATGATTGAAGCGGCCCACCACACCACATCATAGGAGCCCGTTGTATCGTAAAGATAACCACCTAACCACACGCCACAGAAGGATCCCACTTGGTGGCTTAAGAAGACGATTCCATACAGCATCCCCATATGCTTTAGACCAAACATTTGTCCCACAAGGCCAGATGTTGGTGGCACTGTCGCCAACCACAGCAAACCGGTCGCGATAGCAAACACATATACACTGCCAGCTGTCATCGGATAAAGCATAAAGATGGCAATCACAATGGCGCGTATACCATAGATGTAGGCTAACAGTGTTTTTTTAGAGTACTTACCCGACCATGAACCAGAGAGTAAGCAACCGAAGATATTAAACAGACCAATGAGTGCCAAGCTCATCACTGCAACATCCGGCTCGAACCCTTTATCGGATAAAAAGGCTGGCATGTGTACGGTAATGAAAGCCAATTGGAAGCCGCAGACAAAAAAGCCTGCCACCAATAGCCAGTAATGTGAGTAAGCGCCCGCTTCTTGTAACGCTTGTTTAGCGGTTTGCCCAGAATTACTTTCAGCATTGCTGCTGTTCGCCCCATCACGGGCTAGAGGTAATGCACACACCACCATTAACAGGGCACAGGCCGCCAGTAATAATAATGCCGAACTCCAACCGTATGCCGATAAGAACGACTGAGCAACCGGAACTACCAACAACTGCCCTGCTGAGCCAGCAGCACTACCTAACCCTAGTGCAAAGGCCCGTTTTTCTGGAGCAACCATGCGCGCCATAGCAGGCAGCACAACACCAAAACCTGTAGCGGCAATCCCCATTCCCATTAGGAAACCGGAACCTAAATGCAGTTCAGCGGCACCACTGGCATTCGCTGTAACATACAACCCTAGAGCATAAAGAATCGTACCAGCCAAGACGGTTTTTAAGGTGCCAAATCGGTCCGAGATTGCGCCAGCGATTGGTTGTGTTAGGCCCCACCATAAATTCTGTAATGCCAAGGACATGGCAAATACTTCTCTTCCATAGCCAAACTCACTGGAAATGGGTGCCATAAAGAAGCCCATCGAGGACCTCAAACCAAAGTTAAGGGCAAGCAAAATACAGGCAAATGCAACGGCAATACTGAGTAATTTAACAGGTTTAGACACAGTTCGTCCTTGAGGTGATAAGAAGGAAAATTCGACGTTACGTTAAATTCTATCTTAGAACAACTGCCTGTGAAGCATTGTGCAATTTTGTCCTAAAAGGGTGAGAACTCCCCTACTTTCCCTACCGCTCTTTGATATGAGTCTTGCTCTCGAACTCTGGCTAACCAAGACGCCATAGCTGGAAACTGCTCCAATGTCTGTACAGAGTTAACCGCAAGAATGGGAAAGCTCATTTGCATATCCGCACCACTCACCTTTTCACCGGCAAACCAATGGTTCACTTCAAGGTGTTTTTCAATCAAAGCAAGAACATCGTTTAATCTCGGAAGAATAAAGCTGTCAATCACTTTATTACAGATAGCCTTAGCAATGGGCTTAATAAAAAATGGCATAGGCTGGGTCGGAATTTTCTTGAACAGGAGTAACATGACCAACAAAGGCATAAAGCTCCCCTCGGCGAAGTGCATCCAATAGCGATATTTCCTAAGCGCCACTTTACCATCAGGTTTAAGTTTATTCTCGGCATCATATTCATCTGCTAAAAACTCTAAAATTGCACCTGATTCAGCAACAGTCACCTCTTCCATTTGCAAAATCGGAGCGTGGCCGAGCGGGTGAACATGCTTTAAAGAGTCTGGAGCGGTATTATCGGCTTTACGTTGGTACAGTTTAACTTCATAGGGCAAACACAGGTGTTCCAATGCCCATGCAATTCGCTGTGAGCGCGAGTTCTCCAAATGATGTAGCACAAACATAATCTGTCTCCTTATCCTTTGATAAGGAATACGTTGAGCAGAGAACAATGGATTTTAAGAAAAAAGCGTTTCTACGAAATTAGAAACGCTTTCATCAAAACCCCAATAAAACCTATAAGGCGGTATCTTCCAATAAGACCGTTAGCAGCACTAAGTTCTCATTAAATTATGCTAAACCATGCTCTTTATGCCATTGATCGCGCCACACTATAAATTCTTCAACCGGCATGGGCTTACCAATGAAGTAGCCTTGGGCTTCTTCACACCCGAGCTCTCTTAAGGCCAAGTACATTGCTTCTGTCTCAACACCTTCTGCAACGACTTCAAGACCTAAATTGTGCGCTAAGTCGATCGTAGACTGCACTATCGTACGATCATTGTTATCTTCAATCATGCCAAATACGAATGATTGATCCACCTTGAGTTCGTTCACCGGCAAGCGTTTTAAATAACCGAGCGATGAATAGCCTGTACCAAAATCATCAATGGAGAGCCTGAATCCCATATTGGATAGCTTAGCTAATGTCTGCTCAGCAAAAGTTGGATCGTCCATAATGGCACTTTCCGTTATTTCTAAACAAACCCCTGTTGTTGGAACCTGGAAGTCATGAAGGGTTTGCTGAACAAAGTCCGGAAAAGTGGGAGACAATAGGTCCCTAGTTGATAAATTCACTGACACTCGAAAAACCTCATGCCCCAATTGAAGGCCTTGCCACTGAGATGCCAAAGAGCGAATCATCCATTTTGTTAACTCCCTGATAAAACCAGTTTGCTCCGCAAAAGGGACAAATTTAAAAGGCGGTACAAGCCCTTTCTCTGGGTGCTGCCAACGAACTAAGGCCTCAGCCGCAATGACACGATGATCGACAGTTGAAACTTTTGGTTGTAAGTATACTCTGAGTTCGTTATTCGTCACGGCTTGGCGAAGCTCAGAGAGAAGACTCAAACTTTCTGGAGTCGATGTTACAAACTCACTTTTGTAGGAAATAATATCTTCACTACGGCGCTTAGCAGCATACATTGCAACTTGCGAAGCATTGATTAATGCATCGCATTGCTGCGCATCAATCGGCCACGATGCAATGCCAATACTGGCACTTAAGTCAATCAGGTTATGATCAATCTCCATTGGTTCATTTAAGCGAGCTAAAAGAGATTGAGCAATTTTCATAGGTGTATCTTCAGAAGGTAACACAAGCACCGAGAATTCATCACCACTCACCCGCGCTAACTTATCTTGAGCAGAACAAGCCTCGCCAAGTAACCTAGTCGCAGTGGCCTTGAGAATTTCATCACCCATTTCATAACCAAGAACATCATTTACTTGTTTAAAACGATCTAAGTTAATAGTGATTACACTGAGAGAACTCACTTCGCCCGACTCAATCAAGTCAGCAACTTTTTGACGGAAGCTCAAGCGGTTTGGCAGGCCTGTTAATGCATCGTTATAGGCTAATTTAAAAATCGTTTCTCGCTGATCTTTAATGCTGCTACGCATGCCATCGAAGCTTCGAGCCAATGCACCAACCTCGTCCATGCGCCCCACACCACTCACCTCTACGTCATAGTTTCCTTCTTGTAGAGCACCTGTCGCATCTGTTAAACGCTCCAGAGGACGAGTGACGCGGCGGGATAACCAAGTCACGGCTACGGCAAAGATGACTAAACCTATAAGAGTAATAACCAAATATTGATGAAACAACTCATCAAACTGTGTACCTGCTTCCTCTAAGGATTTCATGAAAGCGAGACTGAGAAAGCCACCAATGACTTCCTGTCCATGAATCACACTCACAAAAGTCTCTTGCGCAACACGCATATCAAACGCTAGATCTTCAAGAAAAAAACGTCCCGGAATATCTTGTAAAAAGTGCTCCTCCAAACGATCAGAGCTGGCCATAACTTTGACAGATGAAGCCCCATTGTTCGACATCAGGACGACATCAATGCCAGATAAATCGCTCGCTTCTGCAACCATATCCCGCTCGATAGCAAAGCCCATAATGACATAACCAACTAAGCGCGGGGCTTTCACAGGTACAACAACAAACTGGGTTGGCGCACCACTATAAAGAGCGGTGATATAAGCCTCTTCTCCTTTTTCTTGGCGAGTCGCTGCCAACTCATCAATTAAGGAGACTAATTTACTCGACTTCATCATGTCATCTTTAGAAGTCGCTTTTAGATGCCATTGCTGATCGACCAAGATTGCGACAGATGCGCCTATTCGTTGAGCACTGTTAGCTAAAGCGGAAGAAATAGTGTTTTCATCTTTTGATGCAACCGCCGACCTAAAGCCGAAGTCTGATGCCAATAGTTCTGCACCTTCGACCAGCTGCTGATGGTTTTGAATGATTAATTTATTCCACACTCTCTCAGATACAGCGATCGAATGCTGAATATCATCTCTTACATAACGTTCTACAGCAGTCTGTACAATCCAAAACCCAATGGTCTGAATAAAGATTAGCAGTATCAAGGTTATTAAAATGAAACGGACAGATAAACGAATATGCATCCAGCGTGGCAAGGCCGTCATTAAAAAGAAACTCCTTGCGTTTCTAGTTGCAGTGTATGAGCGCTATCATTATCTGTGACCTGCACCTTGAAGCTTTCAAAAGGGGCGCCGTAGGGGAAATTTTTATGCCAAACATCAATAGAGTAATCTCCTGCCTTATATCCAGGAAACGTTACCAGCCCCTGATCATTCGTCGTTGCATAAATCGATGAATCGTTCACTAAAACCCAACCAAGCATACTATCGTGAATGTTACAGCCTAATTCGATAATACCTGTTTCTTCAAATGTTACAGGGGCTTCGGGCTTTTGTGCATAAAGCTTTAACTCAAAAATTTTAGCTGGCGAGAAAGAATAAACATGATGTCTGACATCATCTAAGTTAGGAAATTCTATGGCTGTACCTACCGTTACCACCTGTACACCAGGTATAAACTGACGGTCCTTCTGAGCAATCTCAACCCCAGTTAACGGTCTACTTGATGAGATAATATCTGGAGATTTCAAAAAAACGACAGCGGTACTTAATGGTTGCCCTGATGCATCAACAATTTTTATTGATACATCAGACCAAGCCAAGGTTGGCATTAAGCACAGTGCAAAACAAATATCTCTTTTTAGGTTTAATGCCATAATTTAATCCAACTCAACTCCATTAAGGTTCGATTGCAAAACCAACCACATGAGAGCCATCACCAAATGTTCCGACCTTTGATGCAGCACCCGTTAATAAATCCACTTCCACTAAGACAGTTTCTTGCTCATTCGCTGATAATAATGCCGCAAATGCAGTGTTGCTGACGTCACTTATGTCAAACGATGCGTCTTTTAAAGGCCCTGTTCCTAAATCACCAATGGTGTATAACACTCCAAGATTAGGAGATACAGATGGCAATACACCTTCTTTCGTTCCTTGCATTAAGAGTTTTCCAGAACGTCTATCAATTGCGTAGTTTGTTGTGAGCTTACTATCATTTGGATTATAAGTGTACGCAGCCGCAACAATATCAGGAAACTCTCCAGCCATTGGGTCCTGAGAGTCAAATACTAAGTTAGGGTCCGTTTGAATACCGGATATATTCTTATCAAAATCAACTTTTGCACCGCTATCAGGGTCTAGTCGCAAATTACGGTTTTTATTACCAACCACTCGCAGCTTATCAGCAGCAGGGTTGAAGTCAAAACCATAAGGCCCTACGGCCATTTCAGGCACAACATCTGAACCATTTACCAGCGAAGCTTTACCAGTAGAGGTATTAATCACGTAGATCCGACCGGAGTTTGCGAGTCCATAAAGGTCTCCTCTCGCTACTCGATAATCGATACCTATTAATTGATCTTCACCTTGCAATCCAGTTAACGACACAGACTTTACGACAACATCAGGCTGATAAGGGTTCACATTAAACAGCACATTTTGATCAGTCAGTCCCCATGCAGAGGTCGGTAGTTTTGACATTTGCGGTGCAGCATATGCGGTTGAAGACATTAACAGGGCAGAAACAACGCTCGAGTAAACAACTTTTTTGAGATCTGGCATGGCCATACAATTCCCCTAAATCCAGTTATTGAATACGCACCTCTAAAGGTAACTCATTTGCAGCAAATCAACTTCAAATCCTACAAAAATACACAGTAAATATACGCAACTTTATAAGTTTTAGACTTCTTGAAACGATCCATCTTGTGACTTACTCCTCAACCCCTTATAATGCGCCGCCTAAGTGATGCACCCGTAGCTCAGCTGGATAGAGCGCGCCCCTCCGGAGGGCGAGGTCGAAGGTTCAAATCCTTTCGGGTGTACCATTCCTAATAAAGTAATAATGGCTCGAGCAAGTGTGCCTTATTGATTACTTTGTAGGGTTTTGTATTGCCAGACCAACCATTCATATTCATCCAGTTTCTTCTTAAACAGTATCTCTTCTTCAATGCAGCAAAGGTTCATTTCTGATACCGCTTGCAGACGAATCTGTTGGCAATAACGCTCAAGACATTGAGCAACATTTAACTCTTTTTTTAAGTACTCTTGGGGGAAATTTGTTACCTCCATCACCTTCCACATTTCGACCTCAAGGTTCTTTAGCTGTTCGCTAACTTGCTTTTCATCGGTTTCGTTCTTGCCGACACAAGTGCCGCCCAATTTTGTGACGTTACGCCTCAGATTCTCAACCTGTTCATCGATCATACTGTCCATATGCCTGAATGCTTTATTATTTTTTTTCATTAGGTCTCCTTAACCTAAACGCATACGTTGTATCTCAAGTGAGTAAGAGCACGGTCAATGGTTTAGTGGCTATACACTAAACAATATAGTTCATTCAAAGCTTGCCTTTACCTAGTTGCAACTACTGGGCACCAAGCTTATGTTTGAGGTAGGAAGAAATGGCATAGGCTTGAGGTGACGAAAGTTGAGGGAATGTTGGCATATTATCAAGGTCTTTGTGACCAACTCTAATGAGAGATGCCACTTCGTTGATACTCATGTGAGTGTCATTATTTCGTGGAATACCCAATAAAAACTGACCGTTACCCGTTTCTTTGTGACAGCTTGCACAATACAAGCCAAACAGTTCTTTCCCATTTTGAAGATCTGTCTTTTCCAGGTTTTGGTCACTGCATCCAGACAAAAGCACCATCCCTAGCACCATGATAAGTGTTTTCATGACGCCTCCAGTTACCTTTAATCAGTATTAATTACCGACTAGTCTTACTATAAGTCGCTAATTAGTTTTAATCTGCAAGCCTTCTGTTATCCCTTTGTTAAGGGTTTAAAGTGATTTGTAGCAATTGGTTAATTTGCCTTCAGCTTTTCCATTAAAAGAGTCTAATATTAATCGGTTAATAAACTTTTCAGGGATTTAGATGCCTCATCAAAAACGTCAAGAGCTCATTAATAAATACAGTCTGGCTCGTTCTGAAGACTCAACCATCAAGCAATTAGTCAGCTCGATTGCGCAACTTTTTGACGTACCTGTCACGATGACGGCCATTGCCCATAAAGGCCATTTTGTATTTCAATCTCGATTTGGGTTAGAGGTAGAGCAATCACCTATTGAAGATGCTCTTTGCGGTTTGGTTCTAAAAGAAGAGCAACAAGTCATCATCCCCGACTTATTGATGGATAAACGATACACTCAAACAAAGTTATTAGATAAGCACCCAGATTTAAGGTTCTATGCTGGCACCCCTCTAGTTATTGAAGGTACGGTTATAGGAAGCTTATGCCTAGTAGATACTCGACCTCGACACTTTACGCCTGAGCAATGCAGTAGCCTCACGCAATTAAGCTCGGTGATAAGCGACCACTTAGCTCTCAAAAAAGAGCATTATCAACTGCAAAATGAACACAGTTTATTAGACCAATCTCCTGCCGTCATGATCTGCTGGCGCTATGATAATGGGTTGAATTTACAAACTGTGACGCGCAATGTTAAAGAGGTATTAGGGTTAGACTACGAGTACATCACAACTCATCAGCAGAGTTTTGAATCTTTCTTGTCTCAACCTAGCCAAGAAGAGTTTCATTTCATGATCCAGAATCACCTCAGTGGCGTTGAAACCACAGAGACGAAACTTGAGCTAAACCAAGCATCGAACAGTATCTGGGTTAGATTGCTATCAAAAGCCTTTTTCGATCAAACCGGCCGTTTACAAACCATACATGCAATCGCAACAGATCACACAGAGCAGCAACACTTTGAAAAGCGTCTCAATGATACCAATCGACAAATGCGATTATTATTAGAAGCTTCAGAACTCGGCACTTGGGACTACCGACTTGATACAGACCACACTCAAGTGAACAAGAGGTGGTGTGATATTATTGGTGTAGATTATGAATTCTATGACGGTAGCAGCCGTTTTTGGCGACAGCGTATACACCCAGCTGATCTTAGTAGTGTTAGCAATAAAATTGAAGCCCATCTAAAAGGTGAAACTAATATCTATTCGGCGATATATCGAATGCGCCATGAAAACAATAGTTGGGTTTGGATAGAAACATATGGCCGCGTGGTTGAACGGGACGAAATGGGCAAAGCCATCCGCTTAGCAGGAACCCATAGAGACATTACAGAGCGGAAACTGGCTGAAATCCACCAGATGAAACAAAGCCAATTATTAGGCTTTATCAATAAAGCGCGTGCGGCATACCTAGAAAATCACGACTTATCGAGCGCTTGCCAAGCGATCTTACCTGAGTTGATCGATATCGCTGATAGTCAATTTGCCTTTATTGGTCAAATTGTGTTCGAAGAAAACAAACGCCGATTATTCATTCATGCTATCTCTGAATTAAGTTGGAACAGTGCCAGCGAGGCATTAGTTGAGCTCTATAAAGGTAGAAAGCTTTACTTCGATTCGTTTGATAATCTCTTTGGTGAAACAATCAAAAGTGAACAAACAGTGATTAGCAATCAGCTCGGCAGCCACCCAGCATCTGTTGGCACACCAAAAGGACACCCTCCCATTTACCGCTTCATGGGTCTTCCAATTCAGCTGCAAGGCGAAGTAACGGGCATGATTGGTTTAGCAAACAAGTTCAATAATTACACAAACGAGGATGCTGAGTTCTTACAACCGTTACGAGATGCATTAGCAGGCTTATTTCATGCCGTTGAACTGGAAAAAGCACGCTTGAAGGCAGAAGATCAGCTACTAAAAATGGCCATGACAGATACATTATCAGGACTGAGTAATCGCAGGGCTTTTAGAGAGTATCTTGGTGCAGTCACCTCATCAGATAAAACATATTTTGCCATTATAGATATTGATCACTTCAAACGAATAAACGATCAATTTGGCCATGAGGTGGGCGACGAAGTGATTCGCCAAATTGGAGCGATACTTAAAGAAAAAATTATGCCTCCTCACTTTATTGCACGTATTGGAGGTGAGGAGTTTGCCATTGTTCTACATGATTTGGAGAGTATACAAGCGGCGTCCTTCTTAAACGATTTAATAGAATCGATTCGGCTATCTGAGTTTCCTTTACCAGATAATTCTTCAGTGACTGTCAGTGTCGGACTTGCAAAATTTTATGAGGATA
Organism: Marinomonas ostreistagni; assembly: GCF_016461785.1. Lineage (GTDB taxonomy): Bacteria > Pseudomonadota > Gammaproteobacteria > Pseudomonadales > Marinomonadaceae > Marinomonas > Marinomonas ostreistagni_A. The sequence goes on along the minus strand of NZ_JAEMUH010000003.1, from coordinate 265,501 downwards.
ACAGCAGTACAGCTCTTTCAAATGCTGATAAGGCTTTGTACGAAGCAAAAGAGCTTGGTCGAGATCGCTTAGTTAGTTTTGCAGACATCTCATAAGCCATCTAACTGTCTATTCTTTTAAGTTGTATTTGCTCAGCAAACTTCGTTTTTATTTCAAGTATCTTAGGAAGCTCAAGGATGAACAATTCAACGAGATCAGGATCAAAGTGTTTACCAGACTCTTCTTGTAATAGCTGAACCGCATCCTCGACCGACCATGCTTTCTTGTAAGGGCGTTCGCTGGTTAATGCATCAAATACATCTGCAATAGCGGCGATACGACCCTCTAGTGGAATTTCTTTTTGCCTCAGCCCTTTAGGGTAACCACTACCATCCCATTTTTCATGGTGCGTAATGGCAATCGAACGAGCCAGAGCCACCAGTTGAGACTGCGGGTTAGACAGGATATCAGCACCGATTTGGGCGTGGGCTTTCATCTGTTTAAACTCAGTTTCATCCAAACGACCAGGCTTTAGAAGAATGTTATCAGGGATCGCAATTTTACCTAGATCGTGCATTTGAGCCGCTAAAAGCAGTTCATTAGCCGTTTGCTCGTCAATGCCCGCCGCAACCGCAAGCACGTAGGCATACCGACTCATTCGCTGAACATGCATCCCTGTTTCGTTATCTTTGTATTCAGCTGCGCGTCCCAAGCGTTGAATCAAATCAATTTGAGTTTCTTTCAAAGCATCTGCCTGAACCAAAGACAAATGTGTTTTCACACGAGCACGCACAATAGCTGGCACAATAGGTTTGGTGATGTAATCGACGGCTCCGAGCTTGAATCCTGTTTCTTCATCAATGGTATCCTTTAACGCGGTCACAAAGATAATCGGCGTTCGAGCCGTTTTAGGATTACTCTTTACTCTTTCGCAGACTTCAAAGCCCGTCAGATCAGGCATCATGATATCGAGCAAAATAAGGTCAATATCTTCTTTAAAAAGTAGCTCTAAAGCCGCTTCACCAGAGCGAGCAAACGACAACCGATAACTGTCTTGTAAGACCTGCCGTAAAACTTTTAAGTTTGCAGGCTCATCATCAACGATGAGAACTCTTGGTTGAGTTTTTTCTAATAGGGACATAAAAACTCCTTTACTGACGAAGCAGCGTTCGCGCCTGATAAATTTGCTTCACAGCTTCTTTAAACTCAAACTCATCAACATGATGGGCCGCTTGACGTACTAAAGGCTCAATATCTGAACGTACACTGGAGAGTAATTTCTGTGTCAGCTCATCATCAATCTCACCGGACTCAGTGATGTATAGCCATTCAGTGAGTAGTTCAATCTGCTCCTGTATACTGAAGTCACCTTCCTCGTCATTAATCTCATTTGTAATAGGAGTAAGCGTGACTTCAAGACTTTGTATGTCTTCTGCCAACTCCTGCCAAGCTATCGAAATTTGAGTAATTGACGCAGCAATGTCGCTAATTTGATGATTATTTGCAGCCTTTTCGAGCATTGTGAAGTGATGGTATAGCGGCAACAGCGCTAAGTTGCCAGTAAGCCCTTTCAGAGCGTGCGCTCTTTCCGAAAGACTAACCCAGTCTTTCTGAGCAATATAGGTTTGCAGCTTGATTAAAAGCCCCTGATTCTTTTTATAAAACTTTATGATTTCAGAGACATAAACATTATATTCGCCCCAAAGCTCCATGCCTTTACCCAAATGAACAACACGATATTTAGGTGATCCAACAAAAGCCTCACTTTTCATCACTGTTGCTAAATCGTTTGCATCCAGCTCAAGTACTTTTGCCATTTCTTGCATTAGTTGCAGCAAATCCACAGGTTTATTCGCAAACCCACTCATCCCAGCTTCTTGAGCCTCCACTCTATCTTCCAAGAGAACACTGGCCGTTAATGCAATGATTGGTGTCTTTTCAAGGCCTGCTTTCTGTTCAAAGGTACGAATAATATGGGTTGCTTCCAAGCCATCCATATTTGGCATCTGAATATCCATTAAAACAATATCGGGACGCACATCTTTGAATACCTCAACAGCTTCCAAACCATCCTTTGCAAGATAAACAGCATGGCCCTGCTTCGATAGCATAATGTTTAACAGGGTAAGGTTTTCTTCAATATCATCCGCAACTAATACACGTAAAGCAGGTAGCTGCAAAAGCTGGTGGGTTGGCGCTAAATCGTTTTTATCCGCGATGGGCAATGGAATATCAAAATAAAAGCAACTGCCCTCGCCAAGGCGGCTGTCTAAATGAATCGTCCCTCCCATTAGCTCAACAAGTTGTTTTGAGATGGTCGTTCCTAATCCAGTGCCACCAAATCGACGGCTCATAGAAGAATCAGCTTGAGTAAATGCGTCAAAAATCGAGTCCACACGCTCTTGTGAAATACCAATTCCGGTATCACGGACAGCAAATCGAATCCACTCGTGTCGTTCAGGTACGGGACAAACTTTTAGCGATACGGAACCTGACTCGGTAAACTTAATACCATTCCCTACCAGGTTAATTAATACTTGGCGGATACGATCTTCAGCTCCCTCAACCACCTGCGGTAAGTCAGCATTCACTTCTAAATCTAGAGTCAACCCTTTGTTCTTAGCCTGAAGCCAGAGAGTTGAAATAACAGTATCAACACAACTTGATAACCTAAATGGTTTCATATCAAGCTCAAGCTTATTCTTATCCAACTTCGCACTGTCCAAAATATCATTTAACAAATGTAAGAGGGATTGAGCGGAATGGTTAATAGTCTGAAGGTGTTTACGAGTTTCTGTTGGTAAAGATGAGTCAAGCAAAATGCTACTAAACCCAATAATGGCATTCATTGGCGTACGGATTTCATGGCTCATGTTTGCTAAAAATGACGCCTTAGCTTCCGCCGCTTCTTCTGCTCTAAATTTTGATTCGCGTAGCTCTTGCTCCATGGCTTTACGCGAAGTTATGTCTAGCATAACCCCATCAATCCACTTCGCTTCCTTAGCTTCATCGTAAACAATCGTCCCTGTTTCCAGGACCCATAAAGTATTACCATTTTTGTGGGTAACACGATATTCCAACTCATATCGATCTTTTACACCAATCGCCTGTTCAAAAAAACGAGTCACTTTCTTATGGTCTTCCGGATGAAGCCATGAACCAAAACTTAGCTTCCCTTCTAAATACTCGCTGGCGGTATGACCGTTGAGGTCATATATGGCTTCTGATAAAAATAGTGGCGTCCAGTCCTCGTCTAATAAACAGCGAAATGACACGCCTGGAATATTACGAATTAATGAACTTAAGCGGTCCTCACTTTTGGTGACCCTTTCCTCCATCTCTTTGCGATGTGAGATATCCGATGCAAAACCAACATACAACAGCTCACCGTTTGGCAAGTTGATTCGTCCAACGCCTAATTGTATTGGGAACAATTCGCCCTTTTTATTTCGCGCCACCAGTTCACGATTAGTTCCCACGACTTGGCTTTTAGCAGATAGAAAATAATCTACCAAAAAACCGTCATACTGCTGATCGCTTTTCTCTGGAAACAGAATCTCGATTGATTGTTCATGTGCTTCACACTCGGTCCAACCAAACATCGATTGCGCAGCAGCATTAAACTCCTGTATGCGACCTTGATCATTAATCGTGAATACTGCATCGGTCGCAGTATCTAAAATGGCTTGAGTACGTGCTTCATTAGCCGTTTGTTCAATCAACAATTGACGATAGCGCAGTTGAGAACTGACATTCATCGCCAATAAAAAAATCAAAAAAGAGAAAATGGAAACAGCGTAAGCTAGCTCAGAGCTATCGGTCTGAGACGGGGGTAGTAAAGCCTCAGAAGTTGATGCAATAAAGTAGGTCGCAGCCATCCCCGTATAATGCATTCCTGAAATCGCCAACCCCATGATGGTGGCAATGATCAGCTTAATCCGAATCGTTGGCATATTTGGAAAAGTTAGCTTCATTGCACGTCGTGCTAACAAAGCGACGCAAGCAAGACCAACCGCTACCACAATTGATAACACGAATAAGTTCGGGTTGTATTTCACGGTAAGGTGCATATCCATAGCAGCCATGCCCGTATAGTGCATGGCACCAATGCCAGCACCAACAATTACACCATTGCGCGCAGTAAGGGAGATCGATAACGCATCTTTTTCCTGAACATAAATCAAGGACTTGAGCACGATCAGACTGGCAACAAAAGCAGGAATGACTGATAGAACCGTCAAGAACCAATCATAGGTCATAACATGAGGCAGTTTAAAAGCGAGCATGCCGACAAAGTGCATACTCCATATACCACCCGCTAAAATCAGAGCGCCGGTTGCCGTGGCAATATGACGGTATCGGGCTAATACGATATGACGCGCGGTTTCAGCTAACCTCAGTGCAAAAAACGAAGCACTCGAAGCAAGCAGTATGGACAGAATTACCAACAGAGGTTCATACTGCCCTTCGACAAGAAGGGCTGGGGGGACACTTGTGGTAAATATTTGGTGTAGCCAGTTTATCAAGGCTGTGTTCTCAACATTCTTAGAGCGTTTAGCATATCTAATCGCTTACAGATTAACTTTAACAGTCCCGAATCATTATATGACAGTAGATATGGAAGGTTTCCATACTAATTCCTTACAAAAATAATCCAACTTAGTAATAGGAAGTTTTTCATGGCGCCTAATTTCTTCTCAAATGAATTTTTATTGTGTCATACACAAAGCATCTTGGCGTTTTATGAGCCTGTCGTGAAAGACCCTGCGGGTGGCTTCTTTCAAAATTTTCTCGATGATGGTCAGGTATTTGACTCTAAAACCCGCCACTTGGTGTCGTCCACACGCTTTGTATTCAATTATTCTGAAGCTTACCGCCGTGGCTATGGAGACCATTACGCTGATTGGGCACGTGATGGGTTAGCCTTTATTGAACGAGAGCATTATCTAGCGAATTCAAATCACTATGCTTGGATGCTAGGCGATACCATCGATAAAACCGCTATGGCCTATGGTCATGCGTTTGTGGTGTTGGCTTATGCACACGCCCACATGGCGGGCATTGTCGATGCAACTGATAAGCTTTCGAGTCTGTATTTATGGCTAGATAAAAACTTTTATCAGCCCGACTACAACGCCTACGCAGATGAGCGCTCGGGGGATCTTACGACTCTTGACCCGTACCGCGGTCAAAATGCCAATATGCATATGTGCGAGGCTTTTATCGCGGCCTACAAAGCCATTGGCGATCAGCGTTTCTTAGAACGCGCTAAGCGCCTTGCAGAAAAGTTTGCTGGAGAATTATGTGACTTAGCCGGTGGCATGATTTGGGAGCATTACCATCAAGATTGGCAACCGGATTGGCAATATAACATTGATAAACCGGACGACTTGTTTAAGCCATGGGGGTTTCAACCTGGCCATCAAGTGGAGTGGACCAAACTGCTATTGCAATTACACCAATTGAGCCCTGAAGCTTGGTATGTGGAACGCGCTAAGAGTCTATTTGATCAAGCGGTTAAATACGGCTGGGACAAAGAGCACGGAGGTTTAGTCTATGGCTTCGCACCGAAAACCTACGAATTTGCCGATGCTCAGAAATACTTCTGGGTGCAAGCTGAGGCGATTGCCGCTGCTTACCGTCTATATAAAGTGACTGGTGAGCAAACCTATCTCGACTGGTATCAAGCACTTTGGCAATACAGTTGGGATCATCTGATTGATCACACTCACGGGGCATGGTTCCGCATTGTCGCGCGTAATAGCGATAAAATTACCAACGAGAAATCGCCAATGGGGAAAGTGGACTACCACACGTTAGGGGCTTGTTGGGATGTTATGGACAATATGACAGCGGTATCTAACTAAGTACAAAAAAAGCAGCCAGCGAAAGCTGGCTGTATCAAGCGGGATCACACTACACTTAAGGATTTAAGTTACATATTGGGGTAATTAGGCCCCCCTGTTCCCTCGGGTGTTACCCAAGTTATATTCTGCGCTGGGTCTTTAATGTCACAGGTCTTACAATGCAGACAGTTTTGCGCATTGATTTGTAACGATGGACCAGCTTCTTTCTCTACGATCTCATACACGCCAGCAGGACAATAACGTTGGGCAGGCTCAGCAAACTGACTCAGGTTACTGCCTGTTGGGATGCTGTCGTCCGCAAGCGTTAAATGACAAGGCTGATCTTCTTCATGGTTGGTATTCGATAAAAACACCGATGACAGACGGTCAAAGCTCAGTTTGCCATCAGGTTTTGGGTAATCGATCTTTTTAGCACTGGCGATATTTTGTAATTGGGCGTGATCAAGAGATGTATCATGAAGCGTGATCGGCATATTGCCGCCCAATAAATTCTGATCAACGAAGTTAAACGCTCCACCCCAGAAAGTACCAAACTTATGCATAGCCGGCGCAAAATTGCGCGTGCTGTATAGCTCTTGCTTTAACCATGAGTCGTTAAAGAGAGCGTTAAATGTGTCGCCAATCGATAAACTAGTATCAGCTAACACCTTATTAATAGCTTCTGCGGCAATCATGCCTGACTTCATGGCAGTATGCGTACCTTTGATTTTGGCTACATTTAAGGTACCTGCATCACAACCTACCAACAAAGCCCCCGGCATAGTCATGGTCGGTAAGGCATTCCAACCACCTTTAGCAATCGCACGAGCCCCATAAGACACTCGCTCGCCACCTTCTAGATACTGCTTAAGCACTGGATGATGTTTTAAACGCTGGAATTCTTCATAAGGGCTCATCCAAGGGTTGCTGTAATTCAGATCAACAATCAACCCCACCACTACCTGGTGATTATCCGTGTGGTATAAGAAGAAACCACCACTGGCTTCCTCAAGGGGCCAGCCAGCACCATGCAGCACAAGTCCAGGTTGATGTTTAGCAGGATCAATTTGCCACAGCTCTTTGATACCTAGGGCATAGTGCTGTGGGTCTGCCGCGGTATCAAGATTAAATTTGCTGATTAACTGCTTGCCTAAGTGTCCTCGACAGCCTTCCGAAAAGACCGTGTACTGGGCATGCAGCTCCATACCTTCCATATAGGTTGCGAGTTGCTCACCGGAAGCTGATACCCCCATGTCACCTGTGGCAACCCCTTTCACGCGACCATCGTCATGATACAAAATCTCTGCTGCCGCAAAGCCTGGGAATATTTCCACGCCCAAACCTTCAGCCTGCTCCGCTAACCAACGACATAAATTGCCGACACTGACGATGTAGTTACCATCATTCTTCATGGTGTTAGGCACCAAAGCATGGGGCAACTCTTTACTCAGTTCACCATCTTTTAATAAGTAAACTTCGTCTTTGGTCACAGGGGTGTTAAGAGGAGCACCCAACTCCTGCCAGTTGTCGAATAGCTCGTTCAAGGCACGAGGCTCTAGCACGGCACCGGATAATATGTGCGCACCGACCTCTGACCCTTTTTCAAGCACACACACATTTAGGTCAGCATTAAGTTGCTTCAAACGAATGGCGGTCGACAGACCAGAAGGACCTGCGCCCACGATGACAACATCAAACTCCATCGATTCACGCATAATTGCACTCCTCTTATTCTTTTTATTTAGCGCTTAAGTTTCTTATGACAAAGACTTACAGTTTTTCAGTTAATTCAGGCAACACATCAAACAGGTCACCCACTAAACCGTAATCAGCCACTTGGAAAATCGGCGCTTCTTCATCTTTGTTGACAGCTACGATGACTTTCGAGTCTTTCATACCGGCCAAATGCTGGATTGCACCAGAAATACCGAAGGCCATGTAAAGGCTTGGTGCGACAATCTTACCAGTTTGTCCCACCTGCATATCGTTTGGTACAAAGCCAGAGTCCACTGCCGCACGGGAAGCCCCCACGGCCGCGCCTAACTTATCTGCCAAGGCCTCAAGCAGCGCAAAGTTCTCGCCACTTCCCACACCTCGACCACCGGATACAATACGCTCTGCAGCGGTCAATTCAGGACGTTCAGATTGCGTTAGCTCGTCGTTTACCCAGCTTGATAGTCCGCTGTCAGCAGGCGCAGCTAATGTTTCCACTGCAGCAGAACCACCTGTCGCTGCGGCTTTATCAAATGCTGCCGCACGTACTGTGATGACTTTCACAGCATCGTTAGAAGTAACGGTGGCAATGGCATTACCAGCATAGATTGGGCGCTGAAATTGTGCGTCGCTTAATATCGCGGTGATGTCCGATAGCTGTCCAACATCTAACAAGGCTGCAACCCGTGGCATCGCATCTTTGCTAACAGAGTTAGACGGCGCCATGATATGTGAGTACTCACCTGCCACAGATAGAATCAATTCGCTCAAGTTCTCAGCTAAATCGTAAGCAAGGCTGTCGCCTTCAGCGAGCAGTACTTTGCCCACACCCGAACACTGAGCTGCGGCATCCGCAACCGCTTTAACATTCGCGCCAGCCACTAATACTGTAATATCCGAACCGATCTGCTGCGCAGCCGTCAAAGCACTTAGCGTTGCAGGAGCTAATTCTGTACCGTTATGTTCTGCAATAAGTAAAGTCGCCATTAGATCACCTTCGCTTCGTCTTTCAGTTTCTGGATAAGCTCATCCACGGAACCCACTTTCACACCACCTTGGCGTGCAGCCGGTGCTTCCACCTTATCGAGCTGAATGTGTTGTTTCACTTCCACACCCAAATCCGCAAATGTTTTCGTTTCTAGCGGCTTGCGTTTTGCCTTCATAATGTCTGGCAACTTAGCAAAACGAGGTTCATTCAGACGTAAATCGGTCGTGACGATGGCCGGTAGCGCTAACTTAACCGTACGCAGCCCCCCATCAATTTCTCGTGTGACTGCCACATGCCCAGCTTCAACCGATACGTTTGAAGCAAACGTACCCTGTGGGCGTTTTGTCAGAGCGGCTAACATTTGGCCGACTTGGTTGTTGTCTGAATCAATGGACTGCTTGCCTAAAATGACCAATTCAGCCCCTTCGTCAGCCATCAATTTAGCAAAAGTTTTAGCAACCGTCAGCGGCTCTGCTGTGTCTTCTGTTTCAACTAAAATAGCGCGATCCGCACCTAATGCCATGGCAGTACGCAGCTGTTCTTGACTCGCACTGGAGCCTACACTAACCGCGATGACTTCGGTTGCGATACCCGCCTCTTTTAGACGGATGGCTTCTTCTACTGCGATCTCACAAAATGGATTGATCGCCATTTTGGTATTACTTAAATCCACGTCTGTGTTATCTGATTTGACGCGCACTTTCACGTTGTAATCAATGACGCGTTTGACACCGACTAATACTTTCATAATTGTCACCTAGATATACTTTTTCTTATAACAATAAACGCCAACTACCGTTTAAGAGTCGCTTCTATACTGGCATTCTTCAATAACATTAAACGCTAATTACACTGACAGAATGAGGCTCTTGATAAAGTTCAGCCACTTGGTCCGCACGATGTTCCTGAACATTTCTTTGATTCAACGAGCCTTTATCCGTTACTTCATGTGCGTCCAAACAAGGCGCTTCATGCTGCAAAAGAATTCGTGATACTACGGTTGAACTGCCTGTTCCCTGAGCCGCAAAAGCTCTAAGCTTTTCTTGAAATATAGTTCGAACCTTCGGGTGCTGGACAACTTTTTCATCAGATAAATGCGCGCCTTCCTCACCGATCAGAGCACGGCACTGGATCAAATCAGGAAAGACTAAACCGGTTATGTCAGCACGATTGGTTCCACACAACACAATGTCCTGAACCCATGGGGCAAATGCACTGATAAACTTGGCACGAAGCGTTCCTGCACTGACCCAAGTACCACTGTCTAACTTGAAGTCTTCTGAAACACGTCCATCAAACCTGAAGCCTCGATTTGGATTGCTCTCATCCAAATAAGCAAAGGCATCGCCTAGGCAATAAAACCCTTCTTCATCAAACGACTTAGCAGTCAATTCGGGTTGTCGCCAATAACCTGGCATCACCGTCACCGCTTTAACACGGGCTTCTAATTTGCCTTCATTCGGTACTAACTTCAGGGTTACGCCAGGCGCTGGTTTTCCAATCACGCCTGATGCACTTTCTTCAATGGAGGCAAAGGTCACCGATGGCGCTGTCTCAGTCGCACCAAGCCCAGTCAGCATAGGGATTTTCTTGCCAGTGTACTGAATAGCTAACGCATCAATGTCGTCCCAAATATGCTGCGCCATACCTGCGGCAGCAAAAAACATAAACTGCAACCGTGAAAAGAACTTCCGTGCTAATTCATCGTCTTGCTTGAGTTTTTTCACTAACAGTTCAAAGCCTTTAGGTACATTGAAATACACTGTCGGGGCTATCTCAGCGAGATTGTTCAATGTTTTATGAAAGTGGGCTTCGGTAGGCTTACCGTCATCAAGGTAGAAAGAACCACCGTTGTATAAAGCAATGCTGACATTATGATTGCCACCAAAGGTATGGTTCCAAGGTAACCAGTCCACCATCACTGGCGGCTCCTCCGCCAAAAAAGCCATGGTGTCGCGAATCATCACCGCATTCGCACACAGCATCCTATGAGTGTTCATTACGCCTTTTGGCATACCGGTTGTACCGGATGTAAACAGTATTTTTGCGACAGTATCCCCTGTAACTTCAGCATTACGGAGCTCAATTGCGGTGTTTTCAGGATGATTCCAAAATTCAGAAAAAGACACCACTGGATTATTAATAAGCTCAGCTTTAGTCGAGCCGTACATCACTGCGACCGGTACATTCTGGTCGGCGACCGCACTAATTGCTTTTTCGTAAGGTGCCAGTTTATCTACTACTATCAGACCAGGCGTCAGCAGCTCAACAACGTGCTTTAACTTGGCGTAATCAGTAGCAACCAACGAGTAGGCCGGTGAAATCGGTGCATGAGGCACACCAATGTAATACCCCGCCATGGCTAACATCAAATGCTCTAAACTGTTACCCGATAAAAAAGCGATTGGACGCTCTGGGGAAACCGGCTGCTCTAATAGCCATGATGCGAGTTGGCGAACTTTGACAAGCGCTTCAGCGTAGGTATAGCGCTCCCACTCTCCTGTGTCATCACGTTGCGCAATAAATACTGTGTCAGGTGTCTCCTGAGCCCAGTGAACTAGACGATCCGTTAAGCAACGAGCGTACTCGGCAAGGGGCGTTTGGCATTGAATTATCTGCTCCCCGTTATCTCGTTTCTCGATCGCAACCGAGTGACTCACCACCTTAATTGGATGGAATTCGCTGGTCATTTTATTCTCCTGAAACTTGTTATTTTTATTCGTTCAAAGAAGGTTATGTCCCCATTTTTTAGGAACTAGAATTCATAGTTTCCGACGCCATTTTGCTCATCTATCACAGTCGTCAAAGCCGCTTGAGCCTGAGGTAGTTTATAAGCGCTGTAAAACTCCGCCAGCGCTACGACATTACCAAAGAAAACCTCATCTTCAGCTTTGCTTACTTGTGCCCGCTGCGCCAATTCAACCAATTGCCAAGCACAGCAGATTCCCCCTAAAGCATTTAAAAATGGCACCGCTACAGCATCCAATTGGGCTAATTCAGCACTTGGATTGAGTATCGTGCTATCCAATACATGAGCCAGTTGATTCAATGCTTGCCCTAAGCGCTGGTTAACAACACTATCTGGACTTTTTTCAACAACGTCTCGAATGTCTGCCATCAGTTCACTAATACAGCGACCTTGGTCCACACGAATCTTGCGGTGTAATAAATCTTTCGCTTGGATCCCTGTCGTACCTTCGTAGATGGTTGTGATGCGCGCATCACGCATCACTTGAGCAATCCCCGTTTCTTCTACAAACCCCATTCCACCAAACACCTGAACCGCATCCCCTGCTAGTTCATTGGCCTGCTCCGTTGCGAAGCCTTTAAAAATAGGGGTTAACAAAGCAATACGTTTTTCAGCCGCTTTTACTGCCTCAGCATCATCAGATTGCTCACTCACATCGATCAAGGCTGCAATTTGGTAACCCAATGAACGCAGCGCAAAACTTTCCGAGCGAAGGTTAAGAAGCATGCGCTTCACATCTGGGTGTTCAAGAATCGCTACACGTTGCCCATCGGCTCTCGCCCCCTGCACGCGCTCTTTTGAGTATTGCAGGGCTTTTTGAAAGGCCAACTCACTTAGACCGACACCTTGCATACCACAGCTTAAGCGAGCTTCGTTCATCAACACGAACATCGCCATCAGACCTTGGTTTAGGTTGCCAATTAATTCACCGACACAATTATCGTTATCGCCGTAGCTGATCGAACAGGTTGGGCTACCGTGAAGGCCTGTTTTATGCTCAATCCCCGTACAACGGATATCGTTAAATTCACCGCAGGAACCGTCTTCATTAACGCGGTATTTAGGTACTGCAAATAAAGAAAGGCCTCGGCTCCCTGCAGGGGCATCCGGTGTGCGAGCTAATACTAAATGGACGATGTTCTCGGCCATATCGTGCTCACCGTAGGTGATGTAGATTTTTTGGCCTTTGATTTGATACGTACCATCCGCTTGTGGGATAGCTTTGGTTGTCAACGCGCCTAGGTCAGAACCTGCATTCGGCTCAGTTAACGCCATTGCCACCGTCCATTCGCCCGTGACAATTTGCGTTAGATAGCGAGCTTTCAGTTCATCAGAGCCAAACTTCAATAGGATTTCAGAGCCACCCTGCGCCAATGCCGCAAACATGACAAATGCTAGGTTGCTTGATAACCACATTTCGTTCACTGGCTGAGCAATGTACTTAGGCAAGCCTTGACCGCCATATTCTTCGGGTAATGCCAAACCGATCCAGCCAGAATCACGGAATTGAGCATACGCATCTTTCCAACCCGTTGGTGTAGTCACTTGGCCATCAGAGAATGTACAACCTTCTTCGTCACCCACCATGTTGAGAGGAGCAAGTACGCCACTAGCAAACTTGCTCGCCTCATCAATGATGGCGTTTGCAAGATCAAGGTCGAAGTCTTGTAGGGACTCAAGGTTACCAAGTTGTTGAGTTTGGTAGGCTTGCTCAACCAACCATTGCATGTCTTTATAAGGGGCTTGGTAGCTCATCATTGATCTCCTATTTCGCCGCCATACGGATCGCGCCATCCAGACGAATGACTTCACCGTTCAGCATGCAGTTCTCAATGATTTGTTGTGCCAACATAGCGAACTCATCTGGATCGCCCAAACGTGGTGGGAATGGTACCGCTGCACCAAGGGATTGCTGCACTTCTTCTGGTAATACATCCATCATTGGTGTTTTGAAGATACCTGGAGCAATGGTCATCACACGAATACCAAAGCGCGCTAGTTCACGGGCGATCGGTAGTGTCATCGCCGTTACGCCGCCTTTTGATGCAGAATAAGCCGCTTGGCCGATTTGGCCGTCAAAGGCTGCAACGGAAGCAGTATTAATGATCACACCTCGCTCTGAAGTCGATTGCGGCTCGTTATGCTGCATTTTATCGGCGACTAAGCGAATCATGTTAAACGTTCCCAGTAGGTTCACGCGCAGCGCACGCTCAAACCCCGCTAGCGAATGAGGGCCTTCACGACCAACAACGCGTTCTGCACCGGGAATGCCAGCACAGTTCACCAAACCGTTGATCTCACCAAACGTGGCAACCGCTTGATCCAAAGACGCTTGCACCGATGCTTCATCAGAAATATCCGTCACCGCGTACTGTACTCGCTTACCTAAGCTTTCAGACACGCGCTTTAGACCTTCTTCGTTTAGGTCCGCTAACGAAACGCTTGCACCTAAGCCATGTAGACGACGTGCAACGGCTTCACCAATACCGGAAGCTGAACCTGTAACAACAAAGTGACGACCTTGAACTTGCATGATTAAACTCCTGTACTGACTTATTTCTTTTTACGGTTTAGAAAGGACTCGATACGCGCTTTGACTTCATCACTGGTTTGTGTGATGCCGCAAATGAGCGATTCAGTGTACAAACCATCATCAGAAGCCATGCTGCTGATGTGTGCTAAACCCGTGGTCATTGCCCAGTTTGAGTACTTCGAGTTTTTCGCGATGCTCGCCGCAAGCTCCATGGCTTTATCCAACGATGCACCGTTTTCCACCACGTAATGTCCTAAGCCAATGCGGTAACCCTCTTCTGCGTCCACATCACGCCCCGTCAACATCATCTCAGTCATACGGCTGGTACCGATCACACGAGCCACGTTTACCGATGCACCACCACCAACGAAGATGCCATGACGTCCTTCTGGTAGACGGTAAAAAGTCCCCTTTTCAGTGACACGAATGTGTGCACAGATCGCCAGTTCCAAACCACCTCCGATGACTGCACCTTGCATGGCCGCAATCACAGGAATGCCAGAGTTTTGAATATGACCAAACACGCGATGCCACATATTGGAGTGCTTAACGACTTCGAATGGTTCGCGCGCTTTATGTTCAGCAAGATCTAGACCAGCACAAAATTCAGGGCCAGCGCCAGAGAAGACGATAACGTTGACGTCATCAGGAAGATTAATAAACGCATGTTCAATTTCTAAACAAAGTGAGTCATTGATCGCGTTCTTTTTCTCAGGTCGATTCAATCGCAGGTGACCGATGCCATTCTCCACTGAGAATTCGATAAATTGATACGTTGTCATTCGCTTACCTCTTGTTTTTATGCTTATGGCTGAGGCGCCTTATGTAGCGTGAACTACTTGTTAAATTCATAATAGTTGTATTGCTAAACAAATGTCAAATACAACTATTTATATTTTCCTCAAAAAAAAGCCACACACGTGTGTGGCTAAATATGGAGCGTACTAAGTACTATCGATCCGTTACTCGGATCACGGTTGCCATGCCTGTATCCCCCGCTGCACAGCCGGTAAACAAGCCATAACCACCGCCTCGCAAGGCAAGCTCTTCAATCATTTCTATCATGGCGCGTAAACCCGTTGGCCCTTGTGGATGCCCCCAAATTAGTGAGCAACCAAAATTGTTCATTTGCATCACATCGATATTCAAAGCTTTCGCTAACGCCACATCGTTCACAGCAAAGGGGTTATGGGTTTTAATAGCATCGACTTGCTCAATACTGATGTCCGCCATGTGTAAAGCACGCTTAGCCGCTTCTATCGGTGCCGCTGGCATATAAGCTAAGTCGTCTCGCGCTTGCCCAAAGCCCAACACCTCCACTTTGATAGAACTATTAGCAGATAACTCCTGCGCCTTGTCACTGTGACAAACAATGATGGCCGCATTACCATCGGCTGGGTGTGTCTGATTACCAAAAGTAATCACACCGCCTTCCATTACCGGTTTTAGCTTTGCTAGGCCCTCTGCGGTGGTTGGAAAAACTCCCTCATCCCCCGTGATAACACAAGCTTCCTTTTTAAAGTTAGGTGTTGGCACAGAAAGTGGCAGCGTCATGTAACGCTTTTGGAATGCTTGCTCATCTTTTAGAGCTTCTTGATACTGTTCATATCTACGCAGAGTAACAGCATCCAATTCTTCACGAGTGATATCAAAACGTTTGGCGACATTCTCGCCAGTTTGCATCATAGAATGGCCACCCATTGGATCATTCATCATGTTGTAAAACACTTGATCTTCTGACTGACCAGCACCGCCAATACCTTGCGGATTCGGATAGAAAATATGCGGGCCATTGGAACAACGATCAGCCGCCATCAACAGCGACACACTGGCCATACCACACATCACTTCAGACGCTGCCGCAAATAGACCACGAGCACTGGTGGCACACACTTGGTTTACCACATGCCCTGGCGTATGCACGGCACCAATATCAAATAGTGGCCAAGGCGCACCATTGAATGATTGATACTGGTTGATGGTCATGCCCAGTACGCCGGAGTCGAACACTTTTGGATCTATTGAGCGTTTAGCCAGTTCTTGCTTTGCAACGTGAGCCGCGAATTTCATTGAATGCAGGTACTGCAAGGAACCCTGCCACTTTGTAAACGGTGTACTCCAGTACGCGCCGTATGGAATCTCTACATTTTGCATTGTCATTTAGGTCACCCTTATTGTTGTTATTTTGCAGAACCTGCCATGAATTCGCCTAAACCTCCCCAAGACTGCTGGAAGATCTGCTCTGGCATGGTTTTTAAGTCTTCAGCAATGACGGGAGTGAAATCCATCATGCTTAACACGTCTTTCTCAAGATCAAGACCAGGCGCAATCTCCGTCAGCACCATGCCTTCTTTACGTAACTCCAGCACGCATCGCTCGGTAATAAAGAACACTGGCTTATTATTCGCTTGAGCAAACTCACCACTAAAGGTCACATGATCCACCTGCTCAACAAACTTACGGGTTCGGCCTTCTTCTAAGACGGACACTTTGCCACCTTCAAAAGACAACTTAGCGCCATTTACCAAGGTGCCACAGAACACCACTTTCTTAGCGGTTTGCGAGATATTGATAAAACCACCGGGACCAACGACTTTGGGGCCAAACTTACTGACATTCAGGTTGCCGTTCTGATCCGCCTGCGCCAAACCTAAGAAGGCAATGTCCAAACCACCGCCGTCGTAGAAATCAAATTGCGCTTCATGCTCAATAATCGCTTCTGCATTCCACGCCGCCCCAAAGTCACCACCTGATGCAGGAATACCACCGTAAGTCCCCAATTCAGTCGTCAACATAAAACGGCTCGCTACGTTTTCTTCTGCTGCGACCGAGGCCACACCATCTGGCATGCCAATCCCAAGGTTTACAATGGCATTGTCATACAGCTCCATCGCCGCACGACGAGCAATGATTTTACGCTCGCCAAATGGCACAGGAGGGATAACGTTTAGAGGAATACGGGCATTACCCGCAAGGCTTGGGTTGTACTCAGTGGTAATGGTTTGCATGTGCTGCTCTGCTGGCGCTACAGTCACGTAGTCAACTAGCACACCTGGCACTTTGACATCTTTTGGTTTGATGGTTTTTGCTTCGACAAGGTATTTCACCTGAGCGATGACGATACCGCCTTGGTTACGAGCCGCTTGCGCCATCGGTAGAATTTCCGCCAACTGAGCTTCTTCTTCAACAGATAGATTGCCATGCTCGTCAGCCGTCGTCGCACGAATCACGACAACATTGAGCGGGAATTTTTTGTACAGCAACCACTCTTCACCTTCGATCTCGATGCGCTTCACTAAGTCACCGGTCGCTTTAGAGGTAACCTTGCCGCCACTTAGTAATGGATCCACATAGGTTCCCATACCGACCTTAGTAATCACACCAGGCTTGTTACCCGCGATCTGACGCCACATGGTGGTGAGCACACCTTGTGGTAATAAGTAGCCTTCAATTTTATCTTCAACGATCATGCCTGCCATTTTCGGGGCCTGACCGGTATGACCAGATATCAAACGCTTTACCAAACCGTCATGGGCAAGATGAGACATGCCGGCATCTCTGCCATCACCACAACCACAATCATGAATCAAAGTAAGGTCCTTTGGTTGACCCGTTTTAAGAAAACGTTGCTCCAAATGACTCGCTACCGCCTCTGCAAAATAAGACATACCAATGGTTGACCAAGCAACTGAGTCACCATCTTTAATTAGGCCAGCAGCCTGCTCTAGAGAGATCACCTTACTCATAATTCACCTTCTATTTTAGCGTTGTTACGGTGGACCGATGTTGAAATGTTTGTTTGAATTTATTTTTGTTGTACTACACAACAATTATTTTTACAAATAGTTTTGATTTATATTGTTATGTATTCTAAAAATAGAGGACGCATTATCTTTTTTTCCGATGGGCGTAAGAAAAATTTGATTAAAACATTGTTGAAATACTAAACAGTTTATGCAAACAATGTATAAATCGACTTCGACGCAGCGATCGAATCGACTTAAAAAACCATAAAAACACGTATAAAAAAAACAATGTGAGGTGGAAAATGAAATATCTTGGACGCAAAGGGCTAGCGTTGGTTGCGGGTGCAGTGTTATCTGTCAATGCCATGGCAGAAGCTGAGTTCACTCTGAAACTGCACCATATGCTGCCGCCTATGTCGATGGCGCATTCCAAGTTTTTAGAGCCTTGGGCCGAAAAAGTGGAAGCGGAATCAAATGGGCGTATTGATATCGAGCTGTACCCAGCTATGCAACTCGGCGGTAAGCCACCTCAATTGTTTGATCAAGTTCGTAAAGGCATTTCAGACATCACTTGGACTGTAGGCGGTTACACACCAGGTAGATTTCCAAAAGCCACCGTATTTGAGCTACCTTTCATGCCTAGCAATGCGAAAGCAACTTCAATGGCACTGCAAGAGTACGCTGAAACTGAGATGCAAGATGAAATGAAAGATGTTCATCTACTCGCTATGCATACCCACGCACCAGGGTCTTTCCACTCACGCGAAAAGGCGATCAAAACTGGCGCTGACCTAGATGGCTTAAAAGTACGTGCGCCAAATAAAATCATGTCCGAAGGCTTCAAAGAATTCGGAGCCAACACCATCTTTATGCCTGTAACAGAAATGGCCAGTGCTATTTCAAAAGGCGTGCTTGATGTCGCCGTACTTCCATACGAAGTAGTCTTACCCACTAAGATCTATGAACTGGTTAAACACCATACTGAAATTAAAGGCGATCGTGGTCTTTATACTCAGTTCTTTATTTTTGCTATGAATAAAGACGTGTATGCCGACCTGCCTGCGGATCTACAAAAAGTCATCGACGATAATTCTGGTGTCGCTCTAGCCGGCCATATTGGAACCCTGTTTGACAACTATGAACAGCACGCTCGCTCCTACGCCGTGAAACAAGGCAATAGCTTCGATTACATCGAAGGAGCGGAATATGACTCTTGGAAAGCGAAACTAGCTCCCGTTCGTGAAGAATGGCTTGAAGACATGAACGACGACGATTATGAAGCGGAACGTTTACTTAAAAAAGCGGAAAGCTTGATTAAGAAATACGAGTCAATGTAACCATTGGTCGGTGATTTAGCATGAAGCTATCCATTGTGAATGTTGTTGAAGTTGGGTTAAAGCGTGTCTCGATGAGCTTTGCCCTACTCGGGGGTCTTATCATGCTGTGCTTGGCGATCATTACGGTCGCCAGCATCATCGGCAGGACTTTTTTTGGCCAATCAGTAGAAGGTGACTACGAGCTAACTGAAGTGGGGCTCGCTATGGCCGTGTTCCTTTTCTTACCTGAATGTTATTTGCGTAAGGGCCATATCATCGTAGATTTGTTCACGGCACACTGCCGCCCGAAAACACTGCATCTATTAGATCAATTAGGTCATCTCATTTTTACGTTCGTAAGCGCAGCTTTTGCCTACCGCATGGTATTAAGCGGCCTTGAATCCAAAGACTACTATGAGCAAACCATGATCCTAGAACTCCCAATGTGGTGGGTCTATGTAGTCGGAGTGATCTGTTTTAGTGTCTGCACCTTATGTGGTCTCCAGCGACTTATGTGCAGCCCTGTAGGAGAACAGAATGAGTAATGTACAACTCGCGTTTCTAATGATGGGGATTCTATTAATCCTGATGAGCATTCGAATTCCCATCGCTCTTGCTATGATGGTGTGTGGCTCCATCGGTTATGTCGTCATTGGTGGGTTGCCAGCTTTGCTGGAATACCTCGGCACAGCTCCCGTCGCCAAGTTCTCGACTTATGATTTATCCGTTGTACCACTCTTCTTATTAATGGGGGAACTCGCTACTCGATCCGGTATTACCACCGAGTTGTTCCGCACCTGTAATACTTGGGTGGGTCGCCAAAAGGGCGGTATTGCTATGGCTGCTGTCGCTGGCTGTGCCGCGTTTGGCGCTATTTGTGGGTCTTCTCTTGCGACGGCTTCCACCATGGGCAAAGTGGCGTTACCTGAGATGCGCCGCCTTAATTACTCTGGCAGTCTGGCTGCTGGGGCGCTGGCCGCTGGGGGAACCTTAGGGATCTTGATCCCGCCTTCGATGGTTCTCATCATTTTTGCCGTACTCACAGAGCAAAACATTTCAAAAATGTTTATTGCAGCGTTTATTCCAGGCTTTCTGGCTGCAGCTGGCTACATGATCACCATTGCCATTTATGTTCGCCTTTACCCGAACTCTGGCCCCCGTGGTGAGGCAACAACTTGGCTACAAAAGCTTCAATCCACTCGTGATGTATGGCACATCACTTTGATCTTCTTAATCGTATTAGGGGGAATTTACTTCGGTATCTTCACGCCTACTGAAGCCGCCTCTGTCGGTGTTGTGCTAACAGCCATCTTAGCCATTACTCATGGCAAAATGAGAATGGAAGGGTTACTGGCCAGCTTGATTCGTACTGCCGTATCCTCTGCAATGATTTTCTTCATTGTCTTAGGGGCCGACTTATTCAGCGTGTTTATCGCCCTTTCCAAGCTGCCAGAAATCGGTGTCGAAGTACTGACCAACTCTGGTCTTTCAGCCTATACCATTTTGGTGATCATGCTGATTACTTATCTCATTATGGGATGTTTCTTGGACAGTTTGGCCATGATCCTGCTGACCATTCCGATTTATTTTCCGATCATTATGGCGATGGATTTTGGCATTCCGACAGCGGACTTGGGGATTTGGTTCGGAATCATTGCTCTAGTGGTAGTGGAAGTCGGTCTGATTACACCACCAGTGGGCATGAACATTTTCATTATTAAGTCCTTTGACCAGTCGCTGCCGCTAAAAGAGTGTTTCAAAGGGGTCGTGCCATTTTTACTATCGGACTTCGTACGTGTTGCTTTGTTAGTTATGTTCCCAAGTATCACATTATGGCTAGTCCACGCCATCGGCTAACCATAACGAAAGTCTAAGAGTCTTTATGTAACGCGTTTATTAAGGGGTCTATGAGACCCCGATTTTTCAAAAATTGATAAGATCAACAATTGTTATAAGTTTCACCAACCTGAGAGATTGTTATACAATGTCGCGCTTAAATTTTTCATGCTAGGAAATCAACACATGCAAGACGACCGCTCCAAAAAGTCTGAACAAGAAATCGATTTTGGTGTACTAGGCGAATTTCTAGGTTACCGTTTACGTCGTGCCCAAATGAACTTTTTCGCTAAATTTGGTGAGGTTTGTGAGGATCTAGGCATCAGCCCTGGACTGTTTGCAGTACTCGCGATTGTGGATCGTAATCCCGGTTTGACCCAAACAGCTGTTGCTCAAGCATTAGGCAATGACCGATCTGCTATGGTTGCCGCGGTAGATAAGCTGGAAAATAAAAACCTACTAGAGCGCCGACCTGCAGTAAACGATCGTCGATCTTATGCGCTGTTTATGACCGAAGAAGGCAATCGCTTCTTTGCTAACGCTGTTGAACGCGTGAGCTGCTACGAAAATGAAATGGCCAAGTGTCTAAAAGACGACTCTGAAAAGGAGTGGTTGTTGGACGCCCTTGAGCGTTTGGCAAATAAGTCTTTGTAACGCAGACCAATTTATACTGGCACCCAATCAGAAAAGCCTTGTAGCACACCGTGCTACAAGGCTTTTTAATCCCTGTCAGAGGATTAGCACTCGATGGCGTTCACCGCCAAACCTCCTCGTGAGGTTTCTTTGTATTTATCTTGCATATCCTTGCCCGTATCACGCATGGTACGAATCACTTTATCTAGGGAAATAAAGTGTTCGCCATCGCCACGCAACGCCATCTGCGTCGCATTGATTGCTTTCATCGCAGCAATCGCATTACGCTCGATACACGGTACTTGAACTAAGCCGCCGACTGGGTCACAGGTTAATCCAAGGTTATGCTCAAGGCCGATTTCAGCAGCATTCTCAACTTGTTGCGGTGTACCGCCCATGACTTCGCAAAGCCCTGCCGCTGCCATAGAGCAAGCAGAGCCTACTTCCCCTTGGCAACCTACTTCTGCCCCTGAGATGGAGGCATTTTTCTTACAAAGTACACCAATGGCTGCCGCAGCCAGTAAGAAGTCAACCACATTCTCTTCCGTTGGATTTGGTACAAACTCCATGTAGTACATGAGTACCGCAGGGATGATACCCGCCGCTCCGTTAGTTGGCGCTGTGACCATTCGACCACCACCGGCATTCTCTTCGTTCACGGCTAGAGCGTACAAGTTGACCCAATCCATAGCACTTAAGGTAGAGCTGATAATATTAGGACGAGTGGCACGGATCAGGGATTTATGCAAGCTCATGGCACGGCGGCGGACATTCAAGCCGCCAGGCAATATGCCTTCTTTATGCAGGCCGTTCGCAATGCAGTCTTTCATCGCCCCCCAAATATCCATCAGGCCGTCACGCACTTCTTGCTCAGAACGAAAAACCTTTTCGTTCTCCATCATCAGTTCACTGATTCGAAGCTTGTTGTCCCGACACATTTGCAACAATTCAACGGCTGTATTGAAGTCATAAGGCACATCGACCTGTGGCACCAAGGTCGCATCGGCGGTAGCTTCTGACTCATCAATGACAAAACCACCACCAATTGAGTAATAGGTATTTTGATAGAGGTTAGTCCCAGCACTGTCAAACGCCGTTAGACGCATGGCATTGGGATGATATGGTAATGATTCTTCTAAAAGGAGCATGTCACGCTCCCAAATGAACTCAATATTGTGTTCAGATGCCAACACTAAACGCTGGCTACTCATTAATGCTTCTATGCGCGCTGTCACACAGTCAGGGTTAATGCTGTGTGGTCGCTCGCCCATCAATCCCATGATGACGGCATGGTCTGTGCCATGCCCTTTTCCAGTCGCGCTTAATGAGCCATATAGCTCTACCAATACGCGAGCGGTGCCTTCCGTGAGTTTTCGCTCTAACAACGTTTGGGCAAAATCGGCAGCAGCGGCCATAGGGCCCACGGTATGCGAGCTAGAAGGACCAATGCCAATTTTAAAAAGATCAAATACGCTGATAGACATAACGCCTCCAGAAAGTTTCCAATTGGAAACAAGATTAACAATAAGAAACAAATACAGATTTTTTGATGTAATTACAAGTATTTGTACGCCTTATTCAGTTTCGCAAGTCGCAAAACTGGTATGAGCGAGCACGGGAAGGGTTTGCAGAGTGGAAATTAGAAGTTGGATAGCGCCAAAGCGCTATCCAAGTTTGTATCTATCGCCCAAAAACAACCGTTCGCTTGCCATTCAAGAAGACACGTTTTTCAACGTGGCATTTGATCGCATTAAACAATGTTATACGTTCGATATCTTGCCCTTTTGCGACCAAATCTTCTGGATAATGCGCATGATCCACTGTTTGGATCCCTTGGGCGATGATTGGACCTTCATCAAGGTCATCGTTTACATAGTGAGCCGTAGCACCCACCATCTTCACGCCTTTCTCCCATGCTTGGTGATAAGGGCGAGCGCCTTTGAAACCAGGCAACAATGAGTGGTGAATATTGATCGCGCGACCGTCTAGGTACTGACACATCTCCGATGAAAGTACCTGCATATAACGAGCTAACACCACTAGCTCAGCATCATATTCTTCGATTAGCTCACGCACCTTAGCCTCTTGTTCAGGCTTGGTATCGGCCGTAATGGGTAAATGGTAGTAAGGAATGTTGTGCCACTGCGCCAACGACTCTAGATCTGGGTGATTGGAAATGATCACGGGGACTTCGATGTTTAGTTGCCCTGTACGGTAACGGTACAATAAGTCATTCAGACAGTGGTCGTATTTAGACACCATAATCGCTACGCGTGGACGATGATTCGGTGCCGTCAACTCCCATTCCATTTCGAACTGCTTAGCACGTGCAGAAAACTCCGCGGTAAACTCTTCTGGAGCAAAATCCGCTGATTGCGGGAAAAACTCTACTCGAATGAAAAAGCGATTCGCTTCGCGATCATCGAACGAGTGAATCTCTTCCACATAGTTCCCAGCTTCCGCCATGAAACGAGTGACCACATCAACGGTACCAATCACACTTGGGCAGTTTGCAGTAAAGATCCATGGTTTTGTTGTTGCTTTCATAGGATGTTCTCTTTAGAAGCAGCCGACCCGCATGTCGAATCGGCTGGCATGGAAGGGAAGGAATTACGCTTCAACCACTAAACCGTATTCACGGCTAGCATCTTGAATCCATAACCATAGGTAGTCAGAGAAGCTACGACGAATCACTAACTCAAACGTCTCCTCACCTGAACGGCGAATCACAGCAGAACTTTTCGCAAAAACAGACGTGACAACCTTACCTACTGGAAATTCACTTGGGTGAAGATCGATCGGCGAAGATTTTTTGATGACATCTTTTGCATGCTTACCAGACAAAGTCACCAGTGTCTGACCACCACTCACGTTAACCACCTGGTAGTGGCCAGACATGTTCTGCTGGAACGCGGTTTCGATGTCAAAAGCCTGCAGACCTGGCACTGTGATCAACCATTCGTCTGGAGAAATCCAACGTACTACCACATCACCTTGGCTAACGGACGTCAGCGGTTGGGTTGGCAAAGCCACACCCAACACTTTCTCAACCACAGACATTTGCTCTGCGTTGTCAGCATTCATACGCAGTGTAATGTGTCCAAGCAGCGCTTCTTCTTTGAAGCTAACACCACCAGTGTTTGGGCCTTTCTTAGCGACGGTTGCTAAATCAGCGTGAAACAACGGTGATTGACCCACAATGGATGCATCAGGTAGCTGGTTCATGACTGATACCGTTGCTGTTTCATTTTTTACATCAGACATTTTGACGCTCCCCTTTTGGATCTAGGAAAATTGGGCTACAAATTTCGGCTTCGACCACACGGCCATCAACTAATGGGTAGTACACTTTTTCGCCCATTTTTTCTAAACCGCCTTTTACAAAGCCCATCGCAATCGAGCGGCCTAAGTTAGCAGACCAGTAGCTAGACGTTACGTGACCCACCATCGGCATTGGAATTGGAGCGGTCGGATCGAATACACCCTGTGCACCTTCTGGCAAGACGATGTTCGGATCCACTGTTTTCAGACCAACCAATTGCTTACGATCAGCACGGACACAGTCTTCACGCTTCATGCCACGCTTACCGATGAAGCTGAATGGTTTGTTCATGGAAACCGCCCACCCCATACCTAAATCGTAAGGGTGAACAGAGCCGTCAGTATCTTGACCTGCGATGATGAAACCTTTCTCCGCACGAAGGATGTGCATGGTTTCAGTACCGTAAGGTGTTAAATCGTATTTCGCGCCATGTTCAAACAGTTTTTCCCAAACATGTAGACCGTAGTTCGCTTGGACGTTGATCTCGAAAGACAACTCACCTGTGAACGAGATTCGGAACACGCGAGCAGGAACGCCTGCTACTGTCATCGGTTTCCAATCCATAAAGCCAAAGCTTTCTTTAGAAACATCCGCATCCGTTAGCTCTTCTAGAAGCTTACGGCTGTTCGGACCAGAAATCGTCATTGTCGCCCAATGATCCGTAACAGAAGTGAAGTACACCTCTAGCTCCGGCCACTCTGTTTGATGGTAAAGCTCTAACCAAGTTAGAACGCCTGCTGCACCGCCGGTAGTCGTCGTCATCAAGAAGTGGTTTTCACCAAGACAAGATGTCACACCATCGTCGAATACCATGCCGTCTTCTTTCAGCATTAAGCCGTAACGACATTTACCGACTGGCAATTTCGCCCATGCATTTGAGTAAACACGACCTAGGAATTCACGTGCGTCTTTACCTTGGATGTCGATTTTACCCAGTGTAGAAGCGTCCAAAATACCAACCGATTCGCGTGTCGCTAGACACTCACGGTTCAAGGCTTCTTGCATTGACTCACCCGCTTTCGGGAAGTACCAAGGACGTTTCCATTGACCCACATCCTCGAACTTAGCGCCATGCTCTAAGTGCCACTTATGCATCGCGCTGTAACGCTCAGGATCGAACAACTCTTTGCAGTCACGACCAACGATCGCACCGAATGTGATCGGCGTGTAGTTAGGGCGGAAGATAGTTGTTCCGGTATCTGGAATAGTTTGCTTCAATGCACTGGCTGCGATTGCCATACCGTTGATGTTACCCAACTTACCTTGGTCAGTACCAAAGCCCATCGCCGTGTAACGTTTCACGTGCTCGATCGACTCAAAGCCTTCGCGACACGCAAGCTCGATGCCCGCTGCAGTCACATCGTTTTGGTAATCAACAAACTGCTTAGGCGCTTGTGATGTCGGTTTAGTGTGTGGAATATGGTAAAGCGCCATGGCTTTTGATTCAGACACTTGTGCAGACTCAGGCAATGCCACTTCAGCTTTTGCTAGGCCAAGCTTTTCTAACGCGTCTTGACCAGCTTGCAGACCTTCAGACAAGGCGTCAGCTGTTGTGTAATGTCCGTTGATGGCACCAGCAGTCAATTGCTGCTGCACGGTTTTGCCTGGCACAAAACCTATCGCAGAGTCATCCCAAACTGGGCGAGAACCCGTGTGACAAGATAGGTGCACAACTGGGCTCCAACCACCTGAAGAAGCAACAGTGTCTGCGCTTAGCTTCTTAGCAGAGCTAGTCACTTTTGAACCGTCTTCACTGATGGAGGCAACCGATACACCTGATACACGTTTGCTGCCTTGAACATCAATCACAGCAGAGCCTGCCATCACAGTAATACCACGTTCACGCGCTGCATCCACTAGAGGACCAGTTGGGTTCTTACGAGTATCCACAATGGCTTGCACCTTGCGACCCGCATCATGCCAGTCCAATGCCGTATGGTAAGCATTGTCATTGGTTGTCATCAGCACCAACTCATTACCTGGCACAACGCCGTAACGGTTAATGTAAGTAGATACCGCATTTGCAACCATGACACCTGGTACGTCGTTGTTTGCAAACACCAATGGACGTTCATGAGCACCGGTTGCTAGAACCACCCATTTCGCACGCACACGGTGGTAACGAGCGCGTACTTGACCATTCGGCGCACGGTCCGCTAGGTGTTCCGTCATACGCTGGTGGATTGTTAGGAAGTTGTGGTCGTGGTAACCGTTCACAGTAGAACGTGGAAGAACCAAAACGTTTTCGTTTGCTTCTAGCTCTTTCGTGACACTCGCCACCCATGCTGAGCCCGCTTTACCGTCAACCGTTTCTTTGCTGCTTAGTAGACTGCCTCCGAACTCGTTTTGCTCATCAGCGATGATAACGCGAGCGCCACCACGTGCCGCCGCCAAGGCAGCCATTAGACCGGCAGGACCTGCACCGACAACCATCACATCACAGTGCTGGTTCATCTTATCGTAGATGTCTGGATCGTATTCTTTAGGAGAACGACCGAGACCCGCCGCCTGACGAATCACTTTTTCATAGGTTTCCCACATAGATTGTGGGTACATGAAGGTTTTGTAGTAGAAACCTGGAGGCATCATCTTGCCACCGATCTTACCGACAAGACCCATCAAATCCATTTCAACGTTCGGCCAACCGTTGGTTGAACCAGATACTAGACCTGAGAACAATTCTTGTTGAGTCGCACGTACGTTCGGTACTTGAGTGGCTTCCGTCGCGCCCAGTTGCATAATTGCGTTAGGCTCTTCTGCGCCGGCTGCAACGATACCGCGTGGACGGCTGTATTTGAAACTACGACCGATAATATCTACACCGTTTGCTAGCAATGCAGACGCTAGTGTGTCACCAGCGAAACCTTCGAACTGCTTACCGTTATAGGTAAAAGTAAGTGGCTTAGAACGGTCAATTCGGCCACCGCTTTGTAGACGATTTTTTTGAGACATGATCCGCTCCCTTTACTCAACCACTTTTGGCTGCTCGCCGATTTTGTAGACTTCTTTAATTTCATACGTTGCTGTGTGACGAGTAACGTTGAAAAACTTACGGCAGCCAGCCGCATGAACCCACAGTTCATGATGCAGGCCTTTCGGGTTCTTACGGAAGAACATGTAGTTACCCCATTCTTCATCAGTACAAGAATCAGGGTCTAGTGGACGGGCGATGTGCGCCTGACCATGATTGTGAAACTCTTCTTCTTCACGGTGCTCACCACAATGCGGGCAATAAATAAGAAACATGTAATAACTCTCCCGTTAGTGTGCTACGCCAGCAGCGCCGTGCTCATCGATAAGCGCGCCGTTGTGGAATCGGAACATAGAGAATGGCTTCGCCAATTCGTGCATTTCGCCTTTCGCAAGAGACGCTGCAAAGACGTTGCCTGACCCTGGTGTGGCTTTAAAACCACCGGTACCCCAACCACAGTTGAAGAAAAGATTTTTCACTGGGGTTTCCGAAATAATCGGACAAGCATCAGGACACGTATCCACGATACCGCCCCATTGACGGTTCATGCGCACACGGCTAAAGATCGGGAACATTTCAACAATCGCTTGGATTGTGTGTTCGATCGTCGAGTAAGATCCGCGTTGACCGTAACCTGTGTAACCATCAATACCCGCACCGATTACCAAGTCCCCTTTGTCAGACTGAGATGCGTAACCATGTACGTGGTTAGACATGACAACTGTGTCTAGGATTGGTTTGATTGGCTCAGATACCAACGCTTGTAGTGGGTGAGATTCCAGCGGTAATTCGAAACCCGCTTTAGCGGCCATCACACCTGAGTGACCTGCTGTGACACAACCTACGCGATCGGCTTTGATATCACCGTAACGGTCTGTTTTAACCCCTACAACTGTGCCATCTTCAATAATGAAATCGACCACTTCTGTTTGCTGGATTAAATCTACTCCGCGCATATCAGCACCACGAGCAAAGCCCCAAGCTACAGCATCGTGACGAGCGACACCCGCGCGAGGTTGCCAAGAGGCGCCCATCACTGGGTAACGAGCATTTGAAGAGCAATCAAGGATCGGCACGATCTCATTGACTTGCTTCGCATCCAATACTTCACCGTCGATACCATTTAGACGGTTCGCATTAACTCGACGTTCGATGTCGCGCATGTCTTGCAGAGTGTGACCTAAGTTCAAACAGCCACGTTGTGAAAACATGACGTTGTAGTTCAAATCTTGAGATAGGCCTTCCCACAACTTCATCGCATGCTCGTATAGGTGAGCGGCTTCATCCCAAAGGTAGTTAGAACGAACGATCGTCGTATTACGTGCTGTATTACCGCCACCTAAGTAGCCTTTCTCGATCACCGCAACATTCGTGATGTTGTGCTCTTTTGCAAGATAATAAGCTGTGGCAAGACCGTGACCACCGCCGCCGACGATGATGACATCGTACTTTTTCTTCGGTGTCGGGTTGCGCCAAACCCGTTGCCAATTTTCATGATGGCTTAGACTGTGCTTTAACAAGCCAAATCCGGAATACTGCTGCATTGTGTCAGCTCCTTATCATGGCAGACCTACTTGGGACTGCATTACAAAGTGGTAATACTAGCGATAGACTGGGTAGTCGGCGCAAAGCGCGTTTACTTGCTCTGTCACTGCGTTGATCGTATGAAACTTATGTTCAGTTGATTCTGGAAAGCGGAAGGCAGTCATCACTTCAACGTAACTCACGTGCATTGACACAATGCTTGAGTGACTTACAACAGAAAGAACCAGCGGAAGACCAGTAGTGAATAAGGAGACATTGAAGCACTCCTGCCAAACCAGAAAAATCAACCTACATCACCTATACTATGAAACCCCCTGAACTGTAACTTTTTTGATTGCGTCAAATAGATGGTCATTTACGACACCTAAAATAAACGTCGTAAAACGACATAAATGTGGTGAATTTGAGCGTCCTTGAGCCAGCTATTTTTTATCGCTATATGCATTTGAGCCTTACCTTAGCTTCTGCTTTCACATACACTTGCACAATTGCTGCAATACTATTCTCATAGGAACCCTCGCTAACCATGACGCAATCTGTTCAAAAAAAGCACTTTAGCCCTTCTCATGCTGACCACAATCATGCTCACGTGATTACGCCTGATCAGGATAAAGCACCGATCATGATTGGCTTTGTACTGCTTGAGCATTTCTCTATGGTGGCGTTCACAGGTGCTGTCGATGCCTTGGTGACGGCGAATTTAGTACAAACGGAGAAGCTGTTTGACTACGCGACCTTAAGCCTAACAGGTTCGTCTGTTACTAGTGATTTGGGGATTGAGATTGCGACAGGAAGCAGTATTGAAGAAAGACTTAACACACCAAGCCCATTATTTGATGTGCTAATCGTTTGTGGCGGTTACCGCTGCCAATTGGCAGAGCAACCTGCGTTAACAGAGTACCTTAAAAGCCATCAAAAAAATGACGCGTACTTGGGCGGATTGTGGAATGGTTCCATTGCCCTAGCTCACGCAGGTTTAACGCAAGGACGACGAATCGCCGTTCACCCTGATAATCATCCATACGTGAAAGAACATTTCCAAGACACCACCATTGCCAAAGAAACGTCCATCATTGATGGGTCGATTTTAAGCTGTTCAGGACCAGTAAGCGCTCTAGGAATGATGCTTTCTTTGGTCGAAGACATGCAGGGAAATCGTATTGCACGAGCGGTGAAAGAGATCTTGACCTGTGATCAGCTTGCAGAGAGTCCTATTACACCGATCCCACAACCGACCGATGAGGCTCAATACCCAGACGCACTCAAGAAAGTGCTAGAACTGATGCGCAGTAATATCGAAGAGCCTTTAACCCTTGAAGAGCTGTTACATTACGCTAGCGTTTCACGTCGTCAGCTTGAGCGCTTGTTTCAGAACCATTTAGAAACCAGCCCATCGCGTTATTACCTTGAGCTGCGCATCACTTACGCACGTCGTTTGCTACAGCAGACCAACAAGCCAATTATTGAAGTCGCCATTGCCAGCGGCTTTGTTAGCTCCAGCCATTTTAGTAACTGTTTCAAAGACTACTTTGGCGTAGCACCCAGTAACTTTCGTAAGAAAACCAGCCAGGCATAACGATTATCTACCAATAAAAATGGCCTCGAATATGAGGCCATTTAATATATCAAAAGTAAGTGATGACTTACTCTACTTCAATCACTTCATAACTGTGGACAATATTCACGCCACCACGCTCAAGCATCAAAGACGCGGAACAGTACTCTTCCGCAGACAGTTTTACCGCACGCGCCACATGACTTTCTTTGATCTTACGACCAGTGACAACAAAGTGCACACGAATCTCAGTAAATACAGACGGTACAGTCTCAGCACGATCTGCATCTATCTGCGCCACACAAGACACAACATCTTGGCGCGCTTTTTTCAGGATATTCACCACATCATAAGAAGTACATCCGCCTAACCCAGCTAGGATAAGTTCCATCGGGCGTGGGCCTGCCGTTTGATTGCCATCGATCTCTACTTTAAAGCCAGAACCCGTTTCAGCAGTAAAATGTACGTCTTCTTGCCAAGCTACACTTGTTTTCATAGCGTTCTTCTCTCAAATCTTATTTAAACAATTCCGCCAGTTTCTCGCCCGGATTGCTCGCTTTCATAAAGGCTTCACCCACTAAGAAAGCATGGATATCATTTTCACGCATAGCTGCCACATCATCGCGAGTATGAATACCACTCTCAGTGACAATTAAGCGATCTTTTGGCACATCATTCATCAGTTCGAACGTATGCTGCAAACTCAGTTCAAACGTATGCAAGTCACGATTATTGATCCCCAACAACTCCGTTTCCGTATACTCTAGCGCCAACTCAAGCTCAGCACGATTATGCACTTCTACCAATACATCCATCGACAAGTCTCGGGCCATCTTGTCTAGCTCACGTAGCTCTTTGCCAGATAGACAAGCAGCAATCAACAAAATACAGTCAGCGCCAATCGAGCGAGCTTCCATCACTTGGTAAGGGTCAACAATAAAATCCTTACGAATTACTGGTAGCGAGCAGGCATTACGTGCTTCTACCAAGTAATCTTCGTGACCTTGAAAATAATCCTGATCGGTCAACACAGACAAACACGCTGCGCCACCTTTTTCATAGGACACAGCAATGTCTTTTGGAGAGAACGGATCTCGCAAGATTCCCTTGCTTGGGGAAGCTTTTTTAATTTCCGCAATCACCCCTGCCTTACCTACAGCAATTTTACTGCGTATTGCGGCAGCAAAACCACGCGTCGGATTATGAGCATTGGCCGCTGCTGCTGCGATCTCAAGATTAGCAAACGGCGTGCGCGCTTGACGCTCACTGATTTCCTCGTACTTACGCGCCACGATCTTTTTTAAAATTGTTGGAGTCTCGACTTGCATAATGGCTCTCTATTTTAGTTCGCTGTTTCTGATGCTTCAGGCATATAGCAACGAGTAAAGCTCGCTAGCTCTTGTAGTTTGATCTTCGCCAAACCACCGCAGATCACATCTTCAGCGATCGCCACACCTTCAGCTAAGGAATCCGCTACGCCAGATACGTAGATTGCCGCCCCCGCATTTAATGACACAATGTCACGCGGTGCGTTTTCCTTACCCTTACCCTCTAAAGCCGTCTTCAACATTTCTAGACTGCTATCCGCATCGACCGTTTGCACTAATGACAATGATTGACGCTCAATACCAAATTGCTCTGGTGCTATTTCGTACTCCGTAATGTCACCATCTTTAAGCTCTGCCACATAGGTTGGTCCAGCAATGCTAATTTCATCTAAACCATCTGCTGAATGGACAACCATCACGTGTTCGCTACCTAACGCTTTTAAGACTTCCGCGATAGGACGTACCCACTCTTTACCAAAAACGCCCATTACTTGGCGTTTTGCTCCGGCAGGATTTGTCAGTGGTCCTAATAGGTTAAACAAGGTTCGTGTTGCCATTTCTTTGCGAGGCCCAACCGCATACTTCATCGCTGAATGATGATTCGGTGCAAACATAAATCCTAAGCCTAACTCCTGAACACAACGTTTAACTTGTTCGCTGTCTAAGCCCAAGTAAACGCCTGCTTTCTCCAATACATCAGCACTGCCTGATTTAGAGGAAACCGAACGACCACCGTGTTTTGCCACACGACCACCCGCCGCTGCGACTGCAAAAGCAGATGCAGTGGAAACGTTAAACAAATTACCGCCATCACCACCTGTACCACAGGTATCAACCAAAGCTTCATCGCCTAAATCAACTTTGGTCGACAATTCACGCATAACTTGAGCCGCCGCAGTGATCTCTTCTACGGTCTCACCTTTCATGCGCAAGCCAATTAAAAAACCACCGATCTGTGCTGGGGTTGCTTGACCCGTCATGATGTCATTCATCACATCACGCATTTCATCACCAGTGAGGTCTTGCTTGTTAACCACCTTGGCAATCGCTTGTTTAATTTCCACCAGCCAACTCCTAATGTTTGAAAAAGTTGTCTAACAGAGCATGACCATGCTCTGTCAAAATAGACTCGGGGTGAAACTGCACCCCTTCAATGTTCATGCTTGTATGTCGTAAGCCCATGATCTCATCCAGCTCACCTTGATCGTTTTGCGTCCACGCCGTTACCTCTAAACAGTCAGGTAAGGTTTCTTGCTTCACCACCAAGGAATGGTAACGGGTCGCATTATAGGGATTCGGCAAATCACGGAACACACCAATCCCCTTATGGTACACCTTTGAGGTTTTGCCGTGCATTACTGTTTTGGCCCGAATCACATCGCCACCAAATACTTGGGCAATACTCTGATGCCCCAAGCAGATACCCAACACAGGAATGCTGCCAGCAAAGTGCTCAATTGCTTGCAAGGAAATGCCCGCTTCATTTGGCGTACATGGCCCTGGAGAAATGACAATATGACTCGGCGCAAGCGCCTCAATATCTGCAATCGTTAAGGCATCGTTACGACGAACATCCACCTCATAACCCAACTCACGAATATACTGCACCAAGTTGTAGGTGAAAGAATCGTAGTTGTCTATCATCAGAACCATAAATCACTTAAACCACTGATAAGTAAAGCTTTTGAAAAAATCGGCTCAATGGTTTCCGGTGCTAAATGACGCACACCTTATATGGAGGGAATTTGAGCTCGGACAATACTACATCATTGTCAGAATGAGCGCTATTTTGATGGAAAATTGAAGTGACTGGGACACACTCTTACTAGTAGAGTCTTACTTTGATGGAAAGCTATTTTTAATAGCTAAATTAGTGGAAAGAGAAAAATCAATTTAGTAGGTTTAATTTTTTACAGATGAAAGCTGTTGTGCGCACATCTAGGCTCAATAATACAGTAACCCATCGCACAACAACTTCGTATTAAAATGATATCCAATTGGATACCAAAATTTGTAGGTTATTTTAAAAAAATGAGGATAAGTCAACGTAAATTCATTTAACTAACCTCACCAATATTGTTTTACGACTTAATTTGACGTCCGAAAGTATCTTTAAAGTTCCCCGTAGCAATCATCACAAAATCAACAATTGTCCAAATACCTAACCCACCAAGGGTAAACAACATTAAAATACCTGTTACAATTTTTCCCGCATAAAAACGGTGAGCACCAAGGCTTCCCAAAAAGAAGCAAAGTAATAGTGTTGGTACGAAGCCTTTTTTACTTCTCTCTATGGAAAAATCATTCATATTCTAGTCCTTTCTAGTTCAGCTCTTGTCCTGGATAGTAGACATATTTGCCACTTCCATCCTTGATGGAGCCAGTCATAAGCATAATAGTTACAATTAAAGTATGTATTGCATCGACAGCAAAAAACAGCAACGCAAGAAGAAGCTGGTCTGTGAAATAGAAATATAAGGTGAAGCAAAAAAGAGAGAGGTCGATAACACCTTCAACGTAACGCCCAAGGTAAAATTGATGAATACCTATAACACCAAAAACCCCAGACAATGATACGGCGATAGCGTAGCTTTTTGACGAAACAAGCCCTTCCATACTGTTCCCTTTCTATTCCATTAGCGAAAGCTTGACGAAGTAATTTTGGTTGGATTATATAACCCTAAATATAAAAGTCAAAATTTAATACCTTATCAGGCTATATTTTTAAAGTTAAAACCATTCCATTTCTAATAAGAGTTAAACTATATTGAGATAACTACAGGATCTAAAAAAATGCTAGATAGTTACCTAGCATTTTTATTTCTCTCCACAAATAACTAAATATCTAATTCAATCAAAGCACCCTCTTCTTTGGCTCGGGAGCAGCAGGTCAGCATCTGTTTGCCTTCAGCTTTTTCTTGTTTGCTTAGAAAGATATCGCGATGCTCTACCTCTCCACTGATAACATCGGTTAAGCAAGTGCCACAAACGCCTTCGCAGCAAGATACCGGTACAAAAATAGCCTGTTCGTCCAGTACATCGGTGATGGATTGGTTGGCAGCGACATCGAATACTTGTCCAGTACTAGCCACTTTGATTTGGAAAGCATGATTTTCCGTATAATCTGCCTCTAAAGTTGGAGCTGCAAAGAACTCGCGATGCACTTTCTCTTCCGGCCAGCCTAACGCTTCGGCATGTTCCAGCACACTGGCAATAAACTCTGCAGGACCACAGACATAGAGATCCGAGTCGGCCACATGCTGACTCAATACCGATTTAATATCCATGCGGCCCGAGCTTTGAGGTTCACTACTGAAATGGAAATGCATTTTATCGGCAAACGATGCCTGCTTAAGAGTTTCACTGAAAGCAGCCGTACGCGGTGATTTGCCACAGTAGTAAAATTCAAATGACGTGCCCGCACATTGCAGGGTTTGCGCCATTGGCAATAAGGGCGTCACCCCTATACCACCGGCGATCAACAAAGATTTGGCTTCTTTACTGCGTAGCGGAAAGTGATTCTTTGGTTCACTAATCTGCACCACATCGCCAATGTTTAAGCCATGCACTTCTTCTGAGCCACCACGGGATTGTGGGTCCTTTAACACTGCAATTTCGTAATAACGAGGATCAGACTGCAAACGACATAAGGAATACTGACGTAATAAGCCACTTGGTAATTTGATATCAATGTGCGCACCCGCTTCAAAGGGCGGTAGCGCTGTTTCATCGGCTTTACCTAGCACCAGACGCACCACCGCAGCGGCTTCGTCGACTTTATTTAGAACAACGACTTCAATCATGACACCACCTTAGAATGAGATCGTTTGCAAAGGAGCGTCATTGGGTACCATCTTAACCGCAGTCTCAGCCTTGATAATACGTTCAATCACCCGACGAGATTGCACGCCTCCGGCGTCGATATTGAGTTTTAACAAGTCGTAATCCGGGAAGGCTTTTAGATTAGCTTGCTGACGCTCCAACACTTCCAAGTCTTCTTGGAATATGCCGCCCTGACCTTCACGAATTTTATCGGTCAACTCCGCATCATCTGCTTTAAAGTTACGCGCCATCCCCCAGAAATACCACATGGTGTCTTCGGTTTCAGGAGTGATAAAGTCCACTACGATACTGCTGGCTTTTTTGTCTTTTGGCGCGTCATAGCCACCATTACCCTCTAGCGCGACACCCACATCAATCATCACATGAGAAGGCGGTGTAAAACGGCAGCGCTGCCAGCGGTCAACTGGTGCGTCTTTGGGTAAACCATTAGCTTCTAACGCCGCTTGCCAAAATGGCGGTGCAGTAATATTTTCCATGGTTCGGCTGGTGATGACTTCATCGCCATTAACCTTGGTATCTACTGGCGATTCATCGATTTCTTTTTGCCCGATGCTGGACGCATGGACATAGGTTTCATGGGTCAAATCCATTAGGTTATCGATCATCAAACGATAATCGGCATTGATATGGTATAAACCACCGCCGTAAGCCCAGTCATCACTGATCGCCCACTCTTGCACAGGGATCAAACTTGGATCCGCTAAATCTTGGTCACCCGGCCATACCCAGATAAAGCCATAACGTTCTTCCACTGCGAATGACTTCATACATGGAAAACCTTGCACTCGTTGTAGTGGCATTTCTTTGGTTTTGCCATCGGCACCCATTTTCAAACCGTGGTAACCACAAATTAGTAAGCCATCTTCTACATAGCCTAATGACATGGCAGCACCACGGTGCGGACAAAAGTCCCGTACTGCGGCAATTTCATTGGCCGATGGACGATAGAAAGCAATGCTTTCGCCGCATATCTTGCGACCTAATGGCTTCTCGGTACCAATCTCTTCCGACATGGCGGCCACATACCAAGTATTCTTTGGAAACGGTTGCTGGCTCATGAATTTCTCCTAATTGTGTTATTTTTGTTCTTTAATGGATCCAATATAGCCTAGCAAGGTCCATTTTTCTCATTAAAAAAACACATAGTGGATCCAATAAATAGACTTTAAGCTAAAATGCGGCCATTAAACTCAGAATTTAGCAATCATTGGATCCAATAAACAGAGTCGGCATTTATGAAGAAAAACCAAACCAATGTCTTGAGCGAGCTGCGACAGATGATTTTAGACGGCGCATTAAGTGCTGGGAGTCGTATTGCAGAAGTTCCTACAGCTGAAATGCTAGGGGTTTCACGTACTCCGGTACGCATCGCATTTCGAGCATTAGAGCAAGAAGGCCTATTGACCAAACTGGCTGGACGCGGTTACGAAGTACGTTCTATTTCTGTTGAGGAAATAATGGGGGCAGTAGAGGTGCGAGGTGTACTGGAGGGACTGGCAGCACGCCAAGCGGCTGAGCGTGGTCTATCCCAAAGTCATCAACAAGCGTTAGCACTGTTACTCGAAGAAGGTGATCAAATTCTAAACGTCGAATCACTAAAGGAAGCCGACCTCGAACATTATCAAAATATGAACAAGCGTTTTCACGATATTGTCATTGAAGCGGCTCATAATCCCGCTATCCAAGCTGCACTGAGCCGTAATGAACACTTACCGTTTGCGTCTTCCAGCGCTCTGGCTTTTGACAAAAAAAATATGCAGCGTGAAGCTAAGCGATTCCAGTTTGCACATCAACAGCATCACCATGTTTACCATGCCATTGTGAATGGACTCGGAACGCGAGCGGAAGGCATTATGAGAGAACATGCCAATGCCACACTGGGTTATGTACACCAACCGAAAGATTCTGACAGCTTAACTGTGATCACTGAGCGTAAACTTCATGATAAGCCATAATTTTCTCTGGTTAAGCTCTGTTTGTCACTCTTAGTTCATTGATTATAAAGACGAATTCACTCACACTGAAGCAACTATCTTAGACGTATAAGGGGCTCAATTGTGTCCAACCCAATTGCAGAATTGATTGAGTTATTAACTCAAGAAAACATTTCTAACCAAGACATCAATCAAGCCATCAGTTCAATGCCCCCTGATGATGTGGCCTTGGCCTTAGAATCGATTCCAGTTTCTCAACGTCGCTTTGTTTGGGACAGCATCAAACAAACCAACCGCCTAGATATTTTGGTCGAGATGCGTGGCGAATCCCGCCTGCTACTTCTTAAAGAGCTAAACGACCTCGAAATTGCCGAGTTATTTTCTGATGTGGATGCAGAAGATCTTTTAGAGATTGCAGACTCTCTACCAGATCCGATGATCGACATTGCGCTGAAGAAGATGGATGCCAAGCAGCGCGAATACTACCAACAGGGCGTGACTTACGAGGAAGACGAAGCGGGTCGTTGGGTTGATCACGAGCTGATAGTCGCGGCTCAAACAATACGCGTTTCGGAAGCCATGCGTTTGTTCCGTCGCGTTTCTGCACCCTACTCCGACACTCTTTATTTGGTGAACCGAACCGGGCGCTGGGTCGGCTGCGTCCATCTTCGCTCTATTCTCAACGCTCAGCCCCATGAGCCAGTTTCTGGCTTTATGGAAGAAGAATACCCATTTATCGACGCACAAACAGACGTTGTCAAAGCAGCAGACCTGTTGGAAAAAAGTGAAGTTTCAGCACTTCCAGTACTCGATAGCAACCAGTTGCTAGTCGGTCGCTTTCATGCGGGGCACGCTCTTGAAGCGCGCCGCTTAGAACAAGAAGCGGTACAAATGTCCAACACCGGTTTGGATGAAGACTCGGATCTATTCTCACCAGTACGTCGCAGTGCCGCATCCCGTGGTTTTTGGCTGGGCATTAACCTACTAACAGCGTTTATGGCTTCGGCATTCATTGGCCTCTTTGAAGCAACCCTAGAACAAGTGGTGGCACTGGCGGTATTAATGCCAATCGT
This sequence comes from Marinomonas ostreistagni, assembly GCF_016461785.1. Lineage (GTDB taxonomy): Bacteria > Pseudomonadota > Gammaproteobacteria > Pseudomonadales > Marinomonadaceae > Marinomonas > Marinomonas ostreistagni_A. Next base: position 226,591 of record NZ_JAEMUH010000003.1, on the reverse strand, counting down.
TGCTTCCATGGGAGGGATCGCCGGAAGCCAAACTCTCACACTGATAGTCCGTGGTTTGGCCCTAGGCCAGATTACCCGAGCAAACTTTAGCTCACTGTTAAAGAAGGAGCTTCAAGTGGGTGGTTTAAACGGTATTGTCTGGTCCCTGTGTATCGGTGCCGCGGTATTGTTCTGGTTCCAAAGTCCGATGCTCGGTTTCACAATTGCGATGGCTATCGTTATTAATATCTTAATGGCTGCACTTTCTGGCGTCATAATCCCTGTCGTTTTAGATAAGCTTAAAATCGATCCCGCTTTGTCAGGTTCCGTAATATTGACTACGGTGACAGACATCGCCGGATACATTGCATTCTTAGGCTTAGGCACACTGCTACTACTGTAAACAAGGATTCAATACATGACTTGGGAAACCATTCAGCCTTACCTCGGTCTGGGCGACAATCAAATGCACTGGATCGTAAAAATCTTCATCGTCGTGTTTGCGACTCTGGTGATTAACTTTATCGTTAACCGAATCTTGATGCGTGTGGATGACAAGCTTCAACGCACTCGCAATCCATGGGATAACATGATTGTCGAAGCGGCCATGCCGCCACTGCGATTGTTTATTTGGTTAGTCGGTTTGAGTATTGCCGCCGAAATATCAGACACCCAACTGGATGAGAACTTCGCGGCAATTGTGCTAAAAGTTAGAGAAATCGGTGTGATCGCGATCATCGCTTGGTTCCTATTACGATGTGTAAAGGGTGTCGAAAATGCCATGACATCCGGTCGTGCTACCAAGCAACCGGTAGACTATACAACGGCCAGTGCGATCAGCAAATTACTTCGCGCAGCGGTCATCATCACCTCTGTGTTGGTTATTCTCCAAAACATGGGCTATAGCATCTCTGGCGTACTAGCCTTTGGTGGTATCGGTGGTATTGCCGTAGGTTTTGCTGCGAAAGATTTATTAGCCAATTTTTTTGGCGGGTTAATGGTTTATTTGGACCGTCCTTTCAAAGTTGGTGATTGGATTCGTTCACCAGACCAAACAATTGAAGGGACTGTTGAACATATCGGCTGGCGGCTAACGCGTATCCGTACCTTTGATATGCGTCCGCTTTATATTCCCAACGCTATTTTCTCAACTATTTCAGTAGAAAACCCATCACGCATGTCACACCGAAGAATCAATGAAACTGTTGGTGTACGTTATAACGACTTCAGTAAACTGCCTAATATTATCAACGATGTGAAAGAAATGGTTGGTAATCACGATGAAATCGATAATGACCAGATCTACATGGTGAACTTTAACCAGTTCGGCCCATCTTCCCTAGACTTCTTCATCTACGCCTACACCCGCACCACGAACTGGGCGAAATATCATGAAGTCAAACAAGACGTCTTGTTTAAAGCGATGCAAATCATTGAACAACACGGAGCCGAAGTCGCCTTCCCGACTCGTACTTTGCACTTATTTAATGAGCAACAAGCGTCGCAAGATGAGTTTATCTCTAGTAAACCTGACGCTGAGGCTAAGTCCAAAACTTCAGAGAAACACTCACGCCAAAATGGCAACGAGGACCAAGCGGATACATCTCAAGTAGGTAACACCGAAACGAACTAGTGATTCCATCTCACTATCAAGAAAAACGGGGTATCAAACGATACCCCGTTTTTTTATTCACAACACAAAATGAAATACTTTAAAACGAGGCATTGATACTGGCCCACACAGTGCGTCCTGGTTCATTAAACGCGGTATCAGCCGCGTAACCAAACACTGAGCTACCCGCTTTATTCAAGTGCTCGCTATAGGTACGATCGAATAGATTGTCGATCCCTGCACGCAATGTCACCACCTGACTCAAACGGTATTCACCATTGATATCAAAGGTGGCAAAGCTTGACGACTCCGCGAAGTCATAGCCTACAACGTTACCCTGATCAAGCGCCACACGGTCTTGTTTCGCAACCATACGCAGCACTGAGTTCAGTGTCCAAGCCTGTTGTTCATAAGTTAACCCCAGCTTCGCTTCCAAAGGTGCAATTTGTGGCAACGCTGTATTGGAATCACGGTTTTCACCCCACGCGTAAGCGATCGAGCCATTTGTACTCCAATTGTCGGATAATTGATAACGAGACCCTGCTTCCGCCCCTGCAATAAGTGCATCGACATTGCCCACCTGTGTATCATTTGAGTAATCAAACAAGATGTAATCGTTGACCATTCCAGCATAGCCTGACAGCCACCAGCTTAGATCATCTTTTTGGTAATTAATCCCTAAATCAATCTGCGTCGTTTTCTCAGGTTGAACTCCGGCAAAGGCATTCACATCCCCCGATAAACTTGCGTTACCGGGTTTGATTTCCCAGTAATCAGGAAAACGTTCAACATACCCTAAGCCAATATAGGTAGTCGCAGGCATGCTACTCAGGTCGCTTTCCAATCGAACAAAACCACTCACCAGATTATCAGAACGTTCTTGCCCTGCCGTCGCCGTCGTCGTCAATTCATCGGTGGCACTGACACGATCAAAACGCAGCCCTGAAACCACTTGCTGCGTATCATTCATAAACCAAGTCAGTTCAGAGAACACTCCCGCTTGCTCACTGCTATAGTCCGTCATCACGCTCGCCGTATTTAAGCCACGACGGTGCTCTTCTTCTTTAGCATCCACCCCTAGGATTATTGAGTAGTCACTCCAATCCCAAGTAGAGGCCACTCGACCACTGCGAGTACGACGGTCTAATTCCATTGCCATAGGCATCATTGATGATTCACGTAGGGTAAAGTTATCCATCACATGGTCGGCGTAGCCGTAGTTAAATTGTGCTTCCAGCTTGCGCCAGTTTTCACCGAGATTTTGTTTTTCAAAACGCAATGCTGCAGTTTCACGTAGGAACTTAGTACCGTCCATAGAACGCCCCGCGTATTTCGATTCACCATCTCCACGAGCAACTTCCAATTCCAAAAGTGTGTCTTCATCTGGCGTCCAGCCAATCGCTGCGGAGCTATTCCATTTATCCCACTCAGATGGCACCACATCACCATTACCATCTTCGTAATCATCTGCTTGCGATGAATTTGCCTCTAAGCGCAGATAACCCTTTTCATTCCCCACGGCGCCTTCAAGGTAACGATCAAAACGTCCATTGGAACCCACCAAAGCACTGGCATCCAAGCGATAATTCTTTTCAGAGAAGTCCTCCTTAGCTCGCTCAAAACGCACTGTTGCCGCAGACGCGCCTGGCCCCCATAGAACCGTTTGTGGGCCTTTGACGATTTCTACTTCATCGTAAGAATATGGGTTAATGTAAGCACTCGGGTTGTCCATGCGATTAGGACAAGCACCCGCCATCTGCGCGCCACTGGTCAAAATTGCCAAACGAGAGCCAAACATTCCACGGAAGATAGGATCGCCATTGGTCCCCCCATTGCCAATTGCAGAAAAGCCCGGAATTTGCGCCAATACCGTCGCGCCATCGGTGGCCGATTGCAGCACAGGAGTTTCATCTAAATTTACACGAGTGACCACTGGCGCTTCGATTTCTGGAGCGCTGACAACTATCGCATTCGATAATGCCTCTTCCTGAGCCATGGTCTGATTCGCAAAGATCACCGCCATGGTCAGAGGCGCTATCGCCCACACTGGACGACGAGAGATAAATTGGGGGCGAGCAGTATTCTCTGGACGTAATTGTCCAGCATCAAAAAATTGAGTCATGATGACATCTCTAAATCAGTTAATAAAAATTCAAAAAACGTTAACTGATCAGAACTGGCGGGGCACGGTTGGGAGCATGGGCAAACAAAGCCTTATTACGAAAGGCGCTGCGTACCGCTACAACGGGACCTGAATCCACGAGGCCATTGGCGGCGGTGAACTCAGGTGTGTAAACACTTAAGAAAGGAAAGTGCTGAACGAGAGAACAGTATTCACACTGCTCATACCAAGCATGATGATCAGCCCCATGATGCTCATGAGACATATCACTAATCGCCACTTCGTCACCACAGACCCAATCGGCCATGGCTGCTTGATGGGATGCAGCACTAATCTGTCCTACCAAAGGGCCAAACGTTAGCAATAACATGGCCAAAAGGCCTATGCGTGCCAGCTCGTTCGCTCGGGTTAGAAAGGTTTGCAACATCTACAGCATCGTCGTTCAAAGTTTAAACGGGCTGGATTCTATCCAAAAAAAATGGGCAGGTCATGCCTATTACGACAATCACCTACCCATTTATTAGAATTATCAAATAAAGCTAGCGCTAGATCACATTAACAGTTCAGCCAGATCATCGATCAACACATCGGCTTCTAGCTCTTTGAGGTCGACACCGTGATTATAGCCATAGGTCACCAAGGCACATTTAAAGCCAGCCGCTTTGGCCGCACGATAATCCGCCAACGAATCGCCAATCATCAGACATTTCTCGGGAGCGGCTTCGATATCTTCCATACAATGCAACAGTGGCACGGGCGAGGGTTTCTTGTCTTCCAGAGAGTCGCCACCCAACATCCAACTAAAGTAGGTCGAGATACCAAAGTGATCGAGCAAAGGCTTGATAAACAAGCTCGGCTTATTGGTAATCAAGGCGACGGGGACTTTCTGATATTTAAACGCTTTTAGGATAGATTCCACATTGGCATAAAGCGTTGAGCTGCCAGCTAAGTTGTCAAAGTACTCTTTTAAAAATAACTTATAGCCTTCTTCAATACGCTCTACTGGCAGGTTAGCCCACTCCATTGCTTGTTGCACAAGCTTGGCGGAACCATAACCTACCCAGCCTCGGACTCGCTCTTCACCTGCTGGGGAAGCCCCCATAGCGACTAGACTTTTATCCATTGCTGCTGCGATATCAGGCACGCTATCCACTAACGTGCCATCTAGGTCAAAGCAGACTAACTCAGGCCAACCTTCGAATAAGCGTTTTAAGTGTTTCGGCGTTTTCATCGCTTCACACCAGCGAGCTCAGCACGCATCTGATCTATCACCGCTTTGTAGTCTGGTTTACCGAAGATCGCTGACCCTGCAACGAAAGTATCAGCACCGGCTGCTGCACACTCGGCAATATTTTTCTCGCTCACACCGCCATCGACTTCCAGACGAATATCGTAACCGCTTTCATCGATCAGGCGACGCGCTTCGCGAAGTTTATCAAGCGTACCTGGAATAAACTTCTGGCCACCAAAACCTGGGTTCACAGACATCAGTAGAATCATATCGACCTTATCCATGACATATTTCAGATCATCCAGAGGCGTCGCTGGGTTAAACACAAGGCCAGATTTACAGCCACCATCACGGATCATCTGTAATGAACGGTCGATGTGTTCGCTACCTTGTGGGTGGAAAGTAATGTAGCTAGCGCCTGCTTCAATGAAGTCACCAATCAAGCGATCAACGGGTTTCACCATTAAATGAACATCAATGTCCGCTGTCACACCATGTTTACGCAGCGCCTGACACACCATCGGCCCAATGGTTAGGTTTGGAACATAATGGTTGTCCATAACATCAAAGTGAACGATGTCCGCTCCGGCTTCCAGTACGTTGTCTACTTCTTCTCCTAAGCGCGCAAAATCAGCCGCTAAAATAGACGGTGCAATAAGAAAGTCTTTCATATTTGTCTCCGGCAGTGACAGAATGTTGTTTGCGCAATATTCTAACAAGGCCCATTGCATAAGTATTGGATTCAATGAAGAAAATAACGCTAACCACTTGTTTGCTCATACTGACGTTGCAGAACGTTTGGGCAGAAGGTGAAGAGGAAACCAGTAGCACCGCTCCCGCTGTCACGCAAAGCGATGTACCACGAGTAATGCCAACCCCCCAGCAAACGAGAATTGCTGGTTTGATTGAGCGCCTAAGTACTAACCATGCCCATGAAATAGAAACCTTAGAAGCGGATGGTGAGTCTTTCTTTGGGTTATTTCGCGAAGCGGAAACGGGAGATCCTCAAGGTTGCTTAATACTATTACACGGGGATCATGGCCATCCTGATTGGCCACAAGTGGTGTCCCCCCTTCGTGAAACATTACCACGACACAGTTGGTGCACGTTAGCCATTGAAATACCGGATATGGGTGGCCGAGCCACTCCCGTACAAGTTGTTCAAACGACAAACAATGAACCCAGTGAAACCAATGAAAACAGTGCCAATGCAGACTCATCGACATCACCTGAACTACCGAATGAAGCACAAGTGTTCGCACGAATCGATGCCGCCATCGCATTAACCCAAGAAAAAGGCTACAACCAAGTAGCTTATCTAGGCTACCGCAGTGGTGCCGCCTATGCGCTGCGCTATACTGCCGAGCGAGGCACCACTAATCAGGCACTTGTTTTAATTGAACCTAGAAGCACCGCCGCGCTGAGTGATTTCCAGTTTGCCCAAAATATTGAGCGCTTGAGACTTCCGACGCTGGACTATTATTTTGATCGAACCAATGCCGATGCACGTTTTGCACGACAACGACAAGCAGCAGCAAATAAACGAGGCAACCAAAGAGCATCCTACGTACAAATAGATGCGCTGCCTGATGCACGCTTCGATCCGACCGGTAACAAACGCCTTACGCAACGGGTGTGGGGATTTCTAAAGCAGCATACGAATCAGTCAAATCAGCGCAAAACCTTACCCGAATTCGAAAAATCTCTTTTCTATGAAAGCCCATTGGATTAAAAAAATGGGGAGCTGATTGGCTCCCCATTTTGCTTTTAGCCATGCCTACTTAGGCAAAACATATTACTTACGCGATTTTTTAATCATTTCATAAGCGGACTGAATTTCTTGCGTACGCTCTTTGGCAAGTTCGATCATTTCTTCTGGTAAACCTTGTGAGCTCAGTTTATCAGGATGGTTCTGGCTCATCAGGCGACGGTACGCTTTTTTAATCTCCGCATCGCTCATACTCTCATTAACTTCAAGAACTTCGTAAGCGGCTTTCAAAAGGTCAGGAGAAGATTTGCCGGATGCTTGTTGCTGATAGCCTTGATGAAAGTGCGTCTGACGCTTAATTTGCTCATGAATGCTGTTGTATTCTGCTTCTGACATACCTAGTTGAGCGCAAATTTGACCCAGCAATGACTTTTCTTCAAGAGATAAGTAACCGTCTGCGTAGGCAGATAAGAGTAATACCTCAACTAAAGAGCGGCGCAACATGCCTGCGCCGACTACTCTATTAAAGCGTTGTAGCGCTTCGTCAACATTGAAGCTCGATGCTTTACCTTGATTAAATAACTCTTGAGCCTGACGCTGAGCGTCTGGTGATAGACGCAGACGTTGCATCACAGCTTTAGCTAGCTCAATCTCTTCTTGAGATACTTGACCATCAGATTTTGCCAAACGCCCCATAAGTTGGAACAGTGTTTGGAAAAACACTTGCTGTTGCTCGAATAAAGACGCACCTGTTCTACGCCCACCCGCTTGGTTCCCCTTGGCTCGATCGATTAACAAACCTACGAAAAAACCGCCGACTAATCCAAAAAAGCCCGCAAACAACAAGCCAACGATTGCCCCAACCCATTTCCACATAAAGATATTTCTCCAGAATCGGTAGCCCCCTAGGGGGCGCATAGATTATTATTTGTCGCCAATATGGACCGACATGTGCCGCGCCAATGTTCGCGCCAGCACGTAATAGAGATTTAGTATACTCCGCATGCCAAAGCATTTACGCTCTTACGCGCTATTATTTCAAAGTCTTTTCATCTTGCCTATGGCTGAGGCAAATGAATGGGACTGGGTACCAAAAGAATCGCTTAGTGTTTCACAGCAAGCGACGTTAAACCAATATTGCCGAGGTGCGTACATTGACAGCTGGCAGGTTGTCGACGATGACAATACGCATCTGTTAGCGGATATGATCTATCGGGATGAGCAAGGCACCTTATATATGGAAGGTTCCGCAACCCTAAGACAGCCATTGTCAGAACTCAATGCGGACCTTATTGAAGGGGAGCAAAGCAAATATTATCAGGCCACTGGCGATGTTTCCTTAAGAGCGAAAAACCAGCTCATTCGCAGTGACAAAGCTTATATTAGTACCGAAGAAGGTAACCAAAGCGCGCGCTTCGAAAATGCTGAGTTCCTAGCTCACCAAAGCCGCGTCCGAGGCGAAGCAAGTGAAATAGCAAGAACCAAAGATGGTCTAATATTTATTAACGAAGGCTTTTATACCACTTGTGAACCCGGTGAAGACAGCTGGACACTGTACGGATCCAGTATTGAGCTGAACCCTGACAGCGGTTTTGGAACTGCGAAGCATGTGCAGATTCGCATTCATGACATCCCCGTTTTTTACTTCCCTTGGCTGCGTTTTCCACTCGATCAACGACGTCAATCTGGTTTCCTATTTCCAAGCTTTGGCCTAAGTGGAAAGAGCTTGAGTGTTTCTGCACCTTATTATCTGAATTTGGCGCCTGAATATGATGCAACACTGACTCCGAATCTAGTACTGCCGATAGGTGAATCGAGCGAAGAAGACAAAGATCAAAATGGTCAAGGTCTAGACATTGAATTACGTCATTTAAGTCAATATGGCCTTACAACATTCGAACAGTCGACGTTCTTTAACGAATACGGAGAAGAAGGCACCCTACGTAAGCTTTCAAGCCAACAGCAGCTAACTGAACAATTACAAGTTGGTTTGAATCTTGAGGACAACCCTACTGAAAACAGGGTGCCCGAAATTAACAACACGTCTATTCAAGAAAAAGATAACTATGTTCGCACAGCCAACGCACGTTATGACTTAGGGAATTTTAGTTCTAATGTACAAGTAAGACGTTACCAAACCCCTGACCCTACTGAGAATCAGCCGCTGGAATGGATGCCTCGATTGAGTGCGTCTTATCGTTATGCAGACACGCGTTTCAGTTATCGTCCAGATATAGAATTCACCGAGTTTTACGAGCCAGATCAAACAGGACAAGATGGTCAGCGGTTTGTTTTAAATCAGGACCTTAATGTCTATTACGGAAATGCTTGGAGCGGGATAACAACCGGTATATTACACCAGTACCGTAATTATTCGCTGCACGACTACGATACGTTTCAAGACAGCGACGCCGAAGTCAATCACTTATCATACTATTTAGACACCAGCATTGTGTTTGACCGCCACCTAGAGAACCAATGGCGCCAAACATTAGAGCCTCGTATCCAATATCTTAACGCCCCTTATCAGGAGCAGTCTGACATTCCGGACTTCGATGCTAATGAGATGGATATGACTTATGCTCAAGCTTTTTCTCACCAACGTTTTAGCGGCAATGACCGCATTGGTGATACAGAGCAGATCGCATTAGGACTTGAGAGTCGATTCTATGATGAAAACAACAATAACCGTTGGACACTGCAAGGTGGACAAGTATTCTATCTCGCAGATAGAAAAGTTGGGGTAGACGGGGATACTGGAAGTGTAGTGGATGATAGTGCGCGCAGTGCTGTGCTAACAGCAGCCACTTATAATGGTGATCGTTTCACGCTCGCTAACCATTTTAACTACGATTTTGATGGAAATCGTGTAGATCTTGCGCAAACAGCCCTTAAATACACCCCAGACAGTGGCATTGTGCTGAATCTTAGTTTTTCATATCTATATGATGACAATGTTGAAGATATGACTAAACAAGCTAGTTTCGGAACCATTTTACCAATTAATGACAACTGGCATTTCTTCCAACAGCAATCTTACGACTGGGTTGACCATGAACGGACAGCGGAAGTGGAAGGGTTTGGCTATGAAAATTGCTGTATAAAAACTTCCTTCAGCTATCAACGCTGGCGTGACGACGATGGTCAGTACGACGAAGGCATATTCTTACAATTTATTTTACGCAGTCTTAGCGGTGTAGGTAGAACGAACTCAGACCTCACAACCATTGCTGATGACTACTGGAACCAAGGTAAAGTCGGATATTAATGATGTATAAAAAGCTTATTTGTTCGCTGTTAGTAACGTCTGCAGCATGGACTGTGGCCCCTGTTTCAGCTGAACCTGTCAGAATAGATGGTTTAGCCGCTGTAGTAGACTCTCGCCCGATTCTTGACAGTGATGTAACAGCTCGTTTCAATGTCGTGAAAGACCGTGTCCCTGGCGGTGTTTTAACTGACAGTATTCACCGACAAATCGTAAACCAGCTTATCGAAGAAGCGTTGCAGGTAAACTACGCACGTAAGCAAGGAATCCGTGCAAGCACACAAGAAGTTGATAAGGCTATTTTATCCGTTGCCAACAAATTCAATACTGATGTCGCAGGATTAAAGCAAGTCTTGGCGAACCAAAACGTCGACTATAAACGTTACCGACAACAAATCGAGAACGAGCTTATTATCAGCAAGGCACGCCAACAGGTTGCACAATCTCGTATCTCTGTGACAGAGCAAGAAATAGACGACTTCCTCAAAAATCAACAAAGCAGTGATCAGAACCAAGCCGAATTCCATTTGCGACACATCGTCATTCGAGCGAGCGATATTAACGAAGCACGAGCTAAAATTGATGAGATCGCAGACCAGATTCAATCTGAAAATGACTTTATTAATCAAGCCATCGCACAATCTGAAGGACAATTTGCAATCCAAGGCGGGGATTTAGGCTGGCGAAAAGCCAGTGAGCTTCCACGCTTATTTACCCAAGCTATTGGCCAGCAGCAAGGCAAATTGATCGGTCCTCTTCAAAGTAATGCTGGCTTCCACCTGTTGTGGGTCATTGAAAAGCGCTCTCAAGACGTTGCTTACCAGCAAGAAACAAAAGTCAGCCATCTTCTATTACGTCCAAACGAAATTCGTGACGATGAACAAACTCGAGCATTGACTGAACAGCTATATAATCGCCTAGAACAAGGTGCTGATTTTGCTGATATTGCGAAAGAGTACAGCGAAGACCAAGGCTCCACACTACAAGGTGGAGATCTAGGTTGGGTAACACCCGGCACCATGGTGCCTGAATTCGAAGACATGATGAATAAAACTGATGTTGGTGATATTAGCGCCCCCTTCCGCTCGCAATTTGGCTGGCATATTCTTGAAGTAGATGGTCGCCGTCAAAATGACATCAGCGATAAAGTAAAACGTCGTAATGCTGAGCGTGCAATCATGGCGCAAAAGCAAGACTTTGTGTTGGACAACTGGTTATCTGAACTTCGTGCTGATGCCTTTATTGACCGAAAAGACGACTAGCAGGAGAGAAGATAGGTGAACCCACGTATTGCCATCACATCTGGCGAACCGGCTGGTATTGGACCAGACATTATTCTAAGTGCGCTGCAAGACAACTTTGCTGCGCAATTGGTCGTAGTCGGAGATCCAGAGCTCTTTCGGCAACGAGCACGACAGCTTGGTTTAGAGTTGGAGATTAAAGTTTGCAGTGACCTCGCTCAGATCACTGACCACCAAGCTGGACAAGTGCAAATTCTACCAACCTTGCTAGGTTCAAACGTGGAATGCGGCAAACTCGATGTAGCAAATGCACCTTATGTATTAGAGACGTTACGAATCACTGGTCAAGGTTGCCTAGATGGCGACTTTGATGCAGTGGTAACGCCGCCTGTACATAAAGGTGTATTGTGCGAAACTGGAGTACATTTCTCGGGGCACACCGAGTTTTTCCAAGACCTTTGTAACAGTCCACAAGTTGTTATGATGCTTGCCAGTCAAGCCATGCGCGTTGCATTAGTGACCACTCACCTGCCCCTTAAAGACATTCCAGCAGCTATCACACCTGATACTATTAGAACCGTTACACGTGCTTTGCATCGGGATTTAAAAACGCGTTTCGGCTGTGACCAGCCACGTATCTTGGTATGTGGTTTAAACCCTCATGCTGGTGAAGACGGTCACCTTGGCCGTGAAGAAATAGAGACCATCATTCCAACACTCAACGAACTGCGCAAAGAGGGAATAAACTTGATTGGTCCACTTCCTGCTGACACTTTGTTCCAGAACAAATACCTTGAACAAGCAGACTGTGTGCTGGCCATGTATCACGATCAAGGCTTACCTGTGTTAAAGTACTCAGGATTTGGCAATGCGGTGAACATAACCCTTGGCCTACCGATTATCCGAACCTCCGTTGATCACGGAACGGCTCTCGATCTTGCGGGAACCGGACAAGCAAGTGATGGTAGCTTAAAAGTTGCCATTGAAAACGCCATTACCATGGCAACCAACGCAAAAAAAGACATTAAATGAGTAAATCACATCCCCATAAAGCCCGTAAGCGCTTTGGCCAAAACTTCCTTCATGATGTCGGCATTATCCGCCGTATCGTCGCTTGCATTGCGCCCAAAGAGGGCCAGCGTGTTGTTGAAATCGGCCCCGGTAAAGGCGCCCTGACGGAAGGTATCATCAGTGCTACGAAACGCATGGATGTGGTGGAACTAGACCGCGATTTGATTCCTATTTTGCGCGTCAATTTATTCCGTTACCCAGATTTAAACGTTCATGAAGCCGATGCCATGAAATTCGACTTTTCCAGTCTGGCGCAGGATGGCAACATTCGCGTGGTGGGTAACCTGCCTTACAACATTTCAACTCCGCTGATCTTCCATTTGCTCAGTTTTGCCGAGCAAATCGATGACATGCATTTTATGTTGCAGAAAGAAGTGGTCGACCGCCTTGCGGCACGCCCAGGTGACAACCTGTACGGTCGTTTAAGTGTGATGGCGCAGTACTACTGTCGCGTAGAGTCTCTGTTTATCGTGGGACCAGAGTCTTTTGACCCACCACCAAAAGTAGATTCGGCGATCGTTCGTATGGTGCCACATAAAACATTACCTTGTGTCGCTGAAGACCTAAAGATGCTTGAAGACATGGTACGCATTGGTTTCCAACAACGTCGTAAAACGCTTCGCAACAACTACAAAGGAGTCCTCAACGACGAGGAATTTGCAGCCTTAGAGATTGATCCAAGCTTACGCCCTGAACGTTTGGATGTAGACGACTTCGTCCGTATTGCCAACCTTGTGAGCAAAAGAGGTTAATCATGCTGCCAGAGCAAGACATTATCGTCACAGTTCGTACGGAATACTTATCCGAGCAATCCGTACCGGAAGATGAGCGCTATGTATTTGCCTATCACATTACCATGACCAACTGCGGTACTGAGAGCGCTAAACTGCTATCACGCCATTGGATCATCACCAATGGTAATGAGAAGGTTCAAGAGGTAAAAGGTGCTGGCGTCATCGGTGAATACCCTCTGTTAGCACCTGGCGAGTCCTACGATTACACAAGTGGCACAGTTATTGATACGGTAGTAGGTGTGATGCATGGCAGCTACCGTTTTCAAAGTGAGGATGGCAGCGAATTTGATGCACCAATCCCACCGTTCACGTTAGCGGTACCTAATAAAGTTCACTAAGGCGAAATATGGCAACTTACGTCATCGGAGACCTGCAGGGCTGTTTTACCCCCCTCCTGAAGCTCCTTGAACAAATCCAGTATGACGATCAAAACGATACACTTTGGTTTGCAGGGGACTTAATAAACCGCGGCAAAGAGTGTCTGCAAACGTTACGCTTTGTTAGCTCTCTAGGAGAGAAAAGCAAGGTTGTGCTGGGTAACCACGATTTACATTTGTTAGCTGTTGCCCATGGTTTTGCTACGTTGAAACGTGGCGACACCTTAATGAACATCCTGCAAGCCAGCGATCGTGACGAACTGATGACGTGGCTAAGACAGCAACCTCTGGCTCACTATGACCCCGATTTTAATGTGCTGATGACCCATGCAGGGGTTCCGCCATGTTGGAACATAGAAGATGTCCTTCGCTACAGTCACGAGGTTGAGTCCGTGTTGCGCTCAGAGCAACTGGAGGAATTTCTTCAGGTCATGTATGGTAATAAACCGGACACATGGTCAGAGTCACTTAATGGTATGGATCGCTTAAGAGCCATCACCAACTATCTGACCCGTATGCGTTTTTGTCGTGCTGACAGCAAGCTAGATCTAAAATCCAAAGAAGGGCCGGAGAGCGCCCGTCAAGGGTACCAGCCCTGGTTCACCTTCCCTAACCGACTACCACAAGACACACGTGTCGTCTTCGGTCACTGGGCAGCATTAGAAGGCATAACTCAAACGCCGAACATCCATGCATTGGATACAGGCTGCGTTTGGGGTGGAGCCCTGACAGCTTTACGACTGGATGATAACCAGCGTTTCAGCACTCCTTGTAACATGAATTGAGAGAACCATGAGCACCTATTCTTGTATCGATATCAATGATGCCCTTCCCCTACTTGAAAACAATGCCATCGTCGTCGACATCCGCGATGCGGTGAGTTTTCAAACCAGCCATATGAACGCTGCCATCAACCTGAACAACGATAACGTTCAGGCATTTATTGAGGAAAGCAATAAAAGCCAAGCTGTGATTGTCTGCTGCTACCACGGCAACAGCAGCAAAGGTGCTGCAGAATTTTTAGCCAGCCAAGGCTTCGAAGAAGTCTACTCATTAAATGGCGGCTTTAGCCAATGGAGCGCCATGTTCCCTGAGCAGTGCGAGCAAGGTTAATGCTGTCAGAAGCAACGGTCTACCTCGTTGGTGGCGCAGTTCGAGACGAGTTACTTGGCTTGCCAGTAAAAGACAAGGACTGGGTCGTGACGGGCACTACCCCAGACCATATGTTGCAGCAAGGCTTCCAACAAGTTGGTAAGCAGTTTCCAGTTTTTCTACATCCTAAAACCAAAGAAGAATACGCACTAGCTCGTAAAGAACGTAAACAAGGCATTGGCTACACAGGTTTTGTTTGCGACTTTGCCCCCGACATTCGCTTGGAAGAAGACCTCGAGCGCCGAGATCTAACCATCAACGCCATTGCCAAAGCAGATGATGGTGTCTTAATTGACCCTTTTCATGGTCAACAAGACCTCGAAAAACGGGTGCTACGTCATGTATCGGATGCCTTCATTGAAGACCCACTTCGAGTGCTGCGCGTGGCACGATTTATGGCGCGCTTCGCGAGTTTTGGCTTTCACATTGCGCCAGAAACCAAGGCTCTGATGGCTGCCATCGCAAAGTCAGGTGAGTTGAACAGTTTGACGCCAGAGCGTGTTTGGCGTGAAACCGAAAATGCCCTGCAAAGTGACTATGCCCATGTATACTTTGACGTTTTGCAAGAAGTGGGTGCCTTGGAACACCTCTTCCCGAAACTGGCATACCATACGCAGCAACTGGCAAAGGAATGGGACAAGCATGCTCGCTGGAGCTTAATCACCGCAGAGACACCTGTCGCGGCGCTGACCGAGCTTAATGCCTATTTACGTGCTCCCAATCAATTCTGCTGGTTCAGCGAACAAATCCGGTTGTTTATTGAAACCTATACATTGCCATTGGATGGCATGACTTGGGAAGCTTGGTTAAGCAGTATTGCTGCGATCAAGAAACCGCAGCCATTTGAGAAGCTGATCAGCATTTTGTCCCATTTGACCGGAACGGAAGCAAAACATTGGCTAGCCCTTCGCGCCAGCATTGCGAAGGTGAATGCTCAAACTTTAATTAAGCAGGGATTTTCTGGGGCAGAATTGGGACAAGCGTTAAAACAAGCACGGATTGAAGCCCTTGAAAAGCTTAACAATCCGCTCCTGTTAAAAGTCTAGCTAGGCGCTACGGCGAATCTTCACACCAACGGCGCGGGCAGCAGGCACTGCGCCAGGTTTGCGCAATGTCATAGTGATTGAGGTAAGACCAAAGCGATCAATCAGAACCGCACACAAGCGTTCAGCTAACGTTTCAATCAACTCAAATTGGTGCTCTTTACAAAAGCCAGTGATGGCATTTGAAATCGCTTCATAATCCAATGTTTTATTAATATCGTCATTGGCTGCGGGCACACGATTGTCATGCTCCATCTCCACATCAAATACTAAATCTTGCCAGATCACTTTTTCCCAATCGTACACACCGATGACCGCCTTGGTATGCAGGCCTTCAATAAACACGATGTCTTGCATGATTAGACCTCCTCACTAATATCCGGCAAATCTGACAATGGCCAGCGAGCGCGAATCGATAAATTCAATGGGGAGCTCTGCCCTGCCAACAATCGCTGAGCTCCGGCATAAGCAATCATGGCACCGTTATCGGTACAAAATTCAGGACGAGCATAAAAAACACTTGAGTTAATTTTCGACAATTGAGTTTCCAACTGACTTTGCAATCGCTTATTCGCGCTTACACCACCAGCAATAATGAGTTGCGTCAGGCCTTCTTGTTCAAGCGCTCGACGACATTTGATCACTAAAGTATCAACGATGGCTTGCTCAAATGCCAAAGCAATATCCGCTTGGAATTGATCATTGAAACCATCACGATCCAACGCATCGTGCACAGCCGTTAGAAACGCTGTTTTCAAGCCACTAAAGCTAAAATCTAACCCCGGACGGTCTGTCATCGGACGTGGAAACTTAATCCCCGCATCAGGGTTGCCAGTCTGAGCCAGCTTCGCAATGTAAGGGCCTCCAGGATACGGCAAACCAATCATCTTCGCGGCTTTATCGAACGCTTCACCAGCTGCATCGTCTAGAGACTGTCCCAAAAGCTTGTATTGGCCAATCGAATCAACACGCACTAGTTGTGTATGACCACCTGACACCAACAAAGCAATAAACGGCATTTTTGGCTGTTTTTCTTCCAACATCGGCGCCAACAAGTGACCTTCCATATGGTGAACACCTAAAGCAGGAATGCCTAAGGAATACGCCATAGAACGGCCGATGGTCGCCCCCGCCATCAATGCTCCAACCAGGCCTGGGCCTGAGGTATAAGCCACTGCATCCAGATCCGACTTTTTCAGGTTAGCATCCGCCAACACTTCGTCGATTAAAGGTAAGGTTTTACGCACGTGGTCACGCGATGCCAATTCCGGCACCACACCGCCATATTCTGCATGTTGTGCAATTTGAGTGTAGATCTTATGTGTCAATAGACCTTTTTCGGTATCGTAAATGGCGATACCAGTCTCATCACAAGAAGTCTCTAAGCCTAAAACTTTCATGGTATTCCTACGCTGTTCGCTAATGGCGTCATTGTAACCCAAACTGCTTAGACAACGTAGAGAGTATTGATGCAGATAACTGAGCAAGTAAGGAAAGCATTAGACAAAGACAGGATGATTCCTGTACAATACGCCCCGATTTGATCGTTTAATTAAAAGGCAGGTGATTTTTTCCCGTCCCTCTCCCTACTAAGACTCTATAATTAGAGCTAGGGATCACTAAGTTTAGGGGCACCCAAAGAGAATTTTTGTACAACATTTGGGTACACACACTGTGAAAGCCGCACATTACGGCTCGTACCATTTTATTTTATGTTGAAAAATCGGTATGATTCGCGCCGTTTTGTGTATACAAACGACTAAATTTTTTATAGGTAAATAGATATGCCAGCAGTTAAAGTTAAAGATAACGAACCATTTGACATTGCACTACGTCGCTTCAAGCGTTCTTGCGAAAAAGCAGGTATCCTAGCTGAAGTTCGTCGCCGTGAGTGCTACGAAAAACCAACTACTCTACGTAAGCGTGCAGCAGCTGCAGCTGTTAAGCGTCACGCTAAGAAAGTATCTCGCGAACAGAAGAAATTCCAACGCCTATACTAAGCAATTACTCATTGCTTAATTTTAAGCAATACCGATTGCAGTAGAGTTGAAAAGCTTTACGATAAGAAATCGGCTAGTTCTATAACTAGCCGATTTTTTTTGTTTCAATAACACGATTGCCCATTCCTGAGGAAGACAACCATGTCAGAATTGAAAAAATTGATCTCCGATACTCTTAAAACATCAATGCGTGCTAAAGAAAAAGAGCGCGTTACCATCATTCGTTCTATCCAAGCTGAAATCAAACGTGTAGAAGTTGATGAACGTATCGAAGTGGAAGATGATCGCGTATTGGCAATTCTGGATAAGATGGTGAAACAGCGTAAAGACTCTTTCCAACAGTTCACTGACGGTGGTCGTGAAGACCTAGCGGAAATCGAAAAGAAAGAGATGGACGTTATTGCAGAATTCTTACCGCAGCAACTTACCGAGGAAGAAGTGACTGATATCGTCAAAGCAGCCATTGCTGAAACAGGTGCAACCAGCATGCAACAAATGGGTGCAGTGATGGCCATTGTTAAACCACAAGTTCAAGGCCGTGGCGATATGTCGGTTGTTAGCAAACAAGTAAAAGCATTACTAGGCTAATAGCAAGACTATGGCGGGACGTATTCCAGATCAATTTATTGATGAGCTACTGGCTCGTACCGATATCACTGATGTGGTTGCGTCTCGCATCACCTTAAAAAAGACCGGCCAAAACTACTCTGCTCTTTGTCCGTTTCATAACGAAAAATCTCCTTCTTTTAGTCTTAATCCTAATAAGCAGTTTTACTATTGCTTTGGTTGTGGTGCGGGCGGCAATGCCATCTCCTTTGTCATGGAACATGACCACCTAGACTTCGTTGAAGCGATTGAAGTACTGGCCAAAGACGCAGGTATGGAAGTACCACGTGAACAAGGCGTTCCAGACCGTTATGAGCAAAACAGTGAATTACTCAAGCGTTTAAGTGAGTGCGCAACTTACTTCCAAGAGCAACTCACCCAAAGCCCTCACAAGGACAAAGCACGCCACTACTTAGCCAATGATCGTGGCTTAACCGGACAAATTGCCAAAGTTTACGGCCTTGGTTTTGCACCACCTGGCTGGGACAATTTATTGAAAAAGCTGGGCACACGTGCCGAGCAACAAGAGCAGCTACTACAAGGCGGTATGCTGATCGAAAAGAAAGAGCAGGCAGGACATTACTACGATCGTTTTCGTGATCGTATTATGTTCCCTATTCGCGACACTCGCGGTCGCGTCATCGCCTTTGGTGGGCGTGCTTTTGGCGATGAAAAGCCGAAGTACTTAAACTCTCCAGAAACCCCTGTTTTCCATAAAAACCTTGAGCTCTATGGTCTTTATGAAGCCAAGCAAAATACCACAACGCTAGACCATATCATCGTTGTCGAAGGCTACATGGATGTTATCGTACTGGCACAGTACGGTATCACCAATGCGGTGGCGACTCTTGGCACTTCGGTGAACAGCCAACACTTCAAAAAGCTGTTCAAACTGGTAGATAAAGTCACACTCTGCTTTGATGGGGACAAAGCCGGTCGCGCGGCCGCCATTCGCGGATTAGAAGCGACTCTTCCAGTTATCCAGAATGGCAAACAGGTGCGTTTCTTATTTTTACCAGAAGGAGAGGATCCCGACTCACTGGTTCGTAAAGAAGGCGCCGAAGGCTTCCAGAATCTATTAGAAGATTCCTCTTCCCTAGCGCACGTGTTATTTGAACATGCACGTTCTTTAGTGACCTTGGCCGATGAAGAAGGCGAAGCACAGTTTACCCAGAATGCAATGTCACTTATTCAAAGCATTCCAGCGGAAGCAACCTTACGTTCATTACTAATAAAGCAGTTATCAGAGCAGTCTGGTCTAAGCTCAGATACATTAGCTGCAGCAGCCCCTGTTCCAAAGCAATACGACCATTCACAGTCGAATCAATACGCGCCGCAAACGCCTGACAACAATCATTACGATGATTATGGCTATAATCAAATGGACGATGGCTATGCACCGCAAGGCTACGATGATGCAGGCTACCAACCTTACCCTGATGATGGCCAAATGGTACCTGCTCAAACAACGCAGTCAAAAAAGCCAGGCTTTAACAATAAAGGCTTTAAGGGCAAGAAGGGGCAAGGCCAATGGAAAGGAAAGGGTAAGTGGCAAGACCAAGAGACCTTCGCCCCCCTCTCTATGCAACCTAAATTAGAACGGATTGCTCATGCCACGTTATGTATACTGATGCATCCAGCCATTGCTCAAGAAGTGGATGTTCCTGATCCACTGTTGTCAGGTGACACGCCGGATCGTCAAGCCTTTAGTCGTGTTTGGCGTTATTTCTCTAAACACCCTAGCCACAATACTGGACACTTCCTTGTTCAAGAGAAAAATCAGGCTTTACTTGAAACTGTCTATGCTCTATTGAATCACCCTGATGCCACGACGAAGCAAAAAATCACCAACGCCAAACAAGAGGTTGAGGATTGGATTACACTTCAATCTGAGGCCTTAGGATTAAATTCTAGCATCCAACGGTTGAAAAGCCGTGGTAATGACGCCATAAAGAATCCTGAAACACAGCAAGAACTCCGCGCTCTAATGGATCAGTTGCGCAAGAAGAAGTCAAAATAATTGACTAATTATTGCCCAATAGCCAACAGAATATCTGGATAAAAACGAAGTTTTTTGTTATAATACGCGGCTTGCTAAACTCCCAAACGAATTTCTAAACGATAGGTTGTCGAATGCCAGACACTCAACAGTCACGTCTTAAAGAGCTGATCGCCAAAGGTAAAGAACAAGGTTATTTAACTTTCGCTGAAGTTAATGACCACCTACCTGATGACCTTTCTGACCCAGAGCAGGTTGAAGAAATCATTGCCATGATTAATGACATGGGCATCGTGGTTTCTGAATACGCGCCTGATAAAGAAAGCCTTCTGATGGAAGAAGGTGATTCAACAGATGATGATGCTGCTGAAGAAGCAGCCGCGGCACTGGCCGCAGTAGAAGGTGATGTGACCCGCACCACCGACCCTGTACGAATGTACATGCGTGAAATGGGTACCGTTGAACTGCTTACTCGTGCTGGAGAGATCGCTATCGCGAAGCGTATCGAAGAAGGTACTCGTGAAGTGATGGCGGCATTGTCGTACTTCCCTGGTGCGGTAGACCTACTACTCGACACTTACGACAGAACGTTGGAAGAAGAAGGTCGCTTGAGCGACATCTTCAGCGGCTTTATCGATGGCGATGGCGAAGAGCCAGTCTTCGAAGAGCTTGAAGAAAGCGTTGAAGAAGAAGTCGAAGAAGACAGCGATGACGACTCTGATGACGATGACGACAGCGATGACGATGAAAGCGAAACAGAAAGCGGTCCTGATCCAGAGGAAACTGCATTACGTTTTGGTGAAATCCGTCGTGTATACAAAGAACTTCTAGTTCTGCTTGAGCAACATGAGCGCGGTACGCCAGAAGTGGCGGCTAAGCAAGAAGAGCTAAGCGTCATGTTTGCACCGATCAAGCTAGCGCCAAAATTGTTTGATGATCTAATCGATCGTATCCGTTCTCGCATGGACAAACTGCGTGAGCAAGAGCGTTTGATCATGCAACTTTGTGTGCGCAAAGCGATGATGCCTCGTACAGAATTCTTGAAGCGTTTCCCTAACAATGAAACGAACCCTAACTGGATTCAAGAGTGCATTGATTCAGGTGCATCATACGCTGATGGCCTTCGTGAAAACGAAGCAGAATTTATGCGTTGCCAGCGTAAATTACGCGGCATCGAAAAAGACACTGGCTTATCAGTGGCTGAATTGAAAGAAATCAACCGTCGTATTTCTATCGGTGAGACACGTGCTCGTCGTGCTAAGAAAGAAATGGTTGAAGCAAACTTACGTCTGGTTATCTCGATCGCTAAGAAGTACACCAACCGTGGTCTACAGTTCTTGGACTTGATCCAAGAAGGTAACATCGGTCTGATGAAAGCGGTAGATAAGTTCGAATACCGTCGTGGTTACAAGTTCTCGACATACGCAACTTGGTGGATCCGTCAGGCCATCACGCGTTCGATTGCTGACCAAGCACGTACCATTCGTATTCCTGTGCATATGATTGAGACGATCAACAAGTTGAACCGTATCTCTCGTCAAATGCTTCAGGAAATGGGTCGTGAAGCGACGCCAGAAGAGTTGGCTGTGCGTATGGACATGCCAGAAGACAAGATCCGTAAAGTACTGAAGATCGCTAAAGAGCCGATCTCAATGGAAACACCAATCGGCGATGATGAAGATTCGCACCTAGGTGATTTCATCGAGGACGATGGCGCAGTATCACCAAGCGATACCGCAACCATCGAAGGCCTTAAAGAATCAACGACTATGGTTCTTGCAGGTCTAACCGCTCGTGAAGCCAAAGTACTGCGCATGCGTTTCGGTATCGACATGAACACTGACCACACTCTAGAAGAAGTGGGTAAGCAGTTCGACGTAACTCGTGAGCGTATTCGTCAGATCGAGGCTAAGGCTCTGCGTAAGCTACGTCACCCAAGTCGCTCTGAGCATCTACGTAGCTTCCTAGACGAGTAATTTTTTCTCTCGCAAAAAGCAAATTAAAAGCCCCAATCGGTATTGCGATTGGGGCTTTTTTATTGGCCATCATTTGGTATAAATTTTTGATGATGCTTAGCGCTTGTCGCATTTTTGTCATACACTCAAAATACTCTCAATTGAAACGGAGGCACTTCCTGAAAAGAATATAAGTACACAGTGAATGGATTTTTATCTCTATATAGAGGAGAGAAGTACTATGGAAAAGATCTATGTGTTAGATACCAACGTTTTACTTCATGACCCAATGGCCATTTACGCCTTTGCGGAACACAAAGTCGTCATCCCGATGACGGTGCTCGAAGAGTTGGACGAGATAAAGGATCGCAGAGATAAAGACGTCAGCCGAGAAGCACGCCTAGCCATCAACATCATTGATAAAATCGTCGGGGATGCCAGCCCAAAAGAATTGCAAAATGGCGTTCCAATACATTCGCCAGATTGCGGACAAATCAGTAAAGGCAATGGCACTCTGGCCATTTATCCAGACCAACAAATCACGCAATTGGACAATGTCCCCTTCTTAAATGGCAATCATAATCACGCCAACGACAATCGTATTATTAACGTTGCACTAAGCCTTCAAGCCACCAACCCTAGAGCCAGTGCTTGCCTTGTTACCAAAGACATCAACATGCGCATCAAAGCCAAGGGCTCAGGATTAGAGCGCGTTGAAGATTACCGCAAAGACAAAGTGCTAGACGACGTTGATCTACTGAACAAAGGTTACGTCAGTGTCGAAGGACATTTCTGGGATAATATTTCCAATGTCTCTACAGAAACCCACGGAGTTCATACGGTCCATAAGATTTCCAAAGCAGAGCTTCCAGAAGAACTTTATTTAAATATGTTCGTGATAGACGAAGATGAGTTCAGTGGTTTTGTAGTGAATATTGATGAGAACCATGTGTACTTACTCGATATCAATCGCTCAAGCTTAATGCACCAGTCTTTCTGGGGCATCACTCCGCGCAACTTGGAACAAGCCATGGCGTTTTATCTTCTGCGTCACGACAACAGTGACATGATGATTATGACTGGGCCTGCAGGCTCAGGTAAGACTTTATTAGCGCTTGCCTACGGACTTCATGTGACGATGGAAGAAAAACGCTTTAATAAAATTATCGTCGCGCGCTCTACACCACCTTTAGCCGAAGACATTGGTTTCTTACCCGGAACCGAGGAAGAGAAAATGGCACCCTGGCTGGCAGCTTTTGACGATAACCTTGAAATCCTGCACGGTAGCGATGAGCACGCCGTCAGCAGCATTGATTACGTTAAACAAAAAGCCAATATCCAGTTCAAATCTCTAAACTTTATGCGTGGCCGTTCATTCAATAACGCGTTAATCATTGTCGATGAGGCACAAGGCTTAACACAGTTTCAGTTGAAATCCATCGTCACTCGTGTGGGAGTGAACTCGAAAATCATTGTTTTAGGCAACCTTGCTCAAATTGACAACAAATACATCACTCCCCTTACTTCAGGTTTGACCTATTTGGTTGAGCGTTGTAAGGCCTTTAAATACACCAGTATCATGCATGTAAATGGCATCGAACGAAGCCGTCTAGCTGAGTTTGCAGAAGAAAATCTATAGGCTTTATCTTCAAGCTCAATCTTCAGATTGAGCTTGAATACGCTGATCAATATCGGGATGAGAACTTAAATACTGCCAATGATCACTCTCCCCATCGACTTCATATACCTCTTTTAATGTCTTCAGTGCATCAGAAAAGTCATACATTGGACGGCCCAAGTTTTTGAGACTTTGATAAGCATACTCATCAGCTTCTCTTTCCATATCACGAGAGAAAGCTAAGTCAATTAGGCTCACCCCTGAGCCCAAAATGGATTCTGCAATCCCATCTAGGTCACCCAAAATAAGGGTATAGAGTGTTGTTATGATTGTTGACCTTATTGCAGCTTGCAAAACATGTCGATTCTCAATATGTCCTATTTCGTGAAGCAAAATAGCGTCAAGCTGCCGTAGATCTTCTGCCATCAACTTAACAAGACTGTCCGTGACAATCACCGTACCATCCGCTAATGCCAATGCATTTGGACCATTACTCCAACTACGAAATCTCAGCGAATAACCAGTGATAGAAAGGTCTGATTGTGCCAACAAACGATCCCAGCGAGCACGAACTTCTTCTTGTTTACGCTGCTCAAGAGAACTTACTTCAAATACATGAAGCTTATCCAATGCAAGTAATGTTTGCTTCCCCATTACTTCAGAGACAGAACTGGGTAGCCATAACGCAATATATTTTGACAAAAGTGGTACACCACTTTGGATAAAAAGAAATACACATAATATTAGAGCGGCAACTGAGGCTAACACTAGATGCCATTTACTCTCTAATTGATTAAGCAGTTCAGACCATCTTTGCTTTTTAGCTGGCCACTTGAATCCTGTCGTATGAGGAGTAAACACCGCACCATTTGGAAGAGTAATACTCGTCGGAACCCCAGGGAGAGTTGAATTAATTTTACAAGAGGAATAATTAAATTGTTCTGAAATGGCATCACCACTTCTTATTAAGATAACACCCTCTTTTAAAGACAAAACCACTTCATCTACACGAGATGAAGTGGCACTTTGATACAAACCTGATATTTGAATCACGTATCTTACCTAAGAGAGTGATAAGCCAGCATCAAAGAAGCTTGATACTTCTTCTCCTAATGCAGAATCAAGCTCATTCGAAGAGGATGAGAGTTCCTCTATTCCCGGATACAATACAACTTGTGTTGCTGAGTAGAGAACACTAAGCATTCGAACTCTAGCCACTGGAAATAGTAAACCAACACTAAAAATAATCATTATCAAATTGCTAAACACCGTCCAGAAATAGCGTCCAAAACCAAGGTTTGATTTGAAAGACATAATATCTTTCACTTCTAAAGAGTTAACGATGTGGTTTCGAATTAGGACTGAATAAACAGAAAACGCTAGGAATGCAATAAAATAAGATGCATAAATAGATCCAATTAAAATAATTGGATTATCGGAAAAACTCCCCCATAGCAGAGGAGCAATGACAGCTATAGGCACTAAGAATGAAATAATTGATATGATAACAGCCTTATAGAAAACTCGGCATTTGATGTTGATTTCAAATTTTTTATCACCATATAGTAAGTTACCATAAATAAACTGGTTAATACGGAACAATACCCATGGCATTGCCAATCCTAAGCTCAAGGTGCCTAGAATAGGTAGTAGCAAAAAGTTGAAATAAGCACTTTTAGTACTTCCAGAAAAGCCAAATCTAACCTTTCGGTATGAAGTATGTCTTAAATTAAAGCGAAGTGCTTTTACCATTAACAAAGGGTATACAGCGTAGATAATCAGCGAAATCAATGCACTGAAAAGAGGAAAGAAAATCGTACAAACTATATAGGAAAGCAATAAGAGCAAAGCGACAATTCGCCCTTTTAGAATTTGCAAAGGCTGCGCTAAATACTCTAGCCTCACACCATCAACTAAAGTATGGCCGTAAATATATTGCGTATTTCTAACTTTTGCCCAAGCGCTGTATATGCCTAATGACAGTATACTAAGTACCATATTAACGACCCAAAGCTTGAAGTACTGCCACTTTCCTGCCGTAAATATAATATCCTTTAATGTGCCATCATTTTTATTCGATACATCCATGACTTTACTATCCTTATAAATAAATCCAGCGCGAATTATCTACATTTATAAAATATTTTCAATGGTAAATAATTATCATCTATTAAAAATAGATGCCCCAGCCCCCCTCTTACGAAAAGCTTACAAAAACATAACAGAAAACTTAGTTACCTCTAACTCCTTTATGAGTAGTTGCTTAAGGAGTTTTTCGCATCAAGAAAAATAAAAAAAGCGGCTGAAAGCCGCTTTTTCATCACCTAATCATCGCCAACATAAAACTAGCAGCGAATAAAGCGCTAACCTAACGCCGCTAGGATATCTTTTAGTTTTGCAGACAACTCTTCGTTGACCAAAATACCTTTATCCGTATCGAAGTTGTCGTTAAATGAAGGCACTGACAAGCTACCTTTTAAATCCATTGCGAAAAAGCCCGCAGAGTTCACTGCCCCCGCCAACACGTTTCCAGCACCACCAGGTCCTGGAGATGTTGCCAATAAAACGGTTGGTTTGTTTTGGTATACCTTCATATCGATACGAGACGCCCAATCAAATAAGTTCTTATACACTGCGGCATAAGAACCATTGTGCTCAGCAAATGAAATCAGCACCGCATCCGCTGCACCAACTTTATCGAAGAACTGTTGAGCCAACGGATGCATACCGTTTTCCGTCTGGCGCTCGATACTGTAGAGCGGTAATTCGTAATCGTTTAGATCCAGCACTTCAACGTCGGCACCCGTATTTTGCGCCACGATGTTGGCCGCATGAGTCACAAGTTGTTTGTTGATTGATGCTTTGTGGTTCGTTGCTGCAAAGGCTAATACTTTCACAGGTAATCCCTCTTATGTGTTGTAAAAATAGTGAGTGATATTAGGCTTTAAACATAACACTCTATTAAGGATCAAATATGGCAAAAGAAAACCAGATAGTTAATGGATTATTTACTTTAATGCAAAAGTAACCGCCGCACCCGCATGAATCTCAGTAGTATCAAACAACGGAGTATCTGTATCAGCCTGGGTGACCAGCATGCCAATTTCAGTGCATCCTAGTATCACCGCTTCAGCGCCCTGCTCTTTTAACGCTTCAATAATACGTAAGTATTCAGCTTTTGAGGCATTCGTTGTAATGCCAACACATAGCTCTTGGAAAATCACTCGGTGAATCAGAGCCCGATCTTCTGCTTTGGGCACCAATACTTCTAAATCATAACGCTCACTTAGGCGACCTTTATAAAAGTCTTGCTCCATAGTGAATGCGGTTCCCAGCAGCCCGACTCGTTTAACGCCTGCTTGCTTTAAAGCCTCACCGGTGGCATCTGCGATATGGATAAGTGGAATGGAGATCGCATCATCAATGTCCTCTGCCACTTTGTGCATGGTGTTGGTACAAATTAGCAGACAGTCCGCTCCCGCTGCCTCGACTCCTTGGGCAGCTTGAGCCAGTATCTCTCCTGCCTTGCGCCAGTCTCCGCTTTGTTGGCAGGCTTCTATTTCAGCAAAATCCACACTATTCAGTACCAGCTTGGCAGAGTGCAGACCGCCTAGGGCTTCTTTCACACCCTCATTAATGGCCCGATAATATCCCTGTGTGCTTTCCCAGCTCATGCCACCTAATAATCCGATTGTTTTCATTCTGACTCCGTTTCCCCTATTAATTGTTCCACTTTGACCTTAGCTTTTTCTTTGACGCCATCATCAATTAAAGAAGCCACGGCAATTAAGGCGCTGCTGATCAAACTGATGCCATCACTGTAACCGAAAAATGGCGTCAAGTCGGGGATTACATCAATAGGCGTGAGCAGATACCCCAACGCCCCATAGATTGCTGCTTTTTGTGCTAAGGTACAGTCCTTATGTTGGGTGGCGTAATAGAGGCTGAATACTTTCTCTAATCCCGCTCGCCCGATGCGATTAGCATAGCGTTTACATTTTTGCCAAAAGTTGAGCTCATCATATTTTACCGCATACTCTTGCGCTGCTTGATCTAGGGAAATAGGTTCTTCGGCGATAAAGTCGCGATTCTTGTCCTTAGACTCTGCGCACTTTCGAAATTGAAATCGACTAAACTGCATAGCCACCTCCTATTTTTCGTTGATTTATTCAGCCTGACATACTCTCTGTGAAAAGCCATAGATAAGCCTATCAATTCATAAATTAAGCCCGTTTTTTTCCTCATTTAACTCGGCATTAGGGTCTATTAAATCCGCCAAACTAAGCATGAAAATGGTATACTTTTCAATCAATCAAAAGCCCCTACGGACCCTCTTCCGCTTGGCTTTATTTTTTTCTTGGAAGGCCCGTTAATGATTCCAAACCAGCTAAATATTTTTAACACGGTGGTGAAAAACGGCAGTTTCTCCAGTGCAGCAAGATTGCTGGGCGTGTCTTCGGCCGCCATCAGTAAATCCATTTCGCAGCTTGAGAAAAACTTAGAATTACGACTGTTTCATCGCTCTACTCACTCCCTCACCTTGACCGAAGACGGTCAGGAACTCTACAAACGCACCGGGCATTTGATAGAGCAACTTGAGGATCAAATTCGTCTCAGTACCGACAAACAAAAAGCCCCTCATGGGCGTTTGAAAGTGAATCTTCCGGACAGTTTTGGACGCATGTTTGTACTGCCGTTAGTGCCTGATTTTCTCAAGAAATATCCTGATATTGAGTTGGACTTAAAGTTTGACGACCGTATGGGAGATCTCGTTAAAGAAGGAGCCGATGTTGGTATTGGTATCCTAGGCAATGTTGATAGTGCACTGATTGCTAGAGAGTTCTACTCTCTCCAGCCAGTTTTGGTGGCCAACCGCGAGTACATCCGTAAGTATGGTGAGCCTTCTTGCCCGCAAGATCTGCTACAACACAACTGCATTGCCTACCGTTCAGACACCACTGGAAAAAAGAAAGTCTGGAATTTTCGAATCGACGGTGAGCAAATTCAAATGGAACCGGAAGGCAATCTGATCGTCAACAACCTCTCAGCTGCCATGACCGCGGTGGAAATGGGGGTTGGCATTGCCGCCGTTGGCGTCGGTAATTATGAAACATGCTTAGAACAAGGTGGTTTTCGTCGTATTTTGAAAGACTACGAAGCCGATCCAATCCGCGTCATGATTTACTATTCTTCACGACATTACCTACCGGCCAAAACCCGTGTGTTTATTGATTACATGCTGGCGAATGTAAAAGACCAGTGTCCTCATGAACTCGAAGATATGATTCACAATCTATAACAAACAAAAGGGGGCTCCAAAATTGGAGCCCCCTTTTTGCAGAGTCGTCAGTATTCTTTTGACTAGGACTTCTTTCGTTCCAAAGCGGTCATGGCCATGTAAAAAACCGGTGTAAACAATAAACCAAACACCGTAACACCAATCATGCCAGAGAATACAGCCACCCCCATCGCCTGACGCATTTCTGCCCCCGCGCCGGTAGCTAATACCAATGGCACCACGCCTGCGGTGAAGGCAATGGATGTCATCAGGATCGGACGTAAACGCAAACGACAGGCAGACAGTATCGCTTCTAAGCGAGACTCACCTTGATGACGTTTATCACGCGCAAATTCAACCATCAGGATGGCATTTTTACTGGCCAAAGCAACCAGTACGATTAAAGCTACCCGAGTGAAAATATTGTTGTCCCCTGACGTTAACCATACACCTGCTAAAGCAGATAAAATGGTCATCGGTACAATCAAAATGATCGCTAGCGGCAGCGTAAGACTCTCGTACTGTGCTGCCAGCACCATAAACACAAGCAGTACCACCAACGGGAAGATATACACCATGGTATTACCTGCCAATATCTGTTGGTACGTCACTTCTGTCCATTCAAACGCCATGCCTTTATCAAGCTGCTCATTTAGAATTTTCTGAATGGCCGCCTGTGCCTGATCCGAGCTGTACCCAGGGGCTGGGTTACCATTTAACTCAGCGGTAGGGTAACCGTTATAGTGCATCACACGATCCGGACCAATGGTTGGCTCCACGGTTAGAATAGATCCTAACGGCACCATCGCTCCGACATTATTGCGGACCTTTAAGCGCAAAATCTGCTCGGGGTCCACCCTATGTTCAGCTTCAGCTTGGGCATTTACCTGATAGGTTTTGCCAAATAAATTGAAATCGTTGACGTACGCTGAACCCAAGTAGATCTGCAGCGTTTCAAATACCTGATCCAGAGGAATGCCTTGCAACAAGGCCTGATCACGATCCACTTCAATGTCCATTTGCGGAACCTGAATACGGAAACTTGAGAACACGCCGGTTAAGGCTGGATCTTGGTAAGCCGCATTCATGACTTTTTGCAGATTGGCAAACAAGGCATCAAAGCCTAGGCTGGCACGATCTTCAATCTGTAGTTTAAAGCCCCCAGTTGAGCCAAGCCCTAAAATAGGCGGCGGTGGAAAGATCGCCACAAATGCCTCATCAATGGTGCTGAAGCGACCATTCAATTGGCCTGCAATGGCTCCAGCAGACAATTCTGGCGCTTTACGCTCAGCAAACTCATCCAGTGTCACAAAGACAATGGCACTGTTTGAACTGTTGGTAAAACCATTCACCGAAAGGCCAGGAAATGACACGGTTTGCATAACACCTGGTGTCGCCAATGCAATTTGTTCCATTTCACGTACCACGGCTTCTGTTCGATCTAAACTTGCCGCGTCTGGTAACTGAGCAATCGCAACCAAGTACTGCTTATCCTGAATCGGGATAAAACCACCTGGCACCTCATCGAATAATTTGAACGTGCCACCAAGCAAGCCCACGTATACAACGCCAACCACCACACCTAATCGAATCAGCTTTTTCACACCCTTCTCGTATGCTCGCCCACCACGATCAAATAGGCGGTTAAACGGTGTAAACAACCAACGACCAAATATGGCGTTCATAACACGTGTTAACGCATCGGGTTTGGCATCATGAGAGCGCAGCAAAATAGCGGATAACGCAGGCGATAAGGTTAGTGAGTTAAACGCAGAAATCAGTGTCGAAATCGTAATCGTTAGTGCGAACTGTTTGTAAAACTGGCCACTTAAGCCCTGTATAAACGCTGTTGGAATAAACACCGCACACAGCACTAAAGCAATGGCTATGATCGGTCCGGTGACCTCACTCATGGCTTGTCTAGTGGCTGCCACTGGCGACAAACCATTCTCGATATTACGCTCGACGTTTTCCACCACGACAATGGCATCATCCACCACGATACCGATGGCTAGAACCAAGCCAAACAAAGACAAGGTGTTGATTGAGACCCCAAGCCACTGCATGACGGCAAACGTACCGACCAAGGAAACGGGCACGGCAATTAATGGAATGATCGAGGCGCGCCATGTTTGTAGGAATAGAATCACCACAATTACGACTAGGACAATCGCTTCTAGTAACGTATTGATCACCGCATCAATGGAACCACGCACAAAGACTGTCGGGTCGTAAGCAATCGCATAGTCGACCCCTTGAGGAAAACTCTGGGACAACTCGTCCATTTGCGCTCGAACTTGGTTCGACAACTCAATGGCATTCGAACCTGGTCGTTGGAAAATAGGAATGGCGACCGCAGTTTGACCGTTCAGTAGCGCACGAAGAGAATAGGAATCCTGTCCAAGCTCGATCCTAGCCACATCTTTTAGACGTGTGATAGCGCCATTATCATTGACTTGAACGATGATGTTTTCAAATTCATCAATACTTTCAAGACGACCTTTCACATTCAATAAGATTTGGAATTCACTGTCGTTAGCGACGGGTTGAGCACCTAAACTGCCCGCAGCGACTTGCTGGTTTTGTTCCCTAACGGCCTGCACCACATCACTTGGAATCAAGTCACGGGAAGCTAAAGCGTCAGGATCAAGCCATAAGCGCATGGAATATTTACCACCACCGAACATCTGTACATCACCCACGCCCGGCAAACGCGCCAAAGCGTCTTTGATATAAATATCTGCGTAGTTTGATAGATAGCTAATATCGCGATCACCCTCAGGCGAGAACAGATGTACCACCATGGTTAAGTTAGGCGACGATTTCTCAGCGACCACCCCAAGTCGCTGCACTTCCTCTGGCAATCTTGGTAAAGCACTGGAGACACGGTTTTGCACCTGTACCTGAGCACGATCCAAGTCCGTTCCCAAAGCGAACGTCAGGGTTAAAGTCATGCGTCCATCGGTCGTCGCTTGAGAAAACATGTACAACATGTTTTCCACGCCATTCATTTCTTGTTCCAGAGGCGCGGCAACGGTTTCAGCGATAACTTTAGGGTTGGCACCAGGATAGTTGGCCGTTACGACCACAGTGGGTGGGACAACTTCTGGATATTCACTGACAGGCAACTGAAATAGGGAAATGCCGCCGCCGATCAGAATCAGCAAAGACAGCATCGCCGCAAAAATAGGTCGACTGATAAAAAAGTGACTGAATTTCATGTTAGAAAAGCTCTTGTTACGCCGATGGTTTAGCGGATGCTAAGGCCAACTCAGCCGTTTTAATCGACACATCCCTAGGAGCAATGGTCATACCTGGTCCAACGCGAGCTGGGCCGTTAACTGCGATGCGCTCATTAGGCTGTAAGCCAGATTCAATCACTCGTAAATCCCCTTCTCTACGTCCTAGCTGTACTTGGCGGTATTCCAAAACATTGTCTTGATTTACAACCAATACAAAACGATTCTCTAGATCGGTTCCGACGGCACGATCTGGGACTAAAATAGTTGGCTGGCTAGCCACTGCTTGCAGCTGGATACGTGCGAAGGCCCCAGGGCGAAGTGCTTCACTGTCTGACTTAAACAAAGCACGAACACGTAGTGTGCCGCTCTCGACATTGATCTGGTTATCAATGAAGTCTAGGTAGCCCTGATACTCCGTCTGAGCTTGACCAGAAAGCATCATCGTTGCTTTGGTTTGACCATCTGCTTTGACTTGAGAGAAAGCACTGTTCCAAGTGCGCTCGTCCACATCAAAGTACGCATATAGAGAATCTGTCGCGACTAACGTCGTTAGCACACTTTGACCCGCTTGAACGTTGTTACCCGCTGTGATGAAAGCATTTGAGACTTGCCCATCAATCGGCGCACGTACTTCGGTAAACTGTAGGTTTAACAGAGCAGCTTCCAATGCAGCCTGGACGGAGGCAAGCTCGGCACGACGCTGCTGTGCAAGGGAGACTCTCGACTCCGCTTGCTCCGCTGACATCGCGTTACGACCTTGTAAGCTTTTGGCGCGATCTGCTTCGGATTGCGCTTGGCTTAAAGCCGCTTGCGCGCGATTCAACTCTGCGGTCAGACGAGCAACTTCAGCTGAAAAGGGTCGCGGATCGATTTTGAACAATAGGTCACCACGTTTGACGCGACTCCCTTCTTTAAACGACACCGCATCAATGACGCCTGACACACGCGGACGTAAATCCACCTGCTGGGGCGATTCTAAACGTGTGGTAAAGGTGTACTCAGGACTGTATTGGGCATAGACCACTTTTGCCACATCAACAGGCTGAGCTGGGGGCTGCGTTGCAACCGTTGAATCCGCCTCAGCCGTGCAGCCAACCAAGACAGTTGCTAAAAACAAGACAGAAAATATTCGCAAAGACATGTACCTAACTCCCGTTGGTCACGATAGCTTCAAAAGAAAGTCGGCAAGTATCTACGAATGGCCTTTAACTCTGTAGCCAGCACCAAGTTGAATTGGTTTAAACCTAAAGTTAAAAGGAAAGTTAGCCAAAAGCGCTTGACCAGTTGGTCAGCCAATAGCAAAAAAATGGCGCTATCTCTAAGAGACAGCGCCATTCAAGGTTGAGCAGATAACAGTCATACTATCCTGCCCCGGAGGTTTGGTACATCAACTACTGCTGACTTGGGAAAGCAAACTGCGCCGCTTCATGGGAAGCGCGTTTCGGCCAACGTTGGCTGATTGCTTTCTTGCGAGTATAGAAACGCACGCCATCAGGACCGTAAGCATGCAGGTCACCGAACAAAGAACGTTTCCAGCCGCCAAAACTGTGCGATGCCACTGGCACTGGTAGTGGCACGTTAACACCCACCATGCCGGCTTCCACTTCGTCGCAGAACAATTCGGCCGCTTCACCGTCACGAGTAAAGATACAAGTACCGTTGCCGTACTCATGTTCATTGATCAAAGCGATACCTTCTTCAAGGCTGTTCACGCGCACCACACAAAGCACTGGACCAAAGATTTCTTCTTTGTAAATACTCATGTCCGTGGTCACATTGTCGAATAGACAACCGCCAATAAAGTAACCTTCTTCATGACCTTCTACTTTCAAGTTACGACCATCAACCAACAAATCAGCGCCGCTTGCCACGCCTTCGTTGACGTAGTGCGTTACTTTCTCAAAATGCTCTTTTGAAATCAGTGGACCCATTTCTACGCCATCCTGAGTGTAAGCCCCCACGCGCAGTTCATTAATCTGAGGTGTAAGTTTGGCAATTAGACGATCCGCCGTTTCATCACCGACACACACGGCAACAGAAATCGCCATACAACGCTCACCACAAGAGCCAAACGCCGCGCCCATCAAGGCGCTTACCGCACCATCCAGTTCTGCATCAGGCATCACAATCGCGTGGTTTTTCGCACCACCTAGCGCTTGCACACGCTTACCGTTCGCTGTGCCTTGTGAGTAGATGTATTCCGCAACGGGCGTGGAGCCAACGAAGCTCATCGCTTTTACTTGTGGTGCTTGAATCAACGCATCCACCACATCCTTGCCACCATTGACGACACTCATCACCCCTTTTGGTAAACCTGCTTCGTCAAGCAACTTAGCAATGTAGAGAGTAGAGCTTGGATCCTTCTCAGAAGGTTTTAGAATGAAACAGTTACCACACACGATTGCCAGCGGGTACATCCACAGTGGCACCATCGCAGGAAAGTTGAATGGCGTGATACCTGCGACAGTGCCTACTGGCTTGCTGTCGCTCCACGCGTTGATACCTGGGCCTGTTGTGCTGGAGTATTCACCTTTCAAAAACTCTGGCGCACCACAAGCGTACTCCACGTTTTCGATACCACGTTGGAGTTCACCTAACGCATCAGGAATGGTTTTACCGTGTTCTTCACTGATCAATTTTGCGATGGTGTCTTTATTGGCTTCTAACAGCTCTTTAAAACGGAACATCACACGAGCACGTTTTAGCGGTGGCGTTTGCTTCCATGCTGGCAAAGCCGCTTCAGCCGCTTTGATTGCTTGAGCCACCGTTTCTTGATTGCCCATTTCCATTAGGCAAGTAACTTTGCCCGTCGCAGGGTTAAATACTTCAATTGTCTCGTTGCTGTGGCTAACCATTTCGCCGGCAATTAGATGTGTTACGGTTTGCATAATATTCGATACCTTTTCTGAATTCGTATGTTTAATAAGTAAAAACTTAATCTAATGACTGCAATGTTTCTTGAACCGCATTGAATAAGCGCTCTAAGTCATCAGGTTGAGCATTAAATGTCGGACCAAACTGCAACGTATCGCCGCCAGCACGAACGTAAAAACCTTTGTCCCAAAGTGCCAACATCGCTTGGTAAGGACGTGCCGTTGGATCACCGTCTTTCGGTTGAATCTGCAATGCCCCCGCTAGACCACAGTTACGGATGTCGATGATGTGCTTGGTGCCTTTTAGTGCGTGCAGTTTGTCTTCAAAAATGGGCGCAAGCTCTGCCGATTGTTGAATAAAGTGATCTCGCTCTAATAGATCCAGTGTAGCCAAGGCCGCAGCACAAGCCACCGGGTGCGCTGAGTAGGTGTAACCATGAGCAAATTCAATGGCATGTCCTGCTAGATCTTGCTCCATAAAGGTTTGGTAAATCTCTTTGGAAGCGATTACAGCACCCATTGGAATCGCGCCGTTGGTAATCTGCTTAGCCGTGTTCATAATGTCTGGCGTGACACCAAAGAACTCTGCACCGGTCCATTTACCCATACGACCAAACGCGGTGATCACCTCATCGAAAATCAGCAGAATGTCGTGCTGGTCACAGATTTCACGTAGACGCTGTAAGTAGCCTACTGGCGGTACAATCACACCTGCCGAACCAGACATTGGCTCAACGATAATGGCCGCGATGTTCGATGCATCATGTAATTCGATCAGTTTCAGAAACTCATTCGCTAGCGCCACACCACCGGTTTGCGCCATGCCTTTTGTAAAAGCAAGCTCTGGCTGTAGTGTGTGGGGAATATGATCGGCATCGAACAACTGACCAAATGTTTTACGGTTACCGTTAATGCCACCTAGGCTAGTACCGCCAATGTTTACCCCATGGTAGCCACGAGCACGACCAATCAGCTTGGTTTTGCTTGGCTTACCTTTAGCACGCCAATATGCACGCGCAAGCTTCAACGAAGTGTCCGCACTTTCAGAACCGGAACCAGTGAAGATCACGTGATCAAGACCTGCTGGGGTTTTGGCAACAATGCGCTCAGCCAATTTAAAAGACAGCTCATGACCGAATTGGAACGCAGGTGAGTAATCCAATGTGCCTAATTGCTCAGCGACGGCTTTTTGAATTTCGGCACGAGAGTGACCGGCACCACAGGTCCAAAGGCCAGACAATGAATCATAAATATCTCGGCCGTCTTTATCTTTGAACCATGAGCCTGAAGCCTGCGTGATGATACGTGGCGTCTGATGAAATTGACGGTTCGCCGAGAAAGGCATCCAATGCGCACTTAGATCAACAGACTCGCCATTTGAAAATTGAAACAGACTCATTGTGAAACACTCCGTAAGTTGGTATGGGTATTTTTTCTCACGGATTTAGGTTAAGTTAAATACAAACTTACTACACTCAGGTTAAGTAAATGCAAAACAAAAAGAAGCGCGCCATCATTAATCAAATTACCGATTTTGATATCAAGCTGATTCGTTTGTTTAAAACCGTGATTGAGTGTGGTAGCTATACCGCAGCAGAGTCGATTTTAGGCATCACCAAATCTGCCATTTCTATTCAGATGAGTGACTTAGAAAAGCGCTTAGGTATGAAACTCTGCCATCGAGGCAGAGGTGGCATTACTCTTACTGAAGAAGGAGAGGCGGTACTCAATCTGGCGGAAGTACTCTTGGCATCGATAGAGCAATTTCGCAGTGATGTGAATCAGATCAACAATGATCTACGTGGCGATTTAAACATAGCGTTGGTAAATAACCTCGTCACACAACCGCAAATGCGTATCACACATGCACTGAAGGATGTGCGTGCTTTGAGTGATAAAATTAACATCAACATTACCATGTCCACGCCAAGCGACATTGAAAAAGGCGTGATCGATGGTCGCTTTCACGTAGGAGCAGTGCCTTCTACCAATAAAGTATCTGGGCTTGAGTATCGCCCGCTTTACACCGAGCGTTACTATTTGTTTTGTAGCGACCAACACCCATTGTTCATACAACCTCAACCCGACCAGTCCACTTTGAACCACAGCAACACTGTGGTGACGAGTCACCGCATGACCCCAGATGCCATCGCCATGCATCAAAAGTTAAACTGCTGTGCGACGGCATCAGATCACGAAGGTATCGCCTTCTTGATACTCACAGGGACTTACATCGGCTTTTTGCCAGAGCACTACGCAGAATATTGGGTATCTAAAGGTCGCATGAAAGCCTTACTGCCCGAACAGTATTATTTCGAGTCTGAAATTAACCTCACCACAAAACGTGGCGCTCAGTTTAACCAAATATTAAATCAGTTCTTAGAATGTGTTGGTGCAGACTAATGGCTGGTCAGTACTAGCCAGCTAATAAGATTGATCAACGCAAAGCTAGCAAGCAAGATTCAAATCGATAACGAGAACTATTTGCATAAAAAACAATCCTAATGTTTAATGGCGCCGTTTTTTAGTTTTCACACGCCAATAGGATTAGGATCATATGAAAACCTTTGCTCTAGCCGCCCTAAGTGCCACCTTGATAAGCGGTGCTGCACAAGCCGAAATGACCACCATCAAGGATGTTTTAGGCCGTTCCGTCGACATTGATGTCCCAGCTCAACGAGTTGTCTTAGGTTTTTATGCCGAGGACTATATGGCCATCGGTACAGAGCAAGCCTATGACAACGTAGTCGGTATTTCCCGTGACACATGGGAAGCATGGCGCCCAGCGAGCTGGAAGCTTTACACAGACTACCGCCCTTCCCTAAAAGACATCTCAGACGTGGGTGAAATCGAATCACAAACCTTCTCTGTGGAGAAAGTACTCAGCCTCAATCCAGATGTCGTACTACTAGCTGATTGGCAGTACAAAGGCCTAGGTATGGACGTTGATACACTGGAAGATGCGGGCATTCCAATCGTGGTGGTGGATTACAATGCGCAAACCCTTGAGCGCCATTTACAAAGTACACACATCATCGGTGAACTAACTGGCCAAGAAGCTCGTGCAGATAAGATCGCTGACGAATACGAAGCTCTGGTCACGGATATTCACGCTAAGATTGCTGACGCGGATTTAAAGAAACCACGCACTTACATTGAGTTCGGTAACCAAGGCCCAAGTGAGTACTCATTTACCTACGGCAAAAACATGTGGGGTGCCATGGTCTCTAGCGCAGGTGGCGATAACATCGCTGCGCCGTTTGTGGAATGGTGGGGACCGATTAACCCTGAACAAGTGATTGCCTCTAACCCTGAAGTGATCTTTATCGCAGGTACCGAAAGCGGTAAAAAATCAGACGCTATGGTGATGGGTCAAGGCATTGATCGTAAGGTTGCGCAACAGCGTCTTGCAGGCTTTACCAAACGCCCTGGTTGGGAAGACCTAAGTGCTGTTAAGTCTCAGCGCGTATACGGTATTTATCAAGGCGCTTCGCGTACTATTCTGGACGGTAGCATGCTGCAATTTATCGCCAAAGCTCAATACCCAGAGCTGTTTGCTGACCTAACGCCTGAACAAAACTACCTAGATTTCTACCAGCGTTACCTACCTGTAACGCCTTCAGGAACATTTGCTGTCAGCCTGACGAAATAAGCCCTGTTCACAGCATTTTCCTAACACTCGATAGCGTCTAGTCTTTGACGCTATCGAGTGTTCCATCAAAAATTTCTGATGAGGTTAAGAATGTCCAAAATACTTTCTCTGTTGAGTCTGGCGCTGCTCTCTTCTTTCGCCTCTGCCAAAGATTGGCAAATCCAAATGTTAAACTATGGTGACGCCGGTTCCATGGTATTTGAACCCAGCTACGTCCATGCTCAAGTCGGTGATACCGTCACCTTTGTGCCAACCCAATCGGGCCATAATGCCAAATCCTACGTGGTTCCTGAGCAAGCCAAACAGTGGACTAGCCCGCTCAATGAGATCTACACGTTAACCCTTTCGCAAGAAGGGATTCACCTGTATTACTGCCCGCCACATTTGATGATGGGCATGATTGGGGTTATTCAAGTCGGAAATGCGAGTAATATCGACGTCATTGAACAAAAGTACCCACGCTTACGCTCTAAAATTGCACTATCACCAGAGCGTGCTGATGCCATCGTTGCACAGATTAAAAATTAAGCGTTTCACTACTTAAACCACATCGACTTTATCGTTAGAATGAGCCCCCGAACATTCCAATGAATAGAGAGTAAGAGATGAAATACTTGGTAAAGTTGATTCGCAACCTTTTAGGCGGTCTTATTGTGTTGGTCGATGTGGTCACGCGTGGGAGCAAAAAGAAACGTCCTGAGGCAGAACAATTAGCTGTCAACGAAGCGACTAAAGACCTAACTTTATACCAATTCACAGCTTGCCCGTTTTGCACTAAAACTCGACGCGCTATGTACAAGCTCAACCTTCCTATTGAGAAGCGCAGTGCTTCGGAAGGCTCTCCTTACCGTGAAGAATTGCAAGCTGGCGGCGGGCAAGTAAAAGTCCCTTGCTTACGTATTTCAGAAAACGGCAACGTCCAGTGGATGTACGATTCTAAAGAAATCATTCGCTATCTAGAAAACCGATTCGCATAATGCATCTTAAGTCTATCGAAAAAGTCCCAAACTGAATCACTTCATTATGGGACTATTGATGTCTATTTTTGGCCACAGACACTGATTAATGCTTGTGTCAGTGTTATTGAGTCAGCAAAAAATTGAGTGGAATGAATCATATTTTGATCCAGTTTAACGAGCGTCACTTGATCTTCTTTCGCTGGAAGCTTAGCGGAGATACTACCCTCTTTGTCTAATAAAATCGGGTAATCGTAATTCTTCATTTTGGGAATCGCGACCATTTTGCTGATCAAGCTTGGCATACCACTGATGTCAGCTAGATAAACCAATTCGCCCTGTTCCATACAGTTTTTATCGATGCTTTTGAGGCTTGTCTGTGCTAAATCCTTAGCCCCCATCCCAGTAACAAATAATAGGTTCTTAAGTTCACTCCCTGAATCAAAGGTCTCGCCGTATTGGTTGCTAAGCCCCTCAAGAGCGATTCGGTCACCTACCACTAAAGGTTCTGTTATTGTCTTAGATGCGCACCCCACTAGAGGGAGACAAGCAGCAAGTGCTAATACTGTAATTGCTCGCTTCATGAGCAGACTCCGTTTATCTATTAACATCGACAGCATACTGTAAAGTTGCCTTAAACTGAACGCTAGAAACAAAAATGCCCCACTCAAAGTGGGGCATTTTGGAACGGTAAGGTTGAACTACCGATTACTGTTGTACAGACTTCGCTAGCTCAGTAATCTCGTCCCATTTGCCTGCTTTAACAAGATCAGTCGGCACGATCCAAGAACCACCCACACACAGCACGCTGTCTAGGGCTAGATAGTCTTTAAAGTTTTTCTCATTAATGCCACCTGTTGGGCAAAAACGGATTTGCGGCAGCGGACCTGAGAACGCTTTAAGGGCTTTCACACCACCATTCACTTCAGCTGGGAAGAATTTGAAATGGTCGTAACCGTATTCAAGACCTAGCAAAATATCGGAAATCGTCGCCACAGCAGGTAGATAAGGAATATCGTATTCTTTGCCTACTTTTAACAGATCAGGCGTTAATCCTGGGCTGATAATGAACTGTGAACCCGCTTCAACGGCTTGAATGTATTGCTCACGTGAACAAACTGTACCCGCACCAACAATCGCTTCTGGTACTTCCTTACGCAGAGCTGTAATCGCTTCAAGCGCTGCTTCAGTACGAAGTGTTACCTCAAGAACTGGAACGCCACCAGCAACCAACGCTTTACCTAGGTTTACCGCTTGTTCTACATCGTCTACAACAATCACTGGAACAACTGGTGTGGCAGTCATAACTTGAGCTGCAGTGTAAGTCGTCATAGGTAAATCCCCTTTTGCTTAATAGTCGTGCCAGTTACGGCCATCTTTAATTGGTAATGCCATGGACGCAGCCGGCCCCCAAGAGCCTGATGCGTACTCTTTTGGACGCTCACTGGTTTGATTCCAAGCGGCCATGATGCCATCTACCCATTTCCAAGCCGCTTCTACTTCGTCGTAGCGCATGAACAAAGTTGCATCATCGCGCATTACATCAAGCAACAGACGCTCGTATGCTTCTGGGCTACGTTTGTTTTGGAAGGCTTCACTCAAACTTAGGTTCAAGTCCACTGGCTGAAGGTTCATACCTTCACCTGCACCCGGTACTTTATTCATAACCGTTAGCGAGATTTTCTCTTCTGGCTGAAGACGAATGATCAATTGGTTACGCTGTAGCTGGCGGTTACTTTCATCATTAAAGATGCTGTGTGGAATCGCTTTGTATTGGATCACGATTTCAGAGTAACGCTGGCCGAGACGCTTACCGGTACGAAGGTAGAACGGAACACCGGCCCAACGCCAGTTATCAATATCAGCTCGAAGCGCCACGAATGTCTCTGTACGAGACTCAGGGTTTGAGCCTTCTTCGTCAAAGTAGCCTTTTACTTCTTTGCCGTTAATCATGCCTTTCGCATACTGACCGCGTACGGTTTTCGTGTAAGCGTTGGCACCTTCGATCGGACGCAGTGCTTTCAATACTTTGATTTTTTCATCACGTACTGAGTCAGCATCATTACGCCCTGGAGGCTCCATCGCCACCAAACATAGCAATTGCACAAGGTGGTTCTGAACCATGTCACGTAGCGCACCGGCTTTGTCGTAGTAGCCCCAACGGCCCTCTACGCCAACGGTTTCAGACACTGTGATCTGTACGTTATCGATGTGCGCACTTGACCAAAGCGGTTCAAACAGCGTGTTACCGAAGCGGATCGCCAATAGGTTTTGTACTGTTTCTTTGCCAAGGTAATGGTCGATACGGAAAATTTGTTTCTCGCCGAAGTTCTGCGTCACTTCATCGTTGATCGCACGAGAAGACGTCAAATCACGACCTAGAGGCTTCTCAAGTACCACACGCATACGCTCTTCATTTAGGCCATGGTTGGCTAAGGAAGAACAGATAGAACCGAACAAGTCTGGTGAAGTCGCTAGGTAGAACACCACATCTTTGTCGTCAGAGCCCACACCGTGATCGTTGAAACGAGCGAAGTCTGACTCTTGTTGCGCGTCTACGGAAACATAGCTCAAGCGCTCTTTGAAACGTGGCCAAGTTTTCTCGTCGCCAATACTTTTCGGTACGAATTCGTCCAGCGCTTCACGAACCTTTGCTTGGTAATCTTCAGCACTCATATCACGACGTGATGCGCCAATAATGCGAGTATTTTTTGCCAGCAGACCGTCTTGGTCTAAATGATAGAGAGCTGGAAGAAGCTTGCGCATGGCCAAGTCGCCACCGCCACCAAAAATCACCACATCACAGGCTTTTAAACTTGCCTTCATCATTTTCTCTCCGGTTCAGTTAGGCTTGATTGACAAGATACGATGCGTAGTTAGCACATCCCATCAGCCCAGGGTATTCAGACATTACAACAAAGGTAGGAATAGGTGATACAAACGCTTTCATACGACCTTTGTCTTGCATCGCGTCACGGAACGCGCTGCCTTTAATTTGTTCAAGATAACGAGGCACAATGCCGCCGGCGATGTAAACACCGCCACGTGTTTCAACAGATAGAACAAGATCCCCTGTTACACGCCCAAGGAAGGTAAAAAACTGATCTAAGGTGGCGTCAGCCAGTGGATCATTACCTGCCTCAATCGCTGCGCCAATTTCAGGTGCGCTTAGACGTTTTTCAATGCCTTGGCGATGAGCCAAGGCTTCATAAATATTTTCCAGTCCCATGCCTGACAGCACACGTTCGGCAGAAACACGATTATGGCGCTCTCGTAAAAAGCGTAAAATATAATCTTCTTGATCATTGCAAGTGGCGAGATCAACATGGCCACCTTCTCCAGGTAAGACAATATTAGCGCCATTTTCTTGTGGTACGACACACGCTACACCTAATCCTGTTCCAGCACCCAGCACCCATGAAGCGGCTTTCGGGTCAATCTCAGAAGGCTCACCGATTTGAATCAGCTCATCCTTAGGAATGACTTCTAGACTGTGACCAATGGCGTCAAAATCGTTAAGTAGAGCAATTTTTTTGTCATGTCCAAAATGGTCTTGAATTTGCTTACGAGTAAAGTGCCATGGATTATTAGAAAAGCGAATAACTTCTTGGTTAACAGGGCCTGCTATCGCCAGCACAATCGCATCAATAGAGTCGAAGTTCACACTACAATGATCAACATAAGCGTTCACAGCATCAAAAAAAGACTGATACTCTTTGCATGAGTAGACACTTACTTCTTGTGGCAGGTATTGGTTAATTGGAACCAAAGCAAAACGTGCATTCGTCCCGCCCAAATCCGCGATCAAAGCGTGAGACATAGATAACCTCGTTTGGATTTTAATTTTTTTGAAATTTTACAACGAAAAAGCGTGTAAAAACACTAGAAAACAAAAATATTCCTGCTTTTATTTGTAATAAAATTACATCTAGCGGATTTTGTTTAAAAATTTGAAGACTTTCGTAGGAACAGATCGCTTACGATTGTTTTTGTAGTTGTAGAGGCGCTCGTCCGCTAATTTAAGCAAGTGCTTATAGCTAGAAGGTGTGTCAGACAAGAGACTTGCTCCACCATAGCTCACGGTTATCGGAACTAGATTATTTTTGTAACGTAATGGATTCGACTGTAAGTAGTCATGTATTGACTCGGCAATACTCATTGCTTGGTCATAACTTTTACCTGGCATTACAAAAACAAATTCATCTCCAGCAAAACGGAACGCTAACCCTTGCTTATACACATGCTTTAAAAGACGTTTCGCTATGTATTCTAGCACTTCATCGCCACAATTGTGTCCTAAAGTGTCGTTGATCGACTTAAAAGCATCGCAGTCGATGAAAACCGCAGTTAAATCTCGGTTATGAGACTTACACCTGCTAAATTCTCGCTCCAACATCAACTCTAATTGACGTCTATTTAACAGCCCAGTCAATGGGTCTCTCGTCGCCAAGTACTCTAGCTTTTCACGAGCAGTCACGTTACTTAAGCATATAGAAATTTTGATCGACAACTGATCTAACAAAAAGGTGTCCTTCGTTTCAGGGTCATAACGACTGACATCTTGATCCGCCTG
The DNA here is from genome assembly GCF_016461785.1 of Marinomonas ostreistagni. GTDB lineage: Bacteria > Pseudomonadota > Gammaproteobacteria > Pseudomonadales > Marinomonadaceae > Marinomonas > Marinomonas ostreistagni_A. The sequence goes on along the minus strand of NZ_JAEMUH010000003.1, from coordinate 182,244 downwards.
ACAAAAAAGCCCCACTAATTCACCATCAATGGTTAAAGGTGAAATAGCAACCGAACCTATGATGGCGCGATATGCTTGAGGAATGACTTCCCAATAACGGCCGATATCTTGATTAACTAGCACTGTTTTATTCCCTACCCCAATAGCGTCTATCATGGCACTACGGCGAGTAAAAAGAACACGATCTTTTAGACCAACTGTTTTCTCTAGCGTTTCGACAAGATGAGAAAGAGGTGCTTCGTTGATAAGGTTGACCCAAACGAAAGGGACATTAAATTGCTTTTGAACTTCTTTAGTTAGCGTTGAGACAAACTGATCACAACGACCAATAGACAAAATACAGCGCTCGATGTCAAAAAACTTCATCGCAATCTGCTCGTTTTGCCTTACGTTCTCGATCAGCTCATCAATATTATGCATTCAACCAACCTACTCAATGATGTTGCATGTTGTCAGCTAACACTAACCTTTTACATATGTCTATTTTCTGTGCAGTGTATTTTATTTATTCAATACTCTTATAAACGTTCTGTCTATGAAAAACTTTAGCTTAATTTGCTGACTTTATTAAAGTTTCTTTCTGCAAGCCGATAAATTATTCATCAAGAAGAAGTGATTATGATGAATATTAGAAACGTTATAGAGACACAATTAACCCATGAGGTGAAAGCGGGCAGCCCGGTATCGGGTAATGCTAACTTTGCGCTTTTCATGAGTCTCTTTACGCAACCTGGTCCTAGTATTCAAAATCAAGAAGACACATTAAGCCGACACGAACCTCACGCTGTGACACGTCCGATACAATTTTCTGGCGGTATAGAAGCCAACCCGACAGCGAACTTAGCGTTACTTAAAGCACTAAGTCATGAACCGCTCGCCCAAGGAAACTTGGCCGCTTACGATGCAGTAGCTGCGGTCGATAACTTGATTTCTACCCAAGCTTAAGAAACCGCCTGACCACACATCGAGAATAACTGACTCCACGCTCTCCCATGGGCTCTTGATGCTTGAAGGTAAGACTGCCAGGCACTTTTTTCACTTTTGTAATCGAATTGCTGGATAAACTCTCGCCATTCAGGGCTAACAATCGTACTTTTCACTCCAAGTGAATGAACCAAGGGCAATACTTGGTAAGCCACCTTATTAATTCGTGCCATATAAGGTTGTAAAACTTTTATATAGTGCGCCTCAAACTGCTGTGTTAAAAATGCCATTGGCGGTCCACATACTGCAGGATTGTTTTGTAAAGTCTCTAGCGCCTGCGTCACGTTATTCAAATATTGATTCAGATGCGTGATACTGAATAACAGCTTTCCTAGATACTCACTTTCGTAGATCGATTTCATGTCTGCTTCAATCTCCGCACTTCGAACTTTAGGCAGTTCTTTCAAATGTTGTTGAATCCTATCTAAGTGTTGTAGAGCGATGATCAGATCTTGATATTGTGAGGATTGCGGTGAAATAGGTAAAAAACCATTTGCTAAGCTGAAAAAAGTTTGAGTCTCCTCCCCCGCCCAAAGAACATTTGAAAACGCCAACGATAGCTCTTCCTCCTTTACTTGAGCTATGTTCAAAAGTTTCGTACGTAACTCATGGTCTTTGATTTCGCATGAACGAATCGCTCGAATGATTTCCAATTCATAGATAAAACGCTGACTTGTCGCCATGACTCGACCCAGTATACTATTGCGTCGTCCGGCCACCGCGCCAACATCACATCGTTGTAGTGATAAAAACTCTAATAAGCCCACATCGAACTGACTAAGCTCCAGCTGTCGCGTACGCAACGCAGGCAGAGGCCTCATCGACACATCCTTGTTCATCTCAATTTGGATAAAGTCTGACCTGTTTAAATCACTAATGTAGGATTCGAACAAAGCTTCTGGAGCGAAGCGGTGATCGCAGCCAACGAGAAAGACACCCAATAGCAGACATACAATCGATTTTCGAGAGAGCAGTAACCTCATGATGAACACTCTTCTAATTCAAAAGCGCGAAGACATTTCAGAAACACGCGTAGCCAAAATGGTGTTTCCGAGCACAACCAACCACTACGACACTTTGTTTGGCGGTGAAGCACTAAAATGGATGGACGAAGTTGCTTACATTGCCGCGACCCGTTTCGCCCGCAAACAAGTCGTTACGATCTCAACGGAGCAAGTGGATTTCAAACGCCCAATTCCTTCAGGCATTTTAGTCGAACTTGTTGCACGTGTAATTCACGTTGGCCGCACTTCATTGAAAGTAGAAGTGAACATTTTTCTGGAAGAGCTGTACAGTGATAAGCGCGAGAAAGCCATTACAGGCGTTTTCAACTTTGTAGCCATTGATGAAAACAAACGTCCAACGCCTATTTTTGACGGAAACGATTAGTTCGTTTTTCAGCACTCTTGCTCAACTCGGAAGACACTCGATTCACATCGTTAATCTTTCGGCGACATGCGGCGCGGCTGATCAACCGGCTCTAAGACAAAATCAGAGTGCAGGAATTCAGCTGCGGCGGCAGAACCTTCTACCTTAACAGCACTGCGCTCAAGCATTTCTGCTTCGTAAGTATTGAGTACTGCTTCTCGAAGCCCTTTGTTGCGCCAAACGTCTTCAGACCAGCAGCCATTGGTAATTTCTCGCGCTAAAGATAAAGCATCTAAAATCGCTTGGTTAGCACCTTGCCCCTTAAACGGTGTCATCGGGTGAGCGCCATCGCCAATTAACGTTGCCTTGGGGCTGTTAGCAAAGTGCTCAGGCGTTAACAACTGACGATCATAAACGGGGTAACCAGATACCAACTCAGCTGGTGTAGCGGCTAATATTTCAGGGATTGGAGAATGCCAAGGTAAGCGTCGAATCGCCTCCGCTTTGAGGGCATCAGAACCCTGTTCACTAAGCGCTTTGGCCTCATCATCGTTCATACGGAAACTGAGCTGCCACATAACGGACTCTGTATTAAATGGCATCATGTAGATCCGGTCATTGCCATTGGCTGTCTGGAACACGGTAGCACCGTCCAACAGTTCCGACTTTAAATCTCCCAACAAGGATAGCGGGCAAATCCCCAAGACCACCATACAATTCAATGAGCGTAATGGTGTCGTTTCATCACCTATGATGGTCTGGCGCACCACACTGCGTATGCCATCTGCGCCAACGACTAAGTCCGCCTCAGCGTATTTTTGTTCACCGTTTACCAAAAAAGTCAGCTGCACCTTATCCGATGAAGTTTGATCAAACGAGACCAACTGGTGGTCCCAATGTACCTCTTCAGCACCGCCTAACTGTTCCATCATCTGAAATCGCAAAGACTGGCGAGCGATATGAATATTGGAACGCTTCGGGATCGCACTCGGTTGCCCTTCAAGCCAGCGACGCATTCCCCATTCAGCAACGACTTCACCTTCAGTGTTGTGCACCATGTGTCTTGTTGAGACCACACCGTCCTCTAGATCGGTAATACCTAACCCAGAAATAGCACGACTGGCTTGTTGTAAGGTTAAGCCATACCCTTGTGATCGAGCATCAAAACTGGCGTCACGTTCATAAAGAGTAAAGGGAATGCCACGATGCTTACAGGCAACCGCTAGCGCCATACCGCCAATGCCTGCTCCAATGATGGCTACTTTGGGGAGACTTTCATTAATTGGTAGCACCTCATTGGACAACACCACCCCTAAGCCAGAACAACTGGCGCAGATTTCTAAATGACCTTTGGGGCGAACGGGAGGCTCATTGCGCAAACCTTTATCAAAGGCTTCAACGGCTTTTTGATATTCTAAGCGAACCTTTTTACGCAAACGACGACTGCGTTTACCGCGACCTTGGCACTCAGGACACATTCTCCAATATTTACTTTGCTTGTCTAAGTTACTCAATTCAATCGTCCGATAGCCATATCTTTTAGATAACCCGCATGATAACGGATCTCAGCATTTTTAGGGAAAGCGTTTGATATATGAACCACACAAGTTTAGACATAAGACAACCTGTACTTACCTAACTTTTTATCGCAGACAAATTAAGTAAGAATTATCAAAACTGCCACTCACTATGCTTCGCTCTTGAGCATAAGCACCCCCAACTGACAAATGTCACCTGTTCTGACTTGATAGCTCGCTATCCTACTACAAGTTCTTATCTAATTTGCGTGGATTTTTCCAAGGAGCAAGCATGAAAGCAGGTGGAGTGAAGTTAATTCCCTGTACAACATCAGCCGTATTAACGTTATTGATTTGGTTTGTGATCCCAGTACCTGATGGTGTGTCAGTGAATGCTTGGCAATTATTAGCACTTTTCGTTGGTACCATTTCTGCAATTATCGGTAAAGCGATGCCTATTGGAGCCATCGCCATTTTGGCCATTGCGTTGGTAGCACTAACAGGCGTCACAAATAACTCTCCCTCAGGAGCGATGAAAGATGCCTTAAGTGGCTTTTCAAACTCATTAATCTGGCTGATTGGGATTGCCATCATTATTTCTCGTGGTTTGTCGAAAAGCGGCCTAGGGAACCGTGTCGGGTATTACTTCATCTCACTGTTTGGTAGAAAAACTGTTGGGATCGGTTATGCGTTGGCACTTTCTGAGTTGGTGATTGCTCCAGTGACGCCCAGCAATACAGCGCGTGGAGGCGGCATCATTCACCCCATCATGAAATCTATCGCTAGCAGCTTTGGCTCCCAGCCTGAAGATGGAACTGCGCGTAAAATCGGTCATTATCTTGCACTGGTAAACTACCAGATCAATCCTATCACTTCCGCCATGTTCATCACTGCGACTGCCCCCAACCCATTAGTTGTCCAGTTTATTGCTGATGCAACTGGAGCTGCTATCAGCATAACTTGGGGGATGTGGGCATTGGCTGCTCTGCTACCAGGGCTGGTCTGCATTGCTTTCGTCCCACTTTTGGTTTATCTCGTATACCCACCGGAAATAAAGAATACCCCCGATGCTAGGACCTTTGCTAAATCCAAGCTACATGAAATGGGCCCAATGACATTTGACGAAAAAATCATGGTATTTGTCTTTGCTCTGCTACTGGTACTTTGGGCCGGTATTCCAGCTATGTTGTTTGGAACCGGTTTCGCTATGAATACCACAGCCGTTGCTTTTTTAGGTCTATCGATTTTATTGATAACTGGGGTATTAAGCTGGGATGACGTTTTAAAGGAAAAAAGTGCCTGGGATACCGTAATTTGGTTCTCGGCTCTTGTAATGATGGCAACCTTCTTGAACAAGCTAGGTTTAGTAAGCTGGTTCTCCTCTTTGATGGAAAGTAATATTGCTCAGTTAGGCTTTGATTGGCCACTTTCAGTGTTAATACTCGTCGTCATCTACTTCTACGCCCACTACTTTTTTGCCAGCACTACCGCGCATATCACCGCGATGTTTGCCGCTTTTTATGCTGCAGGATTAGCATTAGGTGCACCACCTTTGTATCTAGGCCTATTCTTGGCAGGCGCCTCCTCACTAATGATGTCTTTAACACATTACGCCACTGGTACTTCCCCCATTATCTTTGGTTCTGGCTATGTTTCCATGGAGAACTGGTGGACTATGGGGGGTATTATGAGCATCGTGAATTTGACTGTTTGGGGAATGGTTGGCGGTTTATGGTGGAAAGTACTTGGCTTTTGGTAAAAGTAATTCTGTTTTCTCATATAAACACTGTATTTAAATCAGGCCGCTCAAACTGCAAGAGCAGCCTGATTTTAAAACGCTACCAAGGCAGTACTTGGCCATTGGAATGCCAAAATGTACCAGAGTTTTCTAGGTTAAGATCTTCAATTCGTTGGGCTAAACGCTCTGCCGCTTGCTCAGGGGTGATGTCACCATAACCACCGATCATTTCAGTACCGACAAGCCCTGGATGTAAAATAGCCACCGCCACACCGCGTGGTTTTAAGTCGTGAGATAATGACATCCCGGCAATATTAAGAGCCGCTTTCGACATGCGATAACCATAACGGCCACCACTGGTGTTATCTTCGACCGATCCCATACGACTGGTAATTAGAGCAAGCTTGGCGTTTTCGCTAAAGTTATTCATTAAGGCTTCCGTGACAGCAAGAGGTGCCAATGCGTTGGTTTCAAACTGTCGGCGGATCGAGTCTTTATCAATCGAGCCTAACTGTTCATCACTTAAGATGCCTGCATTATTGATGAGCAAATCAATGGACACCTTTTCTAAAGCACTCGCTAACTTACTAATGTCTTCGTCTTTCGTGACATCAACCTGTTCAATTACATTCACACCAAGTGTGGCTAACTCTGTGCTAGCAGAACGACAAACCGCATAAACGTAATAACCTTTTGCTTGATAAAGCTTGGCAAATGATAATCCGATACCACGGCTAGCCCCGGTAATAACCACTGTTTTTGAAGACATAAAAACGCTCATAATTCATGAATATCTTCATGTTACTGGGGGCTAAGCTTCTTAGATCAAGCGCTATGCTTGCTTGCAAAAGAAAAGTGACGAAAAAAACGGCCTAGAACTAAAGTCGATAGCATTCTGATGAGGATTTTATGAACCGAGCCGTGCTAAAATACGCCAAACCTCACTTTCCCTCGTAAAGGATCTTCCATGACTTTGTCGACCAGCCAGTCAACTAACGTCGTCGTTGTTAGTAACTCATCTGATAACCCTTTTGCCATTGATGTAGCTTACGCTATGGGCCAGCATGAAGACATTGCTGACATCATCAGTATGAAGCAGTTCATGAACTCCGAGTTTTGCCCTCGCTTCATTTCTGATGAAACAGATTTCGATAACATTGGACAAAAGCTTAAAGGCAAGTCCGTTATCATTGTCAGCACAACCAGTCACGTACAAAGCCGCCAAGAGTTGGCCATGGCGAACTTCATTATTGCACGTGCAGCAAAGGAAAATGGTGCAGAGAGAGTCATACTGGTTGAGCCAGATTTGTTCTACAGTGCTCAAGACCGAGGTCCGCACAAAGACCTGGGTGAAACAAGCTTTGAGCGCGATATTAAAGACATCAAAAAATTTGACGGTCAGCCATTCACTGCAAAACTGTATGCCCAGATGTTAAAACTGTCTGGCGTGGACACCGTCATGACGATTCATAACCATTCTGACTCCGTACAGAAAATGTTTAGTGAAGTGTTTGAAGGTAATTTCCACAACTTGATCCCTTACGGTATTTACGCTCACTACTTACTTAATTCAAACATTCTTAATTACGGTGATGAAGGCGAAGGCTTAGTTCTGTGTGCTCCCGACAAAGGTGCCCGTGACTTCGTTAAACAAATGTACAACACACTTGGGCTAACAAAAGCCAAGTTCATTATGCTAGACAAAGAGCGTACTGCTGAACGTAAAGTTGAGATTACGCTACACAAAGAAAGCGAGCACACTTTTGAAGGTTTAGATGGCGCGAGCATCGTTTTGTTTGATGATATGGTTCGTACTGGTTCAACCATCATCAAATCTTGTCAGTTCCTAAAGCAAATTAATCCAGAGCGTATGGTCTTTGCCGTGTCTCACTTCTACGCAAGTAACGAAGGTCGCGAGCGCATGGCGCACCCAGCACTGGGCGAAATTCTAACGCTAAACACCCTACCGACGATCCTCAATCGCGACGAGCAAGGTCGTCTGCGCAAGAAGATGGTCGTGCTTAAAGTTGAAAAGTGGCTGGCACAAGAGCTGTGTAAGATCCTAGGCTTACCACAAAGTGAAGAACAGAACCCTTACAAGATCGATATGTCGTCTAAAAACCCTCGTTTTAAACGCAAGATCTGGTATAGCGATGAACTACACGAACTGAATAAAAAAGGCTAGATAAATGCAACTAAGCCCGTCAGAGACGGGCTTAGTTGCAAATAGAGTTCTCTTTTACTGGCTACGCGCCAATGCTCCCAGTACATCTATGGAAGATATAAGTGCCACTACAAACCATCCTCTTTTGATCAGTTTTTATCTATATCAAGGTAAAAACATGCATATCTATTCCCCGAAAACGTTTACAAGTTAAAGTCAAAAAGCTTTGTGGTAGGTTACTCACTTTTAAAGACATTGGTCCGCTTTACAAATAAGGAGTTTCTAAAATGGGATTACGCTCAGGAGTCATGGTGGTAGGCATGCTATTAGGAGCTAGCAGTGTGCCTTCATACGCAGCAACTTTTGAAGTGCCACGCAACTTTGAGATCATGTATGTAGATTTGCAAAGTCCTGGCAGTTTCGGCGGAGATTTTAAAACTGAAGTGGCCCCTGGCATACACCAATTTGTCGTTCGATTTAACCAACGGGTTGGTGGCGGAAGTAATGGAGAACACTTTCAGTCCGAACCTTATATTATTGACATTAATGTTCCAAAAGATTCGTACATTACGTTAAAAGCGCCCTACTTCTTTCAAAAAAGCAACGCTACAAAATACGCCAAAGCCCCAGAGTTTTCATTAATTGAAAAAGATCAGAGCAATAAACTAGACTACGAAATACGTATGTTGCCTAAAAAATCGGGCTTGCAACAGTCTCGTGATATTGAGAGTGAAGTTAGGCACTTTACCTCTACTTATAAAACCACGAAGTCAGATGGACCTGCCCCTGCGAGTGAAACCGTTGTGGCAACAGAAGAACTGGAAATGTTGAAGTTCTGGTATAACAAAGCTGATGCCAGCACACGCAAAGACATGCGCATCTGGATGGTCGATCACTCGCATCAGGCAAAAACTGAGAGCACGGCTTTTGATATGCTCGGATTCTGGTTTGAAAAAGCATCAAAGAGTGACCAAAAAGCTTTCCAAATTTGGCTCCTAAACGAATAATCGTCTCCTTTAAAGCCATGAGGGATGAATAAAATCAGCCCACATGGCTTCTCCCAGAGCTTCTGTTTTCAGACTTCTATATATTGGTCTTGGAAGCAAAACCTTTCAAAAACAAAACTCAAAAACGATTCTCAAATATTATTGAGAATTATTTTCAAATCAGATACTTATAATAACCTACCCTCTAAACGTGCATAATATTTCGATTCGCCTACTATAATTACGGGTTTATTTTTTTTAATGATGGTGGGTATTAACTTTGTGTCATTAGTTTCCATTGAGCTATTTGCCGCTTTTTAATATCTTGTTAATCAACCATAACCGGATCGGAATGAGAAATTGGCGCTATGAGTTACTATACTGACTATTTAAAAGAAATTGAGGTTCGCAAGAACGAACTAGGTCTTGCACCAAAACCAATCGACGGTGCTGAATTGGTATCTGAAATCATTGAGCAGATTAAAGATACGGCTAACGAACACCGTGAAGACTCTTTGAACTTCTTCATCTACAACACTCTGCCAGGTACCACACCAGCAGCGGTTGTAAAGTCTGCTTTCCTTAAAGAAATCGTTCTTGGCGACGAAGTCGTTGCTGAAATCTCTCCGGAGTTCGCTCTAGAACAGCTTTCACACATGAAAGGTGGTCCTTCTGTTGCAGCACTACTAGACGTGGCTCTGTCTGATCACGCACAAGCAACAGCAGCAGGTGAAGTACTTAAATCTCAAGTATTCCTATACGACGCTGACTACGACCGTCTATCAGCTGCTTACAAAGCTGGCAACGCGATCGCTAAAGAAGTGCTTGAAAGCTATGCGAAAGCAGAGTTCTTCACGAAACTTGACGATATCCCAGAAAAAATCGACGTAGTGACTTACGTTGCAGCAGAAGGTGATATCTCTACTGACTTGCTATCTCCTGGTAACCAGTCACACTCTCGTGCTGACCGTGAACTACACGGCCTTTGCATGATCAGCCCAGAAGCTCAAAAAGACATCGTTGAGCTAGGTAAAAAACACCCGAACGCTAAAGTGATGCTGATCGCTGAGAAAGGCACCATGGGTGTAGGTTCTTCACGTATGTCTGGTGTGAACAACGTTGCACTATGGGCAGGTGAAAAAACGTCTCCATACATCCCATTCGTTAACAACCGTCCAGTGGTTGCAGGAACGAACGGTATTGCTCCAATCTTCCTAACGACTGTTGGCGTAACTGGTGGTATCGGTCTTGACCTTAAAAACTGGGTTAAGAAAACTGACGCAGACGGTAATGTGGTTCGTGACGAAAACGGCGACCCAGTCCTAGAAGAAGCCTACTCTGTTGCAACAGGCACTGTTCTTACTATCGATACTAAAGCTAAGAAGCTTTACAACGGTGACAAAGAGCTTGTTGACGTATCTTCTGCGTTCACACCACAAAAAGTGGAATTCATGAAAGCAGGTGGCTCTTACGCGGTAACATTCGGTAAGAAGCTACAAACGTTCGCAGCAGAAACACTAGGCATCGAAGCGCCTGCTGTTTACGCACAAAACAAAGAGATCTCTATTGAAGGCCAAGGTCTAACTGCTGTAGAGAAAATCTTCAACCGTAACGCGGTTGGCGTAACGTCGAAAACAGCTCTACACACAGGTTCTGACGTTCGCGTTAAAGTAAACATCGTTGGTTCTCAGGACACAACTGGTCCAATGACTTGCCAAGAGCTTGAGTCAATGGCGGCTTCTGTTATCGCGCCAAGCGTTGACGGTGCTTACCAGTCGGGCTGTCACACAGCGTCTGTATGGGACAAAAAAGCTCAGGCAAATATTCCTAAGCTAATGTCTTTCATGAACAACTTTGGTGTTATCACTGCACGTGATCCTAAGGGTGTTTATGCACCAATGACTGACGTAATCCACAAAGTATTGAACGACATCACAGTTGACGATCGTGCGATCATCATCGGTGGTGACTCACACACTCGTATGTCTAAGGGTGTAGCATTCGGTGCTGACTCGGGTACAGTTGCGGTTGCTCTAGCAACAGGTGAAGCAGAAATGCCAATCCCTGAGTCTGTTAAAGTTACGTTCAAAGGCCAAATGAAGCCTCATATGGACTTCCGTGACATCGTACACGCAACTCAAGCGCAGATGTTGAAGCAGTTCCAAGGCGAAAACGTATTCCAAGGCCGTGTCATCGAAGTACAAATCGGTACATTGCTTGCTGACCAAGCCTTCACCTTCACAGACTGGACTGCAGAAATGAAAGCGAAAGCTTCTATCTGTATCTCTACTGATGAAACCATGATCGAGTCTCTAGAGCTTGCTAAGTCTCGCATTCAGATCATGATCAACAAAGGCATGGATAACGAAGCAAACATGCTTCAAGGTCTGATCGCTCTTGCTGACAAGCGTATCGCTGAGATCAAGTCTGGCGAAGCACCAGCGCTTGCTCCAGATGACAACGCTAAATACTACGCAGAGGTTGTCGTTGATCTAGACGCAATTGACGAGCCAATGATTGCGGACCCAGATGTAAACAACGAAGACGTATCTAAGCGTTACACGCACGATGTGATCCGTCCGACTTCTTACTACGATGGCCGTAAAGTTGACCTAGGCTTCGTGGGTTCTTGTATGGTGCACAAAGGTGACATGCAAATCATCGCTGCCATGCTTCGTAACCTTGAGAAGAAAGGCCCTATCACTTTCAAAGCACCGCTAGTTGTTGCGCCACCAACGTACAACATCGTGGATGAGCTAAAAGCTGAAGGCGACTGGGCTCTACTAGAGAAATACGCTGGCTTCCAGTTTGACGATGTGAACCCTAAAGAAGCAGCTCGTAAGGAATACGAGAACATCATGTACCTAGAGCGTCCAGGATGTAACCTATGTATGGGTAACCAAGAGAAAGCTGCTCCTGGTGACACAGTACTTGCGACTTCTACTCGTCTGTTCCAAGGCCGTGTAGTAGAAGACACTGCAGAGAAGAAAGGTGAGTCACTACTAGGTTCAACACCTATGGTAGTTCTATCTTGTATTCTTGGTCGCTTCCCATCTCTAGATGAGTACAAAGAAGCGGTTGCTGGCATTAACCTAACGTCTTTTGCGCCACCAAGTGAAGACCTAAGCGTTAAAGGCGGCGACATCGCAATCACGCCAGTAGCGTAACCTAAGCTTATTTAGAACAGCTTAAGCTAATTCAAAAAGCCCTGACTCAATTGAGACAGGGCTTTTTTGTTGCTAGTGACAATGCTTCTTAAGCATTGCCCAATATCTGTTGTGATTATTGCTGACGTGGTTGCAGCGCTAATTTACCCTGTTCAATCGTCATATTGAGCGGCACACTCGACAATAAACGCACTACGTCGTTGCTAGTATCTAAGGTGTAAACTGGGTTTGATGCTAAGTAACCATTCATCAACATCATCACTTCATTGCTCAACGGCGCAAGGTTGCCTTTATAACCACCCGCATCAATGGTGCTGTCTAACAGTGTTAACGAACGTACAAAGATCGCTTTTTTCTGACTGTCGTAATACGGTGTCCCTTCCAACTCTAACTTCAACTTCGCTGGATATTGAAAGCCAAATACGCTGATATTTGCCGTTGCCTCTGTGCCAAGCTGCACCACATCACGCCCTTCTGGGCCAATAGCTACTGACATATCATCCACTTTTAACGTCAAAGGAATACCACCAATATTGGCATTGCTTTGAAGCTTAGCAAGCTGATTGTCTAATGCCTGCTCTAATTCCCCGTCTGAAATGGAGTAAGTGGAAAGTTGTGAAAGAGTGGCACAACCACTCAATAAAAGTGCGAAACACATTGTCAGAACTGTTTTCATAATGGTCACTCTAAGTAAATCAAATGCTAAGTCTAGCCTTTCAAAAAGCTCTGAATAAGCATATCCCATGTTTTTACAGGATGTTTTCTAAGAATTTCAAGGTGAAATCGCAGACTTGATTTATCCAACTACGACTACTATTCAAGCTATATACGACACAAAACAGCCTTAGAGTCCACACGAAATCCAGCCAAACTAACACAAGTTTGAATGCAGAATCCTTACATTTTCATTAAAGTAGTATGAAAACCTAAATTCCTAAAATGCAGGAAATAAGACCTAAAATTCCATAAATAAACTCAATTCGCTTATAAAATCATAATATTTGAAGACTTCATGCTCGTAAATTTCTAACTACTCACTTTATAAGCAAATCAGCGTATTTGGCTCTCAAATGAGAATTTTCACACTCCATTATTCACTCAACCCTCATTTTCGCATGATTGAAATGCATTCAATCATCTTATAGTCTTTTTTTAATTAAACGTTTAATTAAAAAAAGGTAGGTGAATGAATATTCTTTTATCGTGTGGCCTTATCTTCTCTTTCACAGCAATCGTCGTCATTCTGCTTAAATGGTGGAACATAAAGTGTGTCGGGGTCACCCCTGTTCGAACATTAACGTTCATCGCGATTCTGTTTACATCAGGCTTAGATGTGGGTCTGATTATGTTTCCTCTCACAGAGTTCGGTGGCTATGCCAATCTCACCGACAGCCCTGAATACAGTTTCGCCAACCCGCTAGCGATTGAATTTGGATATTGGGCTTTTTTGATTTGGGGATTCTATTTCTTAACTTGCTTTTACTTTTGCATCGTAGAGCCACGAGTAAAGTTCTTCGAATTACCGCTGGTTAAACTGATTAATAATATCGTTATCATCGGTACCTGTGCCTTCACTGCCTATTTACTACTTGTAAATCTACCTTGGTATCTACCACAAATCGGTGATGGCGAATCCGTAGTACCGACATTTTATTTGATCGTGCTGGCTTCCATTGCCTTAGCAGTTTACTCAAGCAGTAGTATGAAACTGCTCAGAATCTTAAGCTTAGGCTCTAGCTTTCTGTTTATCGCATTAATCGTGATTATGTGGTTTAGAGCATACATGACGGATAACGGTAACCCTGCCGACTTCCTAAGCAGCGCAGGGCTGATTAGTGAATACTTCACGAATATTTATCAATTCATGCTACCGCTCAATGACTACCATGCGTTCTACCTATTCTGGTGGTTCTCTTGGAGCATCATGATTGGGCAATTTACAGCACGTTTTGTCAGCGGCATTCGCACTTGGCAATTACTCTTGGCGATGATGGTCTTCCCATCTATTGCTATTGGGGTCTGGTTCACCATCCTTTATCACTACCACTCTGAAGGATTACAGATCGCAGGCTTTATCAACGTGATGATGATTGTGGTGGGGATTTTGATGGTTGTGAATTCTTTGGATTCACTGATCCGTCTCTACACTGATAACCTAAACCTAACCGTAGAACGCTTTGGTCTAATCCCTTATATTGTGGGTAACTTGGTTCTCATGTGTGCCTTAACACTTTTATTCCAACTCGACTTTCTGAAAATCGAGTGGGTTGGCGCACTGGTGATTGGCCTCTACTTTAGCTGCTTTATCTACATCGTGTTGAAAAAGCGCCACGAAGTGGCCAGCATTAAAGGGCCTTGCGAAGAAAATACTCTAGACTTTGAGAAAGTTAAGTTTAGTCGTTAATCGTACTGTACGGGTCAGAAGGCCACATTCATCAGCCTCTGACCCGATGCAATTAGATACGATTGACACCACGCTAAGAAAACTGACGGGGCGTTTTACAAGACTATGGTGTGGGTTGATGACTAAAGGTTTGGATATACAGCGCTTCAACCTTATCTCTGGCCCACTGCGTCTTACGCAAAAACTTCAGGGCAGACTTGATCGACGGATCATTAACAAAACAGTTCACACGCACTTCATTATAAAGGCCATCCCAGCCGTACTGTTCTACTAGGCGCGTTAATATCTTTTCTAATGATAAACCATGTAATGGGTTGTTAGGTTGGCTCATTGGGGATTCCTAGATCACATAAAAACGCAGTTTATCAGCTTTTGTCCTTATGGGTCAGACACCTTTACCAGCGACCGAGTTTTTGTCTTAACTTGCGTCATTTCCAAGCAGTCTTTTTGTGATTATTCTAAGCGCGTTTACTTGTAGGGGTCAGATCCCTTCTACACCGATATTGTTGGCAACTACCTGCGAATCTAAGCTTGTAAGGGATCTGACCCCTTTGCCACAATCCCCGATAGAATCGGGTCGTACAAAGGTCGGGGAAAGATTCCCCCCCTACAATCACTCGCACAGCGAGTTCCTACAAGGGCAGGTATAAGGTCAGGCTGGGAATGACAGCTATCACTTAAGGGGTCAGATCCCTTTGCAACATAAATCGCAGGCAATAAAAAGGAGCACCGAGGTGCTCCTTTTTAAGATCTAACCAGAAGTCATAAGATTAGCCAGCAACGAATGCTGCTTTTTCTTCTTCAGTTACTTCTTTGATAGAAAGCTTGATACGACCACGAGCGTCTACGTCTAGGACTTTAACGATTACGTCTTGGCCTTCTTCTAGTACGTCAGCTACTGCACGGATGCGCTCTTCAGCGATCTGAGAGATGTGTACTAGGCCGTCTTTGCCTGGAAGGATGTTCACGAAAGCACCGAATTCCGCTAGACGAACAACTTTACCTTGGTAAAGTTTGTCGACTTCTGCTTCTGCAGTGATTTCATGGATACGTAGCATCGCTGCATCAGATGCAGATTTATCTGGTGCATAGATACGTACTGTACCGTCGTCGTCTAGGTCGATAGAAGCGCCAGTGTCTTCAGTGATAGAACGGATTGTTGCGCCGCCTTTACCGATAACTTCACGGATCTTCTCAGGATCGATCTTGAATGTCGCCATAGATGGTGCATTCGGAGATACTTCTGGACGAGCGTAACCAATTACTTGAGCCATTTCACGTAGGATGTACTTACGTGCTTCCATCGCTTGGGATAGTGCGATGTCCATGATCTCTTCGTTAATACCTTCGATCTTGATGTCCATTTGTAGCGCTGTGATACCTTCTTCAGTACCCGCTACTTTGAAGTCCATGTCACCAAGGTGGTCTTCGTCACCTAGGATGTCAGTTAGGACTGCGAAGCCGTCGTCTTCTTTCACAAGACCCATTGCGATACCCGCAACTGGCGCTTTAAGAGGAACACCAGCATCCATCATAGATAGAGACGCACCACAAACAGACGCCATTGAGCTTGAACCGTTCGATTCAGTGATCTCAGATACGACGCGGATTGTGTATGGGAATTCGTCTTCTGAAGGAAGAACCGCTTGTACACCACGACGTGCTAGACGACCGTGACCGATTTCACGACGACCGACACCGCCCATACGACCACACTCACCTACAGAGTAAGGAGGGAAGTTGTAGTGCAGCATGAAGCTGTCTTTAGATTCGCCCGCTAGACCGTCAGCGATCTGAGCGTCACGGCTTGTACCTAGTGTACAAGTAGCGATGGCTTGTGTTTCACCACGTGTGAACAAAGCGGAACCGTGAGTTTTCTTAAGCATGCCCACTTCAACGTTGATGCCACGAACAGTTTTGTTGTCACGGCCGTCGATACGTGGTTTGCCGTCGATTACACGACGACGTACGATGTTTTTCTCAAGCTTGCCGAATACTGCAGACACTTCGCCTTCTGAGTATGGGCCTTCTTCAGTAACAAGCGCTTCGATTGCTGCTTGACGAACTTCGCCAAGTTTCGCGTAACGGTCCATCTTTTCAGAGATCGTGTACGCTTCTTCGATTTGTGCTGCGAAGCCAGATTTAACCGCTTCAACTAGGTCAGCGTTTGCTTGCTCAGCAGACCATTCCCAACGTGGCTTGCCAGCTTCTGCCGCAAATTCGTTGATCGCTTGAACAGCCGTTTGCATTTCTTTGTGTGCGTAAAGAACTGCACCTAGCATTTCGTCTTCAGTCAGCTCTTGTGCTTCAGACTCAACCATTAGTACTGCGTCTTTCGTACCCGCTACCACCATGTCTAGTAGAGATTCTGCTAGTTCAGAGTTTAGTGGGTTAAGAACGTAGCCAGACTCATCGTTGAAGCCTACACGTGCTGCACCGATTGGGCCGTTGAATGGGATGCCAGACACAGCTAGTGCTGCAGACGTTGCCAGCATTGCTGGGATGTCAGCGTCTAGGTCAGTGTTCGTCGACATAACTGTACAAACAACTTGTACTTCGTTCATGAAGCCTTTCGGGAACAGTGGACGAATTGGACGGTCGATTAGACGAGACGTTAGGGTTTCTTTTTCTGAAGGACGGCCTTCACGCTTTAGGAAACCACCTGGGATTTTACCAACCGCGTAAGTACGCTCTTGGTAGTGTACAGACAGTGGGAAGAAGTCTTGACCAGCGTTTGCGCTCTTAGCGCCAACTACTGTTGCAAGCACTTGTGCATCGCCCATTGTACATAGAACAGCACCCGTCGCTTGACGTGCGATACGGCCTGTTTCTAGGGTAACTTCTTGATTTCCGTATTGGAAAGTTTTAGTCGTAATACTCACTCGTATTCCTTAACTTATTTTTTGTAACTTTCTCCCAAAGACAATCTTTAGTAGCCAGTACTCAGATGTATTCTTTTGGCTTCGTTTGACTGTACGAAGAAAAATACATGTGAAGTACAGGCTGTCCCTTGGGAGGCCTTTAAGAAAAAAGGGCCATATCTCTATGGCCCTTTCTCTGTCTTAGCGACGTAGACCTAGCTTTTTGATCAAGCTAGTGTAACGTGCTGCGTCTTTACGCTTTAGGTAGTCCAGCAGCTTACGACGCTGGTTTACCATGCGGATTAGACCGCGACGAGAATGGTGGTCGCCTTTGTTTGCTTTGAAGTGACCTTGTAGACCTTCGATGTTCTTAGTTAGCAATGCAACTTGAACTTCTGGTGAACCAGTGTCGCCTTCTTTAGTTTGAAACTCTGCAACCAATGCTGCTTTTTGTTCTGCAGACAATGCCATAATCTGTATCTCCGATAATAATATGCAATTAAAAATTCAGGGTGGCCGAGCATATTTTCAGTCATCCTAAGGTTGAGTATTCTAGCACTATTTTTTGGCTAACTCACTCGTATTTACCAATCGATGCGGCTTAATTTTGCCTTTTTTCACTTCGCCTAAGCCCATGAATGCACGCGTACCATCCACGTATAGACGTAGTAATTGACCTTCATCAAAACCACGTGTGTCGTTCAGTAATCTACCAAATACTATATCTTGGGATTCTTGCACTGACATGACAATCTCTGGCAAATGCAACACGGCGGTATCCGCACCCATCAACTGTTGATCGAGAATATCCTCACCTTGCTCAGCTAAGGCTTCAAACTCTTCAATTGTGAGCATATCCGCCGGATCATAGCCCGCTGTTGACACTCGATGCAGGGTCTTAAGGTGCGCACCACACCCCATGGCTTCGCCGATATCCTCACCAATGGTGCGGATATAAGTTCCCTTAGAACAGCTAATGTCCAAAGTTAGGGTGTTTTCAGTGCGCTCTAGTACCTGTAAGTTTGAGATAAACACTTTGCGACGCTTGCGCTCAATGGTGATCCCTTGGCGCGCGTATTCATACAAAGGCTTGCCTTCGTGCTTCAACGCAGAATACATCGGTGGAACTTGCTCGATCTCACCACGAAAACGGTTAAGTAGCGCCTCTAATTCTTCATCAGAAAGCTGTGGAACGGTTTCGTTAGTCAAGATGTCGCCTTCTTTATCACCTGTGGTAGTACGAATACCCAGTTCAATACAAGTGATGTAACGCTTGTCGGCGTCGAGAAGGAATTGCGAGAATTTGGTGGCTTCGCCTAAACATAGTGGAAGCATGCCAGTAGCAAGTGGGTCAAGTGCCCCCGTGTGTCCGGCTTTAGCAGCACGGAACACACGGCGAACTTTTTGTAACGCTTGGTTAGAGCTAAGACCCAGAGGTTTGTTTAGTAGCACGACGCCATCAATGGCGCGCCATTGCGTTTTACCCATGGTAAGCGCTTACTCTTCTTCTGAATCTTGGTTCTTACGCTGATCTTTCTGAACAGCTTCTTCAATCAATGCAGACATGCGCGCACCATTGACGACACTCGCGTCGTAATGAAAGCGGAGATGTGGCATCACACGAAGTTTTACTTCTTTCGCCAAGCGATGACGTAAGAAGTTTTTCGCGCTGTCCAAAGCCGCTTGGTTTTCAGCCAAGCGCTCTGCATTGTCATCCAAACCTAATACGGTGTAGTAGATATCCGCGTAGCCCAAGTCTTTTGCGACTCGGACTTCGTTGATCGTTACCATACCTAGGCGTGGATCTTTCACTTCAAATTGAATAAGGGAGGCCAGCTCCTTTTGGAGCTGATCACCAATACGACTAGTACGACTAAATTCGCCTGCCATCTTGCTGCCCTATATTAAAGTGTACGAGCGACTTCGATAGTCTTGAAGACCTCGATCTTATCGCCTTCTTTCACGTCGTTGTAGTTCTTAACGCCGATACCACATTCCATACCTTGACGGACTTCGTTCACAGCGTCTTTAAAGCGACGTAGAGATTCTAGTTCACCTTCGAAGATAACCACGTTGTCACGTAGGACACGGATCTTCTCATTACGGTAAACCGTACCTTCAAGCACCATACAACCAGCAACCAGACCGAACTTAGGTGAACGGAACACATCACGTACTTCAGCCGTACCGACGATTTCTTCACGTAGATCTGGCGTCAACATGCCTGATAGGGCTTGCTTCACATCGTCGATGATGTTGTAGATGACGCTGTAGTAGCGTAGATCAACGCTTTCACGCTCGATGAACTGTTTCGCTGAACTGTCTGCACGAACGTTGAAACCAAAGATTACCGCATTCGAAGCAAGCGCTAGCGTCGCATCAGTCTCAGTGATACCACCAACACCGCTCGATACCACGTTCACTTTTACTTCCTCAGTACTTAGGTCTGTCAAAGACTTGATCAAGGCTTCCAAAGAACCACGAACGTCTGCTTTCAGTACGATGTTCAGCGTGCCAACTTCTTCTTGGCCCATGCCAGAGAATAAGTTTTCAAGCTTCGCTGAGTGTTGACGAGCAAAACGAACTTCACGGTATTTACCCTGACGGAAGTTAGCAACTTCACGCGCTTTACGCTCATCAGCGACAACGATGAACTCTTCACCCGCTTCTGGCGTACCATCAAGACCTAAGATCTCAACAGGGATAGATGGACCTGCTTCGTTAACTGCCTTACCGTTTTCATCAAGCAACGCACGCACACGACCCATTTGTAGGCCAGCCAGTACGATATCACCTTTCTTCAGTGTACCGTTCTGTACTAGAACGGTTGCAACCGAACCACGACCACGATCTAGACGAGATTCAACGACCACACCTTTACCCGGCGCACTTGGTACTGCTGTTAGCTCAAGTACTTCTGCTTGCAGTAGAACCGCTTCTAGTAGCTCATCGATACCTTCACCAGACTTAGCCGATACACCTACGAATTGAACGTCACCGCCCCATTCTTCAGGTACCACTTCTTGCGCTACTAGTTCATTTTTAACTTTATCGATGTCAGCTGCTTCTTTATCGATCTTAGTCATGGCAACAACAATTGGTACGCCCGCTGCACGAGCGTGCTGAACTGCTTCAATTGTTTGAGGCATTACACCGTCATCTGCCGCACAAACTAGGATTACGATATCAGTCGCTTGCGCACCACGAGCACGCATCGATGTAAACGCCGCGTGTCCAGGTGTATCCAAGAAGCTAACCATACCGTGGTCAGTTTCTACATGGTAGGCACCGATGTGCTGTGTGATACCACCAGATTCGCCAGCGGCAACGCGAGTTGTACGAATGTAGTCAAGTAGCGATGTTTTACCGTGGTCAACATGACCCATTACCGTTACAACCGGTGCACGCTTGATCGCTTCACCTTCGTAATCGATCGCGTCGATCATGTCGTTTTCAAGGGCGTTTTCATCGATGTACTTAACTTTATGGCCCATTTCTTCTACTACAAGCGTAGCAGTATCACGGTCAATCGTTTGGTTGATAGTCGCCATTGCGCCCATCTTAAACATCACCTTGATCACTTCTGCAGCTTTAATGGCCATTTTTTCAGCCAAGTCTGCAACCGTGATACTTTCAGGCAGTGCTACTTCATGAATGATCGGAGCTGTTGGCTTCTGGAAGCCATGTTCTTGTTTAGTAGGTTTCTTAAGCTTGCGCTTACCACCGCGACGAGAGAACTCATCATCGTCGTTTACCGAGATACGGCCACCACGCTTCTGGTCTGCTCGACCACGTGGTTTGTCATCTTTACGATCGTTATGCTTTGGTGCAGCTTTTTTACCTTTCGGTGCAGGGCCGTTTGATTTGCCTTCACCAGCTGCTGGAGAAACCTTACGATTGGTTTTGGTCTCTTTCGAATTTTCCACGAGTTTATCCGCTCCCATATCGGAGTCGTTTGGCTCCGTTTGCTGTGCCGCTCGTTCCGCTGCTTTACGTTCTTGCTGTTGACGTTCAGCCTCTTTGCGAGCTTTTTCTTCAGCTTCAGCTTTCGCTTTCGCTGCCTGTTCGGCTTCAATTTTTGCCGCTTCTTCGCGAGCTTTTTCAGCCTCAATACGTGCTTGCTCTTCTGCCGCGCGCTGTTCTGCTAACAATTCTTGTTGGCGTTTTAGCTCTTCGTTGGCATCTGTGCGTTGTACGTATGTGCGTTTTTTCTTAACTGCAACATTTACTGTTTTGTTGCCTGCGCCCGCTGATAGTGTGCTTTTAGTACGACGTTGAAGAGTGATTCGCTTTTCACCCTCGTCTTCACCCACTTCACCATGTTGACGCTTAAGGTAGTTTAACAGTATTTGTTTCTCAACATCAGATACTTCTTGGTCAGCACTCTTATGTGGTAGACCAGCATCTTTCATCTGAGTTAATAGTTTCTCGACTGGTGTATTAACCAGTTCAGATAATATCTTAACGGTTTGAACTGTCATTAAGTTCCCCCTTTTTACTCAGATTTTATTCAGATTCAGCAAACCATGGTGCACGCGCGGTCAAAATTAATGCTGCGGCACGCTCTTCATCCATTTCATCAATCTCAAGTAATTCATCAACTGATTGCTCTGCCAAGTCTTCCATCGTAATAACGCCTTTCGACGCCAGAACCAAGGCTAGGTGATTATCCATACCTTCCATTTCTAGCAAGTCTTGCGCTGGTTTCGCACTTTCAAGTTGCTCTTCCGCTTGCAATGCTTGGTTCAATAACGCTTCTTTAGCACGTGTACGTAATTCGTTTACTAAATCTTCATCAAATCCGTCGATGTCTAACATTTCTTCCATTGGCACGTATGCAACTTCTTCAATGGTTGCAAAGCCTTCTTCTACTAGCTGAATCGCTAGGTCATCGTCGATGTCCAAAGCTGTAACAAACAAGTCAATCAGTTTCTGAGACTCTTCTTGTTGCTTCGCTTGAGCATCTTCAGCAGTCATAACATTCAGTGTCCAGCCAGTTAACGCTGATGCAAGACGAACGTTTTGACCATTACGACCAATCGCTTGAGCAAGATTATCGCTCTTCACTGCAACATCCATTGAGTGAGAGTCTTCATCAATAACGATTGAGTCAACTTCTGCTGGTGCCATGGCATTGATTACCAGTTGTGCTGGGTTGTCGTCCCAAAGCACGATATCAACACGCTCACCATTCATTTCATTTGAAACCGCTTGAACGCGTGCACCACGCATACCAACACAAGCACCAATAGGATCAATACGGCGATCGCTTGTTTTTACAGCGATTTTCGCACGTAGACCTGGATCACGTGCTGCGCCACGGATTTCGATCACTTCTTCAGCAATTTCAGGCACTTCAAGACGGAACAACTCCACCATGAACTCGGGAGAAGTACGCGATAGCACCAACTGTGAACCACGGTTGTCTTCACGAATTTCTTGCAGCAATGCACGAATACGATCATTAAGACGGAACGTTTCGCGGTTGATTAGAGCATCTTTTGGCAAAGATGCTTCAGCGTTTTCACCTAAATCGATGATTAGGCTGTCGCGGGTTACTTTCTTCACTTGACCGTGAACCAGCTTGCCTACTTTATCGCTGTATTGAGCCACCATTTTCGCGCGCTCAGCTTCACGTACTTTTTGCACGATTACTTGTTTCGCTGTTTGCGCGGCAATACGGCCGAATTCTTCTGATTCAATTTCTTCCTCGAAGATTTCACCGGCACCTAATGCAAGACCCATCTCTTCCATGTCATCTGTTGTTAGTTCAGAATCTGGAGCAGAGTAGTCTTCATCGGCAACGATGTCCCACTGACGGAATGTTTTGTAATCACCTGTACGCTGGTCAATCGACACACGTACTTTGACTTCGCCTTCAAAACGACGTTTTGCAGCGCTCGCTAATGCAGTTTCTACGGCCTCAAAGATCACCTGTTTAGGTACATCTTTTTCGTTGGATACCGCTTCTACTACCAAAAGAATCTCTTTGCTCATCCTTTTAGCCTCTCTCAAAGGTTGAATAAATTAAAACTGAGGAACAATGTTTGCTTTTTCAATCAACTCGATTGGCAGCAAGTACTCTTCGTTGTCTACGAGCAGCACCACTTCATCACCTTCAATGCCGGTGAGCTGACCTTTAAATTTACGGCGCCCATCAAACGGCACTCGTAAGCGTAATGACACAACCGAGCCCATAAAGCGCTGGTACTGGCTGAGTTCAAATAATGGGCGATCTAAACCAGGAGATGATACTTCAAGGTTATATTCACCAGAAATAGGGTCTTCGACATCCATGATCGCACTAACTTGGCGACTCACCGATGCACAATCTTCTACATCAATACCTTTCTCGGCGTCTGTTTCAATAAACACACGTAGAACAGAGTCCTTGCCAAGAGAGAGATATTCAAGCCCCCAAAATTCAAAGCCCAAACCTTCTACTACAGGCCTGATAAGCTCTTCTAGTTGTGTAAACTTAGTAGACAAATGACTTCTCCGATAAAAGCGTAGAAACAAAAAACGGGCTCTAGGCCCATTTAACTGGAGTTCAGATAGCAAAAAACCCCATAAAGGGGCCATCCAAACTCAAAGATCTTTTCAGACCTCAATCTCATCCCTATAAGCAATGAATGAGATTAGGTTGGTTGCGGGAGCCGGATTTGAACCGACGACCTTCGGGTTATGAGCCCGACGAGCTACCAGACTGCTCCATCCCGCGTCAACGTGGGCACATTCTACTACAACAACGCGCCCATCTCAAGAATGGTGCCGATGGCCGGACTCGAACCGGCACAGCCGTAGGCCACCACCCCCTCAAGATGGCGTGTCTACCAATTCCACCACATCGGCAAATTTCTAGATGTAGAAATTAATCTACAGAAGGAATATCCTGATTCGCTGTAGACTGTTCAGCTTCTGTATCCAAAGCTGGCATTTCCACAGTTTCTTCAACTTGTGAAGCGTTTGGCACGAATTCCAAACCGCCATTCACTGTTTTGGCTTGCTCGCTAGCAAAAAATGCTAGACCAAAGCTCGTCAAAAAGAATACCAATGCAAAAACAGCTGTTAATTTACCAAAAAAGCTACCGCCACCTTGGCTACCAAAAACTGTTTGCGACGCACCACCACCAAAGGAAGCACCTGCATCAGCACCTTTACCTTGCTGTATTAACACCAACCCGATGATCGCAACAGCTGCTAATACATGAACAACTAAAACTAAAGCTTCCATTTTATTTACTTCGCAGACTCTATGATCGAATTAAATTCTTTAGCATCCAACGATGCACCACCTACCAAGGCGCCATCAATGTCAGGCTGAGCAAAAAGCTCGGCACTGTTAGATGCCTTAACACTGCCGCCATAAAGAATGGCTACACTCTGTGCAATCTCTATGGATTTTTCGGCAATATTATTTCGAATACCTTTATGTACTTCTTGAGCTTGTTCTGAAGTTGCTGACTTACCTGTACCGATAGCCCAAACAGGCTCGTAGGCAATTACAACTTTTTCAAACAATTCAACACCGACTTTTTCAAGTACAGCATTCACTTGGGCATTACATACCTCAAGCGTTGTGCCAGCTTCACGCTGCTCAAGCGTTTCACCTACACATAAAATGGGTGTTAGCCCTGCATCAAGCGTCATTAAAACTTTCTCAGCTACTTGTGCATCCGTTTCTAAAAATAGAGAACGTCGCTCTGAATGCCCCAAAATCACATGAGATACAGCAAAGTCTTTTAACATCGATAGACTTACTTCACCCGTGTAGGCACCCGAAGCGAACTCCGACACGGTTTGTGCTGCTAACTTAATCTCTGAATTCTTGAGGGTTTCAGAAATAATAGGCAAATACACAAATGTAGGAGCAACTATCACATCAACGGTATCGTAGGCTTCTAAACCTTTAACCAGTTCAACAACCGACTCTACTGAGCCATTCATTTTCCAGTTACCTGCGACTATCTTGCGACGTGCCATAACGATACCCTCGATTTAGAGGCGCTTATTCTAGGGAATTGTCTATACTAGATCAAGCGCTATTTCCTGTTTTTAATTTAAGAATCAGCGAATTGCCCATTCTTCTCTTTTGCAACTTGTTCGACTTCAGCCGCTAAATAATCGACTAATTCATCCACCATTTCTTGATCGCGACCTTCAACCATGACGCGAATCAATGGCTCCGTACCCGATGCTCTTAACAGAACACGCCCCAGACCATTTAGCTTTTCATTGGCCATCGCAATGGCTTTTTGCAACGCAGGCTCTTCAGCAGGCGCAAAGCGTGCTGCTACACGAACATTTTTCAGCTTTTGAGGAAATTTAATTAACCCCTCAAGCAATTCATGTAGCGCCTTTTCTTCCTCAACCATTGCACGCAGCACTTGTAATGCCGCAATGATACCGTCTCCTGTTGTCGTGATGTCGCGACACACTATGTGACCAGATGGCTCTCCACCTAACACCCAACCATGATGAATCAACTTCTCATTAACGTATCGATCACCAACTTTAGCACGACTGAAACCGATACCGTTTTCAGAAAAAGCTAACTCTAGGCCGAAGTTACTCATCAGTGTCCCAACAACACCACCATTAAAGCGTCCAGTATCCATCAAATGGTTAGCAATGATGTACAGTACATCGTCGCCATCACATACTTTACCAAAACGATCTACTAGGATCAGACGATCACCATCACCATCTAGAGCAATACCGATATCGGCTTCTTCTGCTAATACATTTTTGCGTAATAACTCAGGCTTGGTCGCACCGCTGTCTTCATTGATATTCAAACCATCGGGGTTCACTCCAATTGGAATGACTTCCGCACCCAATTCAGAAAACACGCGTGGCGCTACGTGATACGTCGCACCATCGGCACAGTCAACGACAATTTTCAAACCAGAGAGTTGTAAGCCTATTGGGAAAGTACCTTTACAATACTCAATGTATCGACCTGCCGCATCATCAATACGCTTTGCACGACCGATTAAACTGGAGTCTACAACTTGCATTGGCTGATCCAAGTAGTACTCAATTTTCTCTTCTAACTCGTCCGATAATTTACCGCCTTGAGCTGAAAAGAATTTAATACCGTTATCTGTATAAGGGTTATGGGAAGCACTGATTACAATCCCCGCGCTAGCACGGAAAGTTCGCGTTAAATATGCAATGGCAGGGGTCGGCATTGGTCCAACCAAACGCACATCAGCACCCGCAGCAACAATTCCTGACTCCAACGCTGACTCAAACATATAGCCAGATATACGCGTATCTTTACCTATAAGAATTTTCTTATCATGCTCTTTAAAAACTTGGCCAGCCGCCCAACCAAGCTTTAACATAAATTCCGGTGTAATCGGTCCCTTACCGACTTCACCACGAATACCATCAGTACCAAAATATTTACGCATTACGACTCTCTTCAATCTGATGCATGACCTTCAGCATGTCCACATGAGGCTTAACATCATGAACACGGAAAATGCGGGCGCCTTTAAGATAAGTAGAAGCATTTGCCCCCATTGTTCCATATAAACGCTCGGAAACAGGGACACCAAGGATGTCCCCGATCATGGTTTTTCTAGACACACCAATCAACACTTCGTGACCTAAAGCCAACAAACGCTCAGTATGCTTAAGTAGGGTCGTATTATGAACGAGAGTCTTACCAAAACCGATACCTGGATCCAGAATAATCTGGTCTTTTTCAATACCTACTGCAATACATGTCTCAACTCTACTCAATAGGTATTGCTCAACATCCTCAATCAGATCTTCGTAAGCAGGTGAGTCCTGCATGTTTTGAGGTGTACCGCGCATGTGCATCAAACAAACTGGCAACCCCGTCTTCGCTGCGGCCTCAAGTGCACCATCACGCTCTAACGCTCGAACATCATTGATAAAGCCGGCACCTAGACTTGCAGACCCTGTGATGACGGCAGGCGTACTAGTATCAACCGACACGATGGTATCAAAGCGTTTTTTTATCGCCTCGACCACTGGCAGCACTCGATCTAACTCTTGCTGTTCGCCCACCAATGCCGCACCAGGACGTGTCGACTCTCCCCCGACATCAATAAAGTCAGCACCGTCCGCAATCATGGACTCAACTTGTCGCATTGCCGCATCAAAGCTGTTGTGCTTACCACCATCGGAAAAGGAATCTGGGGTTACGTTTAGAATCCCCATAACGCGAGGAAGCGATAAGTCCAAGGACTTATCGCCAAAAACCATTACTGACATGTATGTATCACTTAGCCGAAAAACAACACTGACGAAGCTTACGCTTCGCCAGTTGGTTTTTGAGGGATAGGAGCCTCTTCTGAAGTATCAGAAGAATCCGTCATGGTGTCATTTGAACCAGAGGCCTGTTCATTCGTAGCTTGCGCCACTTCTTCGGCCTCAGGATTTGAGCTGTTTCCACCCGCAGATGGATCAGACCAACCTGCTGGAGGGCTTGGTTTCTTACCATCCATGATTTCTTTAATTTGCTTAGCATCGATTGTTTCATACACCATCAACGCTTCAGCCATCATGTCTAGTTTAGAACGGTTTTCAACCAGAATGTCCGTTGCTTTTTGGTAACAACGATCAATGATGTCACGCACTTCAGCATCAATCTTCTTACCAGTTTCTGGTGAGAAGTAGTTTGCTTTAGCACCGGTACCACCGCCTAGGTAACCACCTTGCTCTTCCTCTTCATAAGCGAAAGCACCAAGCTCTTCAGAAAGCCCCCATTTGGTTACCATGCTACGCGCAATGCTAGACGCACGTTCGATATCATTTGATGCACCAGTGGAAACCCCATCAAAGCCATGAATTAACTCTTCAGCAATACGTCCACCGTACAAACTACACACTTGTGACTCAAGACCGCGCTTACTTAAGCTGTATTTATCCTCTTCAGGCAAATACATCGTCACACCTAAAGCACGACCACGTGGAATAATCGTCACTTTATAAACAGGATCATGCTCTGGCATTAGGTAACCGACAATGGCATGGCCTGCTTCGTGATAAGCCGTATTACGTTTCTCTTCTTCCTTCATCACCATGGACTTACGCTCAGCACCCATTAGGATTTTATCCTTAGCAAGCTCAAGCAGTTCCATGTTAACAAGACGGCGGTTCGAACGCGCAGCAAACAGCGCCGCTTCGTTCACTAAGTTGGCAAGATCTGCACCCGAGAAACCTGGCGTACCACGAGCAATATTCTTCGGCTCAACATCGTCAGCCACAGGCACTTTGCGCAGGTGAACTTTTAGAATCTGCTCACGACCACGGATGTCTGGCAAGCCCACTGTCACTTGGCGGTCAAAACGACCAGGACGCAACAACGCTGGGTCCAATACGTCGGGACGGTTCGTTGCGGCAATAACGATAATACCTTCATTACCTTCGAAGCCATCCATCTCAACCAACAACTGGTTTAGAGTTTGCTCACGCTCGTCGTTACCACCACCCATACCGGAGCCACGGTTACGACCTACCGCATCGATCTCATCAATAAAGATGATACAAGGGGCATGTTTTTTCGCTTGCTCGAACATATCACGTACACGAGAAGCACCCACACCAACAAACATTTCAACGAAATCAGAACCAGAGATCGTGAAGAAAGGCACCTTAGCCTCACCTGCAATGGCTTTGGCTAGCAAGGTTTTACCTGTACCTGGAGGTCCACACATCAAGATACCGCGTGGAATTTTACCACCCAAACGCTGAAACTTACCTGGCTCGCGTAGGAAGTCTACTAGCTCCTCTACGTCTTCCTTGGCTTCATCACAACCTGCCACATCAGCGAATGTTGTTTTAATTTGATCTTCAGGTAACAAGCGAGCTTTCGATTTACCAAAGGACATTGGACCGCCCTTGCCACCGCCTCCGCCTTGCATCTGACGCATAAAGAAAATAAAGATCGCTAGTATCAGCAAAATTGGAAAACTGGCAACCAGTAGCTGAGTCCAGATACTTTGTTGCTCTGGCATACGACCTTCAACGACAACATTGTTGCTTAGCAAGTCATCCATAATCTTAGGATCCGCTGCCGCTGGGCGTACAGTTTCAAACGTATCGCCACTGGTTCGGGAACCACTGATGGTGTAACCATCGACCACAACTTTTGCGATACGTCCGTCGTGAACCTCTTGTACAAATTCAGAATAAGAGATTCGGTTAGTATCCGCAGAGGTATTAAAGTTGTTAAACACTGTCAGTAATACCGCAGCGATCACCAACCACAATAAAATATTTTTAAGCATATCGTTCAAGAGCACACCTCTTAACGGTTATAAAGCCAAGTATTGCAACAACACTGCCGTATAACCTTTAATTCGTCGTCCTAGTAGTTGCTTCAACGCCAATACATCAAAGCGTAAGGTTTACGGGTGACACCAAAGTCAATTGACTCCGTATCGCTTTAGATTTCAGTTTTGATTCATTCTGTGTGAACCTTAGCAGGAAATCTCTCAGGGCGTAACACCTCTAAGAGGCCTCCACCTAAGCTAACTCAATGGTTTGTAAAATGTCGAATTTAGACATTTGTTACCATTACTATTGGGGCCTCTTCTGAAATTACAAGATCTAGCCCTATGTTTCCATTACCTGTAAGTAGTTTTTCGTTATAGAAATCTTACTTTACGTCCTAGTTTGATCCACTTTTCTACTAATATATCAAATGCTACGTCTTAACGGGTAGATCCGATCACTGTAGAATCCGATCTCAAGATCGTTGGACAGAGCTCTAACTGAAATGTTCCACGTATAATTTAGTCATTGCATACATTCTTGCACGCTTTCATCGTACCTAATTGCAATGATATTCCGTTATAATATCGCCTAACTCCTGAAGCCTCCAATAGAGAGGATCAACCAAGATGAGAAATTTTAATTATGAGTTTGACAAACGTACAAAAAAAGCAATACCGCAACATCGGGCACTCACTTAACCCAGTGGTAACGGTTGCAGGTAATGGCTTAACTGAATCGGTTTTGACTGAAATCGATCGAGCTCTTGAAGATCACGAACTAATCAAAGTTCGTTACAGTGTGACAGATCGTGAAGCGCGCTATGAGCTAGTCGAAGAAACGAGCAAAGTTTTAAAAGCTCAGATTGTTCAAACTATTGGTAAAGTGGCTCTTTTCTATCGCGCAGCGCTTGAGCCAAACCCAAAACTATCTAACTTACTTCGCTAGAAATTCCTCATTTTAAAGGCTAGCCAAGGTTAGCCTTTAAAATCTTCTAACTAAACTATTGAACTTGAACGTCGATATTTATTCTTAATAAGAAAAGAGACGACGTTATGATCTTTATTGATACAGTTAGTAAACTCACACAACTACCAGAGCGAGAAGACCCTACTCACTTCCGCCGTAGGCGAACACGACCATCTCAAGATAGCCTTACATTGAGTGATGCTGCCGCACATGTACAACAAATCAGCTTATCCTATGAGTATGCAACGGAGCTAACCCCTACTGACAGCATTATCGCTAATATGCTTGAAGCTATTTTGCGACAATTAGACAGCCCTGAGATTCAGGTTACGGCACTCAGTCAATTCGCGCCCGCCAATCACTCATGGCAGCTTACATTACAAACACCACCGCTCAGCCAAAGCACAAACAGTCCCAGCTATGCTGACAGCATTAAAGATTTACAACATGAAAACCAATTTAAGCGCATTGAACTACACCTCTTAGGAAGTGACGGCACGGATAAACTCTGCCTGATAACGTTTATACCGCATCATTTATCTGCTTCTCTTCAACAAGCACTGCGACAACTTGAACCAAGACAAAACTTGAGCACGCCTTATTCGGTGAACGAGTTAGAGCCTTTGCCACAAAATTGGACATTTGAAATTGATCAAGATGGAGAGGAAACACCATTGGAATCGCTTTACGATAAAAGCGAGGCATTACCACACTCGCTTGCACCACAATTCAATGGTCTGCAAATTTGGTTTGAACGGCAAGAAGACGCACTGCCATTGTTAATGAGTGATCAGAAGCTGGGGTACATATATATTGGCAACTATGAAACATATCGTCAGACAGAATATGAGCCCGAGGTAAGCAATGGCTCCTCAGGCTCATTAGACATCAATGCCTGACTTTAAATAGTTTTACTGTCACGTTTCAACTTGCGTCGTGAAAGCCACCACACCGATAAGGTAAACAGGGAAACGATTAAAATAATAATCGTCGCCAGCGCATTGATTTTAGGGGACACCCCTAACCTAACCGAGCTAAATACCTCAATAGGTAATGTTGTTGAGCCTGGACCAGAGACAAAGCTCGCAATGACTACATCGTCCAGCGATAGCGTAAAAGACAACAGCCATGCTGACACTAAAGCGGGCATAATGATTGGCAAAGTCACTTGAATAAACGCTTTTAGCGGTGTCGCTCCCAAATCCATTGCTGCTTCAAGGTATGAACGGTCCAACTCTTTCAAACGCGAACTGATCACCACCGTCGCATACGCGGTACAAAACGTCGCATGAGCAATCCATATGGTAAGCAGACCACGTTGTTGAGGCCAACCAATTACATCCGCCATGGAGACAAATAGCAGTAAAAGAGACAGACCAATGATCACATCAGGCATTACCAAAGGAGCTGCCACCAAGCTATGCAGTAGTGAACGACCACGAAAACGTCCAAAACGCGTTAACGCCACTGACGCCATAATACCTAACAGCACAGCAGTATTCGCACTCCAAAAGGCCACCTCAAGGCTGCGCCAGACAGCCATCATTAGATCTTTATCGTGAAACAGCTCGCCATACCATTTCGTAGACCAACCCGCCCACACAGTCACCAATCGAGATTCATTAAAAGAGTAGATAATTAGACTTAGCATGGGTAAGTATAAAAAGGCCATGCCAAACCAAAACATCACCCCAGAAAAGCGAAACGACATTTTCATTTGCTGTCCTCCCACTCTTTTTCTTGATGTTTTCTAAACAAATGAATCGGAATCATTAGGATCAGAAGCATAATCAAAGCCAATGAAGACGCTAAAGGCCAGTCACGGTTATTGAAAAACTCCTGCCACATCACCTTACCAATCACGATTGAATTCGTACCGCCTAGCAATTCAGGAATCACATATTCACCCACTACTGGAATAAATACCAACATGCTACCTGCCACGATGCCATTGCGAGAAAGTGGGAAGGTAATATTCCAAAAAGACTTTAAACGGCGTGCACCTAAGTCCAAAGAAGCTTCAATCAGACTGTAATCGTGTTTGACCAAATTGGCATACAGAGGTAACACCATAAATGGCAAGTAGGCGTAAACAATACCAATGTAGACCGCAATATTCGTGTTCAGAATAGCCAATGGCTGATCAATAACCCCCAACCACAGCAGCACATTATTCAAAACACCATTACTCTTCAGAATACCAATCCAAGCATAAATTCGAATCAGAAAGGAGGTCCAAGAAGGCAACAATATCAACAGCAACAAAATAGATTGAGTATTACTTTTGGCCCTAGCAATGTAATACGCCATCGGATAACCGATCAACAAACATAATAGCGTCGACAATGCCGCCATTTTTAAGCTGTTCAAATACGCTACTAGGTAGAGACTATCTTCGGTTAGAAAAACAAAATTACCAAAGTAGACATGCAGGTCAAAGGCTTGATCCGCCATAGACAACAAAGCGGTATATGGCGGAATCGCGATATCAGCTTCAGCAAAAGCTATTTTCAAAACAATCAAAAACGGCATTGCAAAAAACAGCCCCAACCATATTGTTGGCAGCGCAATCACCCATTTTTTGCCAGCTTCAGCGTGCAGAGACAAACGAGCGAGTAGTTTCTTCATGGGCGCAATACCAAACCACTATCATCCGACCAATGCACATAAACAGACTCTTCCCAAGTAGGCAAATCAGCAAAACGGTCAGAGTTAATCATAAATGAATATACGATTTTGCCATTATCAAGACGAATATGATAAACCGAGTGTCCGCCTAGATAAGCGATATCATGCACCACACCATGACACCAATTGTATTGACTATCAGGCTGATCACGGGAAATTAACGTTTTCTCAGGGCGCACCGCAAACACCACTTGCTTGTCTTCAATCGCCGTCGTGACACCGTAAGAAACGTACATCGGCGTTGCCACTTCTGTCGTTTGAATGACTGCATGGTCCTGAGCATCCACTGTGATCGTGCCATGAAACAGGTTCATACTGCCGATAAATTCAGCCGCTTGCAGACTGTTCGGTGCTTCGTAAATATCACGAGGGGTACCCGCTTGCACGATACGGCCTTCTTCCATGATGGCAATGCGATTGGCCATGGTCATCGCTTCTTCTTGGTCATGGGTTACCATGACACAAGTCACGCCAACACTTTCAAGAATGTCGACCACCTCTAATTGCATGCGGTTACGCAGCTTTTTGTCCAACGCACCCATTGGCTCATCGAGCAATAAAAGCTTCGGTGACTTCGCCAAGCTGCGCGCCAAGGCGACTCGTTGACGCTGGCCGCCCGACAATTGCTCAGGCTTTCGTTTGGCATATTTTTCCATATGCACTAAACGCAGCATCTGCACCACTTTGTCAGCGATCAAATTTTTCGGCATACGATCTTGTTTTAAGCCGTAAGCAATATTCTGCTCCACCGTCATATGCGGAAATAAAGCATAGGATTGGAACATCATATTAATAGGTCGGCGGTAAGGCGCCAGCGACACGATGTCCTCGCCATCCAGGATGATTTGCCCTGAATTCGGGGTTTCAAAGCCTGCGAGCATTCGCAATAGAGTGGATTTGCCTGAGCCTGAGGCTCCGAGCAAGGCAAATATATCGCCTTTAGCAATATCCAATGAGACATCGTTCACAGCGACGACGTCATCATAGGTTTTAACAATACTTTTTATCTGAAGAAAATGGCCATCAGCACTGTCGCGCGAAAGACTCGGCTCAATCATTAAGTACCCTCAAGGCATGTATGCCTAGCAAATGTTTGCATTGAAAGAGCAGCCAGCGCAGTAGAAGAGCACTGGCCTTTCTCATTATTGACCGGTTTTAATACGGTTCCAAGCACGTGTCACAGTACGTGTCGTACGCTGATCCAAAACCTTTGGCAGCCAGAGTTTTTGCATGACTTCTTGAGGTGGGAAAATGCTTTCATCACCCGCAATTTCTGGGTCAACCATCGTCATAGATTCAGGGTTCGCGTTCGCATACCAAACGTAGTTAGTAATGTTTGCAGTAATATCTGGGCGCATTAAGAAATTCATCAAGGCCATAGCCCCTTCTGGATTCTTAGCATCACGTGGAATCGCAAGCATATCGAACCACATCAAAGCACCTTCTTTCGGAATAACGTACTGGATAGCGACGCCATTATCCGCTTCTTCAGCTCGAGCCGCGGCTTGCGCAACATCACCAGACCAGCCAATAACGACACAGATATCACCGTTTGCCAAGTCATTGATGTACTTTGAGCTGTGGAAATAACGGTAATATGGACGAACCGATAACATCAGCTCTGTCGCTTTTTCCAAGTCACCTTTATCTGTACTGTTTGGATCAAGCCCTAGGTAATTCAATGCTGAGCTTAGCACCTCTGTCGGCGCATCTAAGGCAACCACGCCGCAAGATTGCAGCTTTTCTAGGTATTCTTTTTCAAATACCAAAGACCAGCTGTTAAGCGGTACGTCATCGCCAAGCGCCTGCTCAACTTTTTCAACGTTAATACCTATACCCGTGGTACCCCACATGTAAGGCACCGCGTATTGGTTGCCAGGGTCCACATCTTCTAGCAACTTCATCATATGCGGATCCAGATTAGACCAGTTCGGTAAAGCCGCACGATCTAGGGGCATAAAAGCACCCGCTTTGATTTGCTTACCAAGGAAATCGTTCGTTGGTACCACTAAATCAAAGCCAGACTGCCCTGAAAGCAATTTGGCCTCCAGCACCTCATTACTGTCGAAAACATCGTATACGACTGAAGTCCCCGTTTCTTTTTCAAAACTAGGTAAAGTTTCTTCGTCGATGTAGTCTGACCAGTTATAAAAATGTACTACCTCTTCCGCCTGAGCAGAAAGCGACACCACTGTTGTGGCTGCCACGGCCAAAGCCGACACACAAGACTTCAATTTCATAGAATGTCCCCTAGTCTGAATCATTTTAAAAAGCGGGCTATCATACGCATCCACACTAATGAGATAAAGATGATGCCATAAAAAAACCCCCGCTGCGAAGCGAGGGTCTTGAACAGAAATATGCTGTCGTATTTAGATCACACTTAAATGCTGAAACTTGCACCACAACCACAAGTAGATGTGGCATTAGGGTTAGTCACAGTAAAGCGCGCACCTTCTAAATTTTCTTGATAATCCACTTCCGAGCCAACCAAGTACTGGAAGCTCAATGGATCCACTACCAATTTAACACCATCACGAATGACTTCAGTGTCATCTTCTTGGTACTCTTCATCAAATGTGAACCCATACTGGAAGCCCGAACAGCCGCCGCCCGTCACATAGACACGCAACATTAAGCGTTCGTTTTCTTCTTCCTCAATCAATGACTGCAACTTGGCTGCTGCCGCTTGCGTCATAGAAATCGGATCCGCTGATTCCACCATTTACTCACTCCACCAATCATTAAATCGTCAGAGACGATTGCAACATGATTCGAATTATCCTCTTAACCGAGTAAATCAGTCAAGTATTGATCAGTGTTCGCGCGTTGCGCGGAACGCAACTTCAGGATAACGCTCTTTCGCTAGATTCAGGTTCACCATCGTTGGCGCAATGTAAGCTAAGTTGTCGCCACCATCTAGAGCCAAGTTTGCTTCGTTCTTGCGTTTGAACTCTTCAAACTTCTTGCCTTCTTCCGCTTCAACCCAACGTGCTGTAGCAACGTTCACACTTTCGTAAATCGCTTCAACGTTGTATTCCGCTTTCAAACGCGCCACGACGACATCAAACTGAAGCACACCGACAGCGCCAACAATCAAATCGTTATTATGCAGTGGACGGAAAACCTGTACCGCACCTTCTTCTGACAACTGTACTAGACCTTTTAACAGCTGTTTCTGCTTTAATGGATCTTTTAGACGAATACGACGGAACAACTCAGGCGCGAAGTTCGGAATACCCGCAAACTTCAAGCTCTCACCTTGTGTAAACGTATCACCAATCTGAATAGTACCGTGGTTGTGCAAACCAATGATGTCACCGGCAAACGCTTCTTCTGCACGGGAACGGTCACCCGCCATAAAGGTTACCGCATCCGAAATGCTGATCTGCTTGCCAATACGCACGTGATTCATCTTCATACCTTGGCTGTACGTACCAGACACCACACGCATAAAGGCGATACGGTCACGGTGCTTCGGATCCATGTTGGCTTGAATCTTAAATACGAAACCAGAGAACTTCTCTTCCGTTGCCGCCACTTCACGCTCGTTGGTTTGGCGTGGTAGTGGTGCTGGTGCCCACTGAGTGAGACCATCCAACATATGGTCAACACCAAAGTTACCCAAAGCGGTACCAAAGTAAACAGGCGTTAATTCGCCTTCTAAGAACAACTCTTGATCAAACTCATTGGATGCGCCCAATACAAGCTCAAGCTCTTCACGCAACTGATCGGCAAGCTCTTCACCCACCGCTTCATCAAGTTCAGGGTTTTCAAGACCTTTAATAGTTCTAACATCTTGAATCGTGTGCCCTTTACCCGTCGAATATAAGATCGTTTCATCACGATGTATGTGGTAAACCCCTTTGAACAACTTACCGCAACCGATCGGCCAAGTGATCGGCGCACACATGATGTTCAGTTCATTTTCCACTTCATCTAAAAGCTCCATTGGATCACGGATATCGCGGTCCAACTTGTTCATAAAGGTCACGATTGGCGTATCACGTAGACGGGTAACCTCCATCAATTTACGAGTGCGATCCTCGACACCTTTCGCAGCGTCGATCACCATCAAACAAGAGTCCACCGCCGTTAACGTACGGTAAGTATCTTCCGAGAAATCTTCGTGTCCAGGGGTGTCCAGCAGGTTAACCAAGCAATCGTTATATGGGAATTGCATTACAGAAGTGGTGATCGAGATACCACGCTCTTTCTCCATATCCATCCAGTCTGACTTCGCATGCTGATTGGAGCCGCGACCTTTCACCGTACCCGCTGATTGAATCGCACGCCCGAACAACAATACTTTCTCAGTAATGGTAGTTTTACCGGCGTCAGGGTGGGAAATAATCGCAAACGTACGGCGTTTGCCTACTTGATCAAGAAATTGCTGGTCAGCCATTGGACACTCTTTTAAATGGTCATAAACTTGGATATAAGAAAAGCCCCAAACAAGGAGCTTCTCATCCAAATTTATATCAGTCATAAGGAATGGGCGCTATTTTCGCTTATCTTAGCGATTTAGACAATCTCAGAAGCAGAATTAGCTTTCTGTAGGAAGCCGCTTTGCGGGTGATAAGATCCGCATTTCTGAGGCAATGGGATCACCCGCGCAGCGGGTTCCTACAATAGACCGGAGATCAGGCCGCACAGGCCGTTGAGACTCATCATCTTCTTCTCCGTCGTCCTCTTCGTAGTTTGGTGTCTTTCGATGAATTGGGCTTGTGACATTGGGGAAAACGCGTTATTGATGTTTGTACTGGTTTACTAAGGTGATTTTTTACAAAGGACGTTTCGAGGAGTAGAGATGGACAGTATGGAGCAATCTGCTTTACGCAAAAGTGAATACCAAGGACAAGGGTTTACGTTGTATCCGGAGGCGTTGTCATCGGAGTTGTTACGGCGTTTTCGAAACATTGCGGAGCAGTTAGAGTCAGCGGCGCTTGATTGTCATGCCCGTGGGGAGCAGCCGCCTCATGCGTGTGTTGTGAAGGATCCGGTAGGGCCTCGCGTGATGCGTTGTGATGACATTTTTTTTGCTGAGATGGATGCGGTTTTGGATTTGCTGGCTTCTCCGACCATGATTGAGATTGCTAAGGAGTTATGCGGCGATGGTGCGATTCCGCTGCAATGCGATATTCTCTATAAACATCAGCACCCTCACCCTGTGATTAATTGGCATCAAGGCGCGCCCCACCCACGTAATTATCCTTATCTGAATATTGGTATTTATTTAGATAACGCTGGAACGGGGGATGGATGTTTGCGTTATGTGCCTGAGACGCAGCATAAGCTAGAAGATATTCAGTCGTTGTCCCAACTGTACGGTTGGGAGGTTCCCGGTGTGGTAGAGCAGCCAGCTAAAGCAGGGGATATTATGGTGCAGGATATGATGATTTTGCATGGTTCGGCCCCTAAGCATACGCCGGGCTGTCGTCGTACGATTTATGTGGAGCTGCGCCCCAGTAATGGGGTTCGAGACAGTGGACGACAATCTGAGCAGTGGATTAGGTTACGCGAGCAATGGATGGCGCTGGTGATCGAACGGGCGGATAAAGCCTTGATTCCCCCTCATTGGTTTGAGACCTATCCTGTGGGACAAGTGGATCAGAAACAACTCTTGGACGATTTGAAAGCGTTTCGAGAGCCACCTATTCCGGCGGTTTGGGCTACTTTCCCAGTTGAGCACCCAGAATACCCTGTGCCTGCTTTTTTACGCTGAGACGTTAATAATGGAAACGCTTATGTCTGACGTACAGAAGATTCTGAATTTCTTTGATGGAATTGGGCTATCCTATCAACTGACGAAACTGAGTGAGAAAAGCTTTCTGCCAGGTATTGAAATAGAAGCTGGAGGCTTAAATATTGATTTAGACAAACTCAAGTATCCTGGAGATTTGCTACATGAGGCGGGACATATCGCCGTCACGGCAGCCCATGACCGACCTAAGCTTAGCGGTGATATGAAAAACTTAGGCCACACCGGTGCCGAGGAGACAGCCGCCATTGCTTGGTCTTACGCAGCATGCAAGCATTTGAGCTTTGCCCCTGAGTTTGTGTTTCACCCACAAGGCTATCGTGGCGGGGCTGACAACCTGATCACTGCGTTTGAGACTGGTGGCGGCTTTGGTTTTCCGTTACTAAGTTATTGGGATATGTGTGAGCCAATCGGGCAACCGAACGGTTACCCTATTATGAAAGCGTGGCTGAGATCCGAATAATCCAGCCCACGGCGTTATTCAAATTTATAGCCCGCACCATAGATGGTTTGAATGGCGCCTTCTTATGAATCCGGTCAAGCGCACCTTCACCTGTGAACAGTAACTTCAGCCTAAAAATCATATAATGAAATCATAATTATATCGCTTTCTTAACTCAGAGACTTTTAGCGGAAATAGTTTAAAGACCAAGGGAAATGAGCGGCCACACAATCAAAACATTAGCCGTTGAGACATCGCATTCTTAGTCTCTCCATGTCAATTATTTTCCTCACTGAGTTAAGCCAATGAAAATTGACTCTTTTAGGAAGCCGCTTTGCGAGTGATCAAGACTGCATCTCTGAGACAAATAAGTCACCCGCGCAGTCGGCTCTACTGCCATCTCAATTGCCATTCATTCCAATTTTTAATGTCATCACAACCTTTTGTCATTCGAACTCTAGTCAGATCCGCAGTAGACTATGCCGCTTTTATGGGTGAGGTTTCCTGTGGCAAAAGCATGTAAAAACATTGGTATCGTCGCGCATGTGGATGCAGGTAAAACCACTTTAACTGAACAAATGTTGTTTGCCGCTGGCGCGACTCGTAAAGCAGGCAGTGTGGATGATGGCACAACGGCTACCGATTCATTATCGGTCGAACGAGAGCGTGGTATTTCCGTTCGACTAGCAACAGAGACTTTTGACTGGCAAGACCATCAAATCAACCTCATTGATACGCCTGGGCACGTGGATTTCAGTGCCGAGGTGGAGCGTTCCTTACGCGCTTTGGACTGTGCAATCTTAGTAATTAGCGCCGTCGAAGGTGTGCAAGCCAATACCAGCAGTATTTTTGATGCCTTAACCAGCCTTAAGATCCCAACCTTAATTTTTATAAACAAATTAGATCGAGCGGGCGCCGATGTGGAACGAGTGCTCAATGAAATACATCAAGAACTTAGCCCTAAGGCGGTGTTGTTACAACATCCAACGGGACTTGGTCAGCCTGATGCGAAAATTGAGAAGCAGTGGTCAGCCAACACTTTCTCTTCTTCATTGATAATAGATGAACAAGAAGATTGGATTCACCCTTTGTTTGAGCGCATCACAGAACTCGATGATTCTTTGTTAGAAAAGGTGATCGAAAACGAGCCTGTTGAATTTAGCCACATCGATCAAACCCTCACTCAAGCCATCGCTCAAAGCCAACTCTATCCTGTGCTAACAGGTGTCGCCAAAGCAGGGCTCGGCATTGAATTTCTACTAGAAGCCATTGTTCGCTATTTACCTAGTGCCAAACACGCTATGGACAAACCGTTATCTGCGGTGGTGTTTAAGATCGAGCACGATCCAAGAATTGGAAAAATGGCTTATGTCCGAGTGTTTGAAGGGTGCCTAAACGCACGAGACAAAGTCCACAATGCCACGCGTAGCCAGGACGACCTCGTCATTGAGGACAAAGCCAGTCAAATTAAGCGTGTTTTTCGTGGTAAATATCATGATATAGACGGCATCAACGCTGGTGACATAGGCGTGGTAAGTGGCCTGCAGCATGCACAGATAGGTGATATTTTAGGTCATGGAAATGCTGTACCGAATGCCTACAAGCTATCCGCCCCCTTGCTCACCGTGCAAGTCATTCCTGAACAAGAAAAAGACTTCAGCGCTCTTGCCAGCGCACTGACAGAACTGGCTGATGAAGACCCATTACTCAACTTAGAATGGTTGACGGAACAACGGGAGTTGCACGTCAATATCAACGGTTGGATTCAAGTTGAAGTATTACAAAGCATCTTATTGCAACGCTTTGGCTTAGCGGCCACATTTGAGCAGCCTAGCATTATCTACAAAGAAACCCCTGCTAAAAGTGTAGAAGGTTATGAATGCTATTGGATGCCTAAACCTTGTTGGGCGATTGTTCGCTTTCTAATAGAGCCTGGCGAACGTGGCTCCGGTATTCAATACGAATCGAAAGTCAGTGTTAACCAAATCGCAGCGAAATACCAAAATGAGATTCGCTTAAACCTTGATAAAGCATTGAAACAAGGCATTAAAGGTTGGCAAGTGACCGATGCTAAAATCACCTTAATTGATGGCTCCGACCATGTACAACACAGTCGACCCGGTGACTTTATTATTGCCACGCCAATGGCCATTATGAATGGTTTAAAGGAATCCGATACAGACCTACTGGAACCTATCTTGGACTTTCAGATTCAAGCAGACAGTGAGCTGTTAGGCGCTATCACCAGCGACATTACCAAAATGCGCGGCACGTTTTTAAGTCCAGAATTTCAAGGAAATCGTGTCATTATTCGAGGCAAAGTCCCGGCTGCGACGTCTCTAGAATACTCCATTCAACTAGCGTCTTTAAGTGGCGGTCATGCCAAACTCACTACACGCTTGTCAGGGTATGAGACATGTACACCCGAGCAAGGCCAGAGCATTCCCTACCGAGGCATCAGCCCGCTCGATAGGGACAAATACATACTCTGGGCTCGCGGGGCATTACAGTAATAGCAGATTAATCCACCATATAAACCGTGGTCGCTTGCACCTGCTCAAGCAAGCGTTTTGCGGACTCTGTATGGCTGGCATCTGGCTGGATAATATAACTTGCTAAGGCGGACTCCAGCGCAAGTTTCATTTGATTAAGTGGCTCGACTTGGGCTGGATCGATCGCCGTAAAGACCTGCCCAGAAAGCTGTTTTAACCAACGAGAGTAGGATTCTGGATGCGCCTCTAATGCTCCCAACACCAATTCAGGCGCCGTGATTATGCCTTGAACAAGATAAGGTGATACCTCCCCTGTAATCGCACCATCACGATGTTGCCAAAGTGCAAGAACGGTATTTAAACTGGGAACAAAGTCGCGGTTTTCTGCATCAGATAAGGCTTCTTGAATCTGCTTAGGATGCTGCGTTAACCAACCCATATTCGCTTCGGTTAACGAACCCGCACTTGCAGTAAACGCACTTAGAATAACCGACAACGCCAATAGCAAGCGGATCATGACTTATCCCCAATAGAATTGGTAATGTCGATGGTAATACGCGTGGCTCCCGCCAAATGGCGCTTGATTTCGTTAAATGCGTCACGACTTCTGCCCACCGCCAAATCAGCGCCATCCATCATCTTGGCCTTACCCGGCATCAAACAACCTTCTGTATTACGATGATAATTGCCTGGGTGAATCAAAATATACGTTCTCCCAGGAACAGACTGAAGCTCAAATACATCTGGATACTTTGGAGAAGAATAAGGCTTTACATGATAACTCCCAGCAGGAATACGTTGATCAGAACCTTCTTCCGTAGAGTCTGGGCCACCAGGCTCTAACACATACCATGAGCCGGATTTCCCGCTAATCGTCAACACACCTCGTGTCGCATTGGCGGACGTTTCCTGACGGTCTAATCGCAGCAAAACCGTAG
Source organism: Marinomonas ostreistagni (assembly GCF_016461785.1). GTDB lineage: Bacteria > Pseudomonadota > Gammaproteobacteria > Pseudomonadales > Marinomonadaceae > Marinomonas > Marinomonas ostreistagni_A. The sequence goes on along the minus strand of NZ_JAEMUH010000003.1, from coordinate 139,510 downwards.
CATTATTCATACATAAATCCTTGTATTTATTCAATAATAACGCCCTATCCTACCATCTAAAAAACAGCACAGATTCACGGATTTCGATATATTGCAAAATCCTGACAAGCCAACTCTAAAAAGTGACAAAAAACTGACATTGGGATGATTTCTATTTAAACGAAAAATGCCAGTTCGGAACTGGCTTAATAGAAAACTTACTCAAAGACTAAGCAAAAGCGTTTTTTACCGTAAGATATAGGCTACTGGCACTATAAACATTAAATCATCATTGAAGCAGATGCCCGTTGGAGTCAAAGGGTTATCTTCACTATCAGCCTTCATCTTATTAAACGTTTCCAGCGTGATATCATCGAGCACTTTGTAGCCTGAGCTTTCCTTAATCACAAAATTTTTGATTACTCCTTCCTGATCGAGCACCATATTTACGACAACTTCCCCTTCTATCCCTTGTTTCCTAGCTACACTGGGATATTGATGGTGCTTTGACGCTAAAGTCATGACATTTTCACCTATATTAGATGTAAATAGCTCTTTCTTAGATGTTTCTAAGTTAGAGAAATCTATGCAAGCACCAGAGAAAATTACTTGCTCTTCTTCACTTGGCATGACGACAAGATCCTCTTCTACCCATCCTCTACCAAGCAGATTCGAAAGTCCTGGTTTAATGTCTTTTATCCATTCGCCATTTTCTTGTATCTCAAAGTATTCTGGCTGCTTTGGGAAAAGCCAGACATAAAGGGTGCTGTTTTGTCCGGGTTCAACTTGAACCAAGCCACCCACTAAAGAGTCAACCTCCCCCCTGCCACGATACTCAAATCCTTCTGGGGCTTGATAAAAAGTGCGACCTTTCGATTGGTATATAGGCACATATACACCTGCAGGAACAAAAGCAGAATATTCATTTTCTATGATGCCTCGAATAACACTAGGGCTATAATCTTTCGCTAGATAAAGCTTAGAAGCATCCGTCAAATCTATTTCTGAAGCATAGTCGTTTTGGACCTCCATACTACGATTAAATCCAGCGCATGCAGTGATCGAAAGTACGACGAATGAGGTGACCCCCCATTTAAATAAACTTTTAGCTTTATTTAATTTAAACATGTATTTTCCTTAATACCTCAACCCTAGCGTAAAGAAGACAAATAGGATCGCCTTCTTAAAAATAAATCCTTAGACTCTCCCCCATAGTTATCTTCTATAGTAAAACTAAAATTTTGATCGGTATTCCTAAAGAAATAAGTTGCTTGTGCAAGATATTCAGTCAAATTCTCATCAATCTTTTTATTGAAGCTTTCACTCTCAATTAGATCAATAATCTCATGAAGTCTTGAGTCAGAACAAAAGCCAAAATGAAGCAGCCAATACATTGCCAACCATGGATCATTACTTAGATACGTTTTCTCATTTTCATAAGCGAGATCAATCTCTTCTATATTTTTAAAGGCATTGAAAGGCGAAGGCGTATCTCGATGCAGTGCGTTAGAGAAAAGATCTTCTATCCAGAAGTAGCGTCGAATCAAGAGGTCAGTTCCTATGATTCTTTCTATAGGTTTCTTTCGGTAAGAGATACCATGCGATGTTGGCTTTTTAACTTTAACTGAGGCTATTTTTCCATAGCTTCCAATCCCATATGTTCCCTTTAGGCAGCGACTATCCCATACGATGAAATCACCTCCTTCAGGGCAAATAATTTCATCTGTTATTATCTGATCATCTTCACAAACACTTTCAAGCAGCTCTGCTCCCGCAAAGACACAATACTTTTCCCTTTTATAAAGATTCATTAGTTCTATGAATTTCTCAATTTTATCGTTCATGCTTATTTCCATATAAAGATTTAAAATTTTTGAAGTGACGTACTGAAGCGACAAGAAAAATATAAAGTATTAATACACTCTGATACGTCTTGCTCTGAGGTTACCCGCCACGAAGTTAGGTTGTTGATACGCAGCGATTTGCCCCGCTAAGTAGCGGGTGTATTGTCTTGCGTTTTGGTGCAGATCATTCAGGCTTTCGGGGGAGTAGGATTGCCCTCCGAGATAGCGGCAAGCTGGATCAAATTGGCTTTGGTGCTGTCGCCACCAGTTGGGGACGAGGATCGGATCAGGCATAGGTAGATCAGCGTAGTCGCTGTTAGCGGCATCCGGTGCAAAACGACTGTTTACATCAAGAGAAAGACCGCAGTCTTCTAAATGCAGCCCAGTTATCACGCTAAACACCATGCCCGCTTGTTGGTTGTACGCGGGATCGTTTATCGCGTCTAAGACTTCTGTCATACGGTTCGGTAAACCCGCTACCATCAAAGCAAATAGACGTTGTTCTAGGGGTAATCCTATCTGTTGCCATTGCTCAAGCTGCTGTTCGATTTCGGCTTTCGAGAGCACACTAAAGACAGCGATCACCGCTTCATTAAAATGCTCGTTAGGCTGTTCTAGATATGGCTTTAATAGCCGGACAAAGTCTTTATTGCCCAGCCGTAGCGCGGCTCGGATGGCATAAAAAGTCTCCGCTTCATTCGACGTTTCACTCTTTAGCAACTGAGCAAGCTGCTCTGCGATGGCATGAGTTGACGCTTTGAGATCACCTATTAACTTAAGTGCTGCAATGCGCTCTGCATCACTTCCCGTCGTTAACCAATGCAATAAGCTTTGTTCGTCTGGGGGTTGTTTGAGAATCGTCAAACTCTCAATACCAGAGGCTCGAATCGCTGGGTTAGGGTGTTTTAACACGTGTTTAATTACGCTAACGCTGCGCTCAATTGGCAGCCAGGTTAATGCATCCACCAACTCATCATACTGAGTGTCTCGATTTGAAATATCCTCTAAAACCGATGTCACTGAAGCTGTATTGTTTTGCTCTATGGCGATCACAAGGAGCATAAATACCGCTCCCCATGTATCACGCTCCAGCACCGATAAATAGTCACTCTCACTGCCAATATCTAAGCGGGCCAGTTGCAAGTACTCCGCTAACTTGTGCTCATACTCTTCTATGTGCTGAGGTGTCAGCTGAGAGGAAAACTGCCCATGGTGCCGACGAAACCACGCATAGGGCGCATCATGCTTCACATGGGCAAACAACCAAGGGGAAAGTGCCATCTAGCCCTGCCCCTTCGCGGATTTTAGCTTGTCGGCTATATCATGTAGAGCATCTACACTTTCTTCTGCATCACGTACCATCTGCTCTAATAGCGCTGCTTCCTCTTCTGGACTAGGACCACCACCGTACAAGTTCTTCCACTGTTTTCCATCGAAGAGCGCCACTCGATGAAAACTGGCAACGAGGAGTAATCCATGCCCTACATCCATTCGGCGAGCTCTCACCGGACTGATTTGACCTTCAAAGTCATAGGGCTTGTAGGCCAGCGTCTCCGCATTATGCTCTATTACAAATACCCCTTTCTCACTGCCAAGATAGATTCTTCCCTGATAACTCACAGCCTCGGTAAACTTTACCTTCGTATCCTCTGGTCGATAAACTTCCCACTCTTCGTTGCGGCCTCGAACAAGGACACCATGGGCACAGGCAATATAAACAAAGCCGTCTTCGGCACAACACACAGCCATCGGTAAAATTGGGTCATCGCAGATATCAATAAAACGCCAGTCGTTTCCATCGTAATGCCAAACATCATTTTGACCACCGACAGCGTATAGATCCTCTTCGCTAAAGCCGTGCATATCATCAAAGCCAATATTATCGAGGCTAGATTTGCGAATACTGCGTGGCGTTAAATGCTCCCATTTTCCATGGTCAATTCGCTTTAAAATGGTTCGATCAAAGCCAATGCCATAGATTTGATCACCAACTTTGGTTAGCTGATGGCAACGCTGATCAGGAGGAATACGATCTTCAACAAATTTTTTGTCGCCTAGCCCGCCGTAGAATACTTGGCCTGCATCGTCCATCATAAGGTATTCTTTATATTCAGTATTAACTAAGCGGGTGTTGAAAAACGAATGGCCTTCCCAAGTTCTAGTAGCCCAAATAGTAGGCTCTCCAATTGGTTGCTTTGAAAGGTTATGAATGCCAAGTCTTGTCGAGCCACGATTTTCATAATAATCGTATTCTTCTTCGCTTAAGATTTTTTCTGCAGATATCACAAAATACTCTGGCCCAGCGATAAGACAATCGTGAATTACATAATTAGAAAATACTTCATATTTAGATTCAGAATTTGACATATTAGTCTTCCATTCCTCCATTATTAGATGCCGCAGCAGTATCTACACTCAACCCTTCACCACCCGACTTATCCGTCACCGTCGGCTCGCATTCAAACTTTTTATAAAATTCATTTAACTGTTCTTGGATACATTTCTCATTACAATGATCACCGAACCAGCGTGATCCAAAGTCTTTATTCTGTGCATTTTTATGGCTTCGACCGGCAAGCTTTACTGCTGTTTCTATGGAAACCTTTTTACCAAGAAAACGTTTCGTCATACGGTCAGTTTCAGTATGCATGGTGCCATGAGTGCCGCCCGTGTTATTGGTCCCCTCTACACATACTGTTGGTGCTGCGTTTCGATCACTACTCGAGTAACCACAATCACTGGCTTTCATCCAAGCTGATGGGATTAAATGGTGCCCCGTTTGGCCGGGACAGCAACCGCCAGTCGAGGCATTGCCCATTTTACCAAAAACATCATCTGCTTTTACGGCAGCATTATTACTACTTGTCTGGGCCACCTGGCCACCTTGGGTGACTTTTTCTTTCCCATGCTTCCCAGCTTTTTGCGAACCTTGGTAAGGAACCAGCATACACTTACGCGCCCTTAGGCATTCGTTTTCTGCAACGGCATCTTTCATATCGGCACGAAACTCATCCCAAAACGCTGTTTTTGCAGCATCTTTTGCTTCTGGGTCAGTTATTTGGGAATATTCTTCCAATGCCTTAAGGTATTTATTGCCTTTAGAGACTTGATCGGCAATAGCCGATGCTTCACTTACCAAATGGGCCATTTCATCTACTGTGGTATATGCCGTGTAACCAGCATCCGCAATGTTATAGATGGCAACCCCGGCTTCACATATAAGAGCTCCGAGTGGCGAAAATACAGAACACCCTAAAGCCGCCGCATGCTTAGCTCCCGCTCGAATACCATAGTCAACAGCAGCATCGCCAGCCTGACCTTTTATAACCGAATAAATATCATCTAACACTTCAGAGGCTTCGTTTTCGTAGGCTTTAAGCTTATCCTGAATCTCATCAATGCTAGTTGGTTTGAGCATTAACTGTAGGCAATGCTTATCTTTCCATGTTTTATTTCTAGGCTTAGCGGCCTTAAACCCATCCTTCCCTTTATTTCTCTTGTTACGTTTTTTCTGTTTATCCTTGAACGTCTCATTTTCCTTTTTGCTAACGCCGCACTCTTCCTCTACTTTCTTCTTATCTTTTTCACAAGCTTTAGCGGCAGAGGCGCTATCGAGATATTTCCAGTTACCTGTATTCCCCGGATCAGAGCCGTGGTTATGGGTCATGTCATCGGTGTGACGACAGACGTTATAACCCTCTACAAACACATCCATAGACCATGATCGAAAGTAGGCTTTACCCGTTATCACTTGGGTTTTTAAACCTTTAGCGTAGTTATTGGTCGCAGGTTCATTGCCTGTACTGGTCGCAAAGAAAGATTTATCTTTCAAGGCGATAGGCTTATTCGTGATAAAAACAGTGGTGCTAGCGTTGGCTAGGTCTTTCGCAAAGGTCGTATTTGGATACGGGATCAAATAAGGACTGAAACATGGATCAGGAAAGGCCGCTGGGGATAAGCCGGCAGCCGCCTTACAGGCAATTTCTAATCCATTAGCAAAAACTTGGTTAGCCATGACGCTCTCCTGTGTATTCCATTATAAAAGCACCGCGAGCGCTGTCATCGTTGCTGCAGTGGGCGATCACATGAGCACCTGGGGCCATACCACGCTGATTGGCATAACGCGCCATCGTAATCATCCCTAACCCAACACTTGCCCCAGTCTCACCGATATAGCTGGCTGGCAGCCACAAGGGTTGCGATTCGGTTTTTTGTGTTAATGCACGGGTCTGCGCCAAGCCCGCCTCTTTAAAGAAATATTGCTCACCTGAGATGCTTGCCATTCGGTAACGGCATTCGTGTACTGGTGTTGCAGCCCTCTCAGAGACTTGTCGGTAAGCCGCGGTTAGCGCTTGCCCCTTCAATACGTCAGAGGTATCGATTAAAGCACTTTCATATTGAATGCTAGTGCCGAGCACTTTTAAATCGGCGTTATGAGCCTGTCGACTAATGATCATCCCACCAACAGCTTCCCCGGGAATAAAGCCATCGCTGTTGCGCTCAGGTATTAGGACTCTTAGTTTGTGCGGAATACGCTCTCTATAAGGAGGATTGGCTAGGGCCGATAACGTCCCACTCATTAAGTAAGTATCAACAAATAACACCAATACTTTATCGACATCTTGGTTTAAAACGGCATTGGCTTTTTCAAAAGCATACACCAAAGAAGCACGGCCGCTGTTTAAAATAGAAAGTGGTTTACCGCCGATTCGTTGACGAATTTCTTCATCATCAAGTAACGCTTCACTTAATTGCTTTAGGTGAATATCTGCAATCAAGCCAACACGCGTGGGTTCACTGGTACACAGCAAGACATGCCCAATATCCTTAGTATCTATTTCTTGAATCGAGTCTTTGAGTAAACTGACCAAACGACGATAGCCACGCACCTTTCGATCTAGCGCACAACGAGCCACTTCATCGTAGCGACCATTGTAGCCCAGCATCATCGCAGCCCCGTTAATCTCCCAACCACACCCTAATGATGAATAAAAACCGATGTCTTCAATGTAAAGAGGCGCACTCGCGCTCACAGGTAAAGTGTTGGCGGTACTCATACTGCTTTAGGCCTTTTCAATGGTCGATATTCCTTACCTTTGGCTCGCGCTCGACGCCAACCTGGGGTTGGATGTCCTACAATAAGTTTGTCGATCTCCCCTGGGTAATATTCGATGGGGACGTATGCGCGCCAAGTAATACTGAAACGTTCGAGCTCAGGCTCTAGAAATAAGGTATCCGCGTGACAATCTAATATTTCCTCTTGTCCACCGGACTTAATTACAGCCATATAAAGCTGTGTCGTTGGTAGCTGAAACTGGCGTAGTTGATCCGATGTCACGCCCACTAATGTGACCTCTTCTCCACCTTGTAAATAGTTCATCTGCTGATCTTGCGGTGCGAATTGGTAATATTGCTCATCAAAGTCAGCAGGCAAAAATGGACTGACATTATCGAGCCAGTTTTGGTCATAAGTGCCGCCAAAGCTTAAACGAGGCTGTGATCGTCGCGCGATTGGACCAAATGCCATTGGACGATAATGTTTCTTATCAGGACTTTTTATGGGCTGGTCGGCCGCTTCTAGTTGAGGCGCAGGGGTACCGACCAATTTAGGCAACGGCGTTTTAGGCGCGTAGCCAATACCGATAGGATTACTTTCACACTCGTAAACCTTTCCTTTTGTATCGAAATCGGTGCTATCGACGCCCCCGTAGGCAAGGTCATAGCGGATCTCTTGTTTACGAAAAGCTTGTGCTTTATCAGGCTCTACCCCAAGAAGCGTTGCCTTCCAATATCTTGGCCCTAACACTCGAATCGTTTTATGTATTTGATCCCCTACTTTAAGGGTTACCTCTCTATCTAGTACGCCCTGTTCATCAGGACTGTATGCAAAGGCATGCATTACGACATCACACTTAGGCTTAACCGGTGCTAGGTCGTTTTCATAAAGAGTGGGTGTAGTACTAGGGTCACCAAACGTACTGTCAGCAACATAAATCTCTGCAGGATTTTCATAAATAGGCAGAGGCATTGAACCGTTTTTAGGAATGCTCCATGTTCCCTTGGCGACTAACACAATCACCTCTCGGCCATCTTTTAGAGTACTACCGACATACCGGGCATTTAGGTTGGTAAAGTTATTCAGTTCCATCAGTTTATTTTCACCACACCGCCTTTTAGCTGGTTTGTACCGTAGGCTTGAGTATTAATAGTGCTACCTTGGACAAATACTCCCCCAGTAGGATCTAGTACAATTTTCCCTTGGCCACACTTAAGTTCGATACCATGCTCGTTTTCAAAAACAAGTGGTTCTTCATCCGTTTCAAATGCTGGATCTTGAATCACGCCAATGATGATAGGCTTACGAGCGTCGCCTTGATTAAAAATCAGTGTGACAGGCTGCTCGATATCCGATTCTTTCAACTTCACAGTTGATAACGCTTTGATATGGGGGAGATCACTGTATTCATGAGAAACATAAGGAGCTCCCTCTTCATCGTAACCAAGCAAGGTTCCAAGAACAGGAACATTAATTTGCACATGCCCTTGCGAACCAGAGTTCACGACAGACTCTACCCAGTTGTCTTGTGTGGAAGCTGTTTCGGTTTTCACGTCAGCAATAGCTGATGAGTCAGCTGTTTGGCTATTCACGTCACTCATGCTAATTAGTTCTCCAAAATCTTCTTCGCTTTCTGGGTAATCAGACCACTGGCTTTCATGTTGGTATCTTTGGTTGAAACGGTATTGATGTTCTCTTCCGCCTCGACTTTGATATTGACCCCTGAAATAGTGATGGTGCCGTCCGATAACATATGGATGGAGGATTTTCCGGTGCGGATGATGATTTCTTCACCCACATCGATGCTCATTTTTTTACCAACGCTGGTGGTTTTTTCTTGGCCAACACTGGTCGTTTGCGTCATACCTATAGTGTTGGTTTGCTTCATCCCCACGGTATTTTGCTGCGCTACACCAACGCTGTTGGTTTCATTAATACCAACGGAATGAACACGAACCAGACCCACTGTCTTAATTTCCGCCATGGCGGTGGTATGCATTCGGTTTTGGGCGACTGTCACCATTTCGTTACTACCAACGGTTTCGGTTCGATTCGCTCCAATACTCAGTGTTTGGTTGGCCCCAATACTGACACTTTCATTCACCCCTACGGTTTCGGTGCGGTTGACGCCGATGGCGATGGTTTCGTTGTTGCCCACTTGTTCGGTACGGTCCACACCAATGGTGATGGTTTCGTTGTTGTCGACGGTTTCCGTGCGATCATGGTGGACAAAGACGGTTTCGTCGTTGTCGATGGTTTTGGTGCGGTCGTGACCCACCCAGTGGGTTTCATCGTTTTCAACTTCGATGTCTTGGTTTTTCTCGGCATGAAGGAAGACTTGCTCTTCGCCGATTTTGTCTTCAAAACGCAGCCAGTTGGCATTGGCCGCGGTGCCCTCTTTGGTGGAGCGTGTCAAAATACCGCTTTGGGTTTTATTGGCAGGCAGTTCCCAAGGCGGCATTTGGTCGGCGTTGTACACACGCCCTGTAATCAGTGGACGGTCTGGGTCGCCATCCATAAAGTCGACGATGACTTCTTGACCAATACGTGGCAAGAACATGGCGCCCCAGTTTTTGCCAGCCCAGTTATGGCTGACACGTACCCAGCAGGAGCTGTTTTCGTCGTAGCTGCCGTAGCGATCCCATGGGAATTGGATTTTCACACGGCCGTATTCGTCGGTGTAGATCTCTTCCCCCGGTGGCCCAACGACCATGGCGTTTTGTGGGCCTTGCATTTGTGGCCAGCCAGTGGTCATGGGAGGACGGTAAACCGTTCCAGAGGGGATACACTGGAAGCGGTTTTCGTATTGCATTTCCGTTTCGTCATCAACGGTGTAGGAATAGTCCTGCGCTTCATGGCGAATTGTCAGCAGCATGTATTCGGCGATTTCACTCGGTGAGTCATCGTGACGCGCGAGGGTAAATTTATGCCCAGAAGTAAAACTACGACAGCCACTTTCGCCGTGTACGATGTCGTGATGGGCTTCATCAGATTCCACACGTAAGCGTGTCCAACCATCCCCGACGCCTTTTTCTTCATAGCGACCAGGATAGACAAAGTGCTCGTATTTCCCTACGCCGGGGACTTTCATGCTGGCACTTTCGCCCGTCTGTAATTTATTACGGGGCTTTTTAAAATCGTAATCGCGTTTTGCGTACGCGCCAGTGCGGAACTCATAGCGGTGATTCCAACCATGGATCGAGTGGGCTGTATGGGTACCACTGCGAAACTCCACCGCAGCTTCTTCGCATTGGCCGTAGCCACCAACGTGATCACTGATGACTAAGGTGTGTTTACCTGCTGAGTGTTCGAAGTAGTAGTAAATACCCTCTTCTTCAAACAATCGTGATAAGAAATCAAAATCACTTTCTTTGTATTGAACGCAGTATTCGCGGGCTGGATGTTGACCCACTAATCGGAAGGAAAAGTCACTGAAACCGTTTTCAGCGAAAATCGCCGAAGCGATCTCTTTTACCGTTTTGAACTGGAAAACTTTGCAGTCACTGGTTTGCGTTAAAAACCAGAACCAAGGCACGACCACTGCCGTGTAGCTTTGTAGGTCTTGTAGTTTGTTACCGTCTTGACGAAAGCTTTGAACATAACCGTTGATATAGCGGTAGCTGCCCATTTGAAACAGAGAGTTATCGTCTGCAAGAGCAATCTTTAAGGTAACGTTCTTACCCACGATTTGCGCAGGTGAGATGTCTTTGACTAAGGAGTATGCTTCGATCTCAAAGCCAAACAGCGTCGAAACCTTCTCTTCCCCGACCAAACGGGTTAGCAACAGTGTGTCTGGACCAAGTGGCGAATCAATGGCCAAGAGTCGGCTTTGTTGTGAGAAAAGAGCCATATACTTCCTTGTTGTATCTAATCAGCGTGATTATGGGGTCTAACTAGTTTTAATCTGTTCAATAGAATGAGATTCGTTGCCTATTTAAGTAGGCAACAATATGTCGCAGCCAAAGGCGGCTGCGACATACTTGAAATGGTTACAGACGTGAACCTGTCGCCAAATCGTAACCAGATGGTACGCTGCCTTCTGGCTGGTGTTGCTCGTTCCAAGACGTGTATTTCATCTCAACTTTGGTGAAGTTAAGAGCAATAGCTTCTACTGGACGGTCACCATTAGATACCACGTTGTAACCACTGATTAGGGTGTTAGTCAACGTGTACTCCATGTATGTTTCAATGCCGTCTGGTGTCGTTTGAACAAGGTGAATTTGCGCTGTTTTACCTTGACCAACACAAGCTTCAACGAAGAACAAAGGTGACGTTTTGTCCATTTTTGTTGTCAGTGTGATCTCGCCAATAACAGGTGTTGTTGACTCACGATCTTTACCTTGGCCAGGTTTCGTCGACAGGCTACGATTGATGTTCCAATCCATTGAGTCACATTCAACCCAATTTTCATGACCAGCAGCTGTTACGTCACCGTCAATACCGTCGATTTTTAGATAGATTGCCATGAATTTACACTTCCTTTATAAATTAAATTTAACTTAGTTTTTATTTCTCTAATAAATCAATTCGACATTAATAATTGATACAAATGACTCATTATTTATCTTTGAAACAAATCGTTAGTCGTTATTCGGTTGAATAACTCAAAAGGAATGCATGCCACAGATGAAATTAAGTGTCATCGTGGCGACATCCCTGTCTTACTGATATGGTTATATATAGTTTCCTAAATATAACGTCCTACTTATTTTTCCTAAATTAGTATTAAATAACCTTAAATCGTTTTCGGCCATTCAATTAAGGACAAAAATTTTGTCGACGAGTTTACCTTCTAAACCACAATTTTTTCCACTTTCACAAAAGTCACTATTATTCAGATATCGGTCAAACCATTTAACATCCTTTACGGAAAACTTAAAATCTTTACCCTTTTCTGACTCGTAATGTGAATATATATATGTTCCGAAATTAGCGGAATATACACGTCCTCGCTCATAGCTATTGTGTTTACTGGGTTCCTTGGACTCACAAGCACTCCACCAGTTAATGATCACGCCATTATTGTGAGAACGTACTCGTCCTAAATTTACCTCATAATTTACACATTCTTTTTCTAATTCTGAGGCAATCATTTGCTCTGAAAAGGCTTTTGGGTCTTTTTTAGAAAGCGAGATTAACTTGCTCGATAAATATTGTGGCAAAAATGTCTGTAAATGGAGAATACGTTCACCTGTGGTGTTATCTCCACTCTCAGAAAAAAACACATTACCACCGCTCATATCTTCATTTGGTGCGTAAGATTTTGCGGCATAATTGTCCGGTAATGCGATACGAAAATTATTATTTTCAGCCATGACGGAGCCTGAAAAACACAATATTGCGCCCGACAAAAGACACACCGCTTTGGTTTTCAATGTAAACATCAAATCCATTACGTTATCCCTCCCCTTGCTGAATCTGATAGCTAAACTGACTGTCTTCGCCCATATCAATATGCACAGATGAAATAGGCTCTTCTTGCCCCATAGACTCCAGCACTCGCATGGACACTTCAGGCAATAACGTACGGTTGATAATATGAATCGCGTTACGCGCCCCTGTATCGACTTCTTTGCAACGCCCTACGATGGTATCAATCACTGCATCGCTGAAACTAAACTCAGCTTGATATTGCTCTGCCAGACGTTGACCAACACGATTCAGCTGCAAGCGAATAATATTGCTCATAACATCATCGGTCAGCGGCAAGAAAGGCACGAGTCGAGTTCGACCAAGGAATGCCGGCTTAAAATGCTGCAACATTTCTTCTTTGATCAAGCCTTCTAACTTCTCTGGTGCTGGCGCGGTATCTGGGTCTGCGTAATATTGAGAAATCGTTTCCGTGCCAGCATTAGAGGTCATGATGATTAAAGTATTACGGAAATCGATATCACGGCCTTCGCTGTCTTTCATGCTGCCTTTATCAAAGATTTGATAGAAAATGTCTTGCACACCAGGGTGGGCTTTTTCCATCTCATCCAACAAAATCACACTAAACGGCTTGCGACGCACGGCTTCCGTCAGCACACCACCTTCGCCGTAACCCACGTAGCCTGGAGGTGACCCCATTAACAAAGAGACTTTGTGCTCCTCTTTAAACTCCGACATGTTGATGACAGTGAGGTTTTGCTCGCCACCATAAAGCAAGTCAGCCAGAGCCAAGGCGGTTTCTGTTTTGCCCACACCACTACTACCGCAGAACATAAAGACGCCAATCGGCTGCTTAGGGTCCTTCAATTTGGCACTGGAAATTCGAACACTCTGACTCACTGCATCCAGGGCATGATCTTGGCCAATAATGCGTTTTTGTAGCTCTGTTTGAACAGTGAGTACTTTTTGGATTTCACTGGAAATCATGCGCCCAGCAGGGATCCCTGTCCAAGAGGAGATCACTTCGGCAATGACTTGGCTGTCCACATGTGGACGTACCAAAGGCGCTTCCCCTTGCAGTACAGCTAACTCTTCTAACGCACTGTTTAGACTGTCTTTCAATGAGGCAGATTCAAGGGTCTGGGCAGGCTCAAGTTCACGCATTTCATCGCGCAATGCCAAGATTTGCTCCACTAACGCCTTTTCTGTTTGCCAAGCTTGTTCCACACGCACGGTTTCAGATTCAAGCTGATCAATGGTCAAACGAAGTGCATTCACTTCATCCGCAAAACCTCCGTGGAAACTGTCTTCACGTTCAAGGGCCGCCAATTCGCGTAAGTTTTGATCCAGCAATGCTTTTAGGTTATCCAATGCCGCCGGAGGGTTGCGCAGCTCTAAATTCACTCGCGAACAAGCCGTATCAAGCACAGAGACACACACGTCGGGCATTTGGCGTCCTGAGATGTAGCGCTTAGACATCACTACCGCATCGCGAATGGCTTCGTCCAAAATCATGACTTGATGATGCTGTTCAAAGTGCGGCGCTAATGTGCGCAGCATTCGCATCGCATTTTCAGGGGAAGGTTCTTCGACTTTCACAACTTGGAAACGACGAGTCAGAGCAGCGTCTTTTTCAAAGTATTTCTTGTATTCCGCCCAAGTTGTCGCTGCAATAGTGCGCAGTTCACCACGGGCAAGCGCCGGTTTTAGAATATTGGCCGCGTCTCCTTGACCACCCGAATTACCAGCACCAATCAGTGTATGTGCTTCATCAATAAATAGGATGATCGGTTTAGGGGATTGTTTTACTTCGTCCACTACGCCTTTAAGGCGGTTTTCAAATTCGCCACGGACGCCCGCCCCAGCCTGTAATAAGGTCAAATCTAAGATACGAATATCAACGTCTGCGAGGGAGTCCGGCACTTCTCCATCAACGATTCGCTGAGCTAAGCCTTCTACGATCGCGGTTTTACCTACCCCTGCTTCCCCCGTCAGAATCGGGTTGTTTTGGCGTCTACGACAAAGAATATCAATCAGCTGACGGATCTCCCCTTCACGCCCTACAACTGGGTCTAACTGGCCAGAACGAGCACGCCCTGTTAGGTCCAAAGTATAGGACGCTAGCGCGCTGTCGCCCTGACTGGCATTGGCGACTGTTTCGTTATCATTGGCTGTCGAGGACGCACTGGCCGATGCGGCTTGTTTATTCTCTAGTTTGATCAGGTTTGGGCCATTTCGAACAAAATCTTCTTGATCAAATTGAGACAGAGACGCTAGTTGCGACGTTAATTGCAGCGCCATGGCTGGCTCTTTGAAAAGCGCCACTAATAAAGCATTGCCTGTGACTTCTTGGTCACCGTATTCAAGGCTAGACAGTAACCATGCTTTACGAATCAGCTCAACCACATTGGGAGAAAATGACGGAGCCCCCGTGTGACCTTTGTCAAAGCGTTCAAACACCGTCAAAATATCGCCTTGAAGTTGATCCACATTCACGCCGTAGCGGCTCAGGGCCTGTCGCGCCCCCGTTTCAGGCTTTTGAGTTAACGCTAATACGATGTGCTCAAGCTCGATAGCATGATGTTTATGGCTCACTGCCAACGATGCAGCCCCTTCAAATGCCGCACGACTGGTGGTCGAAAGCTTGCCAATTAACGCTCGTGTGTTCATGTAACATCCTCTGTTTTGCGGATTACTACCGTTTGGTTTTCATTGGTTTCGATCGTAGAGTCACTGAGTTGTGTACGCTCTATATCGGGATCGGATTCTTTGATAAAGGCTTCCATTTGCTCGGCTAGCTCATTGAACTGACGTTTGGCATAACCCACTTCATCAATTTTGCTAACTGGCAAACGAGTGAAATAATTGCCGACGTAAAGCCCCTGAAGCGCCTTACCCAGTTGCTTAAATTCATTGGTGAAAAATCGGCAAATCACGTACACCAGCGCTGGAATAGATAGGCAAGCAAACACAATAAATAAGCCCAGCACAGTTGTGGTGCGCCACCAGACGTCATCAATGGAATGTGCTGACAAACCGATAATGACAGAACCAATCTGCTTACCATTGAATGTGATCGGGGAGTTAAAGTGGTAAATACGGTCGCCTTCACCTGCTGGCGTGATTTGCCCTACTCGGCTGCCCTGATGGAGCCCTAGAGGTTCTAATGCTGGCGGCGTTTGATACGTTGCGCCCACGCCAGTGCTCGCGGTGGTTGCTTTCACAACGCCACTGTGATCAGTAATGTACAGATATTCTATCTGGTCGTTCTTCGCGACTTGCTCTGTCATGGCGTTCAAAGCAAGGTCATCTCCCAGCAGCAAAGCCTCGTCTACTTGGTCTTTCGTTTGCTGAACCAACATGCTGCCGTAGTCGCTTAATACACCACTCAAATTCTTGGAGAGATCGTTCAATGTGAACATTAGGAAGCCAAGCAGCACAATACTGAAGACACCGGCTACCACCGCAGTATACAGCCACGTCGCTGTGATTCGTTCGCTCCAACGATTTGAAGAATGGGATAACTCCAACTCCAGGGCTGAAAGCTGCTGACGCAACTCGGTTGCGTTGCTGTAACGAAACGACGCTTTTTTATGCAACAAGCGGCGAATGACTTTCTTGACTGCATGGGGGCAACGGGAGGTACTTAGATTGACATCCGATGCTTGAATGAGCGCCACTAAGTCTCTGATCGTAGACGCTTCGAACGGCAGGTTACCAAAGACCAGTTGGTACATCACCACGCCAAGGGAATACAGATCACTGCGTTGATCCGGTGTTTTACCCGCTAACTGCTCAGGCGACATGTAGTAAGGGGTTCCTACAATGGTTTCCTCATCATGACCGTGATCTGATTCTTGCGTGGGTTCATGTAGGTAGGCGACACCAAAGTCCATCAAGCGCACTCGTCCTGAGCTTTCAATCAGTACGTTGCTGGGCTTTAAGTCTCGGTGAACAATACCCTTAGCATGGGCATACTCTAGCGCTGCGGCCAATTGCTCAACGATATCAATCATGGTTTCAAGAGGTAGGTCTGACTGATGGCGCATCCATTCATCAAGGCTTTGCGCATCGACCAATTCCATAACGATAAATGGCGCATCGTCCACTTCACCGACATCAAATATCTGTACGATGTTAGGATGGCTTAGTTTACCCGAGATGGTGACTTCATTGAGAAAATAGCTGAGTCGCTCTTTGTCTTGTGCCAGTTCTGGCTTCAGGACTTTTATTGCCAAGGTGCGCTGTAACGCAGGGTCATAGGCTTTATACACCTCTGACATCGCACCTTCGCCAATTTTTTCTTTTAACTCATAACGTCCAAGTTGCTGCATCGTCCTACCCAATTAACGATTAAGAGAGTAAATCGTGTCCGCTACATCGTAAGCAGCGGGCTCGCTCGATAACCAAAGCCCTTCACCCAAGGCGAGTTCAGGAGCATTGGCGTTACGCTGTCCAAGCGTTAACGCTGGACGCTCATGACCTTTTAAAACAACTTGCAAATCGACCCAGTAATCCGGTCCCAGATAAGCGATCAATAAATCTTGCAAGCAGTCAAACAGCTTTCCGCCTGGGCGGATTTGCTGAAATTTTCTAAAACTTAGTGGTTCGGTTTTTAAGCGCATACTAAAACCGCCTTCGTAGACTGAACGTCCAATCACGAAGCTTTGCCCAAGCGTGCAATTGGCACTGCCTAGAACATTTTGCTGAGTATTATCCAGATCAAACCAACGCCCAAAGAAAGGCATCAAGGTCACTTGGCACTTCAGGACATGGCTCATCATTTTTGTTAGAGCATTGGCATTGCGTGGACGCTGACTGAAATATCCCGAAAAGTAATAGGCAATGTCTTCACTGCTGGGCACGACTAGGTCATCTTCTTCTGAGGAATCTGTTGATGCCGTTTGCTGAGGAGAGCCATGACGCAAACCGGTGTAGCTCATCAACATTTTTCGTGTTGGTAATGAGGACTCACTAGCCGACTGTTGCTGTGCTTGCTCCTCTAACACCGCTAGGCGGTTTTTTTGCCAAGCGCGGTATAAAAAACTGATCGCTCGAGCATTAAAGCCATCCAGTAACACACTCAGCGCAGAGTCTTTGTCACGCACACGTTGCGCTAACATTTCGGTGTAATGCTGAGGTAATACACCGGAAGGGCCGGTTAAGCCGAAACATGCTACTTGCAGTCGTTGTTTTTGAAAGCCATATTGTTCGGGTAATGTCTCTAGTTTCAGCTTCGCGGCATAAGGCGATACCAGCGACTGCACGACACAGAAATCTACAAATTCTCGATACAAAGGAAAGTCATAACCAATGGGGGCAGAAGCATCCCCATTGCGTTTGCGTGCCTGACTCTCTAACACTCGTAGTTGCTGGAAAAAGTCGATATCAGGCGATGTAACGAGTAAGTCTTGTGACGGCGTCATAGCAACGTTTGCTCCCCACTGCGCGCTGGCCATGATTTCATAGCTTGCTCTTTGCCATGCAGCTCGACAGTTAACTTCACGAACGAATTGATCTGGGTATATAGCCCTAAAAAGCGCTCTAATACAGAAGCAAATAAGTAAGGTGAGCTGCCCGCAAATTTAGCTTCATCAAGTCGTAAAGTAACGTGACTACCACGGCAGAAAAACGGCATGCCATGACCATCAACTATTCGTAAAGTACTCGGGGTAATCTGACGTATTTGCACGGCATTGATCACGCCATCGTTTTCACCAGACTCTGTAAAATTGTACAGTGAAAGGATTTTCTGGAACGCATTGGAGCCCAACTCTCCGGCTGCCAAGGAAACATAGTTTAAATTCAAATGAGACAGCAATTGCCAATAGACATCATCGTCCATACGAGGACGCACCGCGTCGGTAAAGGGAGTCATACATTCGATAGTATCCACTGCTGAAGAGCCAGTACTGAGTACTAAGGGTGGATGACTTTGACGCTGGGTGAGCTTATAGGGCAGATTTCCATTAAAACAACGCAATCGAGTCAACATGACGGCATCATTCTGTTCCGCTAGTAAACTGTCTACATGGATTAATGAGAGCTGATATTGGCTGCGTACATTGCCATATTCCATTTCTTCACGACGGGAGTGCCAACGAACATCGGTTAACTCTGATCGCGGTGTGGTGCTTACGCCAAAGAATGGACTAACCGATTCAAGGTTCGTCTCATCCGTTGAAATGGATACAGACTCAATATTGTAAACTTCAACACAATCAGGGTGACGGGCGTCTGCAATCACGGGGTACTCGTAGGACGATTCCTCTAACCGAGTAGGCTCCGAATACTGTTCATATAGGTTCACTAAAGGCGTCGCATTCAACACAAAATTGTTGTGATCAATGGTGGCCTCAATGTCAGGTAACGCTTTATCAAAATAGAAAAACAGCTCTAGATGTTGGCCTTCCAGTTTTCCTTCAAGAGCGCCTAGATCAACATCAAAAAATAGAAATTTTTCAGGGTATGCGAAGTACTCAGTAAGCAACCGATAGCCTATAAAGGATTGCTCAGGATAAGGCAGCATTCCTTCGTTTTCTTCAAAGCCAACGGGGTGAATAATGTCCTCAGCTTGAAACAAAGTGGCATTCGGGTCATGAGGGTCTTTTGCCACTGCGACCTTTAAGCAGTGATTCAATAACAATTCATACAGGGCAAAGCTGTAATGACGATTGCCCTTTAAATAAAAACGGACACGCTTTAATGGTAACTTTTCCAGTTCAATGTCGGAGTTGATAGCCTCTAAACGCAGCGTCAGCACCGATTTAATATCCTGATAACTTCCAGGGTTTGGTGCTTCAACAGGGCAAGTTTGTAAACGCGCACGGCGAACCTCAAAAGGGACTACCTGAGTGTCGTATATCGTCGTGAAACGGCATGAATATACTTCGTCCCCATCCGACTCGACGACCCTACCCCGTGGAATATTGGCGATAGTGGATAAATCCTTATCCGGCGCAAAACGAATGATATTGTAGCTTGGTAGTGGTCTTAAATAATGCGGATAAATGACGTCCAGTAATGTTTGGCAAAGCTCAGGAAACTCATCGTCTAGCTTTTTTCGAATGCGCGCATTCAGAAACGCAACCCCTTGTATAATACGCTCGACATGAGGATCACGTGAGTGATCATCGGCAATGTGCAAACGCGCACCAATTTTAGGGTATTCCTTAGCAAACGCTTCACCGCGGCGCTTCAGGTAATTTAATTCCTTTTGGTAAACATCAATCAGAGCTTGCTTCATTATCGTCCCGACCTAAAGTTAAACATTTTTAGCGCTGGCTCAAATAAAGCGGTAATCACCACAGCTTCTGACTCACCATAAAAAACGAGCTTGGCCTCGATACAAAAACCTAAGCTGTTTGTGTCAATCTTTTCTTCGCTTAAGCTCACTCGAATGTCTCGCAGTCTTGGCTCGTTGATGCGAATCGTGTCTTGGATTTTTTGACGCAGTGCTTCTCGCCCGCTAAGAGCAGAAATATTGATGTGGGCAAAATCCGTCACACCGTAAGTCAGCAGCACATCATCATCAATGTGTTCGAAAGGGTTTAATGAACGACATCGGTTATTTAACAAATCCTCTAAGTCTCGCATCACCGCATCACGATAAAGGCGATAGAATTCGGAAGGCGGACGATGGCCGTCAACCTTTCGCTCCGGCGCATCGTCTTGCGTCAGCTGTAAAAATGGAGACTGTAGAGAGTCGTTAAGCATTAAATTATCCGTATTTAAAAGTTAACTAGTGTAAAAAGCCTTGGCAAAGGTTCTGTTTGCGAAGGCTTTAAATTCGAATTAATTAGGCTGTATTCGAAACAGTTTCTCGATTTGCAAAATCGGAATCAGTTCATCCCCTACTAACCAGCATTTCTGACCGATCCCTGTGACGATTTCCGTTGTCTCATCCGCGTCCCAATCGGTTGCACGAGCGAGTGCTGCTTGGGTATCGCTGTTTGCGGTACCCGCATAAACCGTCGGGATAAAGACGTGCATTGGCGTGGGTGTGTCATCCTCGGATTTAGGTATCAGTTGAATGACCGCTTTGCGATACAAGAGGTCTACTGGTTTTTCGTAGGGGAAAAATTCGATACTTTGGATACGCTGCCAAGGCAGCCAACCGTAGCCTTGATTTGCTACAAATACCTCCAGAGCAAAGGCCGTCAGATCGTCAGGTTCAATGAGCTCACCAACAAAAGACTGCTCGCCTGACTGACACTCAAATACCGGCTGAGGACGCTGCTCCAATAAAGACTGTGCTTCTACTTTGGTCAGCCTGTTCGACTTCAAACCTTGCATCAATTCAAAACTTGGCATCAATGCCACGCGGTCTGCTTCATCAATCGCTGGGATTGCGTTTAGTGTGCGCATAAACTCTTTGCGTTGATTGTCGGCTTTCAGCATTTCCATCATGACCTTTAGGGTCATAAACGACGGTAAGTCGTTCTCATATTGACGTTCCATAATGGTCAATTGGCTGATGGCTTTATCGGTTTCACCAGCAAACAAATAAAATTGTAGTAACAGGCTACGTCCTTCGTTGCTTTCAGGGTTATCTCTGACAAATGCTTTAGCATGCGTTAATGCTGCCGCCAAATCGCCTTGGTCGTACAGCGCACTGATTCCTTTAATATCCATACTTATCCTGTTACTCGGTTTGAAACCACTTCGGCACTAAACTGAATGGAGGTTTCGATTGTTTCTAATTGAAAATGTGGCTTTAGATGCACCACACACATGTAAGCCCCACTTGAGCCAGCTTTCTCGGTCACACTGACTCGCGCATCACGAAGTGGATAACGCGCTAATAGCACGTCACTGGCTTCATCTGTTGCCATGACGTAATTCATGATCCAGCTTTGTAGAAAGCGTCGACATTCTTCAGCACTGTAAAAAGAGCCCACTTGGTCTCGCACAATGACTTTTAGGTAATGAGCAAACCGTGAGGTACACAATACGTACTGCAACATGGCTGAATAACGGGCATTGATATTGGCCTGATCATTGTTGTACTGCACTGGGCTTTGAATCGACGGCACACTGTAAAACAGCCCCGAGCCCCCATTGGCGGTATAGCATGCTGAGATAAATCCGTACTCCGTCAGTGTTCTTTCCAACGTATCCGGAATCATCACCTCCGCTGCTATGATCTGTTCTTGATCAACTGCTGAGGTATGCTCATCCAATCCGGCAATCACACCACCACCGAAATAGCGCTCACCAGTGATCTCAGCAAGCCAGCCAGTATTAGCAAAACAACGCGCCATCACCGCGCCTAAGGCAAAAATCGCCCCGCTTTTAAGACGGTCAGAACGCTTTGATA
Organism: Marinomonas ostreistagni; assembly: GCF_016461785.1. Classification (GTDB taxonomy): domain Bacteria; phylum Pseudomonadota; class Gammaproteobacteria; order Pseudomonadales; family Marinomonadaceae; genus Marinomonas; species Marinomonas ostreistagni_A. The sequence goes on along the minus strand of NZ_JAEMUH010000003.1, from coordinate 117,942 downwards.
AGCGCTCTTGAAAAACAAATTGATCGGTACGAGTTGGACGATGTCGGTAAGGTCGGCGTAAATAGATGCGCGGCAGTGTAATACCAATGAATCGCGCATCTTCTTTGCGACGAACCGCTTTCCAGTTTATAAAATCCAGCTGCTGATAAGTGCGCTGTAAATTTAAGGACGAACGTAATGACGTAAAGTCGTCCAGCTCCAACAAGGAAGGATGCGCATTAAATAAAAATGGGCAAAACGCCGCGGCGGCCACTTGTGACAAACCATCAATCAATCGAATATCGTCGACACCATGGTATTTTGGCGTCAACGCCACATCGTAATTACACAGCATCGCCCCAAAGGGCTCGCCACCTGCAATGCCAAATTCTCCGTTGTAGACTTTGTTAAAAATCTCACTTTGGTCAATTTCGATAGCACGCATGATGTCGCGATTGAGTTCGGACCATGACACGCTTAAGAGCTTTAGCTTGACTTGATGATTCAGTCCAACTTGTTGCAGCAAATATCGACACCCTAACCAAGCAGACTCTAATGCTTGAAAGTCAGGGTGATGCAACACTTCATCCAATTGACGTTGTAATAAGGCGTCAATCTTAGCGATCTGTAAGTTCAAACTGGCGATAACTTGGAGCTTAGAAGGCACTTCTTCCAGAAGATCTAAGTCCAGAACCTCAATAAGCTCATTAACCCAAGCAACGTTTTCTGCTTCGCTATTTCGGTAGCTTTGAATTGTTTGAAACGCGTGACTCATGACACCAACACCATATCCCTATGTATCAGGTACAAGCACTCTTGCTCTGCGAGTGCTTGTACTTTGCCTGATTAGTTGCCCATTTGTGGTATGCGCGCAACCATGCGCATCGACGCCGTAAGCTCTTCAAGTTGCAGCCATGGACGCATCCAAGCCACCACATTGTAAGAACCTGGGCGACCAGGTATTTCGGTTACCTGCACTTTCGCTTCACGCAGTGGGTAGCGAGCTTTCATGTCCTGACCAGAGTCTGGGTTGTTGTTAACATAGTTCAGCAACCAACGGTTTAACCAAGATTCCACGTCCTCTTTTTCCATGAAAGAGCCAATTTTGTCGCGCCCCATGACCTTTAAGTAATGAGTAAAACGAGACGTTGCCATCATGTACGGTAGGCGCGCGGAAATAGCCGCGTTAGCAGTCGCTTCTGGGCGATCGTAGATCTTAGGTTTCTGAGCAGTCTGACCGCCAAAGAACACGGCGTAGTCAGTATTCTTGTAATGACAAAGCGGAAGGAAGCCAAGCTTTGATAACTCCGCTTCGCGACGATCCGTCAGACCAATTTCCGTTGGGCATTTCAGGTCAAGGTCACCATCATCACTGGTGAAAATGTGCGTCGGCAGATCTTCTACACGACCACCACCTTCTGCACCTCGAATTGCTGTACACCAACCCGTTGTTGAGAAGGCATGGGTCATACGTGTGCCCATAACGTAGGCAGCATTCATCCAGCAGTAATCATCATGCTCTGCCACACGAGCAATACCCGTTTGATCAATTGGCGCTTCTTCGTAACCAAATTCGTCAATCGGTTTGGTTTTATCACCATAAGGTAGACGCGCTAGAACACGCGGCAATGTCAGTGACACAAAACGTGAATCTTCTGTATCACGGAAGCTACGCCATTTAATGTATTCTTTGGAGTCAAAGATTTTTTCAAGGTCACGAGGACGTGACAATTCTGTCCAACTTTCTAGACCGAATAACTCCGGGCCTGCCGACGCAATGAAAGGACAGAATGCGGCGGCAGAGATATTCGACATTTTTGACAACATTTCGATGTCGTTTGGTGAACTATCGAACGCATAGTCCCCAATGATGGCACCAAACGGTTCACCACCTGGTGTGCCGAACTCTTCTTCATAGACTTTTTTAAACATTTCACTTTGGTCAAACTCAACCGCTCGATCAAGGTCTTTGTATAAGTCTTTTTTGCTCAAGTTCAGCATTTTCAGTTTAAGCGAAGTATTGGTTTCAGAGTTATGAACCAAGTATTTCAAACCGCGCCATGAGCCTTCGAGTTTCAAAAACTCTTCTGAATGCATGACTTCATTGAGCTGTTCAGACAGTTTCTGATCAAGTAAGTTAATAGCTTGATTGATAGTTTTTGCGATATTTCGGTCCCAAACAACGGTTCCTTCCATCGCCCCATCAACCAGTGTCTTTAGCAAATCTTTCGCAACACTGCTCTCAGTTTGCTTCGTCGCACCAATTACTTGGTCTAGTAGACTCGGTTGCTCTAACGTTTGTGTTTGCGTTTGTGGATCAAGCGTTGCAGTCGTATCAGTCATCCCTGTTGCCCCTAGTTGCCGTCATTATCTTGCAGCTCACTAGATAGCTGCTGAACGTTATCTGTACTCTGAAGAACTTGCTCAAGCAGAGACTCCAGTTCTTCTGAACGATCTGCCTTAGTTAATAGATCTCGAAGCTTGTTACGGGTATCCAACAAGTTTTTCAGCGGGTCAATTTGTTGCACAACTTGACCTGGTTCAAAGTCTTCCATTGAACGAAACTTTAAGTCGACAGGAATAGAGCCTTGCTGCTCAGTCAGTTTGTTATCCACTTTGAACGCCAAACCAGGCTCAAGCTTCGCCATTACATCATTTAGGTTATCGCGATCCACTTGGATAAATTTGCGATCCTTTAGGCTCTTTAGCGGTGCTCCAGGATTGTTACCCGTGAACTCCCCCATGATCCCCATTACGAATGGCAGTTCTTTGACGACGACAGCACCTTCTGTTTCCACATCGTAGGTGATGTGAACACGTGGCTTACGTACTCGCTCTAATTTTTTGTGAATGCTTTCACTACTCATGTTTCGTCCTCGGCTATTCCTTTATTTCACATTTACCGGCGCATAAGGCATGGATAAATATTTCGAACTTTCGTTTTGATCACCAGCGGCACGCTAGCCACAGGTTATTCATTAGCCTCCACTGCTTGGATTGAGGCCAATTAAACGGAAAAACTGTTTACGAGCATTGTCATCGTCTAACAGCTCTTCCATTAATTCTGCAAGGCTCATGCGTCCCCAACGTTCGACACGTTTCATTTGGTGGGATAACGGCGAATGCGGCTCTGTATTTTCAAAAAACAAACTCAGTCGTGAGGTCATAATTAAGGCCTCATCTCGGGATGTCGGATAGTAGGTCATCGGGTCAAAAGAGGCTGATGCTTGTAACGCGCTCTGCGCTGATGGCTCAGGTATTTGAGCTTCAACATCAAGCTCTTCAACCAGCACTTCTTCGGCAGGCTTATCCGTTACATCAATATGTGCGATGACTTTGATGGCTTCTTGGGCCACGGCTAAGGTATTTTTGATGGCTGATGTTGGCGGTGAATCAAAACCACATTGTTCATTTAGAAAGTCTTCTAACGCGATAAAATGTTGTCGTGCTTGATGGACCGAAGTAGCGATCGTACGTATTTGATCGGTATTGCTGCTGTGCGCCTGTTGTTGCAGTTGATCAACGGTTAACTCACCGTTATCAATGCGACGTTTACGTTTGTCTTGGTCTTGGATCTGCCCCAATTCGCAGGCTTTGATGTAGTCCCATACCAATACGGGCTCACCTTCGTGGGTATACATGAACGGAGACATTCGAATGGGCATGATGAGCGTTCCCTCACCATTATCGCCATTAAGACCACTGAGCGGATATAAGGTTGCTTGAATACCATCTTCATCTGGTAGCGGGTACAAGCTTCCCCAGAATGTCGATACCATTTTTTCCGCCAGTGCCAAAGATTGTGCCAGCCCTAAAAATCCATCCAATCGGATACTGGCTTCGATTAACCATGCCAGTACCTCAACATCTTTGGTATGTTCTGTCAGGATCTTTAAGCATTGCTCTCTAACAGGACGCCACTCACCAGAAAGTGAGTGCAAATCTTCTAGCTGAACAACTTTACGCTCTTCTGCGCGGATACCATTTCTGAGATCACGGAGTGAGTAATATAACTCGCTTAATTCAGCATCATCACGAATGTCTATCCCAGTAGGTCCGTCTTCATTAATCGGCTTGAGCGCGTCTATATAGTCCATACTATCCCTGTCACACGATTTGTTCAGTCATTGAATTATTGAATCGTTTGAAGCTTTTCTAACAGACGCACACAACGAGCACGGTACAAACTCGCTTGACTGTGATCAGGTGCAATGCTTAGTACTTGATCAAAATCGGCGATGGCTTGTTGTAAGTTTTGAGATTGGTAATTTGCAATCCCCCTTGAATAAGGCTGATCAACCAACTCTATTTTTAGGTCATTCAGTGTGTTTTGACCATCTGTTGAAAGTTCTGTCGCGGAGAGTAACAGAAGATACGCTTCTTTTCGGCGACCTTTTCTCAATGCTGACAAACCTTTTACTTCCAGCTCACTTAATCTGTTTTTGTTCTCAATTTGTGCACTTTCTTGATTAATGTTGACGCTTTCTTTGACAGGTTCTAGGACTTTTAGATTACTATCTTGGTCGGACTTTTGATTATCAGTGTTCTCAGTTTCTTCATTCGTCAGGTTATTTTCAGCGGACATTTCTGTCTTTAAAGATTCATCGTCCTTTTTTAATTCAGGCAAATCTTTATTAGTCATTTCTTTGGTTTTAATGACTGTATTTTCGCTGGGTTTGTCTTCTACTACATTTTCGGTTTTATTGACAATCGGTGCCGCTTTCTTTGCAACTACTGGTGCTTTCGGTTTAGCTTTTTTTGGAGTATTTTGGCTCTTACCATCTTTTGTTGGCGTCCATACCAAGTCCCCTTGTGCAAGCGTTGATGATGCCAACGTATTTAAGCGCATTAAGAATGGAAAGTAATTTTGAGTGCCATATACTTGCTCGGAAATACTTTCTAAGGAATCGCCCTCATTCGCCAAATAAACGGTTTTATCTGCCATCAAATCAAAACCGTGTTTGTAAGCGTAAACATTAAGATCGGCAGTAATTTGATTATTTAAGGCAATCGCTTCTTTGTATTCCCCATCAACGTAAAGCGCCTGCCCTAATAATATTCTCGCTCGTTTATAGTCACCGTCTTTAAGCGATTGCCACGCCTGTTCCACTAAGGCTTTTGGTTCAGCATCGCTCTCAACCAATGTCAGCACACCGATCGTATCCACACCTAAATAGGGATCTATAGAGGGCTCCATTTGATCAAAGGATGCAATGGTCACGGTTTCCCAACCGGCCTCCGCCCGATCCTGTGGTGATTGAAACATAGCGCATCCATGCATCAGAAGCGCCACACTGCTTAGCAAAGTTAACTTAATGTGTTTCATGACACTCCCTTATCTACGATAACGGCGGTAATGTTGTCTGAGGCATCTTTTGCAAGCGCCATGTTAATTAAATTCGCAACGGCTCGAACTTTGTCCTCGCTGTAGTAAATCACTTTTGCGAGATCCATTTGACTGATCGTGTTTGAAACGCCATCTGTGCACATCAGAAAAATATCATTGGGCATGACATCCAAGTTGAGCTCTTCTAATTCACAATGATCTGCTGCACCCAACGCGCGAGTAAGTATGTGATGAGCAGGATGATCTGGTTGGTTGTCATGGACTAAACCTCGACTTAGCAGCTCCTCATACTGTGTATGATCACGTGTTACCAGCTCAAATGAGGTACCGCGCATACGATATAGTCTGGAGTCCCCCACCCAAATAACCTTGGCCTGTTGCTGATAAATCATGAGCACAACGATTGTCGTACCAATGACCTCACGGTCGTAAAAGCTACTGGACATTTCACACAGTGAGCGATTTACATCTAAAACTATTTCTCGAACCGCTACGGCTAAGGCATTTAATGACTCAAAGGCTTTATGACGAATGTCTTCTAGACTTTGTGTTGCCAAATGGCTGGCGATACCACCTTCTTTATGTCCTCCCATACCATCCGCAACACACCATAGCCCCACATCATTCAACGTAATAAAGCTATCTTGGTTTTCACTACGTTGAGGACCAGTATCTGTTTGACCATGCCCTTCCCATACGTACATATTCATGACACAGCCTTAGTTCTGCTTTAAAGGTTCTAATGACGTTTTCTGCATGGCATTACCCGTCAACAGAAACAGATAATCCTCTACATTTGGCAAGTTTTTAGCCATCACGAAAGGATCTTTACGACCGTGGACATCACCAAAGGACCACCATAAAGAACCTTGAATGTTATTCAGTGGCGTCGGTAAAAAAGCCATCAGCTCCTCAGAGGTAAGTTGTTTCAAACTGAGAGACTCTCCGTTTACTAAACCGGCTGGAACCTGCAAGTCGTCCCCCAATTCAAAGGATACCAACGCCTCAGCTAATTGTTGTTTCACATCATTCAGGGGCAGCCGCTTTTGTAACGCCTCTAGGGATACTTTTTCTAACATTGAGAATAATGCGTCAGCCTCTTTGAAAAGCCATTCCACACATATATGTTTTGACTCAATCTCAAACACTAGAAACAATGGAAAATAGCGCCCCACAGCATCCACACTAGGCACCATGATCCCAATCCAGGCATGCTTTCTTTTGTCGGTGGGCGGCACACACATGCGCCAAATAGGCGACACTAAATACGCCGATAACCAATCCATTTCAGACAGCTGTTGCTGACTGTGATACAGGGACGTTTGCCCCCATTCATACAACTCATTACTGACTTCACTGTGGATCGAATCGGAAATAAAGTCCGAGTGGGCAGGCAACTTTCCGTAGATGCCAATGGTTAATCCAGACATTACTGACACCTCACTTGTTGTAGCTCAGACATTAGGAATGGGTTGTAAACACTGCCAGCGCGCAGTTCTAACGATACGGAGTACACGTTATTCAGGGTAAAGTTGAGGATGTAACGCTCACTGTCCAGTCGTTTGATATCCGCTTCATCAAAAAGCCTAAACAGCGCCCAGTCGCCTTGCTCCGTTACGGATTCTTGTCCTTCTGCGGTCACAATAACCAAACGGGCTAAGCCTCGTTCCGCACTGTCCTCTGCAGGCCAATGAAAACGCATTCCTCGTTGAGGGCCATGGGCATAGGTCATTTGCTGACCGTTGATTAGCAGACTCATTCGTAGAATCGACTTATCCATTTTTAAAGGTTTCAACTCGAAATTAATGTTTGGCTCTGTTTGCCCATTACGATAAAAGGTATCTCGAATAACTCGGCCAATTTCAAGCTGATTCAACACTTCGTCCGCAAAGCCTAAACTGATACCGTTGGTCGTGTTCCATTGCCAAGGTCGTCTTGTTGTATCGACGTAATCAATCATGACATCATTGAAGTAGGTTTCTACGATCCCACTTGGACCAAAATATGCGCTTACGTCGCCAATCGTCGCTTCACGATTACTGGCTTTATTGAAGGGGTAGCGATTGGCAATCATTGCATTACACTGCTGCACCACATCATTCTGCCAGCGCCTTTCCATATAGCCTTTGGCATCGGTCGTCGTCAGTCGTCTAGCGTTGTCTGTTACGCGTTCAATGAATCCAGACAGTGGTTCTGGAAATCGTGATGCCTCAATATCCATCTCGCGTAACACAGCGGAAGGACCATTTGGGTCTGAGGTATTCTGAAATGCAGCTTTACCACGATTAAGTGAACCATCCATCGCGCTCATGTAAACGTACAGTTCGTCTAATAACTTCAAAGTTTCATCAATCGGAGGCGCGCTGTTCTCTGAGCCTTCTATCATGTTGTTCAGGTCTGCAAAATACTCAACAACAGGGTTATCTGTTCGCATCTGATAACCTTTAAGCATTCGATCACTAACGGATGTTAAAACGTTACTGACTCTATCCATCATGCCGTTCGGTGCATCCACATCCGGCAGCAATGTAAAGGCCTCTGCCGAGGTGTGTTTTTTTATCCCCTTAAGCAAACCAATTAATGGCGAGTCGTCGCGCGAAAGACGCTTCAACAACAACAAGCTTTCGTCATTCGTGTTTACTGGCTTAAAACCGATACTTTCTATGTAACCACGCCATTGCGCCAAGTAATCATCTAAATATAAGTTTTCCACTTGGTTAAAGAGCATGTCAGCATTGGCCCCTACGGCAGACAAACCGTACTCTTCTCCCATAACCCATTCATCCGTTAATTGGTTTTGAATCATGACCTGACGCTGCTCTAAGAAATACTTACGATAAGCGTCGCGAGTGTAAAAGCCATTAATTCCAGAGGTCAGCTTTTGACCATTCTTGAAGCGAAAAAGGTATATAGAATCTGTTCCCACAGCGTCTACTAGGCGAAATTCGTCAAGCTCACGATTATTGAGACCATCTTGTTTTAGATGGGCATAGAAACGACGCGCTGGCGGTTGTTTACTTAATACAGATCGAGCACTCGCCACCAATTCTGCGTTCGGCTCAAGTGCAGGCAATGAGGGCAAAAAGCCTAACAAAGCATTTAAGTGAGCATCTAACCGATGGATTTGCTCCGCCTGCGTTGATTTCGGTAGTGTTCTCTCCCAATCCCGATTGAACCAGTTTTGCACAATTTCGGCATCAAAATGCTTCTGATCTGACAGCATGAGGTAAACACGTAATGTCTCGTATAAAGCATCTGCGTTACTACGGTCTTCAAACATGGCTTTTTCGAGACGAGCCATCACTCTAGGAAGGTAACTCTTATATAAGAGCTGCTGATAGGCTTCATTCGCGCCTTGGCCTAATTTATCCCCTTGGTAAAGCCCCATCTGAAGAAAAGAGCGCAACCCTTCCTCTTGATCATCTGCATAACCTGTCGTGATATTACGCACGCGATCCAAAGCAGGAACAGGCGCCAGTAAATCATGATCGTAGGCGCTTATATTGTTGATTTCATATTCCGCAGCGGTAATCTCCTGCTGCACTGTGTCTACCAATGCCTGATTACTAAAGTAGGTATATAACCAATACGTCGATAGGCCCACCGTCAATAATGCCGCCGCCGAGTAGCCAGCCAGATGCATCATCAACATACGACGCTCTTGTTTGACATTAATGCCAGCCAGCCCGGACTCTTTAAAAATCACTTTGGTCATTAAGTTATGTAAAAAGTAGGCTTTTCCCTTACCTGGTCGACGTGCAGCAGGGTCTGTTTTAAGACCAAAGTTTGCCCCGAGAGAGCTAATAACACGATCCAATGTCGTACCGTCTTGCGTACCACTGGTCAAATACACACCACGAAGCAGTGGCTGGGTTTCGTAGCGCGTAGATTTAAAAATCTCTCCTAGGAATGTCGCAATAGGGTCTTGCAACAAACCAAAAGCACGCGGGAATACATAAATCTGCTCTCTACGATTAACGTCTGATTCCGCTTGCAGGCGACCGGTTTCCAGAGACTGGATACGCTCTTGTAGTGTTCGGAACTCCATCAAAAAGTCCGGCACGACATCTTGATCTTGATCGGGGTCGTCACCTAAAGGAAACGTCATTCCCCACACTTGAGCGCGCTCTTCTTTACCTAAATCGTCAAAAAACTCACTGAAACCTGGGAGCAAATCGGTTTTGGTTAACGTGACGTAGACAGGGAAACGGATCTTAAATGTTTCTTGAAACTCATGAATACGTTGCTTAATAAATTTGGCATGCGTAATCAGTTCCGCTTCAGGGAGCTTTAATAAATAATCCACTGGAAAAGAGACAATCAAACCGTTAATTGGTTTGCGGCTACGAAACTTCTTCAGCAAGGCAAGAAAGCCTTTCCACTCCACTTCATCTAACTCACTCTGAGAATTCTGCGTGGTGTAGCGCCCCGCTGTGTCCAATAGCACCGCTTCATCGGTAAACCACCAATCACAGTTACGCGTTCCACCTACGCCTTTTACAGACGCTCCTACCGAGTCAATAAGTGGAAAATGTAAGTCCGAGTTAAGTAAAGCAGTGGTCTTACCAGCCCCTGGTGGCCCAATAATGGCGTACCAAGGTAATACATATAAATAACTTCCTCGCCCACCTTCTTTCGTTTTCACTTTCTTTAGCAGCTGCAAGGCAGATTGAAACTTATTAGACAGCTCCGTCACTTCTTCTTGCCCTAAAGGGGTCTCTGCTTTAGGAGCACTGGCCATTTCTTTCGCTAGCGCTTCGTTTTTACGCTTACGAACAAAGAAGTGTTTAAACTTCACAACTAAGTAGGCGATAAGAATCAGTGCAATCAATCCCCCTCGAACGGTGCTTGAAGCAAATGGTTCCATTTCACCGAAATGAATCAGAGGTGTCACAAACCAAATCAGCAATGCCACAATCAGCAGAGCGATCACACCAATCATCATTTTCAACAAACGTAATAGCCAAACTGGCAGTCGCGGGATAGGCAGTCGCATTAATTATTTCTTCCTTGGTTACGCCAAATAAGATTGGAGAGCAAAACGATCTCAACACGACGGTTTTGAGCTCGACCTTCTCTTGTTTTATTGTCAGCAACGGGTTGAGTATCAGCTTTACCTTCGGCTTTAAAGCGTTCGAACTCTTGCGTGTACTCTCTTAATGCTCCAGCCACAGACTCCGCACGAGCTTTAGATAAGTGCCAATTTGAAGGGTATTTCAAAGTGCTGATTGGTTGATTATCAGAGTGTCCTTCTACAACCACAGCACCATCCACTTGGAGCAAAGCTTGAGCCACTCGCGCAACCAGTTGACTGTAGTTAGACATCAATTGAGCCTGTCCTGAAGCAAAGAACAAATCTCCTTGCATCACAATTCGGACATTACCGTCACGCTCGTTAACAGTCACCAAACCTTGCTCAATTTCCTCAGCAAGAAAGGTTCGCAATGTTTTAAGAGCCGATACATCAATGATTCGAGGGCGGTCTAAAGTGGTCACTGTATGTTGTGCCAACTGTGCCATTTTTTGGTATGGAACGGATGACGATTGATTGAGCAAATAAAGTAAGACAAACAACAAGAGCGCCAATGCCCCCGTGAGCCCAGATGCAAATACCCAAAGGGGAATAAAGCGTCTTAAATCACGCCCAGTGATATTACCCCCCTGCCAATTCGCGGATAGGTAACGTGCAGGCTCTTTACGTTGCGATCGAATCAACCGAAATAGCTTTGATCGGATTTCAATGAGCTTTCCCGAACGGTCAGCTTCGAGTGCATAACGCCCTTCAAAACCTAAAGAAAGACACACGTACATCAACTCTAATAGGTCAATATTACCTGCGGGATCTTTCTCCAGATTATCGAGCATGACAAAGAAGTTTTCACCGCCCCAAGTTTCTTTGTGAAACAAACTTAGTAATGAGTCGTTTTGCCAATCGCTTTGACCGCCCCATGGCGTATTTAGCACGGCTTCATCAAGCAAAGTACACAGTATGTAACGACCAATCATGACGGTTCTGGCATCCACTCCCGCCTTTCTTGCATTCGTCTCATAAGATTCCATTTCTTCAACAATCTGTTGACGTAACAAAGCTGGGCTTGGGTTTGTCTGAGATTTGCGAATCGCTGGAACCAAAGACAGCAGTTTAAAAGCCGCACTTTCTAAGCGATTCAATCCAGAAGATGAGAACTTATCAGGGTCATCTAATAAACTTGCCCAGTTCACATCGCCTTTAACGTTGTTTGAAGGTATTTGGTCTGCAAGCGTGGCTTGACCACCTGGAACAGGAATGATGACGGTTCGATTGCCATTAAAATCCATTTAGACTGATTCCAATTTATGTATTATTTAATAACCCAAAGTTCGAGAGAGATGCCTGGGAACTGACTACCAACATGCAAAGCAAGCCCCTTAGAATCCGTAATGTCTTGCCACCACTTGCCTTGGGTTTTCAACTCAAAGTAAACAGCACCAGAATAGAATGGAAGTTGACGTGGTACTGCTGCCATGGGCGCAATTTGAACACCAGGAAGCTGTTTATTCACCAAGTCAGTAATACTCTCAATAGAGCCAATTTTGGCTTGCAGCGGTAGCAATCGACGCAACTCTTCATTCGGCATGTCCGCCCTCGCGCACAATACAAAACTTGCTTGACGATCCAGCTCTGGGATATAGCCAATACGAATACCAAAGCCCTTAATTTCAAGCTCAATTTGCATCGCACTTTGATCCAACAAAATGCTCAAACGCTGCTGTAGTAATGGCTCAAACTTCTCAAATGTGGCTTGTAAATCGCTGTGTTCGTATACCGGAGCGTCTTCTAGACGTTTGTCTACATGGGTATAGGTCGCAAGCTCAGACGCCATTTGAATAAGCGTTTCATACACTCGTTCAGGATGAACCATGTTTGCTCGAAGAAAGTGATCTAGCATGGGTTGATAACGATTCAGCATTTGTAGCAATAAGAAATCAGAAATTTCGACACCATTGCCTTCACCAAGCGATTTTAGCCGTTCAGACAATAACAGCGCACGTTTCAAGGCAAGCCCCTGAATGTCTCGAACAATGCTCGTTAACGAACTACAGGAGTGAATGCATAAAGCGGCTGGAATAAATCGCTCATCCAATTCAATCGCTTTATTCTTAATGGATTTAACGCGAGCAATCGCAATGGTCGAAAACTGCTTTGGGCCATGCTGTTCAGTAATCACTCGGATTTTTTTACTGGCAAGCTCAATATTTGCGTGGCTATTCGATTGCGTCACAATATCTGGAACATCCATGTCGGCCAGACGAAATCGAGCATTGCTGTCCTCAGCTTGCTGACGATCAATATCATTTGCCCCCGCTCGCCAAATAGGGACTGCTAAATACACTAAACAGCCTTCATCACTCTCTTGCAGAGCCAGCGGCATCGGAACATCGTCTTCGGAAGGCACATCGATAATCGTACCGTCTGGCATGATTGCTCGACACTTCGTCAAAATAACGTGCCCAAGTCTTAGTGCTGCCTCGTCAAACGCCAGTTCTGAAATGCCCCATGCATAGCTATTTAACTGATGAGTCAGTGCCGTTAGACTCCATTCCATATGGCGGTCTTGTTGCTGGAAATGTTGCGGGCGTATAAATGCCCCTTCCAACCATGCCACTTTTCTATGCCAACTCATGAACTATTACTCTTCTTCATCCATTAATGAAACTTCGTTTTTTGATGCTTCCGCTTGCAAAGTCATACGCTTGTGTGAGCCAATCAAACGCCTTAAAAAGCCACGTTCATCTCTTACTTGGATCACATCATGCCAAACCGCATGATCTAAATCGCGATACCCTGCAATCACTCCAATAAACTTCGTTTCTATATCTAGGTCCGTTACTACCTGAGCCGTTTCGCCAGGTTTAATAATAAAAATTCGTGTATCTAATAAGCTCGATGGAAGAGGGTCATCCTGATAAAGGTCGAAAAAATCTGCCCGTTCAAACTCGGTGGTTGAGCTCAGCTGATAAACTCGAATCTCAATCGGTGAAGGCTGCCCATTAATATCTGGGTTCAATGATTCCGTTGCAGACATATCAAATTGCAACTTGATCCCCTCTTCCTCTGCATCAGAAAAAGGGTTGATCGAACAACCTAAAAGCAAGCTACAGCCAATCAGAATGCCACCAAGCAAGATCGGTTTCATCGAATTTTCCTTAGCTGGTTTTCATAGGCCTTGCCGAATTCATTGGAAAATAAGTCTTGGAATTCGTCTTCCATCATGGCGCATATATCATGGTAATAATCTTGATACTCTCGCCACAGGTCGGTCTTGTTGCGGCTCAGAAGCCCTTTATTATAACGAGGTCGTGACTCAAATTTTTGCGTCAACATACTCGGCTCAAAACGCTGTAAAAGATGCATAAATGCCGCCTGTATGCCGGACATCATTGCAAGCTGGTGAGCTTGAATATCTTTGAAACCTTCTTGTATTGAGCTTTCAGCAGGTAAATACGCTGAAGAGTCTCCCATCAACATTATTTTCAATGCTTCATCGCCAGAAGGAGACAGTTTAAGCGGGTTATTATCCACCGGACGTATCATCGTTTGTTGAAGACGAAACTCGCTTTTCACCATACTTCGGGTGGCTAACGTATCAATCGTACCTTGCGCAAATTGACGTAGCATGCGTCCCATTAATTTCGCTATATCGGCTTTATCTTTGCCATGAAACAAATGCTCAGGCAAGCCTGCTTCTTTCATCATGACACTAAATAGATCGGACTGCTCCACAGCGTTTCTAGGGGTTTCGTTCAGTAATGTTGATTGGTCTGGCGCATCGGAGCGTTGAGTCACTTGCTCCTCTAAACGACTGACCATCGAGCGCTCTTGAATATCAAACATTGGCGCAGATTCTTGACTAGGATTTTTAGGCGTTTCTTGAACGTTCAAGTCTTCTGATACGCTTTCGCTATGCGCGTTCTCAGAAAGCGCGACAGCGGATGTTTCCAGCAATTCTTCTAGTTTATGATCAGTGTGAGATGGAGTGTCTTTGACTTCATTCGTTGACGATGAAGCAGGTAATGGTTTGTCTTGTTCCTGTGCTAAATCCAACCAGTTGTCAGGAATTGCCTGTTTTGATTGATCGACTTGGACTGATGACAAGGAGTCTGATTGAAGATCTTTTCCATTAGCATGATCTTCCGAAATCACCTTCGGCGGGACATAAAACTCTTTCTCTGGTGATACTGGTCGCAACAATTCACTAATTGTTGGCTCGGATGATGTCGCCTTCTCCCCCTCTTTTAACAGGTTTTCTAAGGTCGTATCCGATGCCGTCAATTCAGCAGCCGTTGGTGTCGACTTAGGGGTTTCTAACGTCTCATTCACCGTTGCTGAAGCGCTTTTAGTTGCAGAGACAACATCTTCAGTTAGAGCAGCAATATCATTGATAGATTGCGCAGAATCTAATTCATCATGGGTCGGTGTTGTATTATTTGAAAAGTCACCAAGGTCTTTTAAAGCTGCTTTAATAAGATATTCGCCAATAACGATAGAATCACCGTGTTTTAATATTTGGCTACGGCCACGGCCTAATGGATCCGGTAGACCATTTAAATAAACACCATTGGTACTAATATCTGTTAAGTGGAATTCGTTATGTTTACGATGGATAACACAATGTTTATTAGAAATATGAAGCTTTGGGTCAGGGAGAACCCAAGAGTTGTCATTCCCTCGACCGATAGAGTACACATCTGCGTCTACAATTACTTCTGAGCGGTTGCCGAGTAACTCTTGCCCTTGATGAACGATAAGCTTCAAATCCATGAAAAATTAACCTTTACTAAAACACTGTTTTCCCTGATGAGATAAGCGAATAGTCAATCAGCCTGAGGTGAGAATTAAACACTCATTGGCTTACATCTATTCGGGCGTATTTTTACCATCTGGATCATTATTTAGGCTAACTTATTCCCCATTCATTCAACTTTTTAAATTAATCTTTACAGTTTACATGCGTTTGCCTACAAAAAACTTTCAATTGGAAATAACTAAAAATGCCAACCGGAAGCCTCTCAGAAACAATAAACAAAGATGTTAGCAAGGTAACTAAGGAAGGGTTTTAGCGTTTAAATTGACGATTTCTAAAATGTCTCGAAATGTATATATGGAATGAGCATTCGATAGCTGTTGGTAAATATCTTGCTTATGGCATGAATCAAATGATTCATAACGTTCGACAACAGGTAATATTTGATAAGTCGTTACTGAGGCTGAGCTAATGGATTGGTAAAAAGAAAAGTCAGAGTATGGCAATAAGGGATCGCAAAGGGAGATGGTATCTACTGAATTAGCCTTAATTTTGGACACTTCACGTTCTACGTGATGGTGATATTTTTTTATCAAATTGTTTGAGGAACGGTACTGCTGAGCGAATCGAAATAACAAGAGTTTATTCCTTATTCTCTCAGCGGAAGTATCTGTGTAGGTAGTGTCCCCTTGCCAACCAATAATACGGCCTACTTCTTTACCGTAGGATGACGCAATACCGCTGTCCCAAGCGCTTGCAGCGTACTTCAGCATGGCTTTACGCATACCAAAATAAATCACCTCTGCGTCTTGTGTTTCAATATCCTTTACCCCTAGTAAAGTAGGGATATCTGCCTGCTTAATTTTAAGCCCTATCTCATGATCAACCGCCATTAGAAAATACGTTTTTGAGGCAAAAACTCGGTCATTATTGGAGGAGGCATTAAGGTTTTCAGCTAGAAGAGAGGGAGAAGCAGTGAAAGGTAGCAAGCAGGCCAGTGGCCAACACTTTGACTTTTTGAGCATATTGATCTCTTAATCCAGCAATTTATATCGAAACAAAAAACAATATATAAAGCTATCGAATCCACTACCCCCTTGCAATGGCAGAGGCATCATGCTTTTTGCAAAAAACATGAATTAATTTTACGTTTCCATACACTGTTTGACGCTTTTATTCCGTAGGATAATAAGGCGCAATACTAACCATTGGAGTGAATACATGTGTACAGAGCCCATGCCACAGGCTTTATCCCCTATCATTGCAGGCCCTTTATTACGCAAACTGGACTCTGACTCTTTGCACCTTTGGCTCGCCACCAGCTCTGATAGCACTGTGGACGTTTCAATCTTCAATGAAGAGACCGCCCTCTCTCAAAACACAGACATACAGACTATCCACTTGGGAAAGAAGCTGTACCTTAAACTTATTAGAGTCACGTTCGAACAGTCGCTACCTGCTGACACGCCTCTTTCCTATGAACTAAATATAGGCGGCGCGCCTATCTCCCAACTGCTTGAAGATAATTTAAGTTACACGAAAGACTCCACCAAGACCGAGTTCATTTGGCACCCCAAGGTTCACTCCGTTTTGCATGGATCATGTCGTAAAGCGCACTATGGCTATCATATCCAAGATAAAGATCGTAAAGCGGGTGATGGCCTGGTCGAAGCAGACCATCATCTTAGTAACACTAAAATCGAAGAATGGCCCTCTTTTATGGTGCTTTCAGGTGATCAGATTTACGCCGATGATGTGGCCGGTCCAATGTTATTCGCCATACGTCAAACTATCGCCTTACTAGGCATAGAGGAAGAAAGCCTCCCTGGTGCGGAGCAATCATTAGCCAAGCAGCCGTTTTTTTATTGCCGTGAATCGTTGTTACCACAAAGCGATCAAAGCGAAGAGGTTAAATCGCAATTTTTCAAAGGTAAGAAAAAGCCTGTTTTCACAACAGACACTGCGCATAATCACTTGATGAGCTTTGCTGAAGTGATCTGTATGTATCTATTAGTTTGGTCTCCGAAACTTTGGCGCCATATTACTCTTGAGCGTCCAAGCAGCATCAGTAAAGAAGAACACTGCCTCCGTTATGATAAAGAACGTAAAGCCATCGAAGAGTTTGTGGAAGGGCTTCCGCAAGTACAGCGTGTACTGGCACACATCCCCAGCGCGATGATGTTTGACGATCACGATGTAACAGACGATTGGAACCTAACTGCCGAGTGGGAACAAACCGCCTTTGGCCACCCTTTATCCAAACGTATCATCGGCAATGCTTTATTTGGTTACTTGCTCTGCCAAGGCTGGGGAAACAATCCGACGCAATACGACAAAGCTTTCATGGAACAAGCCGAAAAAGCTGCATTAACTCTAGAAGCGAACGTGCGCGACACCTTTATCGATGAATTACTTGCCTACGATCAATGGCATTATCATTGGGATACCCAACCCAAGCTTGTTGTTCTGGATACCCGCACACGCCGTTGGCGTTCAGAGAAAAGCTTTAGTAATCCATCAGGACTCATGGATTGGGAAGCGATCACAGATTTGCAACAAGACATCAAAAACCTAGATTCTGTGATCTTGGTGTCTCCTGCTCCTATGTTTGGTGTCAAGCTGATAGAAGCCATTCAGAAAGTCTTTACGTGGATCGGTAACCCCCTGATGGTGGATGCCGAAAACTGGATGGCACATCCAGGTTCCGCTTACGCATTAATGAACCTATTCACTCACTCCAAAACACCAACGAACTTCGTAATTTTATCAGGCGATGTGCATTATTCATTTGCCTACGACATCAAGTTAAGAGGCGACAAAAGCAGTCCGAATATTTGGCAAATCACCAGCAGTGGACTGCGTAACGAGTTTCCTCACGACCTACTCGAATGGTTTGACCGCCTCAACCGTTGGCTGTACGCGCCTTGGTCCCCTTTAAATCTATTTACAAAGCGACGTTCATTACGTATCTCACCACGTAAGCCCGACGGCGCAGATCACGGAGAGCGCCTACTGAACCATTCCGGTATTGGCTTGGTACATCTTGACAGTCAAGGACGTCCCACTGAGATCGCACAACTCTGTAAACAAGATGAGCGTGTTACGTTTATTAGCAATAAGCGCTCTTAGCTTAGTTGCAAGCATTCAGCATAAAAAAGGAGCCAAGTTTGGCTCCTTTCATTTTTACACTAAAATACTTATCAATCTTCAATCGGGCGCTTAGGGAATAAGCGACGAATCAAGACGAAGAACAACGGTACAAAGAAGATCGCTAATAACGTTGCCGTTAAGGTCCCCCCCACAATACCTGTACCGATTGAGATTCGGCTGTTTGCACCAGCACCAGAAGACAGTGCCAGTGGTAATGTACCGACGATGAACGCAAGCGATGTCATGATAATCGGACGCAGACGTAAACGTGCGCCTTCCGTTGCCGCATGCCATACATCCTCGCCACGACGGTAAGCCGCTTCAGCGAACTCAACGATCAAGATAGCATTCTTAGAGGACAGACCAATGATGGTTAATAAGGCTACCTGGAAGTACACGTCGTTTTGTAGATCGCGTAAGTAGATCGCCCCAGCCGCACCAATTACCCCAAGAGGGATGACCATGATTACCGAGAACGGTACTGTCCAACTTTCATACAAAGCAGCAAGACAAAGGAAAACCACTAAGATAGAAACAGCGTACAAGAAGTACGTTTGACCACCCGATTGCTGCTCTTGGTAGGACAAGCCACTCCAAGCGTAAGAAGCACCTTGCGGTAAGTCTTCAGCGATGCGAGCCATTTCTGCCATGGCATCACCAGAGCTTAAACCCGCCGCCGCAGAACCCTGAACTTCATAGGATGGCAAGCCATTAAAACGTGTCAAGGTTTTAGGGCCATACGTCCATTCGCTGTCAGCAAAGGCAGAGAATGGTGTCATCTCATCACCATCACCTCTTACATACCAGTGCTGAAGATCAGACGGTGCTCCTCGATATTCGGCATCACCTTGGACATAGACGCTCTTAACACGACCACGATCGACAAAATCATTTACATACTTACCCGCCCACGCGTAAGACAATGTGCTACTGATGTCAGTCATGGAGAGACCTAACGCAGAGGCTTTTTCTTGGTCGATATCAATGTGTAACTGGGCTGTTTCTCCTTGCCCTCCCATGCGAACACCACTCAAGATTTGGCTTGCTCGGGCATCATTTAACAGCTTATCGCGCATTTCAAGCAAGGTTTCACGACTGGTGTTACCTGCTGCTTGAAGCTCGAAGGTAAAGCCATTACTCTGGCCAAGACCACGAATTGAAGGCGGTAACAATGAGAAGATCTGTGCATCACGAATACCCGCTAAACCTGGGTAAGAACGGCCAACTATCGCGGCTGCAGAGCTCCCCGGTGTTGTTCGTTCATCCCAATGTTTTAATAGCACAAACGCCATACCAGCATTTTGCCCAGTTCCCATGAAGCTAAAGCCAGAAATAGTAAAGATAGAATCTACGTAGTCTTTTTCTTTTACCAAGAAGTGATCTTGAATTTTATCCATGACCTCTTCTGTACGAGCCATTGATGCGCCTTCAGGTAAAGAAACGATGACCATTACTGTTCCTTGGTCTTCAGTAGGTAAAAAGCCTGTAGGTGTGTTTACCATCAAGTAGCTCATACCCGCGATAATAACTAAGTAACCAGCCAACCAACGAACAGGTTGCTTGATCAGTTTAGCGACTCGCCCACTGTATCGACTCGTCCAGCGATCAAAGGTTCTGTTAAACCAACCACCAAGGCCTCTTTTTTCTTTGTGGTGGCTCGGCTTTAATAGCGTTGCACAAAGCGCCGGAGATAACGTTAACGCTACAATCACAGATAGGACCATAGACGATACAATGGTGATAGAGAATTGACGGTAAATGACACCGGTTGAACCGCTGAAAAATGCCATCGGTACGAAAACCGCAGACAAAACCACTGCAATACCGATCAAAGCACTGGTGATTTCTTTCATCGACTTTATGGTGGCTTCTCGTGCAGAGAGTTTATCTTCCTCCATCACTCGCTCTACGTTCTCCACCACGACAATAGCATCGTCCACAAGTAGACCAATTGAGAGTACTAGACCGAACATGGTTAAAGTGTTGATTGAGTAACCAAACGCCTGCAAAACCCCAAAGGTGCCTAACAATACGACAGGCACAGCAATCGCAGGAATCAAAGTCGCACGCCAACTTTGTAAGAAAACGAACATCACGATGACAACTAGGACAATCGCTTCAAACAGGGTTTTCACCACCTCTTCAATAGATATTTTAATAAACTCAGTAGAATCTAATGGGAGTCCTGTTTTATAACCCTCAGGTAAATTACGTTCTAGTTCAGCAATCGCGGCTTTTACTCTTTCTGACGTTTCTAAAGCATTGGCGCCAGGAGACAACATAACCGCCATACCCGTTGAAGGGTGACCATTCATTCGTGGCGTGAAATTATAGTTTTCACTGCCTAACTCTATTTTGGCGACATTTTTTAAACGTACCGTCGCCCCATTATCATCATAAGTAAGAATGATGTTCTCAAACTCTTCAGGCGTTTCTAGCTTTGATTGAGCGGTGACTGTGGCATTTAGCTCCTGACCGTTAGCAATAGGATAGCTCCCAAGACTACCGGCTGCGACTTGAACGTTCTGAGCCTCAATAGCATTCGCAATATCGGAAGGAATTAAGCTGTAAGTAGCAAGCTTAAGCGGGTCTAACCAAATGCGCATAGCATATGAAGAACCAAACACCCTCACGCTGCCCACACCTTCAAGACGAGAAATAGGGTCTTGCATGTTGGAAACAAGATAATCAGATAGATCGCTCGCGTTATCTTGGTCAGTCTCATCATACAATGCCATAATCAG
Source organism: Marinomonas ostreistagni (assembly GCF_016461785.1). Lineage (GTDB taxonomy): Bacteria > Pseudomonadota > Gammaproteobacteria > Pseudomonadales > Marinomonadaceae > Marinomonas > Marinomonas ostreistagni_A. Next base: position 96,937 of record NZ_JAEMUH010000003.1, on the reverse strand, counting down.
TAGGAAGTCCGACTGTGACTTAGTAACTGTTACGCCTTGCTGTTGTACCGAAGAAGGTAGGTTGGATGTGATTTGCTGAACTTTATTTTGGACTTGAACTTGTGCGGTATCAGCATCCGTGCCTTGCTCAAACGTTACATCAATACTCGCTTGGCCAGCTGAACTACTGCTAGAAGAGAAGTACAGTAAGCCATCTAAACCAGTCAGCTGCTGTTCAATAATTTGCGTCACACTGTTTTCAACCGTTTCCGCCGAAGCGCCATTGTAAGTAGCAGAAATACGGATCGAAGGCGGTGCAACATTCGGGTATTGGGAAATAGGCAATTGCGTGATAGCGAGCACACCCGCCAACATAATGACAATCGATATTACCCAAGCAAAGACAGGGCGCCTAACAAAAAACTGCGCAATCATAAACGTGGCTCCTTTAATCTACTGGCCAGTGGTCGCAGCATTTGCTTCAACAATTCGACCGGTTTGTGGATCACGTTGTAGCTCCACTGCAGTTACTTCTGCACCAGGACGTATTTTCAAGCTACCTTGAACAACAACGCGATCGCCAGCTTTGATACCATCTGTCACGTACCATTGATTACCAATAGATCGCTCCGTCTCTAAGATACGCTGCTCGACTTTGTTGTCCGCAGTAACAATGTATGCAATGGCATTACCTTTTACATCACGAGAAACACCTTGTTGAGGCACTAAAATCGCTTCGCTGTCATTCAGGTCGTTAATTTGTCCGCGCACAAACATCCCTGGTAATAAAAGCCCATCTGGATTATCGAACTCTGCACGTAACGTCACACTTCCTGTCATTTCATCCACATTCACTTCACGTGTTTTGATGCGCCCCTTATATGGATATTCCGAGCCATCTTCTAGTGTCAAAGTAACACTTTGATCGCCTAGGTTAACGTGATCGAGTGAAAGTAGAGTTCGCTGACGCAATTGCTCGACACTGGTCTGAGCCAAGTCAACAAACATTGGGTCGGTCGCACGGATAATGGTCATAGCAGCAGATTGTCCTGCCGTCACTAAGGCACCAACCGTGACATCCGAGATACCTATTTTACCGTCGATTGGAGCGGTAATTTTGGTGTAAGCCAAATCAATTTTGGCACTATTCAAGGCTGCAACTGCTCGTTTCTCTGCTGCAACAGCAGATAGGTAAGCTACATTTGCATCATCTAGGTTTTGTTGTGAAACGTTATTACGCTCTTTCAACTGACGGTAACGCTCATAAGTTTGCTTAGTCGAAGTCAGGGTCGCACGCGCACTGTCCAGATCGGCTTGAGCCTGCTCCACAGCAGACTCATAAACAGAGTCGTCAAGTTGGTACAGCAGGTCTCCCGCTGAGACTGTTTGCCCTTCCTCAAATAAACGTTTTTCAACAATGCCACCTACCTGCGGGCGTATTTCTGCCTCCAGACTTGATTTCGTTCGTCCAGGCAATTCAGACCTTAACTCAACTTCTTGTTTTTGAATCGTAATCACACCAACCTGAGTTTTAGGTGCTTGTTGTGCAGGCGCACTTGCTGCGGCACTGGTTTCACTTTCTTGACATCCCGCCAAGATTGCCGAGGCCAGTACAACCCCTGTAATGAATATGTTCCTAGACAGCATAAACTGTGGTGACTCCAATTAATTATCATTTGAGAATGAGCGTTCATTCACACTATAATCCAGCTTGATTTCAGTTCCCATCTTTAAATCGTGTAAATATTTATGAAAAAAAACCCAGTCAATGAGCAAGAACGCCGCCTGCAAATAATGGATGCATTTATCGTGCACGTTGTGGAAAAAGGCTTTCATAAAGCAAGCATGGCTGATGTTGCAAAAACCGCTGAACTCAGTGTAGGGCAAATTTATCGTTATTTTGCTCACAAAGAGGACATCATCCGCGCCGTTGTGGAGCGCAAGACTGAAGAATATTTGCAAATGATGGAGCAATTTTTAGACAAGAAAGATTGGTTAACACGCATCTTTGAGCCTGAAAATGAAAGTGAGTTTCGGACACAAAGAATTCTAAATATGGAAATTAAAGCCGAAGCGAATAGATCCCCTATCCTCGCGAAAATCCAATTAGAAGCGGACCAACGTTTAACGGAACATGCCATTCATTTGGTTCGTCGTAAGTACGATCTTGATAACGAAGAGGATATCAAAGCGCGTATTCAATTCCTTGTTGCTCTGACTGATGGGCTACTTCACCGAAGAGATTTCTTTGCAGCCCCCTACAACGCCTCGTCGCATAGAGTGTTCAACCATATGCTGAACGAACTTTTCCCAGACTAACAACGTTTTTTTGATTTCAATAAAGACCTTATTGGAGTCCACTTACTGACCAGCATAGCAGAAAAGATAAGTCCACATCCTATTACCTGAAGGCCCGTCATGGTTTCACTAAACCACATTGCGGCTAATACAGCCGTCCAAACAGGCTCTAAGTTCATAATCACAGCGGCATGACTGGCAGGCGTCAAACTCTGACCATAAGTTTGTAGCAAGAAACGTAAACTGGTTGCAATTAAAGTACTGGCTAAGAACCACCCGACAATGGACAGTGGTACCGAATGTGGAATCTCCTCAACCGTTGGCGAAACAAACAACATGATAAGTCCAGCCGTAAACAACTGAATCGCGGTCAACACCAAAACATGAATTTTAGAAGACATACGAGTCAACATATTAAATTGCAATGCAAAGGTAATGGCCGCGATTAAAAAATACAGCTGGGCGGGCTCAAATGAAACACCATTACCTAATGCTAAACAAGCTAATCCTACTATTGCGATGGGTAATGCTACCCATAAAATTCTTGGTGGTTTTTCTTTAAATAGGAACTTCGCAAACACTGGCACCAAGATGACACCTAAACTGTTTATAAATGCTCCCACACCAATGTTGCTGACCTGATCCAATCCGACCACCCAGAACATCATTGCAACACTCATCACCATTCCAACGACGATCGCGCCTTTTAAATCTCCCCATTTGATGCCTTTAAAGTAGCGAGCCCCTACGAACATAAGAACAAGGCCAGCTATTAAGAAGCGAACACCGAGAAAGAAAATCGGAGGCAACCCTGCAAGTGTTTCTTTTGAAAAGATCCACCCTAGGGCAGCAATAAAAGTGACTAAAACTAAGATAAGTTCAGCCTTTAGTTTTGGCGCAGTGGAGCTCACGTTGCAGTCCTTATAGGGTAGGAGAAAAGGTCGGAGTAGATACAGCTAGACCTACTGAAAATATATAAAAGACTGTTTTGACAGATTGTCTAGGAGTCGAGTACGTTATTAAAGCTCTAGTGTTGTCACATCATGTCCATAGATTTTGTCTAACTTCGCATTGATCACACCATTTGCAAATTTAGACGCCATTCCCAGCGCTTCTAATTTCATTCGTCCTTGCCAGCCACCATGCATATGGTACAACGCAGCATTATCGCAGGACTGTTTTTGCACGGCCGTTGCTCGGGGTTTTCTAAATGCCTCATAACGAGAAAAAGCTTCTTTGAAATCATATTTAGCGAGTGTTTTGGCAAGCACAAAGGCATCTTCAATTGCCATGGCTGCACCTTGAGCCATAAAAGGCAACATAGGATGGCAAGCATCTCCGAGTAAAACGACTCGCTCATCATGCCATGTTGATAACGTTGGTCGACCATTTAATGCCCAAAGAAACGTGGACTCGCATCCGTCTAACACAGCAGTCACTTCTGGGTGCCATCCTGAAAACTTATCACGCAATATATCTACATCACCTTCTTCGCGCCAAGATTCATTTTGCCATTGTGCCTGTTCCTCAACAGCAATAAAGTTAACAAACGCGCCTCCACGCAGATAATACGTCACCACATGTCGATTCGGTCCAGCCCACACCGTTGCGTCAGGCTGCACTGTTGCACCCGCTATATTCGTTACTGGAACCGTACCACGCCATGCAACTTGCCCCGTGAAGATAGGCGCTTGCATCCCGAGCATAAGCTCTCGTATCTGCGAATGGATACCATCTGCGCCCACTAATAAACTGGCTTTCAATGTGTCCTTTTCAAGTAAAACTTTGACATGGTCTTTTTCATTCCGGTATCCCTGAACTCTCTGACCAAGCACAATCTCAACACCATGCTGACGACAAGCGGCCACTAACTCTTGATGTAAATCGGCTCGATGAACATGCCAATAAGGGGCGCCGTAACGTTTAACCACGTCACTTGCAAGCGGCATTTTTAAATAGTACCTGCCTGAACGAAAGTCCCGTATACAAGCATTTTGGGGAGTGAATATGTGCTTGGTTAACGCTTGATCAACCCCCAGATGTCGTAATACTTTCACGGCATTTGGACTCAATTGTAGACCAGCCCCAACTTCACTAAGCTCCGCGGCTTGTTCTAGGATTTTGACACACCACCCTTGCTTAGCAAGCCCTAAAGCGGCGGTTAACCCACCAATGCCTGCCCCCACAACGATGATTTGTTCAGCTTGGTCTACCTGCTCCACAATTGATTCCTTAGTATTTGGTCTAACCTTAAGAATCATAGCAAAAGTCTTTTCCCATCACCTGATGTAAGTCTTTTTTATCTATCTATTTCACATATTTATAACGTTTCTAAATTAGCTTTATTGGCGCAAAAATTGCTCTCGATTAGTAAAAGATAAGTTTTACTTGCCAACAGCTCTATTTTGGTTCATCAATGACCAATACAGCGCACGAGATTGAACTGTGATAGTGCAGTCCCTCAGACGTCCAAGGGGATAATTTGAAAATGGATACACTCACTAAGAACTATAATTCTGGAGATTTCTTTGACGAGCTAATTGATGCTCAAGGAAAACCCAGAACACCAGCGAAACAACTCCTCGATTACCTTGAAAGCCTACCGACTGAAGAACTTGAAAAGCGACGATTAACCGCCGAAGCAACGGTTCAGGAAATGGGGATTAGCTTTACCGTCTACACGGAAGAAGGCAACATTGATAGAGCCTGGCCGTTTGATATTGTTCCCCGCACTATTGATGCTAAGGACTGGAAAATCACTGCCGAAGGCCTCAAGCAACGACTCACCGCACTCAACCGCTTCATCGACGACCTCTACCACGAACAACGCTGTATCAAAGACGGCATTATTCCAGAACACATCATCAAAGATTCTAAAAACTTTCGTCCTGAGTGCGTCGGTGTTTCACCTAAGTATGGCGTTTGGGCACATATTTGTGGCACAGATCTAGTGCGCGATGAGCACGGAGACTTTTACGTCCTTGAGGACAATTTAAGAGTACCGTCTGGTGTCTCTTATATGCTTGAAAACCGCGCTATTACCAAGCGAGTTTTGCCTGAGTTATTTGAAAACGATGAGATTTTACCTGTCGGTTCGTACACCTCTGACTTGTTTGATACTCTTGCCGCGCTTTCTCCATGTGATATTGAATGCCCTGAAATCGTTGTCCTAACACCTGGCATTTACAACTCAGCGTATTTTGAACATGCGTTTCTCGCACAACAGATGGGGGTTGAGTTACTAGAAGGTGCGGATTTATTTGTGGATGAAGACGACTGCGTTTACATGAAGACCATTTACGGTCCTGAACGCGTCGATGTGATCTATCGCCGCATTGACGACTTATTCCTAGACCCAGAAGCGTTCCACCCAGACTCTGTACTAGGTGTTCCAGGATTAATGCGCGCTTGGAAAGCCGGCAACGTTGCATTGGCTAATGCGCCCGGTGCCGGTGTCGCGGACGACAAAGTAGTATACGCCTACGTACCTGACTTGATCCGTTATTACCTTGACGAAGAGCCTATTCTCAAAAACGTAAAAACCTACCTTTGCGACAATGAAGAAGATCGTGAATACGTGCTAGCGCATTTGGATGAGCTAGTGGTTAAACCTGCCAATGAATCAGGCGGCTATGGCATGCTTGTTGGTCCTCATTCAACCAAGAAAGAGCAACAGACCTTTGCCGAGCTGATCAAAGAAAATCCGCGCAACTATATCGCTCAGCCAACCCTGAAGCTTTCTACAGCGCCAACATTGATCGGTAAAGGCTCTCTAGAACCGCGTCACTTGGATTTACGTCCGTTTATCTTACAGAGTAATGAAACTTATGTGACCACAGGTGGCTTGACACGAGTAGCGATGAAAAAAGGCTCTCTCGTCGTCAATTCGTCACAAGGCGGTGGTAGTAAAGATACTTGGATTGTGGACACAAAAGGAGCTTAATCATGCTTTCAAGAGTTGCAGAACGCCTATACTGGAGTGCTCGCTACCTAGAGCGCGTGGAAAATACGGCTCGTTTGGTCAGTGTTTACGACGATTTATTGTTCGATTTACCGCACAATGTCGTACAAATTTCTTGGTACAACCTTATCGAAATCAACAGTGGTATTGAGGCATTTAATAACCGTTATAAAGTTCGCGATGAACGTAACGTGGTGAAGTTTTTGTTATCAGACGATGATAACTCAAGCTCCCTGCTCTCATCGTTGAAAATGGCCCGTGAGAACATCCGAACAACTCGGGATGTCTTGCCCAATGAAATGTGGGAGTTGGTGAATGAGCTGGACTTATTTGCCAAACAAAATATTAAGCAAGGCATCAATCGATCTGCCCGTCATTCTTACCTCAATACCATTATTGAAGGTTGCCAGAAAATCATTGGCTTACTCGCAGCGACCATGGACCGTGACGCTGGGTGGCAGTTCTTAATTTTAGGACGTTATTTAGAACGAGTTGACATGAACACTCGTATTATTGATGCCGCTACCTCTTTAATGAGCCAGTCTCAAGCAGAGCAAGACATCGAGTTAGGCCAAGTCGTTTGGTCCAAAGTCTTAAAATCTCAAAGTGCTTACTTAAGTTTCCGTCGCACTATGCGCAGCTCCATTCGCGGCGCCAAAGCGGTGACCTTCTTATTGAATGATAAATACTTCCCGCGCTCACAGCGTTATTGCTTGGAGCAGATCAAGCTGGCAGCGGCAGAGTTACCAAGATCTGGCCTTGTCATCTTGAGTGCTGACAAATTATTGGAAAACACTAAAGCGGTAGAGCACTCAAGCGATTTAAACAGTGAGTTCAGTGATTACCTGAACGATATTCAGCTTGATATCATTACTCTGCACCACCAGATCACGGAAAACTGGTTTAACTTCCAGAAAGGAGAAGCGGCATGACCATCCGCGTAGCGATTCAGCATAAAACCACTTATGAATTTGATCGCTTTATTAATGTTTCGCCGCACATTTTACGTCTGCGTCCGGCGCCTCACTCACGTACCCATATTCATGGATATTCATTAAAAGTCTTGCCAGAAGATCATTTCGTAAACTGGCAACAGGACCCTTACGGAAACTATCAAGCTCGTTTAGTGTTCCCTGAAAAGACCAAGAAACTTGAGTTTGCTGTGGAAGTGATCGCTGATATGACGGTCATTAACCCTTTTGATTTCTTTATCGAAGAATACGCAGAAAACTTCCCATTCAAATACGACAAGCAACTACTAGAAGAGCTGTCTCCGTATTTGAATAAGTCTGAAGACTGCCCTGAACTGCAAGATTGGCTCAAAACCGTTGACCGTAAACCTACGCGTATTGTCGACTTTTTAGTGGCTCTTAACAGCCGTTTAGCTAATGAAATTGATTACGGAATCCGCTTAGAGCCAGGTGTGCAAACCTGTGAAGAAACGCTGACTCTTAAGAAAGGCTCCTGTCGTGACACCTCTTGGCTATTGGTTCAGATTTTGCGCCATTTAGGCTTAGCAGCACGATTTGCATCCGGTTACTTAGTGCAGCTAACGTCCGACATCAAAGCGTTAGATGGCCCTTCTGGACCAGAAGAAGATTTCACCGACCTTCATGCATGGTGTGAAGTGTACTTGCCTGGCGCTGGCTGGGTGGGCCTTGACCCAACCAGTGGATTGTTTGCCGGCGAGGGACATATCCCATTGGCTTGTACCGCTGAGCCAATCTCTGCAGCACCAATTACGGGTTTCACTGATGAGTGTGAGTGCGAATTTAGCTACACCAATATTGTTACCCGTATCCATGAAGACCCTCGCGTTACCAAGCCTTACAGCGATGACGAATGGGAAAACATCAAAGCCCTTGGTCATGCGGTGGATAAACGTCTAGAGCAAGGCGATGTACGCCTAACTATGGGCGGTGAACCAACGTTTGTTTCCATTGATGACATGGACTCTGAGCAGTGGAACACAGGCGCTCTGGGCGCTGACAAACTGCGTCTTGCGAAAGACCTATTGTTGCGTATGAAGGCTAAATTTGGAGCCAATGGCCTACTGCATTACGGCCAAGGCAAATGGTATCCTGGCGAGGAAGTTCCCCGTTGGGCACTGGGCTGCTTCTGGCGCACCGATGGCGAAGCCCTATGGCAAGATCCAAAATACCTTGCGCGCGTCGACAAAGACTACGGCTTTGATGAAAGCCATGCCGCAAAGTTTGGCCAGGCACTGTGCGAGCACTTAGGCTTGGAATCTCAGTACTTACAGCCAACCTACGAAGACACTCTCTATTACCTATGGCTAGAGCGCTCTCTTCCTGACGATGTGAACCCGCGCAAAGCCTCCCTTAAAGATGATTTAGAACGCCGCCGCTTAGCGAAGCTGCTAAACCGTGGCCTTGAGCGTGTCAGTGGTTATGTCTTGCCGATCGAATTTAATGGTTCCCAATGGCAAAGCAGTCTTTGGCCAATGCGTTCTGATGTGATAACGCTTATTCCTGGCGACAGCCCAATGGGTTACCGTTTGCCGCTGAACTCGTTACCAGCCATCAGTGAAGAAGAGCAAACACCAGAACGTGATCCGTTTGCTCCGCGTGAGCCTCTGCCAGTTTATAGCCAACCAGCTTCGCCAACAGGTTCTGCTCAAACACAAACGAAACAAACGTTAGCAGATGCTGAAGAGACAAGCAGCACAATCCTCAAAAACGTTATTCGAACAGCACTCTGTATCGAAGCACGCGATGGACGCCTGCATGCGTTCTTACCGCCAGTTAATTTCCTTGAGCATTATGTAGCCTTAATCAATGTTATCGAAACCGTGGCAAAAAAATTGGAAATGCCAATTGTCATAGAAGGTTATGAGCCACCAAAAGATTACCGTTTGCAGAAGTTCTTGATCACCCCTGACCCAGGTGTGATTGAAGTGAACATCCACCCTGCGAAGAATTGGAAAGAGCTTTTATACAACACAGAGACTCTGTATGAAGAAGCTTACCAGTCGCGCTTGGGTACAGAGAAGTTCATGCTGGATGGTCGTCATACAGGAACAGGCGGTGGCAACCACGTTACCCTTGGTGGTGTCACACCTGCTGATAGCCCGCTGTTACGTCGCCCTGATCTGCTTCGCAGTTTAGTGACGTTCTGGCAGCACCACCCAGGACTATCTTATTTGTTCTCGGGCATGTTTATTGGCCCAACCAGCCAAGCGCCACGACCAGATGAAGGTCGTGATGAAGCCTTGTACGAAATGGAAATTGCCTTCCAGAATATCCCAACTGGTTTGGTAGACGAGCCATGGCTGGTCGACCGTCTCATGCGTAACTTATTGGTAGACATTACCGGTAATACTCACCGCTCTGAGTTCTGTATCGACAAACTCTACGCGGCTGGCTCGAGCAGTGGCCGCCAAGGCCTGCTTGAATTCCGTGGTTTTGAAATGCCGCCCCATGCTCGTATGTCGCTCGTACAAATGCTATTACTACGTTGTTTGGTTGCACGCTTCTGGGACGAGCCTTATCACAAACCTTTGGTTCGTTGGGGTACCTCATTACACGATAAGTTCATGATGCCGCACTTTGTTTGGCAGGACATCAAAGAAGTTGTCGATGATCTTCAAGCTCATGGCTTGCCATTTAAGCTTGAGTGGCTAGCACCGTTTGAAGAATTCCGCTTCCCACACTACGGCCGCCAGCAGATTGATGACATTGAACTTGAGCTACGTTGGGCAATTGAGCCATGGCATGTTCTTGGTGAAGAAATCACGCAGTCTGGTACAGCACGTTATGTGGACTCGTCGGTAGAACGCTTGCAGGTGCGCCTAAGTGGCCTGACCGAAGGCCGCTATGTGCTGTCTTGTAACGGTCGCCGTGTACCACTGCGTAGTACTGGTCGTAAAGGTGAAATGGTTGGCGCTGTGCGCTATAAAGCTTGGGCACCACCGTCCGCATTGCACCCAACACTAGGCACGGACACACCCTTAGTGTTTGATTTAATCGACACATGGAACGGTGTATCCATTGGTGGTTGTACTTATCATGTTAGTCACCCTGGTGGTCGCAACTATGATACCTTACCAGTTAACAGTAATGAGGCAGAAGCACGTCGCGTTAACCGATTCTGGGATCATGGCTTCACTCAAGGCGCATTGGTTCCGCCTCCGGAATACAGCGCACTTCGCAGTGTAACCGAGCATGACAAGGTCACTAGACCCATGTCACCACCAGAAGAAGAAATCTGTCATGAATATCCGCATACGCTCGACCTAAGGAAGAGGTATACTAGGCTCTAATTTCCATTAGAACGTCTAATTATGACAAATATCGTTACTCCATCCACGGCGGCGCTCACTGAAGCGCCGTTCGTTGCCCCTTATGCTGCACCAGAAAATGCCTTCGATGAAGCATTTGAGGTTAATAGACTTCCGCGATTAGCTTGGCAGTCTGTGATGTCGGCAGTTCATGAACTTGGGGCCGAAGGGATGCAAGACCGCCATCTTCGCGCGCAACGTATCTTGCGTGATGATGGCGCTACTTATAATTTAAAAAGTGACCCTCTTTCACCTAATGTTTGGTCCCTCGATATCATTCCGCAGGTCATGGTTGAATCTGAGTGGCGTGTATTAGAAGCGGCTCTTAAACAACGTGCCAAGCTATTTGACCTAATTTATAAAGATCTCTACGGTGAGCAGCGGTTGCTTAAGGAAGGGATTTTACCTTCTGAAATCGTTTTCTCTCATCCTGGCTTTTTACGTCAATGCCATGGCTTAAACTGGCCAACCGATATCATGCTTACGTTCCATGCGGTGGATTTAGTACGTGATCAATCTGGGCGCTTCATTGCGACAGGGGACCGTACTCAAGCGCCAAGTGGTGCAGGCTATGCTTTAGAGAATCGCACCGTTGTTTCGCGGGTGTTACCTAGCCTGTTTAGAGAAAGTCAAACCATGCGCTTGGCGGGCTTTTTTCAAACAGTAAGAGAAACGCTCAGCAAACTCGCACTTCACTTAACAGAATCGCCAAGGATTGTCGTACTCACACCAGGCGCTTACAGCAGTACTTACTTTGAACAAGCCTATATGGCTAACCACCTTGGCTATCCTCTTGTTCAGGGCGGGGATTTAACGGTTCGTAATGGCAAGGTTTGGATGAAGTCCTTAAATGGACTATCTCGAGTGGATGTTATTGTCAGACGAGTTGAAGATGCTTTCTGCGATCAAGCAGAGCTTCGTTCTGATTCTATGTTAGGGGTACCTGGGCTTTTAGAAGTGGCTCGTCAGGGTAACGTTGTTGTGACAAACCCTCTTGGCTCAGGTTTGTTAGAAACCCCAGCTATACTCGCATTCTTACCTCAAATCAGCCAGTTTTTGATGGCTGAAGAGTTATTACTCGACTCAGTAGAGACTTACTGGTGTGGTGATACAAACCACATGGGCTATATTGAGGCGAACCTTAAACGATTAATCATAAAGCCTGCTTTTCGCGGCATTAACAGCAAGAGTATTTATTGTCATCAGCTCGATGCAAAAGGTCTGGCTGACACACTAGCGATGGTTAAGGCAAACCCCGTTGGTTTTGTCGCGCAGCATTATATCCCAAGCTCTTACAGTCCTATTTGGGACAATGGTGTAATGCATGCTCGCCCAGGTATTTTGCGCACATTTAGCGTTGCTACGGATGAAGATTTTTGCGTCATGCCTGGCGGGTTGTCTCGTGTTGCTGACCATGATGATCAATGCATCGTCAGTAAGCGTCTCTCTGGCTCACGAAGCAAAGACATGTGGGTACTCAGCGACAGCACTGAAACAGATATTGACGTTCCATTGGATAACCTTCCTACTAGTCAAGCTCAAGCGGCAAACTTACCAAGTCGTGTCGTTGAAAATCTATTCTGGTTCGGGCGCTACGCAGAACGTGCAGAAATGAGCCTACGCTTAATGCGCACCATCTTTAAGCAGTTAAATGGTATTGACCGATTCCCAACCGAGAGCCGCGAAGTATTGTTAGGAGCGATGTCGGAAATAACAGGGTCGTTACCTGGCTTCCAAGACCAGCCTGAACTCATAGAAAATCCAAACGATGAATTAGCTGCGCTAGTCGTGGATGCAAATCGCGTCGGCTCGATTAAGGCAAACTTACAACAAATGCTGGCGTGTGCTGAACAAGTGAAAGAAATGCTGTCAGCGGATACTCGTATCATTTTGAACGAATTACGCGACCATATTCACAGTGTTGATCGTGCTTATGTCAACGGCTTACCGTCTGTACCAGAAGAGTCTTTAGACAGTTTAGTCACGTCTTTATTAGCCATTTCAGGGTTAAACCACGAAAGTATGTTACGCGGCATGGACTGGATGTTCCAAGAAATTGGTCGTCGTACCGAGCGCGCGTTGCTAACGGCCAATCTCCTGAAACAAACTCTTAGTCGCCCTTTACCAAGTTTACAACAGCAACAAGTTCTTGAGTCGGTCTTGTTAAGTGTCGAGGCATTAATCTCGTTCCGTCGACGCTATCGAACCAGAGCACGAGTCTCATATGGACTAGATCTGCTTATGATTGACCGCTCGAACCCGCGTTCACTGATTTATCAAATAGAGCAGCTACGTAAGTATTTAGAAGAGCTGCCTCAGTCAGAGCAGACGGTTCTAGGGCTCTCGCCTGATAAGCGCTTAATTATTAAGTCGCTTAATGACATACAATTGGCAGACCTAGAATCCTTAGCTCAAATCGATGAAAGCACTCAGACACGTGCTGATTTGGCTGAATTGATGACACAGATTATTGAACAGTTAGAGAAACTGACTACTTTGATCAGTGATAAATACTTTGATCACACTGCTGGTCCACAACAGCTGATCAAAGCCAAATGGAAGAATAACGTATGAAATATCGGGTAAGGCACTTAACGGAATACCTGTATGGCGCACCAGTAACTTTGTGTTATAACATGGCGCATTTACTCCCACGTGACACGCATAATCAACGTTGCCTTAGCCGTCGTATCTTAGTGAGCCCTACTCCGGTTTATCAAACTGAAGGGGAAGATTACTATGGCAACCCGACATTTTATTTTTCCGTACAAGAACCTCATAAAAAGCTAGCCATTGATGTTGAATGCTACTTTGAAATTGAACAAAACGATTTATCTAATCAACTAACCTTACATGGCCTAACATGTGGCGAATTACGACAACAGTTAGCAAGCGCCAGTTCAACCGAGCTACGCATGGTCAAAGAATATACGTTAAACTCGACACATATTCACCGTTCAGAAGAATTGGCAAACTATGCTCGCAGCTGCTTTCAAGACGACATTCCTGTGTTGCAGGCGAGCATGGATTTTACCCATAAGATTTTTGAAGAATTTAAATTTGACCCTACAGCTACCAGTGTTAGCACGCCTCCAGAGCAAGTTTTAAAAGAAAAACGAGGGGTATGCCAAGACTTCGCCCACTTAGCCATCGCTTGCATTCGTTCACTTGGTTTACCTGCACGCTATATGAGTGGTTACTTAGAAACCTTGCCACCACCAGGGCAAGAGAAGCTGGTAGGGGCCGATGCGTCGCATGCGTGGTTCGCCATTTTCATTCCTGATCTAGGCTGGGTAGAATTCGACCCTACTAACGATTTAATGCCCAATGAACAACACATTGTGACAGCATGGGGTCGAGACTACGCTGATGTTACGCCTCTACAAGGCGTTATTTTCGATGGTGGTGACAGCCAAGCACTTAATGTTTCAGTTGATGTGCAGCGTGTGTAAGCGCTCACATCTTCGCTCAATTTGGTAACAAAATGAACTTTGCAAAACTTGGCCTTTGCCCGGCCATTCTTAACACCTTAGAAGAACTCGGCTACCAAAAACCAACACCGATTCAAGCCCAAGCAATCCCATTGATCCTGTCAAAAAAAGATGTTTTAGCGGCGGCGCAAACAGGCACAGGTAAAACGGCTGCTTTTACGCTGCCACTACTGGAACAACTCAAAGACGGTGAACGAGCGAACCCAAAACAAGTGCGCACCTTGATATTGGCCCCTACTCGCGAGCTTGCCAGTCAAATAGGTGAAAGTGTACGTAGCTACAGCCGTGGACTCGGTTTACGTAGCCAAACTATTTTTGGTGGTGTAAAAGCCTTTCCTCAAATTAACGGACTGCAACGTGGTGCAGACATCTTAGTTGCAACTCCAGGCCGCTTAATTGACCTCGTGAAGCAAGACGCAGTGTTATTCGATTCACTACAGTTCTTAGTGCTCGATGAAGCCGACCGTATGCTAGACCTCGGTTTTGAGGAAGCCCTAAACGAGCTGCTGACACTTTTGCCTAAAAACCGCCAAACTATGATGTTTTCAGCCACTTATTCGGATGCCGTCAAAGCACTTTCTGCACTATGGTTGAAAAATCCAGAAGAGGTCGCCGCGAAGCAAAGCAACCGTGTCGCAGCCACGGTGCGCCACCAAATTTATACCGTGGATAAGGTACGCAAGCCTGAACTATTAGCTGAGTTATTAAATCGCCAGCATTGGCGCCAAGCACTGATTTTCACCAAGACAAAACGCGGTGCTGACGAGATTACCGATATTTTACAAGCCGAAGGCTTCTCCGCCCAAGCCATGCATGGCGATAAGCCTCAATACGCTCGCTTAGCGGCTTTTAATGCCTTTAAGTCTGGGGAATTAGCGTATCTTGTTGCCACCGATGTGGCGGCTCGTGGCTTGGACATAGAAGGGCTGCCCGTTGTAATTAATGTGGATCTGCCGCACGTTGCAGAAGATTATATCCATCGTATTGGACGAACGGGTCGAGCAGGTCAAGAAGGTCGCGCTGTATCATTAGTCTGTGCCGATGAAGCCGAAAATCTACGCGCTATTGAAGCACTTTTAAAACAGCGCGTTCCACGCAAAGAAATACCCGGTTTCGAGGCGGAGCATCGAGTACCTGATACTCATCCTCGTAGCCAAAAGAAGTCAAAAGGTGCAGCACCAGAGACACAGAAAACCAAAACCAAAGTTGAACAACAAAAGCCAGATGTGACAAAAGGCCCAGGTCTTCGTAGCAACCCGTTTGCTAAGGCTAAAAAGAAATAACTTATTCTTCCTCGCCCTCTTCTTGAAATGAAAAAACCACCATCATGACAATGACGGTGGTTTTTCTTTGATAAATCACGATGAATCCGTTAGTTAGCGTAAGCGGTATGACGAAACCTCTTTTAGTACCTCATCAAAACGATCTTGGGTACGCTTCGCTTCCGTCTCAGTTAAGTCAACCACCTCAGAGATATGACTTGAGCGATCACGCACCATCTGCACATTTTGGTTAATGTCTTCCGTTACTTGTGACTGCTCTTCTGCCGCGGTCGCCACCCTTTCAATCGTCATATTAATGGCATCCACCGACTCCAATAAGGACTCAATCATTTCAGCATTTTTCACCACTTCTTCAGCTGTGCTTGTCGCCATTGTTGAACAGCTTTCCATAGACGTTAAAGCATTTTTACTTGAGTGAATTAAGGTCTCAATCATTGAGCGGATTTCTTCAGTCGAATCTTGAGTTCGCTGAGCTAAACTACGAACTTCATCGGCCACTACGGCGAAACCACGACCTTGTTCACCAGCACGTGCGGCCTCAATCGCAGCATTCAATGCCAATAAATTGGTCTGCTCAGCAATCGATTCAATTGTTTGTAGAATGGAAGCAATTTGCTCCGTTTGCCCTGTGACTTGTTGTACCGAATCAAAGCCACCTTGTACTTCTCTCGTTAAGCCTTCTATCGAGTTTTGAATGGAGTGCACACCAGCTCGACCTTCGGAGGCGCGGCTCTGAATCGTCTCCGTCGCTTGTGCAGCTTCCTGCATATCTACTGAGATGGTACCACTGGTAAGAGACATCTCTTCAATCGCAGCTGCAATTTGATCGGTTCGTGCCTGTTGATCTTGAGTTTCCTTAACAGCAGTTCGAGCTTGATGAATCAAATCATCCATACTGTTTTTAGACTCTTTCGATTTCAACACCAACATACCAAAAGTGGAGGACAAATGATTCAAGTGACGATTCAGCTCATTCATTATCTGGCCGAGTTCATCATTGGACTTTACTTCTAAGTTGACCGTGAAGTCCTTCTCCTCACCCACTGACATAAGGGCCTTGTGCACTATCGCTACCCTAGATGATACCGACGTCATAACTTGTTTCATCAAGTAAAGAACAAACAGCACAACGACTACGATGATGGCTATAATCACTATGAAGACCGTATTGTCTCGCGACTCTTTTGCCAAGGCAAAACGGTGAACATTCTGGCCAATCTCATCAGAAAGCCCTTTTACCAGACTAATTTTTGCAGTAGCCAATGCAAACCAGTCTTTTGGGCCAACCACATTTGAAAGATCCGTTACTGACTGAAATTTTGTTAATACTTGATCAACTGTTTTCCAATCAGCAGACTGCTTCAATGCCGCCATTTCTGTCTTGTAGGCAACAGAAGTCATGTCATTAAAGTAGTTCTCCCACGCTTTCTCATCAGATAGATAACCATTAATCTCTACGAAGCGTTTTTCAGTCGTTTGACCTGCACCAAAAACGCCATTTAACGCGCCTCGATATTGCCCAATACGCTCTTTCATCCAGAGTAAAGCAAGGCGAGATGATAAAGCTTGATCAATCTCTGTGTTATTAACCAATATAATTGAACGCTGAATTCCCCTAAGTGCTGTAGCATTGAGCTTAGAATAGTAGGCAAAAGCACCGTTATCGGATGCTAAATTGTCGACTTTCTGTCGGATCGTGTTCTTATCTTTTAAAATGTCTAAGGTTGGCTGAATCAAATCCTTAAACTCAGCTTCAGATAGCTCATGAAAATCTAACGGTTTCATATCTAAAAGCGCTTGTTCAATTTGATCCGCCACAACACGCTGTTTCAAAACCGCATCACGCCCTTGCTCACCTTTCGAGCCCAAAAAGCCAGCACTTAAACCACGTTCAACAGCGAAGTTATGTGCGATGCCATCAAGCTTTTCCGTTAATCGGACAATGTCATTCGCTTTCTGCGAATCGTTAATACTGCTTAATAAAGCAGAACCGAGCGAGAATGCTAAAAACAGTACCAACAAAAGCGGCAAAAAGCCCACCAAAGCAATAGCATGAGACACTTTAAGATTTTTCAGCACCGTCTTCTCCCTATGGTTCCTATACCTTTTAATAAGCATGGTTCATAGTTCAAATGTAAGCAAATAAGAGCATAGAGAAAGATAGAAAAAATTGCGAAATACGGCTAAAAAACTGTATTTAAATGTAGTAAAAACAAGATAGGAATAAAAAAACCCCAGCTGGAACGAGCCAACTGGGGTTTTCTTTTATGGTGGCCCCACCCTGACTTGAACAGGGGACCTGCCGATTATGAGTCGGATGCTCTAACCAACTGAGCTATGGGGCCTTTAAACGGCGCCCATTATAGCTAGAGCGCATCGCTTTGCCAATATAGAAATTTAAATTTCTGCTATGAAATCAAGTAGCTAAGTTTCTCGCTGCACTACTTCATCTCGAAACCTTGCGAAATTAAAAAGTCTCGCATGTGTGGGCGTAATTTCCCGCTAAACATCGGTGCCATGCTTTCTGACCAGTTGGAGGTTTTATTACCGCCTGCGCGTTGTTGGTAGTACTCGTCCATTTCCGAGTCATATTTTGCAACCAAGGCAATATCGTGTTCGCTATCGTAGTAATCCTGCTTTAAAACCGTTGCGACCGGTAGGCGAGGCTTAACATCAGGGTGATGCTCAGGATAGCCAACGCACATACCAAATACAGGGTAAACATGTTTTGGTAGCTTTAAGACATCGCTAATTTCCTGTGGATTATTACGTACGCCCCCTATGTAAACGACGCCAAGACCTTCTGACTCTGCTGCAATGGCAAAGTTCTGCGCCACCAATGCCGTATCAATGGTTGAAACCAAAAGCTGCTCTGTCATGCCTAGGGTAGGCTCAACACCTGAGCGAGCCGCCGCTTCCGTATTGCGCTTCATATCAGCACAGAATACTAGAAACTCTGCCGCCTGAGAGATGTAGGCTTGGTTCCCCGCTAGCTCTTGTAAGCGCGCCCTATTGTCTGTATCACTGACACGGATAATGCTATAGGCCTGAACATTGTTGCTTGAAGAGGCATATTGCGCAGCGCTCACGAGCTGCTCAAGCAACCCATCAGGAAGTGCTTGAGTACGGTATTTTCGAATTGAACGGTGAGATTGTAAGAGTTCAATGACGTCATTCATGGTGACTCCTTAATTGTTCAGATAATCCTATTGGAATGTTCCCATTATGAATCGCGCCTTAGCCTCACTCCAATAGGATCTTAAAAATTCCATAGGGAAATCTTTTTTGAATAATCCTCATCCAACTGTGGTCGAATCCCGTAAAATCTATATTTACTTGCTAGGAGAGCCTTATCAAAATCAGGAACTCGTTAATCGCCATTGGCGCATTACTCAGCGCGGGCTGTACTCAAATAGGGTTACAAGTAGCCAATCTACCTACGCTGATTGACTCTAATAAACGTTATCAAGACATCGCTTACGGACAGTTAGCGAATCAAACCTTGGATATTTACGTGCCTTCTTCTGCGAAGGCAGAACAAGCTCCGGTCTTGGTATTCTTCTACGGTGGACGTTGGACCGATGGTTCAAAAGACATGTATCCATTTGTGGCGAAGCCTTTCTTAGACATGGGTTACGTTGTTGTGATTCCTGATTATCGAAAATACCCTGATGTTAAGTTTCCCACCTTTGTGGAAGATGGTGCACAAGCGGTTGCTTGGACATTAGACAACGTTTATGAGTACCATGGCGATTCAAGCCGTTTGTTTATCATGGGGCACTCCGCAGGCGCTCATATCGGTGCCTTGATCAGTGCCGATGAGCGTTACTTGGCTCAGCTCAATCATTCCACTCAAAATATTAAAGCCTTCGCTGGTTTATCTGGACCTTATGATTTCGTGCCCGAAGAAGAGGATTTAAAAGATATGTTTGGGCCACCTGATCAATACCCTCAAATGACCGTCACGACTTTTATAGAAGGTAATGAGCCCCCCATGTTGCTGCTATGGGGGGAGAAAGATGAGCTCGTTGGTCAACGAAATATTGACCTTTTAGCAGAGAGAGTTCGTCAAAAAAACGGAGCCGTCGACACGATTATTTACCCACATATGGGTCACGTTGATATGGTGTCAAACTTGATTTGGTTTATACCAAGTAAAGCCCCTATACAACCAGATATAGCGAATTTTTTCGAACAACAACCTTAGGCGAGTTGTCAGCGCAACCTCTGCCCTTCACCACATCATTGCAGTTTTCTGCTCTCCTAGATTTTTCTGGTTCAGTACATAAAAGCGTCATGATTATTGCATAAGCTCCTGTTCTCTTAAATATTGACCTTTTAGTCAAAATAACGTTCTCTTGCCTGTCACAATTGGAACTTGGAGCCATAAAACCATGAAAAAATGGAACAAAATTTTTCTGCCAACCAGCCTTACGTTGGCATGCTTAGCTTCCGCAACAGCCAACGCGGCAACGGTTGATCTACGTATATTGGAAACCACTGACATTCATATGCATTTGGTGGACTATGATTACTACGCTGATAAACAAAGCAACAGCGTTGGCCTATCGCGCGTTGCCACTCTAATTAAACAAGCTCGAGCGGAAGTACAAAACTCGGTTTTAGTCGATAACGGTGATCTATTACAGGGCAATCCTTTGGGTGACTATGTCGCAAAAGGCCGCGTGTTGCGTTTCGGTGAAACACACCCAGCTTACAAAGCCATGAACCTACTGGATTACAATGTGGGGAATATTGGTAACCATGAGTTCAACTACGGCTTAGATTTTTTAATGAAGTCATTAGCCGGCGCCAACTTCCCCTACATTAATGCCAATGTCTACGTTGACGATGGAGATGCCAATCCAGATAACGATCAGCCTTATTTCCAGCCATATTTGATCCAACCTACTGCGGTATTGGACAGTGACGGCAAAGAGCAAGTAATCAATGTAGGTTACATCGGCTTTGTGCCACCGCAAATTATGACTTGGGATAAAGACAACCTTTCAGGCAAGGTCATTGCCAAAGACATCATCGCCAGTGCTAAAAAATATATCCCGCAAATGAAGTCTGAAGGAGCGGACGTCATCATAGCGATCCCTCACAGTGGCATGTATATAGGAAACTATGAGCAAGGTGAAGAAAACGCTACTTACCACCTCGCCAAAGTAGATGGTATTGATGCCATACTATTTGGTCACTCCCATAAAGTGTTCCCTGGGGACAGCTCACTGGATAATATCGAAGGCGTAGACAACGCTACAGGAACCGTTTTTGGTGTGCCTGCAACCATGCCAGGTTTTTGGGGATCACACCTTGGCTTAGTAGATCTTGTGCTAGAACAAGAAGGCCAAGGTTGGAAAGTCGTCAAAGGCTCCAGCAGTATCAGAGCCATCGCCAAACGTGAAGGACGCACCACAGTGCCATTAGTCGAAGCTGATGAGCACATCAATCATGCCGTTGAGCATGAACACCAAGGTACACTGGAGTACATGCGTCGCAAAGTGGGTGAAAGCACGGCTGACATCAATAGTTTCTTCGCTCTAGTGCAAGATGACCCTTCTATCCAAATCGTGAACAATGCGCAGATTTGGTACGCACAGAATATCGTTCGCGCAACCTCTTACGAAGGACTACCGATTTTATCTGCTGCAGCCCCGTTTAAAGCAGGTGGTCGTGGCGGTCCAGAGTATTTCACCGACGTCCCAAAAGGTGATATTGCCCTGAAAAATGTGAGCGACCTTTACATTTATCCAAATGATCTGAAAGTCGTTAAACTTACCGGTGCGCAAGTGGTCGAGTGGCTAGAACGCTCCGCTGGACAGTTTAATCAAATCCAACCCAATCAAGAGGCGCCGCAAGCACTGATTAATACCAGCTTCCCAACCTACAACTTCGATGTGATTGATGGTATTCAGTATCGCATCAATGTGACAAAACCAAATCGCTATGACAGTGAAGGGAAAATCGTTAACGAAAATGCACACCGTATTGAAGCGGTGACTTACCAAGGTCAGCCTATTGAACTTAACCAAGAGTTCTTAGTCGTCACCAATAACTACCGCGCATCGGGTGGTGGTAAATTCCCTGCGCTAGATGGATCCACAACGGTCATTGATGCACCAGATAAAAACCGTGACGTCGTGGCAAATTACTTACTGTCACAGACGGTCATCAATCCTGCAGCGGATAACAACTGGGAGTTTGCCAGCTTTGCAGGTGCCACCGTTAATTTCACTAGCTCGCCTAAGGCTAAATCTTATGCATCGCCGAATATGACATTCACAGGATTAGACGACCAAGGCTTCGCAGTCTTTGAATTACAATAATCCTTCCCTACTGCTCGCAGTCAGCTGTTGATTGCGAGCAGTATCTCGATGTTGCCCTGTAAGCTCACCTCAAAAATTTTGAAAAAATAGTGATCCAAGTTTTCAAAGCTTGCGTACAAATTTTTTGCGCAACAAACGCGTGATGATATGCCGTAACAAATTTTTAACCCTTCACACATAGGATTATGAAATATGGAACGTTTAGCGGTAGATACTCAAACCCCTTTCAAGCACATGTTATTAATCCTGCTTGCAGCGATAATCGCAATTTTCAGCATTAATGCGTTGGCCTCAAAACGGTCTGATTTAGCTTGGCAAGCTCTGGAGCAAGGCGCAGTACTTATCGATGTTAGAACCGCTGCGGAGTTCAGAGAAGGCCATATAGACAGTGCGGTAAACATGCCACTTAGCTCACTCAGCAAGCTCGCAAATCCTATTGATCGAGATAAAACAATAGTAGTTTATTGCCGTTCAGGTAGTCGAGCCTCTCATGCAAAACGCCAGCTCTATGACATGGGGTTTACTCACGTTCTAAATGGTGGGGGTTTAGAAGAAATGAAGTCAACTAAACCCTAGAAGTTTCTTAGAGCACTGTCTGAAAACAAAAAAACCGATGCTTTGCATCGGTTTTTTTTAGCTTTGAAATACCTTTTAACCTTAATCTTGGTTGACAAAGTAGTTCAAAATGAAGCTTGGTAGGTCAGCGGTGTTTACCACTTCCTGTTGCATCGTGTCACGATGACGAATGGTTACTGGTGCGCCTTCTTGCTCGATAGTATCGAAGTCAACTGTGATACAAATCGGTGTACCTACTTCGTCATGACGACGGTAGCCTTTACCTACGTTACCTGTGTTTTCGTAAAGGATACGACCAAGTCCTAGTTTTTGTAGGCGGTTCTTAATCGCTTTTGCCGCTTCAACAATTTCTGGCTTGTTCTTCTTAAGAGGAAGGACAGCCACTTTGATCGGTGCTAGGTGTGGCTTCAGTTTAAGAACGGTACGAGTTGAGCCGTTTTCTAGCTCTTCTTCCGTGTAGGCTTCTGTCATCACAGCCAATACACCACGGTCTAGACCCGCAGAAGGCTCAATACAGAAAGGAACGATTTGCTTGTTCTCTTCCAAATCACGCACCGCTAGTTTAGTCGTAGAGTGCTCGTTCTTCTTAACTTTCGCAGACAGACCAAACTCTTCTTGCGCTTTGGTATGGGAACCAAGATCGTAGTCAGTACGGTTTGCAACGCCTTCAAGCTCTTCAAAACCATGTGGAAACTTGTACAAGATATCCACAGTTGCTTTTGAATAGTGGGCTAAGTCATCACCTGTCACGTACTCAAACTCAATGTTTTCTTCTGCCAAGCCTTGGTCTAACCACCATTGCTTACGCAGTTTCACCCAAGTGTCGTGCCATTGCTCGTCTTCACCAGGCTTACAGAAGAACTCAAGTTCCATTTGTTCGAATTCACGTACACGGAAAATGAAATTACGTGGTGTGATTTCGTTACGGAACGATTTACCTATCTGCGCGATACCAAATGGCAAGGCACGAGAAGTCGAATCCACAACGTTTTTGAAGTTTGTGAAGATACCTTGTGCCGTTTCTGGACGCAGGTAAGTGTAAGACTCTTCGTTCACCATTGGGCCAACGTTTGTCTTAAACATTAGGTTGAAATCACGTGGTTCAGTCACGTTATCAGAGCCACAGTTGTCACATTTTTTGATGTCTTTCATGTGATCCGCACGCATGCGTGATTTACATTCGTGACAGTCCACCATTGGATCTGTGAAAGTGTCTTCGTGACCAGAGTATTTGTAGACGTGCTTGTTTTGGATAATCGCAGCGTCTAGACCTTCAACGTCGTCACGGTCATAAACCATGGCACGCCACCAAGCATTTTTAAGGTTGTTTTTTAATTCAATACCCAGTGGACCGTAGTCATAAGCCCCTTGCATACCACCGTAAATCTCACTGCCTTGGAAGATAAATCCACGACGTTTACAAAGGGAGACGAGTTCATCCATCGTTTTTGCTGGCATTTTTAAACACACCTTAATTCGTTAATTTGGGGCGACCTGCGCACAACGGCGTAGCCGATAAAATAAGTCCGACATTGTACTCCGTGACCTTGTTCGACTCAATGGCGGACATTTCGAAGATTACTAGGATAAATTTAAGTAAATGTGACCGCTTTCACATGCTTGAACATCCAATTTGTTAGATAATACGTATATTCCGTCAATTGAATTTTACGTTTGGGACTCTATATGCGTAATTCTTCTAGTACAGTGATCAAAGTTCTTGGATATCTAGGATTGATTCCATTCGTGGTCAGTACTCTTACTTATCTGTTTGACTTTTATCATTATAGCTTTCATGCCCAAACGGCATTTATTGCTTACAGTGCAGTCATTCTAAGCTTCCTTAGTGGAGCGATTTGGGGACAAGTGATTGAACAAGCGCCACAAAGCAAAGGCAAGGCGCTATTAATCGGCAGTAATGTGATTGCTATCGCTGGTTGGCTCGGTTTAATCATTGAACAACCTCACTTATCTTTGCTGTTATTACTAGGTGGTTACATTAGTATCTTTTGGCTAGAAGTACGTTGGTTAAAAGCCATGCGTCCCGATCAATCCTACTACCCGAATTTACGTTTCTTTTTAACCGTATTGGTATGCGCAATGCATCTGCTCATGCTGTACCCAAAATTCTAATCTTCAAAGGCTAGTATATGGTTACACTGTTTTACGATGGACACTGCCCACTGTGCATGAAAGAGATTTCAGTATTGCAACGCTACAATACTGCTCAGCAATTGAAATTAGTGGATATTCACAGTAAAGAATTCGAAACACTGTACCCACAGATTAATAAAGTGGCGGCAGACCGGCTATTACACGCCATTTTAAATAATGGTCAACTGGTGACTGGACTTGATGCCAACGTGGCCGTTTGGCAAGCCGTTGGTAAGCATAAGTGGCTAAGAGTTTTGCGCTGGCCATTTATCCGCTGGTTCGCTGATCGCGGCTACCTTTTATTTGCTAAGCATCGCCATAAAATCTCTTACTGGCTAACTGGGCAAGAACGCTGCGATGCATGCTCCAAAGATAGTTGCCCTCCTCGCCCTCCTAAATAGGTGATCTAAACCATCCAATTATCACTCCTTTGCGTATTCAATCAGATATAAGCACAGGAGAATGAAATGCCCTATTCAGCCATTGTAGTCGGCGCTGGTAGCCACATTGCTCAAGCGATCATTGAACAATTAAACGAACGGGATGAATGTCAGCAAATCATCGCCATTAGCCGTCATCAGAGCTTTCAACACCCTAAAATCACTGCTCTACATTGCCAGTATGATGAGCGAAGCATCGAAAACATCTGCACAGAGCTGGACTTCCAATTCCCAGTTGGCAAAGTTTTTATCTGCCAAGGCATTTTGCATCAAAACGAGCTTCAGCCAGAGCGTAAGTTAGAAAGCATTAGCGCCGAGAATATGTTAACCATATTTGAAGCAAATACGGTTACGCCTTCTCTTTGGCTAAAATACTTAGCTCCTCATTTAAAAAGCAACGAACCTTGTAAAGTGGCTTTATTTAGCGCACGTATTGGCAGTATAAGTGATAACCTCTTAGGAGGTTGGTACAGCTACCGAGCTTCCAAGGCGGCACTCAATATGATGGTGCAAACCTTTTCTGTGGAGCTCGCGCGACGCTCGAAAAACGTCAAACTACTTGCTTTCCATCCTGGCACCACAGACACGCCACTTTCGAAGCCTTTTCAGCGCTCAGTTCCCGAAGATAAATTGTTTACCCCAAAGTTTGTCGCAACACAGCTGTTAAGCTTACTAGATAAATTAGAAATCGATGGCAAAGCCAGTTATATGGACTGGAATCATCAGCCCATTACTTGGTAAAGCACTTTCAGAACCTTTCTAATATTGTCGACAATCCATTATTAAAAATAATACTTTAACTACTACCTAAGTCGAATTGTCGACAATTTAGCTTGATCTATACTAATACTCATTCTATAAATAGTCACATTGTAGACAAATATGTAGGACATGAGTTTGGAAAAGGTTACGCAAATTAAATCTGCCACACTCTCCGATGACTTAACTCAACGCTTAACCGCTGAAGTTGTCGAAGGTGTTCTTCCTCTTGGTAGCAAAATATCAGAGCCTGAACTCGCTAAACGTTATGGCGTTTCGCGTGGCCCATTACGTGAGGCTCTCGTTAAACTCGAAGCACTAGGCTTAATTACCCGCACCGCCAATGTTGGCGCCCGCGTCATCGAGCTTAACATTGAAGACCTACTGGATACTTATACCTTACGTGAAGCCATGGAAGGTATGGCGGCTCGTTTAGCCGCGGAGCTCATCAGCGAACAAGAAGTGGCAGAGCTTTATACACTTCTAGATGACCACCAAGCCCATCTCGATAGTAACAAAGATGAGCATTATGCCAGCCAATACGGCAACGAAGACTTTCATCTACGTATCATTCAAGCAAGCCAAAATAAAAAGCTAATTCGAGTCTTAACCCAAGACCTATACGCCACGATCCGCATGTATCGTCGCTACACTGCGGATTCACGGCCCGATCCACGTCAGGCGCTGCGAGAGCACAAAGCCATTTTAGATGCCATCGCCAACCGTGAAGGTGATCTCGCAGAATTACTAATGCGTCGCCATATCAGCCGCGCCGCGACTCTTTTGAAAAAAGCGATGCTGCACGACAGCATCTCTCAGGGTAACTCTGGCCAACCTTAGCCAATAACAATAAAAAGTGAGGATCGTATGACGTTAGCATCACCCGGCGCACGTTTTCGCCAAGCGATTAAAGACCATTCACCGCTGCAAGTCGTTGGCACCGTCAACGCTTATTGCGCCATGATGGCAGAGCAAACAGGGCATCATGCCATTTACCTTTCAGGTGGTGGTGTTGCTAACGCATCCTACGGTTTACCAGATTTGGGGATGACCGACCTGAATGATGTTCTAGAAGATGTTCGTCGAATCACAGCAGCAAGTAACTTGCCGCTGTTGGTAGATATCGACACAGGTTTTGGTGGCGCATTCAACATCGCACGCACAATCCAGCAAATGGAAAAAGCGGGGGCCGCAGCCGTGCATATTGAAGACCAAGTACAACAAAAACGCTGCGGACATCGCCCTAATAAAGCGATCGTCAGTCAAGCGGAAATGGTCGATCGCATCAAAGCCTGTGTCGATGCACGCTATGACGACAACTTTGTCATCATGGCGCGTACTGACGCACTCGCAGTAGAAGGCATGGATTCCGCTATTGAACGTGCTGTTGCCTGCGTTGAAGCCGGTGCCGATATGATCTTCCCTGAAGCCATGCTCACCCTTGAGCAGTATCGTGAGTTCGTTGATGCGGTAAAAGTCCCTGTATTGGCAAACATTACAGAGTTTGGCGCGACACCGCTGTTTAGTCGTGAAGAACTGGCCAGCGCGGGCGTCGACATTGTGCTTTATCCATTAAGCGCCTTCCGAGCTATGAACCTAGCGGCGCTGAACGTCTACCAACACCTATTGAACGACGGCCACCAGCGCAACGTGGTCGACACCATGCAAACCCGTATGGATTTATACGATTTCTTGAATTACCACGATTACGAACAAAAGCTCGACGCGCTGTTCTCCGAGAACAAGCGTTAGAGTTGTACGAGCTGATTCCATCAGCGATTGGGATGTTTTCATCCCCGATAGAATCGGGTCGTACGAATAGGTATTCAACTGATTATCTCACTAACAATAAAAATGGAGATACAAATGGCTAAAGAACTATCTGGCGCAGGTCTTCGCGGCCAAAGCGCAGGGGAAACCGCTCTATGTACCGTGGGTAAAACCGGCTCAGGCCTTACTTATCGCGGCTATGACATTGAAGAGCTGGCTGACAAGGCATGTTTTGAAGAAGTGGCTTACCTACTGCTATACGGCAAACTGCCGAATCAAGCAGAGCTTGACCATTACAAAACTAAGCTCATGAATCTGCGGGAGTTACCACAGCCGCTTAAGTCGGCCTTGGAATTGATCCCGAAAGACGCGCACCCAATGGATGTAATGCGCACTGGCTGTTCTTTCTTAGGAAACCTTGAGACTGAGACCGACTTTAGCCAACAACAAGATACAGCAGATCGTCTACTCGCAACCTTGCCAGCAATCATCTTGTACTGGTATCGCTTCAGCCACGATGGTGTACGTATCGACACACTTAACCCATCGGTGAGCAGTTTAGCTGGCCATTTCTTAGCCATGCTACACAGCGACACGCCAAATCCACTACACGAAAAAGTGATGAACGCCTCACTGATTCTCTACGCTGAACACGAATTCAACGCATCTACTTTCACTGCTCGCGTGTGTGCTTCCACTTTATCTGATATGCACTCTTGTATCACAGGCGGTATCGGCAGCCTTCGTGGACCACTGCATGGTGGTGCCAACGAAGCCGCGATGGACATGATCGAGCCTTGGCAAACGCCTGATGAAGCGGAAGATGCCATCATGGGTATGCTAGCGAACAAAGACAAAATCATGGGCTTTGGCCATGCCATTTACCGCGAACGTGACCCACGTAATGACATCATTAAAAAATGGTCAAAGCTACTGTCAGAGGAAGTGGGCGATACACATCTTTATGCAGTTTCGGAGCGTTGCGAAGCCGTCATGTGGCGTGAGAAGAAACTGTTCTGTAACGCTGACTTTTTCCACGCCAGTGCTTACCGCTTTATGGGCATCCCAACCAAATTGTTCACACCGATCTTCGTATGTTCACGGGTCACTGGCTGGGCCTCTCATGTGATGGAGCAACGTGCCAATAACCGCATTATTCGCCCAAGTGCCGATTACATCGGCCCAGAAAAAGCCGCTTGGGTAGATATCGACCAAAGAGACTAGCTCGAAGCTCAACAGAATTAACAGACAAGAGGCTTATGCCTTTTCCAAGCGAGGAAAAGGCATAAGCACCTTGAACATAGACAACTAAACCTAGTGTTAGAGGCCTTTCAACACTCTACGCCGGGCGCAAAATCATCCCTGATAAAGCGCCCTATTGCGCCATCCATAGCGCGTGCTTAAGAGTGCTTGAAATCCCGATTGCAGCCTCTCACCTATGAAAAGAGCCAAAAGAATCAGAGGAACCACCATGAGTGCAAATGTCGATTTAAATAACCGCCCTGAATACGATCAGGTGATCCAAGACATCGCGGATTATGTGTTAAATTTCAAAATTGAAAGCCAAGAAGCTCTAGATACCGCCCGCAACTGTCTGATGGATACTCTTGGTTGTGGCCTGTTAGCACTTCGCTTCCCAGAGTGTACTAAACACCTTGGTCCAATGGTGCAAGGCACAGTGGTACCTAACGGTGCTCGTGTGCCGGGTACTTCATTTGCCCTAGACCCTGTGAAAGCAGCATGGGATATCGGCTGTATTATTCGCTGGCTTGATTACAACGACACTTGGCTCGCAGCGGAATGGGGCCACCCTTCAGATAATTTAGGGGGTATCTTAGCGGTTGCCGATCATTTGTCTCAGGTTCGTGTTTCTCGCGGTGAAGCACCGCTAACCATGCGCGATGTTCTTGAAGGCATGATTATGGCCCATGAGATCCAAGGTGTGATCGCTCTTGAAAACTCGTTTAACCGCGTGGGTCTATGTCACGTTTTATTAGTGCGTGTGGCGTCTTCTGCCGTGGTGGCAAAAATGATGGGGGGTAACCGCGAGCAAATCATGGCGGCGATTTCCCAAGCTTGGGTTGATGGCTCAGCACTGCGTACTTACCGCCATGCCCCCAATGCAGGCTCACGTAAATCTTGGGCGGCAGGCGATGCAACCTCTCGTGCGGTGCGCTTAGCGGATATGTCGCTACGTGGTGAGATGGGCATTCCAGGTGTGCTCACAGCACCACAGTGGGGCTTCTACGATGTGTCGTTCTCGAAAACCAACAAAGATCAAAAACTGAAGTCTCCAGAAGACCGTGCCTTTAAATTCACGCAAGACTACGGCACTTATGTAATGGAAAACGTGCTGTTTAAGATTTCCTTCCCTGCGGAGTTCCACGCACAAACCGCGGCAGAAGCCGCGGTAACGCTACATCCGCAAGTCAAAGATCGCTTGGATCAAATTGAGAAGATTGTCATTCGCACCCATGAATCAGCGATTCGTATTATCTCGAAAGTCGGCCCATTAGCGAACGCGGCTGACCGTGACCACTGTCTACAGTACATGGCCGCTGTGCCATTGGCGTTTGGTAATTTGGTGGCAGAGCACTACGAAGATGACTTCCATACTGCCAATCCAATCATTGATGAGCTTCGCGAGAAAATGGAAATCATCGAAGACGAGCGCTTTACACGCGAGTATCTAGAAGCCGACAAACGCTCTATCGCGAACGCGATCCAAGTGTTCTTTAAAGATGGCACTTCAACAGAAGAAGTCTCTGTAGAATACCCTATTGGTCATCGCCGCCGCCGTGAAGAAGGTATCCCATTACTAGAGAAGAAATTCAAAGCGAACTTGGCGACCCGCTTCCCGTCCGCTCGTAGCCAACATATTTTTGATTTATGTAAAGATCAAAATGGGCTTGAGAGTACTGCCGTCCACGATTTTATGGATTTATTGGTTATTTAACCCTCCTTACAGCACTTTATATGGGCGCTCATTGCCCTAATGAGCGCTTTTGGAAACATTCCCTTAACATTTAGACGCTCAAAAAAGTATCACCTTCCTGAAAAAACAATCAATAAGGTTCAAAAACCCGCCGTTTGTAACCACTTTGTTAACAAATACAGTCTTTTTTACACTTTTGTATTAGCAATCATTTACTTCTATAGGTATAAGTACTTGAAATACTGCTTACGAAAGATATCTATTTAAAAGGAATTTGGCCTTTATGTTTACACAATTTAAGACATATTCGCCGCCAAATCAGCTCATATTGAGTGCTTTATGCACTATGTATTCCTGGCTCAATGAGGAGGTTGTTCCACAGTTTATTTAGAACTTACTTTCAATTAAATGCTTAGCAATTGACAAAAATGACAACAAAACATGCGGCATGAAAGGCTTGGTTACAATTTTATTAAGTATTTTAATGATTGAAACTGCCTTAACCTTTAAATAAGTGGTATAAATTCCCACAAAAATACCCTCACATTTTTTATTGGCTAATGTTTTTGAAGGAACAATGAATCTATGTTGTCTCGCTTGCGCTTCTTATCCCTACCGACACAATTATCCGCTGGCTCTCTGATTGCTGTTGTCTTTATTTTTTCTCTATTAATTGTGGCTATCGAAGTCCTATTTGAAGAGCAGTTAAATAAGATAGTCACCAGTCATCAATTAACAGAAGTTAAGCTACTCAGTCATGAGCTTGAAGTTCAATACGGCTTTTTAAGTGACTCACTGAACCGCTCAGCTAAGTACCTTAATAACGAGTTGACGCAGTCAATCAGCCAAAGTGGAAGTGAGGTTAAACTGGATGGTTTGCAACTCAGCCAATCAAATAAACTGGCTACTCTTAAAGAAAACGTGAGTGCTGAATTATTTCTTATCGAATCAAAAACAAATAAATTGTTGGCTTCAACAGTATCAGGCATCTCAGTTATAAATGCTCTTCCAGCCAATGGTTTTGGTCAATGGAAAAACGGTAATGCTAGCTATGTTGCAAAAGTAGCTCCTATCTCGGGACACTCTAATCTGTCCATTGTGGCAGCCATCCCTCTTGAAAAGATCCTAGGTCACTTGCGCAGTAACCTTAGCAGTGTACAAATAGGCAAACGTGGTTATGTCTATGTTATGGATGCGAAGTCTGCCAATAAAGGTGAAATTGTTATCCATCCAAGCGATTCAGTGCTTGGAAAAAATGTTTTCAACTTGTTCCCTACAGCAAAAGACGCTTTCGCTAGCATGTTCCAGCAAAGCTCAGGTATCACCTCTTATAGTATTCAAGTTGCAGGAAAAGATGCACAAGCAGAAGAGTCCAAAGTCATCTTCCACAAAGTAGAAGGCTGGAACTGGGTCGTCGCAATTAAAACGTATACTAATGAGTACACCGCAGAGCTGATGACAGTACTCTATTTCGTCGCTGCCATTTGTGCAGGCGCGGCAATTTTTCTCTCATTGATTCTATGGCTTACTATAAAATCAGCTCTTAAACCTTTGCAAAGTATTACTCAGGGGGTTGAAGAAATCGGTAAAGGTAACCTTACCTTTAGATTTCCAACAGCCGCTTCTCGATCAAGCAATAATGAAACGCACAAACTTCAGTGCTCTATTCAAACCATGCGTGACGGTTTAGCTAGCTTAATTGTTCAGGTACAGACATCCAGTGAGCAGTTATTGGCTTCTGCACAAACCATCAGTCAATCGAATGATCAATTAATTCACTCTGCAACCAATAGCTCTAATGTTTGTGCTCAGGTAGCCACTGCCATTGAGCAAGTGTCCGCTTCTGTCGAAGAAGTGGCTCAAAGCTCAACGGAAGTATCAGGCGAAACAGTGTCGGTGAACGACACTACACAACAGGGCTACCAAGCTACTAAACGTGTAGAAGAAACGATTTCTCGACTGTCTATGTCATTTGAAAATGCAGCAAAAACCATTCAAGAAGTAGAAAGCAGCACGATTAACATTGGTTCTGTTGTGAATGTAATCAATGAGATCGCAGAGCAGACTAACCTACTGGCATTGAATGCGGCCATCGAAGCCGCCCGTGCAGGAGAGCAAGGTCGAGGGTTTGCTGTTGTAGCGGATGAGGTGCGAGTGCTAGCACAACGAACTCAGCAATCCACTGAAGAAATTCAACAAGTGGTTGAACGTCTTCAACAAGGCAGTCGTTCTGCAGTAGAAACCATGCAGCAGGGTCGAGATCAAGTTGAAAATAGCGTTCAGCAAGCAACTCGAGCAGGAGAACTGATCGCAGCGATTAATAAATCTATGGACCTTGTTGCTCAGCAAATCTCTGGTGTGGCCGCTGCCACAGAGGAGCAAAGTGTGGCGACCACTCAAATCCGAGGTAATACCACTGAGCTTCAGTCCGCAGCAACAGATACCTTTGAGAATGCTCAGAAGTCACGTGATGAAAGCCAGCGTATCCACCAATTAGCAATTAACTTAAAACAAAATCTAACTCAGTTTACGCTATAACATTCAGCTTAGTTATAAACTCGGTATTTAGGCCTCAATACGTTTTGTGTTGAGGCCCAATTTGCTCAAAGACCTAACAAAGGTATGATGCTTACACATTAGCATTCTCAGAGGTCTTATATGGCACACCGCCATTGCGTCATCAGTTTGTCTGACTGGTCCAGCACGCTGCAACAATTCGAACAACGCTACGGAACATTTTCGGATGCTCTCGTCATTAGCCATAGCACTCTTCCACTGACACACGTTTCGCAGATTAATTTCAATACATTGAAACGCCAGCTAGGAAACAGTTACAGCGCAGTCTTACTAGACCTCTCTAAAGGCATCAACATCACAGCTCTCTCTATTGTCGCAGGAACTATTCGTGGCGGAGGTGTGTTAGCTCTTCATCTCGGAGAAGATTGGTTGATAAAAGCCGATCAAGAATTAGATCGCTACTTACCATGGCCTTTGAATAGCCAGGATACTACCAGTGTTTATAAAACGATTTTCTGGCAAGCGCTGAATCAAGACAGCTCACCTTTTCAAATAGAGTGGCCCGACTCCATTCAACCTTTAACTTACAACACGAAGTGCTTAACACCTGAGCAAGAGTATTTTGTCGACTCAGTTTTTCTTCACCCTACAACTTGCCATTTTCTTCTAGCACCTCGTGGACGGGGTAAGTCATTTGCCTTAGCTGAATTAATAGCACGTGCTCAAAGTCGTGGTATTAAGAGCGCTTGTACCGCTTCCAGTAAACTTAATATGACGTCTTTATTGGATCATTACCAAGATTTAACTGAGGTCCCCTTACCTTTCAAAGCACCTGATGCATTGTTAAACGACTCAGAGAAATACGACTTACTTGTAATTGATGAAGCGGCAAGTTTACCTTTACCTGTTTTAGAATCGCTTATCGAAAAAGCAGAAAGCATAGTCTTCAGCAGTACAGACTATGGTTATGAAGGATCAGGAAAAGGATTTGCTATTCGCTTTCAGCGTCTACTGGAAAACCGAAAGGTATCTGTCTTAAAACACCACTTTACTCACCCCATTCGATGGGGGGTAAATGACCCATTAGAGAACTGGCTCGCTCAACTACTTTTCAAAGAATATCAAACCAACGAGCTATCTCAGGCGCAGCCTTCTCAATTATGCCGAGAAGATTGGTTAAGTTATCCTACTATTTTAGATCAGGCCTTCTCCTTGTTGGTAAATGCTCACTATCAGACATCTCCTGAAAATAAAAGATGGATGGTGGATGATCCAAGTGTCAAAACCTATTGTCTATACCATGAAAAACGCCTCATTGGCGTCGCACTAGTTTCAGTAGAGGGCAACCTTCCTAATGAACTAAGTCAAGCTGTCATGGAGGGAACACGCCGACCGAGAGGACATTTATTACCACAGTCTCTGCTCGCACATGAAGGCATCTCAGAAGCTGCTCAATACACCTATTGGCGAATCAGCCGAATTGCTATTGCATCAGGCTATCAACGCCAAGGTTTTGGTAGGCGACTACTGCAACTCATTGAGCAAGATGCACTAGAAAATAAAGCACATTTTATTGCCACAAGCTTTGCCGCAACGGCTGATGTGATTAATTTTTGGCGTGATTATGGCCTAATCACTGTCCGCTTAGGTACAGGGAAAGATCAAGCCAGCGGTGCTTATTCTTTAATGATGGTTAAAGGACTGACGCCTGCTATGAAAAGCATCAGCCAAGATTGGTCAAACCTTTTTAAAAAGGATTGGCTCGACACCCTGACTCTTAGTCTAAGAGAGCTGTCGCCTGAATTAATCTTGTCTATCAACGCCACTTTCCCAATGGGGGAAAATCCACACATCCTTAAACCTTCGTCAAAAGATGTGTCGGATTTGGCCTATTTCTGCAACCACCATCGACCATTTGATGCTATCCGACCGGCTTTACTTCGTTATTGTTTGTTTTTAATGTCGCAGCATTACTTAGTGCCAGAACAACTCAATGATAGGCTATTGCTGGGCTGCGCTATTGGACAGAACAGCGATAAAGACGCAAGTAAGCTTGGATTCTCTGGTAAAAAAGAATTCTACCAACAACTTAAAGTCGCAGTTTCATCGCACTTAAGTCCTTAAAAATAGGCGGTTATCCACCCATAAAAAAAGCTTAGTTGGCGAATGCCCGCTTATATTTACAAATAAAACTTAACTTCCAAAACGCACAAAAACTAAAATAATCTTTAAAATTCAAAAGGTTAAATATTTTTCAAGAAATTGGCACAGATTGTGTAATAACTACGAATAGCAACAACCAAATTATGTTGCTTGTTTGGCAATGCCCAAGCTAACAATAATAAATACTCAAATTTGGAGTCATACAAATGAAAAAAATCAGCCTTGCACTAACGACTGCTGCCCTTGCTTTATCTGCTTCTGCTGTTTCTGCGAATTGTGATTCAGGCGAGCGCGTCGTTAAATTCAGTCACGTTACTGGTGGTACAACTCACCCTAAAGTGGTTGCAGCAAATAACTTTGCTGAACGTGTGAACAAGGAAATGAATGGCAAACTGTGTATTGAGGTTTTCCCGAACTCGACACTGTTTGGTGATTCCAAAGAGCTTGAAGCTCTTCTACTAGGTGATGTGCAACTTCTAGCACCTTCACTTTCTAAATTCGGCTCTTACACGTCTAAATACGGTGTCTTCGACCTACCATTTATCTTCAAAGACATGGACCATGCAATCCGCTTTACCAACACACCAGAAGGTAAAGAACTTCTAACTGAAATGGATGACTATGCAGGCTTCGTTGGTCTAGGTTACTGGATGTCAGGTATGAAGTACTTCTCTGCCAACAAACCTTTAATGGTTCCTAGCGATGCAGAAGGTCTTAAATTCCGTGTACAAACATCTGACGTTGCGAAACAAATGATCGCGGCTATGGGTGCATCACCACAAGCAATGGCTTTCTCTGAAGTATACGGCGCATTGCAAACTGGCGTTGTAGACGGCCAAGAGAACACTTGGTCTAACATTTACACTAAGAAATTCTACGAAGTACAAGACAGCATCACAGAAACTAACCACCAGTTACTTGCTTACTTGTTCATGACATCTTCAGAGTTCCTATCAAGTCTAAGCGATGAAGACCGTGAACAATTCATGGCTATTGCTGATGCAGTAACGCAAGAAGCTAACCAATCGGTTAAAGCAAAAGAAGCCGCTAACCGTGAAAACATCCTTAAAGCAGGCGGTAAGATCAATACTCTAACACCAGAACAACGTACTGAATGGGTTGAAACAATGAAGCCTGTTTGGAAGCAGTTCGAAAGTGATATCGGTAAAGATCTAATCGACGCTGCAGCTGGCGCATAAGCACAGCACACCTGAGCAGCAATGCTAGCCCCGCCCGGGGCTAGTCTTTCGAGCCTTTCACATTTGCATTACGCACCCGTGAGAACTGGTGTGAAAGGCCTTTTTACGCTGCATTTCGATGTTTAGGAGTACCCCATGGCATACTGGCCTCATTTATACTTATTAATATTTATTCTAGCGCTCTGGGTGCTGGAAAAACGTTTTCCAAAATTCATGGAACGATTTGAAGAAAACTTACTTGTTCTAGTGATTTCTTCAATCATGGTTGTTTCATTCGGCCAGGTGATTGCTCGCTACGCCTTCAATACAGGCTGGGTAGCGGCGCTCGAATTCAATACTGTCATGTTCTCGTGGTTGATCCTCCTAGGCATGAGCTACGGCATCAAAACAGGCTCTCACCTTGGTGTAGACATTCTGCTCAACGCAGTACCAAAAGGCACCTGTAAAGTGTTGTCTTTGATCGGTGCAGCGGGCGCTCTGCTATACGGTCTAATCTTGCTAGATTCTACGTGGGTTGCAATGCTAGGTGTGGACGTTCGTGGTGGTGCAATTGAGTACTGGTACAAAATGTGGCGTATTGGTCTAGGTCAAGAAGAACTGCGCTACCCTACTTTCATGGTTGAAATGTTCGACCTGAAACCTCGTGTACACCGTTGGTTAGTACTTGTGATTCTGCCAATCAGTTTGGCGTTATTGTCTTACCGTTCTCTACAAGCCTTCTGGGCTATCGCAACAAACAAGCGTGATATGTTGATCAGTGGTCACGAAGCGCAAGAGCTTGTTGAAGAGAACAAAGGCGCATTGAAAGACTAATTGGCTAGGAGTGTATCGTGGAAGCTTTAATCTTATTCGGAATGGTACTAACTCTGCTCTTTATCGGGCTACCAGTTGGTATTTCATTGGGCTTGTCGTCCATTTTATTTATTACATTTTTCTCCCATGACTCGTTGTCATCGGTAGCGATTTCATTGTTTGGTGCAGGCCAGCATTACACACTGTTAGCGATCCCATTCTTTATCTTGGCATCGTCATTCATGTCTACAGGTGGTGTAGCGAAGCGTTTGATCAACTTCGCGATTGCGTCAGTGGGCCATTTCCGTGGCGGTCTGGCAATGGCCTCAGTATTGGCATGTATGATGTTTGCGGCATTGTCTGGTTCATCTCCAGCAACCGTTGTTGCGATAGGTACAATCGCCATCGCAGGTATGCGCCAAGTGGGTTACTCGAAAGAGTTCGCATCAGGCATCATCGCTAACGCAGGTACATTGGGTATCTTGATCCCACCATCCATCGTAATGGTTGTTTACGCGGCAGCAACAGACGTATCTGTTGGTCGTATGTTCCTAGCGGGTGTTATCCCTGGCCTGATGGCGGGTGGTATGTTGATGCTAGCGATCTACGTCGTAGCACGTATTAAAAACCTACCCGCGGAAGAATGGAAAGGTTTTGGAAACCTAGTTCGTGGTGGTAAGGACGCTGGTTGGGGTCTGTTCCTAATCGTAATCATCATGGGTGGTATTTACGGTGGTGCGTTTACACCGACCGAAGCTGCGGTAGTTGCTGCAGTTTATTCGATCTTTATCGCACTATTTGTTTACCGTGATATGGGCCCACTTAAAGGCCAAACTTGGACAAACGAAAGCGATTCAGCAGCGGCACGAGTTGGCTTCAACGGTACCGTGTACGGCGTATCATTCTTCCTTGTATGGGAAATCATGTCATTCTTCGCATTGTCTGACAGCGAAACAATGACTGCAGGTACTCGAGCGCTAATTGGTCTAGTGCTATCGATTGTTCTAGCTCTGTTCTACGTTTCTAAACGTGGTGCGAAACTCGAAGATGGTCTAGTAAGCTGTATCGCTCAGGGTATGCCAATTTGGGGTCGTAACTTCTCGTTGATGGCGCGCGGCTTCTTCCCGGCATTGTTCGGCGATGAAACTCGTAAGACGATGCTTGAAGGTACTAAGACCACTATCATGCTGATGTTTATCATCGCTAATGCGCTGTTGTTTGCTCACACCTTGTCAGCAGAACGTATCCCTCAAGCGATCACTGAATGGATGCTAGGCGTTGGTTTCAACTGGTTTACCTTCCTAATCGCAGTAAACGTTCTACTGTTGATCGGTGGTCAATTCATGGAGCCATCTGGTCTTCTAGTTATCGTAGCACCAGTGGTCTTCCCGATTGCGATGGAGCTAGGTGTTGACCCTATCCACCTAGGTATCATCATGGTGGTAAACATGGAGATTGGTATGATCACACCGCCGATCGGTTTGAACCTCTTTGTAACCTCGGGGATCACCGGCATGAGTTTGGCACGCGTTGTTAAAGCGGCCATGCCATTCGTAGCGGTACTGTTTGTGTTCTTGATCCTTGTTACTTACATCCCAGCTCTATCCACTGCGCTACCATACGCAATCATGGGACCAGAAATCGTACAGTAATACCCTTTTATGACAGCTATACGTCATGTTTAAGCGCCCTTAGGGGCGCTTTTTTTATGATTAAACATCACTCAAAATAAAACGATTGCGTCCGCTTTCTTTGGCCATATACAAAGCTCGGTCAGCCAATTGATAGGCTGAATGTAAACTCGAAGCTTGTCCTTTAGGAAAAACATATCCACCCGCAGATGTTGTGACCGAAATTTCACTCGCCTCAAACCTTATCGTCAAATCACAAACAGCAGATAATAACTCTTCCACCTGTTGTTTTACGGTCGAAGCATTTGCACTTGGCAGCAATAACGCGAACTCTTCTCCCCCAAATCGAGCAATAGTCGCTTCCTCAGGAAGCTGTTCAATCAACAAGGCTGAAATCGCTCTCAGCACTGCATCACCAGCTAAATGCCCATATTCGTCATTAACACGTTTAAAGTGGTCTAGATCTAACAGGATAAACGCGCCTCGTGAATCGCTTTTTTCTGACAAATGCAGCTCATATTCATCATAGAAAGCTCGGCGATTCAGTAACCCTGTCAAACTATCCAACCTAGCAAGCGATGTCATACGACGTTCTGTTTTATCGAGACGGTAAATTAAGCCCACAAGATACCAAGAAACGAAAGGAGCAATGATTAATGGAATAATCGTTGCGCGGGTTAAATCATCAAAATTAAATTCATGTCCAAAAAATATCGCTAATCCATAATCGGTGCAGATCGCCATAATCAGTGCTGTGAGTGTTATCAGAAAAACTAATTTACACCGACTTAGCTTCTGGATGATTGAACGCATAACTAACCCCACCCGACCAAAATAACTTCCACTTATATCAGAACATATTTAATTAGATCATGACAATCTAATTAAACATCTCCTATCCCTATATGACGCCTTTTGGGGCCTATATGCTCTGTAAAAGTTATACTTTATTGTGGTAGGTCAATATGCAAAATATTAGCGTTTTGTAGCGATTAATAAGCCAACCAAGCTTGCCAAATTAAGCGCACGGCTAACAATGTGAGGATAATATTAAAAATACGATGGAAGTGTTTGTCCGAGACGCGTTTAAGCACTTTTAAGCCAAACCATGTACCTATCGCACCGCTGACCACCATGCACAATAGCAACGGCATCCATGAACCAATAGGAAAACCCGCTTGTTCAAAAACAGCGATTTTTAGCACATGCTGAAGCGACATGGCCGTCGCAAAGGTAGCAACGGTACGAAATCGGTCGACGAATACTTGTTTGATAAACGCGGCCACCAAGGGGCCTGTTGCCCCCACAAACAGCGTCAGAAAGGTAGTAATCGCCCCCGCCATTAGTGTTCCAAACTTACCTAGGACTAGCTTGGGAAGCTTAGGCCCCCAGCATAAGAACAGGATAAACAAGGCAATGGATAAGTACATGACAGAGGGGTCTAATGCTTCAAGGACTAACTGTCCAAGCAAAGCACCCACTATGGCACCGGGTAAAAATAAACCGATCAAGCGCCAATCAATGTGTCGCCAACTCATCGCGGCACGACCCGCATTAGAGCCGAGTTGCGCTA
This sequence comes from Marinomonas ostreistagni, assembly GCF_016461785.1. Classification (GTDB taxonomy): domain Bacteria; phylum Pseudomonadota; class Gammaproteobacteria; order Pseudomonadales; family Marinomonadaceae; genus Marinomonas; species Marinomonas ostreistagni_A. The sequence continues at coordinate 56,784 of NZ_JAEMUH010000003.1, read as the reverse complement.
CCCCATGAAGCGGGATAATTAGTTGAGGCGGGAGCACTTGCGCCATCACTCCCAGCAACATCACGCCACCGCCTGCACCAAAGCTCGCGGTAAACAATGATGTAAAACCAGCCGTCAGTACCAGCAACCAAAAGACAAAAGGCGATAGCCCATTTAGGAATAACTCTGTCATTCAAACATCTCCTATCACGAAGCGTGAGATGCTATCACGTCCACAGAATAACAGAGCGCTAATAAAGCGATTTGAATGGTATTACGCAAAAAATCAATTACGACTTATAAAGGTCTTTATCCAGATCGTATTTACGCATTTTGTCGTACAGGGTTTTTCGAGGCAGTCCAAGCGCGTCCATAGTGTCTTTAATAGAGCCCTTTTGACGTTTTAATTCTTGCTCTAGTAAGGTCTTCTCAAAGCGCTCCATTTGTTCTGGCAAAGTCATAAAACCAGGGTTGGTTTCATTGGTAATGATCTGATCGAATTCAAACGAGCCGGCTTCACCCATTAATACATAGCGCTCGGCTAGGTTTCGTAGCTCTCGAACATTTCCAGGCCAATCATAGCTCATTAAGCTGTGCATTCGCTCCGCCGAAAGCTGCTCAGACTCACGCTTGTACTGGGCAGTCGCCACCAAACAAAAGTGCTGCCATAGCAAAGGAATATCGTCTTTGCGTTCACGTAAGGGGGGAATATCAACGCGAACGACGTTGAGGCGATAATATAAGTCCTCACGGAAAGTGCCCGTTTCACTGAGCTCTTTTAAGTCAACTTTGGTCGCTGCCAGGATACGTAAATCAAGGTCGACACCTTTATTTGAACCCAAACGTTCAACCTTGCGTTCTTCTAATACCCGTAGCAATCGAATCTGCATCGACATGGGCATGCTTTCGATTTCATCCAGAAATAATGTGCCACCATTCGAGTGCTCAATCTTACCGATACGTTGGGTTTTCGCATCGGTAAATGCGCCCTTTTCATGGCCAAATAGCTCGGATTCCATAATAGAATCCGGCACCGCACCACAGTTGATGGCCACAAATGGCTTGCCACGTCGCGAACTGTGTTCATGAATAAAACGCGCCACCATTTCTTTACCAGTACCGGTTTCCCCTTGAACTAGGATATCCGCTCCCGTATCCGCGACATGTAGAAGCGCTTGACGCAATCGATGGATCCCTGGCGTATTACCAATAATTCGTGGTCCTGGTGCATTTTGCGCAGCAAGCTCTAAACGTAAATTACGGTTTTCTAGGGTCAGACGACGTTTCTCACTGGCACGTCGCACTACTTCAATGAAATCATCGTTTGAGAAGGGTTTCTCTATAAAGTCATAAGCGCCATCGCGAATGGCGGTCACAGCCATGCTGATGTCCCCATGACCGGTTATGAGAATAAAGGGGATTTCAGAGTCGATTTTTTTGACTTGCTCAAACAGCTCCAAGCCGCTTATGCCGGGCAAATTGATATCGCTCACAATCACACCGGGCCAGTCGATCGCTATTTTATCCGCAACACCTTGCGCACTCGCAAACGCCATCACATCGAAATCTTCTAGCTCAAGCGTTTGAGAAATCGCCATACGAACCGATTGCTCATCATCGATGACAATCACGCGATCTAACTCTGACATTGCGGTTATTCCTTAGCACTAATCGGGTTGGAAGGTGTTAAGAGTAACACAAAACTCAGCCCCTCCCTCAGGGTGATTTCGCGCTGATAGACTACCATTCATAGAGTCCATGATACGTTGGGAAATGGACAACCCTAATCCTAACCCTAAACCACTCTCTTTCGACGTATAGAAGGGTTCAAATAGGCGATTCAAAGACTCTTCGGACAATCCAGTGCCTGAATCCCTGACATATATGCATACAACATCCTGCTCACAATTCACTTCAATGGATACCAATTTCTCTTGCCTAGAAGCTTCTAAAATAGCATCCACCGCATTGGCCAATAAGTTCACCAACACTTGTTCTAAAAAAACCATGTCTGCCAACACAGCGACTTGGACATTACTCGGCGCGTTACTTTCAATACCCGACTCTTTGAAGCGAGGCTGCATAATTTTTAAGGCACCATTGATGGCGGTCTGCACATCAATTGGCGTATGCATCACATTACCTTTGCGTGCAAACACTTTAAAACGAGCAATGATATCGCCCATATGATGTCCCAGTTGACTGATCTGTTGCAGATTGCCTTTTGCCTGTTCGTAGCGTTCTCGTTCAAGAAACTTCAAGCCATTATCAGCAAACGAGCGAATCGCGGTTAAGGGCTGATTAAGTTCGTGGTTCAGTCCAGCACTCATCTGCCCAAGCACCGCCAACTTGGCGGTCTGAATCAATTCTTGCTGAGTGGCTTTGTGTTCGCCGATTTCATGCCGCAACAATTGGTTGGCTTGCTCTAATTCAGACGTCCGCTCTTTGACTCGTAGCTCCAAAGCATGTCGAGCACTGGTAATTTCTTGCTCATAGCGTTTACGTTCTGTCATGTCATGGAACGTCACTAGATGGCTGCGTCGATGCGGCAGCTGTAGCTCACAGATCGTCGCCTCTACCGCAATACTTGTGGGCTCACCTTTTACTGAAAGAGTACCTTGCACTGTGGTTAAGCTGTCTTTGGCGTTATCAAAATCCGATTGCAACGCTTTGGTCCAGCGCAGCAGATCATTCTCGGCCACTTGAAATAACGCCGATAGGGGTTGGCCAATCAAGTCCGACAAAGGTGTCGCTACGAGCTTTTCTACCGCAGGGTTCAATGCTTCAATTCGAAACGCTCCATCCAATGTCACCAGCCCCGCTTGGGTATGCTGAATGACTTCTCGGATATAAGCTTGATTGTGACGTGCCATTTCGATGGCATCGGATCGCTCTTGCAACATGCGTGAGCGCAAATGGGCTAAACCAAATACCAGCATGGTGATAGTAATACCGCCAGCAAATATTGCGCGCCATAAAGCAATCTGCTCTTCAATCGCTGTTAATGGCACAAAAACTGCGACTTGAAAGTTGAGCAACTTAATCGGGCGGCTCATAGCTAAATAGCGATGCCGCTCAACGAGTTCATTGCCCAAGTTGTCTTGGACTTCATCCAGCATTTCGATGATATCGCCACCACTTTCAAATGCCTTCTTGCTTACAATCGGCAGGGTTTCAATAGCTTGATCAAAGTAACGTTGTGAGTCGGCAATACGCGTCAACTCCTCATGGGATAGCTGCCCCATGACTTTGTACAGCCACTCAGATCTTGAGGAGCTAAATACAACACCATCTGGGTCTAACATCAAAAAGTCATAAGCTTGATTGCTAAAGCGCTTTTCAAACTGGGTTAAATCGACTTTAACAACGGCAACCCCAATGATGCTATCCCCTTCAAAAACAGGGTAAGAAAAATAGTAACCACGGCGATTGGACGTCGTACCTAAGGCGTAATAACGTCCCGGCTTGCCCTTGATGGCATCTTTAAAATAGGGCCGAAAAGAGAAGTTGCCCCCAACGAATGAGGTACTTAAGCGATAGTTGGAAGCCGCGATAGTACTACCGTTGACATCGATAATGTAGCTGTCAGACGCTTCGGTAATACGGTTGATTTGTTCCAGCTCGCGGTTTAGCTGATTGATATCGGATGGCAAGCCATCACGCAATGCCTTACGCACTCGATCATTAGACGCCAACAAGGTTGGCATATGTTGATACTTGGCAATGGCACTTTCTATGACACTGGTGAGCTGGACCAGTTGCTCTGTTGTATCCAGCGAGAGGTCTTGGATCTGTTGCTGTTTTAAGGCGTCTCCACCACGCCACAGTGTCAGCAGACAAATGACAAAGACCGCCACATACAACCAGGCAAAGCGTTTTGGGTTCTCCAAATATTGCTTTGGCCAAATCAGATCACGAAATTTTGCAGACAAACTTACCATAGCCATCTCTTAAAGATAGGGGATGAGTCCCGTTACGCGTGCGCCCCAGCAAACGGCATCACTGCATTAATATGCGCTTTGTTTTGCAATAACATTAGCAGACGATCGACACCCAGCGCCACGCCAGCACACTCTGGTAAGCCTTGTTCTAAGGCACTGATCAAACGCTCATCCGCTTGTCGCCATACTTGGCCATGCTCAGCGCGTTCTGCCATTTCATTGTGCATTCGCTGTTGCTGTTCGATCGAATCCGTCAGCTCAAAGTAACCGTTCGCCAGTTCCATACCACGCCAATACCACTCAAAACGCGCCGCGGTAGCATTGCCCTCTTCATCTGGCTGTTGCTTAGCCAACGCCGCTTGAGAAGCAGGATAGGCATATATAAAACACGGAACTTCTTGGCCAATATTGGGTTCAACTAAAGTAGCAAAGAGGAGTTCTAAAAGCGTGTCTCGATCCATTTCATCCAAACCGTATTCCGTATGCTGATGGCAGGTTTGCTGCAGCGCTTCAAGGCTTGCATTAAATGGGTTTAAACCCACATGGCGCACAAAGGCTTCGGCATAGCTTAATCGTTCAGATGCAATGGTTTGTCCCATTAGAGTCGATAACAAATCATCCATCTCCGCCATGAGCTGCCAATGATCAAAGCCTAAGCGATACCATTCCAGCATGGTGAACTCGATGCCATGACGACGGCCAATTTCTTCAGCTCGAAAGACTTTGCCTAATTGATAAATACTCGGTGCACCCGCGGCTAACAGGCGCTTCATGGCGTATTCAGGAGACGTTTGTAGGTAATAAGTCACATCTTTACCCAACGTTCGAGTTTGGCTGGTCAGCACTTCAATATGCGGATCGCTGATGCTGCCAAGCGATAAACACGGGGTATCCACTTCCAACACATCACGCTCATAGAAAAAGCCGCGGATTTTATGAAACACCTCAGCGCGAAATTTCAACGCGCTTATCTCTGCAGTTGGCTGCCAAACATCTTTTGAATACATAATGATCTTCTTTAGCTTTTAAGCATAATTCTCAAACACAAAAAAGCCCCCACACCTTGCGGCTGGGGGCTTTTTTAAAAAGGTAATTATTTACCTGTTGCGCGTGATACGTACTCACCAGTACGAGTATCAACACGTAGCACTTCACCAATGTTGATGAACAGTGGTACGCGTACTACAGCGCCAGTAGAAAGTGTTGCAGGCTTAGAACCGCCGTTTGCTGTATCACCTTTCACACCTGGATCTGTTTCAGTCACTTCAAGTTCAATGAAGTTTGGTGGTGTAACTGCTAGTGGTGCACCGTTGTATAGCGTGATGACGTAAGACTCTTGCTCTTTCAGCCATTTAACTGTGTCGCCAACCGCATTGGCATCCGCACCATGCTGTTCGAAAGAACCATCAGTGGCCATGAAATGGTAGAATTCGCCATCAGTGTATAGGTACTCCATATCCGTATCCATTACATCTGCTGCGTCTAGAGATTCACCAGATTTGAAGGTACGTTCCCAAACACGACCTGACTTTAAGTTACGCAGTTTGATACGGTTGAACGCTTGACCTTTACCTGGTTTCACGTGCTCGTTGTCTAGAACGGCACAAGGATCACCATCAACCATTACTTTGTTACCGCTGCGCAAATCGCTGGTAGAATAACTCGCCATAAATCCTCACAATATCATGATGTAGATAAAAAGCTCTGAACAAACGGGATGTTCACTGGAGTCCATCGCGGAATAATTAAGCGAGACTCACAAGAGCGAAGGCCAATCGGCCAAAGATTGGCCGCCATAATAACCCAATTTAACTTAATTTTGCAGATATTTGACGTGATACCAATTCAAAATGCCGCAGAGACCCATTGGTCTACTGAGCTGGCACAAGCGATAAAATCTCCCGCAGAGCTCATGCCATTGCTGGGATTATCCGACACAAGCCTTCCGCAAGCAGAGCAAGCGATGGCCTCCTTTCGAATGTTGGTGCCACGACCATTTGTGGCGCGCATGGAGTACGGCAACCCAAATGATCCACTTTTAAAACAGGTGTTAGCTGACGACATTGAGATGCTTCCTGCTTCTGGATACAGCAAAGACCCCCTTGCCGAAGGCGAGCATAACCCCCAAAAAGCCATCGTGCATAAATACGAGCGCCGTGTGCTGGTGATTACCACAGGATCTTGTGCCGTGAATTGTCGTTACTGCTTTCGCAGACATTTTCCGTACGGCGACAATCAGCTGGCACAGAAGGAATGGGACTCGATCATCGAATACATTCAACAACACCCCCAAGTGAATGAAGTGATCTTAAGTGGTGGCGATCCCTTGATGCTTAAGGACAGCCAACTGAGCAAACATATTCTGCGCCTAAATGAGCTACCACAACTAAAGCGACTGCGCATTCACTCTCGTTTACCAATCGTGATTCCAAGCCGTATTAATGAAGAACTATTAAGCTGGGTGAAAGCCAGTCGCTTAGACATTATATTGGTGTTGCACAGCAATCATGCGAATGAAATCGATGCCGCCATTGCTGAAAAAGTCACCCAACTAAAAGCTCAGGGAGTAACCGTCCTAAATCAAGGCGTATTGTTAAGAAACGTAAATGACAGCGTTTCCGCTCAAGTCGAGCTTAGCGAAAAACTGTTTGATGCAGGGATTTTGCCCTATTACATGTTCACTTTTGACCCTATCGAAGGTGGTGCTCATTTCGATATTCCCATTGCTGAAGCACAAAGCTTAATGGGCCAAGTAGCCAAATACTTACCCGGTTATCTAATGCCTCGTTTAGCAAAAGAAATCCCAGGGGAACCAGCCAAAACCGTATTAGCTCCCACGTTTTCGTCAGGCGCATAAAACGCAAAAAGCCGCTGACACAAGGGCGTTAGCGGCTTTGCCACATCTTAATACCGTTATACTTTGATATTGATGTTTTGACCAAGGTTGCCTGAAGCGGGCGCGCTTGATTGGATCTGCTGAGTAGACGATGCCGCACTCTCAAGCAGTTGCAACGACTGACGTCCTTGCTCTTCCTGCTGAGTCTTTGCCATCGCAACACCCATCATTTCCATTGCATACGCCGTACTGACATTCGTGACACTGTTCATAGTCAGACCTCTTAGTTAAGTATCCCTACTTTAGTACATACATTCAGAAAGCAACAATGCTGCTTTACAATCCATTACAAATTTGTATCGACCGTTGACTGTATCTCTTTAATACATTTTTAAATTCCCTCATTAGTTCGTTGCACAATCCGCAACGCCTCATCACCCAAAACACTGAGTAAATTCTGTGCAACAGCATATGAAAGAAAAATAAGAAACATTATCATTAATATCAGAGTTAAAAATTAGCTTTAAGGAGAGCTCATGTCACTTACTCGCAATATTTTGTTTAGCACCACTTCTGCAATGCTTCTTATGTCAAATATCGCATTCGCTGACGTTACTTTAGATACCAAATACGGCAAAGTAACCGTAAAAGACGATGTTAAGAATGTCGTCACACTTCACGAAGGTGCGTTAGATGTCATGTCTGCTATCAACTTCAAAGTAGCAGGTTCGGTTGCAACTCGTGGCAGTGAAACAGTCTCTCGTTATCTTGCTGAGCGCCAGCCTAATATCGACATTGTTGGTACCGCACGTGAGACCAATTTGGAAGCGGTTATTAACGAACGTCCTGATGTGATTCTAGCTTCCCCTTCCTTATCTGAAGAGCAGTACAAAATGCTTTCCAAAATCGCACCAACGGTTGTTCCAAATGGTAGCGATTTCACCACACCATTCAATTGGAAAGCCGAAGCTCGTCTATTCGGTAAAGCGGTGAGCCGCGAAGCTGATGTGGAAAAAGTTATTCACGACGTGGAGAAGCGTGCCGCCTCTATCAAGCAAAAAGTAGAGCAAACGATCCCGGCAGATCAGCGCACCGCATACGTGGCTCGCTGGATGCCACAAGGTCCAATGGCTATGTCTAAAAACTTGTTTGCTGGCACATTATTAACCGCAACAGGATTTACAGCTGAGGATGGTGGTTTGATCAAAGCAGGTCGCCCACATTCAAGTATTCTAAGCCTTGAAAACATCAGTGCTATTGACCACGACTGGCTGTTCCTTGCGACATTGAACGAAGACGGCAAAGCCGCTCTTGATGCAGCCAAAGATTCACCTGCTTTCTCACGACTTAATGTGGTTCAAAAAGATCACGTGACAACCGTGGATGGTCAGGTTTGGAGCAGTACTTCTGGCCCATTAGCGGCACACGTTGTGTTGGATGACATCGAACGTCTGGTGGACAATCAGTAGTCATGCATTTCGCTGCATCATTTTGGCAAAGGGCGCCCTCACAGCGCCCTTTAGTCGTTTGTTTTTGCCTCGTTAGCGTCATCACCATCGGCTGCGTGCTATTGTCCTTGCTGATCGGAGCTGGTGCCGTTGGTATAGCGGAGTCATGGTCCACCCTGTGGGGGCAAAGCAATGAGGAAGCACATTTTATCATCATGGAACTACGCCTACCGCGAACCTTAGTTGGTTTGGTGGTCGGCATTGCCTTAGGCATTTCCGGCGCTCTGATGCAAGCGGTTGCTCGCAACCCCTTAGCAGAGCCAGGCTTGCTAGGGGTCAGTGCTGGGGCATCGTTTGCCGTGGCCGCTGCGCTTATTCTCGGCGCCAGCGCAGCGACGTTAGCCATGGGCGTTGCGCAGTTGGGTGCTCTCGCTGGTTGTTTCTTCGTGATGATTGCGGCACGCCTGCAAGGTCAATTTAAAGACCCTGTACGCCTTGTGCTAGCAGGTGCTGCATTGACCTCTTTGCTTACCGCACTGACTTCCATCCTATTAATGTACGATCAACGAGCGGCCGACGAGATACGTTTTTGGGTCACAGGTAGCGTGGCAGGACGTCACTTGAGTAATTTGGTCACCGTATTACCTTACTTTGCCATCGCAACCGCTATTACTTTGTACGTATCAAAGCCCCTTGCCTCCATGGCGTTAGGTGAAAAAGTCGCATTAGGTCTTGGTCATAACCCGCGTACCATTCGCTATTTAGTGATGCTAGCGGTGGCTCTGTTTGCAGGTTCAGCAACGGCGATTGCGGGTCCAATCATGTTCGTTGGTCTTGTGGTGCCCTTTGCAGCCCGAGCTTTGGTTGGTCCAGATATTCGCCGTACCATGATTATGTGCTTACCCATTGGGCCGCTGATGATTATCGGCGCGGATATTCTTACACGCATGATCGCTCAACCTGCGGAAATGCCGTTGGGCGTATTAACCGCCATGGTAGGCGCCCCAGTGTTAATGCTGATCGTTCGTGCTAAGCGTTTACCAACGTTGGCTTAGGAGTTGTATTGTGCCCTTATCTCACTCTTCATCTGCTCAACTAACGCCCCCATCAGGTTATTGGCTGGTTCGTTCAGAGCACACTAGCCTTCTGCTAGACCGTCAGGCGATTCGACGAAATATACTGTTAAGCGTGGCGTTACTCTTGATTGGCATTCTCAGTTTGGGCGTTGGCACCTTAAGCTTAACGCCTCAAGAAGTGGTGCTAGCACTGATCGGACAAGGCGATTCCATGACGCAATTCGTGGTCAATGAATTACGCCTTAATCGATTATTAGCCGGTATTTACACGGGGGCTGCGTTTAGTATTGCGGGTTGCTTGATGCAAACGGTGGCACGTAACCGATTGGCCACACCCGGGATCATCGGCATCGATAACGCGGCGATGGCGTTTGCGGTTGCATCGGTCGTTGGTGTCGGTTTTGGTCTGGCCCCATCCGCTATGGCTCTGACGGGGGCGGCATCTGCTACCGCGCTGGCGTTTATTATTGGCGGTGGCAGTGGCACCCGAGGCTATCGCTTTATTGTTGCAGGCTTAGCCATTGGTTCTGTCTCCGCAGCGGTGTCGCAACTGCTGCTCTCACAAGTTCATATTGATACCGCTAACGAGGCTTATCCATGGACGGTGGGGAGTTTGTCAGCACGTCCTGAAGAACAGATTCCTTGGATGGGATGGATTACCTTAGTAGGAACAATCATAAGCATTTTCCTATGCCAGCGTTTCCAATTAATGGCCTTTTCCGACTCTGTAATGACCGCCCTTGGTCGCACGCCCAACCGCCTGCGTTTTTCTGCGGTCTCGATTTCTGTGGTACTAACCGGCTTTGCCGTCGCCCTTGCTGGGCCTGTTGGACTCGTCGCTTTAGTTGGCCCCGAAATGGCACGAACCTTTGCTAAGCATCGCGGCTTGCCGTTAGTGTCTAGCGCTCTTTGTGGGGCGATTGTCATGGTGTTGGCAGATTTCGCAGGACGAACCCTTTTGAGTCCCATCGAAATTCCTGTCGGTGTGGTCACAGCAGTGGTCGGCGGACCTTATTTACTTTGGATATTAATTCGTAAACCTAAACGGAGCACTCTATGAGTTCATCCACTCAAGCGCCTTTAGGCACACAATCGATCACTCTTAAACATGATGACCATGTCATCATCGATGGGCTGGATGTCACGTTTCCGGCAGGAAAAGTCACCGCCATCGTCGGTCCTAATGGTTGCGGTAAATCAACGCTACTAAACGGCTTATCACGTGTGCATCTACCGTCCTCTGGATACATTCTACTGAATGGAAAGGACATTCATTCCATGCCGGCTAAGCAAGTGGCGAAGAAGTTAGCGCTGTTACCGCAGGAGACGTCAGCACCGGATGGCATTACTGTTCGAGAATTGATTCGTTTTGGTCGTCACCCCCATCAGTCACTGTTCAAACAGTGGGGTATGGATGACCGCACCGCCATCGAATTTGCCCTACAAGCCGCAAATCTGGAATCTTTAGGGGACCGCTTACTGGATACACTTTCTGGTGGACAGCGCCAACGTGCTTGGATCGCTATGTCCATTGCCCAAGAAACGCCTCTTTTGCTACTCGATGAACCCACTTCAGCCTTAGATTTAGGGCATCAAATAGAAGTTTTTGATCTCATTAGAGAGCTTGCGGCAGCCGGTAAAACCATCATCATGGTCGTGCATGATCTAGCGATGGCCGCTCGTTATGCTGATCATTTGATCGCGATGAAAGGGGGTGAAATTGTCGCCCAAGGCTCACCTAAGCAGGTCATCACGCCAGAGATTTTAGAAAGTTTGTACGGAGTTCATTGTGACCTGTTGGCAGATCCGCATACCGGCGCACCGATTCTGGTGAACGTCCGTCGAGCACATTATTCAGAAGCCAGCAAAACTGTCGCTACAAATGATAACAAGCAGGCGGAGTTAGCTCTCTAATTAACCGAGCAACTACGTTACGATAGATGCGTACTCACTTTGAGTTAGAGTACGCATTTTTCAAACGTGTCAGCAAAACCTGGTTTCGTTTGGGCAGATGGCCGTAGGCATACAATAAATACAAAGGTAATTTAGGTGCCTGCCACTCTGGGAGCACTCTAATCAACTCACCAGGATGGAACTCCTCTCTCCTAGCAACCATATCCTCTGGCAAGATCCCGATTCCTCTGCCATGCACAATACAATCTAAGTGAAAGCCCATTAAGTCTGTCGTGAGGCGAGAACGTGGCATACGAATTTCTTTATAGCCATGCTCTGAATGAAATAGAGCTGACATTTGATCATGACCAAAGAAGTTGTGTAAATTCACCCAGTCATGTTCTTCAAGTTCTTCTATCGCAGCAATTGGACCATGTTTCTCAAGATAGCGTTTGTGAGCATAAATACCACAATCTAACTCCCCTAAAAGCTCAGATTTGAAGGTCCCGCCATGCAACTCTCCCATGTAAAGCACCACATCCGTTTGCTCACGAATATCTTGAAAATCCGTCACTGTATAGACATCAATTTGCGCTTCTGGGAAGTCATCTAAGAATTGGAACAGCTCTCGAGTTGCCCACGAGCGGCTTAATCCTGAAAACAAACCTACCGTTAAACGTCCTGCTACCGTTTCTTTCAATTCGTCTACGGTTCGATGAGCACGCAAAACGGTATCCAGAATGGACTTGGCATAAGGTAAAAACGCTTTCCCCGCATCGTTGGCAAACATTCTATTAGCTTGGCGGCGCATGAGAGGTTGACGCATGACGTCCTCAAGATGAGAAATGCGCCGACTAAGTGTCGACTTGGAAACCCCTAAGTGTTTAGCACTGGAACTTAAGTTGCCCGTCTCCACTACAGAAACAAAGCTTTTTAAATCATTGAGATCGTACACGAGAGTCCTCTTTATGGTGGTTCAGCCGTTGTAAAATATGCAACGTGCCATCGCAGGACAATTTTACACAAATAATACAGAATACAAATGATAAAGATTACCATTTAATTTTGCATTTTTTGTACTTAATTTTAAGGATTTATGTTCATGCGTAGTTTCTCAGTTTCTTTGGTGGCTCTTAGTGTGGCCATGGCCCATTCCGCCCATGCCGATACGGTTGACTTAGATGAGTTAGTCGTCAGTGCTTCTGGCTATGAGCAAAATACGCAAGATGCAGCCGCATCTATCACCGTTATTAGTGCTGAAGAGATTGAAAAAAAGGCTTACCGTGATATCACAGATGTACTAGATGCCGTGCCAGGCGTTTATGTCACAGGAGGAGGTTCGAGTACTGATATCAGTATGCGCGGCCTAGGTGGCAAATACACTATGATCCTAGTGGATGGAAAACGTCAAACGAGTCGCGAAACTCGTCCAAACTCTGATGGTACAGGGATTGAACAAGGTTGGATTCCACCTATTTCAGCCATTGAGCGCATCGAGGTCATTCGTGGCCCAATGTCTTCTTTGTATGGTTCTGATGCGCTAGGCGGTGTTATCAACATCATTACAAAAGACGTCCAACCAGAGTGGCATGGTCAGTTAAGCATGGGCACGACCATTCAAGAAAACAGTGACTCTGGCGACATTCTGCAAAGTGACTTCTATGTATCAGGCCCTCTTGCTCAAGACAAATTAGGGTTAGAAGTATTTGGTCAAATCAATGAGCGTGAAGAAGACAATATTACCGATGGCTATGCTGAACAGAAAATTCAAAATCTAACCGCCAAAACGTCTTGGAAAGTAAGTGACCAACAAACACTAAAATTTGAAGCTGGGACCGAGACTCAAGAACGTAACCGCAGCGCTGACTTGAGCGCAACCTCTGACAGCAATACAACTTACAAACGTGACCACTTCTCGATCACTAGCGAACTATCAAAAGCGAACAGTGAACATGAGTCCTATGTAAGCTATGAAGACAACGACAACACATCACGCGATATGCAATACGAGTCATTGGTGCTGAATCATCAAAGTCACTTGTTCTTTGATCAGCACACACTAACGCTTGGTGGACAATTTGAGAACCAAACCCTAAGTGATTCGACGAATAATGTTGATAATGGCCTAGATGAGTTAGAACGTTGGCAAGGTGCTTTGTTTGCTGAAGACGAGTTCTACATGACCGACGATTTTTCTCTGACAGCAGGTTTGCGCTATAACGAAGATGAAAACTATGGCAGTGCAGTAACGCCACGTCTTTACGGTGTTTGGCAAACCACAGATTCAGTCACGGTCAAAGGGGGGATCAGTGCAGGTTACCGATCACCTGACCTTCGACAGGCCACAGACGGTTGGGCACAATCTACGGGGCAAGGCAGCGCAATCATTTTGGGTAACTCTGATTTAGAAGCGGAAAAAAGCGTAAACCATGAGATCGGAATTGCTTGGAGTAATCATCAAGGAACGAAAGCAGAACTAACTGCTTATTACACAGAGTTTAAAGACAAGATAACAGAAAATCGCTACTGTGATACCACCGCTGGTGACGCATCTTGTACTTATGAAGGGGTGGACTACACCTTTATCAGTACGCGATACAACGTAGACAAAGTTATCATGCAAGGTGTCGAAGCTACGTTTGCGACCCCATTGACGCCAACTTTAGACTGGGACGTTGGTTACACATACACGGATTCTGAACAGAAATCAGGCGATTTCGCAGGTCAACCATTGAACCGTATTCCAAAACACCGTATTCACACTAACCTTTCTTGGGACGCAACAGACAAGCTCAACCTATGGGGTGAAGTAAACTACGTTGGTGAATCAAGTGCTGGTGTTTCTCGTACAAGCATGGCAGATCCATACCCAGATTATACTTTGGTTGATTCTGGCTTAAGCTATAAGGCTAATGAATCAGTCACGTTCTATGCTGGCATCTACAATTTGCTTGATAAAGAAATCAGTGCAGACGAATACAGCGGCATCCAAGATGGCCGTCGCTACCAAGCAAAAGTTACCGTTTCTTTCTAAACCTTACTTGGAAAGCCTTCTATAACCTCACGTGTTTTAGGTTTATACAGATCCCCTCTGAGTCTATCAGAGGGGATTTTTTTGCTTAACAAGGTTGCTCAGCAAACGCCTCCCAATATTGTGCAATCACCGCTTGGTTCTCTTCCAATGTGTCCACAGGCACCAATCGACCTTGTTTTTGTAATGTCTGGCGATGGGCCGTCGCTCGATAAAAGGTATACGCTTCTTTCATCTTCGCAACGTTTTCAGTCGAGAGTAAACCGTGCGCCTCGGCAGCTTCTAGCTGACGAATATTATCGGAATAGCTCATTAGGTCAGAATAGCGGTGCGACCAAGCTAACACCATGTATTGCACCATAAATTCAATGTCTATGATGCCGCCGGCCCCTTGTTTCAGATCGAAGCCTTTTTCGATACCGCTGGTGTCCAAGTGTTTACGCATTTTTTCGCGCATATTAAGCACTTCTTGTTTCAAGTTTGAGCGATCGCGCTCACGACCAATGATGTCTGCTCGAGTTTGCTCAAACTGCGCCATCAGTTGCACTTCCCCCGCTAGGGCACGTGCTCGGCATAATGCCTGATGCTCCCATATCCAAGCTTCTTTCTCTTGGTAATCTTGAAACGATTCAAAACTAGTCACCAGCAAGCCCGAGTTACCTGAAGGGCGCAAGCGCATGTCCACTTCATAGAGTCGACCCGCCGCTGTAAAGCTCGTCAGAAGGTGAATGATGCGCTGACCTAAGCGCGTATAAAACACCAAGTTATCAATACTGCGTTCACCGTTGGTGACACGATTAAGCTGAGCATTATGAATAAAGACCAGATCTAAATCTGAATCATAGCCCAGTTCTATCCCGCCAGATTTGCCATAGCCTACTATAACCATCTCTGGGCGAGTGACATCACTGTCATCTCTCGTTGGGAAACCGTGGCGCTGGGTGAGATAATGCCATGACTGCTGTAGCACTTGCTCTAACAGCACCTCAGCCAACCAGGTTAAGTGATCACTTACTTTCATTAGAGGTAATATGCCAGTTATATCGCAGGCCGCAACGCGCATGATAATTGAGCGTTTGAAGCGACGCATGGCATCCATATGTGCCTCTTCATCTTCTTCTGGTAAGCGCATTAAGGTTTGCCTTAGCTCTTGTTGCATGGCTTCTTTAGAGGGCGGCGAAAAGAGCGTGTTGGCATCTAACAATTCATCCAGCAATGCGGGTGAGTTGGAAATCATTTCAGAGAACCAAACACTCGCTCGGCACAAACCAATCAAGTGTACAATGGCGCTCTGATTTTCAGAGAGTAACACGAGGTAAGATGTTCGACGCGTCACAGCTTCCATAATAGGAATAATACGCTGTAACACCGTATCGGGATTCGATTCGTCTTCTAGACAGGCCATCAAAGCGGCCAAGAATACCGCCAAGCGCTCTTGTCCAATAGGTTGCATATAAGCAACTGAACGCGCGTTTAGGAATTGCCCCAGTTGTTGAGCCGACGCTGCATGATCTTGCCACTGAATATTTTCCATAGCCTCTTCGATCAAACTGTGCTCTTGAGGCTGCTTTAGAATCACTCGCCACGCTTCTTGCGCTTGTTGGTCACAAGAGTTTTCTTCACCATCATCAATCAATGCTTGAAAGTATCGATGCACAGCTTTGCGATGTTGCCATAGAGTTTCCAACAGCACATCCCAACTCACTTCGCCCACATGGTAAGCTAACCTTGCTCGTTCTGTTTCATCCTCTGGCAACAACTGAGTTTGCTCATCCGCAGCCCCTTGCAAGGCATGCTCTACTCGGCGCAGATAGCGATAAGCAGCCAGTAAATCCTCTACTTGTTGAACATCTAAATACTCATCCTGCCCAAGTGCAGGTAAGACATGAAATAAAGCAGGATTTTGCAAACGCTGGTCACGGCCCCCGTGGAGGATTTGTAAGGCTTGGACAATAAACTCAACCTCACGAATACCCCCTTCCCCCAACTTGATATTGTGCTCAATCCCCTTCCTTCTCACTTCTTTGGCGATCATCGACTTGAGGTCGCGCAGCGCACCGATCGCACCAAAGTCCAAATATTTTCGGTACACAAATGGACGGCGAAGCGCCTCGAACTCTTCCACATCAACGGGGTCTCCCGCCATCACTCGGGCCTTGATCATGGCGTAACGTTCCCAGTCACGGCCTTGGTCTTGGTAATAATTTTCCAGCGAGTCCATGCTCATAACCAAAGCACCAGACTGACCAAACGGTCTTAAGCGCATGTCTACACGAAACACAAAGCCTTCCGCATTCACTTGATCTAAATGCTGAATCAGCTTTTGTCCGATCTTAGTAAAATACTCTTGGTGAGACAGCGATTTTTTGCCCCCTTGGGTTTCACCATGCTCACGAAACGCAAAGACGAGATCGATGTCTGATGAAAGGTTTAATTCGAATCCGCCTAATTTTCCCATGCCAATAACGATCAGCTTTTGTGCTTGCCCCTTTTGATCGAGGGCTTGACCATACAGAGCCTGATAGTTTTGCATGGACCATTGTTGGCTGGCATTGACGGCAACATCCGCCAAGCGGCTAAGGTGGGCTGTTAGGGTTTCAAGGGCAATGGTTTGCTCGATATCCGCTGCGATTAAGCGTGTCATCCACCAGTGGCGATAACGACGCAATTGCTGCATCAGAGTAGCCTCATCCCAGTCCGGTTGAGCAACCGTTTCTGAAACATGCTGCCCCCAATGTTTCTCACCAGAGTAGAACTGAGCTATAGACGGCTCAACGATACCGTCCATTGGCTCAAATAGGGTTTCTAGCCAGTGCGGAAAACGTGTTAATTGTCTATGAACATACTCACTAAGTAGCCAAATACGCTCAGCACGTTCTAGTGTTGGCGCATCGATTTCTAAGCCAATTCGTCTGGCGATAGCATCGTTCAAAGCCTGTTGTTTTATCTCTCGTTGTTGCGCTGTATATAACGTCTGAAGCTGAGAAAGTGGGATCAAGGTCAAGTGGGTATCCTTATTGTTATTAGCCGATACATTAGACTGGGCGATCGAGCTGCTGATTCAACCATTGCCCTGTTGCCAGCATCATGATGCCAGTCTCAGCTTTTCCCGCCAAGCGTTCTAATAAACCGCTTTTATCAACTTTAAATAAGTTGTCATAGCATTGATCCAAGGCTTCTAGTTGCTTGGACAGTTCCTCAGGAACACATTGTTTCAATTGATAAACAGCACTGCGTATCGGCTGCAATAATGCTTCGTCTTTCAGGTAAAACATGGCCTCCCAATATACCAGCCAAGTTTCATACCAATACTCGGCAAAACTCAATAATGAATCCTGTGCACTAGGCTTTTTGGGGAACTCTATACGACGATGTTTAAGACGCGAGCCTTTTTGCGCTTTTGATACGACGCTTACCTGTACTGGCACCTGTTGTGCAATAAGGTGGGCAAACTCATATAACGCCCCCTCATTGCCTGATTTCAGCTCAAGCTCTAATTCACAAATGCTGTCGCGCCCATAAGCGGATGACACTTCCCCTTCATCACAGACGACCTCTATCACTGCGGATTGGTGATGAATCAGCCAAACATGACGCTGAAAATCTGTTCGAAAGACTTCAATAAGATCACGAGACCATTGCATATCTTGTAATGGCTCTGGCAACGGCACATCAGATAACAATGTTAAATCCAACGCATCGCTATGAACTTGCCACTCCCATTCACCTCGGGCATGCATACCAACACGACTGCTACCACGAGTTTTGACCGTTTGTATGTACTCTCGATTCACTGCCCGGATACGCAACGCAATGCCGTTTTCTAACAAAAGAGCGTTGGCTGTATCGTAATATCCATTCATAAGATCGAGTGTCGCTTGGCGAGAACTCTGGGAGGATGTATCTTGATCAGAACTGTTTTTTTCGCAAAAAGCATCGAGAAAAGCGCATGCCGACTTGAGATACTCGGGTTGAACCATTAACTTTAGTTCAAGCTCGGTAGCCATATTTTATAACCTCTAAACTTCCGGTACACCGGAGACAACTGCGTTAAAGAAGCAAGTTTACCAGAAGCGCTTAGCACCGTATCATTTTTGGCATCACGCCTAGGAGCATCCCATGTCTTCACTTCCCTCACTTTTGAGCATGATGACACAATTGATCGCCACACCCTCAATCAGTTGTAGTCAAAAAAGCTGGGATCAGTCAAATAAAGGTGTCATTTTATTATTGGAAAGTTGGTTATCAAGCCAAGGCTTTCAGTGCGAAATCATGCCATTACCCGGTCAACCGGACAAAATGAACTTAATTGCAACCATCGGCAAAGGTGCCGGTGGATTGGTATTATCTGGACATACCGATACCGTGCCATACGATGACGGTCGTTGGCAAAGCGACCCCTTCAAACTCGAAGAGCGCGACAATAAGCTTTTTGGTTTGGGGACCTGTGATATGAAAGGGTTCTTCGCCATTGTATTGGATACGTTACGAGACATTGATCTCAGTAAATTGCAGCAGCCTTTAATCATTCTTGCCACCGCTGATGAAGAAAGCTCTATGGACGGTGCTCGCGCATTGGTTGATGCAGAACGCCCTAAAGCACGTTACGCTTTAATCGGGGAGCCGACATCTTTAACCCCCATTCATGCTCACAAAGGCATCATGATGGAAAAAATCCGTATCACCGGAAAAGCGGGCCATTCGTCTAATCCGAGCTTGGGCAACAACGCACTGGACGCTATGCATGCGGTAATGTCAGAGCTGATGATGTATCGCAAAGGATTACAGGATAGATACCGAGACACTAACTTTGTCATCGACTACCCGACAATGAACTTTGGTTGTATCCACGGTGGGGACAACCCGAACCGTATTTGTGGTCGTTGCGAGTTAGAGTTCGATATTCGGGCGCTACCGGGCATGAACAACGCGACACTCTTTAATGAGATCACTGCGATCTTGCCTCAAATAGAACAACAAACCGGTACAAAAATCGAATTAAATCATTTATTTCCAGATGTTCCATCGTTTTTCACAGAAAAAGAATCCGATATCATTAGGGCGTGTGAACGTCTTACCCAAAAGGAAGCAACATCCGTAGCATTTGCCACCGAAGGACCCTTCCTAAATCAGTTGGGCATGGAAACCCTTGTATTGGGTCCAGGATCAATTGACCAAGCCCACCAGCCCAACGAGTTTATGGCGCTCGACCAAATCGCGCCCATGCAACACGTGATCAAGGGATTAGTGGAACGTTATTGTTTAACCCCGAGTACCGACAATGAGGCAACGCGTGTCTGACGAACTCAATTATGTGGACTGGTTTCGCCACTCTTCGCCCTATATCAACGCCCACCGAGGCAAAACACTGGTTATCTTAATACCCGGTGAAGCGTTTGAGAGCCCAAATTTCTCTAATATCATCCACGACATGGCTCTGCTAGATTCGCTTGGCATTCGTCTAGTAT
This sequence comes from Marinomonas ostreistagni, assembly GCF_016461785.1. Taxonomy (GTDB): domain Bacteria; phylum Pseudomonadota; class Gammaproteobacteria; order Pseudomonadales; family Marinomonadaceae; genus Marinomonas; species Marinomonas ostreistagni_A. Next base: position 37,112 of record NZ_JAEMUH010000003.1, on the reverse strand, counting down.
TGGTTCAGGGAGCACGCCCTCAAATTAACCGTGCATTGGGAGCACGCGACTTACCATCACGTATCGAGGATGGTTACCGAGTCACACCACAAGAACAGTTGATCGATATTATTCAAGCATCTGCTGCAGTTCGTGTGCAGTTAGAAGCGCAATTATCTATGGGCTTATCCAATACCCCAATGGCCAATGCTGGCCTGAAAGTCTGTAGTGGTAACTATGTTGTGGCCAAGCCTCTGGGAGTCGTGGACGGTATAGATTATGGTCATTCAGGCGAAGTTCGACGCATCGACAGTGAAGCGATCTTCCGTTTGCTTGAAGACGACAATATGGTGCTTCTACCGCATCTTGGCTTTTCACCAACGGGTGAAGTTTTCAACCTAAAAGCTGAAGACGTAGCAACACAAGCAGCGATCCAACTTAAAGCTGACAAGTTAATCATATTTACAGAAGATGAGGGCATTTTCGACGAGAAAGATGAACTGTATTCCGAACTGTTGGCCCATCATGCGGATACTATCCTTGCCAACGGCGGCCTAACACCGATCACTCGAGACGCTCTTGAAGCGTGTTTGATGGCGGTACGTGCGGCGGTTCCTCGTGCCCATATCATTTCGTTCAATGAAAACGGCGGCCTACTCAGCGAGCTTTTTACTCGTGAAGGCTCAGGTACCATGATCGATGAAGACAGTTATGAAAAGCTGCGCTTAGCGACCATCGATGATGTGGGCGGCATGATGCACTTACTCGCACCACTAGAAGCGAAAGGTATTTTAGTACGCCGTTCTCGTGAGTTGCTTGAAAATGAAATCGAACGCTTCCTTGTGATTGAGCGTGATGGTGCAATCGTTGCCTGTGCTGCATTGTATCCGTTTGAGCAAGAGCGTTCAGGGGAGCTTGCATGTGTGGCTGTATCGCCTGAATACCGAGGTTCTAACCGTGGTGAGCGCTTACTAAAAGGTATTGAATACGAAGCCAAGCGCCAAGGCTTGGATACGTTATTTCTGCTCACCACCCGAACCGCCCATTGGTTTATCGAACGTGGTTTCCGTGAAACAACGTTGTCGACCTTACCAGCAAAGAAGCAGGCCTTGTACAACTATCAACGCAATTCTAAGATCTTTGCTAAACAGCTTTAGCTGTCAATTCGGTGCGTCACATTTTGGCGCACCAACATTGATCAAGACAGGGTTTTACAATAGTCACTAAAGTCCACCAAAATATACAACTCATCATCATGTTGCATGGTACCTTGGACAAAATCACTTTCTTTGTATTCTAAGGTTTGAGTGGTTTGGTTATCAGGCAAATCCATCACCTTCTCGACACCTTCCACTCGAATACCAAAATAACCAGAAGGTAAATCCAAGACAATAATGTGTCCTTCTTCTTTGCATTCGTCAGGATCTAAATCTAACAGGTAAGAGCCGTATAGAACCGTGACCATGTTCCCTCTGACTTCAATCATACCCTCCACACCATCTCCTGCACCTGGGACCGGTGCAGACTCTTGATAACTTAAAACTTCTTTTACGGTGTTTAAAGGGTGTAAATACTGCTCACTTCCTAGGCGAAAACAGATCCCTTTTGACAATGCCTCCTCCATACCAACGCCCTCATCAATTAAAGTTAAATATAGTGTTGAAAAATAGTTACATGTCTAAATATTTATTTCAAATATTAAAAAACCCATTACTGATTTAGCAATGGGTTTTTAGTTTAATGAGTGGCTTTTATGCTACTCAACAATCTTAAATGGAATAAACATTGGGTAACCATCACGGATGACACGCATTGGAACCGAACGGTTAGATGGGAGTGTTTTAGCGATACGGTTAAAGACATCTACACTCTCTATCGTTTGACCATTAAGCATAGTGATAACATCACCTTGCTGTAAGCCATTTCGGGCAGCAGCACCGCCAATAATTTGTTCAATAACAACACCGCTATCAACACCTAAACGATCAGCTTGCTGCTCTGATATCGGCGCCACCGTCATGCCCAGTCGGTTTTCGTCGGCTTTCTGCTGTGCTACTTCAGCATCATCTGGACGTTTCGCCAGTGCAATCGTCATAGTGCGCTCTTTACCATCGCGGAACACTTGTGCTTTAGCATCCGTACCGACTTTTAATTGACCTACAAGGTAAGGCAGCTCAGAAGAGTGCTCAATGGTTTTACCATTAAACGCCATGATGATATCACCAGGTTTCAGACCTGCTTTTTCCGCCGGAGAATCCGGCATAACGCGGCTTACCAGTGCACCATGTGGACGATCGAGATCAAATGATTCCGCTAGGTCACGGTTAACATCTTGGATCAATACCCCTAGCCATGCTCGAGAAACTTTACCATCGGCTTTTAATTGATCAACTACCGACATAGCAACGTTAGAAGGAATCGCGAAGGACACCCCCATAAAGCCACCAGAGCGAGTGTAAATTTGCGAGTTAATGCCAACGACTTCACCATCTAGGTTAAACAATGGTCCGCCAGAGTTACCTGGGTTAATCGCCACATCGGACTGAATAAATGGCACATAGTTATCACTTGGCAAATTACGACCAATGGCACTGACAATCCCTGCCGTGACAGTGTAATCAAAGCCAAATGGTGAACCGATGGCCAGTACCCACTGACCGGCTTTTAGGTCATCTGAATCGGCCATGGTTACAATCGGTAAATCTTCCGCTTCGATCTTAAGTAGTGCCAAATCAGTGCGCGCATCGGTGCCGACCAACGTTGCTTCGTACTCACGACGATCGTTCAATCGAACATGAATCACATCCGCACCATCAATCACGTGATTGTTGGTCAGTACATAGCCATCATGAGAAATGATAAAGCCTGACCCTAGCGAGCTTCTTTGGCGCTGTTGCTGGCGCGGTTGTTGTTGCTGTTGGCCAAAAGGCTGTTGCCCAAAGAAATGACGAAAGAACTCATTTAGCTCTTGCGCATCAGGGCTAAGCTGACGATTACTCGAAGTCGTTGTCTGCTCTGTGCTGATATTGACTACCGCCGGAGATGCATCTTCAACTAATTCGGTAAAGTCCGGCAAATTCGCGGCATTCACCAAAGTTGAAAACAACATCAATAGAGTGATGCCGGCCCAGTTCACACGTTTTAGCAATCTGCTCATGTATTGGTCTCCTCAAACGTACCAAAGTTATATGATGCTACAGTGTCAGGTGAAGAGGATTTCAGGCGTCGTGAACCACGGGAATGGTTTGCACCTGTGTTTTATTGATTCTCAAAACTCGCGGATAAAAATCAGGATTGCTGGCTTCTTGTGCTGACTTCCGTTTAGCCACCCAAAGCCCTCCTGCAAATCCACTTATCGCTCCGACAATCGAAAAAAGCGTTTGTTCCGTAAAAACTGACGGTAATGCCGCCCCCAATACCAAGCCAACTAGCGGGACGGCGTACATATATAAAGAAGCCTGTAATAACGTATCTTCAGGAATGCCCACCACCACATTCTGGCCCACTTCAAGGCCTTCTGGAGCAATGGCTTTCATTAGCATTCGATTACTGTTCGAAACTTTAGCGATCGCTCGGTGGCCACACCCGTGACGAGCTCGACAGCTGTCGCAGCTACTGGTACGGATGGTTTCGACCTCGGCAATCCGGTCATGTATCGACAGTACGATACCTTGCTCTTCAATCATTACTAGATCCTGGCATGATCACAGCCATTAAGCGTTGTAAAGTTTGCGCTGGCACTTCACCTACCATTGTTAACAAGTAAAGCTTGTCATTCACTTGAATACTTTTCTCACCCGCTATGGTCGCGCCTAAATTCATGAAAGTTTCCGAGCGCTTCTTATCTGTCTGCTCAACAAACACGGATACTGTGCTCATTCCATCGGATAATAACAGCATTTTTGTGTTGTCATTCAAGCGACGCGCGTCTTGCCAAACCAAACTGAACCCTGCTGGTAACCAATCAAAATGCCAGTTGCGCTCAACTATCGTCGGCTCAACTTCGGTAAAGTGCTGCGTATAAGACTCATCATTGGGGGTGAAGTCGGACGCTTTCAAGTCTGGAGTAAACGTTACTGAGGTAAATTGAATACGCTCTAACAATGCCTCCGAAGGTCCCAGTACATCATGCTTTAAGAGAAAGCCATTTTCCTTGTCGATCCAAAAACGGTGAGCATAACGAAACTCATCTTTTGGCGTTAAGGCGACTTTCACAGCATCACGAGAAGCAATGCGCTGATCTTTATCAACCACACTGATGTCATAAACCTGCTCTAAGCGTTCCTTATCTAATTGTTGGAAGCGTTTAAACGGCTCATTTGGAACGAAACCAGCGACGTAGTCTTCTTTATCAGGGAAAACACAAATAACACTGTCGTCCGCACGGATCACAGCAATACGTCGTCCGTCAAGGTCTTCAAGACTTTCGTATTCCACACCACCTATCAACCCTCTACGCACTCTCATAGAGTTCATTGCGCCCGCTTCTTGATGCACAAACACGCCATCATAAGCCAACGTATCAAACGATTCCGTCATCCGCAGGAGCCACTCTACACCAGAGTGAGCGGATACCACTCCACTTAAACTCAGCAGAGCTGTCAGGAGAAAAGCGCGTATCATTGATCAGACCCTTGTGGGTAGCCAACCACTTTGGCCATTGGAATCATGCCTTGGCCAACCGTCATCGAGGCTTGTTGCGCATGCTGTCGCAAGTAGTTCTGCAGACGTGCATTGTTTTCTAATGCTTCTTCTGCGCTCAATGCCGTTAACGGCTGTGCCGGCTTAATCGTGCTATTTTGAGCCGTTACAATATTGTTGCTGGTGAAACTTTGATCATCATTCAGCAAAGCATTGCCTCCCAACACCACGACAAAAGCCACACTGGCCGCCACAGCCAAACCGGAGAAAAACGCACGCTTCGTATGCGCTGCATTGTTTTCCAAATTTGGTAGGTGGAGTTGCTCAAGCTTTTCCGGCTTCGTCGCTAATGCACCTTGATTAGGAAACACCACAACATTGCTCTCTTGCGTGATTTGCTCCATTTTACGGTGCATTTGCGCTAGAAAGTCACCAGAGTCCGAGATCAACACCTCTGTATCAGGTTGTAACGCTTGATGAATGTCTTGATAGCAGTCGACTTTATGTGCCAGATACATCGGGTCGCTGGCCAGCAGCTTGTCTATATCAGCTTGGGTCGCTTCGTTGTCTAGAAATGCGGATAGACTGTCGTCACTGCTAGAGCCGTGCTTGTCATAGAATTTTGACATGACTACTCTCCTCCCCCAAAAATAGGGCGAATTCGTTTTTCCACTGCTTCACGGGCGCGAAAAATACGCGACCTAACCGTACCAACAGGGCAATCCATGACCTGGGCAATATCCTCGTAACTCAGACCATCAAACTCTCTTAAAGTCAGTGCGCCTCGCAGTTCTTCGGGTAAATCTTGAATCGCGTTTTGAATCTCAACTTCTAAGCGATCTCTGTTTAAGTTGGCATCAGGCGTGCCGCCATCAGACAGCTCGCTGTAAACCGCGTGAACGTCTTCATTATCCAGCTCTACGTCACTGGCGGGGGGGCGCCTTGATCGACTGACGAGATAGTTCTTTGCCGTATTAACTGCAATCCGATACAACCATGTATAGAACGCACTCTCCCCTCGGAAGCTATCAATTGCTCGATACGCTTTAATAAAACTTTCTTGCGCCACATCCAGCACTTCTTGCTTGTCCTGAATATAACGGGAGACTAACGCGGCAACTTTGTGTTGATACTTCAACACTAACAAGTCAAATGCACGCTTATCACCCGCTTGAACTCGCTGAACTAACGCCTCATCTGTGGACGTTTCGTGCTGCATAGGCACCTCATAATTCTTTAACATACTGTGCCCAACCTATTGATGAATATATGGACAGCGTTGTACTACTAGAGTTCCACGAAGAATAACTTCGTAATGTATAAAAAGCATTGTAAGCGATTTACTTTGCTCTCGCTAAGACTCTTGATTCGAGTCAAGGTATTCATTGGTGTGACAAAGAAGTGTAAGATTAGCTCGTTTATCACTAGCCAGAACAACAACATGAGCCAACATATTCATCACGATATCGTTATTATCGGCGCCGGTGCAGCGGGCCTTACTCTTGCCTTAGAGCTTGCCAATGAACACAACGTCGCCATTTTAACAAAAGGAGATATCGCTGAAGGCTCGACACTTTACGCTCAAGGCGGCGTTGCCGCTGTGTTGTCAGAAAAAGACACGGTAGACTCCCATGTTCAAGATACCATCGTTGCAGGAGCAGAATTAGGCGACCAAGAAGCCATTCGCTTCACCGTCGAACATTCCAAAGAAAGTATCGACTGGCTGATCGACCAAGGTGTACCTTTTACTCGCTATGGCGACGATGACAGCTACCATTTAACCAAAGAAGGTGGCCACAGCCATCGTCGTATTATCCACGCAGCGGACGCAACAGGATTAGCGATCTCAGAAACTTTGGTCAAAAATGCCTTGGCTCATGAGAATATCCATTTTTACCCCGATCGCGTTGCCGTGGATTTGATCACCACTCAAAAGCTAGGGCTATCGGGTGAGAATCGCGTCATTGGCCTATATGCATTAAATCAATCTTCCGAGGAAGTGGAAGTATTCCATGCTCAACGTGTAGCATTAGCCACAGGTGGCAGCAGTAAAGTGTATTTGTACACCAGTAACCCAGACACCGCCTCTGGTGATGGTATTGCTATGGCATGGCGTGCAGGCTGTCGAGTGGGCAATATGGAGTTCAATCAATTCCACCCAACATGCTTATACGATGCTAAAGCTAAAACATTTCTGATTTCTGAAGCGGTACGAGGAGAAGGCGGTCGCCTGTTGCTCCCTGACGGCACACGTTTCATGTTCAATTTTGATGAGCGCGGGGAACTTGCGCCACGGGACATCGTTGCCCGTGCCATTGACCATGAGATGAAACGTTTAGGGGTCAAACACGTCTTGCTGGATATCTCTCATAAAGATCCAGAGTTCATCAAAGAACACTTCCCTACTATTTATAAACGCTGCTTGAGCTTCGGGCATGATATGACTAAAGGCCCTATCCCAGTGGTACCAGCGGCTCACTACACTTGCGGTGGCGTGGTCGTAGATCAATTTGGTGCAACGGACGTAAAAGACCTGTATGCCATTGGTGAAACTTCCTACACGGGGCTTCACGGAGCGAACCGTCTCGCTAGCAATTCTTTGTTGGAATGCATTGTTTACGCACGATCGGCCGCACAACAAATTTTGTCCGACAATGCTCTAAGAGACTCTTACCAAATTCCTGACTGGGACGCTTCCAAAGTCACCAACTCGGATGAAGATGTGGTCATCACTCACAACTGGCATGAGCTAAGACGTTTTATGTGGGATTACGTAGGCATTGTGAGAACAAACAAGCGTCTGCTTCGTGCGAAGCACAGAGTAGATTTGCTACTGTCTGAAATTGACGAGTTTTATTCGAATTATCGTGTGACGGCGGATTTACTTGAACTGCGTAACTTGGCAGTGGTAGCGGATTTGATTATCCAGTCGGCCATGGCCCGAAAAGAGAGTCGTGGATTACATTTCACATTGGACTATCCTGAAAAGCTAAAACAGTCAGAACCCACTATTTTAAAGCCTCGGATTCGTTCTTCTGAGCTGGCGAATCAAGCAGCTTTTGAACGAAAAGCTTAGAACGCAATAAGCGATATTCGGGCTCATCAAATTGGTCCCGATAAATTAATTGATACTTGATGCAGAAAATAATCAAACGCTGCCATAGTGAAGAGTTTGGTTTAGGATGCAAAACAAGCATCATCCAATACTCATTTAAATACAACAATGTGGCATTGACCTGACATTGGGAGCTTTGCCATTGAACACCTTCTTTCAACACTTCAAGCGTCGGCAGCGGCGCAATACGTGTGTAAACAAAAAAGGTGAACAAAGCCAGAAAACCAACGCTTTGCCACACTACAGACCACTGTAGCAGGACGATCAAAAGTCCTGCTGACAGCAACCCAACCAAGCTTGATACAAAGCCAAGTCGCGAATGTTTAAGCGCTATAGTTTTCAGGCTGTACACGATTAACAATCAAGTGAACGATGCGGGCTAAATCAGGATCTTCTGGCACTTCCTTCTGCATAAACCAAGGGAAGATCTCTTGGTCCTCACATTCGATTAGCTTATAAAAACGCTGTTTGTCTTCGTCATCCAGTGTTAGAAACACTTCATCCAAAAACGGCTCAAACAACACATCTAACTCCAGCATGCCGCGGCGACATTGCCATTTCAATCGCTTAAAACCCGCAGAGTCTTTTGATTCGATTTTATCTGTCATGATTGGTACTCCCCAATAAGTACGCGCCATTATAGCGGTTCACTGAGTGTCGGCAACTCACCATCATGGCAAAATACCGCAATGTTGACCTTTATCTGCCACGATTGTAGGAAAGTTAAGTCTAAGATAATGTACCCCCAGAAAAATGATCGACTTAAAGGCTTCGTAAGTACAAATAGAAAGTCCGTCACCAAGCTCGTTACCCTGCGCCCACAACACCACTACAGGTAAGGAATGTCATGTTAAAAAAACTGATCATCGTCATGCTTCTAACATCCGCAACAATGGCCACTTACGCCGCCGAGCACACGGTCAGAATGCTCAATCAAAGCGAGTGGGGCTACATGTCATTTGAGCCAAGCTTTCTGAAAGTTCAAGTAGGTGACACCGTAACATTTGAACCCACCACACCAGGACATAATGCCGTCACCATCAATTATATGATCCCAACTGGCGCAAATCGCTATCGCGGAGACATAGGCAAACCCATCACCATGATCATCAATAAAAAAGGCTTCTACGGTATAGAATGCGCCCCACATTTAACCATGGGAATGGTCATGATCATTCAGGCAGGCGAAGGCGATATCACGCAGTTTAAGATTCCCAAAACACTCCCCAAGCAAGCCAAACGTCGCTTTAACGAAGTCAAAGCGTATGCTTTAAACCAATAAAAACGCCTATTTATCGATGTTCCTCTAAGAAGTTTGCAAGCATATTTAGAAAAAACCTATCTAGTAGATGATACTTTTTTGTACCAATCATTTTTTTTGCATATTTTTCAAATTACCAACGAAAAATAGATAACATCGTCTATTCTTCATGAAAGAAGAGCGTTCCTCGCTCTTCTAGAGCCACAGCCTCTTTAGGTTTTGCTTATTTAGCAATCAAATAAAGCAAAGTCAAAAGAGTATTATTTTGACTGCATTTTTAATCAAAATTCATATAAACAAACAAAAAAGTACAAATAGTCACTATTTATGTACTAGTTAGTCAATTCGAAGTTGGTCTATATTTACTTGGCTTGATTCAATTATGTTCAAGTCACTAGGTGCGACAATAAAAAGAAACTTACCCAAATGGGAGAACCTATGAAAAGTCTTACCAAAACAGCCATCGCTTGCGCTGTCTCTCTAGCTGCCTTCAATGCATTCGCAGAAACTCAAATCACGATCGCGACTGTGAACAACGGTCACATGATCGAAATGCAAAAACTTTCTCCTGAATTCGAGAAACAATACCCTGACATCAAACTAAAGTGGGTCACACTTGAAGAAGGTGTACTACGTCAAAACGTTACTCAAGACATTGCTAACGGCAGTGGCTTGTACGATGTAATGACTATCGGTATGTATGAGGCTCCGATTTGGGGTGAGCGTGGTTGGTTAGAGCCAGTTGATACAAGTGGTGATTACGACGTTGAAGATATTCTTCCATCTATTCGTGGTGGTCTGTCTTACAATGGCACTATGTACGCTGCACCATTCTATGGTGAAAGCTCAATGGTTATGTATCGTAAAGACCTGGCTGAAAAAGCAGGTGTAACGATTGGTGACCGTGATAGCTGGGAACACATTCGTGATGCTGCGGCTGCAATGAACGATCCAGAAAACGGCGTGTACGGTATTTGTCTACGTGGTAAAGCAGGCTGGGGTGACAACATGGCCTTCCTATCTGCAATGGCAAACTCTTTCGGAGCACGCTGGTTTGATATGGATTGGAAACCACAGTTGACAAGTGACGAGTGGAAAAATGCAGTTAACTTCTACGTTGACCTGCTAAACAAATACGGACCTCCAGGTGCAAGTGGTAACAGCTTCAACGAAAACTTGGCGCTGTTCAACGAAGGCAAATGTGGTATGTGGATTGATGCCACGATCGCAGCTTCTTTCGTAACCGATCCAAAGCAATCAAAAGTTGCTGACAAAGTCGGCTTTGCTCAATCACCATACGCAGTGACTGAGAAAGGTGCAAACTGGTTGTGGTCTTGGGCCCTAGGTATCCCTGCAGCAACTAAAAATGCTGAAGCAGCACAAACGTTTGTTCGCTGGGCAACGTCCAAGGAATACATCAAGTTAGTGGCTGATCATAATGGTTGGGGCGCAGTACCAACAGGTACTCGTACATCCACTTATGAAAACCCTGAGTTCACAAAAGCCGCTGTATTTGCAGACGCAGAGCTTAAAGCAATTAACTCTGCTAACCCAAATGACAGTACGCTTCAACCTTCACCATACGTAGGCGTTCAGTTTGCTGCCATTCCAGAGTTCCAAGCAATTGGTACAACAACAGGACAAATGGTTTCTGGCGCTCTAGCTGGAAGTCTACCGGTTGATAAAGCTCTAGAATCAGCTAACCGTTCTGCGGATCGTCAGATGCGCCAAGCTGGTTACTACTAAATAACGTTCTAAGCGTTATCGCTAGGAGTGGGGCTATGCCCCACTTTCTAGCCCTTAATAATCGTCGAGAGACGCGCTAAAAGCTAATCACGAGAGAAAATCCCATGAAGCGTTCCATCACTCGCTTGTTAATGGCGCCCTCAGTTGTTTTACTGTTGGCATGGATGATAGTGCCATTATCAATGACTATCTACTTCTCAACCATCAATTACAACCTGCTCTACCCAGGACGTAATAACTTTGTTGGTTGGATGAACTTTGAGTTCTTTGTAACCGATCCAGGATTCTGGATTGCTGTCTCCAATACACTCATTTTGTTGATTTCAGTACTTGTCATCACCGTTGTGCTGGGTGTTGCGCTATCAGCTTTGATTGACAAGCCGTTTTTTGGACGAAATATTGTCCGTGTCTTGCTCATTTCACCTTTCTTCATTATGCCAACAGTCAACGCACTGATCTGGAAAAACATGATGATGAACCCTGTGTATGGCATTTTTGCGTGGATCTCTAACTCTTTAGGTCTAGAACCCATCGACTGGTTGTCTGACTACCCTCTAATGTCGATCATTATTATGGTGAGTTGGCAATGGCTACCATTTGCTATCTTGGTATTTGTGACAGCTCTTCAATCTCAGGATACAGAGCAAAAAGAGGCCGCTCAAATGGATGGTGCAAATGGATGGCACATTTTCCGCTACTTAACCGTGCCTCACTTAGCTCGTCCGATTGCCGTAGTAGTAATGATTGAAACAATCTTCTTACTGGCTGTATTTGCTGAAATCTATGTCTCCACTGGTGGTGGACCAGGTTATGACAGTACTAACCTTGCATACTTAATTTACAACCAAGCATTACTACAATACGACGTAGGTGTTGCATCTGCTGGTGGTTTATTCGCAGTGCTACTAGCTAACATCGTAGCGTTCTTCTTAATCCGCGCTGTCGGCAAAAATCTAACAGTGTAAGGGGACGATCATGACTTTAACTCAGCAAAGAAAACTTAAAACCATCTTAGTAGGCTTAGCCTCGTGGACGGTTGCTCTACTATTATTCTTTCCGATCTTTTGGATGTTCATTACGTCGTTTAAAACTGAGCTACAAGCGATTTCTGTACCACCACAGTTGTTCTTTGAACCAACTTTTGAGAACTTCTCACTTGTACAAGAGCGTAGTGACTATTTGAAACATGCGTGGAACTCCGTCGTAACATCTTTTGGCGCTACGATCCTTGCATTAATCATTGCGATTCCTGCTGCCTACTCAATGGCTTTTTTCCCAGGCAAGAAAACCAAAGATATTTTACTTTGGATGCTATCAACTAAGATGCTACCGGCAGTAGGGGTATTGGTTCCTATTTACATTCTATCTCGTGACTACGGTCTGTTAGATTCAAAACTTGGCTTGGTGATTATCTTTACCCTAATGAATCTTCCAATCATCGTTTGGATGCTGTTCTCATACTTTAAAGATCTGCCAAAAGAGATTCTTGAAGCAGCACGTATGGATGGCGCTACACCTTGGGATGAAATGATTAAGGTTGTACTTCCACTTTCAGTTGGTGGTATTGCATCAACAGGCTTACTGTCCATCGTATTGTGCTGGAATGAAGCATTTTGGTCATTGAACTTAACAGCATCAGAAGCAGCTCCATTGACAGCAATGATTGCTTCATACTCAAGCCCTGAAGGCTTGTTCTGGGCAAAATTATCTGCCGCATCAACTCTTGCTTGTGCCCCAATCGTGATTTTTGGCTGGTTCTGTCAGAAACAATTGGTACAAGGCCTAACATTCGGCGCAGTGAAATAGTTTATAGGAATAATAAGAATGGCTTACTTAAACATAACAGAATTACAAAAACACTATGACAACTACCACGCACTGCGCGGCATTAACTTAGCAATTGATGAAGGCGAATTTATTGTATTCGTAGGTCCATCAGGCTGTGGTAAGTCAACTCTTCTTCGTACTATTGCTGGTTTGGAATCTAGCACAGGTGGAACGATTGAACTTGATGGCCGTGATATCACCGAGCTGTCCTCTTCAAAGCGTGACCTTGCAATGGTGTTCCAGTCTTACGCTTTGTACCCGCACATGAGTGTGGCTGATAACCTTAGTTTTGCATTGCGTCTAGCAAAGGAAGAACAAAGTGTTATTGATGAAAAGGTGAAGTCTGTTTCAGCATCACTTCAGCTTGATAAGCTTCTAGAGCGTAAGCCGAAGGAACTGTCTGGTGGTCAGCGTCAACGTGTTGCGATTGGTCGTGCGATTGTTCGTCAACCAAAGGTATTCCTCTTTGACGAACCTCTATCAAACTTGGATGCAGCGCTACGTGTACAAATGCGCTTAGAGTTAGCTCGCTTGCATAAAAAACTTGGTACAACAATGATTTATGTAACTCACGACCAAGTAGAAGCGATGACGCTAGCCGATCGTGTTGTTATATTGAACGCTGGACAGATTGAGCAAGTAGGTACTCCACTTGAACTATACCGTTCACCGAACAGTCGCTTCGTTGCAGAATTCATCGGTACTCCTAAGATGAACCTAATTGAGCTAGATAATGTCGTTCGTGAAGCGGACACTCTGCACCTCAAATTGTTGAACGCTAGTATCGACTTCCCTGTTGCCAGAACTCATGGCCCTCTTCCAGATAAAGTTGTGATGGGTGTACGTCCTGAGCATATGCATATCGTTGAAGCGGGTGGTGATCTAATCGGTAAAGTTGAGCTAATTGAACACTTAGGCTCTGAAGCTTACACCCACATTCGCTTGGCCAACGGTCAAACTGTTATTGTTAAAGCTTCGGCTCGCACAACTATCAAAGATGGTGAAGAAGTTCACATCAATGTTGATCGCGAAGAAGTTATCTTGTTCAACGAAAACGATCGCGTATTTTCGGTTATCGCTGAGGATGCAAGCCATGAGTAATACATTAAACGCCACTCGTAATGCGGACCAATTATTGGTTCGCAACTATGATCGCTCAGACATTCAGGCCGGAGTGATGCATCTTGGCGTAGGTGCATTTCACCGCGCTCATCAAGCGGTTTACTTCGACCGTTTACTCGAGACACCAGAAGGTAAGAACTGGGGGGTTGTGGGTGTTAACCTTCGCCCTCACGACTCCAAGGCCTTCGAGCGTTTTAGTGAACAAAACGGCGAATATGTTCTAAAGACCATGGATCCTGAGGGTAATGTGGAGTATGAACAAATTCGTGCCATCATTGGTCAAATAGATGGTGCAAAAACACCTGAATTGGTTGATGAGACCATGGCCGGTGAGAATATTAAATTGGTTACTTCTACCGTTACTGAAGGTGGTTACTATTTAGATGAAAACCGTCAGTTAATGCTTGATCACGAAGCAATTGACGCTGACATTGCTGGGGGACGAAATACTATTTACGCGTTCCTATACGCAGGTTTAAAGCTACGTAGCCAGACATCTAATGCCAAAATTACTTTGCTTTGCTGTGATAACTTGCGCCATAACGGCGAAGTGCTTGAAGCAGGTTTAATGCAGTTCTTAGCAGCAAAAGGTGATACTGAATTAGCGACTTGGGTCCAAGCAAACGTGACGTTCCCTTGCTCAATGGTTGACCGTATCACGCCTAAACCAAGCCCTATTCATGTCAAGGACGTACAAGAGAAGTTTGGCATTGATGATGAATTGACTGTGATGGGTGAAGATTATCTTCAATGGGTTATTCAAGACAATTTTGCAGCTGAAAGGCCAGCACTAGATTTGGTAAAAGCTCAATTTGTTGACGACGTAGTTGCCTACGAAGAAGCAAAAATCCGAATCCTTAATGCAGGCCATACAAATGTGGTATATCAAGCAGCGCTAAAAGGAATGCACTTTTTTGATGAAGCCATGCGTGATGATGAGCTACGTGATTATTTTGATGACTTCATTACAGAGGATTCTATTCCAGCTATTGGAGAGTCAATTGTCGATTTGGCTGCCTATCACAAAATAATCGCTCGTCGATTTAGCAACGCAAACATTGGTGATACAGTCGAGCGCATCTGTACAGATGGGTACTCGAAATTCCCAATATTTGTTTATCCATCACTAGCAGGATGCTACAAAATTGGCCGAACACCAAATAAAACACTTGAGGGTATTGCAGCTTGGTTTGTTTACCTTCAGAAGTCTAGAGCAGGAACCGTATCTGTTCCATACCATGAACCAAATATGGAAGCACTAGAAAGTTTTACAAATGATGCCGAAGGTATCGCTGCATTTGCATCAGATAGTTTTCTTTGGGGGGAAATTCCTACAGAATACCCTTCTTTTACTGAAGATCTCACTGCAGCCATTCACACAATGCAATCACGTTATGCGTAATTGACATTAATAGCGCCTGTTTTGTTGTTCTTAACAGGCGCTATAAGACGTGTTCTGTCACATAATAATTAGAGCAGGCGACTATGGAATTAACGTCTTGCGATAAGCCAGTTCAGCAGCTGCAGAGAAGTTCAACCGTTTGCAATTCTGGCAGAATCGAAGTTGGTACAATTTATGTCTACTACAACAATAACAAAAAGGGTCACCCCCGAATACGAGCTCGTTGATGATGGTATTGAAACCATTCGCTATCTTGAGCACGGCTATCCAAGCGAGCTAATTCGCTGGCATGCCCATGATGACTATGAACTACATTTTATTGTTGCATCGCAAGGCAAGGTATTTGTAGGTGATTACATAGGTAACTACAAACCAGGACAACTTATTCTGACTGGTCCAAGACTGCCTCATAATTGGATTTGTCAGGATACCGATACCAGTTACCCCATTCGAGATATGGTCATCCGATTTGACCATGAATCCTTTGAATACGGCGCTAAAATATTTCCAGAATTGGCTGAAGTTATGCCAATGCTACAACGTGCAAAATCCGGGATAGAGTTCTTTGATCTTGAATTCGATTTTCTCAAACAGGTTTTCGAAGACGTTCGAGATTCTTCGGGCTTGCAACGCGTTATCAATGCACTCCCCTTACTTCACAAACTGTCTCAAAGTCGAAACTATCGCTTACTTTCAACCGTACAAATAGACTTAAAATCCAGTGAGACCTTACAACGCAAGATCAACACGGTAGTTGATTATGTTTCAAAGAATTATGCTAACGATATTACCCTTGCGGATGTAGCCAGCTTAATCGGCATGTCTGATAGCCATTTCTCCCGTTTCTTTAAAAAAGCCACCGGTAACCGTTTTACAGAATTTGTAAATCGAATGCGTATTAGCCGAGCATGCAGCTTACTCACCGAAACGGATCAGCAAATCGCTAACATTTGTTTCCAAGTTGGATTCAACAATGTAGCCAACTTCAACCGCCGTTTTCATGAGTTAAAAGGCGTCACGCCTAGAGACTTCCGTACCCAATACTACAAACGTATTGAAGGCCAGTAATTTTAGAAAATGCACCTTTCCTCGATGGATATAGCCCTAGAGGAACTTTTACCGCCATCTATTTGATATTGATAGATGGCGGTTTTTTCATATCATGGATTCATACTAAGCTTTGTTAGCTCGATATTTAACGTTTTAGTTTGTTGATACAAGTTACGATAAACAGTGTATTTAGCACGGTAATAATCGAAGGTGTTATCTACTGGTATGTGCGTAGCCAGAACATCAGGAAGCTGACAATACTTTTTAATCAGCGCCTCAATTGCTTCCCCTTCTTGTTCTCGGTAACCCAGTAATGCTAATCGGGCCGCCCCAAGCCCAGGGCCAACATCACCACCATCTCTGTAAGTTAATTCTTTCTCCAATACGTTGGCAAGAATTTGGCGCCATAATGCGCTCCGAGCCCCTCCTCCTATCAACGATAATTCAGAGACAGTAGTACCAGCACTCGCCAAAGCATTTTGACAATCAAGAATCGAAAAAGCGATTCCCTCTAGCACCGCTAAGGTCATTTCCTCTCTTTGAGTACTGTTGACCAAACCAAAAAATTGGCCAGAGGCAAGTGGATCATTGATGGGCGTTCTTTCACCATTTAAATATGGAAGAAATATCACTGATGTCTTAGATATAGCGCTATGCTCTAGCTCCTCAAGTAACTCTGGAACAGACTTGGACACAAGATTTGCAAACCATGACAATGAGTTTGCCGCGCTTAACGTTACCCCCATTTGGTGCCAACGATTAGGTAGAGCGTGACAAAAAGCATGGACCGTATTTTCTGGTTTTGCATTATGGGCTTCAGAAACAGCGAAATACACTCCAGAAGTACCAAGCGAAACGAAGCCTTGTCCTGGCTCCGTCACGCCCATACCGACAGCCCCAGCAGCATTATCTCCGGCCCCTGCCACAACTGGGATTTCATTTAACCCCAATTGCTTGGCAACCTCTGCATTTAAGCAACCTATTACTTGTTGACCTTCATGAACGTTGGGCATATTTGCCTGCTTCAATCCTGTCATGGCAAGCAACTGTTCGTCCCACTGCCGTGTTTCAGGGTTTAGCCAAAGCGTACCTGCAGCATCCGAACAGTCACTTGAAAAGATGCCCGTTAAGCGGTACACCAAGTAATCTTTTGGCAGTAATACTTTATCGATTGCATCGAACACTTCAGGTTCATGTTCTTTGAGCCATAGAATTTTAGGTAAAGTAAAACCTGGCATGGCTAAGTTTCCCGACAAATCTAAAAGCTCTGGGTGAGCAGCCATGACCGCATCGCATTGTATTTTGCTACGACCATCATTCCACAAAATACATGGCCTTAGTACTTGGCCTTGTTGGTCGAGCACTGTCGCTCCGTGCATTTGACCAGACAAACCGATCGCTTTAACATTTTCAAGTTTTACTCGCTGGGATAATTGCTCACATACTTGCTCCACGGCAAACCACCAGTCTTCCGGTGCCTGCTCTGACCAAGTTGGATGGGGGGCACTAACTGTTAATGCGTAATTAGCTTGCGCGACAACCACACCTTCTTCATTGATGATCACGCCCTTTAAGCCTGAAGTACCTAAATCTAACCCTAAGAACATATTTTTACCTGCCAAATATGATTGCAGTGAATCGTTATTGTTTTGTGTTGATTGAGTGTCAGAAGTTGAAGCAATTTAGTCAATGGCTGATCAATAATCTGCATTTTTCGTATAACTCCAACGCAAAATGCATCAACTTAATTTGATTTTAGGATAGAGGTATAATTTGCTACATCAGTGCATTGATTTCACTCAATACAGCCCCACATAATCAATAGACTATTCACTTCTTCACTCTGAGGTCATTATGCAGATTGAGCCGCTTCTTAATGAAACGCTTCCCGCTACTAGCTACAGTCATACTCAAGACCTAGGTGTTATTTCTGTTCAAGGTCCTGACAGCCTCAAATTGTTACAAGGTCAGACTACCGCTGACGTAAAACTTGTTGACTTACAGACCAGTGTATTCGGTGCAGTGTGCACGCCTAAAGGACGCATCATTGCCAACTTTTATATTTTACAAAACGCTGCCGACTCTTTTTTAGTGGCGGTTAAGCGGGATGTGCTCGAGACACTGTTAGCCCATTTGAAAAAGTACGCCGTATTTTTCAAAACTGAGCTCTCGGATGTCAGCACTCAGTACCATGTTAGCTCTTTGTTTGCGCTAACAGACACACTTGAGCCACAAACGCAGTATGAATTAGCGATCCCAACCAGTCATCAAGATGGTTGCAGCCAATTGGTACTGAACAATACGTATTACCAAGAAACACTGACGATTGCCCCAGCATCAGAAGAGCTTCCGGATGCAGAAGATCCAGCCGCTCACAAGGTGATGGCTCTTTTGGCCGCACGACCACTGCTAGGTAAAGAGCACCTCGAAGAGATCCTACCTCAATGGATCAATATGCAACGCAACGGCGGGATCAGTTTTACCAAAGGCTGCTATACCGGACAGGAAATCGTTGCCCGTATGAAATACCGTGGCAAGTCAAAAAAACACCTAGCGCTTTGTACCTGTATAGGTCTAATGAAAGTTGGTGCGGATGTGATGAACGAAGAAGGCAAAGTCATTGGGTCAGTATTTGATGTCGCGCCTTTAGCGGACCTACAAGTTGCGCAATTGATCCTAAACATCGATCAAAGCGAGGTTGGTAGCGCCACAGTTGAAGGCTACGACATTAGCCTACTGCCTCTACCCTATGAGCTGGGCAACTAGCTTTTCCTAGCTTAGTAGAAAAGCGCGCTTGAACATTCAAAGCGCGCT
Source organism: Marinomonas ostreistagni (assembly GCF_016461785.1). Taxonomy (GTDB): domain Bacteria; phylum Pseudomonadota; class Gammaproteobacteria; order Pseudomonadales; family Marinomonadaceae; genus Marinomonas; species Marinomonas ostreistagni_A. The sequence goes on along the minus strand of NZ_JAEMUH010000003.1, from coordinate 18,155 downwards.
TTTTTTTGGGTCTCAGGCGCTTACTCCGCAACCTGTAAATGCGCACTCCAATCAATTGGTGCTTTACCGATACTTTCGAGGTATTGATTCGCCTTTGAAAAATGGCCGCAGCCAAAGAAACCACGATAAGCCGACAATGGCGATGGGTGAACGCTCTCTAGAATACAGTGTTTAGAGCGATCAATATGACGGCCTTTTTTCTGAGCGTAAGAACCCCACAGCATAAACACCACCCCTTGATGGTGCTCGTTGATTAATTGAATCACTTGATCTGTGAAAGTTTCCCAGCCCTTATTCTGATGTGAGCCAGCTTTTGATGCTTCAACGGTCAATACACTGTTGAGCAGAAGCACACCTTGTCGTGCCCAATTGATCAGGTAACCATGATTGGCAATCGGTATATTCAGGTCAGCTTCAAGCTCTTTGTAGATATTGATCAAAGATGGCGGTGTTTTGATACCAGGTTTCACTGAGAACGACAGACCATGAGCTTGATTTGGACCGTGGTAAGGGTCTTGCCCTAAAATAACCACTTTCACTTGCTCAAAAGGGGTTTCGTTTAGAGCATTGAAGCAGTCATTTGAGTGAGGAAAAATCACTTTTCGCGCTTCTTTTTCCTGCACTAAAAATTCACGCAAACGCTGCATGTAGTCTTTGTTAAATTCATCGGCCAAATGTGCCTGCCAGTCGGATGCAAGATTCATAGTTACTCAGTTTTGAAATAAGGGTTAAATATGGGATCATTTAAGAGTGCATGATACCACTGCACACCATCCAATTCATGAGCTCCCCTTATTAACTGCCTTAGTAACAGCCAGACCAACTCACGTAAAACATAAGCTTGACGATAGCATTCGATACGGTAGCAATGCTCTTCATCTAAGGCTCCACCAATAATGATTGAATAAGCCTGTTGGAGTTGTTCGTAATTCAAGTGATGCGCATGAGCCAAAACCCCCAAGTCAAACAAAGGGTCACTCATCCCAGCGCATTCCCAATCAATAAGCCAAGCTCTATTGGACTTGAGAATAACGTTTTTAGGGTTCAAGTCGTTATGGCAAAGAACCAATGTATCTGGCCGTGGTGCCTTCGCTAAGGTGCTATAGAAACGTTGTACTTGCTCTATAGGTTCCACTATATCCGGTTCACAATGCCCTTTAGACAAGGCCTGTAGCCAGCGCTCTAATAACTCATAAACACAGTATTCTTGAGAAACGCTTGGTTGTTGATGTAAATGCTGCACCACCTCACAGATAGGTTTTAAGGTAGCGTCTTGGTGAACGACAGACCAAGGAAAGGTATGCCCCGCTAAAAACTGACTAACCACGCACGATTGCTGCTGCCAAACGATGTTCGCGGTTAATCCATGTTGAGCTGCTTGCCGCCAGATATGAAATTCCAGCTCACGGTTCACGCCAAACAGTTCATCGCTTTCTTGCGTTAAGCGCAACACCAGCTGAGGCTGGTTACACCAACGAATACAGTAAGTTTGGTTAGAAAACCCTTCCTCAAGAGGCACTAAGTCATACTCGCCATCTTTCGGTAAAATGGAGTTCATTTGCTTCAAATACTCAGAAAGTGCATACATTTTCAATCACTTATTGCCAGAGGGGGAAACCGCTGTCAGAATGTCCTTGATACCAATTTGAGTCAATATTTTACTGTTGAAGCACATAAATGAATAAGCACGAAGACATTATTCGCAGAATCCAAGAAAAACTGAGTACGCTGAGCAAATCTGAGCGTAAGGTTGCTGAAGCCATTTTAGCCGACCCTAAAACGACTATTCACTCCAGCATTGCGAAGCTTGCCGCGCGTGCCGAGGTTAGTGAACCAACGGTTAACCGTTTTTGTCGCAGCTTAATTGGCAGCGGCTTTCCAGACTTCAAAGTCGCATTAGCACAAAGCCTTGCGAAAGGAACACCTTATGTGAACCTTAACGTCGAACCTGACGATGCGCCTGGGGCCATTACCCATAAGATTTTTGAGGCGGCAAAGAACAACCTTACTCGTGCGCAAGAACTACTTCCAGAGACATTGATTAGTCGTGTAGTGGATGTTTTAGCACAAGCACGCCGTATCGAGTTTTATGGCCTAGGTGCATCAGGTCCTGTTGCTAAAGATGCGCACCATAAGTTCTTCCGCTTAAATATGCCAGTTGTCGCTTATACCGATATTTTGGTGCAACGAATGGCGGCGGCGGGCACTCATCCAGGCGATGCGGTGGTACTGATTTCATTGTCAGGTCGTACCTTACCATTGATCGAAACAGCCCGGGTTGCACGTGAAGCCGGTGCAACGGTAGTCGGTATTACTAACCCCGGCTCACCATTAACGGAACACTGCTCTATTGTGCTTCCGATCGAAGAAACCGAAGATACGGACATCTACACACCGATGAGTTCACGTATCGTGTATCTCACGCTGATCGATGCATTGGCAACAGGTGTACTGCTGAAACGCGGCCCTGAATTCAACGAGCATCTGCGCAAGTTGAAACTGAGTGTACAAGATACTCGCCTTCCGAAGCAGGATAACTAAAGTATTCAAAGGCGCCTAATCGGCGCCTTTCTTATTTGTTCCACTATAGAACCCTCACTTCCCCCTTAATAAGAGAATATCAATATTTTGTCAGAGGATTTTGAAAGATAATTGCTCACTCTCTTCTTAGAATCGCCGGTCAGGTTGTGTAATGGTTATTTTTTTGTAAAAAAAGCCTTTTTCAAGGAACTACAGCCCGATTGTCTTATGCAATCCATCATCTGAGGATGACATGCACCTCTGAGGCTCTTAGCTGATCCTCGGGAAACGTTTAAGCTTATTGAATAAAACGTCGCACAATATCCTTCGCTATAAGAAAACAAATCATGGGGACAACAATGATTGAAAACAGCTTAGCAATAAGCTTCACCTTCTTAGCCTATTTAGTGGTTATGTTAGGTATTGGTTTATACGCGTACAAACGTACATCTAGCTCAGAAGACTACTTCCTAGGTGGTCGCTCTCTAGGCCCTTGGCCTACTGCCCTATCCGCTGGCGCATCAGACATGAGTGGCTGGCTATTACTAGGACTTCCAGGCTACGCTTTCGCAGCCGGTATGGAGTCTCTTTGGCTAGCTGGTGGTCTGCTTGTTGGTACATGGTTAAACTGGCTAATCTGTGCGAAACGTCTTCGTACTTACAGTATCGAAGCCAACTCTCTAACCTTACCTGAATACTTGTCTACTCGCTTCCAAGATAAATCAAAACTGATTCAAACCATTTCAGCCTTCTTTATCTTGCTATTCTTCTTGTTCTACACAAGCTCTGGCCTAGTAGCGGGCGGTAAGCTTTTCGAAACAGTATTCGGCCTGGACTACCGTTGGGCAGTTGTAATCGGCACGGTATGTGTTGTGTCTTACACACTATTTGGTGGTTTCTTAGCCGTATCTTGGACAGACCTAGTGCAAGGCCTTTTGATGTGTGCGGCATTGGTTATCGTACCCATCGCAATTATGGAAGGCGACTGGTCTCAGCTTCCAGCGACACTAGAAGCGAAAAATCCAGAGTTATTGTCCCTATGGCGTGATGTAAATGGTGAACCTTTGAGCATCATTGGTATCATCTCATTGGTTGCTTGGGGCCTAGGCTATTTTGGTCAGCCACACATCCTAGCTCGTTTTAAAGCATCTCGTTCTAACAAAGACATTACTACAGCACGTCGCATTGCCGTTGTTTGGACAGCACTTTCAATGGTTGGTGCACTATTAATTGGTGTAGTTGGTATTGTCTACGTAGACAACCATATGGGCGGCTCTTTAGAAGACGGCGAAAAGATCTTTATGATCTTGGTGAATGCGGTATTTAACCCAGTCGTAGCGGGTATCCTATTAGCTGCAATTCTTGCTGCAATCATGAGTACCGCTGACTCTCAGTTGCTTGTGTCCTCTTCTGCGTTAGCGGAAGACTTCTACAAAGCTTGGATCAACCCAAATGCAACACAAAAACAAATCGTAAACATCGGCCGTTTTGGTGTTGTTGCTCTATCGATTATCGCGCTTATTCTGGCCTTTAACCCAGAAAGCTCGGTGCTTGGCTTAGTGTCGTACGCTTGGGCTGGTTTTGGTGCAGCTTTTGGCCCTGCCATCATTTTGAGCCTATTCTGGCGCAACATGAACCGCAACGGTGCCCTAGCAGGTATCTTAGTGGGTGGTATTACGATCGTTGTTTGGAAACAAATTTCTGGTGGCATCTTTGATGTCTATGAAATCGTTCCAGGCTTTATCCTATCAACCATCGCTATTGTTGTCGTTAGCCTTATGTCTGGTGCTCCAGAGAAGAAAGTACTGGATTCTTTTGAGTCATACGAGGGTAAATTGAACACGCTAGACTAATGATCTAGAGTCTTCATCTCTTCAAAGCCGAGCCTGAGCGCTCGGCTTTTTTGTGGCTGTCTGACAGCTCCTTTTTGCCGAATTTCCGTTCCAGCTCCAGCAACTAGAACCTCTTTCTAAAGGTCAAAAAAAGGCCTCCAAAAGGAGGCCTAAACACCATTACTAACAAACGTTAGTAGTCAGAGAAATCTGTTACTCGGGGAAAAGTGAACAAGCGCCCTGCTCAGCACCATTAACCAGCATGCGATACCCAGCAAACAACTCGCGTCCCATTCCTTGATGAGAAGCCGTCAGGTCACAACTAGCCTGCTCACGCTTAGCAAGCTCAGCATCGCTTACTAATACAGACAAAGTGCCTTTATTAGCATCTAAGCGAACCAAGTCACCATCTTGGATTTTGCCAATAAGGCCGCCGGCTAATGCTTCAGGAGTTAAGTGAATTGCCGCCGGAACCTTACCAGAGGCACCAGACATACGCCCATCGGTAACAAGTGCTACTTTGTAGCCCTGGTCCTGCAAGTTGCCAAGGAAAGGCGTCAACTTGTGTAGTTCTGGCATACCGATGGCTTTCGGACCTTGGTAACGTACTACTGCAACACAGTCACGCTTTAATTCACCAGTGCGAATCGCTTCAGCCAAGTCATTTTGATCTTGGAAAACAGCAGCAGGCGCTTCGATCACGCGGTTCTCTTCTTTTACTGCTGAAACCTTAATCACCGCACGACCAAGGTTACCTTCTAACAAAGACAAACCACCCTCTTTGCTAAATGGGTTGTCAATTGATCGAACAACTTCATCGTCTAAACTGGCTTCAACACCGTCACGCCATACTAGCTGATCACCTTCCATGAAAGGCTCTTTGGTATAATGCGTTAGTCCATGACCCACTATGGTATTTACGTCTTCATGTACCAAACCGCCTTTTAATAACTGCTTAGTTAGGAAAGCCATACCGCCTGCAGCTTGGAAATGGTTAATGTCCGCTTGCCCATTCGGGTAGATGCGCGTCAATAGCGGCACCACTTTTGAAAGCTCTGAGAAATCTTGCCAATTGATCACAATACCTGCCGCGCGAGCAAATGCGACAATATGCATGGTGTGATTCGTTGAGCCACCTGTTGCCAACAGACCGACCATAGCATTCACAATTGAACGCTCATCAATCACTTTATAGATTGGACGGTAATCTTTTCCTAGCGCCGTTGTTTTGGTGGCCAACTGCGCTGTATAGCGCGTTAATGCATCTCGCATTGGGTTATCAGGATTAACAAAAGAGGAGCCTGGTAGTTGCAGCCCCATCATTTCAACCAATAATTGGTTAGAGTTAGCTGTGCCGTAGAAAGTACAAGTACCTGCACTATGGTAAGAAGCAGACTCAGCTTCTAGCAGTTCGTCACGACTTGCTTCCCCCTTGGCAAAACGCTGACGAACCGCCGCTTTTTGCGCATTAGTAATACCAGATGGCATTGGGCCGGCTGGCACAAATAGGCATGGTAAATGACCAAAGCGTAAAGCCGCGATCAACAGTCCTGGAACAATTTTGTCACAGATACCTAAGAACACAGCAGCATCAAACATGTTGTGAGAAAGTGCTATCGCGGTACCTTGAGCAATGTTGTCTCGACTAAATAGCGATAACTCCATACCTTCTTGGCCCTGAGTGACACCATCACACATTGCTGGCACACCGCCAGCAACCTGTGCCACAGATCCCATCTCTGCCACGGCTTTGCGAATGATATCTGGGTAAGTTTCATAAGGTTTGTGGGCAGACAACATATCGTTGTAGGAAGTAACGATACCGATGTTAGCTTCATCCATCAGCTTAAGCTTTTGCTTTTCCTGAGGCTGACACGCCGCGAAACCATGGGCCAAGTTACCGCATGACAATGAACCACGATGTGGACCCTTTAACTCAGCCTGCTGCATATCCGCTAAATATTGAGAACGCAGCGATTTACTACGTTCAATAATGGCTTGGGTCACTTTTTCCACTATAGGGTTCATCATCTCTCTCCATTTGGGCTCCGGTTAAATGCTAGATTAAGAAAACAGAGCCGTTTTATGTAATTTTACTACATTTTAAGAATTTAAAGCCAACAAACAAGACTAAAGTTCTATATTAGGCATATTTATGTAATAAATTTACCAAAAAATATTACCAATACGCTTTTTTTTCTTTAGAATAGAGTTATAAAACAGGCTAAATGACAGAACATTTCAAAATGCCGTATGTTTTTTACACATACAATGCTCTCTTGGTAGGTTTAGCCATTGAGGATTTTTATTTTTGTAGTGTTTTTACAATAACATTGAAAGAATTCTGTTCTACACTAATTCCAATGAGCAGACTTTATCTTCGAATATTAGGAGTGAGATATGACGATTAAGGTAGCTATTAACGGTTATGGACGTATCGGACGCAACGTACTTCGAGCACTTTACGAGTCAGGAAAACGTGATCAAATACAAGTTGTAGCCATTAACGACCTTGGCGATTCCAAAATCAACTCTCACTTAACTAAATATGACACAGTTCACGGACGTTTCAATGCAGATGTAAAATTTGATGCTGAAGCGCTATACATCAATGAAGATAAAATCCTAACGTTTTCTGAGCGAGACCCAGCAAAACTACCTTGGGCAGACTTAGGTGTTGATGTGGTTTACGAGTGCACTGGTTTCTTCACTACCAAAGAAACAGCAGGTGCTCACATTAGCGCAGGCGCCAAGAAAGTCATTATCTCAGCGCCAGGCAAAGAAGTAGACGCCACAGTTGTTTATGGTGTTAACCAAGATGTTCTAACGTCAGACATGACAGTGATCTCAAACGCTTCTTGTACCACGAACTGTCTTGCTCCAATCGCGAAGCCGCTTAACGATAAGCTTGGCATCGAAAGTGGCTTGATGACGACGATCCACGCGTATACAAACGATCAGCGTTTATCAGACGTTTATCACTCTGACTTGTACCGTGCTCGCGCTGCTGCAATGAACATGATTCCTACTAAAACTGGTGCTGCAGCAGCTGTTGGCCTAGTGGTTCCAGAGCTTGCAGGCAAGTTTGACGGCATGGCTGTTCGTGTACCAACGATTAACGTGTCTTTGGTAGATTTAACATTTCAAGCACCGCGTGAAACAACGGCTGAAGAAGTGAACAAAATTATCGAAGACGCCATTGCGGCGGATCCAGTGTTGGCACAAGTATTGTGTGTTAACAATGAGCCACTAGTGTCTTCTGACTTTAACCATAGCACTTATACTTCCAACTTTGATGCGACACAAACTCGTGTACAAGGAAAGCTTGTTAAAGTCATGGCTTGGTATGATAACGAGTGGGGCTTCTCAAACCGAATGCTGGATAACACCATCGCTTTGATGAACGCCAAGTAAGACTAAATCCAAAAGGCTGCTGACGCAGCCTTTTTCATCTCTTATACTTCCCTGACGCATTATCACTTTTTTGGAATAGATATGACCCGCAGAACAAAGATCGTTGCCACATTAGGACCATCCTCTAGCTCACCAGAGATGATTGAGAAACTTATTTTGGCTGGAGCAAACGTTTTTCGTTTGAACTTCTCACACGGCCAACCTGAAGATCACATCAATCGCGCTAATGTCGTGCGTGAAATGGCGGCAAAAAATAAGCGTCATGTTGCTATTCTTGGGGATCTTCAAGGTCCAAAAATTCGTATCGCTCGTTTTAAGGATACAAAAGTTACGCTACAAGAAGGCGCGAAGTTTATCCTAGACGTAGGTTTCGACAAGAACGCAGGCGATGAAACGCGCGTAGGTATCGACTACCCTCAACTTGCAGAAGACTCTTCTCCAGGCAACGTGTTGCTTCTTGATGATGGTCGTGTTGTGCTGGAAGTCACTGAAGTGATTGGCATGGAAGTTCACACCAAAGTCATCGTTGGTGGTGCGCTGTCCAATAATAAAGGCATCAACCGTCAAGGTGGCGGCTTGTCTGCAGCGGCGTTGACCGACAAGGACAAAGAAGACATCAAAACGGCAGCGGCCTTAAAAGCAGATTACCTAGCGGTTTCTTTCCCGCGTAGTGCAGCAGATCTTGAGGAAGCTCGTGAGCTGGCTAAAGCGGCAGGTCTTGAAACAGGTATCGTAGCTAAAGTTGAGCGTGCTGAAGCGGTGGCTGACAACGAAACACTAGATGCTATCATTCTCGCATCTGATGCTGTAATGGTTGCACGTGGTGATTTAGGTGTTGAGATCGGTGATGCCGAGTTGATTGGCGTACAAAAACACATGATCAAACGTTGTCGTCAACTTAACCGTCCTGTGATCACAGCAACACAGATGATGGAAACTATGATTACACAGGCAATGCCAACTCGTGCAGAAGTGTTTGATGTTGCCAACGCTGTACTAGATGGTACTGATGCTGTAATGCTATCTGCAGAAACCGCTGCAGGCTCTTTCCCTGAAGAAGTGGTTAAAAAGATGGACAGCGTCTGTCTTGGCGCAGAGAAACATCCTTCAGTGATGCGTTCAAAGCACCGTCTTGATGTGACATTCACGTCGATCTCTGAAACGATTGCTATGTCAGCAATGTACGCAGCCAACCACCTTGAAGGCGTGAAAGCGATCATTAGTTTAACCGCTTCAGGTACAACACCATTGTTGTTATCACGTATTTCATCTGGTTTGCCAATCTACGCATTGTCACCAAACCAAGAAACATTGAACAAAACAGCACTATACCGTGGTGTTACACCCGTTGCGTTCTCTTCTCAAGAGCACAACATTGACACCATCATTTCAGGTCTCGTGAATAAAGTGAAATCTTTGGGCTTCGTTAAAGACGGCGACCTAGTGATCGTAACCAAAGGTGATCACCTTGTTTCACATGGTACAACTAACATGATCAAAGTGGTTGAAGTTGGCGCAGTTGTTTAATGGATAAAAAGACGGTTACAACAGCAGCGCGCAAACGCGTTGCTCTGGTTGCACATGACAACATGAAGCCCGAGTTGACATCTTGGGCTGTGCAACATAAAGATAAACTCGTTAAGCATGAACTCATGGCAACGGGGACTACTGGCAGCTTATTACAAAAGCAGCTGGGTGTACCGGTCAACGCCTTAATCAGTGGTCCACTTGGCGGTGATCAGCAACTTGGCGGCCTGATTGCAGAAGGCAAAATCGACATATTGATCTTCTTCTGGGATCCATTTGAGCCAATGCCCCATGATCCGGATATTAAAGCGCTCTTACGTGTAGCAGCTGTGTGGAACATCCCCATTGCTTGTAGCGTATCGTCGGCAAACTTCCTAATCAGCTCACCTCTGTTTGATGAGCCCTTTGAGAAGCAAATTCCAGATTACGATAGCTATCTAAAGGCGAGACTTTAAGTCTCGCCTTTTTTCTTTCTGACACTGTGCTTTTTTAAAATAAAAAGTCGCCTCTAGACACTCCCCCAACTCGCGGTTTCGACGAAAATCGGCTATATTATCGCCCCTATTTGCAGGAGTTGAATACAGCTCCCTTGAAGACTTGAAATCAAACTCCGACATATCCCCTCATACCCGTTGGAGAACAGAGCAGGAGAACAATTTTGCAAGCGAAAGTAGCCCTTATTATGGGATCTAAAAGTGACTGGGCAACCATGGAAGCAGCCGCTGAAATCATGGACAAACTAGGCGTTGCGTACCATGTTGAAGTGGTATCAGCACACCGTACACCGGTTAAGCTAGCAGAGTTTTCTGAAAGCGCAGTTGAACGTGGTTTTAAGGTTATCATTGGCGGCGCTGGCGGCGCAGCTCACCTACCTGGCATGGTTGCAGCACATACTCGCCTTCCTGTGTTAGGTGTTCCAGTTCAAAGCAAAGCTTTAAACGGCATGGACAGCTTACTATCGATTGCACAAATGCCAAAAGGTGTAGCGGTAGGCACGTTAGCCATTGGTACAGCAGGTGCTTTCAACGCTGGCCTATTAGCTTGTCAAATCCTTGCAAATGAAGATGCTGAGCTTGCAGAGCGTATTGAAGCGTTCCGCAACGAGCAGACAGATACGGTTCTTTCTAACCCAGATCCACGCGAGGCTTAATCCATGTCATCTATTTGGGTACTCGGCGCAGGTCAACTTGGCGCCATGCTTAAACAGGCAGCCAACCCACTTGGCTTAGACGTTAAACCTGTTGATATTGAAACCGACGAAACGTTGCCACTTCAAGCGGATGACATCGTCACAGCAGAACGTGAAGATTGGCCTGAAACGGCTGCAACAAAGCAGCTTGCAGCCCATCCGAACTTCGTCAACTTGAAAACGTTCCCACAGTTAGCCGATCGTCTGACACAAAAGCAGTGGATCGATAAACTGGACCTAGCAACAGCACCTTGGTTCCCTGTTGAAGATGACTCAACGGCTGAAAAAGCTTATCAAACACTGGGTGACCGCGTATTGATGAAACGCCGCCGTGGTGGCTACGATGGCAAAGGTCAGTACTGGTTGAAACAAGCTGAAAGCACTGAAATTCCAGATGACTGGAAAGGCCTAGCGATTGCTGAGCAAGCCATCAACTTTGATGAAGAGGTATCTGTTGTTGGTGTACGAGGTAGAAACGGTGAAAAATACTTTTACCCACTTACCCTAAACCTACACATTAACGGCATTCTGTACGCATCCATTTCACCGCTGCAGCGCTTAGAGCACCTTCAAGAACAAGCTGAAGGCATGCTTGGTAAGCTAATGGACGCGCTGGATTACGTCGGTGTGATGGCAATGGAATGCTTCCGTTGCGGCGACAAACTATTGATCAACGAATTGGCCCCACGAGTTCACAACAGTGGTCACTGGACTCAAGCTGGTGCAAGTGTTGACCAGTTCGAAAACCATATTCGTGCTGTAGCAGGTTTACCTTTAGCGCCTGCTGAAGTGAAAAATCAAAGCATGATGGTGAACTTGATCGGTGTTGACGTTGATTACAACTGGCTATCCATCAAAGGTCTAGAGCTTTACTGGTACCGCAAAGAAGTGCGCCCAGGCCGTAAGGTTGGCCACCTGAATGCTTGTTCAGGAGATCTCGACCAGCTGCAATCGATTCTCAAGTCATTGAGCTCCATGCCAGAGCCTTATGACCAAGCACTGGCTTGGTTGAGCGAAAACCTACCTACAGGTTAATTGCGAAAAAGGCTGCTACATGCAGCCTTTTTCATATCGCACTGCACTTTTCTGCTTTTATTCCCCCAAAAAAGCAAGCAATGTGCTTGTTTATTCCTGAGAATTCCATAGGATATAACGTACAGGCTTGGCCCAATAACTAACTTAAAATTAAATACGCCAAGTAATATTCTAAGGAACCTTGAATGAACCACTTAGAACTTGATGCTTATGACTGGAAGCTACTCAAAGCGCTCCAGACCAACGCTCGTCTTTCTAATGTCGCTTTATCCGAACAAGTGAATTTATCGCCTTCTCAGTGTTCTCGGCGCCTGCAGAGATTAGAGCAGAGTAGCTTAATTGAGGCATACAATACACGGTTAAACAGTACAGAACTAGGGTATCAAGTTACCGCTTTTGTGTTTATAACACTTGATAAAGGCAACAGTCTGGCTCGTAAAAACTTTCAAGAACGAGTCGCAACGATGGAAACAGTACAAGAGTGCTATTCTGTGACGGGGCATTGTGACTATTGGCTTAGAGTCATTGCGCAGGACCTTACGGCTTTATCAGATTTTCTTAGCGATGAGCTTTCAAACATGGAAGGAGTACGAGATGTCAGCTCGACTCTTGCATTAAACAAAATCAAGTACTGCACTTCTGTCCCACTCCCAAACTAAGCGCTCAGGAGCGCTTAGTGACCTCTGGCAAACGTATTGCCATCAATACTCCAACAACCGTGATTAGAGCGTAGATAAAAATCAGCATATCTAATGTCACCACTTCACTTAGCAACCCAATTAAACTGAATACAAGCAGCATCATCCCTATCGCGGTATTCCCTACCGCTACGAAGCTCGTACGCTTATTTCCCTCAGCCATATCCACTAGGTAGGTTTTGCGACCAACACGAATACCTTGGTGAAAAACCGTCAGCAAAAAATACAGTGCCGGTAATAACCAAAAGCTCTCAAGCGCCTCCGGTAGCCACTGCGCAATAGCAAAAAGAGCAATACTTGTCAGCGCTCCTAAACTCGATGCTAAGATCAGAACTTTACGGCTTGAGTCATCAGAAAAGCGGCCCCAAAAAGGCCCTGAGACGAGGCCTGCTAAGCCACTGATCATCATAAATATCGCTAACACCCAAATTGAGTCACCAATTCTTTCCTCAGCTAACAGAACGTAATACGGTGCAGCCAAAGCCGTCCCTAAGAAACACGCTCGTGTTATGACAAAGTGACGAAATTCTTTATCGGATATTAGAAGTGATAACTGAGATAAAGAACGCATCACACTAAAGTCTGTATCGTCCGTCTCCCCTTTCGGCTCATCAACACGCGAAAAGATGAATGCAGATAACAACCAAAGCACCGCACCAGCAATCAACCCCCAAATAAAGTAAGACGATGTCTGCCAATCATAGGCATAGCTAAGAGCCATCATAAGGCCAATGCCGATCGTTACTAGACCAGCTGCACTGGCAGATAGCCCTGTCACTTGGCCTCGCTCTGACTTAGGGATGGTTTTACCTAAAATGTCCTTTGTCGCAACAGAATTGAGCCCACGAGCTAAGCTAAAGCACGCCAGCAGCAATATGATACTCATGCCTGCTGTATAGCCCTCAAGGGAGCTTGCAACGAGTGCCATCAACAATAACGACATAGCCTGTATTACGCTTCCCAATACCCACACCCACTTACGAATCGTTAAACGGCGCATCGCACTGGCAATAAATAACTGCGGTAATAACGAACCCGACTCGCGAATTGGCACCAGCCAGCCCACTAAAAACGTTGGCGCTCCAACAGACTGGAGCAACCAAGGAAGAGTCACCTTGGGATTAACGATTGCATCTCCTGTATTAGTGAGAAACTGCGCCGTGATTAAGCGAATAAAGTTCCTTGCCACAGAAGGTTTGTCTTCATGCCTTTTCTCGTCTGACTTCACTATCCAGTTGTACAGGCTCACTACCCATGATTGATGACTCATTCACCGAAATCCTTATTTTCAAGACTTAATAACGTACGTACTATTTTATAGAAACAGTTTAATTAATTGCGCAGCTAATCTTAAAGTAATGAGGTTCAAGATAAGAAAGTTTAAGTAGGGCTATCTATCAAGTCTTAGCATAAATACAATTTATTAAAGTAAGTCGAATCCACTTATCACTAATTCAAGAGAAGACACTAACATGGCACATGACAACAGCAGCGACCTCAATACTAAAGTCACGACGATGAAAGGCTTTGCTAAGCTAGCTGACTATTCTCTAGTGGATTCACTTAACGCTGACCCAGAAAGCGATCCAGATGGTAACGAGCATCATCCGAGGCAAGTCTTCTCAGGGCACTATGTACCAGTAAGTCCCACACCTTTGCCAGACTTCGAGTACGTTGCTCACAGCAACACACTCTTTGAAGAGCTTGGCTTAGATGATGCCTTAGCACTTACGGAAACATTTCAAGAAGTCTTTTCTGGAGACCTGTCAAACGTTACAGCACCGATGTTGAGATCCGGCTGGGCAACAGGTTACGCGTTATCTATTTACGGTACAGAGTACACTCAGCAGTGCCCTTTCAGAACAGGAAACGGATATGGTGATGGGCGTGCCATGTCTATATTTGAAGGAGTATTTAAAGGTAAACGTTGGGAAATGCAGTTGAAAGGCGGTGGTCGTACACCTTACTGTCGTGGTGGTGATGGTAGAGCCGTCCTACGCTCAAGCGTACGAGAGTTTCTTGCACAAGAAGCAATGCATGCCTTGGGTATTCCAACATCTCGTTCTCTTAGCCTATTTGTTTCGAAAACTGAGCAGGTGCATCGCCCTTGGTATCACGAAGGCTCACAGTCCACTGACCCTGAAATCATGGTGTCTAACCCTGTAGCGATATCAACCCGAGTGGCACCCTCGTTTATACGTGTCGGTCAGCTCGAACTATTTGCACGTAGAGCACGAATCAACGAGCATCCTAATGCGTTAAAAGAGCTTGAGATGATAGTGCACCATCTAATCGATAGAGAATACAAAGGTGAAATCGATCTAGCGTTATCTTTTTCTAAGCAACTGATCAAACTTGCTGAAGTATTCCGCGAACGCCTCAGTTCATTAGTAGCGAACTGGATTCGAGTAGGATACTGCCAAGGGAACTTTAATGGTGACAACTGTCCTGCTGGCGGCTACACCCTAGACTATGGCCCATTTGGCTTCTGCGAGATATTTGATCCAGCGTTCCAACCTTGGACTGGTGGTGGACGCCACTTCTCATTCTTCAATCAACCTCTAGCAGCGCAGCAAAACTTTAGCATGTTCTGCAAATCGCTTGAGCCATTACTGCAACAAGAACCAGATGCACACAAAGCACTACTGCAAATTCGTGATGAATTTATCCAGGTGATGCAGCAGAAGATTGAAGCCATGTGGGTCAGCAAGCTAGGACTTGAACGCTATGACTCAGAGCTTGTGACGCAGCTGTTAAGCTTAATGTTCAGCGCCCGCGCTGACTTTAATATGTTCTTCCGTGAGCTGTCTCATATACCAAAAGACATTTCAGCCCTGACCAGTACTTTTTATACAGAGCCAACTGAAGAACAGCTAATCCAATGGCAGCAATGGCTTGAGCAGTGGCGCGTAGCTATCCATGCGGACGAAAAACAAGCCAGCATTAGCCAAGCGATGAAACAAGTGAACCCTAAATACACTTGGCGCGAATGGCTCGTTGTACCTGCTTATCAACAAGCAGAACAAGGTAACTATGATCTCATTAGAGAGTTACAAGAAGTCCTTAACAACCCTTACCAAGAACAATCTAAAGAGATCGAAGATAAGTACTACCGCCTTCGCCCAGAAGAGTTCTACAGGATGGGCGGCGTTAGTCATTACAGCTGTTCTTCGTAAAGGTTTAGCAATAGCAGTATTAGCGTAAGGGTCTTTTTCGATCGAGCAAACGAAAAAAAACCCTGACTGCATCAGCAATCAGGGCTTCATAATGAAAAGCTTGACGATATTTATGCCCTTGCGGTGCGACCTACTCTCACATGCCCACCAATTCAAAAGATCACACTACCATCAGCAATGCAATGGTGAGCGCCTGTGGCGTGTAAAGAGTCACTTCTGAGCGTCTGTGACAAGCACGCGGATGAGATCAGGTACTCTATGATCAGCCGAGATAAGGAGCTTGCAACACCATCCGCCCCATTTGACTTCATTCAACAGCAGAAGTTCTAGAGGGCTTCTAATGCCAAAAGATTACTTATGGTTTGTCTTTTTCTAATGAGACGGTATTCTCCTTCTTCAATTATTACTTCAGGCGCTAGTGGTCGACTGTTGTAATTTGATGACATAGAAGCACCATAGGCCCCAGCATCATTAAATACCAATAGTTCACCAACTTTAGGATTATCTAATGTTTGATGGCAAATTACCCCATTTGCATTCTGAGTAAATACATCGCCAGACTCGCACAAAGGGCCAGCCACCGCATACTCAAGCTCATTAGATGGTATTATTGCAGGCTTCTGATGTGTTGCTTGATGAACCACCTCAATTTTGTGATAGCTGCCATACATACTCGGTCTTAACAGGTCATTAAAACCCGCATCAACTAGAATGAAATTGTGGTGCTGCGTTGATTTCAAGCAATGGATTTCCGCCACCAAAACACCCGCGTTTGCCACTAAAAATCGTCCCGGCTCTACTTCTAGTTTAATAACGTGGCCTAAATGATTTTCTATCTCTTTACGAGCCTCATCCCATAATCTAAAAAAGCTATTGGTATCTAATTCTGCATCCTTTTCTGTATAAGACGCAGGAAGCCCACCTCCAGTAGAAATGGCTCGAATATCCACATTGGCTAATTTCACTATCTCGACCATAACTTGGCAGGCTTGAGACAAATGTGCAAAGTCTGAACCTGAACCAATGTGCATATGAATGCCAATTAAGTCCAAACCATATTGTTGAATCATAGCTACGGCATGCGGCAAATCTTCTAGCGAAATACCATGTTTGCTATTTGGTCCACCAGTATTGGTTTTTTCACTATGCCCATGGCCAAAACCAGGATTTACTCGTATCCAAACTGGATGGTGAGGATTTACTTCTGCAATTCGATACAACATATCCATAGAGCCAATATTGACAGGAATGTCGTGTTGAATAACCAATTCTATCGTTTCACGATCTATCACATCTGCGGTAAAAACAATGCTTTCGGGATTGTCACTGTTGCTGTAGCCCGCCACTAAACTTCTTTCAATTTCTCCAGCGGACACGGCATCTACCATTACGCCTTCATCTCGCATCAATCGTAATATATGCGTATTCGAACAAGCTTTTTGCGCAAAGCGAATGACATCAAACTCTCGAAGCCGTCTTATCTGTTGTCGAATAGTAGCCGCATCGTACACCCACACAGGAGTACCAAACTGCTGGGTTATTTCTATTAGTGTATTGGGATTAAAAATTGTCACTTCGCCATGCTCCTATAGATTATTTGAGTCACTTTTTTAGTTATTGAAAGTGAATCAATCATAGCGCTCAGACAAAAATACAAATAATATCTATTTATTCAATTTCTATTCACTTCCGATATGACTTATGAAGCTAACATTCCGACAAATTGAAATATTCAATGCTTTGATGACTGCGGAAAGCGTGACCAACGCTGCAGATATATTGCACACCTCGCAACCCACCATTAGCCGAGAATTAGCAAGACTTGAGCAAGTATTAGGATTCACTTTATTTGAACGAGTGCGAGGCCGACTCAAGCCCAGCAATGCGGCTTACACTCTTTTTGAGGAGGTGAAACGCTCATACATAGGTTTGGAAAGAATTTGGTCAACCGTTGAAGATTTGCGCATTGATCAGGTAGGAAGACTTTCAATACTGACATTGCCAGCTTTTTCTCAGTCGCTTTTACCGGGAGCTTGTTTAAAGTTTTTAAACACCGGCAAAAATGTCGGCATCTCTATTTCGGTGCAAGAACCACCATATTTAGAACAAAGTTTAACGTATCAGCAATACGATCTTGGTTTGACTGAAAACAACTACTCACCTTCAGGTACTACACTTAAACCTTTGTTAAGCATCGATGAAGTCTGCATTTTGCCAAATAACCATCCATTATTAACAAAAGATATTATTGATATTCGAGATTTCGAAGGTCAACCTTTTGTTAACTTATCCCCTACTGACCCTTATCGAATCAAATTGGATGAAGAGCTACATAAACTTGGAATCAATCGTAAAACGGTGATAGAAACACCCACAGCCGCGTCTGTCTGTCAGCTGGTTAGCAAAGGGGCGGGAATTGCCATCATCAACCCGCTAACCGCTCTGGATTTTATTGAGCATGGCCTGCAAATTCGTCCATTGAATGTGTCTTACCCATTTACCGTCAATATACTTTTGCCTTTACACCGTCCCTTTAACCCTTTTTTAGATGACTTTATTGCAGCACTGGAAGAGGAGGCGAAAGAAATAATAGCCAAAATTAATATGAACTCTGCTAATTAAATTTAGATATACTTGCTAATGAGCAATAAAGCGCAGGTCGGGATAAGGAACTTGCGACGCCATCCGACATTGTCTAGCCGATGTTTATAAAATTTGTTGGATGACTCCAGACTACGGTGATTGTCTTCTTCAAAACAGGCGC
>NZ_JAEMUH010000029.1 GCF_016461785.1 Marinomonas ostreistagni | reverse complement strand
TAACAATTAAGGGTTATACGGCAGCGTAGCTGCGGCTATAACCCACTGTTGAACGGCCGCGTTGTCTATATAGGGGATTTGCTTTTTTCATGGTGGGACTTCCCTGTTAAATAACTCGCTAAAACCAAAGATCCTCTGGTCTATTTCGCATCAGATCGTCTTTGATCACCGCAATATTGGTTCTTAATGTACCCTTTTTTAGCGTGATTTGACCAGAGAGGCAAGTGATTACCTCAGGCCTTATGACCTGATCTGCTTTATATTCTGATCTCATTATGTGCTAACGCTAACTACCATTGTCCCACGGTAGCATGACACTAAGCCTCTCTGTCACTTTACTCTCTGAGACATCGCCAAGATAAGTAACAGTACGTTCTCCACAAACAGGACACGAACATCCTGATTCAGCTACCTTTTCACTGTCTTCCTTGGTTCGTCGCTCGTACCTGTCTAATTGCTTATCTACCCGCTTTTTCACTTTCGCTCTTATTGCATTCGACAAACAGCCATAATGCCGGATGCGCATAAAGCCCCTTGGTAATACATGCAGTAAAAAACGCCTTACCAGTTCCTGTGGCGTGAGTGTTAAAAGCGACTGTTTATTAGAGCGGTAATCTCGATATTGAAGGCTGATTTTGTCGTTGTTCCACACTTGGAAGCGGTTGTTAGATAAGGCAATACGATGGCTATAGCGTGCTAAGTAAGCAACCAAAGTCGAGCGATATTCAATCGCTGACTTACAATAGACCACCCAAGGCTTTTGCATTAAAACATTCAGTAGCTGACTCACCTCCGCTTTGGATAGCGATGGCAACAACCCCTCGCTAAAGGCTGCTCTTAGTTGACTGACCATGGCACCTCTAAAACGATTTGATAACAGTTTCACCGGAAGAAAATAGTGTTTCCTCAGGCTGTGCCAGCCTTGATCTCTATACACTCCAGAGGGAACCAAGGCATGAAGGTGAACATGACGCACCAATGTTTGGCCCCATGTGTGTAAGACCGCTGTCATACCAGCCCGTCCTTTGTGTTTTCGTTGGCTTAACTCATTCAGCGCTCGCCAAGCAGCCTGAAACAACGTGTCATAAATGACTCGATCATGTTTAGCTATCCAAGCGTTTAGCTCATGAGGCAGTGTAAAAACCAAGTGAAAATATGGTACTGGCAAACATCGTTCTTCCTGCCTCAATAGCCATTGTTCGCTTGCCTTCTTTTGGCACTGGGGACAATGCCTATCTCGACAGCTATGATGCCAAAACCAATGGTGACCACAGCCATAACATTGATATTTGCCTGTGCCCATGCGCTCGGTTCGACAGTCTTCTATATGATGTAGAACCTGCCATTGTCTCGCATTCGCCTGTATCTGCTGTTGTTCGTGGCAATGATGAATCACGCTCGCTAGGCTTATCCCGTTCATGATGGACACCAGTCGGACGGCAATAAATCTTCACTATCTCGTCTCTTTAGATCCATCATCGCGATCCATTGCAGATAACGAAATGTGGTTTGGATCTGCTTATGACCTAATAAGGCTTGCAGCCTAGGTAACGGCATTCCTGCTAACAATTGATGACAAGCAAACGCATGACGCAGGCTATGGAAACGAATGCATTTATGGATCCCTGCACGCTTAGCAGCTTCTTTTGTCTCTAATCGCAGGTATTTACTATGCAGAGGGCGGTGTTTATCGAGTCCATAAACCACCACATCACAAGGTTCGTATCGTTGCCAATAGGTACCGAGCACCTGTTGCAAGCTTTGCGGAAACAGCACATAGCGATCTTGTTGCCCTTTCCCTTGCCTTACTTTGATGCAGTGATGAGTAAGGTCTAAATCATCGACTCGCAGGGCATTAATTTCACTGATTCTCATCCCTGTTGTATACGCTAACACCATGGCGACATACACTTTTGGATGCTGACAGCATCTAATCATCGCTTGTACTTCATCTGGATAAAGCAAATCTGGAATTTTCTGAGATTTATTAGGATGAGGAAGCGATACCGATGGCATCTCTTTGTTCGCAACTTTTCGATATAGAAAGTTAAGAGCATGTAATGCTTGGCGACAGCTTGACCAGCTCCACCCTCGCTCTCTTATTAGATACAGTAAATAGTGTTGGATATCGTTTTGATTGAGCTGATCAGGAGATACTCGAAAATACCGAGCCACTTCCGTTAATTGATATAAATAAGCTCTTTGCGTCGACACAGAAAAACCTTCTAGGGTCATCCTGTCTATGACTCGCTGGCGTAAAAGCGTCATGACTTAATTCTCCGTTGTTGAATGGAAGATTAAGTCTGGTTCTAAATGAGGAAATTGGGGAAACTGAGAAAAGACCCGCGAAGCGGCTTAGTTCAACA
>NZ_JAEMUH010000028.1 GCF_016461785.1 Marinomonas ostreistagni | reverse complement strand
TCTGACTTAGTGCTTTGCACTAAACTTGCTCTTTAACAATTTAGAACTTTGAAATAGACGATAATCAAGCGTCAAACCGGTGGGATCCTTCTCTAACCCAGAAGAGATTCTATGATCGTAAAATCCGATGAAGAACAAAAGCTTCGTTGGTATGTAGTTCAGAGTAGCGATTAAAGGAAACTTTAATCAAAAAACTATTTTGGGTTATATGGTCAAGTGACCAAGCGTGCACGGTGGATGCCTTGGCAGTCAGAGGCGATGAAGGACGTGGTAATCTGCGATAAGGTTCGGGGAGTTGATAAACAAACTTTGATCCGAACATTTCCGAATGGGGAAACCCACCCGCTTGCGGGTATCGTTAAGTGAATACATAGCTTAACGAGGCAAACCCGGGGAACTGAAACATCTAAGTACCCGGAGGAAAAGAAATCAACCGAGATTCCCTTAGTAGCGGCGAGCGAACGGGGATTAGCCCTTAAGTTGATTTGGTGTTAGTAGAAGGCTCTGGAAAGTGCCGCCATAGTGGGTGATAGCCCCGTATACGAAAACGCCTTATCAATGAAATCGAGTAAGACGGGACACGTGATATCCTGTTTGAATATGGGGGGACCATCCTCCAAGGCTAAATACTCCTGACTGACCGATAGTGAACCAGTACCGTGAGGGAAAGGCGAAAAGAACCCCAGTGAGGGGAGTGAAATAGAACCTGAAACCGTGTACGTACAAGCAGTGGGAGCCGACTTAGTTCGGTGACTGCGTACCTTTTGTATAATGGGTCAACGACTTAATTTTAGTAGCAAGCTTAACCATTTAGGGGAGGCGTAGGGAAACCGAGTCTTAATAGGGCGTTCAGTTGCTAGGATTAGACCCGAAACCGGGCGATCTATCCATGAGCAGGTTGAAGGTTGGGTAACACTAACTGGAGGACCGAACCCACGTACGTTGAAAAGTCCGGGGATGACTTGTGGATAGGAGTGAAAGGCTAATCAAGCTCGGAGATAGCTGGTTCTCCTCGAAAGCTATTTAGGTAGCGCCTCGCGTATTGCCATTGGGGGTAGAGCACTGTTTGGGCTAGGGGGTCATCCCGACTTACCAACCCCATGCAAACTCCGAATACCAATGAGTATGAGCGCGGGAGACACACGGCGGGTGCTAACGTCCGTCGTGAAAAGGGAAACAACCCAGACCGTCAGCTAAGGTCCCAAAGTTACAGTTAAGTGGGAAACGATGTGGGAAGGCTTAGACAGCTAGGAGGTTGGCTTAGAAGCAGCCACCCTTTAAAGAAAGCGTAATAGCTCACTAGTCGAGTCGGCCTGCGCGGAAGATATAACGGGGCTCAAACTGTACACCGAAGCTACGGGTTTACACTATGTGTAAGCGGTAGAGGAGCGTTCTGTAAGCCGTTGAAGGTCAAGCTGTAAGGCAGGCTGGAGGTATCAGAAGTGCGAATGTTGACATGAGTAACGATAAAGGGAGTGAAAACCTCCCTCGCCGGAAGACCAAGGGTTCCTGTCCCATGCTAATCAGGGCAGGGTGAGTCGGCCCCTAAGGCGAGGCTGAAAAGCGTAGTCGATGGGAAACGGGTTAATATTCCCGTACCGATGTATATTGCGATGGAGAGACGGAGAAGGCTAGGCCAGCACGGCGATGGTTGTCCGTGTTTAAGGCGGTAGGCTGAGTACTTAGGCAAATCCGGGTACTTAAGGCCGAGAACTGATGACGAGTCCTCTTTTGGACGAAGTGGTTGATGCCATGCTTCCAGGAAAAACTTCTAAGCTTCAGATATACATTGACCGTACCCCAAACCGACACAGGTGGTCAGGTAGAGAATACCAAGGCGCTTGAGAGAACTCGGGTGAAGGAACTAGGCAAAATGGCACCGTAACTTCGGGAGAAGGTGCGCCGGTTAGGGTGAAGGATTTACTCCGTAAGCTCTGATCGGTCGAAGATACCAGGTGGCTGCGACTGTTTATTAAAAACACAGCACTCTGCAAACACGAAAGTGGACGTATAGGGTGTGACGCCTGCCCGGTGCTTGAAGGTTAATTGATGGGGTTAGCGTAAGCGAAGCTCTTGATCGAAGCCCAAGTAAACGGCGGCCGTAACTATAACGGTCCTAAGGTAGCGAAATTCCTTGTCGGGTAAGTTCCGACCTGCACGAATGGCGTAACGATGGCCACACTGTCTCCACCCGAGACTCAGTGAAATTGAAATCGCAGTGAAGATGCTGTGTATCCGCGGCTAGACGGAAAGACCCCGTGAACCTTTACTATAGCTTCACAGTGAACTTTGAACCTACTTGTGTAGGATAGGTGGGAGGCTTTGAAGTACAGACGCCAGTTTGTATGGAGCCAATCTTGAAATACCACCCTGGTATGTTTGAGGTTCTAACTCAGGTCCCTTATCGGGATCGAGGACACTGTGTGGTGGGTAGTTTGACTGGGGCGGTCTCCTCCCAAAGAGTAACGGAGGAGCACGAAGGTGCGCTCAGCATGGTCGGAAATCATGCAAAGAGTGTAAAGGCAAAAGCGCGCTTAACTGCGAGACAGACACGTCGAGCAGGTACGAAAGTAGGTCTTAGTGATCCGGTGGTTCTGTATGGAAGGGCCATCGCTCAACGGATAAAAGGTACTCCGGGGATAACAGGCTGATACCGCCCAAGAGTTCACATCGACGGCGGTGTTTGGCACCTCGATGTCGGCTCATCACATCCTGGGGCTGAAGCCGGTCCCAAGGGTATGGCTGTTCGCCATTTAAAGTGGTACGCGAGCTGGGTTTAGAACGTCGTGAGACAGTTCGGTCCCTATCTGCCGTGGACGTTTGAGATTTGAGAAGAGTTGCTCCTAGTACGAGAGGACCGGAGTGAACGAACCTCTGGTGTTCCGGTTGTCACGCCAGTGGCATTGCCGGGTAGCTACGTTCGGACGGGATAACCGCTGAAAGCATCTAAGCGGGAAGCCTCCTTCAAGATAAGATCTCACTGGAACTTAGAGTTCCCTAAAGAGCCGTTCGAGACTAGGACGTTGATAGGTTGGGTGTGTAAGCGTTGTGAGGCGTTGAGCTAACCAATACTAATTGCTCGTGAGGCTTGACCATATAACACCAAAGTGGTTTT
>NZ_JAEMUH010000027.1 GCF_016461785.1 Marinomonas ostreistagni | reverse complement strand
ATCTAATTGACCTAATGTAACCCCTTTGTTGATCAGAGCTCTCACCAACGGCTCCTGAATACTCGGATCGGCACTGGCTTGGAATCGTTCCAGCAATTCGTCATACACCGATAACGCTTCTTCTGAACGATCTAATTGACCTAATCTAGCCCCTTTGTTGATCAGAGCTTTCGCCACCAGCTCCTGAATACTCGGATCGACACTGGCTTGGAATCGTTCCAGCAATTCGTCATACACCGCCAACTCATCTTCTGAACGATCTAATTGACCTAATGTAATCCCTTTGTTCATATAAGCTCTAGCGACATACATTTGAATATCGAGATCACTCGACCCTTTATACAAAGCTATTAAGTCCTCATAGGTTTTAATTTCTTTGTCTAATTGACTATCTCCATCAAAAATCAATCCTTTAAACAATAAAGCCTTCGCATTCACTTTTTGATGGTTTAGCAACTCTTTATTCTGTGTACTACGAATAACACCATTAATACGACGAAGAGCATCGTCAATACGCTTATTATTTGCTAGAGAGTAAGCTTCATTTATATCGTTATCAAAAGCTTGCTCCTCAGCATTGTCCCGAATCTTTTGAAACTCTTTGTCATGTTTTTCGCTCAAATTTTTTAACTTTTGACTAAACTCTTCGGTTAATTCTTTTTCTTTTTCCGCTGTCCACTCAGTTAGCTTTTTACTCGCGACCTCTTTTGCGTTTGCAACTGCTTCACGATTTGCTTTCCAGCTATTTATAATCGTAATCACTGCAATCAAAGTGCCTAACACACCCACTATTACTGCAAACAATGCAATAGAAAAAGAATTTGAATCAGCAATATCTCCAATGCGCCCACTCTGTTCACTCAACCTTCCTTCAATCCGAAATTGAGTCTCTTCGAGGCGCACCTCTACTTTTCCAACCCGTTCTTTCAATTCTTGAATTTGCTCTTTCGAAGCGCCGGTTGCATCGAGCACGCTGACATCTTTTTGAATAGACGTGAGTTCTCGGTAAAACCATTCGGGCAGTTGGTAGTTAGATATAGGAGATATTGTGGCTTGCGAAGCGCTTGACTCAGTAGAAGTTGATGCGCTATCAGCTGAAAAGAC
The DNA here is from genome assembly GCF_016461785.1 of Marinomonas ostreistagni. GTDB lineage: Bacteria > Pseudomonadota > Gammaproteobacteria > Pseudomonadales > Marinomonadaceae > Marinomonas > Marinomonas ostreistagni_A. The sequence goes on along the minus strand of NZ_JAEMUH010000027.1, from coordinate 16,328 downwards.
AAACACAGATGAAAATAGAGAGCAAATAAAAGCCAAACGAGTAAGAGTAGTAAGCACTCTATGACATCCTTGTACGTAGTTAAAAGAGAAACAAGAGTAGCGCCTAAGAGCACTTTTAGGCAACTCATGGGGCGCCACTATAGCTAGCAAGACAAGTAAATCGCTCCCAACTCTGCTTAGAAGTTAAATCAACCCACCATGATCGCTTTACAACCGACTAGTCACCAACTTAATTAACAGTCATAACCTGTTCCCAGAATAATAAATTCATTTTATATACATATTCCTCACAACCTGTTGCTCGACAGTAGGGTCGCTCTCAACTATAAAAGTGTATGCATAATTAATTGGAAGGATGCCGACTATGCAAGTAACCGTTGAAGCTCTTGTTAATGCCCCGATTGAAAACGTATGGGAAGCGTGGACAACGCCAGCTGTCATTCAACAATGGAATGCAGCGTCTGATGATTGGTGCTGCCCTAAAGCAGAGATTGATTTGCATGAAGGTGGACTTTTTGACTATCGCATGGAGTCAAAGACAGGCTCTCATAACTTCAACTTCTCTGGGCGCTTTACCCGCCTCAAGCTACTACAACGAATTGAATACACCCTAACAGATGGAAGACAAGTCGCTATCTTTTTCTCTGAGACTACTGATGGCGTCCTCATAACCGAAACCTTTGAAGCTGCCTCCGATTACGCTATTGAAGCAGAAAAAGAAGGCTGGCAAAGCATTCTCAACTACTTTAAACAAATTGTCGAAACCAATCGATACCTTTCATGATGCTAAGCCCATAGCACAATGGCAAAAGTAATCAGCGTTAGCAGCACGACCTTAATGGCGATGAGGGCAATGAGCTTTTGAGGTGTCATATCTGTCTCCTTATTTCCGCTCACTCACTATATCTATTCTTTATCTAAATGTGCCGCTCATACACCTTACACAGAGGTGAATCAAACTTTGCTCGGATTTTAAGTTCGACATACGCCTAAGTGCACACAAAAACAACTTTCTATATTCCAAAATCTTCCATTTTTCCATCTTGTAATAACTAAATCTTTTAAATAAGATACTGGCTAATTATTAATGATTCGCATTTGTCGAAAGGTATTCTCCATGAAACTCAAGATTAAACAGATCAAATCAGTAGCAGGTGCGCTGCTTTTAGGTTCTGCAGTGAATGCCTCTGCAGCTGACCAAACCATCTTAAACACGTCTTATGACATCGCTCGTGAGCTGTTCGCAAGCTATAACCCGGTGTTCCAAAAGCACTGGGAAGAAAAGACAGGCCAAACCGTTGAGATCAAGCAATCTCATGCAGGTTCTTCAAAGCAAGCACGTTCTATCCTGCAAGGTCTGCCTGCGGATGTGGTGACGTTTAACCAAGTCACTGATGTGCAAATCTTGGCAGACCGCGGCAAGTTGGTGGCAGAAGATTGGAAGCAAAAGCTGCCAAACAACAGCTCACCATACTATTCAACGACAGCGTTTCTAGTACGTAAAGGCAACCCTAAAAACATTCACGACTGGGGCGATCTGGCGAAAGAAGACGTAGGCCTTGTGTTCCCTAACCCAAAAACGTCGGGTAACGGTCGTTACACCTACCTTGCAGCGCTTGGCTATGCACAAGACCAATTTGGTCAAGACAACACAGATGCGCAAGAAGGTTTCTTAAAAACCTTCCTAGCCAACGTGTCTGTTTTTGACACAGGCGGTCGCGGCGCAACCACCACATTTGTTGAGCGTGGCATCGGTGATGTGCTGATTACTTTCGAATCTGAAGTAAATAACATCCGTCAGCAATACGGTGTGGATGACTACGAAGTCGTGGTACCAAAAACATCGATCCTAGCAGAGTTCCCAGTTGCAGTCGTGGAACGTAACTCTAAGAAAAATGGCACGCTGGATGTATCGACTGAGTACCTAAGTTACTTATACAGTGAAGAGTCTCAGCGCCTACTCGCAAGCTTTAACTACCGTGTGCACAACGATGTGGTGAAAGCGGAAGTTGCTGACCGCTTCCCTGAAGTAAAATTGCTAACAGTTGAAGAAATCGCCGGTGGTTGGCCACAAGCGATGCAAAACATCTTCGCTAACGGTAAGCAGTTAGATCAGCTTCAGCGTCGCTAATTAACTGACTTTATTAGCTTTTTTTCGCCGGACGCTATGCGTCCGGCGTTTGCGTTTCTACGACTTGGATAATTCGACTGATTTCGCCAAGGAGCGATGACCATGTCCACTACGTTAAGTGCTGCCAGCGCCAAGCCTCGCCATAAGCGAGTGTTACCCGGTTTTGGGTTAAGCCTCGGCAGCTCACTGTTTTTTATCAGTTTAATTTTGCTGTTACCCATGACCGGTCTGGTCATGCAGACCGCTAATATGGGCTGGTCCGAATATTGGTATGTCATTACTGATGAGCGAGTGGTCGCCAGTTACAAGGTCACCATTTGGGCGGCAGTGATTGCATCGGTGTTCAATGGTTTATTTGGCTTGTTGCTGGCTTGGGTGTTAGTACGTTACGAGTTTCCAGGGAAACGTATTCTCGATGCGCTGGTAGACTTACCCTTCGCTCTGCCAACTGCCGTGGCAGGTATTACTTTGGCAACGCTTTACGCGGAAAACGGCTGGTACGGTCAATTGCTGGCGGAGCTTGGCATTAAGGTTGCTTACACGCCACTAGGGATTGTCGTAGCAATGTCCTTTACCAGTATTCCGTTTGTGGTTCGTACCGTACAGCCAGTATTAGAAGAATTGGCACCAGAGGAAGAAGAAGCAGGCATTACTCTTGGGGCATCAGATTGGTCGGTTTTCCGTCGCATTATTTTGCCTTCACTTTGGCCTGCATTGGTCACAGGTGTGGCACTGTCGTTTACCCGAAGCTTAGGTGAATTTGGCGCGGTCATCTTCGTCGCTGGCAATATGCCTTACATCAGTGAGATCACTTCGTTGATGATCTTTGTGCGCTTACAAGAGTTCGATTTCCCTGCTGCCAGCGCCATTGCCTCAGTGGTATTAATTGCATCGCTGCTACTTTTGTTCGCCATCAATATATGGCAAGCGCGTTACCTAAAACGCCTGCACGGACGTTAATTCGGAGGAAATAACATGGCATCTGGACAACGTCATCAACAACGTGTGGGCGATCGCCCCGCGGTAAAATACACCCTGATTGGCTTAACCTTGGTACTGACCGCAGTGCTTTTAGTGGTGCCTTTGATCAGCATCTTTCAACAAGCCTTTGTCGATGGTTTAGCTGTGTATTGGGACAGCCTAGGCGATCCTGACACGCTACATGCGATTGGCTTAACCATGTTTGTTGCGCTGCTGACAGTACCCATTAACTTGGTGTTTGGTGTACTGCTGGCGTGGTCAGTGACACGCTTTGAATTCCCCGGTCGTAAGCTTTTGATGACCTTAATGGACATCCCGTTTGCGGTCTCCCCTGTGGTCGCAGGTCTTTTATATCTATTGCTGTACGGCAACAACGGCTGGATCGGCGCTTGGCTGTTTGAGCACGATCTACAATTGATGTTCGCATGGCCGGGCATTGTTATGGTCACTGTATTTGTGACCTGCCCATTTGTCGCCCGTGAGCTAATTCCATTGATGCAACAGCAAGGTCGCGAAGACGAAGAAGCGGCGGTGATTTTAGGCGCATCTGGCTGGCAGCTGTTCCGTCGTGTAACGCTGCCCAATATTAAATGGGCACTTTTATACGGTGTGATCCTGACCAACGCTCGTGCGGTAGGTGAGTTCGGTGCCGTATCGGTGGTTTCTGGCAATATTCGTGGTGAAACCAACACGCTGCCGCTGCATATCCAGCTGTTATATGAGGATTATCAAGCCACGGCCGCGTTTGCGAGCGCGTCTTTGCTGGCGGTGATCGCCTTGATCACTTTGATTTTTAAAGCCTTTATTGAATGGCGCCAAGAACGCGCCCATAAAGCAGAATCGACACATTAATAGGTGACAACATGAGTATTCGCTTAGAAAACATCTCCAAAACATTCGGCCAATTCCAAGCTTTGTCACCGCTGTCATTGAACATCGACGAAGGTGAAATGATTGGTCTGTTAGGCCCATCAGGCTCGGGGAAAACTACCCTACTTCGTATCATTGCAGGTCTTGAAGGGGCCGATTCTGGTCGTATCCAATTTGGCGAGCGTGATGTCACCAACTTGCACGTGCGTGATCGCCATGTGGGCTTTGTGTTTCAAAACTACGCCCTGTTCCGTCATATGACGGTCGCGGACAACGTAGCGTTTGGCCTTGAAGTCATGGACGCGAAACAGCGCCCAAACAAAGCAGAGATCCAGCAGCGCGTTAAACATTTGTTGGAAATGGTGCAACTGGGGCATCTTGCCAACCGTTACCCTTCACAGTTATCAGGCGGCCAAAAGCAACGTATTGCCTTGGCTCGTGCTCTGGCGACCAAACCTGATGTCCTACTTCTTGATGAACCATTTGGAGCACTGGATGCCAAAGTACGTAAAGAGCTACGCCGCTGGTTGCGCAGTCTGCACGATGAAATCGGTTTTACTAGTGTCTTCGTGACCCACGATCAAGAAGAAGCCTTAGAGCTATCGGATCGCGTTGTGGTAATGAGCAACGGTCACATCGAGCAGGTGGACGAACCGGCACAACTGTACGCGCAGCCAAACAGCCGCTTTGTGTTTGATTTCTTGGGTAATGTGAATGTGTTTGATGGCAAGCTAGAGCAATCTCGCTTAAACAACGAGCAAGCGTGGATCAGCGCTCCGAGTAGCGATGTACCACTTAACAATGGTCAGTTGTACATTCGCTCCCATGAGCTTGCTCTGCACACAGACGCGACGGCTGTCGCAAACCTACCACTTCGCGTGGTGGCAGTGAATCCAATCGGCCCTGAGGTTCGCGTAGAACTTGAACCCCATGAATGGCAATCTGAGCAGATTTGGGAAGCAGATTTAAGCCATGCGGATTACGCTCGTAACCCAGTGAAACGTGGTGAGATCGTGTTCGCCGAGCCTAAAAACGCGTACTTCTTCCGTGAAGGTAGTCAACAAGCGCCTGAACAAGTCTCTTGGGACAGCGCGTCACAACCTGTCAAAGCAAAGTAGTCCCTTGCGTACCTTCTGATGCATCAGAAGGTACGCACCTTTCCTGCGTTCTATTGTATGCTGTGTGATCTTTGGTTCATGCAATAGGACAAATACATGACTCTGAAAACCAATAAACGCATCGTTTGGCTGGGCATTGCTTGGTTCCTAGTCTCGATTGTATTGGGGATCGGAGCAGGCAAACTCACCAAAGACCTTGGTTATCAGGCCTTACATGCAGAAGTGTCTGACCGTTTATTAGCGTCGATTCATCGCGTAAGAGGCGCTCTCAACAGCTACCACTACTTGCCATTTCTATTGACGCAAAATGAAGATGTGGTCGAGCTTCTACAAAACAGCGCCTTCTCCAACAATACTGCCCAAGCGACAAAAGTCTCACGCTATTTAGAACAAACTAGCCTAGCTGCAGGGGCATCGGGCTTATTCATTGTGGATAAAAACGGACATACAGTTGCCTACAGTAATTGGCGAGACCAACAAGCCTTAAGGCCCGATGAGTTTTCTCAGTTGCCAGTGTTCCAGTTTGCAGCCAAAGGGGAAGAAGGACGTTTCTATGAGCACCAAAGCCAACAGCAGGCATTTTATTATTTATCCGCACCGATTTACGATCGCTCTGACTTTATTGGTGCGGCCATCGTTCGCATTGATTTAGAAAATCTGATTTTAGATACGCCAGTGGAAGAGTTGTACGCCATCAGTGATGATCAAGGGCGTATTTTTATCGCCAGCCCACAAGACTGGCTCAAGTATTCGCTCTCAGAACTTGCCGATATTCGTTCGATTACACTGGGTAATGGTACTCATGCCGAGCTTTGGACCTTTAATCAGCAACACTATATGAGCCATCAAGTGCGCCTTGACGATTTGGGCTGGACATTCACCTCTTTGGTCTCTGCTCGGCTGGATGAGCGTTATGCCGATCTCGTTGCAGCGATTACTATGGCCGGTCTTTGGATATTAGGTGTACTGCTGTTGTTCTTACGAGAACGTCATCTTAAGCATCTATCACAGCAAGAAACACGTTTAGCGTTACTCCAAGCAAATGAGTCACTGGAACATAAAGTCGAGGAGCGAACACAAGCTCTGCGCAATGCCCAACAGGAGTTGGTTCAAACCAGTAAAATGGCGGCTCTTGGGCGCATGTCGACGGCGATTGCCCATGAGTTAAATCAGCCTCTCACGGCTATGCGCACCTATATTGCCATCAGCAAACAACTCCTCAGTGATCCCACTATAGTGAAAGAGAATCTATCAACGCTAGACGATCTCACCGAACGCATGGCCATTATTACTTCACAACTCAAAACGTTTGCCTACAAAAAGCCTGAGAATGTACAGCCAGTTCAATTGGTTACAGCGATTAATCAATCATTTACGCTACTAAGAACACGATTGACCGAAGAAGAAGTCACGTTAGAATGTGACAAGGTCTCTGACACTCATTATGTGCTCGGTGATAATGTGCGCTTGGAACAAGTCTTGGTTAACTTGATCAATAATGCCTGCGATGCTTTACATCAGCAAACGAATAAACACATTCGGATAGGGAGTGAACAGGTCTCCGAAAATAAGATCCAGTTGATTGTAGAAGACAATGGCCCGGGGTTTAACGATGAGCAGCTAGAACACTTGTTTGAGCCCTTTTACACCACAAAATCGATGGGAAATGGCTTAGGTTTGGGGCTGGCCATTGTCGCGGCCATCATTAGAGACTTAAATGGCAGCATTCAAGCCCAACGCAACGCCCACGGCGGCGCAACCTTTTTCATCTTATTGCCCAGTGCACAACAAAGCCAATAGACAGAACAACAATAGAAGAGTCCCCCATGCAATTAGGAACACGTGGCACCGTTTTACTCGTTGACGATGAAGTTATGATTCGCCAAGCCACCGAAAAGTGGCTGCAAATGGCAGGCTTAGAGGTGATCAGCGCCAGTAATGCTGAAGAAGCGTTGCCTTTTCTAAGCGAGGAGTTTCGTGGCATTTTGCTCACGGATGTCAAAATGCCGGGCATGAGCGGATTAGAGTTGATGCAGGTGGCCCATGAGCGCATTCCTGATCTGCCGGTTATTTTGATCACAGGACATGGGGATATCGATATGGCCATTCAAGCCATGCGTGATGGCGCCTACGACTTTATCGAAAAGCCCTTTGTGCCAGAGCGTCTAGTGGAAACCTTACTACGCGCCTGTGAAAAACGTAGCCTGATGATTGAAAATTTAAGGCTGCAAACAGATTTGGCGGCGCGCTCTGGCTTAGATGCAAAGATCATCGGCATTTCCCCTGCGATTCAACGCATGAAGCGCGAGTTACTTGCCGTTGCAGACATGGACACCAACGTCATCATTTATGGTGAAACAGGCAGTGGCAAGGAGCTGATCGCGCAATGTTTACATGAGTTCAGTGAACGTCAGAACAAGCGTTTTGTGCCGATCAATTGTGGTGCTATTCCCGAGCATTTAATTGAAAGCGAACTGTTTGGCCATGAAGCAGGCGCCTTTACAGGAGCGGCTAAACGTCGAATTGGCAAATTTGAACACGCAGATGGCGGCACCCTCTTTCTGGATGAAATCGAGAGCACACCCGCGCACCTTCAGATCAAAATTCTTCGAGCACTGCAAGAAGGTCAAATTGAACGCTTAGGCTCAAATCAAAGTATCCCTGTGAACATTCGCGTCATTGCAGCGTCCAAAGCCGATCTTAAAGAAGACGAAAACTTTCGTCAGGATCTCTATTATCGCCTAAACGTTTCACAGATTTTCTTGCCACCTTTGCGAGAACGTCCAGAAGACATACCACTGCTGTTTATGCATTACGTCAACCAAGCCGCCAGCGAGCGAGACAAAGCCAGTCGCCAGCTCAGTACACAAGATGAACGTATTCTTCGTTCTCACATGTGGCCTGGGAATGTTCGTGAGCTAAAAAACATCGCTATTCGATATGCCTTGGACAATCGCGTTAGCCTTGCGGATTTGATTAACGGACAGCAAAGTTTGATCGCGTTTGAAGAAATCGATCACAAACCGCTCCCGCTGGCGATTCAAGTAGCCGCTTTTGAAGAAGATATTATTAAACGCGCTCTAGAACGGCACCAAGGTAATATTAAGGCCGTTATGGATGAGTTGGATTTGCCTCGTCGCACACTCAACCAAAAGATGACCAAGTTCGGATTAAACCGCTCAGACTATTTAGATTAATTCATATTATTCAGAGCGTTACGTACAGCTAAGAAGATAGGCAATAATTTGCTTATCTTCTTATTTTGCTGCGAAATGCTTCCTTATCAGTCTCTTTCTCCCTGTAATCTCCCCTTCAAATAACAACTCATAAGCCAATTATTGCCTACTTTTAAACATAGTCATGAGCAAGAATTTGCTTATCCAGTTTTACTGAACAACCTTACTAAATCTAAAAAATGCTTATAAAACAGCTTGCTACCAATTGTTAATACATTTGGCACTATGTTTGCCTATACTCTGTTATCTGAGAGCGAGGATGCTCTTTCAGAGTCCTCTTAAATAAAAACAATACTGATAGGAAACAAACAATGAAGATGACCAAACGTACATTGATCAAAGCAATGAGTGCCGCACTGGTGATGGGTACTGCCGTAGGAACAGCGGGGTTAGCGCAAGCTGCTGACGACCGTTCATACGTGCTAGCCACTGCATCGACTGGTGGTACGTTTTACCCTGTCGGCGTTGCCTTGGCGACTCTAACCAAAGTGAAATTAGAGCCAACAATGGGCATGTCGATTTCGGCGATTAACTCAGCTGGCTCTGGCGAGAACATCAAATTGTTACGTGAAAACGAAGCGCAACTCGCCATCCTTCAAGGTTTATACGGTGCTTGGGCATGGGACGGTACGGGGCGTATGGAGAAAGAAGGGGCGCAAAAGAACCTTCGTTCGATCTCTATGCTTTGGCAAAACGTTGAGCAATTCGTGGTTCGCGCTGAGTACGCTAAGTCAGGCTCGATCATGGACATGAACAACTTAGCGGGCGAAAAATTTTCTATCGGTACGAAAAACTCTGGTACTGAAGGTTCAGGTCTAACCATTCTTGGCAACATGAACGTTCCAGCGGATAGCCTAGACATGGCTTACATGGGCTACTCAGCATCAGCAGACGCCCTACAGAACGGTACGATTGATGGTATGAACATTCCATCGGGTGTACCAACCAGTGCGATCACTCGTGCTTACGCAGCACTAGGCGATGACATCACCATTTTGGAATTCACCGATGAGCAAATCAAACAAGCGAACGGTAACTTCCAGCTATGGACGCGTTTTGAAATCCCTGCGAACACTTACCCTGGCCAAACCAAAGCCATTAAGACCATCGCACAACCAAACTTCTTAGCCGTGCGTGACGATCTATCCGAGGAAGATGTTTACCAGCTAACCAAAACCATCTATGAAAACCTTCCTTTCCTAAATGGTATCCACAAAGCAACAAAGGCAATGTCTCTGCAAAAAGCCATCGACGGCCTGCCAGTGCCACTTCACCCAGGTGCTGCACGCTACTACAAGGAAGCTGGTCTAACGATTCCTGCACACTTAATTGCAGAATAAGTCTTAGAGCACTATCGGCATAATACGCCAATAAGAGGGTGGCGCTCGCCACTCTCTTACCTCTTATGTTTTCTCTACTAATCGATGTGCAGCAACGCATATCATGATGATGTTATAGGCCACACTATGTCTGAGACTCAGATTAGCCAAGACCAAGAAATGCAGGACAAACTAAAAAGCTTAGAACTTGAGCAGCGCGATGAAGCATCGCCCACAGGCCGCCTTATCTACTGGGCGGGGGTTCTATTTGCCCTAGCGCACATTTACTTCAATACATTAGGCACCTTGTCTGAACTGTGGGTATCAGCCATTCACTTTAGTGGCTTCGCATTAATTTGTGCTTTGATGGTTCCAGCTTTCAAAGCGACGACTGCAAGTGGTCGTCGATTAGCGTTAACGTTCGATATCGCCATCGGTTTAGTCGCTATTGCTTGTACTGTTTATCTAATTTTATTTGAAGACGCACTTTATGATCGTGGTGTGAACTTTATCACCAGCGATTGGGTGGTCTCTTTTATAGCCATTGCTATCGCGCTTGAGCTGACTCGCCGAACAACGGGCTGGTTTATTCCCACATTGATCATCGTCGCCCTGACTTATGTGTTTTGGTGGGGGCCATACATTGACGGCATCTTTGGTTTCGCTGGCCTGAGCCTTGAGACAGTAATGTTCCGCTCATACTTTTCTTCAGAAGGTATGTTCGGCTCTATTGCCCGTATCTCATGGACTTATGTGTTCATGTTTATTTTATTCGGCGCGTTCTTGGTGAAATCTGGTGCCGGTGATTTTATTATCGAACTGTCTCGCGTCGCAGCAGGTCGTTTTGTCGGCGGCCCAGGTTTTGTCGCGGTGCTAGGTTCCGGTTTGATGGGCTCTGTGTCTGGCTCTTCCGTCGCCAACACAGTCTCAACCGGTGTGATCACGATACCGATGATGCGAAAAGCAGGCTTCCCTGCGCGCTTCTCAGCAGGGGTGGAAGCAGCTGCTTCAACCGGTGGTCAGTTAATGCCTCCTGTAATGGGTGCAGGTGCTTTTATCATGGCCTCTTACACGCAGATTCCATACGTTGAGATCATTGCCGTCTCGACATTGCCTGCTTTGCTGTATTTTATGTCGGTAGGTTTCTACGTGCGTGTCGAAGCGATGCGTTCCCACGCGCATGCCATTGAATTGGACACACGCAGCTTTGGTGAAGTCTTTAAAGAAGGCTGGCACTTCTTGTTACCACTAGCGGTATTGGTTGCCCTGCTTATTTACGGTTTCACGCCAACGTATGCAGCCGGTATTTCAATTATTGCGGTGATTGTCTCATCTTGGTTATCTAAGAACCCAATGAAACCAAGAGACATCCTTGATGCGCTTGCGCAAGGCTCTCGCAATATGGCAACTACCGCGATTCTGCTAGTGGCCGTTGGCTTAGTCGTCAACGTGGTCGCCATGACAGGCATCGGTAACACCTTTTCATTGATGATTGCCGAGTGGTCGAATGGAAGCTTGTTCATCATGTTGGCATTGGTAGCATTGGCATCTTTGATCCTTGGTATGGGGCTTCCAGTAACGGCAGCCTACATCGTGTTGGCAACGCTTTCTGCACCAGCTCTGTATAACTTGATTGCTGAGTCACATCTGATTGATTTGGTGATGGCGGGTAATCTGCCTGAAGAAGCTAAAGTCATCTTTATGCTGATTGATCCAGAGAAATATGCCCTGCTATCAGCACCGATGAGCCAAGCCGATGCAACCACTTTGATTGCTCAAGTACCAGGTGACTTCAAAGGTCAATTGCTTGAACAAGCTCTGAACCCTACGGTATTAAGTGCGGCGTTATTGTCTGCGCATATGATTATCTTCTGGCTGTCGCAGGACTCAAACGTAACGCCACCAGTATGTTTGACCGCATTTGCCGCTGCAGCCATTGCCAAGACGCCACCGATGGCAACCGGTTTCATGGCATGGAAATTGGCAAAAGGGTTGTACATCGTGCCACTACTGTTGGCTTACACCAATTTTATCGGTGGTGAAACAACTGACGTTTTACGAATTTTTGTATTCGCACTGTTTGGCTTGTATGCGTTTGTGGGCTTTATGGAAGGCTATTTGGAAGGGCCGCTCAATTTTGCATTGCGCATTCTTTCAGGCGTTGCGGCATTACTGATGCTTTGGCCACACCATAACATTCTGATCGACAGCGCTGGACTAGTCCTGTTCATTGGTCTGTTTATCTACTCACGTAAAAAACGTGCTGTATTACAGCAAGCGGCATAAAAAAGGGCAGGCTTAGGCGTTGTGCCTAAGCCTCTTCTTGAAGAATGTCTTCGATCATATTGCGCACATCTTTCAAAATAGCCAACGCATCTTCAGGTATCAGGGTTAATGGCAGAAACTCAGTAGAACCCGTATTTCGCATTAACAGCTCTCGCATTACCTGATTATTTTGAAGGTATCCCATGTTCCAGCTTTCAAATTCACGTTTCTCTGTGTATTGATAACTGATGATTTCCACACTCTCATGACGAGGGTCTCTCAAGATTCGCTGAAAGGTTCTATTTACGTCGGCTCGCTTACCTTCAAGGCATTGTAAAAAGCCACGCTGGTTAAAGCATAGCAACCCTGTTACAGCATTTTGCTGATTATTTTTTCGAGCAGATTGCAGGATTGATTGAATGGATGACGGCTGGAACTCTGCAGTCGCTCGACTTGCGTAGATTAAACGAACAAAACTCATGACTCCCTCCGCATTTAAATCTTAATGGAGTAATGAGCTTATGCTGATTTAAAGGTGCAAAAAATTACAAAACCGTTCAGAAACGGTTTTGTAAGGTGAAGGAATGTAAAGTTATGAAATTAGATTTTCATAATGGCTTTTAGGTGACTAAAGACAGCACGCCCTAAAGCATCAGTGTTATAACCACCTTCTAAGACAGAAATAACACGCCCATCACAATAGCGTTCAGCCACTTCCATTAGCTTTTCGGTAACCCAAACGATATCGTCTTCACGCAAGCGAAGCTGCCCCATCGGGTCCTCTGCTAACGCATCGAAACCAGCGGAAATCATAAGTAACTGCGGTTTAAAAGATTCCAGCGCAGGGAATAGTTCACTTTCATAAGCAGCTCGGAAGTCTTCACCTTTGGAACCTTTTTCAAGAGGCATATGCACAATGTTATCGTGTGAAGCACCTGGATCAGGATATGGGAAAAGTGGATGTTGGTAACTTGAGGCATACAATACTTTGGGATCATTTTTAAAGATGTCTTCCGTACCGTTACCGTGGTGTACATCAAAGTCGATGATAGCAATACGCTCAATACCATATTGGTTGAGTGCATACCGTGCCCCAACGGCAATGTTGTTGAACAGACAAAACCCCATGGCTTTATCGTATTCAGCATGATGGCCTGGTGGTCTTACTGCACAAAATGCATTTTGCACTTCACCACTCATGATCATATCCACCGCTTGCACAACGGCACCCGATGCACGCAACGCTGCATCAAGGGTGTTTGGCATCATTAGGGTTTCCTGATCAAGTTCGATATGACCTTCTTCTGGAGATTTAGCAAAGATAGAGGCGACATAATCGGGATCATGAGTCGCATTGAGCTGTTCAATAGTCACCTCATTTGCTTCACGCCAGCGAAGAAAATCCATTAGTTGACCCGCTATCAGACGGTTTTGAATGGCTTCAAGGCGTTGTGGCGACTCAGGGTGATCTTCCCCAAGCTTATGCTCTTCACACAACGGGTGTGTTAGGTAAGCTGTGCTCATATCAGTATCCGTATAAATCTGCACCCATATCAAGGGCTAGTATTATTGTTATTCATCAAGTCACGCTTTAAGGCTACTATAACGCGATCATTAGTAAACTGCTTCATATCAAGCCACAGTTTGCACTAGGCAGCCTATCCGACATTGGTCTAGACTGCTAAGCATCATTGCATTCTCTGTCGTAGAGCAAAGGCTTTGCCAAGATGTTCGCTTCAGGCCACTCAGGGAGATTCTTGCATGTCACAACACGCACTGCAGCCATTACTTGCCCCACAGTCTATCGTGGTTTTTACAGGCCAGGATCGACACAGCCCTATTTTGCACTCTGTACTTAGGGCTTTGTCTTATGGTGGCCGTCGTAGTGTGACATCACTACTTGGTATAGAACCTGATGAAAGCATAGGTGTACTGCCGTTCGAGAGAATTCAGGCGCTAAATGACCTCAGTAAAACCCCAGATTTAGCCATCCTAGCCGGAGAAGACCCGCGCCCATTGACTAAGATTATAGAGTTTTGTGGCGAGCACTCTATTCCTGCGTTGTTGGTCTTCACAGGATCACAAGAGCCCCCTGAAGCCATTTTGAAAGCCTCGCGTCAGTTCAATGTTCGACTCATCGGACCAAACAGCTTCGGTATGTGCCGCCCTAAACAAGGCTTTTCTGCTTGGTTGGGTTTAACCCAACCAATACCTGGTCGACTCGCTTTGCTTTCTCAATCTGGCACAGTGGCCAGTGCTCTGGTAGATTGGGCAACTTGGCAAGGTATTGGTTTCTCCCAAGTCGTCAGCATGGGGAGTCCGATTGATGTCATGCCCTCACAGGTATTGGATTACCTCTCAAACGATTTCGAAAGCCAATCCATTCTGATGTACCTCCAAAAAATTGGCTCAACTACCCGTTTCTTGAGTAGTCTTCGCGCTGCCAGTCGCTCAAAGCCCGTTGCGGTTGTGACAGAGCATAATGTGGGAGCGGACCCACGAGTCTTAGACGCAGCTTTGAGCAGAACAGGCGCTGTTAGAGGTCGCCGCTTAAATGATTTGGTTGCCGCGGCATCCGTTATGACGAATGCCCGTCGCGTGAAAGATGGCTCTTTGATGATTATTGGTAATGGCGCAGGGCCCGGAGAACTTGCTGCGCAACGGGCTTCCGAAGTCAATGTAAACTTACTTACACCAAATGATGAGCTTAGAAGTAAGCTTGAAGGGATTATGGCTGGCCGTGGCAGCGTAGGCAGTGTAACGACGGCTTGGGCAAGCTGTGAGGCAGACCTATTTGTCGATCTTGCTGAAGCCGCCTTAGCAGACAAAGAGTGTGGTGCAGTATTGCTAATGTTAAGCCCAACAGCACTTATTAATATGGTCTCGCTGTACGATCAAGTTCTGCAGCTTCATAAAAAACAGAAGAAATTAGTCATGGTCTGTATGCTTGGCGGCGGCAACATGGTAGCCATGCGTACTCGTATTAACGAAGCAGGGATTCCGACCTTTCGAACACCAGAAGCCGCCATTGAAGGCTTCCAGTTCTTAGTGCAATTCCATCGAAACCAGATGCTTGCTAAACAAATGCCAGACAGCCATGCCTTTCGTTTTAATATTGATGTGGCAGCAGCTAGAGCGAAACTTAAAGAGTTAATCAAAGCTGGGAATAAGACACCGACAGCGGAAGACCTTAAAGAAGTGTTTGATCTCTTTAATTTCCGATTAATCACACGTCGACAGACAAACTTCCTTCTCCAAGCACCGATTCATTTACGAGCATTTCGAGATCCTGTGTTCGGTCCAGCGATTGGCTTATCACTCGAGGGGGCAAACCAATGGCACCATCAGACCGAAGCGGTCGCTTTACCGCCTATCAACACAGTCCTATCAAAAGACCTAATAAACAGGGCTTTCCCTGGCGTAGAATCGTTTGAATTAGAAGACTTACTACGCGGCTTCTCGACCATGATCTGTGAGCTACCAGAGTTTGAGTACCTCGAGCTTGCAGATGTACGCATTCACGAAAGTGGTAGTATCTTTGCGGATGTGAAAGCGCGACTTAAAAGCAGCGCTAAGCTAAGGCGCTATGAGCACTTGGCAATTCAACCCTACCCAAGACAATGGGTGAAGCAAGTCACCCTTCGTGGCGGCCAGGAGATCACCATACGCCCTCTCCTACCGAGAGACGCCAATGCCATGGCAGACTTTGTGAAAAACCTTTCCCATGAAAGTCGTTACTTCCGTTTCATTGCCAATATTTCCGAGCTTACACCTCGCATGGTAGCAAGTCTTTCACACATTGATTATGACCGCGAAATGGCCTTAATCGCTGTCGCAGAGAAAAACGGTGAGCAAGTACTTATGGGCGCTTCACGATTCAGCGATAACTTTGATGATCAGAGCTGTGAATTCGCAGTGGTCATAGGTGATGAATACCAAGGACACGGCTTAGCCGCCCTGTTAATGCGGCGGTTAATGTTAGTCGCTAACTTCAAAGGCATTAAAGAAATGAAAGGAACAGTGCTTGCGGAAAATAAACGTATGATCGACTTCTGCCGACGTATTGGTTTCACCATCAAACGTGATCCTGATGATATTAGTTTGGTAACAGCTTATGTCCGTTTAACACCGAAGTTTATTGAAGGTGTAAGAGAAAAACTGGGCATCGCTAGTAATGCACATAAAACAGTTGAATAAGTATATTCTAAGACCCCTAGCTATTTCTATTAGGGAATAGCTCGTACATTCCGATTAAGGGGTTGTTTATACGACCCGGCTCCGTCCAGGGAGGAAAGGCTTTGTTATTTCAGGGGTCAGATCCCTGTACGTACATCAGTCTCCAAGCACTACCATCAGTTGAGGGATCTGACCCGTTTGATGAAGATGACAGCCATAACTGAGCTGGTTT
>NZ_JAEMUH010000026.1 GCF_016461785.1 Marinomonas ostreistagni | reverse complement strand
AGGCTTTTTCAATTGAATGCGATATAGGTGATTATTTAGCACTAAACCTGTAAAACTCATTAAAATTATTAAGTGATTTTCCAGCTTTTACATATTTTTAGTCAAACCGTCTAAGGTAGCGCCACTTAGTATTCACAATTAAGCCGATTCTCTTAACACCAACTTAGCCTTTAACAATATTTCGTCGGGTAACTGAAAACTCTTAGTCCCAGCAAGACTTAGTATTTTCTCCACACACATTTTACCGATACCCTCTACATCTTGGGCGACAGTCGTCAACGGGGGACATGTAAACTCACTTAAGGGCTGGTTATCATGGCCTGTGATTGGGATACTTTGATACTTTGAGTTTTTGCTCAATAAACCTTCAGAAAACAATGCCGATAACACCCCAAAGGCAATCCGGTCATTTGCACAAATAACACCACCTTCATTGATCCGTTTCATACGAATCATTTTTAACGCTTGCTCTTTACCCCAACGCTCAAAGTCCCAGCAAATCTCCGTATCTACAGGCAGGACATTAGGCTCTAAACCATGTTTGATCATAGATTGCTTGTAAACCAACATCCTTTCATTTGCATTACTATTCACATCAGGCATAGGAAAAAAGGCAGGTTTGCGCTCACTTTGGATCATGTAGTCTGTGATCAATTCAATACTTTGACAATTATCATTTTGAACACTGTACTTTACACCTTCAAAGCAAGCATCAAAAAATACAAAAGGAAGCTCGCTCTGTATTCGTTGCAAACGACCTTCTATTGCTTTGATGCCTGATGGCGCATAACAAATACCAGCCACCTTTAGGGCTAGTAAGTTATCAATTGCACGCTCTTCAATCTCTGGCTGGCCATAAGAACACTCAATTAACACTGAGTAACCAAAAGACATAGCATGCTGCTCAATAGAACGAACAATAGAAGCGTAAAGAGGATCTCCTAAAGATGGGATCAAGACACCTATGATCTTCGTTTCTTTACGCATTAACATCGAAGCGAGCATGTTGGGGCGATAATCTACCTTTTCCAGCATAGCCTCAATCTTCTGTCTGGAACGAGTACCTACCGCTTCAGGGTTTTCAAAGTACTTAGAAGCAGTTGGACGTGAGACACCAGCTAAGCTGGCAAACTCTTCCATGGTATTAACTTTTTTCAATAGAATTCCCCAACACTCATGCGTAAATAAGGGGGATTGTTACACAGCTAAGCGGCTGCGCCAAACTGCTTACAAGCCCGCGCATATTTACCTAGTTCTAACCGAATATAGTCATGCAACAGTCGTTTAGGACAAACCGCTAGATGTTTCTCCCGTACCTGATTGTACAAAGATGGCATGAATTGACTCACTAAAGGATAAGGCGGTGGATTGTTTGACAAGTTTTCAATCAATTGATCCAAACTTTCCTCAATCGCATCGTAGTTCCAATAATAGCGTGAACGGTCACTGAAACTGTATTGGCGTGCAAACCTTAAGGACTCCGAATCACCGTGATAATAATCTTCCCAGTATTTTGGGCTATTTACCATTGTTGACTCAATCACTTGTCGAATGTTGGAACGCTGATCAGGTTTGATCCAAGCCTCTTCAATGTGACTTAAAGCAAACACCGCCTCTCGAAATGCAAACGTTAACCCCGGCCCAACTTTGAGAATGGCAAAATGATCTTTAACCAACTCAGACAAACAGGTTTCTGTTTGATAATCCGTTGAATGTGCTTCAAACACAATATTTGGGAATTGATGAATCGCAGACTTTAATTCCAAAGCCTTGTTTGGCTGATACTCAATCACACTTGCATGGTCGAACTCCACTCCTGGTTGAACCACCACGCCTATAACTCTTTCAAAAGCCGATTCAATCCCTAAATCAGCAAATAATGTCTGATGTGTCGCGACGGTTTCAATCAGATCGATCGTGCTGGTCACGGCCAACTCTTCCAGGTCTTCTTGAGCACCGCCCGGTACCGGCACCTCTGTCCCGATAATGTAATGGGGCTTAGCACTAACAACGATCGACTCGGCTGCCTTACACATCTGAGCTGCACGTTCCGCAATGACTTCAGGAGGTAGCGGAACTGGATCATCAGCACAAGACATACTGGCATCTAAATGAATCTTACTAAAACCTGCCGCGACATAGTCTTCGACTAACGTCATTGCCTTGGTCATCGCCTCAGCTGCCTTCAACTTGCGCCAAGGGTTCGGACCTAGATGATCTCCACCCAAAATCACGTAAGACATATCAAAAGATAGTGTATTGGCGATGTCTTCTATATACGTAACGAAGTCAGCAGGCGTCATACCAGTGTAGCCACCCTCTTGATTCACCTGATTACAGGTTGCCTCAATCAGCAACTCAGTACCATTTTCCTGAGCTTCCAACATGGCAGCTTCTAAAACGTATCGATTAGCAGAGCAAACAGAATAAATGCCTCTGCCCTTACCTGCACGATTCGCTAAAACTACCTGTTTAAGTGTTTGAGAATTAGACATGCTCTACTTCCTCCTGTGTGTGCCAATTAGATATAAATGTTTCTAGTTCGCTTTCTGTTGCAGCGCCTTCCATCGGCCCCATGGCACTAACGGCTAAAGCACCTGCTGCATTGGCTAAATCAAGTGAATATTCAGGGGAATATCCCAACACGCGACACGCCACAAAAGTTCCACCGAAGGTATCTCCAGCCCCTGTTGCATCCACTTCCTTTACGGAAAAAGAAGGCTTGGAAATAACGTTATTTCGATCATAATAATCACATCCTTTCTGTCCTTTTTTCAGAACAACTTCCCGCACACCTAGGATCCAAAGTGCTTTAAGTGCTGATTCAACGGACTCTGTACTTGTCAACGACAGAAGCTCATCGCCACTTGGCATGAAGATGTCGGTTTTACTCAATACTTCATTGAAAAAACCGACAACTGTTTGATCATGCAACAGCTCTTTGCGAACATTAGGATCAAAGGAAATTAGACCTCCTCCTTCTTTAACAAGTGCAATAGCGCGACGCACTAACCCAATCATGTCTGGGGTGTTAATGGACGAGCCCATAATATGGAACACAGAGCAATTCTGTAGCGCCGTAATTGCTGCGCCATTCAAACGACACAGAGACGCTGCACTGTGTTGAATATTAAAGATAAAATCGCGGTTTCCATCTTGGTGATAAGTCACAAATGCTGTACCGGTTGGACGATCTTCATGAGTCTCGATCAATCTGCAGTCCACGCCACTTTCTTCTAAGCGAGTAAGACAAACCTTGCCGAAATCATCCTTACCAACACATCCAATCATGGTGGCAGGAACCCCCATTTTGGCGACCTGATTAATAAAAATCGCAGGGGCTCCGCTCGGAAACGGTCCAAGGAACTCCCCTGCTTTAGTAAAAGTCTGGCCAATGTTCTTAGCCATCACCTCCACTAATATTTCTCCTAACGTCAAAACTTCTTTCATATCATCACCCGACGACTTAGCTCATCCAGTTACCGCCACACACATTAAGTGTTTGGGCGACGATGTATTCGCTGTCTTCTGAGGCTAGGAATACCGCTGCTCCGGTAAGATCCTCAGGGTGGCCCATACGGCCATAAGGCACCGCTTCACCTACCATCTTGCGCTTCTGACCAATTTCTAGGCCTTCGTACTTAGCAAACAAAGCGTCTACGTTGTCCCACATTGGCGTATCTACAACGCCAGGAGCAATCGCATTAACATTGACTCCTTGACGAGCCAACGACAGTCCCGCAGATTGAGTCAAACTGATGACTGCAGCTTTACTCGCGCAGTAGGTTGCAACAAGAGGCTCACCACGACGGCCCGCTTGAGAAGAGAAGTTGATAATGCGACCTTTGGTACCTTGGGAGATCATTTGTTTGGCGACATCTTGCAACGTAAACATCAAGCCCTTCACATTGACATTAAAAACAAAATCAAAGTCTGACTCTGTCACCTCCAAAAATGGCCCCATGTTAAAGACAGCAGCGTTATTGACCAAAATGTCGATTTGCCCAAACGCTTCAACGGTTTTCTGGATCATTTCCTGACGCGATTCTGATTTAGTAATGTCCACAGCAATGGCAATACATAGCCCGCCTAACTCTTCAGCAGTTGCTTGGGCTTTCTCACCATTGATATCCGCAATAACAACTCGCGCCCCTTCAGCTAAGTAGCGCTTTGCAATAGCCTTACCGATACCGTCAGCACTACCTGTCACAATGGCAACTTTGTTCTGTAATTTCATGGTTATCTCTCTTATTTTTAATCAGTAGTTTGGTTGTATAAAGTCGGTTATTAGTCCGAAATACGGACGCCTTGCTCATCAAATAAGTGGATCATATTGGCCTGTGGGGTTAGGAAAATTCGGTCTCCATTTTTAAAACCGACTTCGCCACTTTGGCGCACAGTGATGGCTCCCATCTCTGTGTCAATATAGAAATAAGTGTCTGAGCCTAAATGCTCTCCTAGAACAATAGTTCCTTCCCATTCACCCTGTTCTGCTGAAACATCAATGTGCTCAGGACGAATACCTAAAGTAGTAGCGCCATGCTTAACCGCCACTTCACCCGTTAGGAAATTCATTTTTGGGCTACCAATAAAACCTGCCACAAACATATTTTTTGGTGTCCGATACAGCTCTACAGGCGTTCCAACCTGCTCAATGTTTCCTGCATTGAATACAACAATCTTGTCAGCCATCGTCATCGCTTCTACCTGATCATGGGTTACATAGATCATGGTACTCTTCAGCTTTTGATGAAGTTCAGATATCTCAAGACGCATGGTCACTCGAAGCGCCGCATCAAGATTAGAAAGCGGTTCATCAAACAAAAACGCTGAAGGTTGGCGAACAATAGCTCGACCGATTGCAACACGTTGGCGTTGTCCCCCTGATAACTGCCCAGGTTTTCGATCAAGATACTGTGTAAGATTTAATGTTTCGGCTGCCGCTTTGACTTTCTCTTCAATGTTTGAAGCAGACATACCCGCCATTTTCAAAGGAAAGCCCATATTCTTTTCGACCGTCATATGGGGGTACAGGGCGTAACTCTGGAACACCATTGCCAAACCTCGATCTGAAGGTGACATATTCGTGGCATCTTTCTCATCGATCATAATGTGTCCACTACTGGTATCTTCTAACCCAGCGATAAGGCGTAACAACGTCGATTTACCACAGCCAGATGGACCAACAAATACAACAAATTCACCATCGTTAATTTCTAGATTCAACGGAGGAATAACATTTACGTCGTTAAAGGATTTAGTGACGTCTTTAAGTACTATCTTGCCCATTTTTTAATTCCTAAAATTATTTAACTGCGCCAAATGTAAGGCCACGAACGAGTTGTTTCTGACTGAACCACCCCAAGATTAAGATTGGCGCAATGGCCATAATGGAAGCAGCCGACAATTTGGCGTAAAACAAGCCTTCGGGGCTTGAGTAGCTCACAATGAATGCCGTGAGAGGTGCCGCGTTAGCGCCCGTTAAATTGAGGGTCCAAAAAGACTCATTCCACGACAGGATCACGTTCAACAAAAGCGTTGATGCAATACCTGGAACGGCCATAGGTACCAAGACATACAAAATCTCGTTTTTAAGATTCGCACCGTCCATTCTGGCGGCCTCTAAAATCTCGCCTGGAATCTCTTTTAAATAGGTAAACAACATCCAAATAACGATGGGTAAATTCATCAGCATGAGAATCGTGACGAGAGCGATACGGCTATCCAAAAGACCAAAGTCTTTGCACAACAAATAGATAGGTATCAGTACACCTACTGCTGGCATCATTTTGGTTGAAAGCATCCACATCAAAATATCTTTGGTACGACGACCTGGAACGAAAGCCATAGACCAGGCAGCTGGAATTGCAATCACTAGGGCCAGTAAAGTTGAGCCAATAGCGATCACAACTGAGTTCCAAAAGTGATGAAAGTAGTCTGATCGCTCTTGAACAATAAAGTAGTTCTCAATGGTCCAATCGAAACTAAAAAACTTAGGTGGTGATGCAACCGCCTCAATTTCAGTTTTAAAGCTAGTAAGCAATGTCCATATAATTGGAAAGGACAAAGTGAGCGCAACACACCACGCTGCCAGCGTTACCAACACTCGATATCGATTTGTGACTTGACGTGCCATTTATGCCTCCAGATTCTTGCCAATAATGCGGATTAAGAAAAACGCTACGATGTTGGCAAGAATGACCGCCACAATGCCCCCAGCAGCCCCCGCTCCCACATCAAATTGCAACAACGAACGCACATAGACCAAGAAGGTTAAGTTGGTGGAAGCCACCCCAGGGCCGCCGCCAGTCGTTACCAGAAGCTCAGCAAAAATACCTAACAAGAAAATCGTTTGAATCAAGACAACAACCGTCATAGCGCGAGTCAGATGCGGTACCACGATGTAGATGAAACGTTGGAACTTACTAGCACCATCAATCTCAGATGCCTCAATCTGATCGGAATCCAAGCTTTGCAGTGAGGTAATGAAAATCAACGCAGCAAACGGAAGCCATTGCCAAGCGACAATTACAATCACTGAAAATAACGGCGCGTGAGCTAAAAAATCAAAAGGCGGGAACCCGAATAGCTTAGCAACATAAGCAAACAAGCCATTCACTGGATTAAAAAACATATTTTTCCAGACCAATGCAGAAACAGTTGGCATGACGAAAAATGGTGAAATAACCAATATACGGGCAACACCCTTACCAAAAATGGGTTGCTCTAGCAGCAACGCTAACAGTACGCCTCCTACTACTGTGGTGATCAATACACCTCCTACAAGGATTAACGTATTAAGGACGGAAACACCGAATGCTGGATCCTTAAAAAACCAGTAGTAGTTTTCAAACCCGACAAATGGCGTGGCTCCAGGCATTAAAAGGTTATAGCGCAAGGTCGAAAAGTAGAGGGTCATTCCTAATGGGATGACCATCCAAGCCAGCAAAAGCAAAACCGACGGGGTCAGCATAACCTTCGCTGCTCTTCGAGAGTGTAGCGTTGACATAGCAAAAATCTCTGATTCGATTGAAGGAACGAGCAAGCATGGCTTGCTCGTTATGGAGATGATTTATCTAATAAATCGTTGTACTTATTTGATGTAACCCGAACGGGTCATTTCTTGACGCGCGTAGTTCTGAGAAGCTTTTAACACCTCAGATGGCGACATTGTGCCAGCTAATGACGCTGAGACCATTTGCCCCACATATGTTCCAATTCCCTGAAACTCAGGAATTGCCACAAACTGAACACCAGTATATGGAACTGGCTTAGCAGATGGATTTGCAGGGTCGGCGCTCAAAATTTGTTTTTGAACCGTCTTAGCAAACGGTGCAGCATTTATGTAATCAGAATTAGCATAAGTGGATTTGCGAGTTCCTGGAGGTGCAGCAACCCAGCCTTTCTCCTCACCCACAAGATTGATGTATTCCTCGGACGTAGCCCAAGCTAGGAAGTCTTTTGCGACGTCTTCATTTTTAGAAGACTTAGGAACAGATAATGCCCAAGCCCAGAACCAACCATTACCTTTTTCGCTTACTTCTGAAGGCGCTGAAGCGAAGCCAGTGACATCGGCCACGCTAGATTCTTTAGGGTTGTAGATGTAACCCGCAGCAGAGGTAGCATCAACCCAAATGGCACACTTACCGGATGCAAACATCGCTCGGTTTTCGTTGTGACCATTATTAGGTGTACCCGGTGCCCCATACTTCTGCACGATATCCGTATAGAAAGTCAGAGCATTAAGCCATTCTGGAGAATCCAGTTCTGGGTTCCAGTTCATGTCGAACCAACGACCACCGAAAGCGTTAACCATAGTGCCGAATACCGCCATGTTGTCGCCCCAGCCGGCTTTACCGCGTAAACAAATGCCATATTGCTCTTGATCTGGTTTGTGTAGCTTAGCCGCAAATTCCTCAATTTGGGTCCACGTAGGATTAGCAGGCATAGTCAAGCCAGCTGCTTTAAATAGGTCTTTACGGTAGAAAGTGAAGGAACTCTCCGCATAAAACGGCACAGCGTATAGATGACCGTCCGCTGTCAAACCATTGCGAACAGTAGGAAAAATATCGTCGTAGTTGTATGAACTGTCGAAATCATCCAATGACACCAACCAGTTATTCTTACCCCAAAGTGGCGCCTCGTATGCACCAATTGTGATGATGTCGTATGTGCCACCATTCGTCGCAATATCAGTTGTAACACGTTGGCGTAATACGTTTTCTTCCAGAATCACCCAATTAAGTTTATT
Source organism: Marinomonas ostreistagni (assembly GCF_016461785.1). Classification (GTDB taxonomy): domain Bacteria; phylum Pseudomonadota; class Gammaproteobacteria; order Pseudomonadales; family Marinomonadaceae; genus Marinomonas; species Marinomonas ostreistagni_A. The sequence goes on along the minus strand of NZ_JAEMUH010000026.1, from coordinate 16,610 downwards.
ACCGGTTTTCTTTTCCCATTTGGGTGATAACTCTTGCATGATGATCATGTCAGCGTTGTTCACCGTAGCAATCGTTAAGGTCTCAGCTTGCAGCGTTCCTGCACCTGCCCCTGCTAGAACACTAAGTGCTAATGCAGTCATTCCTGAGCTTTTTGTGAGCTTTTGAAACATGGAGCTACCTCTAAATTATTTTAATTGTAAGTGGTTGAAGTCAGGCTTCGGAGATAAAACTAATCGACAAAAAAACACGAGTCAATTATTTTTTTACTTGAGTAAAAAAATATTGCATAAATTATGTAAGGTAGTACATTGGTCGTCATCAAAAATCGATAACAAATATAAAAAGGATAGTGATCATGAAGGCCATCGTTTTCGAAGCTAAAAATTCAAGCCATCTCGTAAATATCAATCAATCTGTCACCTTAAAGGAAGGTGAAGCACTGGTTAAAACCTCTGCATGCGGCCTGTGTCACACAGATATTGAAATCCTAAAAGGCAACTATGGTGAAGACGCATACCCAGTCGTACCAGGACATGAATACTCTGGCATTGTCGTGGAAGTAAACGCTAAAAGTGATCGAGTAAAAGTAGGGAACCAAGTCATTGTCGACCCGAATATAGCCTGCGGTTCGTGTCGATCATGCGAACAAGGATTGACCAATCTTTGTGAAAATTTAGAGGCTTATGGGGTGACTCAAAATGGTGGTTTTGGTGAATACAGCATTGTTAAAGTAGAAAATCTTCATCCCATTGAGAACCTAGACATGAGAGTCGCCGCTCTTGCAGAGCCAATGGCTTGCGTATTAAACGCTCTAGGCATTGCAAACCTATCAAAAACACAAAACGCCTTGATATACGGTGCGGGTCCAATGGGGTTGATGCTTGGCATTGCTCTATTCGCGAGGGGGATTACAGATGTGACGGTTGTCGACATCAATCAGGAAAGAGCGTCATTCGCATCAAAGCTTGGGTTTACAGCAGTATGTGACAGTAATGAATTACAGACCTATGACTTAACCGTTGATGCTACAGGCATACCTGCGGTTGCAGAATCATTGATTTCATTTACAAACAGTGGCGGGAACATCATTTTCTATGGCGTTTGTCCAAAAGATGCCAAAATTAGTCTCTCACCTTTTGAAGTCTTCCGTCGTCAGATCACCATCGTTGGTTCTCACTCACTTAATAAGAACATTCCTGAGTCTATTGAAGTTCTCAAACATCAGGAAACTAAATTGAAACAGCTCATCACGGAAGTAAACTCCCTGAGTGATGTGAATGACACTATAACGGGCACCAGTAAAACCGGAATGAAATTACAAATGGTCTACATCTAACTTTTGACTGTTATCCATTAGATTATTAGCCAGCAAAGCCGATCGTTATACTCGGCTTTGTATTTCAGCTCTAAGAAAAATACATTTTTAGTCTCTTAACTGTTTGTTTTCTAAAGACAGTGATAAGAAAAATGCAAGCAGCATAACACTGCCACCTATGACAAAAGACGCAGTAATGGCGTGACTAAACGCCAGTTCAATACTTGGTCTAATAGCTGTCGGTAAAACTGAAACAGCTGCGATACCACCGTTGATTATTTGTTGGACATCAATGTCTGATTGGATTTCGTTTAATCCTGCATGAAGCGTACTAGTCATAACACCTCCGGACACAGCAACTCCTAAAGCCCCCCCTAGCGAACGGATGAACGACATAGTTGATGTCGCTTCACCTAAGCTTGTCTTGGGTGCTGAGTTCTGGACGATTACGGTAGCATGAGGCATAGCAATCCCCATTCCTAAACCAAGAATCGCTAAACCAATCAAAAACCAGTAAACATCTTTTTGCATATACGCTAGTACGGCAAAAATACTTAACCCCAAAGCTTCTAGTGCAATGCCTGCAATCATAAACAACTTAGGTCTATTCAATCTTGAAGAGATTTGTCCGCCGAAGATTGAGGTTAAAAGCATGGCTGATATTTGTGCTAACAACATTGATCCAGACTGCGCAGCGCTTAAGCCCAACACTAATTGAAAATATAGAGGCAGAAACACCATTGCGCTCATCATCGCAAAGCCCATGCATCCTGTGGTAATAGAACCGATCGTAAAGTTTCGTATCCGGAACAAGCTTAATGTCATGATTGGCTTAGCTGCATTTTTTTCGCTATGTATGAACAAAGCAATAGCCGTTAATGCAATGGTTATAAGTATCCACGTAGTACTAGATTGCCACGGAAATAGTGTGCCACCGAGGCTGAAAAGTAAGAGAATACTGGATGCTGCAAACACCATAGTCGTAGCACCAGAGATATCGATAATGTGCTTTTTATGTGCTTTTAGTGTAGGCAACGATTTCCAGAGTATACATATCGCAATTAGGCCGATGGGTATATTGATATAGAAAATCCACCGCCAAGACAGTGCTGTTGTAAGCACACCGCCCAGAATTGGGCCTGCCACAGCGGACATCGCAAACGTTCCCGTAAATAATCCCTGATAACGTATCCGTTCTTTTGGCGAAACAACATCACTAATCGAAGTCTGACATAGCGTCATGACACCTCCTGCGCCAATCCCTTGAAACAATCTAAAAATGATTAGCTGTGTGATCGACTGAGCAAAACCACAGAGAAACGACATCATCATAAATAAAGCAATACAGGATAGCAGTAACCCTCTGCGACCATACATATCACTCAGTTTACCGAAGATGGGCGTTGCAACAGTAGAACTGAGCATAAACGCCGTCACCACCCAAGATAAATGAGACAACCCACCAAGATCACTGGCCATAGCAGGTAAGGCGGTATTAACTATACTTTGATCGAGGGATCCAAGAGACATCGCCAGCATCAGCCCGGCTAAAATAGGACGTAAAGCTTTAGGAGACGGTTTTTCTTGATCAACTCCTGGAGACTTATCAGAAGCCTTTAAATATGTTGTTTTCAACGTTCTTCGAACTCCAAACTATGGAACACAGACCTTTTGTATCAATATGTTATAGAATGGATAACGTGTTGTAATGCCATGGACATTTCTGAGTTAGCAAAGGACCCCATAATAGTAATTAATTCTTATTCCTTTCCTTTTTCTTGATCAAATGATGCTAAGAATTTTGAAGATTTAAAACGGGATCTGTTTTTTTGTAAACAAAATTTCTAATGATGCACCACTGTCAGCATCCTTCTAACAAGGCCGACTGAGACAAGTCATTGCAGCGAAACTGGACGGCGTGTATGTTAGGTGCCCACGTTACAGTATTCATAGAAGATAAGATGAACGCCCCCGCCGACATGTACCAGCGCTTATGCGCCTCAGGAGAGCTCAAAAGTGACGCAGCACAAAAAGAGGCGATTGATGAGCTGAACGCCCTTTACACTACCTTAATTGACAAGAATGGACGATATTCTAAGCAAGGGATTTACCTATGGGGAGACGTAGGCCGCGGTAAAACAAAGCTGATGGATATATTTTACAGTTCCTTGCCAAACGGCATAGCCCGGCGCGTCCATTTCCATCATTTTATGGCAAGACTTCATCGGGAGCTAAACCTAACCTTTGGGCAAGCCAACCCTCTGCTGACCATCGCTGACCGCTTGGCGTCTGAGTTTCAAGTATTGTGTTTCGACGAATTCTTTGTCAGCGATATTGGCGATGCCATGCTGATAGGAGGTATCATAGAGGCATTACTTGACCGAGACATCATCATCGTCGCCACTTCTAACATAGCCATTGATGGACTGTTTCAAGCCCAGCTACAAAAAGATCGATTTCAACCCACCATCGATAGAATGTTACATGCATTTACAAGCATTCATTTGACGGGCAAAGTGGACCATCGTTTTCAACCACGCCCCACTCGCCCTATTTACTTTACCGCCCCGTCAGAGTTTGACGCCTATCTAAACACCGCTGAACTCTACCAAATTGATTCAGTGAGTATTAATCGCCGCCAGATAAAGGCTCAAGGGCGCAACGAAAGCCAAATCTGGTTCCGCTTTGAAGACTTGTGTATTGGCCCCCGCGCTGCCGCAGACTACATGGAACTCGCTTCCCAATTCGATGAAATCATTGTCAGTCACATCCCATGCTTGAGTGGTGAAGCCTTTGAACACATCAAAGCTCGTGGCACCGAAGACGGTGCTCTAGGTTCAGGAAAAACGGGAGATCGTGTAGTAGCTCTCGCTATCAACGACGACGCGGTAAGGCGCTTTATCAGCCTTGTTGATGAATGCTACGACCAACGTGTACGCTTAATTCTTCAAGCTGAAGTGCCGCTTGAACAGCTATACTTATCTGGCACACTATTATTTGAATTTAGACGTACCCAAAGTCGCTTAACTGAAATGGCCCATGTGGGGTTTGGGCGTACTTAAATGAATAGACGCGAATTCAATTTGAGCAATAGTTTCTTCGGTAATAGACAAAATTACGACTCTGATTCATTCGCGGCTTTATTCTTTCTAATGTCACATTCATTAAACACTCGTAATGGGCACTCAAAACATTTTTCTGTTTCAATTGTTTTCACCATGTCACTGATTGCTATAGTAGTACTGCTTTTAAGAGTTGAGCTTTGTAAAAGCTTCAATAGCTCAGGCTCTTTGATATCGTCCATGACATTTCCCTTTAAAGAAGATAAGTAAACGATAACACCTGCAGCCTGATAGCCCTCTAGCATATGTGCCAATCCATGCTGTCCAGAAAGATCAATAAAATTAACACCTTTTAGAACCAAAATGATTCTTTGATACCCGCTCGACTGAATACGCTCAATCTGACCCTGAATCGCATCAATCGAGCCATAAAAAATCGAGCCATCGACACGCAAAACCTTTATTTCAGGGCATTCTTCCAATTGATAACGTTCGACATTTTTAAGCTGCCTTTTTCCTTCATGACCAACTCGTGGAGCCAGTGGAGTAACTAAGGGTTTAGATGTCTTAGATAGATAGAATAGTAATGATGCGATTACACCCACGTAGATACTATATTCCAAAGGAAAGACCAAAGTTGCCACCAGTGTTAATATAAACGGCACCTTTTCTTGCAGAGTATTTAGACGCATTGTCCAAACAGTCTTCCAATCGAAAAGATTCCAAGCAATGACTAAAATACTGCCAGCCATGACAGGAACAGGAATTAACGAGGTAATACTTGGTACAAGGCTAAGAACGCAGAATACCATCCCTGCTGAAAAGAGTACGGATCGACATGACTGTGCTCCGGCATCAAAATTGGCTCCAGAGCGTGTAAACGAGCCTGAGCTTGGATAACACTGAAAGAAAGCCCCTACGACATTAGATATTCCTTGCCCAAAAATTTCTTGGTTTCCGTCTATTCTCTGTTTAGAACGCGTAGCAATTGAACGGGCTATTGAAACCGCTTCAATACTTCCTAAAATGGCAACGGATAAAGCCCCCGACGCTAGAGCAATAATATTCTCAAAACTAATCGCAGGAAAATTCAAAGACGGAAGTACCGAAGGCAAAGCACTGACCATCATGACATTTTGATCTGCCAAAAAAATGCAAGCTAACACGCCCAGTCCCATCCCAAATAATAAGTAAGGCGCTGCCGGCATCCACCTCTTCACCAGTATTGAACCGAGCAAGGTTACAGTCCCCACCCACACCGAATCCCAATGAAACGTTCGTATTACATCTTCTTGGAGTCCTAGAAAGTTATCGACTTGGCTAAAACCAATAACGAGCGCTGCACCTGAAGTAAAGCCTTGCACAACAGAATGGGAGATGAAATTAACTAAGTTTCCTGCCTTTATTAGCCAGAATGCCAATTGATAGCCCCCTACTAACAAAGAGAGCAAACACATTAACGAAAGATACTGTTCGTCCCCAGCTGGGGAAAGGTTACCGACTATGGCAGCACATACAATTGAAAGTGCAGCAGTAGGACCTGATACCATGTGTCGCGAGCATCCAAACAGAGCCGCCAATATCGCAGAAAAGATCGCTGTGTAAAGGCCTATCTGAGGTGGTAGTCCGGCTATAATTGCATAGGCGATACCTTGAGGAATGACCAGTATTGCACCTGTTACTCCTGCAATAAAATCCAGTTTCAGGGACGAACGCGGCCCTATCAAATTTTTAATAAAATTCAACATTTAGAGAAGTACAATTTAGGTGAACATAAAAAGGAGGCAACGAGCTGTTGCCTCAGTAAAGACTATCTTTGACTAATCGAACGCCGTCTACGTTGAAGTACAACAATGCCCGCTAGTAATAGTAAGGATGGTACATAGACAAATAGATTTGATGGCTGCTTATTGCTGACATCTAACCCCTTGACGAATTGAAAGGCCTCGAAGCCTGCCTCATAGGCGTCGCTGCCAATATCAACACTGTCTACTTCAACAGCAGAATCAGTGATATATAGCTGCAAGCCTGCTTGAGCTAAGATAGACTCAATATCATTCGTTTCTCTAGCAATAAGCATATGAGTTGAGCGTTCTATGTCGCCTGAATACCCTTCCTCCTCGACGCGAATTTTTAATGGCGTGCCCGCTTCAACCTGTCCTTTTTGATTAATGAATTCGTTAATCTCGACGTAATGATGTGGTGCGACAAACTTGTCGATCCAAAAACCAGGTCTAAAGATGCTGAATGCAATCAAAAGCAAAGCGGCCGTTTCCCACCAGCGATTTTTCACAAAGAAATACCCTTGCGTCGCGGCGGTAAAGATCAACATGGCTAACGTGGCAATGACAAAAATAAATACACCCTGGGCTACAGAGACATTTATTAATAGTAAATCAGAGTTAAAGATAAACAAGAAAGGTAATACTGCCGTACGTAAAGCGTATTTAAATGCAATCACACCCGTTTTAATTGGGCTACCACCCGACACCGCCGCCGCTGCAAAAGAAGCTAAACCAACTGGTGGCGTCACATCTGCCATCAAACCAAAGTAGAAAACGAATAGGTGAACAGCGATCAAAGGTACAACTAATCCATTCGACGCCCCTACTTCGACAATGACAGTCGCCATTAACGAAGAGACAACGATGTAGTTAGCCGTGGTTGGCAAGCCCATGCCTAAAATCATACATAGAATAGCCACGAGGATCAGCATCAAGGTGATATTGCCAAAAGACAACGCTTCGACAACATCTGCTAAGACAGCCCCCACACTGGTTTGTGAAACTACACCAACTATCACGCCAGCCGTTGCTGTGGCAATGGATATACTTGCCATATTTCGTGCGCCAGTGACCATTCCGTCAAACAAATCTTTTAAGCCTTGTAGCGATGAACGATTAGCTTCTTTCCGGAACACCCCCTCAAGCCATGGCTTAGTCACGATCATAAAAATGGTGAGCAAAGCGGCCCAAAAGGCACTTAATCCAGGACTTAACCTTTCGATCATAAGGCACCATACGAGTACGACCACGGGTAAAAGGTAATACATTCCTGACACAAAGATTTGACCCGGAGCTGGTAATTCACTCAAATCTTGGTCATTCGTATCAACCAGTTTAGGTTTTCGTGACCCTATGTATAACAGGCCAACGTACGCAGCAATGACAAGTGCAGATACGACAAACACTGAGTCATCACCAGTGATGTTTTTTACCCAGCCTAGACCGTAGTAAACCACGGCACTCAATACACATAAGCTTAAAAAGCCAAATATAAAAGCAGCCAGTTTGTTGGCCAAACTTACGCGAGAATTAGGTTTGGCAATGCCTTGCATGTTGGCTTTCAGTGCTTCTAAATGAACGATATACACTAAACCAATGTAGGAAATAACCGCAGGTAAAAAGGCGTGCTTAATAACATCCAAGTAGCTGATGCCAACATACTCAACCATCAAAAATGCGGCCGCGCCCATGACAGGTGGCATGATCTGGCCATTAACTGATGAGGCGACTTCTACAGCGCCAGCTTTTTCAGCAGAGAACCCGACCTTCTTCATCATTGGGACCGTAAAAGTACCTGTGGTCACAACATTGGCAATAGACGAGCCAGAAATAAGCCCTGTTAGACCAGATGCAACCACAGCTGCTTTTGCAGGACCTCCACGGAAGTGCCCCAGACAAGCAAACGCTAATTGAATGAAATAATTACCCGCACCCGCTTTATCTAATAAAGATCCAAACAATACAAATAAGAATACAAAGTCAGTAGAAACGCCCAATGCAATACCAAATACGCCTTCGGTAGTGATCCACTGGTGGTTAACGATTTCAGATAAGCCAAAACCTTTATGAGCAATCATCTCTGGCATGTAATTACCAAAGAAATTGTAAATCAGAAAAATGAAAGCAATTAAGGGAAGTGTGATACCTAAACTACGACGAGCAGCTTCGAATAACAAAGGGATACCGATACATGCCACAATAAGATCTTGGGTGATGGGCGCACCGACTCGTGTTGCAATGTTATCGTATTCAATCAAATAGTAAGACGCACATAAACTCGCAACAATCGCAATGCCCCAGTCTGCCACAGGAATCTTATGAACTGGTGATCGGCTACTGAAGGGGAAACTGAGAAAAACTAGAAAAATAGCGAAAGCTAAATGAATTGAACGTGCCTGATTACTGTTCCATCGTAGTAAGTCAGAATCCATTACATAAGGAAAAGGCGATGCAATCCAAAGCTGAAAAAGCGCCCAAATAAATGCAACAGATAATATGACTTTAAGTTGCAACCCATTTGGCTTTCGACCACCCATATCATTTGACGACACCAAGTCATCAAGATCCGTTGAGCTACTGCTCTCCTTTGAAAGGTTCATCTTAGGACTCCAGGAGAATGCTTTTAAAAAGCTGCCGGAGTTCTGACTCCGGCAGAAAACACTGGGGGACTACCCAGTAATGATAAAACCGAACGTACTAGAAGTTTTACATCCAACCGCGTTCTTTGTAGTACTTGATAGCGCCCTTATGAAGCGGAGCAGACAATCCAGCTTGAATCATTTCTTTTGGATCTAGGTTTGCAAAAGCAGGGTGTAAACGTTTAAAGCGATCAAAGTTTTCAAAGACTGCTTTAACAAGGTTATAAACAGTGTCTTCTGAAGTCGCAGTAGACGACACCAAGGTAGCTTTCAATCCATAAGTGGAAACATCGTCTGGCGTACCTTCGTACATACCACCAGGAATGGTGGCATAGCTGTAGTAAGGATATTGCTTAATCAAACCATCAACCGCTTCGCCAGTTACATCAATAATATGAGTGGCACACGTACTGGTCGCCTCTTTAACATTTGCCACAGGATGGCCAGCAACCATTACAAACGCATCAACTTTGTTATCGCACAAGGCTTGAGATTGTTCAGAAGATTTTAATTCACCAGCCAATTTAAAATCAGATACATCCATGCCAGCTGCTTCCATCAGTGTGAGCATGGTTGCACGTTGACCTGAGCCTGGGTTACCGATGTTTACACGCTTATCTTTAAGGTCATCAAACGACTCGATTCCAGCGTCAGCTCGAGCCACAAGCGTAAAGATATCAGAGTGCAAAGAAAACACTGCACGAAGGTCTGTGTATGGGCCGGCATCCTTAAAAGCAGATGTCCCGTTTAAAGCATGGTATTGCCAATCAGACTGAACGATACCGAAGTTTAAACCACCTGATCGGATGGAGTTCAAGTTTGCAATTGAACCGCCCGTTGAAGGTGCAGAACAGCGAAGATTATGAGCTTCAGTTTCGCGGTTCACCATTTTACAAATTGATTGGCCAACTACGTAGTAAACACCTGTTTGACCCGCCGTGCCGACCGAGAAATGTTCTACATCAGCAGCATTAGCAACTGAAATACTTGCACTACCCGCAACTATGATAGCAGCGGCACTTTTAACAAATGTGTTTCGTAAGACATTCATGTGTTGTTACCTCGTTTCCTTTGTAATATTAAGCCTAGGCTCGTTGATTGCTTAGATGCAATTTCTTAAATGTGTGAATAAGTTCACATCATCTTATTGTTTGATTGTCTACAACGTAAAAAGCGAAAATTTTTAAGACAATTCAACGCTTCTATTCGCTGCTGCTTTTAAACAAGCAAATACTTTTTCTTTAAATTGTTCACCATCCATTAAGGCTTCAAGCCCCGCTTGAGTGGTTCCATTAGGACTGGTTACATTTTCTCTTAGTGTCGAGACTTCATCCGAGCTTGATTCCACCAAGCATGACGCTCCGATCATCGTTTCGAGCGCTAAAGCTTTTGCTAATTCAGGTTTTAAATCAAAACTTTGCGCTGCATCGACTAAGCATTCAGCAAAGTAAAATAAGTAGGCTGGACCGCTACCACTGATCGCAGTCACTGCATGCATTTGGGTCTCGTCTTCTACCCAATAGAACTTGCCTAATGCTTGAAATAGTGACTCAGTCAGGCTTTCAATTTGAGCTTTTTGATCTGAGTAGCCAACCATGACACCTTTACCAATCATAGATGGCGTATTAGGCATCACTCGAACAACCTGTTTGACCGCTGGAAGCATGCTTTGAATAGACTGACATGTCACGCCTGCCGCTACCGAGATCAAACATGTACTCTCTGAAATCAGAGCATTGAACTCAGATAAATTTTGCACAATTACTTGTGGTTTCAGCGCTAACAAAAACACTTCAAAAGACATACCTACAGGAAAATCAGCCACATCCCTAAATGTATTGAGACCTCTTCCTGAGTAATAACCTAAAGCATCTTCATTGCGATCGAGGACGTAAATTGAGGCAGGGTCAACACCTTGCTTCAACCAACCTTCAATGATGGCTCCACCCATCTTTCCAGCACCAACGACCACAATACTTTTAGGGGATGTCAAAGTTTGCATATAGCTCTCCTATTTGATTAAGCCGTTACTTTCGTGTCGCTAAAGCTTTATACAGTTCACGAATTCTCTTAACCATAGGACCTGGTTTACCATCACCAATAGGTCGACCATCGACTTTTACTACAGGAGTTTGACCACCAAACGTACCCGTCACAAACGCTTCATCCGCGCCATACACTTCGAATAGAGAAAACTCTTTTTCATGAACCGTGATGCCATTGGCTTTACATAAATCAATGACTTTTTGGCGTGTGATACCATTCATGCAGTACTTGCCTGTAGAGGTCCACACTTCACCTTTACGAACAATGAAAAAGTTTGTCGAGTTACAAGTAGCAACAAAGCCATGAGGGTCAAGCATTAATGCTTCGTCTGCGCCTGCTTTCTGAGCATGTGTTAGAGCAGTAATACAGTTCAGCTTACTGTGTGAATTCAGTTTAGGATCTTGACTATTTGGTTGTCCTCGTACTACATGCACTGTGAATAGACTCATGCCATTTTCAAGAACCTTAGCACTCGGTTTGCTATGTTCAGCAATAATCACAGTTGTTGGGCCATAAATACTTAGGCGCGGATCTTGGAATGGGTGCTTCTTTCGACCACGAGTCACCATTAAACGAAGGTGTGCATCGTGAGTCATGCCGTTTTCAGCTAACGTATCGTACAAAGCTTTGGTCATTTCTTCACGAGAAAGATCCAGCTCAAAATCTAACACTTTAGCCGATTCATAAAGACGATCTAGGTGATCATCAAGGAATGCGATTTTTCCTTCATAAACACGCAACCCTTCCCAAATGCCATCTCCCAACATAAAACCGCTGTCATAGACAGACACCACCGCTTCCTGCTTAGGTAACAACTCACCATTTACATAAATCTTAATGGACTCGTTTCTGCTGTCTTCATCAGCTGAATGAGCACTAAATGAGTGGGACGACATAAATCACTCCAAAATTATAAAAATATTACCGATATCTCGATTGATGCGAGAACTTGAAATCAGCATAGAATTATAAAATATCGTTGTCAACTGTATGATTGTCAACAATCCTACAATATTCAATTCAACTATTTCTTGGATGAAAGATTTTTGCTATCTTTACCTAGCCGCAGTGATCTGCATAAGTACGTAAAATCAGGAATTTATGGCGCTACTAAACTTAAAACCGATCCACAAAGATCGTACGCTTCGGGCGAATGTTGCCGAGCAACTGAAAGAAGCCATCATCAATGGCGATCTACCGCCAGGGACTAAATTGGTTGAGTCACAACTGTCTTCCCTACTCGGTGTAAGCCGAGGCCCACTCCGTGAGGCAATTAGACAATTAGTGGATCAAGGTCTTATCGAAAGCGTGCCTTACACAGGAACTCATGTAGCCAATATCACAGTTAAAGGTATCCAAGAGTTGTATTCTTTCCGAACGGAATTAGAGCAATTTGCTTTCAAACTGATTTGGGATAGACGGGACGCCGGATTTAGAAATGCTCTTACATCTCAATTAGATAAGCTGACTAAAGCCATTAAAGACAATGACCGTGAAGCAGCAATTTTTGAAGAATTAGAATTACATAGCCTCTGCTATAACTATTCAGGGCACGAGCTATTACAGGATACATGGCAACGGCTACGAGGTAAGTTGCACCTGTACTTTACTCTTCACCAAAAAGCGCACAACAGAGCGGGACCACTTGTAAATGCTCATGACACCTATGTTGAGTTGGCTTTAGGAAATGACTTAAACGCAATGCTGGATCACATAAACGACCACATGCAACAGGGTTACCGAAAAGTAGAGAAATTAGTAGCAGATATTGAGTCCCATTGATGCAAATCTAGATGTTTAAAGCCAAGTGCCTCCCTCGGCTTTAAACATCTGACCTACTCGCAACTAGAGAGTTGCGGCTAGCCACCCCTTCGAGTGCGCTATGCAAGGCACAACTACTCACGCTCCCACTTACTGACAACCACAGTCACTAAGCCGCCCCCCCCAACTGGTATTCCTCCGAGATCTCAATAGGACGATAGGCTTTGTTCTTCGTACGGATTTTGCTAAGAGTAGCCTCTTATTTGCAAAATCAGGCAATTCCATGAATAGTTCGCTCTTAATTATGGATTGAACTATGAGGCTGAGCGTGTTTTATTCTGTTTACTGAATGATCACAAATTCTTTACTTTTATTCGATGAGGCCTTCCCTTACGCCTTAGACCGATGATTATAGGAATAGACACACAGTCTTGAAAGGAGTCACAAATGAAGCTATCAAACATACTTACAGTCGTGAACCAAGTTGAGAAATCAAAGTTTGTAAACTTCCTCGATAGGGTGTGCTCAGAAGCAATTGCTCATGATAAAGAGTTAGCGAAGAAGGTCAGAAGCCTAGATGGACAAATAAAAAATGCCTCAAGTTCAGAAATAGTTCAGCTCTTTCAATTAGTCCTACCTCATTTTGAAAATAGCGTTAAGCAGCATTTATCAATGCTCGGCGCACAAGCAAAGCTACTTGTGAATATCATCAGTCGCGATGGCAACAGTATCGCTCGAGGATCATGGATAGAATCTCTATACAGCAAAGAATGGGAGCTGATTAGTAAGCAGGCGCAAGAATCATTTGCAATGCTCAACGAAGCCGATTTTGCTTCGGATACTTTTGATGAAGCTAAACGTCTTCACATTTATCATTCTTGCCTAAGTGAAGCACACCAAAACGATATCAGAGCGAACCGAGAAGCCAAAATTACAGATGATGAACGAGGTATATTGAATATTCTTGCGGAGAAGCTGGATATCACAGCCGAACAACAAAGCGCCTTAGAGCATTTAGTTAACCAAATCCCCCAAACGGGCGCTCTGGACTGCTTGAATGCCCTTCGTGAAATCGGCTTAGTATTCATACGCCGAAAGGATCACACAATCTTTGTTGCGGACGAAGTAGTCTCGCTATTGAATAGAATCGAAGGTAAAGAACTCGCCGACAAACACATACTAAGGGTACTTCGTACACTATCTGACGCAGAATTAAGCAATATATTAAAAAGCCACGGGAAGCGTATCCGTGGTGTAGAACGCCCTGAAAAAATCAAAACTATCTTACAGATGAAACTTTCGGTTTCCTCAATGCTTCAAAACGATATTTGCGGTACCGAAGCCAACCTAAACGACCGCAAAGAGCGTCTTAAAGAGCTTATTTCCGATCTGAGCCTTGATTTAGATAAGCTTGGTTCAACCATAGATGAAAGAACAGAGCTGATTATCAACTCACTGAACAGCTGCTCAGATTTAGAGTTCAATGCTTTGAGTGCCACCGGCTTTAAGGAAATGTTTTCTTCTCTACAAGTTCACCTACCTGACCTGACTAAAACTCTGCAGCTAGAATTCGAAATCGAGGATAACGAACCTCTTACTGTTGATAGGCTTCGTGCACTGAGTATAACGCCACACGATATTCTTTACGTGCTTTCAAATGACCAAGTCAAAGACATTAGAGAAAGCATGGGGCTTGGTAAACGAGGCAACGCAAGGCAAATGATTCTTGAAAGCTTTGCAGATGCAACTGATCGTTTGATCGATAATTATGAAGCCTTATCTCAACGTGATCTTGCTAAGCTCAAAGCAGCAAATATAGAAATTGCCGAAGCTGATATCGGTGTAAAATTTGAAGAAACCACTAAAGCGATCTTTGAACAACTTGGCCTAACTGTCGATGAAGACCTAAGAAAGTCTGTGAATACCGCAAAAGATAAAGCAGATATATTGCTGTCCCTGAGTGAAGATGATGTGATCATTGGCGAAGCAAAGACATGTAAAAACGGCGATTTCGCTAAGTACTCAACAACATCCAGACAAGTAAAAGCCTATGTAAACCGCTGTGAAGCGGCCGGCAAACGAGTTGCACAAGTGCTTATTATTGCCCCATCATTTTCAGATGATTTCATCGATTCAGCGGATACTGATACAGAAATCAACATTTCGCTATTAGAAGCAAAAGGATTGAAGCTCATCTACGACGCATTCAAGAGTAGAAGAAACCCTAAGTTCACCGCCAAGCTTTTCACTAAAGGTGGCTTATTGAAAGCTGATTTGATTGCCAAGAATATTTAAGTAACGGGGCAGATAAAATCGCCTAGATGCTCGATGTTAATCTGCCCCTAACTAAAGAGATCACAATGTGTCTATTGCACTCGTGACGATTCAGTGATTAATTTCAATTACTAAGCCCTTTTAATTTCTAAAATTTTCAAGCTGCCAACATAAACTATGTGATTGCTAACGCTCGGTTCTGCGGCTGGTGAAAGTGGAGGCGAAGCCGGAACTTTTGCCAGTCCGACAGCATCCGCTTGTTAGGCGCATCACTCTATCAAGCGTGCCCATAATTCTCTCAGCAGCTTAAACGTTTGATCTTCTGAATCGTTTTTATACATATCTACTAGCGCAACTATGTCTTCATCATCTAATACCAACATATAACCGCGCCGATCTTTAGCTGTATCAATACAGCGTTGATACATTAAGTCTTTGTTTTCAATTGTACGGCAAATTAACAAGCCTACCTGCCCTCTACTTGGGGAGAATCGTCCTGCAAGCTGATCAATTTCTGGGTTGCCAGCTTCTTTGCCATAGTTTTTACATTCGATAAATATAAGAGGACATGGATAATGCATTGATAGCCAGTAAAAGAAGCCTGACTTGGCTTCATTGGTATACGTAATATCAATACGTTTACGGCCATCATGAATATTATGCTGTTTAATTGGATTACATAATGATGGATAGAAAATTACGGACAAGATCTTTTCGATTATATCTTCGTACCTGCCGGCAGTATCTCTACCCGTAGCCAATTTTTTTAGCTCCTCGACTAGAGGATCTAAATCAGGCAATTCGGAAGCTTCGACTTCACATAGTTGCTCTTGCGTTAAAGGCTTGGATGGCGAAGCTGCCTTTTGATCTTTGTATTCTTGGAGAATATTTGGACGAATTTTAGTCTGCTCAACAACGGCAAGTTTATCGTTTCCATACTTTTCAATAAGAGCTTTTTTAGTAACTCGCTCACTACCATCCTTAAGTACCTCAACCAGTGGAGACCGAGCCTGAAGATGTTCATGCTGCATTTCAGGAAGTATGTAATGCCTATAGTACTCATCATATTGGTAGGTAAGCCGATGACGTACCAATATCTTTGGTACAAGAATAACTTTACCGAATTCTGTCATTGGCAGAGGTATGAGTGATTCTGCCCAACGCTCTTCTTCTGGGTTCCAAACAGGCCCAGATGCAATATCGGGGGTCAAAGGCACCCCGTAATATACGCACATCTCTTGCGTATATTTTATTAACGGCCCCCGAATAATGTTGCAAACTGCATCAGATATCATGTCTGTTCCAATCCCTGGAATTAATAGCGCTGTATCTTCTAGATCCTTGAGAAGACCAGTCACCGCAGCATTACTTTTACTAAGTGCACCCCAAACGGTTTCGGCAGAACCAGAACCAAAGCCATGTCCACGGGACTCTCCTGAAGAATATCCCAAATGAAACTCATTTCTCTCGTTCAAAGATGATAATAACTGCTGCGCTTTTACATGATCACCCGAATGAATTAAACGGAGTACAGTATCGAAAAACGTTTGCAGCAAGGAAGAAAGCTCATTCCCCCATGGCGATATCAAAGATTTAATCGCTCCTGGCTCCAGAAAGACAGGGAGGTCGGTATCTAGAGGGATATCAACAAAATCGAGATATGGCTGATTCCGATTTAAATTAAAATATTCAGAAAATTTCATTGTTCCCTCAATTATTGCTGTCGCC
>NZ_JAEMUH010000025.1 GCF_016461785.1 Marinomonas ostreistagni | reverse complement strand
TCGAAGCAACCTACTTATTTCAAGTCCACACAGATGATAATCGGAAGACCTTACGCCAAAATCCCCAATACCTAACAATAATGAATAAGTAAGGATTAACACTGAAAATATTATTTGCATGACGGACACATACTCTGAATCAAGCAATATTTTCATGTCAGATAATGTAAATAAAGACGAGATAATTAATCCAATAGCAAGTAATGATAGAGTGCATTGAGATAAAAGACCATGAATCTTCAACCTAGTAGCAGCTCGATATCTTGATTTAGCTGTTATATCTAAAAGCCTATACAACTCATCAAATTTATTTTCTTTTTGCTGATCCATAAAAGCAAATCACTTTCCTGTTAAATATAAAATGGCAACTTTTCTTTATCTGAACACATAACATCTTTTTTAAAATCATCAAAATTATAATTACGAGGATAGTAGGAAAAAGATTTCAGATAAAAATAATCATCCATAACCATATACTTTTTACTGATCTTAATAGATATTTCTTCTGCGTCATCCGAAGAGATCTTCGCACTTGGATGTATATGCCCTATTCCTTTTTGATAGAGTTCTTCCTGAGAAACTAAAGATGCACCCAACTTTTCTAAATTTTCAACAAAGTCTTTTGAAGCAGTTGGTGCTCCAAATACTACAACAGGACCAACAGAAATACCTTTTATACAATCTGCATGCTCATCAAGCCATGCAATTGTTTCATCAATTGTTTTTTCAGTTTCACCTGCATACAAAAGATAATTCAACTTAACATAGACATTATTATCTCTACATGCCTTCAATAGCTCAGATGCAGAGCGCAGATATTTATCCGGATCATTAGATTTTTTCATATTAATAATTTGTTGAGGAGATGCACTTTCAAGACCTAAATCTATAGCCTTCATCCCACCTAACGCTAAATATTTTATTGATTCAGGCTTTAATGCATCGACACGCGACTCACAACGCCATTGAATTATTTTTTCATGCTTAGCTACCGCACTAGCCAAATTTTCAGACCACTTTTTATTAGGTGCAAAAAAAGAAGATTGTAAGTATGGTCTAATCGAGAAGTCATTATATTGCAATGCAACCTTTTGAAGTTGATCTGCAACATGAATTGCGGGCTTCAATTTAGTTAAAGGGATACTTCTTTCTTCACAAAAGTCACACCCCATACCACAACCTCTGGAGACCTCAATATTTGGCTGGAAAAGTTCATATTTATCTACGATCTGATGATTCAGGACTTCAGGAGGTAAAACCTGATTGCTATTTATACTAATGCGTTTGTGATTATTAGACTCAGCTAAGTTTAATATTTTATCTTCACCAAGCCCTCCTTCAACTCTATCGACAAAAGGCAATCGTTGCTTTATCCATAACGGATCAGAACCAATAGCCCATCTTCCCCCAAGAATTATGGTTTTAGTAGGGTAAATATTTTTGACTAATTTAGTAAATTCCTGAGTCCATTCAAGAGCATATAAACTTTGCATTGATATCATCAGAGGATATTTGGAGTAAAATACACCAAATTGATTTAGCATATCCACGAAGCTAATAGGATGTTCGTGTCCTCCATGGAACAATTTTACTGAATATCCCCTTTCTTCCAATAAAGTAGCTAATGTTAAAGCACCATAGTTTAAATATTGCTGCCTTCTGGCTAAATAGTTATCCCTTTTTTTAGGTTTAAGCATTCCAGATGAAACAAACACAACCGTTTCATTAAAGTTCAAAATTCCGTCCTTAGTTTCGTTACTTAATATGCAAAAAAACCCGCTACCTTCCAGCAGCGGGTCTTTCTAACTCAATCCAACAAAAGGCCAATTAGCCTTCAATCAAAATACGCAACATACGACGTAGTGGCTCTGCTGCACCCCATAGTAGTTGGTCACCCACTGAGAAAGCGCTGATGTATTCAGGGCCCATGTTCAGTTTACGGATACGACCCACTGGGATGTTTAGAGTACCAGTCGTCACTGTAGGCGTTAGACGCTCCATAGTGGCTTGTTTGTCGTTTGGTACCACATCCACCCATTGGTTGTGCTCAGCAAGCATGCCTTCGATGTCCGCTACTGGGATATCTTTGTTTAGCTTGATGGTGTACGCCTGGCTGTGACAACGCATCGCACCGATACGTACACATAGGCCGTCCACTGGGATTGGCTTGCCGTCGATGCCTAGGATCTTGTTACACTCTGCTTGTGCTTTCCACTCTTCACGGCTTTGGCCGTTATCAAGTTGGCTGTCGATGTAAGGAATCAAAGAGCCTGCTAGTGGTACGCCGAATTGATCAGTCGGAAGTGTACCAGAGCGCATTTTCTCTGCGACTTTACGGTCGATGTCTAGGATCGCACTCGCTGGGTCAGCAAGCTCGTTTGCCACTTCTGCGTTAAGCAGACCGAATTGGTTTAGTAGCTCGCGCATGTGACGTGCACCGCCACCAGACGCTGCTTGGTATGTCATGGATGTCATCCACTCGATGTGGCCTTTTTCGAAAAGACCGCCAAGAGCAAGAAGCATCAAAGAGACAGTACAGTTACCACCTACAAAGGTTTTCACGCCATCTTTAAGACCTTGCTTGATCACGTGTTGGTTAACTGGATCAAGAACGATGATTGCGTCTTTGTCCATACGTAGCGAAGACGCTGCGTCGATCCAGTAACCTTTCCAACCTGCCTCACGTAACTGTGGGTAGACCGCTTTAGTGTAGTCACCACCTTGACACGTAATAATGACATCCATCTTTTTCAATGACTCAATATCCATTGCGTCTTGTAGAAGTGGAATATCCTTACCGATATCTGGGCCTGCTTGACCCGTTTGGGACGTAGAGAAGAACACTGGATCAATATGATCGAAGTCGTTCTCATCACGCATACGCTTCATCAGCACAGAACCAACCATTCCGCGCCAGCCGACTAAACCTACAGTTTGTTTTGACATGTTTTTTTACCTTTTTTAGTGTGGGCCTACTCATACCAAGAGCAGTATCCCGAGTTAATGCTTAAATTTTATGAATTAAGCTTTCAAAGCAGCCAGTACGGCATCACCCATTTGTGAGGTACTGACTGTTTCGCTTCCTTGTGAAGCGATATCTGCTGTACGAAGACCTTGGTCAAGCACTGTACTGACCGCTGCTTCGATCGTATCTGCTGCGTCTTTCGCATCTAGCGAGTAGCGCAACATCATAGCAACAGAAAGGATGGTCGCCAATGGGTTTGCAATGCCTTTGCCTGCAATATCTGGCGCCGAACCATGACATGGCTCGTACATACCACGACCTTCTGCGTTTAGAGATGCAGACGGTAGCATACCGATAGAGCCTGTCAACATGGCTGCCGCATCTGACAAAATATCTCCGAACATGTTGCCGGTTACCATGACGTCAAATTGCTTCGGTGCACGAACAAGCTGCATCGCTGCGTTGTCCACTAGCATGTGTGACAATTCAACATCTGGGTACTCTTTCGCTACTTCTTCCATGACTTCTTTCCATAGAACGGTCACTTCAAGTACGTTTGATTTGTCGATAGAACATACGCGTTTGCCACGCTGACGCGCTGCTTCAAAGGCAGAACGGGCGATACGGCGGATTTCAGACTCGCTGTACACGTAAGTGTTGAAACCTTCGCGCTCGCCATTTTCTAGCGTACGGATACCACGTGGCTGGCCGAAGTAGATACCACCAGTTAGCTCACGTACGATTAGGATGTCTAGACCGGCAACGATTTCAGGCTTTAAGCTGGAAGCGTCTGCCAGTTGTGGGTATAGAATCGCTGGGCGCAAATTGGCAAATAGCTCTAGGTTAGAACGTAGACCTAGTAGACCTTTTTCTGGACGAACAGACATATCTAGACCGTCCCACTTAGGACCACCTACTGCGCCTAGAAGGATCGCATCCGCAGCTTTCGCTTTGTCTAGGGTGACTTCTGGAAGTGGAGAACCTGTTTCGTCGTAAGCAGAACCACCAACCAACGCAGACTCGTGCTCGATGTCTAGGTTGAATTTAGCGTTGACTGCGTCAAGGACGCGCACTGCTTGTTCTACGATCTCTGGACCAATGCCGTCACCCGGCAATACTAATACTTTCTTAGACATGTTCTTTCCTTACAATGAGCGCGCTTCGAATAACCAAGGCGCTGTTTTAATTCGTTGTTCTTCGTAAGCGTTGATCGCGTCTGACTCTTGTAGCGTCAAACCGATGTCATCTAGGCCGTTTAGTAGGCAGTGCTTACGGAAAGCATCCACTTCGAAGCTGAACTCTGCACCCGATGGTGAGATAACTTTTTGTGCTTCTAGGTCAACAGTTAGTTCATAACCTTCTGTGGCTTCTACTTCTTTGAAAAGCTGATCCACTTCTTCTTCTGTTAGAACGATCGGTAGTAGACCGTTTTTAAAACAGTTATTAAAGAAGATATCCGCAAAACTTGGCGCGATCACGGAACGGAAACCGTAATCGTCTAAGGCCCAAGGCGCGTGCTCACGGCTTGAACCACAACCGAAGTTTTTACGTGCCAACAAGATGCTGCTACCTTGGTAACGCGCTTGGTTTAACACGAAGTCTTCACGTAGTGGACGGCCAGTGCAATCTTGGTCTGGCTGACCTTCGTCTTGGTAACGTAGTTCGTCAAAAAGGTTTTTACCAAAACCTGTACGCTTGATCGATTTCAAGAACTGCTTTGGAATGATCATATCCGTATCGACGTTGGCCAAGTCTAATGGCGCTGCGATACCTGTGTGTTTTGTAAATGGACGCATCGCTAACTCCTACTGTGTAACCAAATCGTTTACGTCAACAAAGTGACCGGCAATCGCTGCGGCTGCCGCCATCGCTGGGCTAACCAAGTGCGTACGACCGCCAAAACCTTGGCGACCTTCAAAGTTACGGTTCGACGTCGAAGCACAGTGCTCGCCTTGACCTAACTTGTCAGCATTCATGGCCAGACACATTGAACAACCTGGCTCACGCCACTCAAGACCCGCCGCAGTGAAGATTTCGTGTAGACCTTCTTCTTCGGCTTGCGCTTTGACTAGACCAGAACCTGGTACCACGATCGCTTGTTTCAACGTAGCAGCTACTTTGCGGCCTTTAACGACTTCTGCCGCTGCACGTAAGTCTTCAATACGAGAGTTGGTACAAGAGCCGATGAATACGCGGTCTAGCGTAACGTCAGCAAGGGTCTTCTTGCCTTCTAGGCCCATGTATTTCCATGCACGAGCGTAACCTTCGCGTGTTACAGGATCAGTTTGATCTTCTGGGCGCGGAATGTCTTGGTCGATGGCAATCACCATCTCTGGCGACGTACCCCAAGTAACTTGCGGTTTGATGTCTGCGCCATTTAGCACAACGACTTCGTCAAACTGAGCGTCCGCATCCGAAACAAGGTCAGACCATGCTTCCACCGCCATGTTCCAATGATCACCTTTTGGTGCGTAAGGGCGGTTAGCAACGTAATCAATGGTTGTTTGGTCAACCGCGATCAAGCCCACGCGTGCGCCTGCTTCGATGGCCATGTTACAAACGGTCATACGACCTTCCATTGATAGAGACTGGATCGCTTCACCACCGAATTCGATGGCAAAGCCGGTGCCGCCCGCTGTACCGATTTTACCGATGATCGCTAGCACCACGTCTTTTGCTGTCACGTATGGCGATAATTGACCGTCTACGCGCACTAGCATGTTCTTCATTTTCTTTTGTACTAGACACTGAGTCGCAAGTACGTGTTCCACTTCTGACGTACCGATACCGTGTGCTAGTGCACCGAACGCACCGTGAGTAGAAGTGTGCGAGTCACCACATACAACGGTCATACCTGGTAGCGTTGCGCCCTGCTCCGGCCCAACTACGTGAACGATACCTTGGCGGATATCGGTCATTTTAAATTCTGTGATGCCGAATTCATCACAGTTATCATCCAATGTTGTGACTTGGATTTTTGATACTGGATCGGCGATACCGTTGACACCGCTCTTACGCTCTTCAACGGTTGTTGGCACGTTGTGATCCGGTGTCGCAATGCTTGACGTCAAACGCCATGGCTTACGGCCATGCATACGTAGACCTTCAAACGCCTGTGGAGACGTTACTTCGTGTAGTAGTTGTAAGTCGATGTAGATTAAGGCACTACCATCGTCGCGCTGTTGAACAAGGTGGCTGTCCCACAACTTGTCATAAAGTGTTTTACCTGCCATTGCTTTCTCTCCTACATAAGCATTGCTTTATAGTACTGGGTGAACTTAAATTACTCCAATTCATATTTTTCATGTTTTGGATAATTTTTTGGAATGATGGACATTTTAGAGCTATTAACCTTTATCAAAGTCGCCGAGACGCAATCATTCTCTGAGGCTGCGGATGCGTTATACATTACGCAACCCGCGGTCAGCAAACGCATTGCAGCCCTAGAAATGCACCTTAACGTCAAGCTATTTGATCGTGTAGGTCGCAAAGTACATTTAACTGAAGCGGGCCAGCGGTTACTGCCAAAAGCGAAAAAAGTAGCTGAAGACGTGAATGACATCAAACGCAGCATGTCATTGCAAATGGATGATGTGTCTGGGGAGCTTTTGATTGCCACGAGTCATCATATAGGGTTGCACCGATTACCTAAGCCCTTAAAATCCTTTCAACAAACCTATCCGTTGGCAGAAATTCATATTGATTTCACCCAATCGGAAGATGCACACAAACAAGTTTTAAAAGGCGATGCCGAGCTGGGCATTATAACGTTGTCTGCTCACTCTGAAGCCATGCTTAATACCATCCCTATTTGGTCAGACCCATTGAAGTGTGTGGTAAGCCTCGATCACCCATTAGCATATATGACTGATGTGGACGTGGTTGAGCTTTCAAAATACCCTTGCGTCCTCCCCCACGATAATACCTTTACACGTCAGATCGCCGAGAAGGTCTTCGCGGTGAATGGTGTTCGCCCACAGGTAAAAATGAACACCAACAATCTAGAAACACTGGCGATGCTAGCCAGTATCGGTTGGGGATGGTCATTGGTACCTTCCACTATGGTCAATGAGCAGTTAGTCGTGGTGAATTTGCCTGCTTTAAACGTGGAGCGTAAATTAGGGGTTATTCATCATAAACAGCGTACACTGAGTCGTGCCGCATCGGCGTTTATTGAATTACTACAAGAATCCGGCAATGAAACCTGATATACACGTTTAAATCACATGCGTTGTGGTAAATAAATGCTAGGTTAAAGAAAGACGTCTAGATAAAGGAGTCCAAGATGAGCAAGCAAGGGTCAGACTGGTGGCGTGGTGCCGTGATTTACCAAATTTATCCGCGCAGTTTTATGGATTCAAATGGAGACGGGATTGGCGACTTAAAAGGCGTCACTGAAAAAATGCCTTACATTGCCTCCCTTGGTGTGGATGCTATTTGGCTTTCGCCTTTTTTTACCTCACCAATGAAGGATTTCGGTTATGACGTGTCGGATTATTGCGATGTGGATCCGATCTTTGGCCAATTAGAAGACTTCGATGATCTTATTGAGCATGCTCACAAGCATAATATTAAGGTCATCATTGATCAGGTGCTCAATCATAGCTCTGACCAACACCCTTGGTTTAAAGAGTCCCGTTCTAGTCGAGATAATGACAAAGCCGATTGGTATATTTGGGCGGATGCGAAAGCGGATGGCACAGTTCCGAATAACTGGCTATCGGTGTTTGGCGGCCCTGCTTGGCACTGGGACAGTCGCCGTCGTCAGTATTACCTACATAACTTCCTAGATAGCCAGCCTGATTTGAATTTCCACAACCCTGATGTGGTGGATGCGTTACTAGACAGCGTGCGCTTTTGGTTGGAGCGTGGTGTGGATGGTTTCCGTTTGGATACGGCCAACTACTTCTTCCATGATTTAGAGCTAAGAGACAATCCGCCAAAACAAGAGATTGTCGAAGGCAGCATTGGGGTCAGTTTGGACAACCCTTATGGATACCAATTGCACCATTATGATAAATCACGCCCTGAAAACATTGCCTTTCTAAAACGTCTACGTGCACTGCTTGATGAGTACCCTGGGACCACTACGGTCGGTGAAGTAGGTTGTGATTTCTCACTCAAGACCATGGCGGAATACACTCAAGGTACAGACAAGTTGCATATGTGCTACTCGTTTGATCTGTTAACGCACGACAGCAGTATGACCCATATCCATAAAACCATGAGTACCATCGAAGAAGGTCTTGGCACCGGCTGGCCTTGCTGGTCCATGAGCAACCACGATGTGGAGCGCGTGGCTTCCCGTTGGAATCATGGCAAAGCAAATCCAGCGAAAAGCAAAGTGTTTATGGCAATGCTGTTATCGCTTCGCGGCAGCGTGTGTTTATACCAAGGTGAAGAACTTGGCTTACCAGAAGCCGAGCTAACCTTTGAGCAGTTAGTCGACCCGTTTGGCATTAATTTCTGGCCAGAGTTTAAAGGCCGTGATGGTTGTCGCACACCGTTCCCATGGAGCAACGATAGCAAAGGAGGCTTTTCTTCTACGGAGAACACTTGGTTACCAGTGAGTGAGGCGCATTTACCCTTAGCGGTTACGGTTCAGCAAGGCGACCGCCATTCGGTTCTACATGCTTATCGCGACTTCTTACACTTCCGTAAGCACCACCCTGCTTTGATCGATGGCGAAATTGAGTTTTTATTCAGCGACGACGATGTGCTTGTGTTCACTCGAACACACAAAGACGAGAGTCTTATCGTTGGCATCAATACCGGTGAGCAAGCTCATTTTACTGCACCATTGAGTTATGAAGTGAGTAACATCGTCATGCCTGAAGGGCTAAAGATCGGCGAATACGAAAACCATAAAATGATCCTTCCAGCCAACTCTGTGTACATTGGTAAGATCGTTTCCTAGCAAAACGGGGCAGAACACCGTGCTCTGCCCCGTTTAAATTCGTTTAAAAGACGAGATCAATCTAAATCAATTAGTAAGATCCATTAAATACTGATTTAGATCCTTATAGTCTGACGCAACAAAGTCTGCTC
Source organism: Marinomonas ostreistagni (assembly GCF_016461785.1). Taxonomy (GTDB): domain Bacteria; phylum Pseudomonadota; class Gammaproteobacteria; order Pseudomonadales; family Marinomonadaceae; genus Marinomonas; species Marinomonas ostreistagni_A. The sequence continues at coordinate 21,360 of NZ_JAEMUH010000025.1, read as the reverse complement.
CAGCTTTGTGTAGCTTATCTGAAAACTCAGACGCTTTTGTATGGCTGGCGGCAGTTATGCCAATCGCATGCATGCCTGCCGATTTAGCTGCCAAGATGCCGTACGGACTGTCTTCAATCACAACACAGTGCTGCGGTGAATAGCCCATCTCTTGAGCCGCGAGTAGAAATAAATCTGGTGCTGGCTTGCCTCGTTTAACCATAGTGGCCGAGTAAATATGGCCATCAAAGTAACGAAGTAAAGAGGTCACACCTAAACTATGTTCAAGTCGCTCAGGGTGTGATGAAGAAGCCACACATACTTCATTGTCTAGTGATTCAATAAAGTGCTGAACGCCTTCAACTTGAGTCAGGTCTCTTGCAAAAGCATCAAATAGCTTGGCATTCATAGCGTTAACAGCATGATCCGAAACCTCCACCCCAAAGTCTGCTTTTACTTCTTCTAAGGCTGATTTAAGGCTTCGCCCTTGGAAGCGTTGCATAACATCAAGCTCAGTGAGATTTGCGCCACTTTCCACAAAAAGCTGATGCAGTAGTCTTATAGAGATCATCTCACTGTCGATCAAAACGCCATCGCAATCAAAAATAATCAGTGTTTTTTCAGTTTTATTTAGCACGCAACCTCTCTTGCAACGGATTGAAGTTTTTCGAAGGCTCTGAATTTAGACTCGTGTAAAGATACAACTTCAAAGTTTGGTGAATATACCTCAGCAAATCTAGACATGGATGTCATTGCGTTTGGTAATGAGTCAAACGCCTTGGCCGCGAGTGCCGCAAGCATGGCTGAGCCCAACATGACGGGCTCTCGACTTTCTGGTCCTACCACTTCGATGCCAGTTGCATCAGCAATTAACTGTCTAATCAAAGGGTCTTGTCCTGCTCCACCACTGATGACAATTCGCTTGATATTCAACCCACTCTGATTCTGAGCTTCAATAATTTGTCTAAGGCCATAAGCAATACCGCAAATTCCAGCCACATATAAACTTAATAAACTATCAACGGATTTATCCATTGTTAAGCCCGCTATGACAGCCTTGGCATTTGGGTCAGCAAAAGGCGCTCGATTACCTAAGAATTCTGGAACAACGATTAATGGACCTACTAATTGAATAGCATCACTCAAGTCTTGGATTTGATCTTTAACTTGGGCTGACAACCAGCTTGTTAAGCTCACGCCCAATTCTTCAGCTCGTTGTTGGGCTGAATGATATGCTGGATGCATGGAAATCAATTGATCCATTGCGGCACCAGCAGCAGACTGCCCTGCTTCATTAAGCCACATTTCTGGCAGCATCGCCGAAAAATACGGTCCCCATACCCCTTTAACAGATTTAGGTTCATACGAAGATGTCAGTGTGCATGCTGACGTACCAAATACATACGCCATAGAGCCTACTGGATCTGCACGCCCCTCTGAATTCACTGCGCCAATTGATCCCACTGCTCCAGCATGTGCGTCGATTAAGCCTGCAGCAACTGGCGTACCTTCTGGTAATCCCAGCTCAGATGCAGCTTGTTGAGACAGACCATTACCTAGTGGCGTACCTGGTCTAACAACTTGAAATCCAATTTTATTAAAATTGTCCTCCACCAGCTCATCTAACCCAATGGTACGAAAATAACTTTCATCCCATTTATTTTCATGGGCTAAATATGTCCATTTACACACGACCGTACAAACAGAGCGTGCAAACGAATGTGTTGCCTTCCAAGTGAGGAAATCGGTTAAATCAAAAAAATAGCCAGCTCTATGGTAAGTATCTGGTAGGTTTTGTTTTAACCATAATAATTTTGGTGTTTCCATTTCCGGAGAGATAGTTCCACCCACATAGTCGAGCACAGAGTGTTTTGTTTCATTGATGAAGTGAGCTTGCTGAACTGCTCTTTGATCCATCCAAACGATCACATTTCGGTCATGATCTTGATGCTCGCCTACCGTCAATGGTTGACCATCTTGATCAAGCACAACCAAAGAACAGGTTGCGTCAAAACTAAGTCCAATAATCGATTCAGGAGCTATCTGAGCATGCTCAACTGCCGCCCTAACAGAATAACAAACAGACTGCCAGATATCCGATGAAGACTGTTCGTATCTTGCCTCACCTTGCTGCGTAAACATTTTTATGTCTTGCTTAGCGGTGGCTATCAAGCGCCCCTTAAGATCGAACACGCCAGCACGGGCAGACCCTGTTCCCACATCTACGCCAATTACATATTGTTCAGTCATAAGATCCGCTCCGATCACAAATCAACGCTATTTGGTAGAAGAACAAGATCTCGAATGGTCACCCCAGCAGGCTGTTTCAGCATAAATGCTACAGATGTTGCGACAACCTCAGGTTGCATCAGACTCCCATTCGCTAACGCGTCATCGAGTTTCTCTTTTGGCCAGTCATCTAATAAAGACGTCACTACAGGCCCTGGTGCGATGGCTCCAACTCGAACAGAATGAGGAATTAACTGACGGCGTAGCGTATGTACAAAGGCTTGAATAGCATGTTTTGATGCAGTGTATATTGGCTCCCACACTACCGGCACTAATCCTGCAATGGAGCTTGTAACAATGATGTCCCCTGACTTTTGCTGGATCAAATGAGGTAGTACTGCCCGTACCGAACGGAATACAGAGTTGATATTTAGGTTTAACATAGTGTCCCATTGGTTCGGGTTGCCTTCCACAAACTCCCCACCTACGTAGGCACCTGCGTTGGCATGAAATCCATCTAAGCGATCGCCTGTTAGCAAAAGAATTTCATCGAGCAAACTATCTACTGCATCACTATCCAACAGATCTTTTTCTATGCAGAAGCAATTTTCTCCCCCTAGTTCTGAAGAAGCCTTATCAAGTAACGCTTTTGATCGGTCAATCAGGACTACCTGAGCACCTTCGCTAACTAGCTCTTTAGCACAGGCAAAGCCAATTCCAGATGCTGCGCCAGTAATCGCATATACTTTTCCATTCAATGAAGTAGTCATAAATGTAATCCTTAAAACAGATTAAGCTTTGCCATGTGACTGGCGACTTTGACGTGCAAGGCTATCGATAATCACGGCTACGGCTAATACAGCGCCTGTAATCATGTATCGATGAGCAGAAGAGAGATTGAGTAATGTAAGCCCGTTTGCAATCGACATAATGACGATGATGCCCAGCAATGCAGACCAAGCTGAGCCGCGTCCGCCAAACAAGCTGGTACCACCAATAACAGCCGCAGCAATAGCATTTAAGTTGACATCACCTGTACCGGCCTGCTGACTTGCAGAAGCTAGACGTGCCGCCGCTAGCATTCCGCCAAGTGTCGCCAGCGTAGAACACAAAATGAACGCGCTCATATAAATACGTTCAACTTTAATTCCGACCCGGCGGGCTGCCTCAACATTGCCTCCTACAGCAAACATGTAACGCCCCCACTTAGTTCGAGTCAGCGCGTAGTTAAGCGCTATGACTAGCAGCAAAAACAGCCCGAACATCCATGGCACACCGCGAGACTGATTTAAGTACATTACGATCATCTCTAGTGCGACGGTCATTAGGACCGCTTTTACTAGAATAGAATTGAGACTTTTCGCAGATAAACGCATAGCCATACGTTTATTACGGATTTGCACACCTCGGAACACGAATACGATGCCCGGCAATAAAGCTAGGCTATGTGATAGCCAAGCAGGCATGATGAGTAGTTGACCGAAGTCTACTAACGAGGATGAGTATGGTAAGTTTATAGAGCCTGTGGAGCCCAATAAAAACAATTGAAATCCTAACAATGCTAACAAACCGGCTAACGTCGCAACAAAGCTAGGCATACCAAAGCGAGTTCTAAGGTACGCATAAGCCATCCCTACACAAGCACCAAAGCTTAAACTTAATGCCATAGCGAGTGGCAACGCTAAACCTTGCTTAACCCAAAGCACACCCAGTAGCGCAGAACCAACACCACTTAGAGAGCCAACAGATAAATCAATCTCTCCTAGCATCAAGACGCAGACAATGCCTAAGGCAATAATACCAACCGTTGCACTATCAAATAGCAAATTAACCAAATTATTAGCCGAAAGGAAAACCGGATTAATTGCTGTAAAAATACTCCAAATGATAATTAAACCAACTACAACGGGTAGCGAACCAAGGTCGCCAGACTTCACACGATCAACAAACGAACGGACAACATCGCCAATACTGCTGTCATGATTGACACGCTCATCACTGCGATCCAGCAAAGGTGTATTGCTATCAATTTTATTAGTGGTTGAACTAGACATGCTTTACACCTCACATGCGCTGCTAGCGCTTTTGATTCGTTGCTCGCGACGAGTCACTGAATTGTCGGAGGCGCCAGTGATGGCTCCAATCAACTCTTCATTTGATGAATCTGGAGTGAATACACCGTTATTTTTACCAAGACGCAATACAACTACCCGATCAGCTACCGCGCGGACATCTTGCATATTGTGGGAAATAAGAATAACGCCAAGACCTTTTGCTTTTACGCGGTCAATTAAGTTCAAGACCTCTGCTGTTTGCGCAACACCTAAAGCAGCCGTGGGTTCATCCAACATAATGATTTTGGGATTCGCCAATAGAGAACGTGCAATCGCAACAGTTTGGCGTTGGCCACCAGATAAGGAAGCAACAACATCTCGTACACTTGGGATTCGCGCAGCGAGTTCATTGAGTAGCGTCCAAGAGCGCACTTCCATTTCTGTTTCATCCAATGCAAATGGCCCTTTTTCTTGTCCGAGAAACAGATTAGAAACAACGTCTAGGTTTTCACATAGCGCCAAATCTTGGAACACCGTTGCGATCCCAAGATCGATGGCATCCGAAGGTCCCTCCATATTGACAGGCTTACCTTCGAAGAATATTTGCCCTGAGGTTGGTTTGTGTGCTCCCGCAATGGTTTTTATAAGCGTAGATTTTCCTGCGCCATTATCGCCTACAAGAGCAACCACCTCCCCCGGATAAACATCTAAATCGATATTTGTAAGTGCGGACACTGCACCGAACTGCTTACAAACACTTTGTAAGCTCAATAGCGGTGTTGCAGTCTCTGCATGATTATTTTTATTCGCAGACATACTGATACCCAATGTAAGGATTATTTTTCAGAAGCCGCTCCGATTGGAGCGGCCATAACTAAAGGACAAGTTTTAGCGCCAAATTCCGAGTTCGATACAACCTTCTTTGTAACGACCTGTACAAATGTCCGCTGCGTTAGCGATGCCCGCATCGAAGATTTTCTCTTTGATGTTTTCGCGAGTAATAACAGCAGGAACAAACAACTCTGACGGCGTATCGTAAAGTGTTGTTTTGCCTTTCGGTGTTTCACCATTTAGCATCTTCATTGTCACATCGGCCGCTGCTGCTGCAACAATTTCAGAAGGCTTTGAGATGGTGTTGTATTGTTCACCTGAAATAACTAATTGAAGCGCAGCTTGTGTCGCATCATTCCCTGTCACAGGAGGAATAGGGTTAACGCCTGCTGCTTTGAATGCAGCAATGGCGCCACCGCCGGTACCATCGTTTGCTGCGACTACACCGATGATGTCACTATTGAATCGCGCTATTTGACCTGCGGCCCAAGTTTGCGCTTTTTGCGGTACCCAATCCGGCGTGTCGTATTCAGCTAAAGTTGTGTAGCCGCTGCTGTCTAGCGCTTCGTCGATACCATCACGAATCAAACCTGCGGCGGCATCCGTTGGCGAACCATTAATCTGTAAAATGCCACCTTTATCCATAGGCACACCTTCTTTCTTAAGATGTTCCACCAAGCTCGCAGCAATTGCCTCACCAATGCCTTTATTATCAAAGGACACATAATAATCTGCTGGAACAGCTGGAATTGGTCGATCATAAGCAATCACTTTGACACCCTGACTTTGTGCTATACGCACCAAAGAGGCCGCAGCACTAGAATCAACGGGGTCAAGTACGATCACTTTCGCTCCTTGAGTGATAACAGAGTTAAACTGTTGCTGTTGCAACGTAACGTCACCATTGGCATTTTGGTAGATGACTTGGCAATCGTTACACATGCTATCCATAGCGGCTTTAAAACCTGGATAGTCATGTTCTTCGTAGCGGGTAGAAGCTTGGTCCGGCATCAGAAATGCCACCGTAGATTGAGCCATTGCATTGCTGCTTAGTACGCAGGCTGCTAAAGAAGTGAAACCAATTGTTTTTATTGCTTTAAGATTCATTTCAGTAACTCCAATTCGAGTTTTTTGGGTAAAAGAATTCCCTTCCCGAATATCTTCAAGAAAAAATAGCCTTTCTATTGGATTACTAAACAAAGCGATGTATCTTAATAACAACATTGTCCTCGCCAAAGTAGAATGTTGTTTGTTGCACGCTTGGTTAGCCGGTTCAGGGTGTTTTTGATACTGCGTCGTGCTTAGATACCTCCTTATAGTTTTTTTACTGACTTACGTTTAACTAAATGCGCCTCTAGTACACTACTTTGAGGCTCTTGGTTAACTTCCTTACTCTCTATTCTTGCAATAAGCCTATTCCAGGCTGTTTTGGCAATATCATCAACTGGTTGTTGCATAACAGTTAAGCTTGTACTGCGAGCTGACATCCAAGCGTAATCATCATGTGCTACTAGAGAAATGTCATCGCAAACTCGTATATTTCGGTCAGCCATTGCGGTTAACACGCTTAATGTCGTGACGTTAGTTAGACCGAAAATAGCAGTTGGGTGCTCATTGTTATCAAGCCAAGATCCAAGCACATTTGCTCCCTCTTCTAAGTCAGAGCCCAGTGCCAAGACTTCACAGCGACCTCCTAGTTGTTCTACTGTTTCGAAACAACCTTGTGTACGGTTTTTTATCGGCGGGTGATCTAAATTTGACGCAGCTATCAAGATTTTTTCATGCCCTTGTTGCGATAGGAAAACACCAGCGTCTACTCCAGACTTAAAGTTATCTATGGTCACCGTATCAAATAGACAGTCTTCTACCGATACCCGGTCAACCATGACTACCGGCGTCGTATCTTTTAGGTTTGCAATACTTTTCGGTATTGATCCTGAACAAGGGATAGCAATGAGGCCAGCAGGCTGCCAACGCAGTAATGCATTGATACGTGATTCCTCTACATCTAAACGGTCATGAGAACTTGCAACGATGACATCATAGCCATGGGAAAAAGCCATGTTTTCTAGATTAGAGATGATTTTTGCAAAAAAAGTGTCCGTGAGATTTGGAACCAGAACAGCCACAACTTGATTACGCTGTGAACGAAGCTGAGATGCCGCACGATTAGCTTGATAACCCAATTGTTGGGCTGCACCACGCACTCGGTCTTTCAAATCATCGTTAACTGCCTTACGGCCAGAAAACACATTTGATACCGTTGCTGTGGAAACTCCTGCAAGCTTCGCTACGTCTTTTATGGAAGGTTTCTTCATCGTTATTTGCTTCTATTTATTGTTCTGTAAAACGATTTACTAATGGCATACTAGCAATGAGTAAAACGATTTACAAGAGCAAAGTTAAACGTTTTACAGATTATTTTTTAATCAACCAAATGGTCTTATCTTGCAGTTAAATGAATGGCCAAATATTGATTTCGACCGTAAACTCATTTTTAACGCTAAAGTAAGCCCACCGCCGATGTCTGACCGACACTAAAGAATTAATAAGGAAAATAGCTGAAAATAAACACTAATTGGGGTGAAGGGCTGAGACTGAGTTCTACGTGTGATCGCAATTTAGTCAAGGCAAAAGTGCGTTCTGATTAACCTATTAGTTAACTAATAACGAAGAGCAAATAAGGGGTATGATGATTTTTGATTGCTACATGCAGAAATTTACAGAGGGAAATTAAGGTGGCATCTCCACCAGCCTCACCTCGGCACCCGAGTCCGCCGCTGTGGCTGCTTCCTTCCGGACCTGACCAGGTTAACGGTTTATCGTTGCGAGGGGACCAGCGGAGACACCATAAAGGAGGCCCGTTGACCTTGGAAGCGAATTATACGTAGCTTTTTTGAAAGTGCAACCAAGGATCTATATTTTTCAGTCACTTAGGGAAGTTTTTTTAATATGGGTTTCTCGGTATGTGACACTTTCACCATTGGTATACGCCTTAGCATTTAGTACTATACCCCGCAATTATTGATTGAGGACCGTTCGTTGAAGCTGTTTGTAAAAAACCTAACCCATGTTGACTTGTCTTACTTTTGCCCTACTCGCGGAGTTCTTGGTGAAAGCTGGCAAGCTGATATCGTGTTAACAGGGAAGCTAAACGATGAAAGCATGGTCTGTGACTTTAGTATTGTTAAAAAGATGATCAAACAGTGGCTGGATGCTCATTTAGATCATACCTTGGCTATTCCTGCAGGAAACCCATCTACAAAGTTTGAAGAACTGCCAGAAGGTAGAGTTTCTTTTTCATTCGAACATGAAAATGGACAGCGTTTTCAATGTAATGCACCTAGACAAGCTATTTCTGTTTTACCTGTTGAGCAAATCACGCCAGAAAATGCTGCGAGTTGGGTAGAGAAGCAGATCTTAGATCTACTTCCCGCAGAGTTGGAGGCCGTTTCTGTCAAGTTTCACTCAGAAAGTACTAACGAAGCGCAATATCAGTACAGTCATGGTCTAAAGAAGCACGATGGTAATTGCCAGCGTATTGCGCATGGCCATCGCTCCGTTATTGAGGTTTATCGTAACGGTGAACGTGATCGTACACTTGAACAAGATTGGTCAACTCGTTGGAAAGACATTTATCTTGGTACTCAAGACGACCTCGTTGGCATCATTGAAGAGAGTCACAACCGTTACCATCATTTCTCATATGTCGCAAAACAAGGCTTGTTTGAACTTATTATACGTAGTGAGCAGGTTTACATGTTGCCATGCGACACCACAGTAGAGTCTCTTTCTGCGCACATCGCTGAACAACTCGCTGAAGAAAACCCTAACGACATGATTGAAGTTCATGCATTCGAAGGCATTGGCAAAGGTGCTATCTCTGAATTTAAGGTAAGCAAATGAGTTTAAAAGAATTTGAAATGTCTCCGAAAGGGACTGAACTTGATCTTGAATTGATCATGGCTAATTTGAAAACAGACAAAGACGGCTTGATTGCTGCGATCGCGCAACAGCATGATACGAAAGAAGTACTGATGCTGGCCTATATGAACGAAAAATCGATTCGTGAGTCACTTGAAACAGGTCAGGTGTGTTATTGGTCTCGCTCTCGCCAAACATACTGGCGTAAAGGTGAAAGTTCTGGACACAGACAAAAGCTAGTTTCCATGGCATTCGATTGCGATGGAGATGCGATCTTATTACAAGTCGATCAACAAGGACCTGCTTGCCATACTAATCGCCGTGACTGCTTCTTTTTTGAAGTGAGAGATGGCAAGGTGCATATAGAGTCTGATCCGAAATAAATCGCACCACAATGGTTCACTTACACATTTATCCGGTGTTAGTGAACCAGTCCATGTTACAAATCTCTTCAATACTCCCCTTGCCTCCATTCTTACTTGAACTAACTTAAAGTAATAGCCAGCCTTTTTTATTATCTAAACACACATCTATAAGCAAACATTATAACTAATTGATACTATCTAAGCGTCACGGTTGGCGCTACCAGTTACATAAAGCAACACTTAGCTACAACTTACTATATCTAACACATTGAAAATTAAAGAAAAACTGGAATTAATATTGCTAGTATGGATAGATAAACACATCACAAAGGATCTGCGATGACTATTGTGAAGCGACTATAAAAATGATTATAAGGGTGAACCATGAACAGCCTATCCGTACGAACCAAAATACTCTCTCTAGTATTTCTTTTTACCATTGCGATATTGGCAACCGCAGCTAATTCGTCATTTACCAGCAAATCCGTTGCCCATGACCTGCAATCCGTTTCCAGTAAGACCCTAGAGCTTGTTAAAAACCTTGAAAAAGCAAGACAGTTGCTTTTACAGCAAACTGTCGAATTTGAACGGGGCTTTTTCCAAGTGTCGATCGCCAAATCCATGGGCGGTTACGGTGTTGAGCTGATTAAAGAGTCATCTGATAATTTCCAGACCTATTCTGCGGATCTTAAAGCCAGCTTAGAGGCGGTTAAGTCTGCCTTAAACTCTTTACCCGCGAACGATCTACTGCCAACACTGAACGAACAGATCAACACGTTAGAAACGTTACAAGTAGAGTTTCTAGAAGCCAGCACCACGACTTACGAATGGTGGATGCAACTAAAAACCATGCAAGCTAACAAAGCTCGTCGTAGCGCGGATGAGACCTTAGTTTCTATTAATACAAGCATGGAAGAAATCATCACAACTATTGATGCCTACAACCAACAAGTGTCGTCTTCACAGGCAAGCAAGCTTGATCAAAGTATCTACACCAACATTGGTTTAGCCGGTGTATTGGTTGTATTGGGGCTTGTCTTTAGCGTAATGATTATTAACGGAATCGCTCGACCACTGCATAAGGTGGTAAAACGTGCCGAAGAGATCGCATCAGGCACTTTGTCCAAACGTCAATCCACAGGTAATCGTAAAGATGAGATTGGTGCGCTAGAAAACGCATTCGACCAATTAGTTGATAAGCTTAGTGACATCATTAAAGATGTAGCCGAATCCAGTAATGCATTGACCAATGCAGCAAACGATTTAAATCGAATTACTGATGAATCGACTCAAATGGTCGGTGAGCAGCGCTCTGAAACTGGTCATATTTCCCATGCGATTCATGAAATCCAGAGCACCGCAGTACATGTATCCGAGTCAACCACTGAAGCCAGTAATGCAGCCCACTCTGCTGAATCTGCTGCGGAAGACAGTATGCGCATTGTTAACTCAACCATTCAAACTATCGAATCCTTAGCGCAAGAAATTAGCTCTTCTTCAAATACCATTACCAACCTTAAACAAAGTACTGATGAGATCAATAATATTCTGAATGTTATATTAGGTATTGCAGAGCAAACTAACCTACTCGCTCTTAATGCTGCTATTGAGGCCGCACGAGCTGGCGAACAAGGGCGTGGCTTTGCTGTGGTTGCAGATGAAGTACGTCACTTAGCACAGAACACTCAAAACGCGACTCAGCAAATCGAAACCATGATCCAACAACTTCAAGCAGGCACAACAAAAGCTGTTGAAGCCATGAAGAACAGTCATGAGCGTTCAAGCAATGCGGTAAGCCAAGTGCGTGAAGAAGGTGCCACGCTGTCTAATATCAGTCAGGCCATTTCTCAGATTAGAGCCATGAATGACTCGATCTCGACCACAGCAGAAGAACAAGCAGCGGTTACCACCGAAGTTCGCCGAAACGTGGATACCATTTCCGCGATAGCCGAACGCACCAACGAATCTATTACAGCAATTAGTGAACGTTCTGATCAATTAGCATCGCTTGCTTCTCAATTAACCAGTAAAATCCATTACTTTAAAATTTAACTTTTCTGCATTGATCAGAGAGCACCTGCTCTCTGATCATTTTCAAATGGAGTGAATATGTGTCGTTGGATGGCTTACCAAGGGAGCCCCGTCTATCTAGAACAGTGGTTGTTTGAGCCTGACCACTCTCTTATTCATCAAAGCCTAAGTGCGCGTAAGTCTGAGGTGACCGTTAATGCGGACGGTTTTGGCCTAGGTTGGTACGATGAACGTGAGGAACCCGGTCAATATCATGAAATACTGCCAGCCTGGAGTGACTGCAACTTAAAAAGCTTAGCTCGACATATCAAAAGCGGCCTTTTCTTTGCTCACGTTCGTGCCTCAACAGGTGCTTCGACCGCACGCTCGAATTGTCACCCATTTGGTTATAAGAACTGGCTCTTTATGCACAATGGACAGATTGGTCAGTACGAACAAGTACGCTGGCAGATCGATCGCTGGATTCCAGAGGAGCTTTACAACCATAGACGTGGCGGTACAGATTCTGAGGCGATTTTCATGTTGATGATTGCAAATGGATTGGATGACAATCCAGCGGAAGCCATTAACAAAACATTGCAGCAGATTTTAGACCTAATGCGCGAAAAAGCCATTACTGAACCATTTAGGTTTACCAGCATGCTTTCAAATGGCAAAGATATGTGGGCAGTTCGCTTTTCAAGCGATGAGCATGCGCCATCACTCTACTATAAACAATTTGGTGGTCATGTGGTCGTAGGTTCTGAGCCGTTAGACCTTTCTGGTGAAGGTTGGCAACTCGTCGAACCAGGACACATTGTGAAAGTTGGTATAGAGCATTACAACAGCCAATCATTAACCGTTGCATAACTCACTTCTGAGAAAATAGAAGATTAATAAATTGGGTGCCATTTAGGCACCCAATATTCTGTTGAGAAAGACTACTTCTCGTTGTCTCGATATGCGTAAGTCGCATCAAAACGCGATTGAATCCAATCACCACTGTAAATTGGCTCATATTTCGCGGGTTTATCTTTGCTCATACAAGTCGGAACACATTCCACTAGGGTTTCGTAATCCGGTTCAACAAAGAATGGGAACGAGTAACGATGCACGCCATTTTCAGACGCGCGTACACGGTGAGCAGTAGAAACATACTCATCGTTAGTCCAACGTTGCATCAAGTCACCAATATTAACAACCAACGCACCTTCCATAGGGGTCGCCTGTAACCATTCACCGTTACGATGCTTAACTTCTAAGCCACCGATTTGATCTTGCAGCAAAAGTGTGACACATCCATAGTCAGTATGTGCACCGGCACCATTATCGTGAGTAGACGTTGGGCGCGGTGGGTAATGAATCATACGCAAAACGGTAACGTGGTCTTTGAAGCAACGAGTAAAGAAATCTTGTTCAAGATTCAACGCTTCCGCCATGGCAGCTAGCACATGCTGAGACACGTTAAATGCCGTGACATAGTAGTCATGAAGCGTTTCCAAAATCACTGGATCACTTGGATTTTGATTAGGACCATACATTTTTGGGTATTTCGCTGCCAACGGATGATCCGTAGCAAGGTCCAGCGCCATATCAAATGTTTCTTTCCAATCCGCTTTATGAACCTCATCTAGCTGCTCTTCCCCTACACCACCATAGCCACGATGATTCACGCTATTTTTAATATCGATTTTAAGCTTTTCATCTAATGGCTCATCAAAAAAGCGTTTTGCAGCTTTCATAATGCGAGATATCAAAGCGGTATCAATGTCAGTGTTGATCAAGTAAAAAAAGCCTATCTCTCGGCATGCCTTATCCAAGTTTTGTATCTCTTGCACTCTAAGGTTTTTTTCTGGGCTGGTAAGTTTTGAAAAATCAATTAGTGGAATACCCATTTTTGCTCCGATTATGCTTCATGATGACGATCGGCCAGACGAACCAGCCGTGTATGTTTGGGGTTAAAGCGCTTTAATCCCCCTTCGGCAAAATCTACATAAATCATGTTTTTGCCGGTAGTTTCTTGTCGAACGACGACACCCTGTCCATATTGTTCGTGACGAACCTTGTCACCTGCTTTTAAATCACTTTTTGACTGTTTATGTGATCGTTTGAAACTGACTGTAGGTGCATTTTCGCCTGCCTCTTCTATGTATCTAGACAAACAACCATCCAACTCAGCTTGCACTTCTAGTGTTGCATCTGCACGCCATTGTTGGCTGATTTTCTGCACCGGTATAGGCTGTGCTTCATAGAGAAATCGGCTTAATGTGCCCGCCTTACTCGCACCTGATGACAATGTACCATCGCTTAAACGACGCACTGCTTCACCGTTAGGCGTTTCGAGAAAAACAAGACGTTTTCTCGCTCGAGTCATAGCGACATAAAACAAGCGACGCTCTGCCTGCATTTCAGCAGCGGCTTGTTTGTCGATTGAGCTTAAATCATCCTCATAATAAGGGAATCGCCCCTCTTGTAGACCAGACATCATCACCAGATCAAATTCTAATCCTTTTGATTTATGGATGGTCATCAAGTGAACACCTTGACCTGCCTGCTGCTCACGCTCATTAAGGCCAATCAACTGTGCAATGATTGTTCCAGCATCAACACCCATGCCACGAACGTAACTTAAAAACGCTTCACAGGTAGCGATCTTCTCTTGCACCTGAATGTCTTTACTACTGGAATGCTCGAAATAACGATAGATGCCCAGCTTATCTATGGTCTGCAATAGCCCCTGTGCTGGCTCTTTGTGATACAGCGTAAGACTTCTTAACCAATCTGCTCGCTCAGCAATTTTTTTTGATTTCCAGCCCTCAGACTGCTCGGCGAGACGTTCTAATAGCTCTGGAATAAGGTGTGGACTCTGTCGCGCCTGCGTCAAAAGCCGCTGTCGATCTGCTGCGACCTGAGTGACGTTCGGTACAGTGACGAGGTATTCAACATCGGCTGGGGTATAAAATTTAGTCGTATCATTTAACCCTCCCGCCATCACTGATAAGTACGCCATCAACATTCGGATTTGACGGTTTTCAAGTAATGGGGAATCTCCGTGTAGTTGATACGGTACACCTTTGTGCATGAGTGCTAACTGGATCGGTACCATATCGCTGTACAATCGCACTAACACAGCGCATTGATCTAGCGACTCGCCCTGTTCATGCCAACTCTTTAACTCAGATAACAACGCTCTTCCTGGCAGTTCTGAGCGGGCAAAATCCACTTCAGTATCCTGCCCCTGACCAATCACAATTTGTTGGGTATCATTTTGTGAAACAACGCAGGAAGCCATCATCCCAATGCTGTGGCCAAAGCGAAAGCTGAATGCTAATGGGTAAGTATTCACTGCGCCAAAATCTTGATCGAATTGCTCTGCCATGATCCCAGGCGAGGCACCGCGCCATTCATAAATACATTGCTGAACATCGCCCACAATCATCCAGCTGGATTGCGTTTGATAAAGCAGTTTTAACAGCTCGTATTGGCAAGGGTTTATGTCTTGGAATTCATCAATTAACAAATGGTCATATTGTGGTGCCAGCGTTCGAATTCGATCCATCATACCGGCATCAGCCTCTTGCATTAATGCATAGGGGTCTGCCAATAAATCCGAGAAGAAACGTAGATTCGACTTTTTGCGCAAGCTTTCAAGTTGTTCATACAATGCGACAAAATGATGACATTCTCTGGACCAGTTACCTGCCTCGAAAACAATATCTGCACAGGTACTGGCGGCTTTTACTTGGTCGATAAAGAGCAAGAAGTCTTCTAACCAGTCGCGCTCATCATGCATTTCTACGTCTAGATTCATGCGCATCAGTCGGTGACGAGCTTCTCGGATGAGTTTTACCAGAGAAAACTCATCCGTTACCAGCTTGGCAGAAGGCAATAAACCGCGTTGCTCTAGCCTTTTACTTAAGCGCATGCCGAATGCATGGAATGTCATGACATGAGGCGCACGGGCAGAATTACGCTCAGACATCGCCGTTTGCAAGCGCTGTAAGAATTCTTCCTGAGCGCTTTTATTAAACATGAAAACGCCAATTTTCTCTGGCTGCACACCCTGATCTAGCAAGTACTGTATACGTCCAATCAAGGTGGTACTCTTACCAGCACCAGCAACCGCGATAACCTTCGCATGCTTTGCACTATTGTGTTCAATAACCGCCGACTGTTCGGCCGTAAAGGCAATCTTTGGGTTGTTCATAACATCTAATCCGCGAGGGTTAATCTTCAAACAAATGACCAATCTCGCGGAACGCTAAATGTTCACGTCCTGCAATTTTCGCAATCGACTCACCACAGACAACCAATCGACGTTGGAACCGCGCAAAAAACACGCCATTGGCTCTCGCGATCAATGGGTGCGCGCTTTGCGTGACATCGTCCGCCATTAAATCGATGACTTCGCCAATCACTTCCCCTGCTTCAACAGGTTCACCTAGAGATTTATGAAAGCATGCAATACCTGCTACAGGCGCTTTGACAAGATCCATGGCGTCAAGTGGGTAAAAGGTTACTTTCTGCTTTTTAAGCTTTGGTTTTTCCCCTGCTACCACGTCTCGTAGAATTAGATACTTCATCAACGCCGAGGCATCCTTTTCCGCCAATTCATGAGAAATATCGTTCTCACCTCGAAGTTCTAATGTTAACGATCGGCAACCCCAAGGCATCATGTGAGCATAGTGTGTCTTTAAATGACGCCACACACTTACATTAGTTTCATCGAAAGAATGAGCGCCGGTTTCCAATTCTGATAAGGCTACTTCTGCTTCAAGTAAATCCAACAATGGCGTAAAGTGCGCTTCAAACTCTTGTGCCACATAGGCGTGCATACATGCTTCACCAGAACAGTGCAGGTCAATTACTTCATCCGCATCCATGGAAAGCGCTAATAGCGTTTTGCGTAGACCTTGTAGTTCGGTCAACTCAGGGAGCTGAGCTAACTCTTTTTTAATGGCTTGGCGAACAATAGAAATGTTCTGCTCGACATCGCCCGATATGTCGCCTTGGATTTGATTTTCAACTCTTGTACCGAGCTGTGGCCAGTTGCGGTTAAAGTTGCCGCCGCCATCAGAAAATGCAAAACGACCTGGTATATAGCCATGGAAGTTTTGACCTAATCCAATTGGGTTTGCCACTGGAACAATGATTATCTCTCCCTTAATAAGCCCTTTTTCATCGGCTTCTATGAGCTTTTTAATCAACGTATTGAGCACCAAAAAACCAGGCCATTCATCCGCATGTAACCCTGCCTGAAAATAGATTTTAGGGTGTGCGTCCGCTTCACCGAAGTGATGCGCCTTGATAATACGATGCGTTCCTGGTGTCGCGCTTGGTAATGTATGTGAATACAGTTGATAACTCATGAAAAACTAAATTCCTTAGAACAGAGGAAGATTACAAATTCCAACAATGACATCTCGGAGCAACATGGTACGCTAAAGCGATAACGAATAAAAAATAAAACCATGTAAGAAAACGCATTTCCATGCGTCTAATGGAATAATATCAACGCTTTAGGAGTCTTGGATGAAACCTCTGTTTACATTACTGGCATCAAGTTTGGTCAGTGCTTCCCTCTTTGGCAGCCTATCGATTGCGGATGACGACGCATCGGCTTGGCAACACACAATTGATCAAGCAGCTGGGCAAACCGTTTATTGGAATGCTTGGGGTGGTGCGGACAATATCAATGCTTACATAGAGTGGGTAGCGGATCGGGTTGCAGAAGATTATCAAATTCAGCTAAAACATGTGCGAATCCAAGATACCGCTAACACAGTAAGTCGTGTTCTCGCAGAGAAAACCGCTGGTAAAGATACTGATGGCTCTGTTGACCTCATTTGGATAAATGGTGAAAACTTCCGTGCCATGAAAGAAAACGGCCTACTGTACGGGCCATTCTCAGAGAGCCTGCCAAACTATAAAGCCTATGTCGACCCGAAAGCACGTTTAAGTTTGACCCAAGATTTTGGTACAGCGGTGGATGGTATGGAGTCCCCCTGGGGAATGGCTCAGGTGATCTTCATGTATGATACTCAAACCCTATCCAAACCGCCTAAATCTATGGGAGAGCTGTTAGATTATGCAAAAACACACCCTGGACGAATCACCTATCCAGAACCACCACAGTTTCTTGGCTCTACATTTCTTAAGCAAGCATTGCATGAACTAACCCCTGAGCCTGAATTATTGTTAAAACCCGTCTCAGAAGTTGATTTTGAACGTGCTACTCAACCGCTATGGGCATTTTTGGATGAGTTACACCCTGTTGCATGGCGTCGTGGCGCTGTATTCCCATCAAGTAGTGAAGAAATGATGCGTTTACTCGATGATCGTGAAATAGACATTGCGTTGAGTTTTGACGTGTCAGCTGCTTCCGTCCAAATTGAACAAGGCAATTTACCTGACACGGTTCGCTCCTACGTATTAAGCCAAGGAACAATCGGTAACACACACTTTATAGCGATCCCATACAACAGCGACGCCAAAGAAGCAGCGCAAGTGGTGGCGAATTTCTTGTTATCTCCCGAAGCTCAAGCCTATAAACAGCATCCAACAGTTTGGGGTGATATGACGGTGTTAGATTATGCATCGCTAGATAAAGAGCAGAAAGCACGCTTTGACGATCTACCAAAAGGTATTGCGACACTTAGTGTAGACGAATTAGGTACGACTTTGCCTGAACCTCATAGCACTTGGATGGAAGCGCTCGAAAGCTCATGGCGTGAACGATACGCACAGTAACGCATGAGATCCACCTTTTCGACATGCTTATATTGGCCCATTACATTGATGTTTTGCTTGTTTCTTGTAATGGGCTTTTTGGGTGTTTTTCTACCAAGCTTTGGCATTGATCCAGCGGCTGGGTCTGAAGATTTTACTTTTACTGCTTGGAAACAGCTCTTTCATGCAGCTGAGTTCTGGTCAGGTTTGTCACTAAGCCTGTTTGTAGGTGTGGTTTCCACCGCTCTGTCTTATTGGATCGCAACCAGTTTAGTCATAGCGTGTTTTGGAAGTCGCTGGTTTGACCGTTTAAATACCTTTATTGCACCGATTCTTTCGATTCCCCATGTAGCCATTAGTATTGGCTTAATCTTTTTGATTAGCCCCTCTGGTTGGCTGGTACGCTGGTTTAGCCCTTGGTTGACCGGTTTTGAAAGACCTCCAAACTGGCTTATCGTTCAAGATCCGCAAGGGTGGTCAATGATTCTGGCGCTCGTTATGAAGGAAACGCCCTACCTTGTTTTTGCCATGATGGCAGCGTTATCACAACTTGATGCTAGGTCACGCATTCAGACTGCCAAAATATTAGGGCATTCAACGATTTCTGCATGGCATGGCACCTTGTTAGGGCCGCTTTACAGATTAGTAAGACTCCCCATTATGATTGTTTTAGCGTTCAGTATGACCGTTGTGGATGTAGCGATGATTATAGGACCTAATACCCCTTCCACCTTGGCAGTGACGTTACTACGGTGGTTTAACGATCCCTCATTAATACTCCGCGGCCAAGCCAGTGCAGCAGCAATCGTACTAGCAGGCAGTGTCGTTGTTATGATGCTGCTTTGGGAGGCTTGTTATTTTATCTACGACAAACTTCGTAAGTACGTGACCTTGTCGGGCGATGGCATAACATATGCAGAACCTCTTACATGGTTTGGTGCATTGGTTGGTAGTGGTGTATTTTTACTGACTGCGCTCACTTTAATGGTTCTTCCTATCTGGGCCTTTGCGCATCGTTGGCGTTTTCCAGATACATGGCCTTCCCTATTCTCTTTAAATACGATTAGCCGCCTAGGTCAGCGCCTTTTCGAGCTAAGTCTGTCTTCTCTTTCCCTTGCCCTAGTCAGCGGATTTCTAGCTCTGCTAATTTCGTTAGTTTTGCTTGAAAGAGAGCGCTGTTTTTTACAATCTAAACTTGTTACTACGATGATGCTTTTCACGGTTTTGATGCCTCAGATAACACTTCTATTTGGCATCCAGGTGGGGTTACTTTGGGTTGGATGGAACGGTAATTGGTGGAGTGTTCTACTACTGCACCTGATATACGTGCTTCCTTATGTTTATTTGACCTTGAAAGCTCCGTATCTCGCTTTTGATGAGCGTATACTTCAGCAAGCAAATTTACTTAAAAACTCACCGATTAAGAATTATCTTCTTATTAAGCTTCCCTTGCTAAAAGTATCGCTCAGTGCCGCTTTCGCACTCGGCTTTGCGGTCAGCATGGCTCAGTATTTACCGACTATAATGTCTGGAGAAGGAAGAATTAACACTCTGACAACAGAAGCCGTCGCACGAGCATCGTCCGGTGACCGTAAGCTCGTCAGTTCACTTGCTCTGATTCAAGCATTCTTACCATTGATTTGTTTTTATCTCGCCACCGTGGTGCCGAAGCACTGGACAACTTGGCGTGTCGCTTTAAGGAGAAAGTTTTGCTAACTCTTGAAAATGTATACATCGCCCGAGATCATGCGCCAATCATCGCCCCCGTTTCTGAAACCATCAACGCTGGAGAGGTACTAGCATTGATGGGGGCGAGTGGCGTCGGCAAATCAAGCTTACTAGCGTATCTGTCAGGAACATTACCCAGCGGACTAACAGGGCATGGTGAGGTAACATTAGATCATCTCACTATCCAAGATCTTCCCATCGAGAAACGTCAATTAGGCCTACTCCAACAAAGCCCTTTACTGTTTAACCACTTAACCGTGGAAGAGAATTTGTTGTTCGCCTATAAAAGCCCTGAATCTCGATTTCTACGTAAAAAAGACATACGCTCAAAACTGGTAGAAATTGGCTTAGAAGGATTAGAGCATCAACTACCACAACACTTATCCGGCGGTCAGCAAGCACGCTTAGCGTTATTACGCACCCTTTTGGCAAAGCCTAAAGCCCTATTGCTGGATGAACCTTTTAGTAAATTAGATCACTCACTTAGAATTGAAATGAGAGAGCTTGTATTAGATGCTATTCAGAAAACGCAAGTGCCTACTATCTTAGTAACTCACGACCAAGAGGACGCCGATGTGATGGCAACCCGAGTTTATAATCTTCGACCGATTTGATTCAGCAAAGTCAATAAAAATGATATAAGTATCAATACCTTTCCATTGAATAAGTCGAAAAGTATGATTTCACAAAAAGACATTATCGATCTTAATACTGCAACCGGCACAATGCGTTGCAATGTCTATCGTCCCGCTCAGGAGGGTCAGTTTCCCTGTATTATTTTCTACTCTGAGATTTTCCAGATTACTTCACCTATCGAGCGCAGCGCTAGAATCATGGCTGGGCATGGCTTTGTAGTGGTTGTGCCAGAAGTTTTTCATGAGCTTAACGCGATCGGAACAGTTTTGGCTTATGATGATGAAGGCAAAGATAAAGGCAATCAGGACAAGTTCACCAAACCCTTAGAAGATCATGACGGTGATACTGTTGCAATAATTGAATATTTCGAGCAGCAGCCCTATTGCTCCAAACGCTTTGGGGCAATGGGTGTATGTATCGGCGGCCACTTAGCTTACCGTGCAGCATTGAATCCACGTATTGAGTCCGCTTTTTGTTTGTATGCGACAGACATACATTCAAATACGCTTCCTTGCAAAGATGGCAATGACTCTTTTAGTCGAACCAAAGATATCCAAGGCGCGATCACTATGATTTGGGGGAAACAGGATCCTCATGTTTCGACTGAAGGACGCCAAAAAATTTACCAGCAGTTAATTGATACCGAGCGCAATTTTGTCTGGCACGAGTTCAATGGGCAGCATGCTTTTATGCGTGATGAAGGTGATCGTTATGACGCTGAACTTGCTTTGCACTGCTACAAACTCGCTGTTGATCAATTTAGACGCGATTTATAATGTAAAGAGTGCTGTAGAAAAGCTCCTAAAAAGGGGCTTTTTTTATGTTAAAACACCCCTAAAACCTACATGCCATATGGCTCTTTACACTTTAAAACT
>NZ_JAEMUH010000024.1 GCF_016461785.1 Marinomonas ostreistagni | reverse complement strand
GCGTTTATACAATAAACCGTGCGTGCTCGTTATTCTGTCTAGGTTACTCTTCACAATTGAAGCTAACTAAATGACTTATAAGAGAAAACCATTCAGGACAATCCTCTTGTTATAGAGACAAACGAGCATGCTCGTTTTGTCGAATAACCGCGCATATCAGGGAAGGATGGAAGGTGAGGCTTTCCGTCATCCGTGACAGCAATAGTTAAAGAGTAAGCCATTACTAAGATGTTTCCAATGGCTTATGACATGACATAGATTTGATGTGCTTGATTCGCGCGCTTTTTAATTTTATTGGATTGCATGGAAGCTCCAGCCTGCAGCAATCAGGCAAAGCTTATTGCTGCAGAGGCTGCTAGGTTGTTCCCGCGCACAGCGCAGTCCTACAAGGGTTGGGGTTGATTCTGGTTGCTGCCTAGGATGCGGGATCTCCCCCCCGATGCAATCGGGTCGTACAAAAATGAATTCCTGCCTGATAAAGCTTTCATGCGTTTGATTCGCGCTGACGGTCGAGGGGAGGAACGAGCCGAGAGATACGCAAGCGAATTGAATTGCATGGAAGCCCCTATTATCCATAAAGACTGGGGTTGATTCTGGTTGCTGCCTAGGATGCTAGGTTGTTCCCGCGCGCAGCGCAGTCCTACAGGGGCTTGGGTTGATTCTGGTTGCTGCCTAGGTTGCGGGATCTCTCCCCGATGCAATCGGGTCGTACAAGGGTCTTATTTCTACGGTGTTTCCAATAGCTTCGGACATGACAGAGATTTCATGCGTTTGATTCGCGCGCTTTTTAATTTTATTGAATTACATGACGGCTCCTTTTACCCACAAGGGCTGGGGTTAATAATGGTTGCTGCAGAGGATGCGAGGTTGATCCCGCGCGCAGCGCAGTCCTACAAGGACTGGAGTTGATTCTAGTTGCTGCCTAGGATGCGGGATCTCCCCCCCGATGCAATCGGGTCGTACAAAAATGAATTCCTGTCTGATAAAGCTTTCATGCGTTTGATTCGCGCTGACGGTCGAGGGGAGGAACGAGCCGAGAGATACGCAAGCGAATTGAATTGCATGGAAGCTATCTTGCCCACAAGGACTGGGGTTAACTCTGGTTACTGCTAAGGGTGCTAGGCTGTTCCCGCGCGCAGCGCAGTCCTACAGGGGCTTGGGTTGATTCTGATTGCTACCTAGGATGCGAGGTTGTTCCCGCGCAAAGCGCAGTCCTACAAGGGCTGGGGTCAATGCTGGTTGTCGCCTAGGATGCTAGGTTGTTCCCGCGCGCAGCGCGGTCCTACAAGGGCTGGGGTTGCAGGCATGGGAGATGGTATCGGGTGGAGCAAGTTGTTAACATCGTTGGGGTGATGAATGTTGAGACGTAATCGGTCTGAGTAGGAAACGTATGTCGAAGAAGAAGCGTAAACCTTGCCCCTATTGTTTAAAGATGCGTTGGATGGTGATTTATCTCGCTTGTATGGGGATGATCGGTTTGCTGTTTTTGCAACAGTTTATGAATAAGTAGCTGTTAGAGGATAGAGCTGTTGAAAAGCCTGCTAGTTATTCACAGTTCGCGGCACGTTCTCTGATTTTCACTCTCTGTTGAAAACTTTTTAGGCAGCTCTAATCTCGCAGAGCCTCTTAAAAGCAAAAAGCGCCGTGGCTTTCACCACAGCGCTTTTGTCACTCAACACTTTACTTATCTTTGCTATAGCAGCCCAACTGCAAGCGCTGGGAAGGCTATAATCATAGCTAAGCGTACCAAGTCGGAGATAACAAAGGGCAATACCCCTTTATACATATCGCCGATGGAAATATGTGGCGCCACGGATTTGATCACGAATACGTTCATACCCACTGGTGGGGTAATCAAGCCCAGTTCTACTGTAATCACGGCAATGATACCAAACCAAATTGGGTCGAAGCCTGCTGCTTCTACCAATGGATACACCACAGGCACGGTAAGCAATAGCATGGCAATACTGTCCATGACACAGCCAAGCAAGACAAACAGTATCAGGATGCAGAACAGCACCATGTATGGCGTCAGTTGAAGAGCATCCACCCACTCGACTAGAGTGAAGGAAATACGTGATACCGATAGGAAGTAACCAAAGATTTCTGCACCGATGATCATGAAGAAGATCATGGCAGACATCACTAATGTTTCCTGGATGGCTTCTAGGAACTTCTCGAAGTTCATGCCACGTACGGTTGCGATCAACCAAGTTGCTGCCGCACCTACAGCAGCCGCTTCCGTTGGCGTAAACCAGCCTGAGTAAATACCACCAATGATGAATAAGAATACCCCAGTAAATGGTATTAACCCTTTCAAGCCAATAAGCTTTTGTTTCAGAGTCGTCGCTTCCCCTGGTTGCGCAATATTGGGGTAAACAATAACTAAAACTGCGACCGTTACCCCGTAGAGTACCAACCCAAGCAAACCTGGGATAACGCCCGCAATAAACATATCACCGACCGATTGCTCGGTAATCAGTGCATAAAGTAGTAAGGCAATGGAAGGCGGGATCATGATCCCCAACGTACCACCTGCCGCTAAGGTACCTGTCGCTAACGTCGGCGCGTAACCATTTTTCTCCATCTCTGGTAACGCCACGCGAGACATACTCGCCGCTGTCGCCATAGATGATCCTGAGATAGCCGAGAAAATGCCACATGAGGTCACGGCCGCAAGGCCCATACCACCACGCCAACTACCGAACAATGTCCGAGCACCGGTGAACAGCTCTTGAGACATACCTGCTTTGGAAGCAAATACCCCCATCAAGATGAACATGGGAACGGGGCTAAAGCTGTAGTTTGATAAAGTTTCAAATGGCCCTGTGCCCAAGATCGAAATCGCAGGATCGAATGCGACGATTGAGCCAAAGCCGATAAAGCCCATGGCCGCCATGCTTAGGGCGATCGGGGCACGAAAGGCGATCATCACCAACATGATGGCGATACAAGTTAAGCCGATTGCGGTGGTACTCATGCTGATTGCTTCCTATTGAAAATAAGTTCAATGGCACCCATGGCAGCAGAAATACATAACATTGCTGTGGCAAAGGTTGCTACGGAATAGAAATACGTCATCGGAATGAGTAAGTCTTGCGTGGTTTCATAGCTCATCGCAGCTTCATCAATAAGATGGAAGAAGCTATAGCTCATTGCACCGCCAAGAAAAGCGAAACAAAGCAGGTAGAAGGCTTCAAATAAGTTCTTTTTGCGGTCACTAAAATGATCCGTGAACAGGTCCACAATCACCTGAGAGCGGCTCACTGAGTGCGGTAAAATGAATAGGACTGTGAACAGTAGGCAGTATTTCACCAGCTCTACGCCACCGATAAACGTCCAATCTAAGGCTCCATCCGTGAGGGAAAATAGCCCTCGCGTGATAACGTCTAGCAAGGTAGAAAGCATCATACCAATCAAGAAGACGCCACCAATCCAGTGCATTAATAGGGTAATTCTACCTAATACACGAGAAAGTGATTTCATAATTAACTCCGATCAAAGCAACAGCCTAGGATATTTCAATGATACTAGGCCATTGAAAGCAGGTGACGCCTTCGGCGTCACCTTGTCAGCATATCAGCTTACTGACATGTTGATTGGCTAAGTTCTACTGCACGAGCATAAACTTTGTGTGCTGGTAGACGTTTCTTTTCCAATTCGTTCAAGTAATCTTCCGTTGCTTGATACAGAACAGGCTTCCAACGTGGGTTTTCAGCACCGCCTTCGATCACGTTAATTTTGTGACCCATTTCAAGAGCTTGCTTACGACCTTCAGCGTCCAAACGGTCGAACGATGCGGCAGCGATTTTCGCCCAGTCCATACCGGTGTTGTCATCGATGACTTTCTTCAAATCCGCTGGAAGTTTGTTGTAGAAAGATTTGTTCATGGTTGCGATGAACGACAAGGTGTACAAACCACCTACTTCGGTATGATGCGGCGTCAGTTCGTTTAGTCGGAACGTGTATTGGCCTTCCCAAGGAAGTGACACACCATCGATAACGCCACGTTGCGTAGACTGGTAAGCGTCCGGCGCTGGCATACCAACAGGCTGCGCACCTAGACCTTCAAGGATCTTAGCCACCACGGCTGTTGGACGACGAATACGCAGCCCTTCTAAATCTTCTGGAGAGTTAATTTCTTTTTCAGTGGTGTGGATACCACCTGGCCCGTGAGTAAATAGGAACAGAGGTTTTGTCTCACGGTACTCTTTATCTAAGAAACCTTCGTCATAAATGCTTTGCAGGATACAAGAGCCTTGTGCGGCACTGTTCACAATACCAGGAAGTTCAACCACTTGAGTCAGTGGGAAACGGTTGGCAGTGTAACCTTGTACTGTTACTACCACATCCGCAATACGGTTTTTGGCAGCATCGTACAATGCCGGTGGCTTAGCCAGTGTGGAGGATGGGTACATTTCGACTTCAATGCGACCATTAGATTGCGTTTCAATCGCTTCTGCCCACTTATCAAAAATGTCTTTTTGCTGCCCAGCCACGGCTGGGAAGAAGTGCGCAAAACGCAATGTGTAATCTGCAGCCTGCACATTTGCTTGCATCAAGGCTGTTGTGGCAATCGCTGCGACGGCCGTATGCTTTATTATTGTTTTCATAATGACGCTCCAAGTTAATTGTTATTACTGTTTTTTAGTTTTCATCATGAGAGAAACAAACTTATCAATCAGTATCCAGTATTGATAATTAAATAATCCACTCTGATATTGAAAAAAAGGAATGCAGTTTTTTATTTTATGCATATCTGAAACGAAAAATGCATATTAAGCCATTGTTTTTTAATGTAATAAAAAAACAAAAAGGCCATTTCTTTTAAAGAAAGGCCCTTTTGTTCACTCTAGGAAACGATGCGTTACTTAATCTCTTCGTAAGGTAATCCAACATATTGCTGTGCAATCACTCTTCGGCCCGACTCATTTTCTGTGTAAAAGTTTAGTTCAGATTCCATAAATCGGGAGAAAGTTTGAGAGTCCGTACCATTGACCTCTACCTGCCCAAAGTCGTGCATCATGTTAGTCATCCACCATGAAAAACGTTCTCCGTGCCAGACACGACGCAAACAAACTTGCGAATACTGCGTGATGCATTCTTTATCGCCGTCTTTATATACTCGAGTTAAAATTTTATAGAGAGTTGCCACATCCGATGCAGCCAAGTTCAAGCCTTTAGCACCGGTAGGCGGAACGATGTGGGCAGCATCTCCCACCAAGAAAAGATGTCCGTACTGCATCGGTTCACAGACAAACGAACGCAATGGCGCAATACTTTTTTCAATGCTAGGGCCAGTTTCCATCGTAGCGGCTACGTCCGCTGGTAAGCGACGTTTTAATTCTTCCCAAAACGCTTCGTCACTCCAGTTTTCCACTTTGTCTGTCAAAGGCACTTGGATGTAATAACGAGAACGGGTCGGTGAACGCATGCTGGCGAGCGCGAAACCACGGTCTGTTTTACAGTAGATCAACTCATCATGTGCAGGTTTGGTATCAGACAGTAACCCTAACCAACCAAATGGATATACTCGCTCATGCTCTGTTTTAACGTCATCAGGAATGGTTTTACGAGAAACGCCGTGAAAACCATCACAGCCCGCAATGTAGTCGCAGTCTAAGCGAATACTCTCACCATTTTTGTTAAAGGTGACATACGGTGAGTCGGTCTTCACATCATGTAGCTCGACATCAGAGGCTTCGTATACTGTGGCCAAGCCTGCCGCTTCACGTGCCGCCATCAGATCACGCGTGACTTCTGTTTGTCCATATACCATTACGGTATCGCCGCCGGTAAGTTCATCCAGCGCGATGCGTACTCGCTTATCGTTAAACGCCAGCTCGACGCCAGTATGCACTTCACCTTCAGCATCCATACGCTCCGACACTCCTGCTTCACGCAGCAGATCCACCATCCCTTGTTCCAAGACACCCGCACGAATACGCCCTAACACGTATTCACCACTGACTCGCTCAACGATAATGTTGTCGATACCTTGTTTCGCCAGCAGTTGTCCTAGTAATAAACCGGATGGTCCTGCACCGATGATTGCCACTTGTGTTTTCATGATCGTATACCTGTCTTATTTTTGTTCGTTGTTGCTGATATGACATAATAATGGTCAAAGACAAGACAAAAGATCAGGAACTTTTTGGACTTAAAATTGTACTTTTAGGACAAATAATAAGTTCATAAAAATGAATACTTTACTAACATAAATACTCGAATTTATAGAAAATAGTGGTTATTTATTCAATTTTATAAGCTATATTAGTTTTTGAGATCGACATTCATTTTTCAGTAAAAATACAAAAATCGCCATGAATGATTCAATACCGCAATTTGCTTTGTACGGTGAAGGTCGTTGGTTAGATAACCCAGACTTTGTTCATATCGAAGACATTGCTGCACGCAGTAGTAGCCTTGGCTGGCACATCAAAGCCCATCAACATACGCAACTTACGCAGATCTTGTTGCTCAATAGTGGCTCAGTGCAGTTACAGATGGATTCAGAGAAGCGCTTTCTTGAGGGATGTTGGGCCATACTCATTCCCCCAGGAACGGTACACAGCTTTCGCTTTGCCCCCAACACAGATGGACGAGTGTTATCCATTGCCGATTCGTTATTGGAAAGGGAGTATCTGAATGCGGCGTTTATTCAAACACCGGATTGCATCCATTTAAATTCAGAACCTGAAGAGTTTCATCATTTATGGCAGTTGCTCACTTTACTAGAGCATGAATTCCATCAGGTAAAGCCTCTTAAAAACACCTTAATTGAGCATTTACTAAATGGCATTTTAGTGTATATCGAGCGCCATCATTCAGGGGTACGTAATACGTCACAAACACCTGAAGATCTCGCTTTACAGCGCTTAAGGTTACTCGTTAATCAGCATCTAAAAGAGCACTGGAAGCTATCCGATTATGCTTTGGCGATGAACATCTCAGAAAAAACCTTAAGCAGGTTGGTTCAAAAAGCCTATGGAAAAAGTGTTTTACAACTAACGCACGAGTATTTACTAAGAGAGGCCAAACGTAATCTGATTTATACACAGAAATCTGTAGAAGAGATTGCTTACGATTTAGGATTTAAAGACCCAGGTTACTTTTCGCGGTTTTTTAAGAGACTGGAAGAGAGAACCCCTGCGCAATTTAGAAAAAGCATTGAAGCATGAGACAACTCGATTGATGAATTAATTTCAACTATCAACTGAAAATTGATCGTTTGTTTAATCTCCTGAGGCTGTTTATTATTCAACCATCGAAAGACATTCCATCGGAGAACATTATGAACAACTCAATCGACAATTTAGACACTGAATACTACGTTGAACGCGCTTACGAACTTCGCCGTGCATACGTTGCCGCTTCCATGAAAGCATTTGTTGCTCGCATCAAATCTGCATTTAAGTCAAACAACCGCGCAACAACGCTTCAGGGCAACCCAGCTCACTAAGCACCTCTGCTGGCCTAGTCCAGTGTTCGTTACTGATCGCAAAGCAAAAACAAAAAGACGATCAGGATAACGACCCTTTCATCCCAACTAATACCCCCAAACTTCTCTCTTCTTTTTCCTTTATCTAGCCCTGTAAGCTCGTCATAAAACTGTCATCAATCATTCATATCATTACCTTAAAAGAAATTAACATGGTAGTTATGTGCTTATGCAGTCAGACAACGTAGCGTTATTGAATCAGATTTTGGTCGAGGGATTAATCACTCCTCTATTCCAGCCAATCTATGATCTGACGTCAGGCCATATTTATGGTTATGAAGCGCTGTCTCGAGGACCTCAAAATACTGAACTGTTTGCACCGGATGTATTATTTCCATTTGCACAGGAGCAGGGGCGACTTCATGAACTAGAGTTGCTATGCCGTGAGCGAGCCATTTCTCGTTTCACCGAGTTAGAACTTCCTGGCATGCTTTTCCTTAACGTTAGTGCTTCACTCTTAAGTTCTCCTGATCACCAGAAAGGTATGACACTTAATATTCTAAAAGAGCTAGGCATTAGCCAAAGGAATATCGTCATCGAGCTTTCAGAGCAACATCCTTATGATCAAAATGGCCTATCTCATCAAAGTGTTGAACACTACCGACAAATGGGCTTTCAGGTCGCTATCGATGATTTAGGCGCTGGTTACTCAGGATTGCGCTTATGGTCTGAGCTGCGGCCAAACATCGTCAAACTAGACAAGCACTTTATCGAAGGCATTGACCGTGACCAGGTCAAACGAGAGTTTGTTCGCTCTATCATTAATATTGCCCAGCGTTTACGCTGCTCTTTGATTGCCGAAGGCATCGAACAGCAACAAGAACTCGATCAGTTGCTTGAACTTGGTGTCAAATATGGACAAGGGTTCTTCTTACAGCGCCCCAACTTATCGCCAAAGACCCAAGCTCACCCTTATCTTATTACCCAAGCATCGCTACGCCGCCGTTTTCACAATCAACATGGTGAAACCGTTCAAACGCTATGTCGTCAATCTATATTTATTGAAAGTGCACGACCTTTAATAGATGTTGCGCAACTTTTTAAGCAAAACAAAGATGTTTTCGCATTACCCGTCCTAGAAAGTGGTAAACCTGTTGGCATTATCCGTCGTCACGCCTTACATGAGCTTTTCTCTACACCTTATGGACGAGCACTCTATGAAAACAAACCCGCTCTATCCATTACATCAACAGAAGTGTTAATTGTAGAAAGCACCGTTTCTTTAGCTAGTGTTTCAGCAATGCTTACGGACCAAGATGCCGATTTGCTCAATAATGAAATCTTAATCGTGAAAGGCGGTCAATATCTAGGCATTGGCCATCTAAAAGACCTTCTAAAGCGTATAACTGAGCTTAAAATTCAGAATGCGACTTACTCGAATCCACTAACACTTCTGCCAGGGAATGTACCGATTAATCATGAGATCAATCGACGCTTGCAAGCAGAACAAGACTTCTATGTTGCCTATTTTGATCTCAACAACTTCAAACCCTTTAATGATTACTATGGCTATGCAAAAGGCGATGCCATTATTCAACTGGTTGGTAGCATATTGAGAAACGTGGTTAGCGCCGAAGAGAACTTTATTGGCCATGTTGGCGGCGATGATTTTGTTGTCATCTTTAACGACGAAAATTGGTGCCAACAATGTCAAATCATCTTAGATCGATTTTCCAATGAAGTGACGACGTTTTACGATGAAGGTGAATTGAGAGAAGGTGGTATTTGGAGTAAAAACCGTGATGGTGAACATAAGTTCTTTGAAATTCTGAGTCTTGCTGTTGGCGTTGTAAACCCTAATCCGAAAGTGTGTGACAGTCACCATTTTGTCGCTGAGCTGGCGGCACAAGCGAAAAAGTCGGCTAAAGAGCGCGGCGGTAACCAAATTTATCAGCAGCCTTATCAATACTACTATGATGAGAGTAGCCACGACGATCAAGAGCGCTGCTGCAGTTAATCTCATCATTTCGACACGTAGACTTCACAAAAGCGTCACCTTAAACCTCTAGCCTGATAAGACTATTTGAAGAGGACGCTAAATATGAACACCCAATTTCGAGCAGTCTTTATATCCGATGTTCACCTTGGTACCAAATCTTGCCAAGCCGAGCACTTACTGGATTTTCTCAACAACATCCAAACTGATTCGCTCTATTTAGTGGGTGACATATTTGACCTGATTGAAATGCGTAAACGCGCTTATTTTAATCATGCCCAACAACAGGTAATACGTCGTCTCTTAGACATGGCTCAGCTCGGCACCAACGTAATTTATATCCCAGGTAATCACGATGCTTTTTTTCGGCAGTTCTGTGGACAATCCATTTCGGGAGTCGCGCTACAACGCCAAGCTATTCATACAACAGCAGATGGACGCCAGTTTCTAGTCAGTCATGGTGATGAGTTCGATCAAATGGTGAAGGTTAGCCCTATTATGCTCGCCATTGGCGATAAAGCCCATGGACTGATGTTGGCCCTCAACCGCTATATCAATCGTGCTCGTAGAATGTTTGGTTTGCCCTACTGGTCTTTCGCTGGATTTCTAAAACAACATGTCAGCAAGGCTCAAGAATTTATCACCCGTTTTGAGAATGCAGCACTTAAAACAGCTCGAAATAAGAAACTCGACGGCTATATTGGCGGCCATATACATTTTGCACGTTTTCAGAGAGAGGACGATGTACTGTATTGCAACGATGGCGATTGGGTTGAGCACTGTACCGCCTTAGTTGAGCATGAGTCGGGGATCTTGCAATTACTCCATTGGTCAGAAAACCCATGCTGGTTGGCTCAGGAGCCAGAGCATGAGACCTTAGACGCCACCAATCCAGCAGTGGCTTAAGGCTGGGATTATCGCTCTACTTCTCTGTCGATGATAGACGCATACGTCCACCCCCAAGCTTGATAAGTTCCTGCAAGCTGGGGTCATGGTGATTGTAGTGCGCCGCCTGAGCTAACAGTAACTCCGCGGTCGCCATAGCGTCAGTCAGCGCATCGTGACCTTGATAATCTGGCAACCCATAGCGCTCTCGACATGCAGGAAGACGAAAGCCACCTTCAGCAATGACTTCTTGTGCTCTGGCTCGTCTCTGCACCTCTATTTGCATCGTATCTATCCACTCAAAAGACAGAGCTGGCATAGGCTGCGTTCGCCACAGAGATTTTAGAAAGCCCAATTCCAGTGGCGAGTAATGCACGACCAGCACTTTATCCTTCATAATTTGCCGTAAATATCGTAATACACTGGCATGACGCCGGCCTTGCTCTAAAACATCTCGATCAGTGATCATGTGAATACCCACACTGACATCATCAATCTGGGCCGAGTCCAGCAATAGGTGCTGCGCTGTATCCAGCTGTATCGTACCTTGCTCTACCAGCACCCAACCTAGACTTACAACTTGGTGGGTCTTTGGATCAAGTCCTGTTGTTTCCATATCTAATACAAAGTAAGAATGTTCATACCATGGCTGGTTTTTTCGATCACGCTGAGAACGCCAACGTTCAAATGTGTTCAGGAGGCGTTTTGGCATTTATGCATACCCTCTGGCAAAACGCTGCAGGGCGGCTGTCTGCCCATCTGCTATCGTGGCAAACGTTGATTTAAGATGCTTTCTCTCTAGAGAGCTCAACTCACTAGGATCTAAGTAGGCACTTGGTTCACCGGAGTGTTGCCAATGTTGACGTTGCGCCTGTAAGCGCAATTCATTTAGCTCCTCCCATGCATCGATAAGATTGCGTGCAATATCAAGTCCCATTAACTTTTCTCTTGCGGCCTGCTCTAGGCGCTCTTTCGTACTAATACGATAGCGCTGACAACCTAGGCCATATATTCGAGCTAAGTCATTAATTAGCGCCAGCCCCTGATGTTTAAGATCCAGTTGATGTTTGTGTTCACCAGATGATTCCAGTAGGAAATTTCTGAAAAATCCTAAAGGCGGCTTTGAGACAGTGGCAGCTCGCGTTAACGTCGCTAAGAACAGTGAGGATTTCGCCACCCGTGCCTGCATCGTTTCAATCACTTCTTGTACAGGTTCTGCATCCCCGTAAACACAGCGAATATCAAAGAAAATGCTTGCGTTGAGTAAGGCTGACGGAGAACTGGCTTCAACCCAGTTAGCAAACGCCTGTTGCCAACCATCTTGGGTCATACGCCACTTAGGGTTGGACGCCATAATGTCCCCAGGACACGTGCGAATACCGCACTGGGCTAAACCTTCACAGACAAATGTTGCTAATTCCGCGAAGTACTGTGTTTCTTTCTCATTGGGAGTTCGTGAGAGCATCATGCCGTTATCTTGGTCACTACCAAGAGATTGATCTTTACGGGCCTGCGAGCCAAAGACTAGAAAGTGAAATGGAAAGGGTGCTGGACCGAACTTATCAATTCCCAGTTCCAGTAAGCGACGCGTCAAACTATCACTGATGGCCGCAATAACACTGCCAATGTCCGTTGTTTTCATATCCGTTAGTATCAGATTAACGATCAACGTATTTAGCTGGGCGCAGACCTGTTTGAGGGAAGCCACATCTGATTGACGATTGATCTGATTAATCAACAACAATGGACTCAGCTCTTGGTGACGCAACAAATCGGCCGCAGTGATCATCCCAACAGGTATACCTTCTTTACTCACTACTGGAAGGTGGTGGATATTCTTCTCACTCATCAGCGTTTGCGCATGCATAACTAGGCTGTGCTCATCAATGGTGGCAGGATTATGCGTCATGATCTCATGCAGAGGCAGTTCCGCTGATGCCCCCACCGCCAAGACCCTTGAACGTAAGTCTCGATCCGTGACAATGCCCGCAAGCTTATTCTGCTCTAGCACGAGTATTGAGCTCACCCGAGCTTCTGTCATGACGGTTGCGGCTTGTTGTACAGTATCTTGAATGTTTGCACTGATTAGGGTTCGCGCCATAATTTGGCTAATAGGAGTCGAGAGTTGTAATGCTGGAGTGGCTAAGTCCGTTGCATGAGCGCGAGATAGCTTTCTAAGACGACTACTGCGAGTATGCGCAAAGAATAATGCGAAATCTTCGTCCTCTTGTAGCAGACTTTGGAAACCATTTTTTTGAAATCGATAGATGAGGCTGTCTTCTAAAACAATAACTTGAAGGCCATCTGGATTTTGTTCTAAAACGGTCGACACGCCAAAACAATCGCCATCCGCCAGCTTGTCAACCAAACCGCCTTGAGCAGAGCGTATCTCACAGGCTCCTCTGCGTATGAGATGCAGTGTCGCGTGCTCACCGTGAAGAGAGAGCTTCTCACCTTGACGAGCATAGGTTAGCCCCACTCCAGTCAATAGTTGCTTTTGCTGTATTTGAGTTAAACTCGAAAATGGAGGTGTGCTATCAATAAACTTGAGCACTTCTGGAATGTCGATGGCAGCCATAAGCCGTATATCCCCAGTCTTATTGTTATCCCTTAAAGATACGACGACATAAGGAAACTGACTACCTCAACTCTGGAATTTAGACTAAGGTATGACGATCTAGGGCAATTAAAACGTCATAGGCGTGTGTTAATCAAACACAACCCGATCACGCCCAGTATTCTTTGCGCGATACAGAGCATTATCAGCACGCGTGATAAGGCTATCAATTGTATCTCCTTGTTGGTAATGAGATTTGCCAACACTGATAGATGTACGAATCCGTACGTCGTCTCCGCTATCGAAACGAGCATCACGAATAACACGTGTTAGCTGTTCAAGACACCTCTCCACTTCCTGCTCTTCTACTTGAGAGAAAATGACTAGAAACTCCTCTCCACCCCATCGAGCAATATGACCTAGCTCGCCCACAGTATGCTCGATCAAATTCCCCACCGAGACAAGAACGTCATCTCCTATCAAATGACCAAACTCATCATTGATTTGCTTAAAATGGTCAATATCAATCATGGCAAGGCAAAGGGACTCTGGACGCATTTCATACTCAGTTTTTAAGCGTCTTAGCATCTTTCTTCGGTTCGGCAACCCTGTCAGTGCATCCATATAGGACGCCTGCTCAAGCTCTAGATTAGCCTCGCGTAATGCCGTTTGGTAGCGATCGGAAATGCGTGTAATTTTTTCTAACTGTCTAAGGTGTTTATCAAAGCGCTCTCCCAACGTCTTCTCACGTTGAATAATCATATCCTGATACGAATCTGAAACTCGAATCATCTGCTCAATACGCGCCCATTGGCTTTGGTTATATTGCCAGAGCTCATTCAACACATCGTACAAAGGATGCTCTAGATTCTGATTATCAGATAATGCACTCAGTACACGTTGCTCCAACGCTTTGATATCAGACTTCATTCTTGACCTATAATATTGAAACTAAAGCTGCAATCTTCCTTAAACTCTTCAGCCAATTCTGCCACTCGCTCATTATCCACATCATAGCGCCAGTTTACGGTGATTTCTCGACCTACTTGATGGGCTTCTTCTAACTCATCAAAGATATCCATCATAACTTTGATGCTACTTGTATTAAGGTATAGTAATGCTAACTCTACGACTAAAGGACGTTCACTTTCTTTAAGATAGTGAGAGACCCATTTCACCAAATCAGAGTAAAACTCAAATGAGTTCTCTGGATACGAATCGCCCTCCATATAAATAACACCACGCGTACTATCCGTTTCAATAAGTGGTGTCGATTGGGTAGAGACAATTTTTATATCATTCATACATATTTACTCAAATTTGAACACTTAAGCTTAAATAGCCCAAGCCATTTTCCAGGCTTTTCAATGACGCTTGTACAGGAGCCGTTGCTTTACGGGCCATATCAATTAAACCAAGACCTGCACCGGTTACCGCATCTTCTTCACGTGGCTTACGTAACTGATCTTTATAACGTTTTTTCAGCTCAATTTTATCTAAGCCATCTAAAGACTGAACCGCTTTTAACACCGACTCCCCGTCTTCGTACCTAACTAAGTTGCCAGATGAAATGTGATAATGACTATCACGAAAACTCACGACGACGGTCCCCATATCGGCACCGACTAATTTAGACTTCACGGCATAATGACGAATATTTTGAGTTAACTCAATATATACAGCAAACACATCTAAAGCAGACGCTGGAGAGGCTTGCTCCGTCTTCAAGTAATTACGCAGAGCATTGCCGATTTCTTCTATAAGACTTCGAGAAATAGGGCCATTGAAACACAGCAAGATTTTCTCATTATCAAAGCGCTCACGTAACTCATAGAGATCAGATACCAACATACTACACCTTCTTCTCATGAAGTCCTTGTTCAAAACGAAATGACAGCAAAGTGATGTCATCACGTTGAGGCAAGTCTCCCATATAGTCATCAAGCGCCTCAGCAAATCGAGTTGTCTGTTGCGCTAAAGGATGTTTTGCGTTCTCTAACAATAATGTTTCAAAGCGCTTATTGCCAAAGCCAAATTGCTTTTCTCCACCAGCTTGATCTAAATAGCCATCCGTTGTCATGTAGAAGGTCCATCCTGATAAAGGTAAATCAAGGTTAGCATAGTCACCTTGTTTCCTATCCCCAACAGCCCTTCGACCAGAAGAGAATTTTTCTACTGTTTGACCATCACTGGCATAGAGAGCAATTTTAGCGCCGCTAAAACGAAGCGTTTCGCCTGCTTGATGAATATAGACCAAACCCACATCCGCATTGGTTGCGACCTGAGAAGCATCATTACCTTCGTGCAACATCGAGCGTACCGTTTGATCAATTGCAAGAAGCAGCTTGGCAGGATCAGCAATGCCTAATTGATTAATCGCCTGATCAATCGCGGCGCGCATTAGCATGGTCATCAAAGCGCCAGGCACTCCATGTCCCGCACAGTCGACAATGCCCAATAAACAACCTTCATCATTGGTATGAAAGACATAAAAGTCTCCTCCAACGATATCCCTTGGGCGCCACACAACACTGTGATGTTCTCCTAGGAATTCTTGCATTTGTCTATCGGGTAAAATCGCTTTCTGTATTAGACTTGCGTAATCTAAAGAATCACCAATCTTACGATTGGCGGCTTTAATTTGTTCGTTCGTCTCCTCAAGCTCCAACGTGCGCGCTTTGACACGCAACTCAAGTTCAGCAGTATGGCTGGCAACTTGCTGTGCCATCACATTAAACGTGCGACTTAAATCACCGATTTCATCATCATATTTTATCGGTAAACGAACTTCATAAGAGCCTTGTGAGATGGCTTTAGCTGATTGCTGCAGTTGTCTTAAAGGCTGCAGCACAAGCCGATCCACGGCAAAGCCAAATAGAATAAGTACAAGGGCGAGTAATATGGCAAACACTATCCCTACGGCCATAATCAAATCAGTGTTTAGAAGCCGGACTTCGTTTAAGTTTACACTCGTCGCCACCAACCAATTTAAGTCTGGCATATAGCGCAAAGCTAAAATATAAGGCTCTCCCTTGATGACGACTTTCAACGTCACAACATGTTGCTGTTGTTTGGCTTCAAGAACAGCTTGTTTAACACTATCAGGGTCTGTTACGAGGCTCAAAATAGTCGCATCCTCTTCATGACGACTAGCGATACCTCCAACTGCAACTAATTCTTGATTAGAATGGGCCTCTATTTTCAATGTATCGGCATTGATGACAAAGGGCTGAACGCCAGGTTGAGGCGATGTCGCAAACGTTTCTATGAATCTGCCTAGCTCAAACCCTGTTCCCGCAATACCCAAAAACTCTTGTTTATCTTTGATGAGAACATTAATCCAGATCTTTGTTTTGTGTAGCTGTTCGCTGAGATCAACATTTATATTGTAAGGTTGTTCCTGCTGCCTGCTTAAGAAGTACCAATCATTTGAGCTAACATTTGGATCGAGGTGGTATTGAGGCTCACCATCAACAGGTAGCTGGTTGTCGTAATAGTAGTAGTTGAGGCTTTTGTCAGATGCAAAGAATATTGCACCATCCTCAAAAGCAGATTTAAATGCTCGAACATCTTCAAGTGCGGAGTCTTCGAGAGTTTTATTGTTAGGCTGTAAAAACCAGTTCCGCAAAGAGCCCAACTCTGCGAAGCGACGAGCAAGCGCCAGCTCTCGAGACATCGGAGCAAGAATTTTTTGATAATTTAATTCGGTATAGTTCTCAGCAAAGGCTTTTGCAGAATATTGACGCCCTTCTGCTACGACATACCAACCAAGTGTCAGAGCTATCAAGCTGGCCAGAACCCCAGCAAACACCAACACAAGCAGTGATTTCCACCTTAATCCCCATCGCGCCAAACGTCATGTCCTATCATTTTAATGAATGCATATCATGTTTATATCTTTCTAACAGCTCAGACATAAGCATGGGCTTCGCTAGCCCAAAACCTTGGAACAAATCACAGCTGCGTTTTTCAAGCCATTCAAATTGCTCTTCTGTTTCCACCCCCTCTGCAATGACCTCCATGCCAAGGTTATGCCCCAAACTTATGATGGATTCAGCCAAAGATTCGTTTTTAGACCCTTGTTCTATATTTGCAACAAAGGATTGGTCAATCTTCAACTGATCAATGGGTAAGCGATGTAAGTAGCTTAAAGATGAATAACCTGTTCCAAAGTCATCTAGAGAGATTAATACACCGAGTGCTTTAAGGGTACTCATCTTGGTAATGATATCTTGCTGGTCGTGCGCCAACATACTCTCAGTTAACTCAAGCTGAAGAGCTTCGGCTGGTGCATCGTATTCCTCTAAAATGGCTTGAACCTGCGCCACAAAATCTTCTTGAGAAAATTGCACCGCACTGACATTAACAGAAAGGATAAAGCCAGACATATCCGCATCATGATGCCATTCTGACAACCATTGGCAGGCCGTTCTCAAGACCCACTCACCTATAGGAAGAATCAAACGTGTTTCTTCTGCGATCGGGATAAACGTGGCAGGAGACACCATGCCTCGTTCGGGGTGACGCCAACGTAACAGTGCTTCAGCACCAACCATGCGCTTATTTGAATCCCACTGTGGTTGCACGTATAAAATCAGCTCATCATTGACAATCGCTTGTCGCAAGTCATTCTCTAGTTGCACTCGCTCCAATACACGTTCTTGCATATCAGATTGGTAAAAACAATGTCTTGAACGCCCTAAAGCTTTGGCCTCATACATGGCGAGTTCAGCCTGCTTGATCACGTCTAGTGGCTCAGAGCACTGCTCACCAAAGACCGCAACCCCAATACTTGCCGATACTTGATATTCCACATCATTAATGGATAAAGGGCGATCAAACTCGTGTTCTATTTTTTCTGCAACATGACTTGCTCGATAAATGGCTCTGTTTTCATTACGGGAGATATCTATAGGTTCCAACAGAATCAAAAATTCATCCCCGCCAAAACGAGCGACTAAATCCTGCTTATGTGTTGCTTCCGTAAGGCGCGCTGCGACTTGCTGCAATAGTTGGTCACCAATGTTGTGTCCCCACACATCGTTAACATCTTTAAAATGGTCTAGGTCTATAAACAACACAACACCTTGCCTCTGGCACATGCTGCTTTCATGTATAAAATAAGACATCTCTTCTAGCATCAGCGTTTTATTTGCTAGACGAGTCAGGCTGTCATAGTAATGTAGTTGTCTAATTTGACGTTCTGAGGCTTTGCGCTCAGAGATATCTTTAAATGTTGCAACGTAATGGCTAATTTGCCCTTTATAATCAAGCACTGTTGAAATGCTGAGCCATTCTGGGTAAATATCACCATCTTTCCGACGGTTCCAAACCTCTCCTTCCCAAGCA
Source organism: Marinomonas ostreistagni (assembly GCF_016461785.1). Classification (GTDB taxonomy): domain Bacteria; phylum Pseudomonadota; class Gammaproteobacteria; order Pseudomonadales; family Marinomonadaceae; genus Marinomonas; species Marinomonas ostreistagni_A. The sequence continues at coordinate 21,584 of NZ_JAEMUH010000024.1, read as the reverse complement.
CCTTTTCTATTAAGCTGCTCAAACATGGCTTCATAAAAGCTATTATCATGTCGACCAGATTGAAGAATAGCAGGCGTTTTACCAATAACTTCGGCCTCGCTATAACCTGATAAGGTTTGAAATGCTTTATTTACACGAATAATGCGATTGTGTTGGTCACTTATTAAGATACCATCTTGCGTTTCAAAGGCCGTGGCAGCAATACGTAGCTGTGTATCAGACTCTTGCCTAACGGTTACATCCCTCAATAACACCACAAAGTGACCTTGTTTGCCTTGTTCCCATTTTAACGGCTGAAACACCACTGACATTTCAAACCAATGAAGGGACTCATTACTTGTCTCCAAGCTAAACAAAGCACCGCGATGATTGAAAGTCTGCGACTGTTTGGCTTCTTTAAAAACATGCTCAAACACCTCAACCACAGATTGCGGCAGGTGCTTTTTGTATGATTCACCAATGGAAAAAAAAGCATTCAGATCAAATTCATAATTGGGCATTCGTGCATTGAGAACCAACCCATCACTACGGATTTCCAACAATGGATCAGGAATCGCCTGCAATGTACTCGTCAAGCGGCTATCAGATGCATGGGCTACTTCTGTTTGTTCCGTTAACAGAACTGTTAACAATTCTTTTTGTTCTTTTATGCGCAGTGCCATAAACACAAATCGAGCGACCACAACCGCGAGCGCAAAACAAATAATCCCATTTACAATAAATAAATGAGCCGGAAGCCATCCCTCTTCTGGTGCTAATGTCAGTTGCCAACGAACACCCGGCAATCTCATATCAACCTTTATTGGCTCAGAAAGCTCGGCCATTGGAGAGCTCGCAATCGTAACGGGCGTATCAAGGTCTACTCGATCGAGCTTATAGGCATAGCCCTGCTCAGTTAACTTTTCGAGCTGGGCGGTCTTTAATAATGCCTCGAGCCGAATAACAACATTACTAAACCCCCAAAACTGTTCAGCGCCCCCATCTCTGTCCTCTAACGTCACAGGGTAGCGGGCAACCAGTCCTTGCCCACCTTGAACAAGGTTAACAGGACCGGATAACAACAGTTTTTGCTGCTGCAATGTCATCCACGCATCAGTACCTTGCTCGATATCAGTAAGTTGATTAAAGCCTAGAGCCTGCTCATTCCCTTCAAGTGGATAGACTTGCTCAACGACCCCATTTGGCGACAAGGCAAAATGGTTAACCTCTGGATAAATACGATGCAGCGATTGCGCGACTTGTGGAAACCAGCGAGTAAAGCCACCAAACTCATGAATTAAAGCCGCAAGGGAATAGATACCTGACAGATTGTGGTCAAGCACACTACGTAACTGAGAAGCATAAGTATGCCCAATCGCTTCAGCTTGAGCCTTGTGAATGGCTTTGTGCTGACTCTGCCAAGCAAATGAGAGCGAAATACCAATCAAAAAAACAACGAAAAAAGTCATCGCACTTGCAATAAAGGTGCGTCGGCTCGTTTTGTTCTGAGGAGAATCACTCATGATGGATAATTGTCTCTAAGCCTGAAAAGAAATACTTATATAAACGTACTGCTAATAATAGCAGATTAGTAAACCACTCCTAACCGCAGAATCAAGGTATTTAGATTTATTAATATAACTTATAAAACGAAGGTTGAAAGAGATGCAAGTCATCATGCTATCCAACATCCGATTAAAGGCCACCTAATTTTATACTAGATGACCCTTACATTGACTTAACTTCGAACTGGAGGTGTGGAGGCAATCTTTGGTGATACTAACCACTCACGCCCTTTAAGCATTCCGTCCCAGTATACCCACGGCAAACTTTTCTCTTTCAACAACCAAGCTAAGTAAGAAGGTTTAGTGCCATCAATCAGCCAATTTGGAAAGCTTGGCTTAACTTTACCGCCGTATACAAACTCAGCTAAAACGATTTTGCCGCGCTCTACGGTCAATGGACAAGAGCCATAGCCGTCATACAACGCACGAGGCTGTTGCTGAACTAAAACGGATAATACATTTTCGGCTACAACAGGAGCCTGCGCTCTGGCCGCCGCAGCGGTTTTAGCATTAGGTGTGTTCGTGCCATCCCCTAAACCAAAAACGTTATTATATTTCTTATGTTGAAGCGTATCTGGATATACATCAACCCATCCTGCTTCGTCTGCGAGCGGACTATTCTTTATAAAATCCAATGCACATTGTGGTGGGCAGACATGAAGCATATCAAAGGTCTTTTCAATACACTCTTTTTCGCCAGCAGCGTTAGTGATCTCAAAGGTTGCGATTTGATTTTCACCGTCAACAGCAACTAGTGTTTGGCCAAGGTTTAACTCTATTCCATACTTCTCGATGTAGGACATTAATGCTGGCACGTAATCCGCCACACCGAATAGCACACCGCCAGCATTACAGAACTCTACGTCAATATCACCCAGCACCCCTTGACTTAACCATTCACTGCACGACAAATACATGGCTTTTTGTGGCGCGCCAGCACATTTTATAGGCATTGGTGGCTGCGTAAAAATCGCCTTCCCTTTCTTCAATTGTTGTACATTTTGCCAAGTATATGGAGCCGTTTCCCACTGATAATTCGAAGTAACACCATTTTTACCCAACGTTTCTTTGAGACCTGGAATCGCTTCCCAGTTTAGCTTGAGGCCTGGTGAGACCACTAACACATTGTAGGAAATGACTTTACCGTCAGCTAACGTGACACACTTTTCATCTGGCTGAAATGTTGCAGCAGCCACAGAGTAGTGTGTTACACCATCAGGAATCACTGAAGACATCGGGCGACGGGTTTGTGCTTGTTTAAACACGCCCCCACCCACTAAAGTCCAACCTGGCTGGTACGAATGTTCTTGCGCTGGATCGATCAGCGCGATACTTAAGTTTGCTCTGCGTTTTAACAAACTGGCTGCAACCGCTACACCTCCGGCACCAGCACCAACAATCACGACTTCATGTTGAAAGTTTTGCATCATTATTCTCCTTATTATTCTTGTACGCGATCAATGAGAGCAGTCATGTTGTAACCTGCGGTTTCACTCAATTGCAGCAAATCAGCACGAGTTTTGTGTTCTGGATTTGATAAGACCCATAACGAAAGGCTACGAGTGCCTGTTCGACAAAATGCTAGCGTTTTGCCTTGTTTAGGTAGAGACGCTTTAAATTCAGCTACCGATGCCTCACTGAATTGACCAGGAGTAATGGGTTGAAAGGTAAATGTCATGCCGTTCTGTTCAGCCGCCATTTGAATATCTTTACTCAATGGTTGGCCTTCAGCTTCCAGATCAGGACGATTACAGATTAAATGTGCCACCCCTGCTTTAGCCAGTGCAGGAATATCAGCCACTGTGATTTGTTCTGAAACATAAAAAGAGTCTGTAATAGGTTTCATTGAAGGCTCCGGTAAGGTCTCTCATATTTTTAGGTCAAATATACACCAAACAAATACTTTTAATTACTTTTTGATATATACTTATAACTTTATTAATCTACATATTAGAGCATTCCGCACCAGTTTCACAACTAGGACTACAAATCTTTTCAATCATTGGACCGCTCTCTAACACTTAGCGTGCATCCAAACATGCTTCCCTTTGTCACGATTTTTTGTATCTCTTTCATACTTAAATATCATAACAAGCTTGCTTCTACACATTTTAAATCTATATTAAACATATATATTTCAGATACTTATGAATAAATCCTTTTCTTTTGAATTGCGATTTTTTTCGACTACCTGTTGTTACTATAGCCACTCTAAAAAGAAACTATTCCCCTCTGATTTCATTTAGCGATAGGCTCAAAAAGTCATCACTAAAGTAAGAAAAGAGCCTTATGTCACACGCACCTTATGCCGATACACCCATTCACTCAGAAACAGTCTTTAACGCAATTACTGAAGCTGGAATTCCTTCCATGGCAAAAGCGGGCATTCGAGAGCTCGTCTCGCTGGTTAACAAAATTGAACAAGGTACAGGCGAACACTACATTCGAATGGAAATGGGTGTTCCAGGCCTTCCAGCCCCAGAAATAGGTATTGCAGCAGAAGCCGAAGCCTTACGTAATGGTGTTGGTTCTAAGTACCCGATGATTGAAGGCGTGCCTAGCTTAAAGCAGGAAATCAGTCGTTTCTGCAAACAGTTCCTAAACGTAAACATAACGCCTGAGACCTGCTTCCCTACTGTGGGTGCAGCTCAAGGTGCGCTTGCTATGTTTTTAGTCGGGAACCGCATTCGTGAGCAAGGCGGAACGTTATTTATTGACCCAGGTTTTCCTAATCAAAAACGCCAGCTAGCCATGATCAACCAAAGTTGGGGCAGTTTTGATGTGTATAATTACCGAGGAGAGGCCCTTCGTGACGCGCTAGAAGAGCACCTATCTACTGGTCAGTACACTACCTTACTGTATTCTAATCCGAACAACCCCGCTTGGATTTGTTTTGATCATCAAGAACTCCAAATCATTGCTGAAGTGACAAAAAAATACGATGTGATCGTAATCGAAGATTTAGCTTACTTCGGCATGGATTACCGTTCAGACTACTCTGTTCCTGGAGAAGCGCCTTATCAACCATCGATTGCGCACTACACAGATCAGTATGCGCTGCTAATCTCTAGCTCTAAAGTTTTCAGTTATGCGGGCCAACGCATTGGCAGCATGGTGATCTCAGAGGCCTTATTTAAGCGCAGCTTCCCAACACTTAAAGCAACACTGGGTAATGAGCAATTTGGTAAAGCCATGGTCTTTGGTGCGTTACACGGTTTGTCTTCAGGCGTAACGCATTCTACGCAATATGGTTTGGCTGCAATGTTGAAAGCGGCTAACGATGGCACACTTCCGTTCCTAAACATGACGAAAGTATATGAAGCCCGCGCCGCAAAAATGAAACAGCTCTTCGTCGAACACGGTTTTGAAATCGTCTATGACAACGACAATGGCGAGCCACTGAGTGATGGTTTTTACTTCACCTTTGCCTACCCAGATATGAGCGGTGATGAACTACTAACTGCACTGCTTTACCATGGCATTAGCGCTATTTCTTTGGCTAATACTGGTTCCAAGCAGATTAATGGAGCACGAGCTTGTGTCTCTCAAGTTCGCGACGAGCAACTTACAGACCTTGAGAATCGCTTAGCGGCTTTTCAAAAGCGGTTCCCTCGATAACACCAGATCGACCAAGGCTTCACTGACTCAGTGAAGCCTTTCTATACAATCCTCACTTTGAATAACGCAATAAACCACGACAAGTTGTCTGCTTTTCTGACAATTAAGCGAACAATGAACAGTTAACGTGAAGCAAGCGTGCAGTCATCCCATTTTGCTTGAAAACTCAATCCTTATCATCAAATCTAATAAACAACACGTTGCGAAACGTCTTCTCGACTTAACTAAGATTGGACGAATGAAAGGAGAGAACGATGCAAAACCAAACACAAGCAATTGAAACGAAACATGTCGCGGACATTATCAAAGTCATGAATGGTGGTATTGAATTCTACGAAAAAGCAAAACAGGAAGTAGACAGCCCTCGTGTAGAACGAATGTTTAACAAAATGATCGAGGCGAAAGAAGCCGCCGTCAGTGAATTACAACCTTTCGCGATTGCTGAGAAAGGCCATATTGAAGAAGGCTCTAATTTAGAGGTGGAAGCACGTCAGGCTTATACTAAATTGTTGGATAAAGTCACTAAAGCCTCCACCGAACATACTTACGTTGACCAACTAGAAGAGGTCGAAGACAAAGTCCTCGAAGAGCTCGATGAGGCACTCAAACTCGATCAACCTTCCGGCTGCGAGCGAGCTTTGCGTGCGGTCCAAGCTCGAATGCGAGAGTGTCATGATGAAATGAAAGCTCTGCAAATGACAACTCATTAAGGGCTTTTAGTTAGTGCTTTAGTGGAATCGCAAAAACGGCCTCTATCGAGGTCGTTTTTCTGTATCAAAATAGACATTCGACTAACAAAATACGATTCGCCATCTTCGATGCATTTTTGCCGCAAATACCCTGTAAAAATGTCTAAAATTCGCATGTTTCGCGCTAGTCACCAGAATACCTTTCTACTAGAATACCGCCTTTTCAACGATGGGGCTGACCGCCATGTTACAAACACCTTACTACCTCATTGATAAAGCGAAACTGCTAAAGAATTTAGAGAAGATCGCTTACGTGCGCAAACACTCCGGCGCAAAATCACTGTTGGCCTTGAAGTGCTTTGCTACTTGGTCGGTATTTGACCTCATGCAAGAGTACATGGATGGCACGACCTCTTCCTCTTTGTACGAAGTACGCCTAGGCAAAGAGAAATTTGCTGGCGAGACACACGCCTACAGTGTGGCGTATGCGGACAATGAAATTGAAGAAGTCCTGGCGCACAGCGACAAAATCATCTTCAACACCATCGGTCAATTTGAGCGCTTTAAAGAAGCGAGCCAAGACAAGACCCGTGGTCTGCGCGTGAACCCTCAAGTCAGCACCTCGGAGTTCATCATTGCTGATCCTGCTCGTCCATTTAGCCGCCTTGGCGAATGGGACCCGAAACGCATTGAAAGCGTGATCGATGACATCTCAGGCTTTATGTTCCACAACAACTGTGAGAACAATAATTTTGATCGTTTTGACGAAATGCTCACCTTGATCGAAGAACGCTTTGGCTACCTAATCGAAAAGATGCAGTGGATCAGCCTAGGTGGCGGTATTCACTTCACTGGTGAAGGCTACCCAATCGACCAATTCTGTGCACGCTTGAAAGCGTTCTCAGAGAAATACGGTGTCCAGGTTTACCTAGAACCAGGTGAAGCCTCGATCACAAAGAGCACTACCCTTGAGGTGACCGTATTGGACACCTTGTACAATGGCAAGAACTTAGCCATTGTCGACAGCTCAATCGAAGCCCATATGCTGGATCTTTTGATTTACCGTGAAAATGCTCGCATGACCCCATGTGATGGCGATCATGAATACATGATCTGTGGTAAATCTTGTCTGGCGGGCGATATCTTTGGCGAATTTAAATTCAACCATGAACTCAAAGTTGGTGATCGTATCTCCATTGAAGATGCGGCAGGCTACACCATGGTGAAGAAAAACTGGTTCAACGGCGTCAAAATGCCATCCATCGCGGTGAAACAATTAGACGGTACCATTGAACTGGTGCGCGAATTTGACTACGACGACTTTATGCACAACCTTTCCTAAGGCTGCATCATTTCAACACTGGAGATAGTAATACCATGAAAAAGAACGTACTGATTATCGGTGCCGGAGGGGTTGCACGCGTTGTGGCTCACAAATGCGCCCAACACAATGACACACTGGGCGATATCGCCATTGCCTCACGCAGCGTTGCGAAATGCGAAGATATCGTTGCCAGTGTCCACGAAAAAGGCGCTATGAAAGTTGAGGGCCGCATTCAGGCATATGCTCTTGACGCTCTAGATGTTGCCGCGACGGTTAAACTGATCAATGAAACCAACTCTGAGATCGTTATCAACGTGGGTTCTGCCTTCATCAACATGTCTGTTCTTGAAGCATGTATGGAAGCAGGCGTTGCTTACCTAGACACAGCGATCCACGAAGATCCAACGAAAATTTGTGAAACTCCACCATGGTACGCAAACTACGAATGGAAACGTCGTGAAGCCTGCAAAGAAAAAGGCATCACAGCGATTCTGGGTGTAGGTTTTGATCCAGGTGTGGTAAACGCCTACGCAGCCCTTGCGTACAATCACTACTTCGACAGCGTAAGTGACATCGACATCATCGATATCAACGCAGGTAGTCATGGCAAGTACTTCGCGACTAACTTCGACCCAGAAATCAACTTCCGTGAATTTACCGGTGTTGTGTACTCTTGGCAAAATCGCGAGTGGAACGTCAACAAAATGTTTGAAGTAAGCCGTACTGACGACCTACCTGTGGTAGGTAAGCAAACGTCTTACATGAGTGGTCACGACGAAGTGCACTCAATTTCACAAAACCTAGACGTACCAAACGTACGTTTCTGGATGGGCTTTGGTGAGCATTACATCAACGTTTTCACCGTATTGAAGAGCCTAGGTCTATTGTCAGAGCAGCCAGTTAAAACAGCTGAAGGTCTTGAAGTGGTACCACTTAAAGTAGTGAAAGCCGTTCTGCCTGATCCATCTTCTCTAGCACCAGATTACACAGGTAATACCTGTATCGGTGACAAAGTGAAAGGTATCAAAGACGGTGTAGAGAAAGAAGTTTTCATCTACAACGTTGCTGATCACAAAGACGCTTACAACGAAGTGGGCAGCCAAGGTATCTCTTACACAGCTGGCGTTCCACCGGTTGCAGCGGCGATCCTTGTTGCAAACGGCACTTGGGACTGCGCAGAAATGCGTAACGTTGAGCAACTAGACCCTCGCCCATTCCTAGGTCTACTGAACGAGATGGGTCTTCCAACTCGTATCCAAGACGAAGACGGCGACCGTCCTTTCGAATACAACGCATAATCTTTGTAAAAAAGAATAGCGTATTCGTCATCTTAAAAAGCCCAGCAGTTGCTGGGCTTTTTTATGTGTTTTTTTATGCGGGATAATGTCACCCGACCAATCAAGCTGTCACAAGTCCGCGGATATCTTCCTCGAAATACGCTAACGCGCGACGTTCAATCGCTCGAACGCCCTCTTGTTGTTGAGCCGTTAGATTGTGGTATTTTGACGCAGCGCCAAAGTCACCGAATAGAATATGTCCTGCTTGATTAATCAGTACATTATGGGCGTATAAATCCCCATGACTAACTTGCTTGCTTTCTAAGTGCGCAACCAGATCGCGCATTTGCGCAATGATGAAGTCAGCTTGCTCTGAACTAAATGCTTGCCCTTGGGTAAAGGTGTCACGAGTACACGTTTCTAAGCTCGGCGGCTGTCCTAGGTTGTAGTAGTCCGACGGAATCAGGTCCATCACTAAAGCAGCGTAATTTGGCTCGTGAATATGCGCCAACGGTTTCACTAAGTTCTCATGTCCTCCGACGGTTAAACAGGCGTCTAACTCATCTGCGGGGAAGCCGTCACTGGTCACTTCACCTTTAAACACCTTTACCGCTACTTGCTCAGCAAAACCGTGTACATTGTTCTGCCATGTGGCACGAGAAATCAGTCCAGATGCTCCCATTCCCAATACTTCGTGAAGCGAAACATCTGCAGAATGCACCTGAACAAACTCCAAGTGCTCATCTTGAGTGGGGCAAAACGGGTTACCCGAAAACGCCAGCCAAGCCAGTTTTGGTAGGTCAAGCAGCACATCTGGAAACTCGGCTAAAGCATTCGCTGAAATGCGCAGCAAGCCAAGATTTTTCAGCTGGGCAAATGAGTCTGGAAGCGCTGAAATTTGATTACCAGCTAAAGCACACTTCTCTAGTCGAGTCAGTGAGCCGATGCTTTCTGGCAATGATTTGATGGCATTATCCGTTAAAATGAGCCAACGAGTTTGTTTAGGCAAACACGTTTCCGATACTGTCTGAATCTGATTATGCTTAAAACCAATCATCTCTAGCTTAGGCATTTTTTCCAGCACATCGGGCACATGGGAAAAGCAGTTATTCGACGCAAACAAGATCTTCAGATTCGTCAGCCGCGTTAAATCTTCAGGAAGATCACTCAAGCGATTATTCGACAGGTCCAACACTTCTAAAGAGTCCGCCAGAGTAAATATCTCATCAGGAAAAACGCTTAAATCAGCACTCAGCTGTAGACGTTTGACGCCTTGTAATGCTCCATTACGTAGCTGTTCTAAAGTGTGCACGACTCTGATCACCCTTACTTGCGACTTAATAAATCGATAGTATGCCTGAATTTGGTCATGACATAAAAAGTAACTCAGACAACGCCTTGATTCTAACGTTTCACAACATATGTTGGTTAGCACACAGCTTAAGTGCTAGTAAGATAAGAAGAACATGCTGAATTGATTATCCTTGTAAAAGTGAATGTTCCCATCATTCGGCTATCTATCGTTTAACAAATCATTCACCTATAAAGAAATTCCGATATTAAGACATCAGTAGAGTAACAAAATTTACTTTATTAGTGATTTATCATGTTTCAGCTACACAATTGGCCCTTAATTTTGGTAAGGTCAATGAAAGAATTTTTTACTTTTACCGACTACTTTTTATAGCTTTTTGGAATATAAAAACGAATGATTTGGATTTTTAGCGCGCTCATTATCGGGTATACGTCAATCTATGCAGCATTCAGAGAGCTTAGTAGTGGTATAACAATCTCAACATTTTATCGAACATTGCGCGGAAGTATTGCCCTTGTTTCAGGCGTTAGTTGCACAGAATTAATTTTTCATAACATCTATTTTGATCACGAATCACACATTACCAATATTCTTCCCATACTTATTTGGTATGCGTCAGCTTTCGTAATGTCTTTTTTGGTTGTTTTTAGATTTAATTCTATTAGTAATGAACACTGCAATTTACTCAATATTCATAGCGCATTAGTGAGTTTACTTGTCATTACTTTAAACCTATCTACCCTCGAATCAGAAGGATTAAGCGCACTTACTGCTTTAAGATCTCCTATGTTCTGGCTATGGTCTATAATAACATTTTCAATCATTACCTTTGCGTTTTATGCTTGCAAGTTAGTTAGTAGAGTTTTGAAACGTCCCTCAATGCTTGATTACCGTTATTTCACTCGACCTATCATGCTGGTTTTCTGCATTATTATCATCCAAATTTTAAGTGATTATCTTTACTCACCGATGAGCACATATAAAAACTTAGAAAACCACTATTTAAATATCTCAAAAGAACAATTTTTAATCTCCATAATTATTATAAGCAGTCTAATATCAAGTTTCCTACTGGGCTCAAACTTCTACAGTCGCTATCTAGGGAGTGAGATAAAATATATTCAAGAGCTACACTACTCTAGACCCTCCAGCCACACATTTTGGCAAGCTTTTATTGCCTTACTAGCACTGAGTTTTTTAATTTTATCTCTCGTATTCTGGTTGCAATGGAGTGCTAGTTTAAAGCAAAGTCAACGCGTCTCTGAAGTGACCGTGCGTAATGCTATTATAGGGATTCATAAAGAAATCGAGCAGGTTGTTCACGATATACAGTCGGTCAAAAAGTCATTTCTTATTGACCCAAATGCGCTTATATACAGCACCAGTTATCGAGAAAAGTTCCAGAGTTTCTTTGAGGGCTACAGCCTTTCTTCAGAGCGTTATGACTACATATCAGTGCTTAATCATGAAGGAGATGAAGTCGCGCGACTTGATAATAATCGTTCTACTCCCATTTTTTCAGCTGGAAAACATTTTGGTGATATTGATTATACCCTTGAGAAAGGATTGGGAAGTTCACTCGAAAGAAATGAGTTTTTTGTATCACATGTGAGCTTGGCCCATATCAAAAATAAGCCGACAATGCCTCTAACTCCAATTTTGAAAGTTGGGGCCCCTATTTTCAATTCTGAAGATAAAAATATTGGCTTGCTCATATTCACTTATCGATTTGAGCGCATTGCTTCATTATTAAAGCAGTACTTCCCAAACAACAAAAATATCTTTCTTTTAAACGAAGCAAATAGAGTCTTACTTCATTTAGACAAAGAAGATCATTGGGATCACCTACTATCCTCTTCCAATTTTCGTTTCCTAGAACTAGAAAAGAGCACATTAGCTCAGGGAGAAGTTTATTCAGAGAAGCGTCAATCCCATATACTTTATAGTGCCGCCTTTCCGAAGAGCATCGAGCACTCACCTCACTCTTACATCCCTACTTGGCATCTGGCGATCAAAACCGATTACCCAAAGATATCTTTAACAGTTTGGGATCAAGTAATCATAATTTTTCTACTGACCAGTGCTTTCTTTCTAGCCAAGTTAATTAGTAGGTCGGTGCTAAGCGATATCACAAACAAGCGTAAGATCTCTGAGTTATTGAATGAAGTTGGCTATCAAAAACAAGCACTGGATGAGCATGCAATCGTCAGTATCACAGATCAAAGAGGTAATATTACTTACGTTAATGATAAGTTTTGTGAGATTTCAGGCTATGAACCAAGTGAGCTGATTGGAGAAAACCATCGTATTTTAAAATCAGATGAACACCCACCTGCCTTTTTTCGAACATTGTGGCGTACCATTTCCAGTGGGCAGATATGGTCTGGGGAAATTAAGAACTTCCGTAAAAATGGCAGTATTTATTGGGTGAATGCAACCATACTTCCTATCAAAGGTGTCACCGGAAAAGTCGAACGTTACATTGCCGTACGTACGGATATTACAGAATCTCGAGCTATGGCAACGATCCTAGAAAATGCCCTGAAAGATGCTCATCAAGCCTCAGAAGCGAAAAACCGCTTCTTAGCAAATATCAGCCATGAAATTCGAACACCAATGAACGCCATTATTGGTCTGACGGAAGCGTGCCTGATTTCACCAAATAAATCCAACCAACAAGAGCTGATGCAAAAGGTCAATACATCTGCCAACAGCTTGCTACGTATTATTAATGATATTTTAGATTTCTCCAAAATGGAGGCAGGTAAGCTGGATATAGAGGAAATTCCCTTTTCACTCGAACATGTTATTGATGAGCACGCTTTGATTCACCAAAGCGTCGCTAAGTCTAAACACATTCACTTACTCACAGGCATTGATAGCAATGTTCCCGAACATTTAATTGGAGACCCATTACGTATAGGGCAGGTCCTAAGTAATTTAGTCAGCAATGCACTTAAATTCACCAGCTCAGGAGAAGTCATTGTTTATGTAAAAGTCATCCATACTAAGGGAGAATTTGTTGAGTTAGAGTTTTCCGTGAATGATACAGGCAATGGGATGTCTGATGATCAGGTTGCCAAACTCTTCTCACCATTCAGTCAAGCAGACGTTTCTACAACACGAAAATTTGGTGGTACAGGCCTTGGGCTTTCCATATGTAAAAGCTTAGTAGAACTTATGGGCGGGCAAATTAGCGCCGAAAGCCAATTAAACAAAGGCAGTATTTTCCGTTTCACTCTCCCCTTAAAGGTCAATAAAAATGAGCCGGAAAATATCCCTAATAAGGTAAGAGGAGAGCTCGTTAAGTCTCGAATTTTACTGATTGATTTTGTTGGTATCAGTCGACAAAACTACATTCGCTATGCCAAAGCCTTTCAAATGCAGCTCGATGTTTGCAGTACTCACCTTGAAGCTAAAAAGCTGTTACAAAGCGATATCAATTACGACTACATCATTGTCGATAGCTATTACATTTCAAGTGAGTTAGAGGCTTTGCTAAGCTCTCTAAATCACATCGCAGCAGCCCAAAATTTATCAAGCCTTATTTTGGTTGATTATGAGGAGAACGATACTGGCTACCAAGCTTGGCACACTTCAGTTAAGTTGCTGTCGCCCCCCATTTCACAATCTTCGCTATTGGACTGCATGTCCTCTACCAACAGAGAAAGCCATAGTGCTTCCACATGGAATACACTGGAAAACGTGCAATCAATCAACATTGCAGATCCCAGTGCCTTAGCTCAAGTTAAAGTGTTAATTGTGGAAGACAATGAGATTAACCAATTAGTCATTAGCGAAATTTTTAAACAGTGGCTGATACCATTTGTTCTCGCCAATAATGGTCAAGAGGCTATCCATGCGGTTCAACAGGACCATTTTGATTTGATCTTAATGGACATTCAGATGCCTATTATGGACGGCTACGATGCCTGCAAAGAAATCAGAGCATTGGGTGAAAACTATAAAAACCTTCCGATTATTGCCCTTACCGCCAATACATCAGCACAAGATATTCAAAAAGCGATTAAGTCAGGAATGGATGACCATGTGTCCAAGCCGATCAATCGTCAGCAACTTCAAGATGTCATTTTGAAATACGTTAATTTGAATGGATCTCCAGTAAATACAGGTGCTCCAAATGAAATAACATCTGAAAAGCTCACACAACGGATGCTAAATGCGCTTCCAAATGTTGATGTTCAAGGCTCTTTAAATCGATTGGGCGTAGAACCACAATTCTACTTAAAACTTTTAAGCTCTTTTAGTTTGACGGCAACCACTAATATAGAGAAAGCCCGAAACGCTATTTTAGAAGATAGCCAAGAAGAGCTGTCACATATTTTTCATACATTAAAAGGCGTGGCAGGGAACTTGGGGGCGACAAGCCTATATAAACAGGCACAAACACTGGAGCAAGATACTATATCTGGACAGTTTACACAGGAAGCTTTTGAGACGTTTGCCCAAGAGGCGATGGCGATATGCAAGACTATTGCTTTCCTATGTACGTCTGAAGATACATCAGAAAACAACCTAAGTACGAGTACATCAACACCTCATACTTTAAGCCTTTCGTCCTGCCAAGATTTATTAGCTTTGGTCGATGCCTTTGACACTAAGGCTAATGGCAGTGTCCGTGCTTTAGTCAATGCACAAGCAGGTACAGATATTCATAAAGACCTCGCTCAAGTTGAATCACTGTTGAACCGATATGACTTTGATGAAGCGGCTAACGTTCTTCGCAAAATAATGGATACGCTACTATGACTCTGCTTACGCCTAAAACACAATCTACTATATTGGTCATTGATGACATTGCTGAAAATATTGATGTCATCAGTAATATCCTCAACGACGAATATGAAATTAAAGCCGCAAATCAGGGCATATTAGCATTCAAAATTCTTGAGCGATTTAATGTCGATCTTATTTTGCTCGACATCATGATGCCTGATATGGATGGCTATGAAGTATGCCAGCGCATCAAAGACAATCCCAAGCTGTGTCACATACCTATTATTTTTCTAACTGCAATGAACAGTCAGGAGGATGAGCAACGTGGCTTTGATTTAGGAGCAGCTGATTTTATTGCTAAACCTTTTAGTGCAGCCATTTTAAAAGCTCGTGTTTCATCTCAATTGAAACTTGCAAACTATGCTAAAGACTTAGCAAAACAAGTCCATGAAAGGACACAAGAGCTTGCTGTCAGTCGTCTAGAAATTATTGAATGCCTCGCCCTTGCTTCGGAGTTCCGAGATAACGAAACGGGAAATCATGTGATAAGAGTTGGCGAATATTGTCGCCTTATTGCTTCAAAAATGGGCCTAGCCAAAAATACATGTGACCTTATCGCCTTAACCGCGCCATTGCATGACATAGGTAAGATTGCGATACCAGATAATATTTTATTAAAACCAGGTCGTTTAACCGAAGAAGAATTTAAAGTTATGCAAAGCCATACAGAAGCGGGCGCACAAATTCTTGAAGGCAGCCAATCAGACCTTCTCCAAGCGGCTAGAACGATCGCCATTAGCCACCATGAGAAATGGGATGGAAGTGGCTATCCAAAAGGCCTGAAAGGCGAAGAAATCCCTTTGTACGGCCGTATTGTCGCCCTGTGCGACGTATATGATGCACTGTCTTCCATTCGCCCCTATAAAGATGCTTGGAGCAAAGAGCAGGTAGAAGCCTACATAAACGAGCTCAGCGGCAGTCAGTTTGATCCAACGCTGGTAGAACACTTTAATCATGTCAAAGACGATTTCTATCAGATTCTACAAGAACATAAAGACGAACCACCAAGTGCCTAGAAGCATTTGGTGGTTCGTCTCCGGTTTGCGTGTGACATAGACATTCTTCTTAACAAGAAAAATGCCCCAACGAAGGGGCATTTAGAAAACTCTTAGCAATATGTGTTATTGAATGGATTTGATCCAAGCAAACAGTTCATCTAGATCATAATCGCCACTGTGCGGGACATCCCACGGTAAAAAGTAGTCCACATCATGCCCCGTGTTCTCAAGCTTTGCAGCAAGGATGGCTGAAATCGCTAAGGAAGTATCTCGATCCTTTGTGCCCACACGAATGCGCCAATGTTCTGCCGTTTGAGCGTCTGAGGTGCCGATGTAATTCATTGTGTTCATTAATTTAACGGTGCTCTCACTTACTCGCTTACCAGACATAGTGCTATGTTGAACTGAGAATTCAGTGAAGTGCTGGTTATCTATCAATGCATTACCAAATAGATTGTTTTCGCCAGCACTTAAATCCAGCGCATCAAACGCAGGTGGCAGCTTCTGACGTTCTGCATAACTGCGGTATTTATCCCAATCAATGGCTGTGACACGCCCTTGGTCAATGGTGACGAACTCAAGGCCAGATAAATCCTGACCTTTTTCTAATGCGTTTTGAGCTGACGCTTGGATGTAAGCCACTACTGCATCTTTAAATGAGCCATTACCGTCTTGGTCCAACGTTAAAGGATAGCCTGAAGAATCTTTCAGACCTAGACTGTTAACATATTCAGGGAACAAGGGTTTCAGCTGATCAGACACCTGTTGCTCTTCCTTCGTTAATGTCCCCGCAACCAACTCGCGTTTCACTTGGTAGTCCAACATCGAGATGTTCATTTTCTGGTAATCATTGTAACCATTGAACTGCCACTCATACGCCATGTCCGCATGCTCTAAGTTGGTAATCGGACAATAAGCAGAGACAGCCCAAATCGCATCTGAGCCCGGCGCAGCTCCCAATGCAGCTAAGTAGGTATCGTAATCGGTGCTATCAGCACTTGCTCCCAATAAAGCAGATAAGGCGCCACCAGCACTGGTGCCATTTGAGACGATCTTATTTGCGTCACCCGGCATCGCGGCATCATTGTAATGCAAATATCGCACGGCCGCTTTTAAGTCGACAATGGCAGCAGGTGCTTTCCCAGCCCATCGCCCATCAGCCGTTTGATTCGTTCGCCCCCTTGCCGCAGGAGCCGCCACAACTAGCCCTTTAGACAATGCTACCAGCGCAGAATTGGCTTGCCCCGTGCGATCATTTGTCCCGACCACCATGGCTTTACCCGGCATGTAACCACCTACCTGATTAGGTAAGAAAATGGGAGCGGTCTCTGCCTGATAACCTTGAATGCTGCCACCCTGAAAATACGCTTCGGGGATGTAAATGTTCATCACTTGATAGTCACTGACAACCGGCTTGATCACATATGGAATGCTTTCATACGCTCGGTACTGGATCGACTGTCCAGCATATTCAATGGTCTTACTTTCGTAATGATCGGAGTTGAATTCTAGCCCCATGACATCCGCCTGTACGCCATTACTGAGAATCAATGCTGCGCTACTGCAGCAAGTTAAAATAAGCGCTTTCATCGTTCGTTGACCTGATCAATTTAACCAATTGATCATAGCAAACTCACTTTGCGAATAAGCGGCATCATAAGTAAAGCTAAGTAAACCTTGCGAGCTCGATGCTATGTACTGAGTTATCGATACAAAAAAGCCTCTGAAAAGAGGCTATTTCGCTGCATTACAGAGCATTACCGTTAAGCAAACAGTGATTTAAGGGTCATCAAATGCTGCTGTTTACTCTTGCTATCCAGCCAACTACCTTCAAAGGCGTTGCAGGCTAAGGCGTATAACTCATCTTTGCTGATCCCTGTATCCTTTACTAACGCAGCAAAGTTATCATTCATATAACCACCAAAATACGCTGGGTCATCCGAGTTCACGGTTGCATTTAAGCCATAACGCAGCATGGTGCGAATTGGGTGGTCCTCTAACGTATCCACCACACAAAGCTTAAGGTTCGATAATGGGCAAACCGTTAGAGTCAGACCTTTGTGTTTAATGGTGGCGATCAGGTCTTCGTCTTCTAACGCTCGATTACCATGATCAATGCGATCCACACCGATCACATCCAGCGCTTGCCAAACATATTCTGGTGGACCTTCTTCTCCAGCGTGCGCTGTCACAGGCAAACCGAGTGCCTTACACTCGCGGAACACATTTTCAAACTTCACCGGCGGATGACCCACTTCTGAGCTGTCCAACCCAACACCATCGATCCACTCTAAATACGGTTTAGCAAGCTCCAAGGTTTCAAACGCACTGGCTTCATCTAGGTGTCGTAAGAACGACATGATCAGTTTGAATGTGATACCTAAATCACGTTCGGCATCTTTCAGTGCGCCATAGATGCCCTTGATTTGTGTTTCAAAGCTTATACCGCGGCTCAAGTGCCCTTGTGGGTCAAAGAAAATCTCCACGTGCACCACATTGTCTTCGTGAACACGCTTTAGGTACGCCATGGTTAAATCGTAAAAATCCTGCTCTTTAAGCAGTACCGACATACCTTGGTAATACAGATCCAAGAAGTCCTGCAGGTTCTCGAATTGGTAGGCTTCTTTTAACTCTTCCACTGAGTTGTACTTCAGCGCAACTTGGTTACGTTGGGCGATGGCGAACATTTGCTCTGGCTCGAACGTGCCTTCGATATGCAAATGCAGCTCCGCCTTTGGCATCTTCATTGCCAAGTCTAATAATGCTTCAGAGCTGGTCATGTCTCTCCCCTCACTTAATGCTTTTCTCAATGGAAAGCCGTCACTTGTTACTATCTACTTCCTAAAAATTAGCAACGGATCACTATTTTGGAAACTTAACTGTTTGGTTAACTTGTTATTTTAAAGCAAAAAGCTTGCCGTGAAAGCAAATAAAAAGCCGAACAGCTTTCACTGCTCGGCTTTGGGAACTTTTTGACCATATAAAGTCAGCTGCTTAGATCAGCTCTCTACATTTACATCTGAAACAAAAAGTTCTTAATCAGATCGCGGCCGCCTTCGGTGGCGAAGGACTCTGGGTGGAACTGAATGCCTTGGATCGGGTAGTCCTTGTGGCGCACGCCCATGATTTCGTAATCACCGCCTTGGTGAATTACAGCATGGTTATCAAAGTCTTCGACTTTTAGATCGCCTACGACCGCGCTCACTTCCAAACACTCTGGCAAGCTCTCTGGCTCCGCCATCAAAGAGTGGTAGCGCATAATCTCTAATTGATCCGGAATATCGTGGAAGATGCCTTCACAGTTATGGCTGATTGGGCTGACTTTACCGTGCATGGGCACATGAGCTTTCACTACGTTGCCACCAAACACATGACAAATGCCCTGCATGCCCAAGCACACGCCCATCAATGGAGTGGTTTTGCCCAGCTCTCGAATCACCTCTGCACAAACGCCAAAGTAAGCCTCGTCATCAGGTGAACCTGGTCCTGGGGAGATAATAATGCGATCCGGTTGCAACGCTTCAATATCTGCCAAACTCACTTCATTGTTACGCTTCACCATGACATCAAACTTTTCTAGCTCACCTTTGCTCTGCGCCGCCATCAGGATTTCACCGATGTATTGGTACAGGTTGTACGTGAACGAGTCGTAGTTATCGATAATTAACACTTTCATCTGCTAAGCCCTTACTGCGCGGGTGCGAATTGATCTAGCACGCGCTTGGTGCCAGCAAATTTACGTTGAATTTCTTCGTACTCGCCTTCGGCATTGGAGTCATAGACATTACCGCCACAGGTTTGTACATAAGCCTTATTCCCCTTCGCAAACACAGTACGAATCGGAATGGCGAAGTTACAGTCACCGTTAAACGAGAACTGCCCAACCGCGCCACCGTAAGGACCACGGCCATCGCCTTCCATATCGTCGATGATCTTCATGGCTTCGATTTTCGGTGCACCGGTTAGCGTTCCTGCTGGAAAGTTGCTCGCTAATGCGGAGAACATATCCTGATCGTCGGCGATAATGCCCACAATCTCACTGGAAATATGCTGCACGTGACTGAAGCGTTTAATGTCCATCAAAGAACGAACTTTGACCGTACCAAAGCGCGCTACACGACCGATATCATTACGGTGCAGATCGACGATCATATTGTGCTCGGCGATCTCTTTAGGATCGTTCAACAAAGCACGGGCCAGCGCCACATCTTCTTTTTCATCGACACCACGTTTTGCTGTACCTGCTAGCGGGAAGGTTTCCATTTCCCCTTGGCGTAAACGGAACAGCAACTCAGGGCTCGCGCCAATAACCTTTTGCTCACCAAATTTAATGTAATACATCTGTGGCGATGGATTCACTTCGCGCATCTGCTCATAGATGCCAATGGTGTCGCCATCCAGATCAAACCACTTTTTAAAGCCCACTTCGGTTTGGAAAATCTTACCGTCGACGATGTCCTGCTTCACTTTCGCTACCGCTTGCGCGTGCTCTTCACGACTCATAGATTCACCCGCTGGGGTGACGACCAATGGGCCATTTTCTGGAACAGGGGCTTTTAGCAAGGTTTGTACTAACTTAGAACGGTCTTCGTCATAATAGAAGTAGAAAACCTGTCCGGTCATTTTGTCCAAGATCAAGCCATCTTTGTACAAACCAAAGCGGAACCCGTCGAACATATCACTGGTCTGTAGATTGAGCGTTGGTTCAAAGTAGTTCATCGCATCGTAGCCGATGTAGCCCGTTAGACCGCCAGCATAGCCACGAGAAATGATGTTTTGCGGCACAATACTGCGCAGTAAGTAATATGGGTTGTCTGACTCGTAAGATGCTGTTTCACCATCACGCTCTTGGATAAACAGAGTATTGCCTTCTGCCCACAGCAATTTCTCAGGGTCAAAACCGATGATGGAGTGGCGCGAGATATAACTCTCTTCACCTAAGGATTCCAACATAAAGCAGTTGGCAAATTGCTTTTCGACTTTCTTAAACATGCCGAAAAAGTCACAGTTCGAGCTGATGGTCACGTATTTAGGCTTACGTGGCAGCTCGATGCGTGGCGGAAGATTACTCATGATCTTTTAATTCCTTTAATGCGCGGGAACCACGAGTTACGGTCGCAATCCCCACACCTAGCTGTTTGGCAATTTCGCGTTGTGACACGCCTTCTTCGAGCAGTGCAAAAATCTGTAAGCGGCGTTGCATCTCGCTGATCTCATTGGGCGTTAGCAAAGCGTTTAACTTCTGTGCCATAGCCTCAGCATCGGGAGTGTCTAACAAGTAATGAATCAAATTCTGCACAAAGGCGTACCTTGATGTATCAATGTACTAGTACAGTATATTTTTATGGGCGTTTGTTCAAGAGTCAATCCATGATGGTTCGTAATTAAGTTGGTAACTGCTTTAAATAGGTTGGAAACCTTAATTAAGTTAGTGAGTATAAATAATTGTCATTTTTTATAGGAAAAGCATCCATGGAAAGTTCTGAGATCGAACTCCTATGGTCGCGCTTTACAGATACTGTTAAAGAAGTGCCTATTGAACTAGTGAGGATTCAGTTATTAAGAGCTGAATCCTGACGTGTAGATTTAAGCTCAATTTATCACAGCAAAAGATGCCACATGATCCTTAAATTAAGCATTAGAAATCTGTGCGAGCTCTTCTTTTAACTTAGCATTGTCGTGGTGATCTTCGAAGAAACGAGTAAAGGCTTCAGCTTGCTCTTTGCGAGGAGGCTCTAATGTATTAATCATGTTTCGAATAAGATCAAAATCCAGACCTATATCTTCATCCGATATAGCATCTATATGTACCAACACTTTATCTACCGTCGACTCTTCAATAAGAAAATTCAGAATTTCCATAAAAGCTCTTTGTTCTTTATAACCATCTTTCATAAAGGCAATTGCATCATGAATCGACGTTTTCGCCATACCCTTACCCTGTGTGATCAGCACCAGTTCAGCTTTGTTTGATAAAGCAATAACCACTAGGGTTTGAAGAACAACTTCGCCGCTATCTTTA
>NZ_JAEMUH010000023.1 GCF_016461785.1 Marinomonas ostreistagni | reverse complement strand
AAGCAGAAAGCAGAAAGCAGAAAGCAGAAAGCAGAAAGCAGAAAGCAGAAATTTTAAATTAGAGACAAGAAAAGGGAAAGAAGTATTAATGGGGTGGACGATGGGGCTCGAACCCACGACCGATGGAATCACAATCCATAGCTCTACCAACTGAGCTACGCCCACCATAAAGACTAGATGGCTCCCTGAACTGGACTCGAACCAGTGACCTAACGATTAACAGTCGTTTGCTCTACCAACTGAGCTATCAGGGAACTACAAAACCCGCTTACAAGCAGGTTAAATGGCGGAGGAGGAGAGATTCGAACTCTCGGAAGGCTATTAACCTTCGCCGGTTTTCAAGACCGGTGCATTCAACCGCTCTGCCACCCCTCCGTATATCAAAAGTGGTGGGTCGTACTGGATTCGAACCAGTGACCAATTGATTAAAAGTCAACTGCTCTACCAACTGAGCTAACGACCCGCACATTTGAATTTTCACTATTCTGACTGGTCGGAGTAGAGGGATTCGAACCCCCGACATCCTGCTCCCAAAGCAGGCGCGCTACCAGACTGCGCTATACTCCGAGTGGCTCCCTGAACTGGACTCGAACCAGTGACCTAACGATTAACAGTCGTTTGCTCTACCAACTGAGCTATCAGGGAATGTCAGAAAACAGAAACATCATTTCTGTATACTATATAGTTGGTGGGTCGTACTGGATTCGAACCAGTGACCAATTGATTAAAAGTCAACTGCTCTACCAACTGAGCTAACGACCCAACTATATATGGCAATGGGGTGGACGATGGGGCTCGAACCCACGACCGATGGAATCACAATCCATAGCTCTACCAACTGAGCTACGCCCACCATTACCATTAATAAAATTAGTGGTCGGAGTAGAGGGATTCGAACCCCCGACATCCTGCTCCCAAAGCAGGCGCGCTACCAGACTGCGCTATACTCCGAATGGCTCCCTGAACTGGACTCGAACCAGTGACCTAACGATTAACAGTCGTTTGCTCTACCAACTGAGCTATCAGGGAACAACTAATTTTTAAACTCACTTCAAACCACTTCATTTAAGAAATGGCGGAGGAGGAGAGATTCGAACTCTCGGAAGGCTATTAACCTTCGCCGGTTTTCAAGACCGGTGCATTCAACCGCTCTGCCACCCCTCCGTTGCGAGCGAGGTGTATATTACGGATTCTAAATTTCAGTGCAACTATTTTTTTAACTTTTTTTAAATTAATCCGTTACATACCGCTGTTCGGCAGCCGTACGAATCCATACGTTAGAGAACCAGTAATAATGCTTTCCAGACTGATCGGGCATCGTACAATTAATACGCCCTCGCCCAACTGGAAAGGCCTGCTCTGCCTCAACAATGACCGTACGATCGTCACGCCAATTGAGCAGCGCTTTACCTTGACCTGCAACATAACAAGTTAGCTCACTGGTTCGGTAACGTCCTTCTTTTAAAGTAAGCGCCATTTTTACAGGCTGCTCACTGGCAAAGTCACCGCCATTTTCTATTGCATCAATCGGCATTGGCTTAGCACGCAATTTCACTTTCAAGGTTGAAAGCTTCGCATAAGGCCCCGCGGCTGGAAAGCGCGGCAAATTGGCAAAGTCAGAATTTTTACTCACCACACCTGATTGCTGACCAAAGCCAACCATACCTTGTTCCTTAATGAGCTTACGCACACTGTCATTGGATTCGCCGTACGGATAAGCGATCATCTTCGGAGTGGAACCAAGCTTTGACACTAGCAAAGACTCAACATCAGCCACCTCTTGTTTAACTCTTTGCTCCCATTGCCCCACTGTTTCCCCCTCTTCCAAACGAAGCATGTAGGGGTGACTGACTGTGTGGTTTGCAAAAACGCCACCAGACTTCTGCATTTCTTCCATTTGAGACCAGGTTAAAAAGCTACGATGACCTCGTTCAATGGGCCCTGTATTAATAAATACGGTAAACGGAAAACCATGTTCCTTAAGGATCGGAAAACCATTTTCGTAAATATTCAAATAAGCATCATCAAACGTAATGGCAACAGCCTTATCAGGTAGAGGCTGATCAGAACGAATTCGCTGTAAAGCTGTTTCCAAATCAAGCACCTGATAACCGGTTTCCTTCAAATAGTCCATATGCTGTTTAAATTCTTCAGGTGACACGGATGTTGAGCGAGGTGTTGAAGCATCCACATGGTGGTACTGCAAAATCGGCAAATACTCTTGTGCATGAGCAGTCCCCGTGACACAACAAGTACTTAAAAGCACAGCAGGCAGTAATTTCATAATAACCCTTTTATCATTCTTTACATGTCATCACATTGTACGGGAAAGGTAGTAGATAAACATGTAAAAGGCTCTGCTGGGGAATTGCATACAATCATTGGAGAGAGTAGCTTAATCACATATACATTTAAGAATAACGAGTTTTTTCATGGTTGAAATTGGCACAAGCACACATCCATCACCGCATGCTATGGCACGATATATACTGGTCACCAAGCAAAGCGTACTAACACATGACTCGGGCTTTCTTTTTTCCATAAAAGACTTTCACCCGACACCAGAAATGCGCAGCGTTTATATCGGCCAGTTTGAAGGGGAAGATGTATTCGTATGCCATTTCTCCACTGCCCCTAAAGGATATACCGAGAAAGGGTTACGTGATGTTCTGTATGAATCAGATGCCTACTACTTTGGGCTTTTAAGCAGAGCTCACCAACTGGCTACATGGGATTTGGACCACCAATTCTGTGGCCGCTGCGGCTCAACGCTTACCAAAAAGCATGAAAAAGAACACGCAAAGCTCTGCAACAAGTGCCACATTAGACACTATCCACGTATCTCCCCCTGCATCATTGTCTCTGTAAGAAAGGAAAATTCTATATTGCTCGCGCGCTCATTTAACATGCCGTCAGGTCGAATGAGCAACATTGCAGGGTTTGTTGAAGCGGGTGAAACATTAGAAGAAGCCGTTCATCGCGAAGTGCTTGAGGAAGTGGGGATTCATATTAAGAACATTCAGTATCGAGGCAGTCAACCTTGGTCATTCCCCCATCAACTTATGGTCGGTTTTTTTGCCGAATATGATCACGGCGATATCACACCAGCGCCAGAAGAAATCGCTGAAGCAGGCTGGTACCCAATTGACGCATTGCCCACTACTCCTAACGAAACCAGTATCTCAGGTCAGCTGATACTTGAGCATATTGAGCTTATTAAGCAGATGGACTCTAAAGCATAAAGAGGTAGAAAGGATCATGAAGCTGTTCAGTTGCCAACAATGTGGTCAAGCGTTGCTTTTTGAAAACACTCAGTGTGAGAGCTGCCAATCCCCTTTAGGATTCCACTCCGACACATTAGAGTTAACTGCGCTTACACCGTTGGAACAAGGTTTTAATGCGTACTCGAATCACCCCCCCTCGCCAGACAACACAGTTTGGTATTATTGCTCCAATCATGTTCATAATGTATGTAATTGGCTAGTTTCTACCCCTAACACATTATGTGATGCCTGTGATTTAAATCGACACATCCCGAACCTTTCAGACATAGAAGAAAAGCAGGCTTGGCAGACATTGGAGCAGGCTAAACATCAACTTGTTTATGCATTGCGCCGACTCAATTTACCGATTGTTAGCAAGAAACAAGATCCGGATGATGGTCTATCTTTTGACTTTATTTCAGAAGATAACGTCATCCCTGAGGATGCCCAAACCTCAACAGGTCACGCTCAAGGCCAAGTAACCATTAATGCAGCCGAAGCTGACAGCGTTGATAGAGAGCAAATGCGTAAAGACATGAATGAATCTTATCGTACTGTCATAGGGCATTTTCGACACGAAGTCGGGCATTATTACTGGGATCAACTGATTGCAGATCATCCCACTAACCTAACTTCATTTCGAACACTGTTTGGCGACGAGCAAACCGATTACACAGAAGCATTATCAAATCATTACGCCAATCCTAATCCAGTGTGGAATCATGAATTCATTAGCTCCTACGCTTCATCCCACCCTTGGGAAGACTGGGCGGAAACCTGGGCACACTATTTACATATATTAGATACTTTAGAAACTGCTTATTACTTTGGCCTTACCACTCGCCCACCCTTGCCTGAACATAGCCAGCTAACTGCAAGCGCTTCTTTAGATCCCTATACCCATGAGAACTTTGAAGATCTTCTTAACGAGTACCTTCCACTGACTTTCGCAGCCAACTGCTTAAACCGAAGCATGGGGCAACCAGATCTCTATCCGTTTGTATTGGTGCCGAAGGTAAGAGAAAAACTTGGCTTTATTCATCGACTAATCCGCCAAGTTCAAACAGACACAGCTCAATAAAGATAAATAGCATGCAATAAAAAAAGGCCGCACTAAAGATATCTAGTGCGGCCTTTTAACAATCAGTCACAGAGAGTTAATCAGTGATGACTTTATAGCAAGGCACATAAGCCGTACCTGGCAACTTCATACGCTGTTGAGTCACAAACGCTTCTAGCAAAGCATCTAGTTTTTTCATCAGCTCCTTGTCACCGTGTATTTCAAATGGGCCAAATTCTTTAATACTGGCAACTCCCTGTGGTTTCACATTCCCAGCCACAATAGCTGAGAAGGCGCGACGCAGGTCCGCAGCGAGCAAATGCGTATCTTGACCATAAAACAAATTCAACCCCTTCACATTTTCATGTGTCGGCTCAAATGTGCGTTGAAATTCGTCAGGGATATGCAACTTCCAGTTGTAATAGAAGGCATCTTGATGGGCTTTTCGATACAGACGAACCGCTTCCATCCCTTCTTTCATAACACGCGCCACTTCTACTGCATCATCAATGATGATCTTGTATTTAGCTTGTGCTTCCACCCCTAAAACAGAACCAATAAACTCATGGATCTGCTCAAAATAAGGTGCACTTTCTTTAGGTCCGCTAAAGACTAGAGGGAAAGGCATATCAGCATTTTGGGGATGCAATAAAATACCTAAGATATAGAGGATTTCTTCAGCGGTTCCAGCGCCACCAGGGAAAACAACGATGCCATGACCAGTTCGAACAAACGCTTCAAGTCGCTTTTCGATATCTGGCATAATAACCAGCTGATTCACAATCGGATTAGGTGATTCGGCAGCAATAATTCCCGGCTCAGTTAAACCTAAATATACGCCATTTTGGATACGTTGTTTCGCATGAGCAATGGCAGCGCCTTTCATAGGCCCTTTCATGGCACCTGGACCACAGCCCGTACAAATATTCAGCTCACGCAGGCCTAGCTCATGGCCAACTTGTTTCGTGTAGTCATACTCATGGCGGGCAATAGAGTGTCCCCCCCAGCAAACGACCATGTCCGGTGTTTGTATACGACGAAACACATTTGCATTTCGAAGCAGCTCAAAAACAACGTTGGTTATTTTGTCTGAGCTTGCATCATTAAGACCACGAGCGACATTGTATTCGTGATAAGTAAAAATAATGTCTCGCAACACACTAAATAACATTTCGCGGACACTACTAATCATTTTGCCATCAACAAACGCGCTACTGGGCGCATCACTTAGTTGCAGTTTTACGCCACGCTCCTGCTGAACAATTCGAATCTCGAAGTTTTTAAATACCGACATGATTTCTGAGGGGTCATCAGAATCACTGCCACAATTTAAGATTGCCAAGGCACAGCGACGAAACAACTCATGCAAATCGCCACTGTCTTCAGACATACGAGCAATTTCTTCCTGTGACAACATTTCTAGTGCGCCTTTTGGTGATACTAGCGCATCAACGCGATCGCTATATGTCATGGATCGCCCTCCTTTTTTCTATGTGCTTGTCTTATAAGTATATTGCTCCTAGTCGACGAAAATGCAAGCAGATTTGTTTGTTTCTATAAAAAGCATAGTTGTAGAGCATTCATAGATAGGTCAGTCAATGCTGTGACTTAGACACAAAAAAGCCGCAAAAAATGCGGCCTTTTAAAACAAAAACTTATGAGATTTGTTCGAGAACATGCTCCGCAGAGCTAACACCAAACTCTCCTGGCTCTTCAAGCCAAAGCTGCTGAATCACACCATTAATAACTAACATTGCATAACGGCGACTACGTAACCCCATTTGCGCTGTTGCGATATCAATCTCTAACCCCAAAGCCGTTGTAAACTCTGCAGAGTTATCTGCCGCCATAACAATCTTTTCAGCCCCTTGAGCTTGGCTCCAAGCATTCATGACAAACACATCATTGACCGACAAGCACATAATCTCATTCACACCTAATGCTTGAAACTCATCATAATGCTCCACAAAGCCAGGCAGATGTCTTGCACTACAAGTGGGCGTAAAAGCACCTGGCACAGCAAATAAAATGACGGTTTTATCTGCAAAAAATTCAGTGACATTCACTTCTTGTGGACCATTTTCCCCCATTACCAAGAAGGAACCATATGGCAACATATCACCAATTTGCACACTCATGCTCGTACTCCAATTGATTCTCGGATAAGCATCATAGCGTGATTTCTAAAACTCTGCGACTCAGGCCGTTCGAAATTGCCCCACCAACTCACGCTGATGCGCTGCAACTTCATTCATTTTCTCGCAGTTCGCTTGGCCAATACGAGTTTCTTCCATGGCACTTTCAGAGCTAGACGAAATTTCATGGACACTTTGGTTAATGTCTTGTGCAACATGGGATTGCTGCTCAGCCGCTGTCGCAATCTGCATACTCAAATCACGGATCTCAACCATAAACTCACGTAAATCATTCAACACCACACCAACACTTTGCGCTTCTTCCATACTATCGCGCGCATTTTGTCGGCTTTTCTCCATTGAAACCACTACATCTTTCACGCCACCTTGGAGGTCCGAAATCACCGCTTGGATCTCTTCAGTTGAAGTGTGCGTTCTATTGGCGAGCGTTCGAACTTCATCCGCCACCACAGCAAAACCTCGACCTTGCTCACCCGCACGAGCCGCCTCAATCGCAGCATTCAAAGCAAGTAGGTTGGTCTGCTCAGCAATTTCTTGAATCACTTCAAGGATTTGTCCGATGTCCTGAGAATGCTTATCCACTCGCTGAACAATCTCAGAAGACGCCTCCAACTGAGACACCAAACTTTGCACCTGCGCGATATTTTCATTCATACGCTCAAGGCTATGATTCGCACTCTTATCAACGTCCTGCACTTTACTCAACGTTACTTCAGCGTTCTTAGCCACTTCACTTACCGTTGCTGACATTTCGTTCATCGCAGAGGCAACCGACGTGGTTTTATCATTTTGCTCTTGCATGATGTTCTGCGTATTCGCGGATGTTTGATAAACCTGCCCAGCCGACTTGACCACTTCATGAGAAGCCCCATCAATCTGCTTAACAACAGACCCTAGCTTCTCTACAAGGGTATTCACCCAGCTCGACAACTGACCAAACTCATCTTTGCTAGCTACCGTAACACGCTGTGTCAAATCACCATTAGCGATCAAATCAAGCACTTCAAGGATTTTTGCTAATGGCTTGCGAATACTGCGACTTACCCACATTGCAACCAGCACAGCAATCACGACCGATACCGCAACAACGATAAGTGAAATGTATTTTGCATTCGTTGACGCGCTTAGGGCGTTTGCCTTCGCTTGGTCACGTAACGCGTTAACCATACCGCTAAGCTCGGTCAGGTGACCTTGAATAACCCCTAGGCTATTTAGCAAGCTAGACGCAGCCACTTCTGCGTCTGCTTCAATCTGATTTAATTCCAAGTAATCAGCGACAACACCTTCTTCGTCTTGAGCCGCTTTACGGACTACTTCAATATTCTCTGCAATAAAGTCATCATTAATCTTAGAAAGGGCTTGATCGACCGGACCAAATGCAGAGTTTATGTCACCTTGAAGATCTCTTAATGCATCCACCCTAGAAGAATCAAAGTAATCACTCAAAAGTACTTGTAGACTTTCCATTTGAGTTCGAACAAGGGCTGTTGCAAACGCCTGCTCATCAGACTCAGGGTAGCGCTCAATAGCGCGTAAATCATCAACAACAAAACTTAATGCATCTCTTAGATCAAGCTTTTTGTCCGCTAAATTGCGTTCCAACTGCACTTGGCGCATATGGTCATCAATTGCTCCACCCGCCACTGTTAAGAATTCATTAGCCTGACTGTCCACATCAACTAACACAGTCAAGATCTCTGGGTAATCAGTCACCAAAGTTTGTAACTCTTCGCTTTGCGCGGCAAATGCCTCTTTGCCTTGATTAAATTGAGCCATCGCCCCTTCGAGTGCGGTATCACTCGAAGCCACTAAATACTGCAAAACTGCGCTACTGGTTTTACCCATTTGAGCACTTAAACCGTTACTCCCATCGGATACTGCGGCCATTTTTCCCGTTACAGTTTCTATACGCTCCTGAACACTGTTCAGCCCTTGTACACCCGCTCCCGCAACAACAAATAGCAGCACCAATAAAAGTAAAAAACCCAGCAGCACACGCTGCACAACTGATAGAGACATGATTTCCTCTCGTCAAATAGATTGAATAGCCAGTGGTTTGATCATCCGGTTCAGTCCCCCGCAATTATAATTATGTAAATTTTTCATCAACTTTGCCTGTAAACAAACGTAACCGCAAGTCGACCTGTCAGACAACACATCTATGACTTATTTTAAAGCGCGCAATCTGAAAAATTGTAACGCAAGCAAACTTAAGGCCATCTTCTCGCATGGATCTAACTCTCTATCAAAAAGTCGCAGATCAAATCGAGACGCATATCCATGAGGGTCTTTTTAAACTGGGAGAGCGCATTCTATCCGTTCGTAAAGCCAGTGCGCAGCCGTCATCCGAACAGTCTAAAAGCATTCAAGCACTGCTATCTAAACTCCTATATTTGTCACAAAATCCAAAAGCGACTCAATTTGGTGCAGCTATACCCAACAATCAGTTTCTACCAATCCGCCAACTTCAGCACTCGGTCGGACGTCTGATACGATTACAAGCGGATATCTGTGTAGCCAAAACCTCAACCAGTTCACGAATGCAATCCAAGCATACTTCCCTAGCGGAACAAGCTGTTCTTCACCCAAAGGCGGCTTTATCCTTTGAGTCACTTTGCCTAATAAAATCAATTTATTAGAGCTTTACGAACGAGCGCTAACGAAAAATATCGACCTACTGCCAGGACCTGCACTGAGTGATTCGGGTGAATTTACGCATCACATACGAATAAATTATGCTTTACCCTGGAACAATCACACCGAAACAGCACTCAAAACAATCGGAAAGCTGTGTTTTGAATTACTGGACTGATATATGCATGACATTCTATCTACATAGGATGCATTCTTTTGAATGCTAGAAAGCTCAGTAAAATACTGCTTAGATAAACAGTGTTTTAAACGCTTTTTCTTAGATTCTGAGCTTAATAGTTAAAAATTATTTATAGCACTGAATTTATCCTAAATTTCGTCTGTACAGCCAGATTAAAAAGCGTACAATTCGCTTTCTTTTAAACCTAATGGCTATCCGGCCGATAAACTGACTAATTAAACGATTACTGGCTTGTTGCGATGGAATTTGTTGCACATCCGAAAGACCTCCCCTTAGACATCACTGTTGTAGAGGACCAGTCTTTCCCTATTGTTGGAGCAGAAAGAATCGGCTTTGTAGGCATCACCTATTTAGCTCCTTTCGAGTACCAAACAGGTTCTTGCGTCCGCATTACACTTCAAGAAATCGACCCTCATTTTTGCGTCACGGGGCGTATAGCTTGGTGCGATAAAGAGCAAGATGAATACAGAATAGCAATCGAGTTTCCTAACAACGATGATTGTTATTGTGTTCGTATGGTTGAACAACTATCTCAGATTGAACACTATCGACGACAGGCTAAACATCAAGGTCGACGCCTTAACTATAACGAAGCTGCCGCTGAATGGATCCAACAGTTTGCCGCCAGTTTCCCAGCATTCACACTTTAATTACCTTAATGAATAATACTCTTTCTCAAGCTGATATTGATATCATCACTCAGCAATTGGGCCGCACTCCAAGTGGCATTCGACGTGTTGCACACTACTCCCCAGATGGCGTTCCTCAGGTTCTAGAAATGGAAACTTGGGTTTTCGATCAGCCTTTTCCAACACTATTTTGGCTTTCTAGCAGTAGCATTGATAAAGCGCTTGCACGAATCGAGAGTCAAGGTGTCGTTAAAGAGCTGGAGCAACGCATCAAAGAAGATGCGGATCTTCGCGAGGCGTACCATGACTCCCATCGCGATTACATAGCAAGACGTTGGCAAGCAATGAGCGATGAACACAAACAAATCATAGAACAAAAAGGCTTTACTCACCTTTTTGAGACTCTAGGCATTGGTGGCATCAAAAACTGGGATCAAATCCGCTGCTTGCATATGCAATATGGCCATCACCTAGCAGGGAATAATGTGATTGGAAGGATTCTAGATGAAGAATATGGCATTCGAGAAATCGCGGACGCCGAGAAGAAGTAGCAAGTATATTGGTGTATCTCTTCATGAGATACACCAATCAAAAACTTTTAAGAAATTAGCCCTTTAAGTACGTCTTCAACTCATCTGCAGTACTTACTTTGCCCAGCCCTTCACGAATTTTATTAAAAGCATTCGCAGCAACAACAGGTCGCTGTGCGTAAGTTGTTAATGCGCCGCCAGTCCATCCAGCCATTTTAAGTGCCTCTTTCTTAAAGGCATTACCTGACACACCATGGCCACCAAGAGCCAGCAATTCATCTTCAATATCCAGGTAGCTAGGACGCTCGCCACCAAATTTCATAAAGTCATCTTGATGCACTTCTGCGTATTGTTTAGCCATCAATAAAATCCCTCAATATCACTAAGTATCAGTACTAAAAGTTAGCTAGTATCGCATCCAAGCTCAAGCAAATATGCGTTTAAAAACGTAACTCAACCTTTTACGTTGTCACTAACTCGCTTAACACTTCTAACATACTGTAAGATGGCTATATTACGCTATGACTATTTGCAAGGAGCTGATTTTTTTGGAATGGTTTTCTGATTTGTCGTTCTGGGCAGTATGTGTATTAGTCTTAACCGCATTCTTAGCAGGGATCATCGACGCCTTAGCAGGGGGAGGTGGCTTAATCACGGTCCCTATCATGATCGCCGTTGGCATTTCCCCTATTGAAGCGCTCGCTACCAACAAATTACAAGGCTGCGCTGGAACACTTTCAGCCTCTCATCATTTTATTAAACTAGGTCATGTTTCTTTACGAGAAATGCGCTTCCCAATTTTTATGACAGCCGTTGGTAGCCTAACAGGAACGCTTCTCGTCACTTACATTAACACCGCAATACTGCTGCGCATCATTCCAGCAATACTCATTTTCGTCGCCATCTTTTTTTACGCGTTGCCCAAACTGCAACCCGTTATTTCGTCCTTTGTACGTATTACCATGAATCGCTTTGCTTTCATTGCAGGCTTTAGTATTGGTTTTTACGACGGTCTTATCGGGCCTGGTACCGGTGCCTTTTTCTCAACCGCCTTTATATGCTTGATGGGACTATCCATTATTTCAGCTACTGCTCATACTAAAGTGCTCAATGCTACTAGCAACCTTACATCCCTTGTTGTTTTTTGCTTTAGTGGCCATATTCTTTGGGGTATTGGAATCGCTATGGGAGTAGGACAGTGGCTCGGGGCCAAGATAGGCTCACGATTAGTGATAAGCAAAGGCAATACTCTTATTCGACCTTTGGTCATCACGATATGTATCGCGCTATCAATTAAGCTCTTACTATCATGAAAGTGCTTCCTCTAAGGAATAAGATCGGCACTCCTCAATAAGCCACTTTAAGACTTGTTGGATAGGTTCTCGATCACGGAATTCATTTGGGCAAGCAAACAAATACACATGCCCATTATCATAAACCTGATCAAATGGCTTCAGTAGGCGCCCCTCTCTAATATCATCCATAACGAGAGGCGTTCTACCTAACGCAACACCTTGACCAGATAACGCAGCTTGAACCGCTAAATCTCCTCTATTAAAGCTCATGGCACGGCTCGGCCGAGCACCTTTCACATTTGCCATCGCTAGCCATGCTTCCCACTCAGCATACGGACTGAAGAAGCGCCACTCTGAATCATCATTAATAAGCGGAACACGAATTAAGTCTTGAGGAGAAGTTAAAGCTTTCTGTTCTGCAAACAATGGACTACATACGGGGAATACTCGATCTGCTAGTAATGGCACACTGTAAGCACTTCCAGAATGTAAATGACTGTGAACAATGGCCGCATCAATTCTATCTCGAGTGAAATTCACTTCGCGCTCATTCGCTTGAATTCTAAGCTGTAACCCGGGATGAAGCTCTTGCAGTCTTCCAAGGCGAGGCATTAACCACCTTGTCGCAAAAGACGGCATCACCGATAAAGTAATGATATTTGAATCACGCTCTTCTCTAAGCTCTTCGATAAGCCCATCTAAGTCAGAAAACATGTGACGTAAATGCATCGCTAAGCGTGCCCCCATTGGAGTCAGCTCTAAGCGACGATGGAAACGAATAAATAAAGTGAAGCCTAAGCGCTGCTCAAGCAAACGTATTTGCTGACTAACAGCACCTTGAGTCAAAAACAACTCTTGCGCAGCTTTGGTAAAACTTAAGTGCTTAGCCGCAACTACGAAGGTATGCAGAAAAGGAAGGGAGGCTTTATTCATAGGTATTTAGCATTAGATAATTTAATCCAAAACACAAGTTTATATCGTTTGTCGTGCAACGCTCAATAGCTAGAATAAGCACCATGTTTTGGTAGTACTGCTTCCTTAACTTGGCATCCATCATGATTAGATGCCAACCTCTAGTGCATGTCCCCACAGCCATGTATTAGTTGTGATGTTGGTGAGCGCCACATCACATCAACTGCTAGTTACATTTATCGGGCCTTGTGCCCGATTTTTTTTGCCTAAACCTAGCCCTACACCAAAGACAAGCAACAGCACATTATTTTCAGACAAAAAAAACGGCGACCCGAAGGTCGCCGAACTAACACACATGCTTAAATGTGTCCGGTCATTACGCCGCTGCAGTCTCTACAGCGTTGCTATCAGCCAATGCCATCTGCGCTAACTTTTCCATTAGACGCACCACTTGGCAGCTGTAGCCATATTCGTTGTCGTACCAAACGTAAAGTGTCGCTTGGTTACCACGTACTTTTGTTGATAGAGAATCCAAAATACCTGCTTGCTCACTACCGATGAAATCAGAGCTTACCGCATCCGCTTCTGCGCTGAAGCCAATTTGACCTGCTAACGCCGCGCTTGCAGAGGCTTTCTTCAGTACTTCGTTGATCTCTTCAACTGACGTTTCCGCTTTCAAATTCAGGCTTAGAACCGCGATAGAAACGTTGATAACAGGAACACGAATCGCACTGCCACTTAGCTTGCCTTCAAGAGAAGGAATCGCTTTAGAAACAGCTTTCGCTGCGCCCGTTTCTGTCATTACCATGTTCATGGCTGCAGCACGACCACGACGATCGCCTTTATGAACGTTATCGATTAGGTTCTGATCATTCGTGTATGCGTGAACTGTTTCAACGTGACCAGATTCAATACCGTACTTCTCTTCAAGAACAGAAAGAATCGGAGTGATCGCATTCGTTGTACAAGACGCTGCCGAAAGGATTTGATCGTTTGATTCAATATCTGAATCGTTAACGCCAAACACAATGTTTTTCATTTGCTTGCCAGGCGCTGTCAATACAACACGATCGATGCCTGGACGAGCTAGATGGATGCTCAATCCATCGTGATCACGCCAGCGACCAGTGTTATCTACTAGCAAGGCGTTGTTGATGCCGTAGGCAGTGTAATCCACTTCACTTGGATCAGAAGAGTAAATAATCTTGACTGGCTGACCGTTGATGATCAGTTGCTCATTTTCAGCATCTGCTTTGACAACACCTTCGTAAGTACCGTGAACAGAATCGAACTTAAGCAGGCTAGCGCGTTTAGCCAAGTCATTATCACCCGCTTTACGAACAACGATAGCAGCCAAATTCATACCTGGCGTTGTATGACCTAGCGTACACATGCGACGAGCAAGCAAGCGACCGATACGACCGAAACCGTACAAAACAACAGGGGTTGTTGAGCCAGCTTGAGCAAAGCTCGCTAACGATGCAATGTCTGCATCGGTCAATGCTTCTTCAAGTTCAACAACTGCATTCGATGTTTTGTTTGCGATCAGTTGTTCCAACACTTGATACACACGAGCTAGGTCTACTGCTGGATATTGATCAAACAATGCAACCAATCCAGTAACGGAATCTGACATCAAAGTTTGTCCAGCAAGCTGAACTTTAACTGACTGCTCACGACCTAGCTTGCCCAATAGTGGAATCATGGATTCAACTTTGGAAACCGTTTCTAACCAAGTGTTTGTCATTTATCTGCCCCCGAGAAATACAAACGTTTTGCGACAATTTGGGCGCAGTCTACCCATTCATCGGGGCAAAAACAAATTGTAACAAGGCAACAAAAAACCTTTAAAAACGGTACTTTAGGGCATTATTTTATGAAAACAACGTAAGAATAAAAGGTGCGTAAATAAATAACGACATTATGACAATTGCAGTAAAATTACAGCGCATTTTCTAATAAATTTACGTAATTTCACTACAGAAAAAGAAGGAAACTTTCTTAACTTTTTTTTATAAATAACGCTTTCTCTCTGCGATAACCCCCAGAACACAAAAACAAACCAGAATCAAAGCTGGTCGCCATACAGGATCCGTCATGCTTAACACTCGGTAAATAATCGGCTGCCCCCAAAGCGTCAACAGGCCATAGCCAAAAGTACACATCAACACAAATGCAGCAATACGCGCTATAAACCACCAACTTGCCACAGAGCGCTTTAATGTTCGATTAAGCCAATCCCCTAAAACCACCAAACTAGTCGCCACCAAAGCTAAAGCAATATCCGATAAATAGGGCTGCATCATTCGAGCAGCGTCCATGTTGATCTCTGAGATAACATTCACTTTAATTACTGACTCCGCCTCAATAACGCTTCCACATCGATTCGCCCTGACGCAGTTACGCGCTTAGGAACTCGGTCAATATAACTAACCGATACATCGAACGTTGTATTATGTAGTTCTATTTCAGTGCCATCACGCAACATCCATCTTGCGCGACCATAACCATTACGCACAAAACCTATAGAAGGCGGGCCATATTTACTCTCAAGCAAGTTTCCAAGTTTTGCTCTTAACTCTGGGCTTTCAACAACACCAGACATGGTTGCATGCTCTACAAACTCATAGCGATTGTAGACCACAGTAAGCTCTTTTATTCCAAGAATCCCTGTTGCGCCTAAACTATAATTAGCCACTCCAGCACGATATGATGGATAAGGCTCTAAGCCCATTTTCGTCAAATGATCTTCAAACTTTGTTTTTGATAAATCATTGAATTCAACACCAAATAATTCAGCGCCTTTTGCATATGACGGCTGAGTTTCAGCAATCACCTCTGGCGTTTCTGGCTCTTCAGCACCAACGTGACTACTAGCAATCGCCGCTGTTAGCAGAACAGTCACAACACTCAAACATTTATTCCACATGAAAATCTCAATCTTCATAATGTTAACCAATAAGTCAGGAAGGAATTTTAACACTTCTCTGTTAAACTAAAGCCTAATTCTTCCATTCAGCAATGCAAATTCATTTTCTTTTGAGGTAGCCTATGGCTCTCGTAATCGGCATCACCGGTATTTCAGGTAGCGGTAAAAGTCGCCTATGCTCTCTGTTAGCAGAAGGCCTTGGAAATAAGTTGACCATAATTTGTCAGGATAGTTTCTATAAAGGCTGCGGCAACATCGACCCAGATGTCTATAATTTCGATGACTTAAACTCTCTTGACTTAGAGAGCATCACCCTAGCCATCCATAACTGTAAAAACCAACAACAGCCAAATGAGATCCCTGTTTACGATCACTCACAACACAAACGAGTTGGCTATCGTAATCTGGAGCCCTCAAAGGTGGTACTGGTCGAAGGTCACATGATGTTCCAAGATCCAGGTATTCGCGATGCGTTGGATTACTTACTCTATGTCGATACGGATATGGACATCGCCATTGTGCGCCGTCTAAAGCGCGACATCGCAGAGCGAGGACGTAACGTTAATGAAGTGACTAGCCGCTATATGCGTCACGTTCGTCAAGCTTCCCTCAAAACCATAGAGATCCGCAACAAGGCAGACTTTATCATCCCTAATAATAATAGCTTCACCAACGCAGCCAATCTGTTGCGTCAATATATTGAGACTTTACTAACAGAAAAAGGAGCCTAATGGCTCCTTTTTATTATTACAAGCTATATTAGAAATTACTTCTTAATATCTTCAAAGAAACGCTTCACACCATCAAACCAACTTTTTTGCTTTGGCGAATGATCTGAGTTCTCACCCATAGTTTCCGCAAGTTCTTCCAGCAGCTCTTTTTGACGATCAGTTAAGTTAACAGGTGTTTCCACCATTACCTTACAGATCAAGTCACCTACTGGTCCCCCTCTTACAGGCTTCACACCTTTGTTACGCAGACGGAACAGCTTACCTGTCTGACACTCTGGTGTAACTTTTAGTCGTACGCGACCATCAAGGGTTGGCACATCAATCTCACCACCCAGCGCTGCCGTTGCAAAGCTAATGGGAACCTCACAATAAAGGTTCGCACCATCACGCTCAAAGATCGCGTGAGGCTTAACAGAAACCTGAACAAACAGATCGCCTGAAGGGCCACCAAACGTTCCAGCTTCCCCCTCGCCTGACAGACGAATGCGATCGCCGGTATCCACACCCGCTGGGATCTTAACATTAAGCGTCTTGTACTCTTGCTTACGGCCTTGGCCATGACAAGAATTACATGGATCTGAAATGATCTGACCTTGACCATGACACTGAGGACAGGTCTGCTGCACAGAGAAAAAGCCCTGTGACATACGCACTTGTCCGGCACCGTTACAAGTTGGACAAGTCGTTGGCTTAGTGCCTGGTTTGGCGCCAGAACCTTCACACTTATCACACTCTACAGCTGTTGGTATGCGAATCTTTTCTTCACAACCCCAAACCGCTTGCTCAAGGTCCAGTTCAAGAGTGTAACGTAGGTCTGATCCACGACGAGTACGGCTTTGACCACCGCCACCACCGCCGCCAAAAATATCACCAAACACATCACCAAAGATGTCACTGAAACCACCAGCACCACCGCCGAAGCCACCATGACCGCCTTGACCACTCACGCCTTCATGACCGAAACGGTCATAGGCTGCACGCTTATCTTCTGAAGAAAGAACTTCGTACGCCTCGGCAATTTCTTTGAATTTATCCAGCGCTTCTGGATTATCCGGGTTTTTATCCGGATGGTACTTGTTCGCTAACGAGCGGTAGGCCTTTTTAATGTCCTTTTTGTCCGCATCCTTGGCAACACCAAGTACTTCATAATAATCACGTTTACTCATTGCAGGTGTTCCTGAATATGTAGAGTGAGTTCAAATCCCTAGAGACAGCAAAACACGGTAGCGTCCCGTGTTTTGCATAAGTCCCGTTGGGACGACGACTTAACTAAGCGGTTGGCTTATTTTTTGTCGTCTTTAACTTCTTCAAACTCAGCATCAACTGCGTCGTCTTGTTTTTGACCAGAAGCTTGTTCACCTGCTTGAGCTTCAGCAGCATCTGCTTGCTCGTACAGTTTCTGCGCTAGAGAACCAGACGCTTGAGTCAACGCATTCGTTTTCTCTTCGATCTGATCTTTGTCGTTAGACTCTAGAGCCGCTTCTAGATCAGTGATCGCTTTCTCGATTGCTTCTTTTTCTTCTGCAGTCGCTTTATCGCCCGCATCTGTCAAAGTCTTACGAGTTGCATGGATCATGCCGTCCGCAGTGTTACGAGCTTGTACTAGCTCTTCGAACTTACGGTCTTCTTCAGCATTCGCTTCCGCGTCCTGAACCATTTGTTCTACTTCTTCATCGCTTAGGCCAGAAGAGGCTTTGATCACGATAGACTGCTCTTTACCAGTCGCTTTGTCTTTCGCAGAAACACTCAAGATACCGTTGGCATCAATATCAAAGCTAACTTCGATCTGAGGCACACCGCGTGGCGCTGGTGGAATGTCAGCTAAGTCGAAACGACCTAGAGACTTGTTCTGAGACGCTTGCTTACGCTCACCCTGAAGGGCGTGGATCGTTACAGCGTTCTGGTTGTCTTCCGCAGTCGAGAATACTTGTGACTTCTTAGTTGGGATAGTCGTGTTTTTCTCGATCAGAGCCGTCATCACACCACCCATTGTCTCGATACCTAGAGACAGTGGCGTCACGTCTAGTAGAAGAACGTCTTTCACGTCACCTGCTAGTACCGCACCTTGGATCGATGCACCGATTGCAACCGCTTCGTCTGGGTTCACGTCTTTACGAGGCGCTTTACCAAAGAATTCAGTTACTTTCTCTTGCACCATAGGCATACGAGTTTGACCACCAACAAGAATAACTTCGTCGATGTCAGAAGCAGATAGATCTGCATCTTTTAGCGCTTGGCGGCAAGGCTCTAGAGATTTAGTCACTAGATCTTCAACTAGAGACTCAAGCTTAGAACGAGTTAGCTTAACATTAAGGTGCTTAGGACCTGACGCGTCTGCCGTGATGTAAGGTAGGTTAACTTCTGTTTGTGAAGAAGAAGACAACTCAACCTTCGCTTTTTCACCCGCTTCTTTTAGACGCTGTAGCGCTAGAGGATCGTTGTGTAGATCGATACCCGTCTCTTTCTTGAACTCTGCAGCCAAGAATTCGATAACGCGCATGTCGAAGTCTTCACCACCTAGGAATGTATCACCATTCGTAGACAGTACTTCGAATTGTTTCTCACCATCAACGTCAGCAATTTCGATGATAGAGATATCGAATGTACCACCACCTAAGTCGTATACCGCTACGGTAGAGTCACCAGATGCTTTGTCTAGACCGTAAGCAAGTGCTGCCGCTGTTGGCTCGTTGATGATACGCTTCACATCAAGACCCGCAATTTTACCTGCGTCTTTAGTCGCTTGACGTTGAGAGTCGTTGAAGTAAGCAGGAACCGTGATTACCGCTTCTGTTACCTTCTCACCTAGGTAGTCTTCCGCTGTTTTCTTCATTTTCTTAAGAACTTCAGCAGAGATTTGTGGTGGCGCTTTTTTGTCGCCTTTCACTTCTACCCATGCATCGCCATTGTCAGCAGAAACGATCTTGTACGGTACCATTGAGATATCTTTTTGTACCACGTCGTCTTGGAAACGACGACCGATCAAACGCTTAACAGCGAATAGAGTGTTTGTTGGGTTAGTAACCGCTTGACGCTTAGCTGACTGACCTACCAATGTCTCACCATCTTCAGTGAACGCTACGATAGATGGGGTGGTACGATCGCCTTCCGCGTTTTCGATAACGCGAGCCTTGTCTCCGTCTAGTACGGAAACACAAGAGTTAGTTGTACCTAAGTCAATACCAATGATTTTGCCCATGGTTGCATCTCCAATAAAATTCTTTGTTCGTTTCGATAATTCTGTATTTGGGTACGGCAATTTTTATTTCAAGCTCTGACTGTCAAAAAAATGACAGCTTTTTTAGGCAGCGCTTGAAACCACTACCATTGCTGGACGCAACAAGCGGCCATTCAGTGTGTAACCTTTCTGTACCACATCCATCACGGTATTTGGTTCCATGTTTGGATTTGGCACCATAGTCATCGCTTGATGTAATTCAGGGTTGAATGGTTCGCCTTGAGGATCAACCGCAACTACCTCAAAACGTGCAAGCGTTTCTACTAGGTCTTTGTATGTTAGTTCAACGCCTTCGCGCATTGGATCATTTTCAGAACCTTCTGCCGCAGAGGACAATGCACGCTCTAGGTTGTCAGCAACCGTAATGACGGATTTCGCGAATTTTTCCAACGCAAACTTATGCGCCTTTTCAACATCTTGCTCAGCACGTCGACGAATATTTTGCGTTTCAGCTTGAGCGCGAAGCGCTACTTCTTTGTACTGGGCCGCTTCTTCGCGGGCTTTAACCAGCTCATCTGACGCTTCTTCTTCCACCATACCTTCTAGAACTTCTTCTGCGATGGCAGCATCGGCTTCGTTTAGCAATTCTTCTTGCTCGACTTCTTGCTGTGCTTTATTCGTTTGATCACTCATTTTCATCTCCAAATAACAGAAAGTAACCTGTCTGTGCGTGTTATATGGGGACACCTTTTAGCCTTTCAACACCTAATCCTTATTAAATGTATGCAAATAAAATCTTTTCTCAGAACTTGTCAAAAAACGTACAAATACTGTATAAAGAACCATATAAAAGTACTGTATATTTAACCATGAAAAATTGCTTAATCGGGAGCATACCATGTTAACCAGTATCGCCATTTCGAATTTTGCCATTGTAGAATCCCTAGAATTAGAGCTGAAGCCTGGAATGACCGCCATTTCTGGCGAAACCGGTGCCGGTAAATCCATTATGGTTGATGCCCTTTCACTTTGTTTAGGAGGACGTACTGATGCAGGTGTTGTGCGTCACGGGGAAAAAAAGGCAGATATCAGCGCCACCTTTGAAATCAGCGCTTATCCAGCGATACAACACTGGCTAGAAGAACGGGACCTTGAAAACGGCAGTGATCCCCTATGCATACTACGCCGAGTCATTAGTAAAGAAGGTCGCTCTAAAGCATACATTAACGGTCGTCCATGCACATTGAGCGACTTAAAAGAAGCAGGCAGTTTTCTGGTCGATATTCATGGTCAACATGAGCATCAGTCT
The DNA here is from genome assembly GCF_016461785.1 of Marinomonas ostreistagni. Classification (GTDB taxonomy): domain Bacteria; phylum Pseudomonadota; class Gammaproteobacteria; order Pseudomonadales; family Marinomonadaceae; genus Marinomonas; species Marinomonas ostreistagni_A. The sequence goes on along the minus strand of NZ_JAEMUH010000023.1, from coordinate 21,937 downwards.
CTGTTAAAGCGCAGTGCTCAACGTCAGCAGCTTGATGAATACGGCCAACTGACGGAGCTCTCTCGTCAAGTTCGTGACGAATACAACGCATGGCGAAAGCTGAAAGAAGAACTGTACGCGAAGCAAAATCGCTCAGCTGAACTTGAGGCCAAAATTCAATTATTGTCATACCAAGCGGAAGAATTGGCACAGCTAGACCTTAAGTCTCACGAACTGGAGGATCTGGAAACAGAACAAGCCTTTCTCTCCAACATTGCAGATGCCCAATATAAAGCCTACGCAGCGAGCGGCATCCTCAGAGATAACGATGAAGGCAATATATGCTCGCTGTTACATCAAGCAATACAACAAGCAAGCGCCATTCACCCTGCAACCAAAGAGCTTGAAAACGCTTTAGAAATGATGAATCAAGCACTCATCCAAGCGGAAGAGGCTTCAAGTAGCCTGAATCATTACCAAGACACTCTGGAGCAAGATCCTGGTCGCCTGCAAGATGTCGAACAACGTTTAAGTGATATCTACGACACCGCTCGCAAGCATAAAGTGTTGCCGGAAGGCTTAATACCTTTACGAGAAGACGTCAAAGCGGAGCTAGACAGCTTATCTGGAGGAGAAGAAAGCTTAGAAGCCCTAAAAGTTAAAGAAGAAAAGGCTTATCAGCAATTAACCACCAGCGCCACCTTACTAACCGAAAAACGTATGCGTGCCAAAGAAGAGCTAGCACAGCGAGTTGAAGAGCAAATCCACGGTCTGGGTATGCCCTATGCGCGTTTCCACATCCATTGCGAGCCTTTGGAGCAAATCAGTGCCAATGGTTACGAGGAAATCGAGTATATGATCGCTTCTAACCCCGGCCAGCCAGCCCAACCTCTTCGCAAAGTTGCTTCGGGTGGTGAACTATCACGAATTAGCCTGGGGATTCAGGTTGTAACGGCACATACTTCAGTCATTCCGACATTGGTATTTGATGAAGTAGACGTAGGTATCAGTGGCGGAACGGCAGAAGTCGTAGGGCGTATGCTCCGTGCCGTCGGTAATCGCGGGCAAGTTTTCTGTGTCACACATTTGGCGCAAGTAGCCGCACAAGGACATCAGCATTTCCGTGTTAGCAAAGAAGTTATTAATGAGGCAACAGTATCTACTGTGGAGTCATTGAGGGAAACAAATCGTACGCAAGAGATTGCTCGCTTGCTGGGTGGCATTGAACTTACCGAGCAAACTCTAGCACACGCTAAAGAGATGCTCAGTAACGTTCAACTTCAGTAGCTAAGCTACTGAAGTTGATTAACTCTTCTTTGGACGAACATAGATGATCAAATTGTGATCTTCAATTTCGTAGCCATGCTGCTCTGCAATCTCATGCTGACGCTGTTCAATCACATCATCAACAAACTCAATCACTTTGCCTGTCTCAAGACAAATCATATGATCGTGATGTTCGCCTTTCGCTAATTCAAAGACAGCCGTGCCAGCCTCGAAATGATGGCGAGATACAAGACCCGCTGTTTCAAATTGAGTCAGCACACGGTATACAGTTGCCAGACCGACATCTTCGCCCTGATCCAACAATGTACGATATACATCATCAGCACTCATATGGTGATCGCCAGCATTTTCTAAGATTTGTAGGATTTTCACACGCGGAAGTGTTACTTTCAGTCCAGCTTTTTTAAGTTCTTGATTTTCACTACTCATGAGTCATTCTCTATTTCGATCTCGTTAATAATTACTTTATCATTGACCTAACCAATACAGGATAAGACCAATGAAGAAAACGATTCTCCTACTTTCGACACTGCTCACTGTCAGCGCATGCAGCCTACTGCCCGCACCTTACAAGCCTTCCGTTGAGCAAGGTAACGTCATTAAAGCAGAACAAGTACAACAACTCCAACTAGGCATGAGTGAATCACAAGTGATCTATGTACTGGGCACTCCCATGGTACAAAGCACATTTGACTCAAGCCAATGGCATTACCTATTCACCAGTCTATATACTGATGACAAAAGCAAGCTAAGTGAAGTTAAACATCTTGTTCTTTCTTTCCAAAACGGGTCACTGACAAGTATTGACGAAAAATAGGAAACGGCTATTTGTCTGTTTTTGCCGCACGATTGGCCCGAGCTTGTTTCGGGTCAACCTTTAGTTCTCGATAGATCTCCACGCGCTCACCCGCCTTAAGCACCTGCTCTTCAGGTTTACGCACAGCCTTACCGAATATTCCCACCTTAGGTGCAGACAAATCTAAGTCTGGGAAAAACGCATCAATATTTGATAATCGAACCGCTTCTAGAACGGTACAGCCTTCTTCTACATCAAAGGCAACTATTTTTTGCTTTTCAGGCAGCGCGTAAGCCACCTCCACTCTAATTTTAGCCATATACTACTTTTGCTCGCTCACTAAATGCTTCCACCATGGCATTGGCTACTTGACCGAACACTCCACCAAACGCAAATTTCAGCATTCCACTCAACTCAAAATCGATACTTAAAGCAATTTTACAAGTCGTTTCGGATAAAGGCTCAAAGGTCCATACTCCATGCAAACGCTTAAAAGGGCCTTGCACTAAATTCATTTCCACTCGGCTCGGCTCGGTTAATACATTTCGCGTCGTAAATGACTGTTGAACAGGCCCTTTGCCAACATCCAATGTGGCAACAATCTCTCGATCCGTTCGAGATAACGTACGTGCGCCAATACAACCTGGTAAAAATGCAGGGTATTGCTCAAAATCGTTCACCAAGTCATACATCTGTTGTTGACTAAAATTGACATGTGCGAACTTATGAATATGACTCAAACTAAACTCCTATCCATCCCGCAACGGTAATCAGAACAGCCGCCGGAATACTGACGTATTTGAGCGTAGTGTACCACCAATAAAAGTGTCTGGGGTTCTGCGCTATCATTTCATTTTTTAACATAGGTTCCGGAATCACCCAAGCGACTAAAGTGGATAATGCTATGGCTGCGATAGGCAATAAAATCAATGATGTTGTGCCATCAATAAGCTCAAATAAATTAAGACCGAATAATATTTTCGCATCCCAATGGTTAAAGGATAAAACCACGGCAATACCAACAAACCATACCGCAAGACCAAGCATAAAAGATGCTTTTAAGCGACCAATATAAAAACGCTCGTGCATCCACGAAACAAACAATTCCAGCATGGAAATGGCAGAGGTTAAAGCCGCCAAAACAAGAAGCACAAAGAAAACCAAACCAATGACTTGGCCTGCAGGTAATAAGTCAAAAATGATGGGCAAGGTGACAAATGGCAAGCTTGGCCCTGAATCCACGTCAATCCCAAATTCAAAAGTCAGCGGAAAAATAATCAATGCCGCCAAGATTGAAACCACTAAATCTAAGCTCACGACGATCGTACAAGCTTTCGCAATCGACATACGTTTACTCATATAAGCACCGTATGAGAACATTGCTCCTAGTCCAACACCTAAACTAAACAGCGCATGACCAATGGCAGAAAGCGCAACCTCAAACGTTACTTGAGACCAGTCCAAACGAAACATAAAACGAATCGCTTCTGAACCGGAGCCAACCACTAACGCATATATAGAAAGTAGCAACAACATAAAAATTAATGTTGGCAGTAAAACCCTAACGACATTTGATAGCCCTCTTGTCACCGCTTGGCCTACCACCAACACCACAAGTGCCATAAAAACGCTGTGCCATAACAGCATTTCGACAGGGTTATTCAGAAAGCCTTGAAATAAAGCTTCTGATTGAAGTTTATCTAAATGTTCCAACTCCCCAGTTACCGCACGATGGGAGTAGGCTAATGCCCAGCCTGCGATAACGCTGTAAAATGATAAAATCAACAATCCCGTCAAACCGGCTAAATAAGGCACAACCACCCAGTATTTTGACACCACCCGCCTTTCAGCTAGATCGTTTACGGTATCGACTGGGTTTGAGCGCACAGTTCGTCCCAAAGCGACTTCGGCCATCAGCATAGGTAAGCCGACGACAATCAAGCAGAGGCAGTAGATCAATAAAAACGCTCCACCGCCGTTTCCACCCAGCATATAAGGAAACTTCCAAATATTGCCTAAACCAATGGCTGAACCGGCTGCCGCAAAAATAAATATCCACGGGCTAGACCAAATACCTTGTAAACAGCGACTCTCGGGCATACATTAAGCTCTCAAAAATGAGTTAAGCGAATTTAAACATACGGCGGTTACAACTGCCTGCACCGAACTTACTTAAAGTCGTAAATTTTCTTATATTAGAGCGCATACCTCAAGAAAAGCATTAGGCTTTTCGCGCTATCGACCGTATAATTTTTTCCTATGAGTAAAGCAAAGAAAAAACCAAACAGCTCCGGCACGATTGCCTTAAACAAACGCGCGCGCCACGAGTACTTCGTTGACCAGAAGTTTGAAGCGGGTCTAGAGCTATCAGGCTGGGAAGTCAAAAGTCTTCGTGAAGGGAAAGCACAACTAGTGGATAGCTACGTTATTATCCACCGGGATGAAGCGTACCTTATTAATGCGCGTATAACGCCACTATTGAGCGCGTCTACTCACGTGGTCTGCGAACCGTTGCGTCAGCGCAAACTGTTACTACACCGCCGAGAACTTGATCGCATCATTCAAACCATTGAACAGAAAGGTAAAACTTGTGCCGCAATGGCCTTGTACTGGAAAGGTAACAAGATCAAATGCGAGATTGCACTGGTGACAGGTAAAAAAGATCACGATAAGCGTGACACAGCCAAAGAACGTGATTGGGCGCGCGATAAAGAACGCCTAATGAAATCAAAAATTTAATTTCCACATTGTGGAAAGCGCGCCACTGACTAGCGAAATCGGATTAGATTCGTTATGATGGCGGCAACTTCGGGGATGACATGGTTTCGACGCCGGTTACAAAACCTGAGGTGCATGTCGAGAGTGATACGTGATCTCGTAAATCCACATGTATCAATTATATAGTCGCAAACGACGAAAACTACGCTCTAGCAGCTTAATAACCTGCTAGTGTGCTGCCCCCAGGTTGCTTGTAGCCCGGGATTCCGCAGTATCATAAATTACGAGATGCTATCCGATGCCCTGCCTGGGGATAAGGATCTAAGATCAAACAGGCTCGCTGGTTACACCCTGTCCTTCGGGCGGTAAACAGTCAAAAAGTAGAAGTGACTAAACATGTAGATCCGATGGCAGAGGACTGGCGGACGGGGGTTCGACTCCCCCCATCTCCACCAGACGTCTAAGAAAAAGGCCGCTCAGCAATGAGCGGCCTTTTTTGTGTCTTTCAATCTACATCACCTTTCTCTAAATCTCTATCTTTCTGCCCTACTTCCTGTTCTATCATGCGCTAAGCTATTTCCACTAAAAGTCTTCAAGGCGGTATCAGATGAAAGGGGATCGATAACAATATGTTTAAAGAGTTAGCATTTGGCGGGCTGTTATTTAGCCCATTGGTATTGTTTGCCCCTTTGGCGTTTATTCTTTCTTTAGTAACACGCTTTGTCCTCTATAAAACCGGTCTTTATTCAAAAATCTGGCGTGTTGCATGGTTTGAGGTGGGCTTATATGTCTGTTATTTAGCACTAGTCGTGTATTTACTTGGGAGTTAACTGATTATGAAAAACACCTTACGCATCTCCCTGACCCTGGCGGTGGTATTGATTGCATTTTTGGCTGGCCAGTGGATTTGGCAACATTATCTACACTCCCCTTGGACAAGGGATGGCCGTGTTCGTGCGCATGTTATTACCGTCGCACCCGATGTATCTGGCTGGGTCACAGAGCTAAATGTGAAAGATAACCAATCAGTAAAGAAAGGAGATGTTATTTTAAAGGTCGATGATGCACGAGCCAGAACAATCGTCGCGCAATTAGAAGCCCAGGTTGAAAGCAATCAGTACGCATTAGAATTAGCCAAACATCAATATAAGCGCCGTAGTGAGTTGAGTCAAAGAGGCCAACTCGTTTCCGATGAAACCACTGAAAGTGCACGCATTCAAGTGAAGCAAGCGGAAGCAGCGTTAAAGCTTAGCCAAGCGGAATTAGATGCCGCAAAATTAGATGTGGAGCGCTCTATAGTAAGAGCTCCACAAGATGGCTACATCGTAAATTTAAATCTGCGTGAAGGTAACTATGTTAGCCAAGGTAGCGCGGTGCTTTCTTTGATACAAGCAGGTTCGATGTATGTTACAGGCTACTTTGAAGAAACGAAGTTACAGCTTATTCATGAAGGTCAGAAAGCTCATATCACATTGATGAATGGTAATCAGCCACTGACCGGAAGGGTCATCAGCATTGGTAAAGCTATCGCTAACGACAATACCGAGAGTAATGCTCAACTCTTACCACAGGTCCAACAAACCTTTAATTGGGTTCGTCTAGCACAACGTATTCCAGTAGACATTGAGCTTGATACAGCGGAGAACACAAGACTCAGTGCAGGTATGACTGTTTCAATTCGATTAAACGACGAATAGTGGAGCATTTATGCCTGTATTCTTCAAAAGCTTATTGTTTCCAAGTAACGATGCAGTAAAGTTTGCAGTCAAAGGTCTATTGGCCATGACTCTTTCATTATATGTGGCCATGTATTTCAACTTGGAACGCCCTTATTGGGCGCTGATCGGGGCGGTGTTTTTACAGATTCGTCCGGAAAGTGGGTTGGTCATCGAGAAAGGTATCTACCAAATTATCGGAACCCTAGTAGGTGGTATTTTCGGCATATTTATATTGGAAAACTTTTTCGCCGAGCCTTTGATCGCCATGACCTGTTTAGCATTATGGTTAGGTATTAATTCTGCTCTATCCGCTTTGGTCCGTCGTGTGAACTTGATCTATGCCTTTGCTATGGCTGGTATGACGGCTTCCCTTGTTGTGTTGTTGGTAATGGTTCAACCTGAAAAAGTCAGCAGTGCTTATATCTTTGGCATTGCACAAGCTCGAATCAGTGAAATCATTGTCGGCGTCGTATGTGCAGCATTAGTCAGCACCCTCATTTGGCCGATAAAAGTAAGCTCTGTTCTTCGCAGTAACGCTCAAAATAGCATTAACCAAACACTCGAATATTTAGCAATCGAACTTGATCCAAATAGCTCACATGAACATCGTCATCAGACCATTGATGGCATTTTAGAGTCATTGTCCGCCTTAAATGATGACTCCACGGCGGTAAACTATGAAGGCCCTCACGGACCAGGTAGAAGCCGAGCATCAAACCTGCTTTCTAATAAAACCTTATCTATCTTGGCGATGATTCAAATCTTTGGTCGCTTACAACGTAATCATCCCGAGTTAATCTCTGCATCATTACGCATCATGATTGATGATATGTACCAATCTTTTCACGCCATAGCGAGTGCAACAAACTTTTCTGATAGCTACGAACTAGTAAAAGCGTTACGTCGTAGACAAAATCAATATGCGAATGAGGCGAACGGGGAATCTCCTCTTGGGCAACGTTTATTCAAGATTGCCCTTGAATTAAGTACTGAGCTAATCGTCATCTTAAAAAGCTACGATTCGCTGACTAGTGAACGCCAGCCACAATTAAACGCGCTACGCATTAAACCACACCACGATCCATTAGTCGGTCTAACGACAGGCCTTCGTAGTACAGTAATGTTTGCTGTGGGAGCAACTCTGTGGCTAGGCACGGGATCAAGCGCAGTGCTGATGATTATGATTTTACCCGTAGTCTTTTCAATTATGATGGCACGTTTTCCAATGATGATTTTAACAGTTGTGCTACGACGTATATTAGTTGGTGTAGTAGTCGCTACCTTGCTCGCAGTATTTTACGCTTTGCCATTGTTAGCACAGAGTTCTGGTGACTTTGAGTTGTTAATTTTGATCTTAGCGCCACCGTATTTTTGTGGTCTACTTTGCTTGGCTAATCGTCCAACCTTACCTTACGGTCTGGGCATTTTGATCCCATTTACGATTTTCGTAATGCCAAGCTCAGGTATGGAACAGGCATTTAAAATTGATTACACCATCAGTAATGGATTAGCAATCTTTGTTGGTATCACAATTTTATATTGGCTGTTTAAACTCATCACAGGGCCAAGCCTAACGTTGATGATGCACCGATTAATCAAAAATACTTATCGAGACTTGATTGATTTACCTTATCACCCCCGAGCTGATCAATGGTTTAACGCTCGTATGGGAGATCGTTTGTTACGCATAGCCAGCTACGAAAAAGGTATTAAGTCAACTCGGTATTTGACCGATCTTGCGTTAACTGGGCTGAATTTGGGCCATGTATCCCTTCATCTGAAAAGTATGATGAAAACATATTTTGGTGGCCTTATGGATAACGAATTAGACCAACTGCAAAAAGCTCTCGCTCAAGCGTTTCTTGATTGTTATAGAGGGCAAAGTCCTGATGCTTTTAAAATTGCGGCAAAGCAGTTTCTTCAACAGCTACCTAGAGGCCGGCTTGCAGCAGAAGACATGGAGTTAATTCAAGGCAGCTTTGAGCGACTATCTATGTCATTAGAGCGCTCTGCCCGTATGATTGCTTCTGAGCAAAGCCCCTCTGAACAGCCAGCATGATACTTTCTGGAACGCTTTCGAGCACAATACAGAGTGATATAGCTTAATTATCTAAAGGCCTTTCTGTATATAAGAAATCGTTATCATCCAGCCACCTCAATGGCTCGTATCCATCTATACTGAACGTTAAAGGTGCATTCTAAACACATATAACCGTTCAGAAACATCTAGCTTCATTTAAGTCGAATACGAGGAGGACAGCATGATTAATCATGTGTGGGGATTATTACACCATCCTGATCGAGAATGGCGAGAAATCAATAAAGAACACGAATCGGTCAGTCATATGTATGCACATCATGTGTTGATTATGGCTGCCATTCCGGTTGTCAGTAGTTTCATTGGAACCACGCAAGTTGGGTGGACTCTAAACGGTGAAGAAGGTGTAAAACTAAGCGTCATGACAGCCCTTGGGCTGGGAGTTTTGTTTTACGCCTTAATTTTATTAGCCGTGGCTGGTGTTGGCTCAGCTATTCACGCTCTTTCAAGACAATACTCTCATCGACCCAGTCGAGCCGAAAGCATTGTATTTGCTGGTTACATTGCAACACCAATGTTTTTGAGCGGCTTATTTGCCATTTATCCAATTGCTTGGTTATGCGTACTGGCTGTTTGCATGGGCGTTGTATACTCCGCCTACTTACTTTACAAAGGAACGCCACGCTTCTTAGGCATTAGTCACAAAGAAGGCTTCATCTTATCAACGGGCACTTTAGGTATTGGTGTGCTGGTATTAGAGTTCTTACTAGCAATTGTTGTACTTCTTTGGAGCATGGGGTCAGAACACAGTCCTTTGTGGGCATTTTTTGGTTAATGCTCAATTTTTGAAGCATATTTATGTCTGCCATTAGTCATTTTAAAACTTTGATGAATGGCAGGCATTGTTCTTTTAGTTACAAATTTAATACATTTAGACAATAAATAACTTTTATCTCTTCAGCATTGAGCACACAATATCCACAAATTTGATATTTATCCTATTTATGGAGCCAAGCTGAAAGATGTTTTTCTCTTCTAATAAAAACCGCATTGCTGAGCTTGAAAGTTTAATAGAGCAAGAACGCAGTCAAAGCCAACAACGAATTGCAACACTAGAGGCAGAACTTAGTGAAGCTAAACAAACTCCCGTAGCAAACAATGACAATGAGTTTTGTTCTGAACTACTTGGCTATCAGTTACGCGGTGGAGATATGCTCGGATCGATTCGAGAAGGTTTAGCAGACAGTGCAGATAACCTTATCCATGAGCGTAAAAAACTTAAAGAAGTCGATACTCTTTTTAGTGATACTCGCTCAGCATTATCACGTTTGAACGAACGTGCACGAGTCATCAATCAAGAAGCAAGCTCCAGCATGGAAGCAGCCAATGTTCTGGACAAGACTGCCAGCGGCATCAGCCAACTAGTATCAAGTATCCAAGAAATTTCCGATCAAACCAACCTGCTTGCTTTAAATGCTGCCATTGAGGCCGCGCGAGCTGGTGAGGCTGGTCGCGGGTTTGCTGTAGTGGCCGATGAAGTGCGAAATTTGGCAAGTAAAACACATTCAGCCAGTGAACAAGTTGAAGACCTTGTACGTAAAGTGCTAGAGCAAACTCAACAAATTAAGACCATGGTTGATAAAAACCAAACCAGTGCTGAAGACGTTGCTACCTCAGCAAGCCAAATTGATAGCATTGTTGAAAATGTCATCTCAACCTCCCAGCAAATGCAGTACGTTATTAAGGTCGCTGCCACACAAGCCTTCTTAGATACCGTTAAGCTAGACCATACTGTTTGGAAGAATCAGGTTTACCGTAAAATTGATCAGCGTGATTTTCGCGAGGGCGTTAATGCCCACACTGAGTGCCGCTTAGGAAAATGGTACTATCAAGGGTATGGTCACAAACATTATCAACACTCACGTAACTTTAAAGCATTAGAAACACCACACAAAGCCGTGCATGATTCAGGCCGTGCCGCCGTAGCGGCCGCTGAACAAGGCAGAAATGAAGAAATGCTAAGATGCTTAGACCAGATGGAAACCGCTAGCTTACAAGTAGTCGTTAGCATTGAATCACTCATGGAAGAAATTAAGTCCTAGTGAACTAAAGCCATATACCAAGGTCTATAGAAAAGCGCTGATTTTGTATCGGCGCTTTTTTTTACTAGGACGCAACATATTATTTTTGTTACTTTTTTCACACGTTTTTTTAAAGAAAATATGCGTTTATCGCGCTATCCTTATGGAGAGAAATCGATATAGCATCTTCGTTTCGTAATAAGTTGCTAGTGAAATGGAAACGTCAGGCCCCCTCTAAATTAGCTTAATAGGCCTCGTAAACTTGCTATGAAGGAGCAAATCCGTTGAATACCCTACTGTGCATTCCCCTATTAGTACTGATGGGCACTCTAGTCCCATTATGTAGTACTCGATATAGCCGAACCGCATGTGCTTTTTTAACGGCTGCGCTGCCAGCTATCGCGCTGTTTCTTATCTTGCAAATGGCCCCAGCGATCCTAGATGGGCAACGTTTTCAAACCGCCATTGATTGGGTGCCTAGCTTAGGCCTATCTTTGGCTTTTCGTTTAGATGGCCTTACTCTCCTTTTTAGTTTGCTTATTCTTGGAATTGGCCTGCTTGTTATCCTTTATGCTCGTTATTACTTATCAAGTAACGATAATATGGGTAAGTTTTACTGTTATCTGATTCTCTTCATGTTCGCCATGCTTGGCGTAGTAATGTCGGATAACCTTATTCAAATTTGGGTGTTTTGGGAGCTCACCAGTATTAGCTCCTTTTTGCTAATTAGCTTCTGGGGGAGCAAAAGTGAAGCGCGTAAGGGCGCACGTATGGCACTTACGATTACCGGTGCAGGCGGACTATTTCTTTTAGCCGGCTTGCTCATGCTTGGTAACGTTGTAGGGACGTTTGACTTGCAAACGGTACTGGACAGTGGCGATATCATCCGTGCGCACAGTACGTACCCGATCATCACTGTGTTGATCTTAATCGGTGCTTTCACTAAGTCCGCTCAGTTCCCGTTCCATTTTTGGCTACCTAATGCCATGGCTGCGCCAACTCCAGTCAGCTCTTACCTGCACTCTGCTACCATGGTTAAAGCTGGTATATTCCTAATGGCTCGCTTTTACCCATCCCTTGCAGGAACCGATTTATGGTTCCTGATTGTTAGTATGACAGGGCTTGCGACCTTTCTGTTAGGGGGTTATTTAGCGCTGTTCCAACATGATCTAAAAGGTCTTTTGGCTAACTCTACGATCAGTCATTTAGGTTTAATCACTTTACTTCTAGGCATGGGATCTGATTTGGCGCTGGTAGCGGCCATTTTCCATATTATTAACCATGCTACGTTTAAAGCATCTTTGTTTATGGCTGCAGGTATCATTGATCATGAGTCTGGTTCAAGGGATATGCGCCAATTAAATGGCTTATGGAAGTACATGCCTTATACGGCAACACTCGCGATGGTCGCCTCTTCTGCCATGGCAGGGGTTCCTCTATTGAACGGTTTCTTGTCTAAAGAAATGTTCTTTAACGAAGCGTTGCACCAAGATTCACTTGGTTCGCTCTCTTGGATGGTGCCAGTATTGGCCACGTTAGGCGGTGTATTTTCTGTGGCGTACTCCACCCGCTTCGTACACGATGTGTTCTTTAATGGTGAGCCAATTAACTTACCTAAAACGCCGCATGAGCCACCACGCTACATGCGTGTACCTGTTGAGATTCTTGTTGCCCTGTGTCTCTTGGTCGGTATTTTCCCAAGCTGGATTGTCGGCGACTTACTGCAAAGTGCTTCTCTCTCGGCGTTGAATGGACCTGTACCAGAATACAGTTTGGCGATTTGGCACGGCTTTAATATACCTCTGCTAATGAGTGTGATCGCTCTTTTAGGTGGCCTTTTGGTGTATTACAACCGCCAGCATTTGTTTAAGTTCCAAGCACAGTTCCCAACAAATGATCCTAAAGTATTGTTTGAACGAGCAATTCAGCAATTGGTTGGCAAAGCCACGTGGATCATTAACTTCTTTGAAAATGGTTCGCTACAGCGTTATTTATATTTCCTATTCATGTTCACGATTGTCATGAGTGCTTATCCACTTCTTGATTTGAATGCGACCGCAGGCCGCCGGCCAGAAATTCCCCTTGACGCTCTGTCTATTACGGGTGCAGTGTTACTATCCATCGCGTCTTTAGCGACCGTAGTATGGCACCGTCGACGCATGGTCGCGCTATTGACCTTATCTGTTGTTGGTTTGATCGTAACCTTAGCGTTTGCTCGATTTTCCGCACCAGATCTGGCGTTAACTCAGTTATCTGTTGAAGTTGTCACCATCATATTGCTGATGCTTGCCCTGTTCTTTTTACCGCAAAAGACACCAAAAGAATCCAGCCCTCGTCGTGTAGTTCGTGATTTAGGTATTTCTGCCATGATCGGTGGTATTGTCGGTACGGTCATCTACGCCTTAATGACACGGCCATTGGATACGATTTCGGACTTCTTTACTGAGAACAGTAAAACGGGCGGTGGTGGTACCAATGTGGTCAACGTGATTTTGGTCGATTTCCGTGGTTTCGATACGCTAGGTGAGATCACAGTATTAGGGATTGCGGCACTGGGTATCTTTAAGCTGATTGCTCGTATGCGCCTCTACATGCCATCCAGCAATGAGCAAGGACGCCCTTGGTCGACTGATAGCCACCCACTGATGCTGTCTGTTATTTCTCAAAGCCTCCTACCTCTTGCACTGCTTGTGTCTGCGTACATATTCTTGCGCGGCCATAACATGCCAGGTGGTGGCTTCATCGCAGGATTGATTACCTCTGTTGCGATTATTCAGCAATATGTGGCGCACGGTGTAGACTGGATTAAAGAGCGCTTGAAGCTGGATTATCAAATCATGATTGGCTCAGGTATTGGTATTGCAGCACTAACAGGTTTAGGTAGCTGGTTCTTTGACCGTCCGTTCTTAACATCATGGTTTGACTATTTCTACCTACCTGTAATCGGTAAATTTGAACTTGCCAGTGCCATGCTTTTTGACCTCGGGGTTTACCTCACCGTTGTCGGAGCGACTATGTTAATTCTTGCAAACCTTGGACAGTTGACCACAAGTGAGCGAGCGGTCTTTGAGGAGGAGAAATAATGGAAGGTATTTACGCATTTTGCGTAGGCTTAATGACAGCCTGCGGCATTTTCTTAACACTCCGAGGACGTACCTTTTCTGTGGTAGTTGGGCTTACGCTACTTTCTTATGCTGTCAACTTGTTCCTCTTTGCCAGCGGCCGCTTAAAACTTGATGCAGCGGCTGTACTAGGCGTGTCCGAAGACTACGGTGATCCACTTCCTCAAGCACTAGTGTTAACTGCTATCGTAATTGGCTTCGCAATGACAGCCTTTGCGGTCATTCTTGCTATGCGCGCACGTGCTGACTTAGGTAACGATCATGTTGATGGCCGTATACCACAGACAAAAGAAGAAGTTCGTCAGAAATCTGGAGGCCAGCGCTAAATGCAGCACCTTAGTATTCTCCCTATATTACTGCCCTTATTTACTGGTGCATTGTTATTGCTGCCACCATTTTCTAAGACTTTAAAGCGACAACGTATACTCTCTATAATTTCAGCGCTGCTACAAGTACTGGTAGGTTTCGCCCTCGTTCTATCGGTACAAGCTGACGGTATCACCCAATATATTCTTGGTAACTGGCGTCCACCTTTTGGTATTGTATTGGTGACTGATCCTATGTCGAGCATCATGGTCGCTGTCACGAACTTCCTAGCGTTCTCTGCACTGTGTTATGCAACAGGCTCTCACGACAAAGCAGGTGGCTACTTTTACCCGCTGTTCATGTTTCAAGTAATGGGTATCAATGGCGCATTCCTAACCGGTGACGTGTTTAACCTATTTGTATTCTTTGAGGTGTTATTGATTGCTTCTTACGCATTACTGGTACATGGTGGCGGAAAACAGAAGACTCAAGCAACAATTCACTACGTTGTCTTAAACTTAGCTGGCTCAAGTGTTTTCCTCTTCGGTTTAGGTATTTTGTATGGCACGTTAGGTACATTAAACATTGCTGATATGGCTCAGAAAGTATCCGAGCTGGATGGTAGTGTTGCCATTCTGGCTAAGATCGGTGCATTAATGTTATTAGCTGTGTTTGGCCTCAAATCGGCTATGCTGCCTCTACATTTTTGGTTGCCAAAAACCTACTCCAGTGCCAGCGCTCCGGTTGCCGCCATTTTTGCTGTCATGACCAAAGTGGGTATTTACAGCATTCTGCGTATCCATGGGGTAGTGTTTGGAGATGAAGCTGGTGAGTTAGCGAATATTGCGCAATCTTGGATTTGGCCGCTCGCTTTATTAACGATCACTATTGGTACCATTGGTGCCTTAGCAAGCCCAAGCTTAAAACTATTAACCGCTAATTTAGTGGTTCTTTCAGCTGGCACATTACTCGTTTGTACCGCCATTCAAAGTGAAGCGGCGACCAGTGCTGCCCTATACTACATGATCCACAGTACCTTGGTAGCTGGCGGCATGTTCCTTCTGGCTGATATGATCTCTCGACAACGAGGCAAAGCGGAAGACCGCTTTGTGGTTGCGAAAAAAATGGATAATCCCGTTTTTCTGGGAATCTTCTTCGCTATTGCCGCGATTGCGGTCATTGGTATGCCACCCTTCTCGGGCTTCATTGGCAAAGTAATGGTGCTACAGTCTGTTCAATCTGCTGCTGAGCAAATCTGGGTATGGCCCATTCTATTACTTAGCAGCTTGGGAGCTTTGATTGCATTATCACGCGCTGGAACAACTCTCTTTTGGCGCCACTCGTCTGGCAAACAGACAGAAGCCACTCAGCCTATTCACCTTGGTGAATGGTTAGGCGTTGTACTACTGCTGTCTGCTTCACCGTTATTAGCTTTATTTGCTGGGCCTTTATCAGAATTAGCAAATGATGCTGCAGCATTTTTGCATGACCCTAGGCTATCAGTCGAAGCCCTATTAACAAGCCCTTTGGCTGAAGGAGGCTTTTAAGTCATGAAATTATTACCAATGCCATTTCATAGCTTATTGCTGTTTAGTGTTTGGCTATTAATGAATAACTCCATCAGCCCAGGCCACATCGTCTTGGCAGCCTTTTTTGCAATCAGCATTCCGTTGCTAGTTAATTCAATGCGAGATGAGCAACCAAAGATACGCAAACCTTGGCTCGCTCTACGTTATTTTTTGATGGTTCTAAAAGATATCTTAGTCGCCAATATTCAGGTAGCGGCACTAGTCCTTGGTCCTATCAAAAGGTTACAGCCTGGGTTTGTCGCGATTCCTCTTGATTTGAATTCTGATGTTGGCATTACTGTGCTGGCTAGTACGGTATCATTAACACCAGGTACAGTTAGTGTAGAAGTATCTGAAGACAAGCGTTGGCTTTATGTTCACGCTTTACATTTAGACAATGAGCAAGATCTTATTGATGAAGTTAAACAGCGTTACGAACAACCTATCAAGGAGATCCTAGGATGCTAAGTTGGGCTTTATTTTTCGTCACCATCTGTATCTGCGTGGCGCTGTTTTTAAACTTGTGGCGCTTGTTGGTAGGGCCTCATGTATCTGATCGTATTATGGCGTTAGATACCATGTATATAAATGCCATCGCACTGATCATGCTATACGGTATCTATATGGAAACCAGCTTATATTTTGAAGCGGCTTTACTAATCGCAATGTTAGGGTTCGTCAGTACATCAGCTTTATGTAAGTACTTACTTCGCGGCGATATTATCGAATAAAAGGAGCGTTTTATGTCGTTTTATGTAGAACTTATTATTAGCATTTTACTGGTTATTGGTGGTGTTTTCTTACTGGTTGGCTCAATTGGCCTTGCGAGGCTTCCTGATATTTTTATGCGCTTGCATGGCCCAACTAAAGCCACGACGCTGGGAATTACAGGGGTACTGTTAGCCTCTTTAGTGTATCAATCCATCAATCAAGGCTCTTTTTCTGTTTCAGAGCTGCTGATCACTTTATTTCTATTGATTACAGCTCCCGTCGCAGCAAATATGATTGCTAAAACGGCTTTACACCGCGAAAATCCAGCAATACCTCGCACAGCTGGGCAGAGCTTAGTCGAAAGAATCCGTAATCGTGATGCTGCCGACAGCGACTAACCGGTTTTGCTATTTTCCACTTGAAGAGACTGTGTTCGTAGCATTTCAAGCGCAGCCTCTTCAATTAAAGGCTTATGGTGGTAATAACCTTGATGAAGGTGACAACCTAAGCTATTTAACACCTCACATTGATGGCTATTTTCAACCCCTTCCGCAATAACTTCTAGCTCAAGGTTTTGTGCGAGCTGAACAATGGCCTCGCATATCTTTCTACCTTCAACATTGTCTCCAATCTCACTCACGAATGACTTATCAATTTTGAGTACATCTAATGGCAGCATTTTTAGATAATGCAAAGAAGAGTATCCTGTACCAAAATCATCAACAGATATTTCTACCCCTAATTGTTTCAACCCAGACATGACCTCTACGCAGTAATCCATGTTATGAATGAAAACGCCTTCCGTGATTTCAATTTTTAACCAACTACCAGGTACATCATAACGTTCAAGTAAAGTCTGGATGGACTCTAAGAAACCTTCCGCAGCAAAATGCCTTCCTGAGATATTCACAGCGACGGGCTGTATATCGAACTCCAAAGATCGCCATGTATCTAAGGTTTTTACAGTCTTTTCAAGTACCCACTCATCTATGCGGCAAATTAGGTTAGATTCTTCTGCTTGGGGAATAAAATCATCCGGTGAAATAGTTCCCATTTTAGGGTGCAGCCAACGGATTAATGCCTCAAAGCCAAAGATTCTCCCATATGCAGTATCAATCTGAGGCTGGAAAACTAAGAAAAACTGATCATTATCCAGTGCATCTTTTATATCTTGCTCTTTCTGAAAGCCAGAAGTCACCTCTTTCGCCATGTAACTTTGAAAAAGCTTCGCATTATCACGACCATTTTGCTTCGCCCAATACATTGCCATATCTGCATGCTGAATTAAGGTTTCTGCATCACATTGCTGATCACTTAATGCAATCCCAATGCTTGTTCCAACTTTGACAGGCTTATCAAGTAAGGTAACTGGTTCATGCATGATGTCTAAGATCGCTTTTGATAAGACTTTTGCTCTGACTTCTGACACATCCTCTGTCAACATGATCAGAAATTCATCGCCTCCCCAACGAGCAATAACATCTGATTTTAAAACGGTTTGTGTTAATCGGTCAGCCACTTCGCACAGCAGCTCATCACCCGCTTTATGCCCTAGTGTGTCATTGATCGTTTTGAACTTATCAAGATCTAAGAATAATAACGCTACTTTAAGGTGACGGTCTTGAGCATTCTGTAATGCTCGCTCCAGCTGCTCTGTCATATAAGTACGATTAAACAAGCTGGTTAAGGGGTCACTATAGGCCAAGAATCGCAAACGCTGTTGTAACTTAACGTGTCGAGTCACATCTCTAATGTGAAGGGTAAATTCTTGTGACCCTCCTCTTTCATTTAGTGCTTTCGTTATCGCGATCTCAACGGGAAAAACTTGATGGTCGCCACGCTGTAGTTGGAAGTGATTACGACGATTGATTAACCAGCCACCCGAACTCGAAAAACCGGTATCTAAACTCGCGACAATTGAACTTCGATCTTTTTCTGGGACGAAAAACTCTATAAAATTTTCGCCCTCTACTTGTTTTTTTAGTACACCAAAAGTTCTCTCAGCTGCTGGGTTGTACTCCATAATCCTGCCCTGATCATTAATCGTGACAATACAGTCCATTGAAGAATCGAGTATCGCCGACTTACGCATTTCACTCTCTTTAAAACGATTGAGTGCGCTGTCACGCTCTGTAATCTCTTGACTCACACGATCAATTACCTGGTTGTATTGCTTAGCAATTTGACCAACCTCAGTAAATGGTTCTTCTGGAACATGGTGAGAGAAGTCTGCTTTATCTTCTTGATATTGCATCGAATTTAACAAATCAATAAGCTCTGTTGCTGCTCTATGCTCCGCGATATTTAGACCTTGCTCCTCTTGTTCCTCGGTAACGCGTAACTTAACAAACCAGCCAATACACTTAAGCAATATGAAAGATACAGTAACGCAATAAAAGCCAATACTTGCGATGCCAGCAGTTTGAATCTCTAACTGTTCCCATCGACTAAGCCCTGTCCCAATGAGTTCCAAATCACCAAATAATGCGACGGCTAAAGTCCCCCAGATTCCTGCCAATAAGTGCGCAGGCACAACATCCAGAGCATCATCGAGTTTACACCGGTCCATTAAGTAACTACCTAGAACACAGATTATGCCACTGATGAAACCTACCATGATGGCACCAGAAGCAGATATTACATGGCACCCGGCAGTAATCCCCACTAGACCAGCAATTACACCATTTAGGAGCTGAGATACATCCACATAACGCTTATGCAAGTAGAAAATCAAACTCGCACCAACGCCACCCCAAATCGCTGACAGAAATGTATTTAAAAGAATATGAGGTACCGACTCATTGAGACTTAATGTGCTCCCGCCATTAAAACCAACCCACCCCAACCAAATAAGCAAAACTCCTAAACCGGATAAAGGTAAATTACTACCCTGAGGAAGGTTTATTCCTTTTTCAAATCGGCGTAACCGAGGGCCAATTAAAAATATAGCGACCAGTGCAACCCACCCCCCTACTGAATGCACAACTGTAGAGCCAGCGAAATCTACGAATCCACTTTTCTCAAGCCAACCTTGAGATTCTGTCTGGAAGATACCGTTCCAAGCCCAATGCCCAACTACTGGATAGATCACTGCACTGAGAATCACAGTCATTACCAAATAGCCAACAAATGTCATACGCTCAGCTACAGCACCAGATACCAAGGTTGCAGCCGTGCCACAGAACATCATTTGAAAGAGAAAGAAGGAAATACTTTCAGGATTAGAATTATCTCCGAAGAGGAATTCGGAGATGCCAATAAAGCCTTGGTATGAAGCACCAAACATCAGCCCAAAACCAAGCACATTGAATACAGCAGAGGAAATAATAAAATCAGAAATGTTTTTGGCAGCAACATTAATACTGTTTTTGCTTCGAATTCGGCCACTTTCCAGGCATAAAAAGCCTGCCTGCATGAGAAACACTAAACTAGCCGAAATCAAAACCCAAACAACATCAATCATAGACTCTCCTATTTTGTTGCAGCCTAGTAAGAGAAGCACCAAATCAAAGCACAAAGTCGATTTGAATTGATTTATAGCTCTTAAATATCCAATACCCTTAATTTCACTATGGAATCATACAATTGTTAGGCCAATTTTGATTTTTAGCATCTCAAAAAAAAGCAGGCGCCTAGCGCCTGCATTTTTAATTTTAACTACCCAGTACAACCTGGGCTAAGCCAATGGATGCAATATACCCTAACGAATAGACCAACAATAACACCATCGAATATCTAGCATAAGAACCAAAAGTTAGCCCATCAACTTTGCTCATTGCAACAATGCCTGCCGCCGATCCAATCACAAGTAGTGAACCACCAACACCAACAGCATAGGTCAAGCCTAACCATTCAGCTTCAGTCATAACGATACCCGCTTTTAACAATGCAGCCGTTAATGGCACATTATCAATGGCTGAAGACAGTACGCCCATCAGGAAGTTAGCAATACTTGGCGGTAACACTTCGTACATCTGAACAATCGCGTCTAGCACCTCAATTTCCTTTAACATACCAACTAATAAGAGTATTCCTAAAAAGAAAAGAAGTGTTTCGAACTCAATCACGCGAATATATTCTAGGATCTTCTGCTCTTCTTTTTCATCAGAATCAAAGAAGCGGGCAATAAGAAACATGCTGGCCATACCTAACAGGAACATTAGTACAGGAGGGATACCAAACAACACATTGGCAACAATAGTCGTGATAATTGTACAAAGAAAAGCACCAGCAATCATCAGATCTACTGGCCTAACTTCATTATGACGAATATCAATCTCAACTGTTTCATTTAAGCCGCGACTTAATAATAAAGCTAACACCATCACTGCACTGAATGCAGGCAGTGATAACATTAGCAAATCAAGTATATTTACTTTTCCATCAAGGAATATCATCAAAGTGGTTACATCACCAGTAATAAGGGAAACGCCCCCAGAGTTCACTGCAAAAACAACTAATGTTGCAAAGCGTATCGTTTTTTTGGTGGAAAGGTTTAGTGACAATATCAAAGTGACGGACACAAGTGTCGCAGTTATATTGTCAGCTAATGATGAAAATATAAAACAGAATATTGCAGTCAAAAAAAGCAATGACCGCTCTTTTACACGACTCGGTAAAAAAAGGTGGATGACATTTTCGATCATCCCTTTATTATTCAAGTAGGCAACAAACGTCATAGCTGCAACAAGAAATAACCATAGCGAAGCGATCTCCGCCACGTTTTCTTCAAAACCTATTGCAACAGCTTCAGCTTCCTCCGGAGTGCCGGAATGGAATACATATAACAAAAACCACGAAAATGTACCTAAAAACAGCGTAATTTTCGCTTTATTAATATGAATAATATCTTCAAGAACAACCCCGAGCAAAGCTAGAACAGCCAAGCTTACAAGTACTATTTGCAGTACCTCAGACATGAAACCAACCTCAGTAAATGAATTTAAAAGCCCAAAATTTTGATTTCGGAATTTTATACCCGTTTAACCATCTCTCCTACTCATTATCGATCAAATTGTGAAATAAAATTTCATAAAGACTATTGATTGTAGTGATATTGACTTAAAAAAAGTTCACAACTGTACAAATAAAAAGCTAAAAATAGTTCATACTACAAAGAACGCAGCCAAACTATTTTCAAAAGATACAAAAACACGTCAAAACTGAAATAACCTCTTTTTCAATCATCATAAAATGTGTTGAAGAATGCATAAGCAGCAATATTTAATTATTTGAGTTCAGGTTTATAAGGAGCTGCCATAGAAGTAAGAGCAGTAGAAAATACTGAGGTGTATTCTGGAGTACTTTTTAATACGTGATGAACCTAACCAGGGAATCAATCAAGTTTATGTTAAGAAGACTATTTTTAGTCTCAAGAGATGTATCTCTCTCAAAAGTATTATTGGCTATAACTCTGCTCCGTTCGTGAAGGAAGAGCTTTAGTCGTTCTTTTAACAAAAGCTTTCGCCATCGGTAGATGGCTTATACGGCCCGACTTCGTTCGGAAACCTCAGGGCTCAGATCCTTGTAAGAACATCAGTCTCCAAGCACTATCACCAGTTGAGGGATCTGCCCCCTTTGATGAAGATGATAACCATCACTGAGTTGGTTTCA
>NZ_JAEMUH010000022.1 GCF_016461785.1 Marinomonas ostreistagni | reverse complement strand
CACATAGCGAAGCTAGCCTTTGCTTTGAAGCTTCTGTTTCTCAGCACTCCAATCTATTACTGGCTTTTGTAGCCCATGTTGACCTTGATAGTTAGGAGAAACAGGGGGCTGCCAATTCTCCAAGGCTTTCTCCTCTAGCTTATAGATTTCTACTTCCAAAGAGTGACAAGTGGATAGCGGATCCTGTGCTTCAGGTCCCCATAGATCAACCGACAAATCCCCTCCCGGGCAACAAGACAAAGCACACAACAGATCTATCTCTGCAAAGAACTCTAAATAATCCCCTTTTTGAGCAGGACAAGCTTTCATGAAATATTGATCATCTTCATTTAAGCCTGTGCATTGAAATACATTCAACACATCATGCACATCAAATTCAGTCAGTCCGTATGGCAATACCGCTCGAACCAGGTTTGAGTGACAGTGATGATCAAAGTCTTCCCCTGTCAGTAAATGATTCACATAAGGATCACAGCGAGTCCCTAATAAATCGTGGACTCGACCACCCTGCTCATCTTCACCATAGGATGCTAGCGTATCGTCGATAATCGTCACCATTGGACGCAGAAACGGTAACGTCGACCAAATTCGATCATGCGTACTAATATGAGCACGCTGTATTTGACGTGTGCGAGATGCCCACATTCTTTCTCGTGGATCATGGCGATTCCACATATTAAAATCCCCAACCTGAGGACCTTCCGGTACGAGAATTCGAAAAACATGACCAGCAGGCACTTCCCATGCCATACCTTCACGCATTGGGACCGTTACCGTTTCAATAAGAGTGCGATTTGCCCTGCCTTCAACAAGGCTGTCATAAAATGCTATATTAATTTCTAACTTTGAGCCTTTGCCCGCACGATACGCCGCTTCTACCTTAGCCATCATTTAACTCCTATAAGTGGATTGACTTTAGAGTAATGCAGCAACATAGTTCTATAAAATTGAAGCTTTTATAAAATACTTGAATATTTTAAAGAATGATTCCCTACTCCGCCCTTCGCGCTTTTCAGAAAGTAGTACAGCTCGGTAGCTTAAAAGCTGCTGCAGAGAGCCTACATATCACTGAGTCTGCCATCAGCCATCAATTGAAAAAGCTTGAGCAACACACAAACACTCAACTGTTATATAAAGAAGGAAGAGGCTTAAAGGTCACTGAGAAGGGAAAGGTTTTGGCGGATCGCATTAGCGAACCCTTTAGTGACATTGATTATGCATACGATGAAATAAAGCAGCTGTCTGAATCCTGTCTCAATATTTATTGTATTCCCTCGTTAATAAACGACTGGCTGATGCCACGGTTGGTAGCGTTTAACCAAGGCGTACCGGATATGTCAGTCTCTTTGAAATATCTTCAGTCAATGCCCGCACACATTGACGAACATTCGATCTGCATAAAAAGCATTGAAGTTAACAGCACGCAGCACTATCCATTTGAAGTTTTAATGAATGGCGAAACTATTCCCGTATGTAGCCCCCTGTATCTAGCCCAGCGTGGCCCCATTAATACTCATCAATGCTTAGCACAGCAAATCTTGCTGCACGATCAGAATACTGACAGTTGGAATGACTGGCTAATTCGCTTGGGCATAGAACACGCGCAGCAGCCCCACCAAATATATGAAGATTTTTATTTACTCAAATTCGCAGCCATGGCCGCTCAAGGCGTGGCATTGTGCCCGATGAATTTGATTCAGAATGAGTTAGCAGATGGCACTCTCGTTCAACTATTTCATGAACAAGGTAATATTGGGCGAAAGTACGTAATCGAGCATAACCATCGCCCAAGCCCAGCAACTCAGTTGCTGCTTCAGTTTTTACTTAAAGACGAAAGAGTCACTGGGATAGACTCCGTCAAATAGATTTCTGTTGTATCAATATGGGCACGGTATGCAATCACCTCAACGCCCTGAGCCATCACTTCTTCTAAAGCCGCCGCATATTTAGGATCAATGTGCTGAGCTGGAGCAACGGACTGAATGCCAGTATGTGACACACAAAACATCAACACCGCACGATGGCCTGCTTTCACCATATCCGCTAATTCATATAAGTGCTTTCTGCCGCGCTCAGTAACGGCATCAGGGAAGTATCCATACCCATCTTCCTCAAGCAAGGTCACATTTTTCACTTCCACATAGCACAATGGCTTGTGCTCATCACTCAACAGCCAATCAATGCGACTGCCACTACCATATTTTACTTCAGCCTTCTGAGCGCTATATCCCGACAGCTCTGCAACTTTGCCCTGAGCGATTGCCTCGCCCACGACTTTATTAGGCAATCCCGTATTGATACAAGCAAGGAACTGCTCGTCAACTTCAACAATTTCCCAAGTGTAGGCTAGCTTGCGCTTTGGGTTATCACTTTTGGATACCCAAACCCGCGCTTGATCTTGCTGACAACGGCGCATCGACCCTGTGTTAGGGCAATGTGCGGTGATGACCTCCCCATGCGCTAATTCAATATCGGCTAAGAAGCGTTTGTATCGCTTGATTAAACGCCCTTCGATTAACTCTGAAAAATGCATCGTTCGGTCATACCTCTTTAAACTACTATCAGGTCCAATCTAGAATGACTTTCCCTGACGTACCGCTGCACATCACATCAAAGCCTTTTTGAAAGTCATCAATGTGATAATGATGGGTAATAATTGGAGTAAGATCCAAACCAGATTGAATTAAAGATGCCATTTTATACCAAGTCTCAAACATCTCTCGACCATAAATACCTTTTATAACAAGCCCTTTGAAAATCACTTGGCTCCAATCGATCCCCATGCCAGTTGGCAAGATCCCCAATAACGCAACATGGCCACCGTGATTCATCGCCGCGAGCATTGAATCAAACGCAGCAGCATTGCCTGACATTTCCAATCCTACATCAAAGCCTTCAGTCATTTTAAGCTCTACCATGACATCAGATAAGGACTGCTTCGATACATTGACCGTATGTTGAATGCCCATTTTACGGGCCAACTCTAAACGGTAATCGTTGATATCCGTGATCACAACATGTCGAGCCCCCGCATGCCTTGCTACTGCCGCCGCCATAATGCCTATTGGGCCAGCTCCTGTAATCAAAACATCCTCACCAACCAAGTCAAAAGACAGTGCTGTATGAACCGCATTACCAAACGGGTCGAAAATCGCGGCAAGGTCATCCGAAATACCATCCGGGATTTTAAAGGCATTAAACGCAGGTAAAACGAGATACTCTGCAAAAGCACCTTCACGGTTCACTCCAACGCCGATAGTGTTACGGCATAAATGGGTGCGCCCTGCGCGACAGTTACGACAGTGGCCGCAGGTAATATGCCCCTCACCTGACACCCGATCGCCGATGTTGAACCCTCGCACTTCTTGGCCGACTTCAACCACTTCACCGACGTACTCATGTCCAACAACCATCGGAACTGGAATGGTTTTTTGAGCCCATTCGTCCCAATTGTAAATATGCACATCCGTTCCACAAATGGCTGTTTTCTTAATTTTAATCAACAAGTCGTTATGGCCGATCACAGGCCGCTCGACTTGCGTCATCCAGATACCTTGCTCAGGCTTTAATTTGGCTAATGCTTTCATTAATGAATAATCTCCATCTCTCGAGCGACTTCTATAAACACTTCGATGGCCCGATCTAGCTGTTCACGGGTATGGCCCGCCGACATTTGCGTACGAATTCGAGCTTGCCCTTTAGGCACGACAGGAAACGAGAAGCCAATCACATACACGCCTTTTTGTAAGGATCGTTCAGCAAACTCCGCCGCTAATTTCGCATCGCCTAGCATAATAGGAATGATGGCATGGTCAGCACCTCCCATCACAAACCCTTCTGCTTCCATTCGTGTACGGAAATATTGAGCGTTTTCCCACAGACGATTACGCAACTCATCGCTCTGCTTCAAAACATCTAACACACGAATTGAGGCATTCACAATCGCTGGAGCTAATGAGTTAGAGAATAAATAAGGTCGTGAACGTTGACGCAACCACTCGATCACTTCTTTTTTTCCTGACGTGTAACCGCCCGACGCACCGCCTAATGCCTTGCCTAGCGTACCGGTTATGATATCAATGCGATCAACCACATCATGGTATTCATGGGTCCCGGCACCGGTTTTCCCCATAAAGCCCACTGCGTGAGAATCATCCACCATCACTAAAGCACCATATTGATCCGCTAAATCACATATAGCAGGTAAGTTAGCCACAATACCATCCATCGAAAACACACCATCTGTCACAATCAAGGTATGGCGTGCACCGGCGTCTTTTGCTGCCATTAGCTGCTGTTCTAAATCCACCATATCATTGTTGGCATAACGAAAGCGCATGGCTTTACATAAACGTACGCCATCAATGATCGACGCGTGGTTTAATGCATCGGAAATGATCGCGTCTTCCTTCCCTAAGATTGTTTCAAACAATCCCGCATTGGCATCAAAGCAAGAGGAGTAAAGAATCGTGTCTTCCATACCCAAGAACTCAGAGAGCTTATGCTCTAGTGTTTTATGGATATCTTGCGTGCCGCAAATAAAGCGTACCGACGCCATGCCAAAACCATGTTGTTCCAACCCCTCTTTTGCCGCTTGAATTAGCTCATCGTTGTTTGCTAATCCGAGGTAGTTATTGGCACAGAAGTTTAAAACCTCTTCACCCGAGGTGACGCTGACCTCAGCTTTCTGCTGAGAGGTAATCACGCGCTCAGGCTTATACAGCCCTTCAGATTTCACTTCGTCGATTTGCTGTTGAATATGCTGATAAAAAGTAGAAGTCATGATGAATACCTCTCAATCACGATGATTAATGAAGGCTTGTTAAAAGAATGAACAAGTCCATAGCCGATAACATTAAGTGTAATAGAGAGCTGAAAAAGAGATTATTGGGTTCATTGGAAAAGCATTATTGAACCTCAGGCACAAATAGACTTTACTACGTCCCGATGACAATTCGGAAACAAGGCTCGATAATCATGCAAAACACCCAGCTCATTCCATTGCTACCGGATCTAGCAAGCTTTATCTTAATAGTTGAAGAAGGCAGTTTTACCGCCGCCGCAAAAAAACTCGACGTCACCCCTTCCGCATTAAGCAAGCTTGTGACACGCCTTGAAAAAGCATTATCCATTAAGCTATTTGAACGCAGCACGCGTACATTGCTGATTACTCGTTCTGGGCAAAAGGTGTACGATCAAGCGGTCATTATGTTGAATGCTGCCAAACAAGCCGTAGAGCTATCCCTTTCCGACCATAGCGAAATCCAAGGCACGCTCACCATTGCGGCCCCCGAAGCGTTTTTGAATTCGGTGGTGCAGCCCCATGTCCTGCCCTTTTTAAATCTCTATCCAAAAGTAAAGCTGCAGCTACGGGTTGCTGACGGTGAAATTGATTTACTACGAGATAATATTGATGTGGCCTTCATGCTCACCGACACACCTGATGAGCGCCTGATCCTGAAAGAGCTGGGCAAAACCAATCTGGTCTTATGTGCCAGCCCAGACTACATCAAGCAAAGAGGCATGCCTGAGCACCCCAGTGAATTGGTCCAGCATGATTGTCTTTATCTAGCAGAGAATGATCACGACCATATCTGGCGCTTTATAAAGGGGGACGAAGTGCACTCTGTCTCCGTCACCGGACGCTATGCCGTAAACCACTCCCAAATGCGACTTGCCGGTGTTAAGAACGGGTTAGGCATCGGCATATTGCACGACTTCGTTATTACCGATGCGCTTGAAAAAGGCGATGTAGTGCCTGTGTTATCAGACTGGACCCTGCGCAGCAACTATCACGGCTTCATCGCCATGCAATACGCCCAGACTCGATATATGCCTGCACGGTTGCGTGTTTTCATCGACTACGTCAGTGAACACCTCGTTCAGCGTTTATCATGAAAATAATCAGTTGTCGTATTTAATACACACATTCTGTAATTCCGTATAAAACTCTAAGCCATGCACTCCACCTTCACGGCCAATACCAGACTGCTTTGCCCCACCAAATGCCGTCCTTAGATCTCTCAAAAACCAGCTATTAACCCATACGATGCCTACGTCGAGAGAATGTGAAACCGTCATAGCCCGTTGTATATTTTGCGTCCACACACTAGCACAGAGCCCATAATTCGTATCATTAGCCAAGGCAATAACTTCACGCTCATCATCAAACGGCTGAACATGGCAACATGGGCCAAAGATTTCTTCTTGAAGAACTTTTGATGACCGATCAAGCCCAACCCATATAGTAGGCTCTACCCAAGCACCTCCATCTAAGCTCGCCCCCAAGTTAGGCACACCTCCTCCGATCACTACTTGAGCGCCATCTTTTTTCGCTAAATCATAATAACTAAGCACCTTTAGCTGATGTTCAAGGCTGGCTAGGGGGCCTAAATTGACATTTGGCATATCAGGAGGCCCCAATTTCAGTTCACTAACCCGCTCTTTTAGCCGATGTAAAAACTCCTCAAAAATAGTGCTCTGAACATAGACGCGTTCTGTACCGAGACATACCTGCCCAGTATTCTCAAACGCTGAACGCAATACACCCTCAACCGCTGAATGCATATCACAATCTTCAAAAACAATGGCGGAATTCTTACCACCGCACTCAAGAGATATATTCCGTAAGCCCAATGCAGCGGCTTGCATAATGGATTCCCCTGTAGAAGTTTCTCCTGTAAAAGTGATGGCATCGACATCTGGATTTTGCGTTAGATACTGCCCCGCGGACTGAGCACCAAATCCATGAACAACATTATAAACACCCGCTGGAATACCACACTCATTCATGACATCACCAAGTAAAGCAGCGGTAGTTGGTGTGACTTCTGAGGGCTTTACGACAACTGTATTACCACAAGCCAAAGCAGGGCCGACTTTCCAAGTCATTAATAGCAAAGGTAGATTCCATGGACATATTACGGCAATAACCCCTTTGGGTTTTCGCAAGCCGAGATTGATTGCCTTACTGCCGTCAGGAGTATCCATTGAAAATGTTTCTGTTGGTTCATTCCCTAACGCATGACTAAAAGCCGTAAAGTTCGCTGCACCTCTAGGAATGTCGATATGTGAAGCAAGAGATTTAGGTTTCCCTGTGTCGGCACATTCAGCCTCAAGAAACTCATCAAATCGCTCAATGATGCGTTGTGCAACTTTCTCAAGCTTTTCTGCGCGCTGCCGCTGTGTCATTTGCCCCCATTCACCTTTTAATGCAGCTTTCGCGGCAGATACCGCTTTTGCAACATCTTCCTCGTCAGCTTCTTGAACTGCTGCAATTTGACGCCCATCTACTGGGGATAACTTACTGAAAGAACGTTGACTAATACTGTCGACAAACATTCCATTAATAAAATGTTGAATATGTTTCATAGAGAGCGGCCTTTAAGTTTTTGAAATTTTTCTTCACTAAAATTACTTACATGCATGGGAGTGACCGGAAACACTCTGCATGCTAAAACGACGCCCTGTTCTCGCTCCTCCTGACTTATATGTGACTTGCTCATTGCTTTAGCAAAAAACTCCCCTTTGACTACCCGACATTTGCAGACACCACAACCACCGCCACGACAGCCAACCAATACCCCTAAATTTTTATTAGAACCAATATATTCTAATAATGAAGATCCTGGACGTGGCTCTGAAGGTAACCCATGATCAACCCAAGTTTGCTGATTCCTTTTCATAGTCCGGACTCCTGCTCATTTTGAACGGTAAATTCGTTTAATGGATAGAAAGTCTTTGCCTGTTTTGCGATGAATAAATCCGGCTAAGCCATCTTTCATATATAAGCTCATGACAATAGCCAAGCCCCCCAAACCAATTAAGTACCAAGTACCATAGTCACTCAAATAATGGTTGATTAACCAGAAGACAAAGGTTCCGATAATTGGCCCCTCGATTCTTCCAACCCCACCAATCATCACAATAAAAATAGCGAACGCAGTCCAGTTAACACTAAATGCAGCATCCGGGCTGATGCGCAAATTACTCGCAAAATACAGCGCTCCAGCTAATCCACAACCTAGTGCCGCCACAACATAAACGGCGAGTTTCATACGTATGACATCAACACCTTGACTTGAAGCAGCCACCTCACTATCACGGATAGCTTGTAATGCAAGCCCTTGCTTACTGCGAAGGAATAAAAGGATCAGAGCAACGGTTGCCACCACACACGTCAGGGCAATCCAATAAGTCATGTGTTGTCGGAATACACGGTCAACACCTCGAAATGCTGTCAAACTCGTACCTGACCCACCTCCAACTATCGAAATATTAGCAACAGTCAGACGAACCACCTCCGCGATAACCCAAGTTCCAATTGCAAAATAACCGCCGTTGAGCCGGAACGCTAACTTAGACAGCGGCAGAGCCATGATCGCGGTAAGGATGGCTGCTAGTGGGATACCTATAAACGGACTGACTCCTGCTAGGTTCCCCATGGCCAACACGAAATACCCACCCAAACCAAAGAACGCTTGTTGCCCAACTGACACCATGCCTCCATATCCCGCTAGAAGATTCCACATCATTGCAAAAATGAAGAAACAGGAAATATTGACAAATTCATGCAGCCAGTAGGCCTGACCCCAAAAAGGCATCGTGATTGCTGTACCAAGAAACAATACCCCTAAACTAATTGGAAGGATCGGCAAGGGCGTTCTAGTCATGTTGATGTGCTGAGTATGTACTGTCATTTTCTTAGCCCTTTGTTTTTGGGAATAAACCATTTGGTTTAATAAATAAAACAACGATGAAAACAAGATGCCCAAACCATATTCCCCAGCCTGGGTCATAATGAAAGCCGACTTGTTGCGTCACGCCCAATACCATCGCACCAAGAAAAGTTCCCCAGAATGACCCCATCCCTCCGATAATGACGGCCTCAAATGCAAACAAAAGTAATGAGGGACCATCGCTTGGTGAAACAGTTGTACGCATGCCTTGGAACCATCCCGCTAGCGCAATCAGACAAAAAGCTAAACCTGTCGCCGTTGCAAACACCCTCTTTGCACTCAGCCCCATCAGCTCTGCTACTTCTCTATCATCTGAAACGGCTCGAAATGAGCGCCCTATTGCTGTATGTGCGAATAACCATTGCAACCCAAAAGTACAAACGATGGCGCTCACAAAAATAATCAACGGAAGCACCCCAACTGTTAAACTTGGTGAAAGCTCAACGCCGGCGGTACTTAAGCTACCCACATCAAGAGAACGCGGGTTAGCACCAAACACCATTTGTAGTGTGTTTTGGATAACGATTGACAGTCCAAAAGTCACAACAAGAGAGGGTAAAGGGTCTTTCGATAAGGTCCGATTAAGCACCCAACCTTGAAAGCAAAATCCGCTAATATAGGCAATTGGTAAAAGCAGCAGACCAATCCACAAAACATTGAAACCCAGAACTGTTGCCATACCGATGGCAATGAAACCTGAGATAATAATTTGATCGCCTAAAGCAATATTTGTAAGGCGCATCACACCAAACATCAGCGATAAACCTAGAGCAAAAATGCAATATAGCCCGCCAAGCAGGATGCCCTGAATAATCGTTTCCAACATAACTAAATCCCAAAGTAAGCTTCACTGATTTGATCACGGGTCAATGCATCACTCGTACCTTCAAGAGAGACTCTGCCTTCTTGTAAGCAATACAGCCGTGCTGAGCATTGCTGAGCAACGATGACATCTTGCTCAACTACCACAACACTCATGCCATCGGAGCAGATATCCGGAAGAGATTCATAAATGTCTTTAATAACGACCGGCGCTAATCCCAACGAAATTTCATCACATAACAACACATCAGGATTGCTCATTAGGGCCCTGCCAATGGCGACCATTTGCTGTTGACCACCAGATAGCGAGGTAGCAGGTTGGCTTCTTTTTTCTTCAAGAATGGGAAAGAGCTCAAAGATCGCATGCTTATTCCAACGGCCAGGGCGCTTGGAATATCCTCCCATCATTAAGTTCTCTTCAACGGTCATACTTGGAAAAAGTCGGCGTCCCTCTGGTACTAATGCCACGCCATGCTTTACGATTTCACCTGGCGGCATTCCACCGATCGGCTGCTGACGTAAACGAATCGCCCCCTTATCAACTGCCACTAACCCCGTCAAAGATTTCATCAAAGTTGACTTACCAGCACCATTTGCGCCCAATACGCCAACGACCTCACCTGCCCTCAGCTGCAATGAAACATTAAAAAGTGCTTGCGCATCACCATAAAAAGCATTGAGCCCTTGTACTTCTAGCAACATCTCACTCATGCCTCGATCCCCATATAAACGCGTTTCACTTCTGGATCATTCATGACCGACATGGGCTCACCATCTGCCAATTTCTCCCCAAAGTTCACGACCATCAATCGATCAGCGATAGACAGCAATGCATGAACAACATGTTCGATCCAGATCATTGTTGTACCTTTTGCTTTAATTTTTTTTAGCTCCGTGACAAGCTCTTGAGCTTCTGGTTCAGTTAATCCTCCTGCGATTTCATCAAGAAGAAGTAATTTAGGACGTGTCGCTAACGCTCTCGCTAATTCCAAGCGCTTGCGATTAAGCAAAGTCATAGAACCCGCTTGCTGATTAGCAAGCGACGTAAGCCCCATGCTATTCATCACCTCTTCTGCCACATCATATGCTTCCGGCTCAGACATCTGTCCGCCAAAGCAAGCCGCTGTAATGAGGTTTTCAAATACGGTCATATTGCCGAATGGATGAGGTACCTGATAGCTTCGACCGATACCTGACTGACAACGCTGAAAAGGAGCTAAGGTGGTAATATTTTGGCCATTGAAGTGCACGATGCCAGAATCCAAAGAAACGTCCCCAGAAATTAAATTAAATAGGGTTGTTTTACCTGCACCGTTTGGCCCTAAAATACCAAGGGTTTCACCTTCTTCGACGCTAAATGACATCCCCTTAGTCACCGCTAAGGCTCCATAGCTTTTGTGAGCATTTTCTACCGTTAATAGCATGCTTTCGACTCTTATTATTGTTCATGTAAAAAGGCCATAAAAATAAAGCGTCCCCTCTTCTTTGAGAGCGCTTAACTTTTGTATTGGATAGGCAGTAGCTCAGCCTCAACTGGAATCATCGGTGCTTGGCTGTTCTCAACAATCACAAGGTCTAGGTCTTTGCCTCGTTTTTGCCATTGTCCAGAGACCAAGGGGGTTTTGCCGACACTTGGGACGGGGCCATTCTGAAAATCTACAGGCCCTACGATCGTATCCAGTTTGGTCGCTTTGATCGCATCACGAATGACTTCAGGATCTTTACTTCCTGCGCGCTGCAAGACATCAATCGCTACTTCGAATAACGCATGCTTCAAGCCTAACGGCATAGTCCAAGGTCGACTTGTCGTTGCCATATAATCATTTGCTAACTCGCGGGCGGTTTGACCAGTTAGGGAAGACTTAAATGGATGTGATGGACTCCACATAAGTTCGACGGTCAAGCCTTCAGCACGCTCTCCAAACGCCCTGACGGCTTGCGGGAACTCCGTCGCTTTAGCAACGGTAACCACTTTAGGCTGGAAACCCATCTGGCCCGCTTGATTCCAGAAGTTAGCAAAATCAGGCGGGGCAATCACACCCGTAACAATGTCGACGTCATTGCGACGAAATTCAGATATGAATGATGAAAAGTCGTTAATTGGTGTTTGAAAACGTCCTCGATCAATGACCTCAAAACCTTTCTGTTTCAAAACAGGAGGAAAACCTCGGTCACTATTCCCCCAAGCATTACCATCTTCATCGTTCGGCCACAAAGTTCCTATGGCCTTAGAAGTAGGAATCTGCTGCCAGAGATTCGAAAATGAGCCAACAACATCTTCCAACCCCCAAAAAAAATGGAACGTCCAATCAAAACCTGTTTTTGGATCACCATTTCGGCCAAAAAAGTAAGGCTGCCATGGGGCATCATTTGTAATACAAGGCACGCCGTATAACTCACACTGATCAGCGACTGGGTTACACGTTGCAGGGGTTGAGGAGGCAACCACTAAGTCCACACCATCTTTTAGAATAAGCTCAGCTGTGACCGTGGCAGCACGGGAAGGGTTAGACTGCGAATCTTTGTATATTACTTCTACATCATGACGACGGCCGTCGATTTCAACGCCGTTTTTGATCTTTTGAAAGATCTGCATCATAGTGAAGTCATCAGGCTCGGCAAAGACCGCTAAGGGGCCTGTTTGCGGGCTGATGAAGCCAATGCGTAACGTATCAGAAGCGTGAACAAACGGAGCTTTTAAGCTTACTGCTGAAGCGGCTGAAGCGGCGAACACGCCTTTCATAAAAGAACGTCTTGATAGGGGTTTCATGATATTTGGACCTGCTTTGTTTTTGTTATCATCCTTAAAAGGTGAGCCACTCATCGAGGAGCGTTGCTTCCTACCTTTTGGTTTTATGTTTGCGAATCATGGCCCTCACGTCTAATATAGAATTCGTCTGCAACTATACCTATGAGGTATAAATGGAATTTCGTCAGCTAAAATACTTCGAAGCGGTTGCCCGCACTTTAAACTTCAGTCGAGCGGCAGAAGAGCTGCATATAGCTCAGCCACCTTTATCTCGACAGATCCAAAACCTAGAGGACGAACTGGGTGTTATTCTTATTGATAGGAGCTCCCGACCGCTGAAGTTGACCGAGGCCGGCATATTCTTTTACAACCAGTCAACTCAGCTACTGGCTAAAATAAAAGAAGTCAAAAAGACGACTCAAAGAATTGGCACAGGACAAAACCGTTGGATGGGCATTGGATTCGTGGCTTCCATTTTGTACAGTCCTATTCCAAGCATGGTTCAAGAGTTTCGCAAATCCCATGCAAATATTGATGTTTCACTTGATGAACTCACCTCTGTAGAACAAGTGAAAGCTCTGATATCAGGAAAAATTGACATAGGTTTTGGTCGGCTCGCTGTCGAGAACGATGCTATCGAAAACATACTACTTGATGAGGAAAAGCTAGCTCTGGTGATCTCACCAACGAGCTCTTTCTATGGTGCACAAGGCTTGTGCCTTAAAGATATTATTCAAGAAACATTAATTTTATACCCGTCCAACCCTCGCCCCAGTTTCGCAGATCATGTATTACGCCAATTTCAGGTTCGCAGTTTAAGCCCTGCAGATACCTACGAAACTAACGGTGTTCAAACTGCTATTGGTTTAGTCGCCGCGGGTATGGGGGTAACTCTCGTACCTGAGTCTATGCGCCTTTTAAAACGACCAGATATTGAGTTTATTTCTATTCTAGACAGCGGCGTCACCACTCCATTGATCATGTCGGTACGGAAGAACGACGTATCCGATCACATTTCTGCATTCTGCCAACGTATGCAAGAACGCTTCATATAAGCCCGTATAGGCATGTGTCGCAATGCCTCACTTATCACTCATACCTAATTGATATAGTAGGTTACTCAATTTGTATTGGACTCTTTGCTCCATCACTCTCATGATGAACTCATACAGCATATTGAAAACCTACTAACAAAAATAATATGAGGAAAATGCTATGGCGATGACAGGCGTATTACGTCCCGGACATACCCAATTGCGCGTACTTAACTTGGAAGAGTCGGTAAAGTTTTACACTGAAATTTTTGGGTTAGTAGAAACTGGTCGAGACGTCTCTGGACGGGTCTATTTTAAATGCCATGATGAAAGAGACCATAACAGCTTCATTATCCGAGAAGCGGATACAGCTGGTATGGACTTTTATGGTTTTAAAGTTCTCAACGCCGCTACATTGGACAAGCTAGAAACAGACTTAAATGAATACGGTGTACCTACTGAGCGCATTCCAGCGGGTGAGCTACTAGAAACGGGAGAGCGTGTTCGCTTCACTGCACCAACTGGCCATGTTTTTGAACTTTATTATGATAAAACAGAAGTCGGTGATGGACTGGGTTATGTAAACCCTGAAGTCATCATTCAAAATAGAAAAGGCATTTCCCCCATCAGACTAGATCACTGGCAGATCCACGGTGCAGACTTAGATGGTAGTCGAGACTTATTTATTGACGTGCTCGGTTTCAGCTTAGTTGAAAAAATTGTCAGCACTGATGGCAAACTGGACCTAGCCGTCTGGTTAACCTGCTCAACTAAAGCCCATGATATCGCCTTTGTACGCGATGAACGAAATAACACCTTACACCACATGTCATTTTTGTTAGAAACATGGGATCACGTGCTAAAAGCAGCTGACTTAATGTCCGCCAACCGAGTCCCTATTGATTTAGGGCCCGTGCGCCACGGAATCACTCGAGGCACAACCATTTATGCTTTCGATCCTTCTGGCAATCGTTTCGAAACCTTCTGTGGAGGTTACTCCTTTTACCCAGATATGAAGCCTTACACTTGGACAGAGGACGAAATGGGTGCAGCTGTTTTCTACCATACAAGAGAATTAAACGAGCGTTTTTTGACGGTCGTAACCTGATTTCAGTAATAGCAATTTGGTGTCGGGGAACAGCCGACACCTCTCACATAATCATTTAATAAAGAGGCTCACCATGCCAATTGCACACATTTATATGAAAGAAGGCCGCTCTGATGAGCAAAAGAAAGACGTGATTGACAACGTTTGCAAGGCGCTTGCCGAGTCAACTCAAGCCCCTTTAGAAACCATCAGAGTCATCATTCAAGAAGTTCCTTCTGCTCACTGGGGAAAGCCTGAAGCACCTAAAGTGCTCTAGCTCTCCCTCCACAACACCATAAATTTTAGTTCGCACAATAATAAGTGTCTTGGCACTTATGGTTTTTTGCGTCCAAAAATCGGCTTTTTAGTGTTTTTAACACTGAATAAACGAATTTATAAAGCACGAGGCTTACATGAATCAGTCTACTATACAACTATGTGGCGATGAGCTTTTCGAGGCATTACAAGCATCAAAAAGCGTCGCTCCCTTTACTGAACG
This sequence comes from Marinomonas ostreistagni, assembly GCF_016461785.1. Classification (GTDB taxonomy): domain Bacteria; phylum Pseudomonadota; class Gammaproteobacteria; order Pseudomonadales; family Marinomonadaceae; genus Marinomonas; species Marinomonas ostreistagni_A. The sequence continues at coordinate 30,231 of NZ_JAEMUH010000022.1, read as the reverse complement.
CTACCCGGAAATCACGATAGATGATGCCTACCATATTTCTTTACGCTTCCTAGAACGTAGAGTTACCGCAGGAGCACGCGTGATTGGAAAAAAAATTGGTATCACATCAAAAGCCGTTCAACAGGCACTAAAGGTTGATCAGCCTGATTTTGGTTTTCTGACAGACGACATGGCTTTTAGCCAAGGCGAAGAAATGCCGATCAGCGGAAAGTTGATCGCCCCCAAAGCAGAGGGTGAAGTAGCCTTTGTGCTCGAAAAAGATTTACTGGGTCCAGGAATAACGAACGCAGACGTACTCGCGGCCACCGCTTTCGTTTTACCCTGCTTTGAAGTAGTTGACTCTCGAATAGAGAATTGGCAAATCAAAATCCAAGACACCATCGCAGACAATGCCTCTTGTGGCCTTTTCATTTTAGGTGATAAGGCCGTGTCCCCAGCAGATGTAGATCTGTCCACATGTGGCATGGTGGTTGAAAAGAATGGTCAATTACTCTCAACCGGCGCAGGTGCCGCGGCACTAGGTAGCCCTGTTAATTGCGTTACATGGTTGGCCAATAAATTAGGTGAATACGGTATTCCTCTCAAAGCTGGAGAAGTCATTCTATCTGGCTCTTTAGTACCGCTGGAACCTGTCGCTCCAGGTGATTTCATGACGGTCAGCATCGGCGGCATTGGCTCCGCTTCTGTGCGTTTCACTTAAGTTGAACTTATAAGGCTCCCAACATGACAAAAAAATTAAAAGCCGCGATTATTGGTCCAGGCAATATTGGTACAGACCTGTTAATGAAGATGATGCGTTCAGATTGGATAGAACCCGTCTGGATGGTAGGAATTGACCCAGAATCTGAAGGTTTAAAACGTGCTAAAGAAATGGGACTAAAAGTCTCAAGCACGGGCGTCGATGGTATTCTTGAGCATGTATTGAATGACGATATTCGAATCGCATTTGATGCCACATCTGCCTACGTACATGCTGAGAATAGCCGAAAGCTAAACGAGCTTGGTGTGATCATGATCGATCTCACGCCAGCAGCGATTGGCCCTTATTGCGTTCCTCCCGTTAATTTAAAAGAACACGCTCAATCTCAAGTTCAAAATGTCAATATGGTGACCTGTGGTGGCCAAGCAACCATACCTATGGTCGCTGCTATCTCGGGTGTTCAAGAAGTCGATTATGCAGAGATCATCGCTACAGTCTCTTCACGCTCCGTTGGCCCTGGTACACGCCAAAATATTGATGAATTTACCCGTACAACGGCCTCAGCTGTAGAGAAAATCGGTCAAGCAAAAGAAGGCAAGGCCATCATTATTATCAATCCAGCAGAGCCGCCACTCATGATGCGCGACACCGTGCACTGCTTAACGGTCGAAGAGCCTAACCGTGATGCCATTACGGAATCTGTCCATGCTATGGTCGCCGAAGTCCAAAAATACGTTCCCGGCTACAAGCTGGTGAACGGGCCTGTGTTTGATGGCAACAAGGTGTCTGTCTTTATGGAAGTAGAAGGCCTAGGGGATTTCTTACCTACCTATGCAGGGAACCTAGACATCATGACAGCTGCCGCCCTACGTACCGCAGAGTTGTTCGCTGAAGAGGCTTTCTTTGACCGTTTAACCTTACCAAAACGAGGCGCTTAACAATGAATTTAAACAACAAACATGTGATGCTGCATGATATGAGCCTTCGTGATGGTATGCACGCTAAGCGCCATCAAATATCACTTGATGAGATGGTGGCTATTGCAACAGGTTTAGACAATGCTGGCATGCCCTTAATCGAGGTCACTCACGGTGATGGTTTGGGCGGGACATCCCTGAACTATGGTTTTCCAGCACATTCTGATGAAGAGTATCTTAAAGCAGTCGTGCCGAAAATGAAGCAGGCAAAAATCTCAGCCTTGTTACTTCCCGGTATCGGTACGGTCGACCACCTTAAAATGGCTCGAGACTGTGGTGTCAGCACAATTCGTGTCGCCACTCATTGTACTGAAGCGGATGTATCGCAGCAGCATATTAGTGCTTCAGCGAAAATGGGGTTAGATACCGTTGGCTTCCTTATGATGGCTCATATGGCGTCACCTGAAAAAATGCTCGAACAAGCAAAATTGATGGAAAGCTATGGTGCAAACTGCATTTACTGCACCGACTCGGCAGGATACATGCTACCGGATCAAGTGACGGAAAAAGTGTCATTGCTGCGTGCAGAGCTCTCTCCTAATACAGAGATTGGCTTTCATGGACATCATAATATGGGCATGGCCATTGCAAATTCTCTTGCGGCGATTGAAGCAGGCGCACACCGTATCGACGGTTCTGTAGCAGGTCTGGGCGCGGGAGCAGGAAACACTCCGTTAGAAGTTTTGGTTGCGGTATTAGAACGCATGGGAGCAAACCATGGCATTGATTTATACAAAATAATGGATGTCGCAGAAGACATAGTCGTCCCCATGATGGATCAACCTATACGCGTTGACAGAGATGCCCTAACACTCGGCTACGCAGGGGTATACAGCTCATTCTTGTTATTTGCCCAAAGAGCGCAGCAAAAGTACGGCATTTCAGCGCGAGATATTTTAGTGGAACTAGGCAAACGTGGCACTGTTGGCGGACAAGAAGACATGATTGAAGACCTTGCGCTTACCATGGCAAAAGAAAAAGGATTAATCTAATGAACAACTTAACTAAACAAGAAATAGCAGGCTTAGCTGAACATCTTGAAAGTGCTGAATTACAGGCATTTGAAGTCACGAAAATTACCGATGAATACCCTGATATGACCTATCGTGATGCCTTCGATATTCAGTGGGAAATACGGCGTAGAAAAGAAGCCCGTGGACATAAGATTGTCGGAATGAAAATGGGGCTTACTTCATGGGCTAAGATGGCGCAAATGGGTGTCGAGCAACCTTGCTATGGCTTCTTGGCTGATTACTTTGCCGTTGCTGATGGTGCAGACATCGAACATGACAAGCTAATTCACCCGAAGATCGAAGCAGAATTGGCATTTGTTACGAAAGAGCCCTTAAAAGGCCCCGGCATTCACATTGCTGATGTTTTACGCGCAACAGACTTCATCATGCCTGCCGTGGAAATCATCGACTCACGCTATAAAGACTTCAAGTTTGACCTAAAAAGTGTGATTGCTGACAACTCCTCTTCCACCCGCTTCATTAGTGGTGGAACCATGGCCAAACCGTCTGATCTCGACTTAAAAAATCTTGGCGTAGTGATGGAGATTAATGGCGAAGTGGTGCAAACCGGTGCTGGAGCTGCCGTACTCGGGCATCCAGCCTCTTCCGTCGCAATGCTTGCTAACATGCTAGCCGAACGTGACGAAGAAATTCCTGCTGGAACATTTATCATGATCGGTGCCATCACTGCTGCGGTGCAAGTTAATAAGGGTGATAACTTCTGCGTTCGTTATCAAGGCTTAGGAACGGTTAGCGGTAAGTTTGTATAAACATTTGGGGTTACTTCTGCTTTTTAGAATATTGGGTAACGTATTACCGTCATAATGCGTTACCTTTTTTAATCTCTACCCAAAACTAATATTTCCCATCTATTAACTGGATTTAAGCGTAATGACGCTCTATCACAGCCTGAACATGTCCTAAAAATGCCTTTACCTTAGCCAATGAATACTTGCGTCCCGAATAGAGAGCGTACAACACTAAGTCTTCTGGTTCGTCTTCTAATAGGCAGACCTTCATTAACGTTCCATCAGCTAACTCCTGACGGCAAGACTCCAAAGGCAGAATCGCAAATCCCAACCCCTTAAGGGCAGCCGCCTTCGCCATGTAACCGCTATTCACCTTGTAACAAGACGACACATTCACTGAGCCAGCTTGTTTAAACCTCCACGGCATTCCTTGTAAGACCGACAAGCTGGTAATGCAAGGAAGCTTAGCAAGCTCAGCGATTGAAATGGGAGTGGTGTGATATGTCATCAGACTTGGTGTAGCTACCACGCAACTAGGCCAACGAACCAACTCTCTGGCAACCCATCCTGAATCTGCTATTGACCCACGGCCAAAACGTATCAACAGGTCAAAACCTTCTAACAACCCTTCTTCAGGGTTAAGCTGAGTGTCACAGCTAAGCTGAATGTTAGGGTTCTGATAACAGAAATCTGCCATGGCATCAGCCATAAATGGTAAATCGGGCGTTATCACTTTCAAATGTCCAGCGATCACATCAGCTTCTTGGCGAGCTTCCAACAGTACATCACCCATCGCAATAAGCAGTGGGGCCAAGCCATGGTACAACCGATCACCCGCGTCAGTCGCCACCATCTTCCGAGTAGTACGCTCTAATAATCTAGTATTCAAGGCCTGTTCAAGCAAAGCAACATGACGGCTAATGTTCGACTTAGGCAATTGCAACAATTCTGCTGCCCGCTTAAAGCTCAGCTGCTCATAGACTTTCTGAAAGCTCAACAGCCACTGTAATTCAATATTTTCAAGCATAACTATCTCAAATAATGGGACAAACAAAACAAAATCAGCGCATTTATCCCATTATTATAGGCTGAAATAATCCTCTCATCTCTCAATCATTAGGACTAGTTAGATGAAGACAATCAAAAATATGGCCATTATTGGGGCAGGTGTCGCAGGCCTCGCCTTAGCAATTTTTGCAAGAAAACAAGGTATTCACGTTACCCTATTCGAAAGAAGCAAGTGCCTCTCTTCAATCGGTGCCGGCGTAACTCTTTGGCCAAACGCAACGTTTGTAATGAAACAGCTTGGACTAATCGATGAAGTAATCCATTCCGGTGGACAGCCTTGCTTTATGCACCAGTTTAATCGACAAGGTCGGCAAACAAACACCTTTGATATTGGGGCGTTAAACGCTATGTGTGAGCACCCAACTGTCAACATATTACGCCGCGACCTGATTAAAATTCTGGGGGATGCTCTTGAAATGATGGGCGCTACTATCCTTTTTAATCACACCATTAAGGCCGAAGACATTACTCAATTAAAACAGCAGTTTGACTTAGTAGTTGGCAGCGATGGACGCATGCACTCAGCAGCGAGAGCAAGTCTCTATAAGGATACGATGCAGCCTCAATATCAGGGCTTTATCAACATCATTGGACTCTATCAAATGAACCAATCTTTATGCGATCACACCATCCACGAATATCGAGAAAACGGTGAACGCTTTGGCATTGTTCCAGTCACAAAACAACATGGCTATTGGGCTGCAGCATGGCACTGCGAAATGGATGATTCTAGAACATTAACAAGTTGGTTTGACGAGATGCACCAACGCTTTAGACATTGGCCTAGCAAGATTCAGAAAGTTCTAAATAATTATGATCCAAACAGTTTAAAACGCCTATTTGTTCACGACCTTGAGCCCCTTCCCTATTGGCATAATGGAAACCTAATTATCATCGGCGATGCAGCCCATGCCCCACTACCCACATCAGGCCAAGGCGCAAGCCAAGCCCTTGAAGACGCCTGGCATTTGTCCCAGTTACTCAATCACAACCAATCGCTCGATGCTGTTTTGAAGAAGTTTTACAGCACGCGCATCGACAAAACCACCCAAGCACAACTGATTGGCCGACAAGTCGCTCAGCAAATCTTTCACTCGACATCATCAGCACCTCCGACCCTGCCAAGCCTATCCACAGACCAAATCAGAAAATTGTATATGCAAGGATTAAGTGAAAGAGCAACAAGTTAATTAAACACAAAAAAGCCCGCTAGATAGCGGGCTTGGGAGTGTTTATTGCTGCTCAGTGCAAGGTGTTACCTAACGATGAATTATTCCCACTCGATGGTCGCTGGTGGCTTAGACGATACGTCGTAAGTCACGCGAGAGATGTGTTCGATTTCGTTGATGATACGACCCGACACTTTCTCTAGTAGCTCGTATGGTAAGTGTGCCCAACGCGCTGTCATGAAGTCGATGGTTTCTACGGCACGTAGTGCAACCACGTATTCGTAACGACGACCATCGCCTACAACACCTACAGATTTAACTGGTAGGAATACAGCGAAGGCTTGGCTTGTTTTCTCGTACCAGCCAGCGTTGCGTAGTTCTTCGATGAAGATCGCGTCAGCGCGACGTAAGATGTCTGCGTAGTCTTTCTTCACTTCACCTAGGATACGAACACCTAGACCTGGTCCTGGGAATGGGTGACGGTAAACCATGTCGTACGGTAGGCCTAGCTCTAGACCAAGCTTACGTACTTCGTCTTTGAATAGTTCGCGCAGTGGCTCAACAAGTTGCATCTTCATGTCTTCTGGCAGACCACCGACGTTGTGGTGAGACTTGATGACATGTGCTTTACCTGTTTTAGAGGCAGCAGATTCGATTACGTCTGGGTAGATAGTACCTTGTGCTAGGAACTCTACTTCCGTTAGCTTAGCCGCTTCTTCGTCGAATACTTCGATGAAGGTATTACCAATGATCTTACGTTTCTTCTCTGGGTCTGCTTCGCCACCTAGTTTACCTAGGAACAGGTCTTCAGCATCCACACGGATAACGTTAACGCCCATGTTCTCTTTGAACATCGCCATGACTTGATCACCTTCGTTTAGACGAAGTAGACCGTTATCAACGAATACACAGGTTAGCTGTGTACCGATTGCTTTGTGCAGTAGCGCCGCCACAACAGAAGAGTCCACGCCACCAGAAAGGGCCAGTAGCACTTTCTTGTCGCCAACTTGCTCTTTCATACGATCAATCGCGTCTTGAGCAATGTTTGCTGGCGTCCATAGGGTTTCACAGCCACAGATATCAACGATGAAACGAGACAGGATACGACCGCCTTGTTTCGTGTGCGTTACTTCTGGGTGGAATTGCACGCCGTAGAACTTTTTGCCTTCGTGGGCCATCGCAGCGATTGGACAGCTTTCAGTTGACGCCATCAAAGCGAAACCTTCTGGCATATCAACCACTTTGTCGCCGTGGCTCATCCACACATCTAACAAGGCAACACCGTTGTTTGCAACGTGGTCTTCAATGCCGTCAAGCAATGAGTAATTACCGTGTGTGCGGATTTGCGCGTAACCAAATTCACGCAATTCAGATCCTTGAACTTTACCGCCCATTTGCTCCGCCATGGTTTGCATGCCGTAACAAATACCTAACACTGGAACGCCTAATGTGAAGACGATTTCAGGTGCACGTGGTGAACCTTCTTCAGCAACAGACTCAGGACCACCCGCTAAGATGATACCTTGAGGGTTAAAGTCTAGGATTTCCTGCTCTTCCATGTCGAATGCACGGATTTCACAGAAAACACCAATCTCACGAACACGGCGAGCGATCAGCTGCGTGTACTGAGAACCAAAATCAAGAATAAGAATTTTATGAGCGTGGATATCTTGCGACATTATTAGCTAGTCCTTCGCTCCTACCCAGTAAGAGCTGTTCAAAAAAAAAAGAAGATGGGGCGTCAGACGCCCCATCTTGGTTTTTCATTAATCAGCGCTTAACCACCAACGTGGTAGTTCGGCGCTTCTTTCGTAATGGTAACATCATGCACGTGACTTTCACGCATACCCGCACCAGTAATTTGAGAAAATTGCGTTTGAGTACGCATCTGCTCAATGTTTGCAGAGCCAGTGTAGCCCATTGAAGAACGAACACCGCCCATCAATTGGTGAACAACGGCTGCCATTGGGCCTTTTGAAGGTACGCGACCTTCAATGCCTTCTGGTACCAATTTTTCTACGCCGCTGCTTGCGTCTTGGAAGTAACGGTCTGAAGAACCTTGAGACTGTGACATCGCGCCAAGAGAGCCCATGCCGCGGTACGCTTTGAATGAACGACCTTGGAACAGAACCACTTCACCAGGTGCTTCGTCAGTACCAGCCAATAGACCACCGACCATGATTACGCTTGCGCCCGCTGCAATCGCTTTCGCAATGTCACCAGAGAAGCGTACACCACCGTCTGCGATGACTGGAATACCGCGCTCGTTCATGACCGCCGCAACGTTTGCAACCGCGCTGATTTGTGGAACACCCACACCTGCGATGATACGAGTCGTACAGATCGAACCTGGGCCGATACCCACTTTAACGCCATCAGCGCCTGCATCCGCTAGCGCGATCGCCGCTTCTGCTGTCGCGATGTTACCGCCGATCACTTGTACTTGAGGGAAATTTTCTTTCACCCAACGTACGCGGTCGATTACACCTTTAGAATGGCCGTGCGCAGTATCAACAACGATCACGTCAACGCCCGCTTCTGCTAGTGCCGTCACACGGTCACCAGTGTCTGCGCCAGTGCCTACTGCAGCGCCAACACGAAGACTACCGTTGTCGTCTTTACAAGCATGAGGGAAAGTTTGCGCTTTGTTGATGTCCGTTACCGTTACCATGCCGCGTAGTTCGAACTGTTCGTTCACAACCAACACTTTTTCGATACGGTGTTCATGAAGTAGCTTACGGATAGAACCGCTAGAAGCGCCTTCTAGGACAGTCACTAGACGCTCTTTTGGCGTCATGATGTCAGCAACGGTTTTATCGAAGTCTTTGATAAAACGAACGTCACGGCTGGTTACGATACCGACTAGGTCTTTTCCTTCAACAACCGGTACACCAGAAATGTTGTGTGCCGCAGTCAGATCCATCAATTCGCGAACGGTCGCGCCTGGGTGAATCGTTACTGGGTCTTTGACAATACCACTTTCGAACTTTTTCACGCGACGAACTTCTGCCGCTTGTTGCTCAATCGTTAGGTTTTTGTGGATAATGCCAATGCCGCCTTCTTGCGCTAGGGCAATCGCCATGCGGTGTTCAGTCACCGTATCCATGGCAGCGGAAACAAGAGGAAGATTTAGTTCAATGCCTTTCGTGATGCGTGTTTTTAGGCTCACGTCTTTCGGCAGAACTTCAGAATAGCCTGGGATAAGCAAAACGTCATCAAACGTTAGTGCTTGTTGTGCGATTCGTAACATAATAGGGAATTTCCAATGCCAACTGGGTTTAAGATGGCAAGTAATTCTACTCCAACATTGTGATTCGGTAAATCAAAACCACGAGACATTGATGAAAAAATTTACAACTTTGCACAGTTCAGAACCGACTTTTACCGTCTCAGAATTAAACCGCCAGATTCAGCAGTTGTTGGAAGCTAGCTTGCCATGGATCTTAGTGGAAGGAGAGCTCTCTAACCTTGCCAAACCAAGCTCTGGTCATTGGTACTTTTCCTTAAAAGATGATCGCGCACAAATACGCTGCGCGATGTTCAAGGGCAAAAACATGGCGGTCAAATTTAAGCCCAAAGACGGCGATCTGGTTCGACTTCGCGCAAGAGTGACCTTTTACGGCGCGCGCGGTGATTGCCAACTGATGGTGGAGTCCATGGAAGCCGCTGGCGAAGGTGCCTTGCAAGCGGCCTTCGAACGTTTGAAAAACCAATTACAAGCGGAAGGGCTGTTCGATCCAACCCACAAGAAAGCCCTCCCTACTCGTCCAGAGCGCGTTGCGATCATCACCTCTGCCAAAGGCGCAGCGGTGCGCGATATGGTCATCGCCTTTAAACGACGCTTTCCGTTGACCGAGTTAACGATTTTACCCACCCTTGTTCAAGGTGAAGGGGCTGCGACGAACATTCGCCAACAATTGGAACGTGCTGATGTCAGTGGGCATTTTGATGCCATCATCGTCGGACGTGGCGGTGGCTCGTTAGAAGACCTTTGGAGCTTTAATGACGAAGCGCTCGCTCGCGCCATTTATCAAGCTAAAACTCCGATTGTTTCAGCAGTGGGTCATGAAGTTGATTTTACCATCGCCGACTTTGTGGCAGATGTTCGAGCCGCGACGCCAACCGCAGCAGCTGAGTTATTAAGCCCCGATGTACGCAACCTAGAACAGCAAATTGCACATTTTGAGTACCTGTTTACACGCCGCTTTGAGCAAACCTTACAACAGCATCAGCAGCGATTAGATTTCCTCACGCAACGTATTCGCCACCCCAAAGAGCGAATCGAACAACAGCAAAACCGTTTAGACCAAAGCACAAAGCGTTTATCTCAAGCCATGCTCAGCCAACTTGCACAGAGGCAAGTCCGCGAAAGCCATCTACAGCAACGCCTTAAACATGCCAATCCAAATGCGAAGGTAGCCGCTCATCAGGAGCGTATTGAAAGACTTCAGCAAAGACTGAATCAAGCCTTAGGTCAAACACTGAACCAGAAACAGCAACGCTTCGCCCAGACTATTGAAAAGTTGGATTTGGTGAGCCCTTTGAATATTCTGTCTCGAGGCTATGCTATTGCCAGCAAAGACAAACAGGTCATCCGCTCTTGTCGTGATGTGACCGAAGGAGACGACATTAATATTCGCGTGGCGGACGGCACTTTAAAGTGTCTCGTCAAAGAAACATCATAATGTCCCCTGTTGTTCCTTTTTTCATCAGATAAGAAATCGTTACAGTAGGAACTTATCGACAAAAGGACCTCCTATCATGACTGCGAAAGACTTATCCCTAGGCTTAATTATTATCTTCGCTTGGGGGTTCAACTTCGTTGTCATTCGTTGGGGACTCGATGCCATGACCCCGATGATGCTCGGCGGTATGCGTTTCTTAGTCTTAGCGTTGGTCGGCTGCTTTTTCTTTGCTCGCCCTAAAACCCCACTAAAATGGTGTTTGCTCTATGCCTTGTCCCTAAACTTTGGCCAATTTGCTTGGCTGTTCTGCGCCATGACATTTGGCATGCCAGCAGGACTTGCGTCTTTAGTATTGCAGTCACAAGCCATCTTCACACTGATCTTTTCCGTACTCTTGCTAAAAGAAACGGTCCGTCCTTATCAAATACTGGCGGTTACGATTGCCAGCGGTGGTCTGGCGATCATTGGTGCCGCGGGAGAAGACACCTCCATGACTGTATTGGGCTTTATTTTGACTCTAGCGGCGGCGTCTAGCTGGGCATTGGGCAACATCACCACCAAAGCTATAATTCAGAAAGGCTACCAAGCAGACCTTAGCTTAATCGTATGGAGTGCGGGGATCGCGTCTGTGCCCTTCTTCATTACCTCTTACTTTGTCGACGGCCCAGATCTGATGTGGTCGAACCTGAAAGATATCAATTGGAGCACCGTTGCTGTTCTTGGCTACCTCGCCCTATTCGCCACATTGGCAGGCTATGGCCTTTGGAGCCAACTGATGTCTCGTTACAGCGCTGGCACCGTCGCACCACTGTCATTAGGCGTCCCAGTGGTTGGCTTAACCTCGGCTGCATTGGTGCTGAATGAAAGCATCAGCCATCAACAATGGGTCGGGATTCTTGTCGTACTGTTAGGTTTAATGCTCAACACTTTTGGCGGTCGCTTGCGCCACTCTAACCATAACCAGAGAATCAGGTAGGATCACTTCAGATAGCCAATGTAAGTCGTTCCCATACAGTTTCATATAAAAATAAACCTAGAAAACTCGACCCGAAAACGAAGTATAATAAAATAAAAATTCAAAATGATATTTCATATTTCCAATATCTTTTCGATTTTACAATCGTAAAGAAAAATAAAAAATATTATAGACATTATCAGTGAGTCAATATGTTCTAGCGCTCATCCTCCCGACAATTAAAAACCACAAAGAAAGAATCAAATATAAGTTATAGAACTTTAAACCTATAAAAACAAAAAATTGAAAATGAAACCAGAGAAGACAAAAACCACAACTCATAAAATTCAGAAAGCAAAAAAATTACCACAATCAAAAAACCATCGAAGTAATTAAAAACAGATCTCGCCTTTTCATAGAATAAAACAATAAAAAGAAAAACCAAAACCCCATCTAGATAATAACCAACATCGTAAAAAAAATTAACAGAAGCTAGTAATAAAGTATCTATAAAAACAACAAAGTAGCATATCGATTTATTTTTAATAACCCTCATATTAAAATCTTCAAACAATCCAATAAAATATATTTATTTAAAACAATAAGAGCTAAAGGAATCAAAAAAATTTTTTAAAACATAAGTTAAAAATATTCACTCTTACTTATGACTCTGCTGATAGATAAGTCACTAACCATGGAAAAAGCTTGTGGATATATCAAATACCTTAGCGTATGAGAGTGGTTTCCAAGGTTTCTTTAAACAAGCATCTAACGCGGATATGCCATAAGCTCGTTGGAAATAAGCCCCAAAGCGACCTTCATGTTCAAATATATTCCCAGCTTCTACAACATTTACAGGTGAGGATTTAGCACATCTAGTCATGTCCACTTCATACTGAACAATATCTTGTGAAAGATTAGGATAAAAAACTTTTGCAACAACATCATCATTTATTGCAAAGACTTCTCCCATATGGCCACTTCCAAGTAGCATTGAAAAATCCTTTTTCAACTATAGAAAAATTACCGAGGCTAGAAAAGAAAAGCGTCCTTCTTTTTCAGCCACATTCCATGTGTATATAACTAATTTTCATCAGCATTATGCATATATCTTTCACATTTACAACACTGTGCATATAAAAATAAAAAACAGACTGTATTATTATATCTAACCTCTTTCAAAGCTTTAAATAAATGAAGAGCGCAAACATTTCACTATAAACTCTTGCTATGGCCGCTTGCGCCACGGCCAGCCAAAGATACGCACATAATACCGCCAAGAATCACCGCACCACCCAATGCCAGTGGCAGGGTTAAGGTTTCGTCTAAGAATATTGTCGAAGCCAATAATCCTGTGACAGGAACGCCTAACATGGCGTTCGACATACTGGCTGAAGAAAGGTGCTTGCTTGCGGCATTGATGGCCACAAATGAAAAAGCGGTCGCAAACGGCCCCATGTACAACATAACCCACCAAAACGTAGCGCTGAAGTCACCAGTAAAGCTTCCTTCAAAGTAATACGCCAAAGGAATCAGACAAACGCTCGCGAGCAACATTTGCCAAGGTGCCAGTTGGTAAGCATTACTGTCCCCTTTATGATGGCGAAGGTGCAAAATACACAGCGCCCAGCATAGAGAGCAAAACAGCAGTAACGCATTGCCTTGTAGTACGGCTGTATCACGCCAATCCATGGTGGCAGGATTCAGCAAAATGAGTACACCAACAAACCCAATCACAGTACCTGCAATCTGCATCGTACTAAAGCGCTCTCGCAACACGAACAAAGCAATCGGCGTCACCCACAAAGGCGTGGTGTAACCCAATACCGCCGAACGGCCCGCTGAAACACTTAACATGGCAATCGCCCCTAGAGCAGTAAACATCATCATTTGCACTAAGCCAACGCTGGCGACAATCGGAAGGTCTTTGCGCGTTGGTAATTTCACCTTGCCTGTAATGGCCTGCAACGAGAATAAGCAAACACATCCCATCACGAATCGTACGGCCGCAAACCAAAGCGGTGAAATATGCTCTAACCCCAGTTTCATCACCGGCCAATTACCACCCAGCGCCACGACCGCTAACGCAAACATTAGGACGATTTTCAGTTGGTTAGGCAACGAAATTTGAAAGCGTTTCAGACTGGAAATAGGATAGTTTTGCGTGGATGTAGATGGCATAGATCACCTCGAAATTTGATCTAACCATTGTAATTTCTGCCGCCGAGTTTTATTTTCCTATTATCTCTCTTAAATCTCTGAATTAGAGAAAATTTACCCTATAAAATTAAATTTTAAAGAAAATATAATGAGCCAGCTTGATAAAACCGATATATTGATTCTTAACCAAATCCAAGAAAATGCTCGCATCACCCACGCTGAGCTCGCCAAAGCGGTTAACTTATCCACCACGCCTTGCTACAACCGTATCAAAGCCATGGAAGAGAAAGGCCTTATTAAACAGCAGGTAACTTTGCTAGAAGCGGAGAAGCTGGGTCTAACGCTGAACGTATTTATCCACGTTACCCTTGAGAAACAAGTAGAAGAAGCCTTACAGAGCTTTGAAGAAGCGATCAGTGATCGCCCTGAAGTGATGGAGTGTTATCTTATGACAGGGGATGAGGATTACTTATTACGTGTGGTCGTACCGAATATGAAAGCACTGGAGAAGTTTATCCTCCAGTACCTTTCAAAGATTCCCTGTGTCGCCAGCATTCGCTCCAGCTTTGCCTTAAAGCAAGTGCGCTACAAAACCGCTTTGCCGCTGCCAGAACAAGGATTAACGCTGCATTTAGACTAGCCTACTGCTAGTCCTTACGATCCAGTTTGTCGCTCAGGGCCTGAACTTGCTGCTGTAGTTGCGAGATTTGCTCGACCAAGGCTTGGTGATGATCCTCTTGGTGCTGCTGTTCTTCAGCAGACGTTTCGCGGCTCATCACTTCTAGCACGACACCCACCATCATATTTAAGAACACAAACGCGGTTAAGAAGATAAACACCACGTAGTACATCCAGCTCAGTGGGTATACGGACATCGTCTCGTACATGACATCGGTCCAATCTTCGAACGTGGCGATGCGGAACAAGGTCAACATGGAGATGGCGATATCACCCCAGAGCGTTTCATTGATGTCCTCAAAAAAGATCGAACCCATCGCACCAAAAATGTAGAAGATGATAAACATCAGCAAGGCGATGTAGCCCATCTTCGGAATGGCTTTTAGCAAGGCATTAATCAAAACGCGTAGATCTGGAATGATCGATACTAGTCGCAGTACTCGTAATACGCGCAACAAACGCGCCACCAACACCATATCGGTATTGGATATCGGCACTAAACTACCAATCACGATTACAGAATCAAACAGGTTCCAAGGATCTTTGAAAAACTCACGTTTGCGCTCATAAGTGATAAATCGCAAGAGTATTTCTGCGAGGAAAAACACGGTGATCAGCGTATCAAGATAGTTAATCGCTAACTCAACAGAATACGGCAGTGGGTAGGTTTTTGCCCCTACCGTTAAGGCCGCAATAATAATGATGCTGATGATAAAGCCTTGGAACCAAACGCTACGTTCGACACGCTTAAAAACGTCGAACCAAGACTGAGAACGGGCCGTAGTCATTACCTGATATTACTCCTAAGAAATACTCACAATGAGCGAAGAGTACCTTCAGACAATGACGAAAGGAATAGGATCCGTGGATAAGAGCTTTTTTAGTTACAGCAAGTTTAGCTGCGCTTCACACGCACGACCTTCATGACTTCCATATCGATCCCCGCAACGGATTCCTGAGCAGGATAGTAAGTTAGATTCACACGAGCACCTCGCAAGGAATGGTATTTCCCTTGGCGCTTAAAGCGAAACGGCACGTCATAACCTTCAATCATCAAAGTATGCAGCACCCAGTCCTCTTGATTACGCTGTACATGGGATTTAACTTTCATTGCGTCGCTATGTATGAGGCCGGGATGCTTAGTGATCAGGGCTTCGGGTTTGGATTTCATGGAACTCTCCTACCGAGCTTGTGGTGTGAAATGTTAGACGAGGTCTAATATTATGCCACAAGCTCCGCGGACTGAGTAAATTTTGATCAATTTTTACTTATTTCTGTATCCGCTTCGTCATTTTTCGATATTTCTTTATACAGAACAGAGTGACGCTTAGCGTCCGCTTCATCACGATATATGATGACGCCTTTTTGCAGAATCATACTATTAGGGTATGTCACCGTATCACCTACCAGTCGTGTAATGATGACATGAAAGGCCGATATCTCATGGATTTGTCCAAGAATTTCTTCATCTTTATCAACAACTTTTATCCAATCTCCAACCCGATAGGGAAAGCCAAAAAAGACAATCAGACTGGCGGTTACATTGCTTAATATCGACCATTGTGCGAACAATGCGATACCGACCACAGCAAAGACAGAGGAGAAAAAGACCGCTAATTGGCCATATCCAACGCCCAACACGACACAAAACAGGAAGACAAACACTGCGGTTAAAGCAAGATTCACCATCTTTGAGATCAAGCTAACCCGCAAATCATTTAACGATCGACGTAAGCCCACTGAGTGAATGGCTTTTGAAATTAATCGTAGCGCTACGACGTAAGCCAAGACCAATAACGCAAGCAAACCTATTTGCACCAACATGCTATGTAACTCCACTAAAGAACAAAATACAGCGCCAAAGGAATGCACACCAATGACATTAAATTACCCAGTAAAACAATGGATGCAACCTTTTGCGGCTCCTGCTGAAAGATCTCCGCCACCATATAATTCAACACCGCGGGCGGTAAACAAGCAAAGACAATTAAATAACCAAACCACTCTTCTGTTAAGCCAAATAGCCAATAGAATATGATTGCCGCGATTAGACCGCTTAACGGGCTCACTAACCCACTGACCACACCAATACGCCACTGCCCAAAATCCACATCGGTCATTCGTACACCCAAAGCAAACAGCATTAATGGAATGGATATCTGTCCAAGCATATCTACCCCAGTACCGATCGACGGCGGCAAACTCCACCCTTGAACACTCCACACAACACCTAGTGCCGTAGCAATGATCATCGGCATTTTCAGCAGGTTCATCAAATTGGTTTTCGGATTAAGAAGGTACATCCCTAGGGTAAAATGCAGCAGGTTTTCGGTTAAAAACATCACCACAGCAATAGGCAGCGCTGACTCACCAAACGCCAGTACCATCAAAGGAATACCTAAGTTACCACTGTTATTAAACATCATCGGTGGTACAAAGGTCTTAAACTCATAGCCCAGCAATCTGGCAATCGGCCACGCGACAACCCCCGAACCGATGACCACGAACGCCGAGGCAGCAATTAAGGGTTGATACGCTTGTATTTGGAAGTCTTTCGCGGCCATGACTGAAAAAATCAAAGCAGGAATAAACACGCTCATATTGATTCGATTAGCGACAGTCATGTCGGTCGGCCGAACACGAGCGTAAAAGAACCCGATCAGAACAATGATCAGTAATGGGAAAACCGTATTAAAGATTTGTTGGAAGAGACTCGACGTATCCATATAACATCCTTGGCGACTAAGTCGTTAGAGTAACGAGGTTCGCCAAGAACGCCAACTATTAGCCTTCAATTAGATGATGGTTGCGCACCCTTCTGCGCCAACTTGGCAGGAATCAGAATAAAGCGTTGGCGCACGTCCTCCCCTTTAAGCAACGCCATGCCAATTTCTACCGCCTTTTCCGCCATAAGTTGTGGCCTTTGAATGGCGGTCGCTAACCATATATTAGGGTATTGAATGGTTTTGATGGCAAAGTTAGAACCATCAACGGAGGCTAGCACAAACTCGTTTCTGCCAGCTTGCTGCGCTGCCATCATGGCACCGTATGCGGTCGGATCATTGATCGCAAAGACAGCGTCTAAATGGTCATATTCTTCCATTAGATAAGTCATCGCTTCCATACCGCCTTCGCGACTGCCGGTACCATTTAGTCGATCACTTAACAAGGTGATATTGGGGTAACGACTGATAGCAGATTTGCACCCAGCAACCCGCTCAAGCACCGATGAAACTGACACGCCATTAATAATAACGAACTGTCCTTGATAGCCAATTTCCTTGGCGAGCCTTTCACAGGCAACCATCCCCGCTTGAACGTTATCTGTGGTAATGGTGGCATCCGCACCGTGTGCGTTGACATCCACCGCGATCACCTTGATGCCTGCTCGCTGAGCCTTCGCCACCACCGGCGCAATCTTATACTCGTCCGCAGCGGTTAAAATAATGAGATCAACTTTCCGCTCAATAAAATCATTCAGTTGACGCATCTGACGTTTCAGGTCATAAGCATCCGAACGAACGATGACCTCCACCGGTACACCTTCATTCAGCTCATTCGCTTTGCGGGTAGCGGAATCCACCAACTCCACAAAAAATGGATTACCAAGATCCGCTACGCTCATACCAATAGAGCGTAGCGGCTGATCAACGACTGGCTGCGCAAACACTCCCCACGAGGCGCTAATGCAGGCAGCCGTGATCAAGGCGCGTTTTAGGCACGATGCCATACAAGCGTAAGCAGAAAGCGGCGCTGCCACTTTTGCCTTATTACGCGCGTTTGATAAACATGCCATAGTCACTCCACCGATTCCGCCACACACTTTATTCAGCCGCCACTTTACGCAGCCGCGGAGCTGTCGTCCACTTCCATTGCCCCAGTCATAATGGCAACGGCTTCAGACATAGTATGTGATTCAGGCGTAATGGTTGCTGCACACTTTCCTAAACGGTGAATATGAATGCGATCTGCTACTTCAAATACGTGCGGCATGTTGTGACTGATTAAGATGATCGGCAAACCACGGTCACGCACTTCTTTAATCAAATTCAGGACACGACGAGACTCTTTCACACCGAGTGCAGCAGTTGGCTCATCCATAATCACCACTTTACTACCAAATAAAGCAGAACGCGCTACAGCCACACCTTGGCGCTGACCACCCGAAAGTGACTCAACGGCCTGAGAGATGTTTTGAATGGTCATCAGACCGAGTTCTTTCATCTTCGCTTGAGCACGCTCTTCCATGGCTTTTTTGTCGAGCATACGGAAAACCGAACCCAAAATACCTGGCTTGCGAAGCTCTCGTCCTAAAAACAAGTTATCGGCAATATTAAGTGCTGGCGATACGGCCAAATTCTGGTAAACGGTTTCAATGCCAAGTTCACGAGCTTGCATTGGTGAGTTGAACTGAACTGGCTGACCATCCAATAGGATCTCACCTTCATCGGGCACCAATGCGCCTGAAAGAGCTTTGATCAAGGACGACTTACCCGCTCCGTTATCGCCAATCACCGCTAGGATTTCCCCAGGGTAAAGCGCTAAATCAGCATGATCGATGGCGGTCACGCTACCGTAGCGTTTTACTAAACCACGAGCTTGTAATACGGGTTGTTGATCGTAATGTGCTGTCATTATGCTGTCCCCTTACGGATCCACTGGTCGACACCAACGGCGACGATAATCAAGATACCTACGGTGAATTCCTGCCACAGTACATCGACTCCGGCGAGCGCCAAACCGTTTCGGAATACCCCCACCACGAGCGCCCCGATCAGCGTGCCATAAATAGAGCCTCGCCCACCAAATAAACTACACCCGCCGATTACCACAGCCGTAATACTATCAAGGTTAGTGGTGTAACCGGCTTGCGGTGATACTGAACCGATACGACCGATCAATACCCAAGCACCTATTGCACATACCACGCCCGCTAACACATAGACAGACAATAGAATGCGATCAGTACGAATACCTGCCAACTTAGCTGCCGCAGGGTCATCCCCCGTGGCATACACATGACGCCCCCAAGCGGTCCAATTTAAGGCGTACCAAATTACAAAAAACAGGGCCAACATCAAGAGAGAGCCATAGGTCAAACGGGCACCAAAGAATGAAATCGTTTCCCCTAACCATTGCAACAGTGGCGCGTTATTGGCGATGTCTTGTGAACGAATGGTCTCACTTTTTGAGTACCAAAGGTTCAAGGCAAAAAACACGTTCCAAGAGCCTAGGGTGGCAATGAATGGTGGCAATTTGAAGCGGGTAATCAAGGTACCGTTAATCAAACCTGCCAAGGCACCAACACTGATACCGATTAGCAAGGCAAAGCCCGCATCCAGGCCGTGATCAATTGCCATACGCCCCATCACGACGGAGGCTAATACCATGATCGCCCCCACGGACAGATCGATCCCCGCGGTCAAAATAATTAACGTTTGCGCCACACCGATCACACCAATGATAGTCACTTGCTGTAGCACTAGGGATAAGTTGAATGGATGTAAGAAGCGGTCTCCAACCAAAAGACTAAAACCAATAATGGCGCATACTAATACGATGGTTGGCGCTGCGACCGGGTACTTATGAAGAAATTTCTGAAAGCGTGTCAGCGCACTGTCTTTACTTTCGAAATTCGCTACATAGCTACCACTGCCAGCCTGATCTGCGACTTTATCATGATCTAATACCGGTGCAGACGGTTTTGGGTTAGCAGAACTCATAGGGTTAACTCCAGACAGAATAACTGCCGCTGACCAAGGCTCAGCCAGCGGCGCAAGGGAACAGTCCCTTCAAGGAAAAGTCTTTACTTGATTAGCCCCAGCACATCGCTAGGCCTGTTTTGGATGTAACAGAATCAACACCTTTAGCAGGTTCATCTGTAATCAACTGAACACCTGTGTCGTAGAAGTCTAGACCGTCAGAAGCTCCGGGACGTGCGCCAGATTTAGCGAACTCAACAATCGCTGTGACACCTTCAGAAGCCATTTTTAGGGGGAATTGCATAGACGTTGCACCGATTACACCGTCTTCAATGTTGCGCACACCTGGACAGCCACCATCAACGGATACGATCAGCACGTCTTTCTCCATACCGAAAGATTTCAGTGCTTCATATGCCCCCGCTGCGGCAGGTTCATTGATGGTGTAGACCAAGTTCACGCCTGGATCTTTTTGCAGTAAGTTTTCCATAGCTCGACGACCGCCCTCTTCTGAGCCTTGGGTCACGTCGTTGCCAACGATGCGCGGGTCGGTTTCATCGCCCATTTGATTTGGATCGTTCAGATCAATACCGAAGCCTTTCAAGAAACCTTGGTTACGCGCCACATCTACCGTAATTTGGCTTGTGCTTAGATCCAACAGTGCGATTTTTGCATCTTTCGCTTTATCGCCCATTTTCGCTTTGGCCCACATACCGATCATTTCACCGGCTTTGAAGTTGTCTGTTGCAAACGTCATATCCGCCGCACTGGCTGGCGAAAGCGGTGTATCCAGTGCAATCACCAACAAGCCCGCTTCACGTGCTTTTTCGATCGTAGGTACAATCCCTGCAGTGTCACTAGGCGTAATCAAAATACCTTTAGCACCGGACGCAATCAGGTTTTCAATAGCTTGTACTTGGGTTTCATTGTCACCATCGTAGCGACCAGCAAAGGTACGCAACTCAACACCTAGCTCAGCGGCTTTTTCTTGAGCGCCTTCTTTCATTTTTACGAAGAATGGGTTGGTGTTGGTCTTAGTGATCAGACCGATGATAGGAGTTTCCGCCATCGCAGCAGTGGATAGTGCGCCGGCAGCAACAAGACAAGCAAGTTTACGGTAGTTAAATTTCATGAGAACGACTCCAATATTGTTTTTATTCTCGGCAAAGGCCGCTGAAACAGACAGTCACCGCTGTTTCTAAAAAACAATATGGTCGACAAAAGCTAACGAAAAATTTCAACCAGCCCATCAGAGCTGTAATATTTGTAATAGTTCAATTCTTAAAACAATAAACCTTACTTAATTCATTGATAGTAAAGGGTTTTGAGAGAATTAAATCTTCTTTAGTTAATCCGTATTTTTCTGTTAATTCATGAACAGGCAAACCCGACATTAATAGCACCTGTCCTTGCCATGACGACATTCGTTTCAAACTGTGAGCCAGCGCCACACCGTGCAGGTCGCCAGCAAGGTTCACATCCGACATCACTACATCAGGATGAAACGCCCCTTGCAAGGCTTGTAATACTGCTTCCGCGCATTCAAAGGTTTGCACACTACAACCAAGCTGTTGTAACTGCTCGCGCATCACATGGCATACCTCAGGGTCGTCTTCTACCAGCCAAATAAGTGGCTCTTCGGACACAACTAAGGTCGGTAAACTTTCAACAGTCGTTCGTTTATTAAAGGCTCGCTCTTGCGCCATTAAAGGCAAGAACAAACAGACTTTCGTCCAAGCACCTTCTTCAGAAGTCACTATGATCTCACCACCGCTTTGCTTCACGAAACCATAGATCATACTGAGCCCCAAACCACTGCCTTTACCAACAGGTTTGGTGGTAAAGAACGGCTCAAAAATGCGTCCCAATACAGCTTCGGATATTCCCTTTCCAGTGTCTTCTACTTTAATACGCACCGCGGGGATATCTGAGTCCGGCAGTTGAGTCAATTTAGTAGAGAACCGTAGATAGCCTCCTCGGGCCATGGCAGCGGCGCTGTTTAAGGAAAGATTTAAGAGGGCATTCTCCAATTGCGAAGGGTCAATCAGACAATGTTCTTCGGGACAGTTCAGGTCAACTTCTACCGTAATATGATTGCCCACACTGTACTCAACTAAGTCCAACATGCCCTCGATCAAATCATCAATATGCGTCGGTTCTGGGAACAGCTGCTGTCTACGACTGAACGCTAATAAACGGTGCACTAAGTTACTGCTCTTTTCAGCCACCGCTAAAGATCGCTCAATATAACGACTTTGATCCAGTGTTTTGGGTTCAGAATCCGACAGCATTTGTAAATTCCCCATGATGGCTGCCAGTAGATTATTAAAGTCATGGGCCACACCACCCGTTAGCTGCCCAAGCACCTCCATTTTCTGAGCCTGACGCAATTGGCTCTCGACACTTTTACGCTCAGTAAGATCCGTATAAAGGGTTACAAAGCCTCCTTCAGGCATAGGCTTTGACCTAAACTCGACTATCTTTCCTGAGTCAAAATGCCGCTCAAAACTTTGGCTACTGTGATGACGGGACGCATTGATCTCATCCATGCGCACTAGCTGATTTTCCATATTGAGGTTTTTATGGGAGCTTTGTGTAATCAACACTTGCACTTCAGCAAGCGACATACCTCGATACAATTGGTCTGGCGGAATATCGAACAAGCTCTCATAACCTTTATTCCAAGCAATTAGCTGTCCCTGCTCTGAAAATACACTTAAGCCGTCGTTCATATTATCGAAAATCGTTTCCAGTAAGCGCTTTTGCTCTGACAGCTCAGCAGACACTTCGATACGACGAATAGCATCCCGACGAAATACTTCAAAAGCATTGGCTAAGGTACCAATTTCATCATTGCGACGTACCTGAGGGCGACGCGAGTCCACTTGCCCAAGGGACAGTTCTTTCATGTCATGGGTCACGGCTTCCAAGTCCTTTGTCATACGGCGGCTGGAAACGTATAGATACCCTAGACCTAAGACAAGAAATAGCGAAATCCCTGCCAACCAACGCTGCCCTTTCGCTACAACGTTGCTGACTTCAATACGTTGACGAGACACTTGTTTCTGCAGCATGCCGACAAAATCACTGACTTGCGCGCTTAACTGCTCAGACTTCGCACGCAATGAAATCAGCAAATAGACTTTCCGCGCTTGAATGTCATTCAGTCGTTGCTGCGCCTTCAGTAATTCTGTCGCAATTTCTTTCGTTTCAGGTTCAGCATTTAATAGATTCAGATCATAAGTCAGTTGTTGCGCTGCCTCTCCAGGCTGCTCAATCAAGCTAAGCAACCATACCAAAGCCTGTTTTTGATGAACCGTTGCTAGGGAGTCTTCTGTAGTGATGAGCTGGCGAATCGCAAACTGCTGAGCCAAGCTGTCTTCTCGGATATACAACTCTTCGTGTACCAGGTCGACAAGCTCTGCTAGGGTGGCATCGAAGCTCCCCAAGCGCGTTTCTATCTGCGCACGGAATTCGGTGTCATTTAAGCTATCCGCCACACTACGCAAGTCGGTGATTCGCCGTGTTAAACGCTCGGACTCTGTTTGCAGTTGAAAGGGGCGGGCTGAACCAGCTGTATAGGGCGCGGCCGCGGCCAGTTGCGCCACACTTTCGGCGAGCGTCAAGGCGGTACTGATTTCCGGTAGCGTTTGTGCTTCAAAGTCAGACAGTGATGACTCACTTACTCGCATCGACTGCCAGCCGATTAACACCATACAAAAGGCCACCACACTGATGGCAAAGATGATGATCGAGGCTTTTTGTCGGATGCTAACTTGTCGCATTAGCTCACACTCTTAGCCACTGGACCCTGGAATAGATAGCCTAAGCCGCGCTGGGTTTTAATGAATTCTGGCGTTTTGGGATTGGCTTCTAATTTCCTGCGAAGACGCAGAATTAAGACATCGACAGTCCGGTCAAATACTTCGGTTTCAAGTCCGCGACTTAAATCAATAATTTGTTCTCGTGTTAGGACACGGTCCGGGCGCGTGGCGAGTGTTTCGAGTAGTGAGAACTCGCCAAGGGTAAGAATCACCTCTTTTCCTTGGGGGTCACGCAGTTGCCGCGATGTCAGGTCCAGTGTCCATTTACCGAAGTAGAGGCAGTCATGATCCGCATTGATTGGTTGCGTGGCAATTTGTCGGACACTGCGTCTTAACAGTGCGTGGATGCGGGCTGTCAGTTCCCGTAAATTGAACGGCTTCATCATATAATCATCTGCGGCTGTCTCCAACCCGAGGATCCTATCGGTTTCATCCCCTTTGCCTGTGAGCATCATAATCGGCATATCATGAAAGCGGTCTCGCACTTCCCGAGCCAACTGTAACCCGTCTTCCTCCTGTAGATATAAGTCCATTAACACTAAATCAACAGGCTGCTTTTCCAAGCTGCGCCACATATGTTCGCCATTCTGCGCATCCAATACTTGATAGCCTTTTTGGGCCAACGCATCACACAGCAAGTGTCGAATATCTGGTTCATCATCAACGATTAACAGGGTTTTCTTACCAAGTTCGTTCATGCCGTTCTCTATCCTTATATTTTTTATTAATTTAGCGGAAGCGGTATGCGCTAAAAGATCATTATCATGCCTTTGTTAACACACTATTAACCACTCAATTAGCACTTCGTTTCTCTATCCTGAAAGTTGACACAAATATCGCTATTATAGGGCATCGTTAAAAGGGGTTCATATGACGACTGCTTTGCCCATTATTTCTATCATCCCTACGCTGCAATCACAGCTTAATCAGCATCATGAAGCTATTTTAGAAGCGGCTCCTGGAGCGGGTAAAACTACGGCTGTACCGCTTGCTTTTCTCGATGCAGATTGGCTTGGACAGCGAAAAATCGTTATGCTCGAACCTCGTCGTCTGGCGGCTAAATCTGCTGCTAAGCGCCTAGCAGATCAACTTGGTGAGCCCTTAGGTCAACGTGTTGGTTACCAGATCCGCCAAGAAGGCAAACAAAGTGCTAGAACTCAAATATTAGTCGTGACGGAGGGAATTCTCACCCGTATGTTACAAGATGATCCGAGTTTAGATGACGTCGCATTAATCATTTTTGATGAATTCCATGAGCGCAACTTACACTCAGATCTCGCCTTTGCTTTGAGCTTACAAGCAAGGGAACTGTTTCGTGAAGAAGACCCCCTTAAACTCTTAGTTATGTCCGCAACCCTGGATAGCCAACGCTTAACGGAACTACTGCATTGTGAGCCTATCATTTGTGAAGGGCGACAATTTCCGATCACCATGCGTTACGCCAACCTATCGCTGAAACAGCAAGACGTATCTTTGCAAATTGCCAAACAGGTTCAACAAGCGTTGCGCGAAGAAGACGGATCGATTCTTGTGTTTTTGCCTGGCCAGCGTGAAATCCGCACAGTACAAAACCAGTTAGACCATCAACTGCCCGATAACACCGAACTGTTGTCTCTCTATGGCGATATGAGCATGTCAGAGCAGGAAAAAGTCATTGCTCCTGCTCCAGCGGGCCACAGAAAAGTGGTGCTAGCAACCAGTATCGCCCAGACCAGTTTAACCATCGAAGGTATTCGCGTTGTGATTGATTCCGGCCTCTCCCGCGAAGCCCGTTTTGATGCCAAAACCGCCACCACACGTTTGCATACTCGTCGTGCTTCCCAAGCTGAAACCATTCAACGGGCGGGGCGTGCGGGACGTTTGCAAGCAGGCGTCTGTTACCGTTGGTGGTCTGAAGAGCAACAGCATCGCCTAGCAGCTCATAACGCACCACAGATCGAGCTAGAAGATCTCAGTCATTTAGTGATGGATGTGGCCCGCTGGGGTGTACAAGAACGTGAAGAGTTAGATTGGATCAGCTTGCCGCCATTAGCCCATTGGCAACAGGCAAAAAGCTTGTTAACACTGTTAGGCTTGTTGGAAGCTGGTAACAACCTCACGCTGACAGCAGATGGTGAAGCGCTGGCAAATATGCCTTTACCACCGCGTTTAGCGCGCTTGCTGCTCGAAGCGAGCCGACGTGGGGAAGCACAATCAGCCTTAGAAGCTGCCGCTGTACTTTACGAAGGTGTATCGAAACAACACCAAGACTCCAACCTACACAGCACCATTAACTATGCGACCAAAGGCAAAGCTTGGCAACGCTCGATCAATGCTCTGCAACGACACCTACCTAACAATAAGTCCGATAGATCATTCTCTTTAGCCGCCTGCTTGGCCACCGCCTTTCCCGATCGTATCGCGATGCGTCAACGCCAACAGGGAGGCGAAACCTTATTTAAGTTGAGCAATGGCCGACAAGCTCTGCTTGCTAATCATGATTCAAATGCTAATAGCGATTTTCTAATCGCTTTGGAGCTCGGCGGTCATGCAGAACGGGATGCGGATTGGCTCTATCTAACCTGCCCTATTTCGTTAAACGAATTAGAACAAGCTCTGGCCGATCAAATTGAAATTATTGAACGCTGTGAATGGGATAAAGCCAGTGGTGGTTTGGTTGGTGCAGCAGAGACTTGGCTGGGCAAGCTAAAGCTCAAGCAGGAACGCCTTAATCATTTACCAGACAGCGCCGTAACCATGGCGACTTGTCACTATATCCGCCAACAAGGCTTACACGTGCTAAATTGGGATGAGGACAGCCTAGCCCTTCGTGCTCGTATTCAATTTGCCCATCGACACCTTGATCCATCAATCCCAGATGCGTCGGACGAGTGTTTGTTAGAACGTTTAGAAGATTGGCTAGGGCCTTTTTTAACGGGTGTGAAGCGCATTCAGCAGTTAGAGAAGCTTTCTCTGCTAGACCCTTTAATGGCATTACTGGATTGGCCACAACAACAAAGCTTACAGACATTACCGATTCGAATCCCAGTGGCATCCGGCTCAAATATCAAAGTGGATTACCAAGGCGAGCAGCCTGTCATTCGCGTTAAACTACAAGAGATGTTTGGCGAAACGCAAAGCCCTATGATCGCAGGGCAGACGGTAAAAATTGAACTGCTATCGCCTGCACAACGGCCTTTAGCCGTCACCATGGACTTAGCATTTTTTTGGAAAGAAGCTTACCCAGACGTACGCAAAGAAATGCGAGGTAGATACCCTAAGCATCCTTGGCCAGAAAACCCATTAACCGCGGAAGCCACAGCAAAAACTAACCGTGCACTTCGAAATAGTTAAAGGCTTACTTGGTCTAAGCCTATTTGTGTTATGCGCTGGCTAAAGTTGGTATTTTTGTGGTGAGTGGGACACCAACCCATAATAAAGCGGTGGAAGTCTGCCCATGCGACAGGGAACAGTCGATACCATGCTTGTGTCACGGATTCAGCCAAGTCTGGAGACTCTCCTCGAGCAATAATGCAACGGGCCAGTTCACTAAAATAGATATCTAGCAAATAATCGATATCTGCTTCGAGCTGTGCTTCGCTTAAGCAACTGCCTAAGAAATACGCTACGTCTTGTACGCCAATACCGCGGCCAATGTACTGGAAGTCTACCGCCGCAACATCGGATAAGTCCGCACTAAAACAAAAGTTCGCCACCTTCGCATCGCCATGCACCAACGTTTGATAAGGGCAGGTCCTAATAGCGTCATCGAGCCGCTGTGCACTCACTTTCAACTGGCCCTCTGCCATGGCTTGCCACTCATCTGGACGCGTTGCTAAATGCCAATAGGTGCCTTCGGGCCAAAGCCCTTTAGGCCAACCTACATTGGGGGTGATCACTAAGTAATGGGCATGAAGACTAGCTAACCAATGTAATACGGTACTGGCTTGATGAGATTCAAGAGATGCACAACGCACATGAAAGCCACTAGCATCAAGGTCTTCTAACAACAAATAAGCGGCAGACTCTTGTTTCAAACTAGATAAAAAGTTTGGAATCCTAATCGAATGTTGGGTGTCTCTTGACCAGTTCTTGTACCAATCCAACTCGACCTGATAGGAAGTTACCTTACGTTGATGTGCTAGGTCGGATTGCCAGCCACGAGGGTGCTTGGCATTAGTCTTCCAATCGATTGCTTTTAAGATAACACTCGAGCGATTCCCTTGATGCTCAACATGATAACGGGATATATGACCATACCCACTCCAAAGAGATTGGACTTGTTCAAGGCACTGAACCCGATCCGCTTTCATTACACGTTTGATAAATAATTCTGGGGCTAGCACAAACATCATTCACTCAAAGTTCATAAGTTAGTCATAAAAAATTCACACAGAGATATTGGCGAAGCTCAAAATTATCAACAAACCTAAAAGGACTGACATTCAATTCTTCCAGAGTTTTTGAGCAATTTGAATTTAAAAAGCGCCGAATAAGCCCATCAACTCGCCAGATATTGTGAAGCAGATAAAGAGGCGATTATGAGATATTTACTCTGTTTATTACTTTCAGCACTACCCTTTTCTGTAAATGCTGAAAACCAGCTTTATCATGTGGCCATCATAGATAGGTTTTATCCACCAATGGAGTCATTTCAGTCAGATGAGGATAAAATTCTACACACCACTCTTTATGGACTGGTCGATATCGATAAAGACTATCGTAAAGAGACACTTTATCATGGAGACATCGTTCAATTAATTGCCAACGACCCGAATATTGTGTTCTTACGCTATCCTCTGACAGGCCAAGACACCCCCATGCGCGAGATCTTCCAAGCTATAACTAGCATTAATGACCGATTCGCCTTTGCACCAATCGATTCATTGGTTTTGTCTTGGGAATCATCCACTTTAGCCAGTGCATTTGAAGACCCCCTCAAACTAGAGCATAGAGAACAATACATAGAAGCCATTCGAGTTTGGGGTGAAGAGTTTCCAGCTTGGAAAGACACTTATAATGTTATTCGAGCAATGGAAGAACTTGTTCTGAAAGGTGCCCAAGTTTTTACTATTTCAGGGAACAGCGGACCTCGTACCATCAACACTCTTTCACTTGCAAAAGGAGTGACCACGGTTGGGGCGATAGAACCCGAGCTAAGCTATTTTATTGCAGACAATGTCTTTGTGGATACTTACGAACAAGCTGCTTACTCACTTAAGCGTATTGATGACCAACTCGGTAATTCATTGGGATATGATCTTGATGGTGATGGCTGTTCTGATATCCCTTTAAGCTCTTTAACGAGTCAGTCTATTAATGACTTACCCGAAGTATTATGGCCACCTATTAAAGGTAGCTCATTTGCAGCCCCTATGGCACTCAAAAAAGCGTTAATAAAAGATCCTTGGAATTGCTATGAATCCTTTGCAGCAACGTCACTAGAGCTAAATCAAATAAATTAATAAGAGAGACGTAAAGCATAATTGTCTAATTTTTGTTCTGCTATGAATCGGTCTATACTTATTAATAATCTAGACGTTGTCCTTTAGAGGCAAAGGTAATCGTATGAACATTAATGGCATTGGCGCTAACTATGTGAACAACTCGGCCACTCAATCAGTTAGCTCATTACAAGAAAGTCTTGCTAGTGGTAAACGAATTAATAGTGCGGCAGATGATGCTGCGGGATTACAAATTGCTAATCGTTTATCCAGCCAAATAGATGGTAATGGCCAAGCAATTGCAAACAGCATGTCAGGTATTTCAGTAACACAAATTGCTCAAGGTGGGCTTGCATCAATAACCAATGACTTATCTTCTTTGCGTGAACTAGCGGTTCAAGCAGGCAATGGCATTTATTCAGATTCCGATAGACAAGCTCTACAGCAGCAGGCAAATGCGCTAATTGAAAACATACAAGGTACTATCGGCGCTACAACTTTTGCTGGGCAAGAGCTGCTCTCCAACGATGGAACTTTAGACTTCCAAGTCGGTTCAGATGCAGGTAACACTCTGAGTGTATCAACAAGTGACCTCAGCTCATCGTTATCTTCAAATGGCTTATATTCTATCGACATTACAAACCAAAGTTCTTTAGAAGCAACTCTAAATGCCATTGACAGTAGTATCGAGAGTATACACTCACTATCATCAGACTATGGAAGTGCTCAAAATGCCTTCAGCAGTCGTATAGATGCTTTGCTGGAAAGTCAGGTGAATGAATCAGCTGCACGATCGCGTATAGAAGATGCGGATTATGCTGGCACCGTCAGTACTCAGGTTATTAACGACATTTTAGAGCGCTCTTCCATTGCAGTCCAAGCTCAAGCAAATGCTGATGCAGGACGTGCATTGAATTTGCTAAGTAACTAGTACAGTTTAAGTAAGACAAGTTCATCTGTCTTAAACCTCAGAGGGCAGATCCCTGTATGCACATCAGTCTCCAAGCACTATCACCAGTTGAGGGATCTGACCCCTTTGATGAAGATGATAGCCATCACTGAGTTGGTTTCATTTTCGCCAGACGTAAAAAAGCCCTGACAGCTGAGCTATCAGGGCTTCTTAATTAG
>NZ_JAEMUH010000021.1 GCF_016461785.1 Marinomonas ostreistagni | reverse complement strand
AGCAAACAGCTGTATATATTAAAAAACTGTCTTTGCT
Organism: Marinomonas ostreistagni; assembly: GCF_016461785.1. GTDB lineage: Bacteria > Pseudomonadota > Gammaproteobacteria > Pseudomonadales > Marinomonadaceae > Marinomonas > Marinomonas ostreistagni_A. The sequence goes on along the minus strand of NZ_JAEMUH010000021.1, from coordinate 52,804 downwards.
GATTGGTTTTTAATTATTAATACAAAAGCGCTCTATTACCGTTTATGGAAAAACTGAATAGACACTTAATTAATTAAATCCACATAGATTTTGAGGGAAGTATTATGAAAAACATTAAGCCTATTTACATCGCTGGTTTTATGGCTGTCGCAGCGTTAACCACTGCTTGTAGTGAAAAGATGCCTGCAGTGAATGATGAGAACTGTACTCAGGATAGCATTCAACAAATTGATGACCTGAAAATTCGTGAAGACTTTTCTGATCAGTGCTTTGATTACCGTATTGAGCAAGGCAAAGAAAAAGCTAAAACACTATATGAAGATGGCAAAGATGCTGTTGGCGAAGCGTATGATGAAACAGCTGAGGCAATGGAAAACGGTGCAGATGCAGTGGGTGACGCTTGGGAAGACGGTGTAGATGCCATTAAAGATGGTGCTAACAATGCTGAAACCGAAGTAGAGAATGCCACAAATTAATTTTGTGCGTGGTTTGATCTTTTAAATATAAATGCCAGCATTTAGGCTGGCATTTTTATTAATCTATATAGTGAAAGGAGTATTATTCTTTTACTTCCATAAAGCGGCGAGCCCATTCACGACTTTCGTCCAAAGTCGAATAACGCGTAGACAATTCCGATGCGTTTAATTTACCTTCCGCAATACCTCGTTGCTCACGCAAACAATCATAAGTTGCCTTAATGGCCGCAAAGTATGCAGCATGTCCATTTACAACAATGCGGACACCATTTTTAGCCAACCGTTCACGATCATTAAGCTCTGGATTACCATAAGCAACTAACATTAGAGGAACAGAAACATGTGCGCTAATGGCTTCTAAATGATCAAAGTCTTTCACGCCAACCATACAAATACCGTCAGCACCTGCAGCTTGATAAGCTTTGGCACGCTCAATCGTTTCTTCTGTCGTTAGTTGGCCAGCATTCGTTCGTGCAATGATCGACATGGTTGGATCGATTCGCGCTTCAAGTGCCGCTTCAATTTTTCCAACCGCTTCGTCAAGAGGAATCAGGTCTGTAGACTTATGACCAAATTTTGCAGGCAAAAGAGTGTCTTCGATTGTCAGCGCTGCCACACCTGCTCGTTCAAGCTCCGTAATAGTTCGCATTACATTCAAAGCATTACCATAGCCATGATCGGCATCGGCAATAATCGGCAAACGTGCGACGCGGCCAATTCGTGTCGCCTGCTCTACAAATTCACTCAAGGTAATCAAGGCAAAGTCCGGCGCCGCCAGCACTTGTAACGAAGCAACAGAGCCACCTAAGATGCCGACTTCAAAGCCTAGATCTTCCGCAATACGTGCGGACATAGGATCAAACGTCGAAGCGGTGTAGTAACAATTGTCGCTCTCTAGTAAAGCACGAAAGTCTTTACGTAGATCGTGTTGTGATGGGGTTGCCATGAAATTACTCCTGAAAACGGCCTTATTTCTGACATAGATTTCGAAATAGGCATTCATACGAAAAACGCCGGAATTCTAACTAAATTACGACATTTCGTCAGCGCTTTGCTCTGAATCAAACTTCCAAAAGGTAAAAATGCGGCTTATGTTGGAAATTTACAATATTTATAGTCCTAACTATTTGTTCAAAATTAGTAGATATTGGCTCTACTTGTTTCTATTAGTACCTACTGTCAATGGCTTATCTTTGCTAGAGGCAAACCGTATTGCTCTGCGAACTGATGAATTGGAATAGGCCTTGAGTAAAGGAACCCTTGAGCTAAGTCGACCCCATACTCTTTTAATAGTGCGACTTGATCACTATCCTCTACCCCTTCGGCAACAACTTTCATATTTAAATTTTGCGCCATCGATACAATCGTCTTAACAAGTACTTGACTAGATTTTGATCGGTTCATGTCCATTACAAATGCGCGATCAATTTTTAACACGTCAATTGGGTAGCGAGATAAATAACTTAGCGAAGAATAACCTGTTCCAAAATCGTCTAAGGCTAATGTAAATCCCATTGCTTTAAGTTCATTAATCTTATTTTCCAAATGCTCACAATGAACCAATAAAACCCCTTCAGTAATTTCGATCTCTAAGTTAGATGTATCACAATGATGGTGCTGTACAATTTTCTCGATAGAGCTGATTAGATCTTCTCGGTTAAATTGCACTGCAGATAAGTTAACCGCAAACCTCTGTCCAACCGCTAAACAGGAACGCCAGCAGTTAAGATAGGAACAAAGCTCGTCTAATACCAATAAGTCAATTTCTGATATGAGCCCCATTTCTTCTGCAACAGGAATAAATGCATCTGGAGCGATCAAACCACGTTTGGGATGTTGCCATCTGACCAGGGCTTCAGCCCCCATCAACTCTCCGGTTTCAAGGCTTATTTTTGGCTGAAGATAAACACAAAACTCTTTATTCTTAATGCCCGCTCTAATAGAGTTTCTAAAATCCATTCGCTCAAGAGCTTTTTCCGTTAATTCTTGTGAATAAAAGCGAATACTTCCACGCTGAGATGATTTAGCAGCGAAAAGAGCAGAGTCAGCGTATCTGACTACATCCTCAAGCTCCTTAGCATCATCTGGAAATAAACATGCACCGGTACTAACCGATACTAGAATCTCGGTATCACCAATTCTGATCGGCTTAGAGATAGCTTTAGCAATTCTTTCTGCTTCATTATTGAAAACTTGGCGATTTAAAACCGAGGGCAACAAAACACCAAACTCATCTGCTCCAATACGAGCAATGAAACTCGACGAAGCAACAATAGCCTGCAATCTTGCAGTCAAAGCTCTAAGTACAAAATCACCATATTTATAACCATAGCTATCATTGATATTTTTAAAATGATCGACGCCAAGAACCAGTAAACCGAGCTTCTGGCTGTCAAGACTCGTGCTAATGACTTTGGAACTCACCTTCTCTAGCAAACTCACTCGGTTAGGCAACCCAGTTAATGAGTCATATTTTGATAAAAAGTCTACTTGTTCTTGATACTCTTTTAACTCTGTTATGTCTCTCCCTATCACCAAAACAGAACTGAATTCGCCATTACTATTATACTCAGGTGTCAAACTGACATATGAGTGAACAATACCTTTTATGGTGGGTGCAGATATCTCACATTCAACACTTTTTTGAGTTTTAATAATATTAATTAGGTGTTTATGTAGCACTGATTCTTGAGGGGCGACATCTTCTCCAAAGCGCCTATAGAGCATTTGATTTAACTCAGTTGGTGTCTTTCCTATTATTTCTTCAGTACTGCAATTAAATAGCTTAGCTAAAACAGGGTTTGAGTATTGAAGTTGGCAATCTAAATTATAACGACAAATAAAGTCTGGTGAATTCTCTACTAAAGTACGAAACTGCATTTCGCTCGTTTTGGTTTTAAGAATGGCTTCTTCTTGTTGAGTGATATCTCGCCCTATCAATAACACACCCGAAACAGCATCATGCTTATCAAACTCAGGTATAAATCGGATTTCAAACGTTGATAGAACGTCTTGATTACCATACATCATCATTCTTTGAGTCATCGCTCGCCCAGTGTGAATGGTATTCAGTACATATTCTTGCATCAACGCCGCACTATTCCCTATGCCAGCTAATTCGGTAGGCTGCTTACCAATGGCACTCTCTCTACTAAGCCCTGTCACCTTTTCAAACATTTGATTGACATATGTTCTACGCCCCAGAATATCGTAGCGAATAATCACATCTGGAGCATTTTCAACCAAGTTATAAAAATCTTGTTTCTTTTGAGTTTCTGCTACTTCTAGTTGATAACGTTTAGTGACATTATACCAAGTAGCAATGTATTGAATCTTTTTTTGTGAACGTTTTAGCTGAACTGGATAAAATTGTATTTCACAAGCTTTGAATTCAGCACCAGGGTCCAACAAAAAACTACATGAAAGCGTCTCTCTGCCTATTTCTAAGGAATCTTCAAGCGCAAGCCAGCTAGCATGAAGGTTGCTTGGAATGAAAGCTTTTACAAGCTCGCCAGTAACTTGCTCGCTACCATGAGTATATTTCATCGCTTTTTCATTAAGCCAAACAATCTCTAATTGATTTTTTGCATTGAACTCAAACAATCCAATCGCTTCATTTAAGTTGTCTAGGACTGAATGATAAAAATCGCCCAACTCAATTGCGCTTAGCACAGCTTTCGGCTCAAAGTTTGCCAACGTTCGCGTATCGGAGTTGATAATGACAGCGGCGATAAAGTCATTTCCTTTCGATTCAAACTGAATAAAGCAAATCTCTTGAGGGGAAGATTTGTGTTTAAGCAAATGCTCTGGGATCAATTGATAGACTTTTGACTCTTTCTGTAACTGTTCTATAAAGTGAGCCTGCCAATCATTCTTGAGAGATTGAAACCACAACGTCGCAAACCATTGGTCAGATGAATGTTCGTTTAGATTAAAGTAATGTTTCGCTGGAGGGTTACAAAAGATGACCCGTAAATCATCAACTGGATCTAGAATGAAAAAAGGTGCGCCTAGAGAAGAAGATAAAAATGCTTCCGTTAGCGAAGCAGATGAGTAGCAAGACTTACCTTTTTGTTTTTTTGATATAGAAGTCATGACAGTAACACTCCAATAAAGCTACTTTAATAAAACTAAAGTACTTTTTAAGAGTCTTACAAAGTGTGACTGATTACACTGATAGTCTTGTTAAGGAATGTGTTAACTTGTAACCACCTTTCGTATTAATGCTTTGAACTCTTCACAACATAGTTTTCATACATGTTTGCTAATGTAAAAAGATCATCACAGTAAGTACTTGGGTTAGACACCGTTATGTCGTGATTTGTATGTTTCTTCATCTCTTTTTTAAGCTTGGCAATCATCCCTAAAGCAGCCGAGTCTAAAAACTGAACTTTATCACACAACAACTCAACACGTTTTGACTGAACTATTGCTTTTGAGTATTCGTCTTTAAACCATTCATGGCAATCAAAAGAAAACTTCTGTGGCAATGATATACGAGTAACATCTGGCATATGGACTCCTATACATCTAAACAAACTAGGTGTGTTTATTAAATGAACAATTAATAAACATTATTAACCTTTACTTACAAATAAATCAACATTTTATTACAATAAATTTTTCTTATAAATCAAATGCATACGAAGATTTATTCATATTGTTGAACCCCACAGATATGATGACCAAAATAAGTCAACCTTTTAAATCAATTTATCCTCAAAAAAGTACAGTTTCACAGCACAACAGACATACCCTGTATACGTAACTTTATGACATAATGAACGTATAACTTTTGAAATACGGCTTTATTGCGAAATTTTATTTCAGTTCACAGCGTAATCATTTCGAGTATTCATCATGCACTTGATAAGCTACGCCCACCAACACAAAATTTAAAACACTTACTACATGCAAAAAGTATTCAACCAAACATCGAATGAGCTTCAAAAAAAGCTAGATCGTCGTTTCAGCATCGCACCCATGATGGATTGGACAACTTCGGACTATCGTGTCTTTGCACGTTGTTTGACGAAGCACACGCTGTTATACACTGAAATGGTTACCACTGGTGCTTTACTTCAAGGCGACAACCCAGCTCGTTTCCTTCAGTATGATGACTGCGAACATCCTATTGCACTTCAGTTGGGTGGATCTAACGCAAAGGATTTAGCAAAGTGCGCCAAAATGGCTGAAGAATACGGTTACGATGAAGTGAATTTAAATGCTGGCTGCCCAAGTGATCGTGTACAGAATAGTTTGATTGGGGCCATTTTAATGGCTCACCCACAAACAGTGGTTGATGCAATGAAAGCCATGCAGGATGCTACCTCTATTCCTGTCACGATAAAGCACCGTATTGGTTTAGATGATCAACAAGACTACGCTGTCGTGCGTGACTTTGTTGGTAAGATCGCTGATGAAGGCGTTGAAACATTCATTGTTCATGCACGCAACGCGATTTTGCAAGGTTTAAGCCCCAAAGAAAACCGTGAAATCCCGCCTCTCAAATACGACTTTGTGTATCAATTGAAGAAAGATTTCCCTGACCTTGAAATCTTGATAAATGGTGGGATAAAAACAGTAGAAGAGACAAAAGAACATTTACGTCATGTTGATGGTGTCATGATGGGGCGAGAAGCTTACAACAACCCCTGGGTTCTAAGCCAAATAGACCAATCTATTTTTGGTGCGCCAGATTTAGTTAATGATCGCTTCGAAGCATTAGAACGTTTTATCCCCTATGCTGAGAAGCAATTGGAGAATGGCGAACGTTTGATGCATTTAACTCGACATTTATTGGGTATTTTTCAAGGCTTGCCAGGGGGTAAGCAATTTAGACGTTACCTTTCAGAAAACGGTCATCGAAGTGACGCTACAATCAAAGTTTTAGTAGACGCCATCGAATTAGTTAAACAAAAACTAGATACAAGCAAAGGATAAGAGCAATGAGCAATAAGTTATCTCAATTAAAAGAGTTCACAACAATTGTTGCCGACACGGGTGATATCACTGCAATTAAAGATTACCTTCCAGAAGATGCAACAACTAACCCTTCATTAATGCTCAAAGCAGCCCAAATCCCTGAGTATGCACCCTTTATTGATCAAGCTGTTGCGTGGGCAAAAGAACAAAGCAGCGATAAAGCGCAACAAATTATTGATGCAAGTGACAAGCTTGCTGTTATCGTTGGTACAGAGATTCTTAAATACATTCCTGGGCGCATCTCTACTGAAGTGGACGCTCGTCTTTCTTATGATAAAGAAGCGACTATCGAGAAAGCTCGTCGCCTAATCAAGCTATATGAAGAAGCCGGAATTTCTAAAGATCGAGTGTTGATCAAGGCTGCATCTACTTGGGAAGGTATTAAAGCCGCTGAAGAGTTAGAAAAAGAAGGTATTAATTGTAACCTTACACTACTGTTCTCATTCGCACAGGCTCAAGCATGTGCAGAAGCAGGTGTTTTCTTAATCTCCCCATTTGTTGGCCGTATTCTGGATTGGTACAAAAAATCTACTGGACAAGAGTACACAGCAGAAACAGATCCCGGTGTTGTATCTGTTACTGAGATCTACAACTACTACAAGCAGCATGGTTACAAAACCATTGTAATGGGTGCAAGCTTCCGTAATATCGGTGAAATCGAACAACTTGCAGGTTGTGATCGTTTGACGATCAGCCCTAACCTTTTGGAAGAACTTAAAAAAGATGAAGGCAGATTGGACCGTAAACTGGCACCAGTTTCAAATGTAACGCCAGCTGGCGAAAGTATTACTGAGCAAGCTTTCCGTTGGGCACTTAACGAAGATGCCATGGCTACAGAGAAATTGGCTGAAGGTATTCGTAACTTCGCCGTAGACCAACGTAAACTTGAGAAGATGATTGAAGCGAAGCTTTAAGACTTACACTCACGTTTTGAATTCAGTTTAGCTGAATTTCACACCAAAACGCGACTTTCTGTCGCGTTTTGTTATTTAGCCTGCCGATTTTATGATCAGTTGGCAAGTATTCCGCAATGAATATGAAACCCCTCTATTCCCCCCATTTCTTATGCTTTTAGTATCTATAATTATGGTTCTTGAATGAATTAGGTACGAACATGCTTCAACATATTAAACAATTTAGTATAGGTTTACTGATTATGATCAGTTCACTAGGCTATGCAGTGGAAGCAGAACCACAATTCAAAATTGATCAGCTTGCCCAAGTTGACGGTATTCCTTGGGGTATGGCGCAGATTGATACGCAAACGCTACTGGTTACAGTTCTTGATGGGCAGTTACTGCGCATTAATACATCATCGGGTGAAATCAAAGAAGTAAGCGGGTTACCTAGGATTGCTCGCTTAGGGCAAGGTGGCTTACTAGATGTCGCACTATCACCCGATTTTCCAGAAACTTCATGGGTGTACTTCACCTATGCACACCCAACTGAGGAAGGCGCCACAACGGCACTTGCTAGAGCAAAATTTAATTCAGACAAGCTATCAGATTGGCAAGATCTTTTAGTTTCTGATGCTTCATCATCAAAAGGTCAACATTTTGGCAGTCGTATCGCTTTCGATCATAATGGTCATGTGTTTTTCACAGTGGGTGACAGAGGAACAAGGGCGAACGCTCAGGATTTATCTAATCATGCGGGCGCAATTTTACGCTTAAATATGGACGGATCTGTTCCTGCTGATAATCCTTATGTACGACATGGAAAAATTAAACCTGAAATCTGGAGCTTTGGACACCGTAATCCGCAAGGCTTATTTTATGATCAAGCTACAGGTTTCCTTTGGTCAAATGAGCATGGCCCTCGTGGTGGGGATGAAATCAATTTGATCCGCGTCGGAGCAAATTACGGTTGGCCAATCGTATCTCACGGTAAGGAATATTGGGCACCACTCAATGTTGGCGAGACGACCTCGAAAGAAGGCATGGAAGACCCAAAGAAAGTGTTCATCCCATCCATTGCCCCTAGCTCATTATTAATATACAGAGGTGAGCTGTTTAAAGATTGGCAAGGTGATTTCTTGTCTACTGCACTTTCTTTAAGGCACCTGAACAACGTTAGGCTTGCTAGTGGTGAAGTCTTTGAAACACGTTTTCTTGAAGACCTAAACGAACGATTAAGAGACGTTATTGAACTGAATGATGGAAGTCTAGTCGTTAGTACTGATTCTGGCCTAATACTCAATATTAGGCCGAAAATCGAGTAGCGCGTTTAATCATTTTTACTTTCTAAAGACAGTTTATATTGCCGATACCAATGACGAAGCTCAGTGATCGTCATTGGTTGTGCAATCGAATAGCCCTGAAAATAATCACAGCCAGCTTCTTTTAGAAGCCGGAATTTCTCATAATTCTCGATACCTTCAGCCGTAACATTTATGTTTTGCAAATGGCATATCTCGATCGTAGGTTCCATCAGTTGATGGTAATTTTCATCCGTCAAACGATCGACAAGCTCCTTATCGAACTTCACTTTATCTACTGGGTAGTCGATCATTTGTAGCAGCGGTGTATAGCCGATACCAAAGTCGTCAATAGATATTTTGAAACCTTGATCACGTAAGTCTTTGAGCACTGACAGCACTTGCTCTACTGCAAAATAACCAAAGGTCTCTGTAATTTCTAGCTCCACTGAACCATCGGCTACTTGATACTCATTTTTGAGTTGTATAATTCTGTCTACAAAATTAGTTTGGCCTAATTCACCTGCAGAAATATTGATCGCAATAACGATATCTTGTCCTAAAAACGCTCTCAGTTTTTCTAAATGTATAAATGCATTTCTGAATACCCAATCATCTATCTTAGTATAGGTACCGGTTTGTTCAGCAATTGGAACAAACTCATCTGGTGTAATCTGTCCAAGTTCAGGAGAATACCAACGAAGTAATACTTCAAGGCCTTTTACTTGCCTAGCTTTATCGACAAAAGGCATAAACACCAAAGAAAACTCTTCATCACAATTTACGAACTTCAAAGCATCTTCTATTAGTTTAACTCTTCGAGCCTCTCTCGCAATGGAATGAGAATACGCTGCAAACCGATTCTTACCGGTTCTCTTAGCGTGATACATTGCCATATCAGCGTTGGCAATGAGCTCCCTTAAATCTTCACCGTCATTGGGGTAACTCGCAATTCCTAAGCTTGCTGAAACAGGGGTAATATAACGCTCGGTCTTAAACCCCCCTTCAAATAAGTTAACGACATCTGTTGCAAGTTTAAGCCGATCATCTAATGCGTCATGAGCTAATACTATTGCAAATTCATCGCCAGCTAGGCGAGATACCAGTGCAGTTTGATCGTGATCTTTATGGTTCTGAATTAACTCTTGAAATGCTTTTGCAGCATGTTGTAGCAGCTCATCTCCTGCTTCGTGCCCTAAGCGATCGTTAACAAACTTAAAATTATCCAGATCAATATAAATTAGTGAAACATGGCTATGTCGATTCCACGCTCTTATCAATGCTCTTTTTGCAAACTCTTGGAAACGCGTTCTATTTGGCAACTTAGTAAGAGCATCTGTTACTGCAAGCTCCCTAGATTGAATCAGGTTTGTATTAAGCTGTTCATACAATGAATAAAACTTCAGTCCAAGACGGCTAACTTCATCAATTCCATTTGGCTTCACAATGTTATCTTGATGCTCTTCCATCACTAAGGTTAATTGTTTATCCAACGTTTCAATCGGCTGAATAATAAACCGCTTAATCAAATATAAAAGTAGCAGTGTAATAGCAACACCAAGACATACCGATACAGCCATAAGCCAATCAACTAAATCAGATCTGGCTTTACTGAGGTATTCTTCGGTTAATTCAACTTCTAATAATGCACCTGGATACAGCTCAACAGTTCTTATATTAGGTGGTGAAGTGGTGTTTAAGGAAGGTGTTCTGTTCACAATTAAAGGAGTGACACCATAATCGCTCTGTAATGCCTTGAAGATTGAATCAAATTCACTCATATAAACAGTTACGACAACAGCCAGTGTATCATCCATCAAACCACGTACAGGTGTTGTTAGTGTTGTGCCGTCAATAGTTCTTCCGAATAGATAGGCATGCTCTCCATTTTTTAAAAACATCAGCTTCTGCTCTTCCATCTCATTCTTAAGCACTAATGAGCGTGCAAAACCCGGCAAAAATGACGGTGGCTCTGAGAATGGGTTATCACTTCTTTCATAGTGATAAATCGGCACACCTGTATTGGTTAAAACAGTAATTGCAACCCTTACATGATTGTTTCCAAGCACATCATTTAAGAGAAAGTCCAGTCGTTGAGTGACCAAATATTCACGGATATCCTGACCGACATATCGTGTAAAATCACTCAGTGTTTTCCCTTCCAGCAGCAAAGAGATTACCCCTGCACTGATATTTGCTTCGCGTTCAAACTCAACTTTGGCTTGAAGAAGTTTCAAGTCAAGACGGTTATATTCAACCTCTGTGAGTGTATCCGTTTGTATTCTGAAAACTCCGATTGATGTAACCAAAACACCTAAAAGCAATATTGGTAATACAAGGAGTATCAAGCGCTTAGTTAGAGTCATAATATCGAAGCAAGGCGTCCTTAATGCGCGTCCTTTTTAAAATCTCTCTCCCAGACAATCCGTGAAAAGGAGTAGCTTTCGCCAGTTTCTCGTCTTCGAAATACACATTACTATCTGCTCGAAGCTCATCACTGACTAACTCTTGCACTTTTACATATGGGCTTGCAGTCCATAAAAACTCTGAGTTTCGTGCACTATTATCTACTCTAGAAAGATAATCAATAAATGCGAGAGCTTCTTCCTTACGATCACTTTCTTGTGTAACGGTCAAGCAATCCACCCAAACAATGGCGCCTTCTTCAGGTACAACATAGCGCCAACTATCAATTCCTTGAATATCATTTAAACCGTATTGATCACCGGAATAAGCAGGTGCGATCCAAACATTACTTTGGTCAGGGTTTGAAAGAACATAAGTGTAAACGTAATCATACGTGGTTACATAATGAGATTGCACCTTTAATAAGCTAAATGCTTGCTCTAAATGGGTATTTTCAGTCGTATTGATTGGATACCCCATGCCGGACAAAGCGGCTGTTAATAGCTCATCAGATTGACCTAGCATCCCAATGTGACCTTTAAGATAAGGCTCAGGGTTAAGTAAATCCCGCCAGCTGGTAACAGGTGAGTTTACTTTATCTTCACGATAGACAATGCCGTATGTTCCCCAAAAATACTGACGCCCATATTTGCCACAAGCATCAGGCCAATACGTAGTTTCATTGTATGTCGGTATGGTTGAAAGGTGTCCTGCGCCGCTCAAAATATGAATGGTAGCGTTATCAACGACTGCTAGATCGATCTTCGCACTTTCCTCTCTGGATAAAACCAAGTTTCTTTGTGCTTCATCATCGTAATAAACAAGCTTTATTGGGATTCCAGTTTCATTTTGCCAATCAGTAATAATAGAAGGGTCGATATAATCTTCCCATGTATAAAACACCAGCGGGGCTGTCTCCGCATAAGTATTACTAGATAAGCATGCCATTGAGATGCTCATAGCAAAGGTAGAATAATGTAAGACTTTTATCATTTTATTCCCCTACAAACTTGAAAACCCATTGAGCCAACTTAATATTCCTCACCCCAAGAGTCTGTATCATCCCAAGAATCACTGCTCTCCCATGAATCTTGGGAATCTTCAGACCATGAGTTTGGCTCCTGAATCGATGAGTCATTATACTCTTGTTCAGACATGCCGCCTTCAATCTCACCTACGCGCGTTTGTAGATATACATCCCGTAAAAAGCTATAGCGATCACCAAATACCATCCGTTCAGCAGTGAGATATCGAGCTCGAACTTGAACCACATTCAATCCACGAGAAATCCATTTTTGATCGTCATTAAAGTCGTAAAAATCCATCGCATCATAAATAGAATAGTCTACGACCATGCCACTTGCATCACGAACCGTAGAGGGACCTAAAAATGGAATAACTAAATATGGGCCAGAGCTTATTCCCCAGTGGCCCAGTGTCTGCCCAAAATCTTCTTTATAATGCTTTAAGCCCATTTCGCTCGCTACATCGAAAAGGCCAAATATGCCGAAGGTTGAATTAATGATAAACCGAAACGTCGAGGAAGCTGTCTCATCTAGCTTACCTTGCAGGAGATTATTAAATAGGTTTGGAACTTCCCCAAGATTAGAAAAAAAGTTACTCACACCTTTCTGCATAAAATTAGGTGTGACCGCATCATAACCTTTTGCTAATGGCTTTAAACCATATTCATCAACAGTTTCGTTAAAGGCAAACATGGAACGATTGAACCCTTCCCATGGATCTTCAGCTGTTTCAGCACTCACACATAAAGTGGCAATGAGCAAACTAATACTTGCAATGATACGTTTCATAAAGTTTTCATCCTTGTCCTACACAAGCTTTTTAACTTCTTGCCACTGTTTAGCTAAGCGTTTGTCAGAAATAGGCTCTAATGTTCCAACCGTTTGCGCAAACAATGAAATTCGATACTCTTCTAATAACCAGCGATAGCGCGTCAGATTAGGGTCATAAATACCCTTCTCATCATGAGCTTTTTTCTGACGAAGATATTGCTCCCAAAGGTTTTCCAACTCACCTACCGCGGCATTTTCTTTATTGAGGTGGTTCTGGAAGCGTTCTAGCCTAACTTCAACACCCTTAAAGTAGCGTGGCAACTGACCTAACCAATACAAAGGTGTGGCGCCGATAAACCCTGGATACACCAAGTTCTCTAGCTGCTTCTTAATATCACCATAGACACGAGTCCAAGGCAGAGGAATTGAACCTTTCATCCGTTTTGCCACTTGCTGATAGGCGGATAACACAGCATGTAACTGTAACGCAATGTCGTTGGCGATACTGATGAGCTGCTTTTTGTGATCGGTTAAACGCTGTACGAAACTGTCTTTAGTTCGCGGCAATGGGCGCTCATCTAAAAAGACTTTTTCAACAATAGCATCCAGCAAATCCTGAAGTAACACTTCTTTTTTACCTATTGGTGCGAATAACAACATAGACTCTCGCAACTTGGGTAAGTTCTTTTCAAGATATTTCATATCTTTATGAAGCGCCAACTTTAATAAAGCAATGACACCTTTACGATGTGCCTCCATGGCTGTATTCGGGTCATCGAACATTTTCAAGGAAACACTACTACCGTCGCTTGCCACCAAAGCAGGGAAAGCCGTAACTTTGATACCAGCTTGTTTTATTTCTTGTCGTTCCGGGACATCCTGATCAGGCCATTCAGTCAACTCAACTTGTTCATGCTTTTTCGTGCCGAATTTTGCAAAGCTCTTTTCAACCATCTCAGCAAAGCGAGTCTGCAACTCGGCCAAATTTTTGCCGCTGCCTAACACTTTACCGCGTTCGTCAATCACATCAATATTGAGGGTTAAATGCCCTTCTAGTTTTTCTGCATTCCATTCAGTGAGTGGAATGTCGATAAGTGTTTCTCGCTTAATCTGAAGTGAAAGCTGCTCCAGTAGATCTCCTTTGTCCTTAGACAAATTCGGATAAATACGCTCAACAAACTGTGGAATCGGTACAAAACGGCGACGCAAGGCTTTTGGTAACGCTCTGATCAAAGATTCGCAACGCTCCTTAACATAACCAGGCACCGCCCAACCAAGTTCATCTAAAGTAAGCTGTCTTAGCAATCCGACTGGCACTTTCAAAGTGGCACCATCTTTCTGCTGTCCTGGCGCAAACTCATAGTCTATTGGTAAGGCAACACCATTTAACGAGTAATTATCAGGGAAAGCATACTCATCAACATTGACATCTTGGTTAATAAGATCGTCTCGTGTCATGATCAGTGCGTCAGGATTTCGCTTGGCAAAATACTCAACGCTCTTTTGATTACGCACATCAGCAGGTAAACGCTCGTTGTAAAAAGCAAACACGGCTTCATCGTCGACCAAAATATCACGTGTACGGAGCTTGGCTTCTTGAGTCTCTACGCTTTTTATCAGTTCAGCATTTTGCTTATAAAAAGCTGCTTTGGATTTCAATCCGCTTTCGACCAATGCTTGCCTGATAAAGACTTCACGGGCATCTTCTGGATTCACATGCCCATAATCTATACGACGTTTGGCCACAAGAATTAGGCCATACAATGACACTTGCTCAAAGGCAACGACACGACCTTGGTTTCGTTCGAAATGTGGGTCGAAATACTGTCGCTTCACAAATGGTGCAGCGTAGTCTTCGACCCATTGAGGGTCAATTTTCGCTACGATGCGCGCGTATAGCTTACTCGTCTCAACTAACTCCGCAGCCATTACCCACTGTGGTGGACGCTTAAACAACATAGACCCAGGAAAGATGGATAACTTGCGCGAGCGGCAACCTAGCATTTCTTTGCTTTCATCCATTTTGTTAGCAACTTGAGTAAACAAACCCGCTAATAAAGCACGATGAATCGAGTCGTACTGACGTTCTTCATGATCAACTTCTTTAAAGCCAAGTTGTTTACAAGCAATCAATATTTGACGATGAATATCACGCCATTCACGCATCCGCATGAAGTTCAAAAATTGCTTACGGCAGTATTGGCGCAATTGGTTTTGCGATAACTCTTGGCGTTGTTCTTCATAGCGCTGCCAAAGGTTCAACAAAACCATGAAATCTGAGTTTTCATCTTTATCAACAGCATGGCATTGGTCAGACTGAGTTTTCTTATCTTGGGGACGCTCACGGGGGTCTTGCACCGATAATGCACTGACAATGATGGCAACTTCTTTCAACACATGGTGATCATTGGCAGCAATCAACATACGCCCCAATTTTGGGTCAATCGGAAGTTTCGCTAATTGTCGGCCAATAGTGGTTAATCGATCTCCACGCAATGCCCCCAATTCAGTCAAAGCACGATATCCATCGTTGATCATGCGTTTTTCAGGCATTTCAACAAATGGGAATTTTTCAACCGCACCTAAACGCAAGTTCGCCATTTGCAAAATAACGGACGCTAAGTTAGTACGAAAAATTTCGGGATCCGTGAATTCTGGGCGTCCATTGAAATCTTCTTCGTCATAAAGGCGAATACAAACACCTTCCGCCACACGACCACATCGACCTGCCCGTTGGTTTGCACTGGCCTGACTAATTTTCTCGATCGGCAACTGTTGGACCTTTGAGCGCACACTGTAACGACTAATACGCGCTAAGCCCGGATCAATAACATAGCGAATGCCGGGTACCGTCAAAGACGTTTCCGCCACATTGGTGGATAACACAATGCGTCGTCCACCGTGGGATTTAAAAATACGCTGTTGCTCAGAGCTGCTTAATCGTGCATAAAGCGGTAATACCTCAACCCCTTGAAGCGCTTCTTTACGCAGTAACTCAGCGGTCTCACGAATTTCTCGTTCACCTGGCAAGAACACAAGAATATCACCAGCGCCGCGGTACCTCGTCTTACGTTCTTCGGCGATCAATAAAGTCACCGCATCCAGAATACCTTGCTCCATTGATTGATCTTCATCGAGCTCTTCTACGTCAGATTTACTCAACAATGGCTGATAACGTATTTCTACAGGGTATGTCCGTCCCGACACTTCGATAATCGGCGCATTATTAAAATGACGAGAAAAGCGCTCCACATCAATGGTTGCCGATGTAACAATGACTTTCAGATCAGGACGCTGCGCGGTTATACGCTTTAAGTACCCCAATAAAAAGTCGATATTTAGACTACGCTCATGGGCTTCGTCGATAATGATGGTGTCGTATTTTTGTAAGAACTTATCCTGCTGAATTTCAGCGAGCAAGATACCGTCGGTCATCAACTTAATCAGCGTGTCTTCTTGGCTTTCATCTGTAAAACGTACTTGGAAGCCGACGGCCTCCCCCAATTTTACTTGAAGCTCATCACTGATCCTTTCCGCTACACTTCGCGCTGCGATTCGTCTAGGCTGTGTGTGGCCAATTTGGCCTGTTAAGCCTCTACCTGCTTCTAAACACATTTTAGGAAGCTGAGTCGTTTTACCAGAGCCGGTTTCGCCGGCTATGATTACGATTTGGTTTTCTTGGATCGCTTTTATAATCTCGTCGCGTCGAGCAGAAACGGGTAACGCATCATCGTAGGTGATTGTCGGCATACGTTTCTGACGAGCTTGATAGAGGTTTTTTGATGACTCGATCAGACTCTCTAACTCTGCCTCGAGTTTTGAGGTAGGCAATCCTTCTGTACGACGTTTATTGAGTATGTCTAGTTTGCGATTTATCGCGAAGCGATCTTTTGCCATAAGCAGATTTTGCTCAACTGGCATGGCAATGGATTCAGATTGTTTTCGCATGAAATGGGTGTAACCTTTTCGATTGTGTCGTGCTATACGTTGTACACTGACGATAACTATTTAATATATCTAGAATTCTACCACTAAAATGCAGCTCGAGTGTGCTATTGAATACTGTCCGTTTTTCACATCTCAAAATCTAACCATATAGTGCAAAGTTCTTACATCCTTTCACTAGAAGTAGGTATAGTGGGTAACTATAATCCAAACTGATTAACACGCTTGATGCAAAAGATAAGGATGACCCATGTCTGAAAAAGTATTTAATGATAACTCTTTGACGATTGGTAACACGCCATTAGTGCGACTAAATCAAATCGGCAATGGCAACATTTGGGCAAAAATTGAATCGCGCAATCCTGCTTTCTCCGTAAAATGCCGTATCGGCGCTAACATGGTCTGGGATGCTGAGAAACGTGGAGTGCTCACCAAAGGTAAATCATTGGTAGAGCCATCAAGTGGTAATACAGGTATTGCATTATGTTTCGTTGCTGCCGCTCGCGGCTACCCTATCACGATTACCATGCCTTCAAGTATGAGCCTTGAGCGACGCCAAGTAATGAAGGCACTAGGGGCAAACATCGTCCTAACAGAGCCAGCGAAAGGCATGAAAGGCGCGATTGAAAAGGCAAAAGAAATTGCCCAAGACCCTAACTTTGTTTTGCTCCAGCAATTTGACAACCCTGCAAACCCTGAAATTCATGAAAAGACTACCGGCCCAGAAATTTGGAATGACACAAACGGTGAAATCGATGTCTTTGTAGCTGGCGTTGGTACGGGTGGCACCATTACTGGTGTAAGTCGCTACATCAAAAATACTCAAGGTAAAGCCATCACCTCGGTCGCAGTGGAACCAACATCTTCACCGGTTATCACACAAACCATTAATGGTGAAACGCCTACTCCAGCACCTCATAAAATCCAAGGTATTGGCGCAGGCTTTGTGCCACAAAATTTAGACCTTTCTGTCGTAGATCGTGTTGAGCAAGTAACTAACGAAGAAGCGATCGCTATGGCAAAACGCCTAATGCGTGAAGAAGGCATTCTATGTGGTATTTCTTGTGGTGCTGCAGTAGTGGCCGCTGAAAAACTTAGTAAAGAGCCGGAGTTTGCTGATAAGAAAATCGTTGTTGTTTTGCCTGACTCGGGTGAACGATACCTTTCTACTGCGTTGTTCGAAGGTGAATTTAGCGAAAACGAAACGGTTCAATAAATTTCATACCTTTTCAGCATAAAAAAACAGGCTCATTGAGCCTGTTTTTTTGATCAAATTGCTATGTTAAAGAGTCTTTGAATGTCGCCGAGGTTGCCAACGTATTCTGTTCCGTAGAATACTTTTGGTGCTTTACTTTCTTCGCCATCAAAAACACGCATCAAAGCTTCGTTAGCAGAATTAGCCTCAACGTTTACCGTATCAAAATCGATGTTATTTAGTGTCAAAGTATTCTTAGCAAGATTGCAGAATTCGTTATCTGCTGAGCAATATAAAGTGTAATGTTTCATCATTTGTTCCCCTTATTAATTAACGGCAGCTTAATCCGTTGCTGAGCTTAATTGCTCTGTATAGCTTTAATGTAGGGCAAACCACTTAAACAATAAAATCAATTAACTTTATAATTCTGATAGTTTTTTTGCTTTTTTATTCTGATGACACTTTTGACTCAATACGAGCCACCAACTCACCCGCATCAAACACACACATCTCACCCACTTGCATTTGCTTCCATGTCTCATCATGCGTAAGAGGCTGTGTCGCGATCACAGTGACAACATCTTTGTCCGTGGTGACTTCTTTGAAATCAATGGTGACATCTTCATCAGACAACGTTGCAGGCTTAAACGGCGCACGACGTGTTATCCAATGTAGCTTGGTTGTACAGTAGCAAAATAAGAACTGGCCATTTGATAACATCATATTGAACACACCCTTTTCTCTTAAACGATCACATTGCTCGCCAAGAAAAGCAGTTAGCTTATCTAGCTCAGGCATTTGGTCACCAAACTTCGCTAATAGCTGCTCAATTAACCAGCAAAAAGCCCGCTCAGAATCCGTCGTACCTAATGGGAAGTGCGTTAACAGAGCCAAGTCTTGTGGAGAATCTAACTGGCCATTATGGGCGTAACTCCATGTTTTATTCCATAACAGACGGCTAAATGGATGGGTATTCGGCAAGCACACATTACCCACATTTGCTTGTCGAATATGGCTGATCACAATATGGCACTTTAATGAAGTTTTGCTCATCACTTCAGCCATATCAGAATCCGCACTAGGTCTTGGATCATGAATAGACCAAACGCTACTGTCACGATACATAGCCATACCCCAACCATCTTTATGGGGACCAGTTCTGCCACCACGAGCACGCAGACCTGAAAAACTGAAGCAAATATCTGTAGGGACATTTGCACTCATACCTAGCAACTCACACATTTTATTTATCTTCTATATCAATTTGCTTACGTTTCTTACGGACACGTCGGAACAGCCAGTAGCCTCCGATAAGAACTAATAAGCCTGCACCATTCAGCGATCCATATAATAGCCAATCGGTTTTTGAAAGGCCGGCAGGAGCTTCTTCCTCGTTGTCCACAGCGGTATCATCCGCTATTTGACTTGCGTCGGCTTCTTTATCATTCGCCTCATCTGTATTCTCATTATCAGCTGGCATATCCACTTCATCTGTTGCGACAACTGCAACTTGGGGAGTAATCACTAATGGCACCAAATCTCGATTAACGGCTGCGGCGGTAGCCAGCGCTGTTTCTGGTTCTTGTTTCAGCTGACTGAGTGAAACGTCTCCAGCGCCATCTCGTGTTAAATACCAATCTGGGGTTGAGTACTCAAAACGAACACCTTGCTGAGTAATACCAATCAGTCGAACATGGGCACTTAAAGTTGTATTTGGAGACACAGGGTAGATTTTCTGCCAAAACCCTTCGCCTATTAATGGCATTTCTAGTGACTCTTCACTGCCATCATTTGAGGTCAAAATCAACTTCGCATTACTTCGCAACATATTTAAACGCAGGTTAGTTGGCTTAGCTGAAAAAGAGATTAAGTTTTCACTTTGCTTAGACGCCTCAAGCTCAATAGGTACCGCCACGGAAAAAAACTGGCTAAGCTTACGTACAAAGGTTTTTCCATCGACTTCAGAAATCAATTCGTAATTACCACTATCAGTTATTTGGTCAATTTTATTTTTAAATTGATAATTTGCGGTCAACAGAGGCCTTTTTAATAACTGCTTAGTCGTTTCTCCGTTTAATAAATTTAAGCTTTGATGTACCTCTATTAGATCAAGCACTTCAGGGTCATCTATCAATTGATCATCTTGAAAAAGACCTACAGTGGAGTAAATAGGCTCATTGACGAACAAGACGGGCGCAACTTTTGTAGCTTGAGCACTTAATTTCGTAATCACTCGAATGTTACTGCGCTCGAGGTCAACGTCCTCCACTTGCCAAGTACCAACCATTGGTTTAGTGACCGTTGCCAACAAATAATGATCGGCCTGTACAGCTGATACATTCAAAGCAGATAAGCTTAACTCTTTTCCGTTAGGCTGATGTATTTTGGGAGTAACACCTTGCTCATGAAAGATAAGCAATGTGGCCTCGTCTATCGCATCATCAATAAAGAAAGTGTTACCTTCAAAAGGCACTTCTTCCGATGGTGAAGCCTGAGAAAAAATACGATCAAACGTATCAAGCAGCTCATCAGGGGTAGCGACCTCGGTGTGCGTCGCATCTGTTAAAGTGGAAATAGACTGTAGTAGTTCTTTATCTGTATACCCAGTCATTGAGACAGTATGAAGATGAACACCACGCTCGGCTAACTGAGTGGCCAATTCGTCAGTGATGCGATTCCTAGACGCTTGATTAACGGCATCATCAAGGCTGACATCCACCATACCATCTGTCACTAGAATCCAATGACGATCAAAGCCTGGTGCTAAATCACCTGAGTCAGGGGTTTGAATTAACAAGCGAACAATAGACTCTAAATCAGTTTTTAAGTCGCCAGGTGTGTAACTTTTGATGGCGTCATCTAACTTTGACTTTGTCGACGAGCTAATCATCGACTCAGGTAATAGAACTCTCGCTCTCTCACCAAACAACCATACTCCCAGCGTCGCCTTTTGCTCCGGAGCAAGGTCTGAAATCAACTTTAAAGATTCAGCCGTAAGTTTGTCTGGATCGCTGATTAGCATACTTCCAGATGCATCGACAATTAAACGAAATTGGGTATCCGCAGAGGCCCAAGGTACAAAGAAAAGAAACAGTGATAATACAAAAATTCGTAACTGTCTTCGTTTCACCATTTTGATACTCCTTGGGCGGCGAATTAAACCACGCTAGGTGGTCAGTCTTGAGTTGGATCGTAGCACTCTGGCATGCCATGAACCCATTTGATTATATGTTCTTGCCAGCGATCTTCGTCAACCGTGTTTTCGTTAACTGCATAATGACTAACCGTTAAACCTTGACTAATCATTTCTCGGTGACTACCAACAACCAAAGGGTGCCAATTCGGAAGGTCACCTGTTTCATGTAACACTCGATAACTACAAGTATCTGGAAGCCACTCAAATGCAGTCACATCTTGAGGTGTCAATGAAAGACACCCTTCCACTTTCTCTAAGCGCTTGTCATAAACTTTACAACGACAGCCTTTGATATCGAGTTGGTGACAAGCAAGATCGGTGTAGTAAACCTCATCAGTCTCGTCGTCCATCAACTTCTGCAGGCAGCACTTTGCACAACCATCACAAATAGACTCCCACTCGGCAGAAGACATTTGCGCCAGTGGAGTCGTTTTCCAAAATGGTTCATAACGCTTGGCGATCATTAGTACTTAGCTTCCGTTGGTGCTTTATATAAATCTAGCAGGTACTCATCGCGAACAGGTGGCATTTGCAAATAAAAACCTTGCTCACGAATCGCTTTCATAACGTCTTCAGCATTCGCACGAGCCAGTTTCTTCTCTGGCTTCAGAAGCATAGTCATTGCACTGATGGGCTTACCAAAGCGTTCCATCAGCATTTCAGGCACATCCTTAGTACCTTTTTGCTTCTCAACGTATAAATACATTTCATCACGCTTTGAAGAACGAAATATTTCAATAATCATTTGGCTCATAATGAGTCTCACAAGGTATCAGTTTACTTGGCGAATTTTTCTAACAAAGGTTTAATAACCTTGTCTTGACGCCAACCATTAAAAGCAGGATTCGACCAGTCCATCGGTGAACCTTCATAAATATGACGCAATAACGGGTCAAGCAATTTACGCTTCAATACCACTTCAGGAGCAATAGCAAATGTTTGCGCCAGCTCTTTCAAATAGCTGCGGATCGCTTTTGATAAGTCTCCAGCATCCGATGGTAATGGCGCCGGCAATGGATTTTGAAATTCGTCAGCGCTAAGTTCATTCACACAAGCAACTTTCTCTAACACCACATCAGCGTATAAACGCACTTGTTTCGGTGTTACATCCTCCACTTTCCCCAAGCTTCTGGCATTGTCTGGCATAAATTTAGCGATTGCCCAAAGAGAGCGGTCTTTTAATACTTGGCCTTTCGGCAAATCATCTTGACGAGCACGCTCATCGCGCCATAGAAACAACATTCTAAGCAGTGTCAGCCCTTTTGGACTTAAACGCCACGCCGCTTTGACACCATCCCAATTCTGTTCTGGGTCATTGTTCTGTTGATACTGCCACTTCAGGCTTTCGCAATCTTCCAATACCCAGTCCAACATACTTCTTGCTTGTAGGCGTTGAACTTGCATTGGATAAACTTCCGCCAAATAGATGACATCCAGTGCTGCATAACGTTTCTGCGCGTCAGTTAAAGGGCGCAACGTCCAATCAGAACGTGTTTCGTCTTTTGCCACATCGATGTCTAGATAAGCTTTAACTAGCTTAACATAGCTTAACGACCATTCAGCACCAGCGAAGGCTTCGCCAATTTGAGTGTCATAAAATGGTACAGGCAGAACACCTAACAAGCGATCGAATACATCAAGATCTTCCGAGCAGGCATGAAAGACTTTCATAACGCTTTCATTCACCATTAAGTCCCGCAAAGCAGACCAATCTGAAATCGTTTGTGGATCAATAAGTACTGCTTTTTTGCCTTCAGAAATCTGAATCAACCCTGTGACTGGATAATAAGTTGTACGACGAACAAACTCCGTATCCACTGCAACGAAAGATAAAGTGCTCCAATAGTCACACCACTCTTCCAAGGCAGCATCAGTATCCACCCAGACTATGTCTAAATTTTGATTTTGAGTATCCATGTTAGAGTTTCTTCCGACCTTCAAGTGCCAAAGCCAACGTATTGCCATCAACGTATTCCAATTCACCACCCATCGGCACACCTTGGGCAATGCGGCTTACATCAATACCATTTGGCTTAAGGAGTTGAGCAATATAATGACAAGTTGCCTCACCTTCGACCGTACTATTGGTCGCGATGATGACCTCTTCGACACCTTGCTCTTTACAAAGCATTTCAAGACGATCCAAACCAAGTTCTTCTGGGCCAATCCCATCAATCGGAGACAGATGCCCTAGAAGAACAAAATATAAGCCGTCAAACTGCTTAGTACTTTCAATTGCGATGACATCTGCTGGCGTTTCCACAATGCAGAGTCGTTGCTGATTACGCTGGTCATCAGCGCAAATTGGACACAAGTTATCTTCCGTTAAAGTTCGACATTGTTGGCATCGCCCTACCTTGTCTAAAGCGGAACGAAGTGAAACGGCTAAGCGGTCAGCGCCTTGAGAATCACGCTCCAAAAGGTACAACGCCATTTTCTGAGCAGACTTTGGCCCTACACCTGGTAGGCATCGCAAAGATTCAATGAGTTCTTTAATTAACGGACTAAACAAGTACCTATCTCCAATTAGAATGGCATTTTGAAGCCAGGAGGAATTGGCATACCCGCCGTTGCTTCTGACATTTTGTCTTTAGAAGCTGTTTCTATGTTACGCACAGCATCATTGATCGCTGCTGCGATTAGGTCTTCAAGCATTTCCTTGTCATCTTCAAACAAAGAATCATCAATGGAAACACGTTTTACGTCATGGCGACCTGTCATGGTCACTTTAACTAGGCCAGCACCTGCTTGACCTTCTACTTCCATGTTGCCGATTTCTTCTTGGGCTTTTTGCATATTTTCTTGCATTTTCTGCGCTTGGCGCATCATGTTGCCCATACCACCTTTAAACATAAATCTCTCCAATATTCTAACTAGGCTTTCACTTTAACAGTGTCGTATATAACTTGCCCTCCCATCGTACTAGCCAGAGCTTGCACGATAGGATGATTATTCAAGTGTGTAATGGCTGCCTGCAATGCTTCAGCACGCTTGCTTGCCGCAAATTCTTCCGCTGTAACACCTTGAACTTCCTCAAGCGTATCAATAATCAGCGGTACATGTACCTCAAAGAAACCGGACAACTCTCGTTGAATTTGTTCATAACGTGCCTGATTCAGCATGTGTCCGTATTCTAATGGGACCTGTAATCGTATCCCCTGTTCCGATGCATCCATCAAACAAGAGTTCATAACTATATTTTGTACTAAGCCCGTTAATTTCAACCGAGGCGCTACTAACCACCATAAATTCATGGTCATATCTTTAAAGTGCGCGATATCTGGCAAAGGCATCGCTAGCGCTGGCTGTGCAACGGTATCTGGATGTTTATCAATTAGCGAAGGCTTTTCATTTACCGCCTCAACCAAATTAGCCGCCGTTGCATAAGGGTCTTCCGTTTCAGCGATGGCCCGCTCATCGGCCTCTTCATCGCTTTCCTCATCATCCATATCATTTGAATCATCATGCAACATTCTGGACAAGCGCTCAGCGGGGTCAATGCCAGATGCTTTAGTTGACGGTGCAGGCGTTTCAGCTGTCACACTGTCGACCGCATCAACAGTTTGCATAGCTACCGTATTTTGTGGATTTTCTGGTAGTGATTCATCCCAAGGCGGCACATCATCATATGATGGTTCATCAATTACTGGAGGCGAAGCATCCATTGTGCTTTCTTGCGGAGGCGTTGCTTCGATTTCCTCTTCAATCACAGCAGTAACATTGACACTCTCAGCTGCTAGCGTATTAGGTTCCGGTTCAGCCTCTACCTGAGATTCAAGCGAATCACTGCTTGCTAACAAGCCTTGTTCATCAATACTTTCAGGTACATTGACAATGTCTGCGGTCTTACGCTGCTCGACCGTAGGCTCTATTATCGGAGTGTTCTCTTGTGTCATATCAGTAGGTGAAGACGAAGAGACCTGAGGCTGAGGAACTGGAGGCGCATCATAACGAACAGTCATCGCATTTGCAGGACGAAACGCGATCAACCTTAGCATGAGCATTTCAAAGCCAGACTTTATCGAATGCGAAAGCGGCAAATCTCTACGCCCTACTAACAAACTTTGGTACATCACTTGAACTTCTTCAGGTGAAACCGTTTGCGCAATATGCTTTATTCGGGCCAGATCACCAATCTGATCTTGCAACACCCCAGGCACTTGCTGCTCAACTGCAACACGGTGCAGTGAATCCAACATGGCGCCGCATATTGAAACAAAATCTGGCTGATAGTCTGCTAGCGCTTCAATTTTTTGCAGGGTTTTTGCTGCGTCTTTCGCTGCTACTGACTCAAGCAGTGCAAGGATCTGACTTTGATTCACCAAACCTAGCATAGAGGTAACACCAGTCTCGGTGATTTGGCCGTCACCAAAGGCAATTGCCTGATCGGTGAGACTCAAAGCATCACGCATACTGCCATTGGCGGCTTGACCAATTTGCCACAATGCAGGTTGATCAAAGCTAACTTGTTCTGTGGTTAATACCTTTTGTAGATAATCCACTACACGCTGTGCCGACATATTCTTCAAATTGAACTGCAAACAGCGTGATAAGATCGTCACAGGTAGTTTTTGAGGGTCAGTTGTCGCCAGTAAAAATTTAACATGTTCAGGTGGCTCTTCTAACGTTTTTAATAAAGCGTTAAAAGAGTGTGTCGAAAGCATGTGCACTTCGTCTATCAGGTAGACTTTAAATCGACCACGAGTCGGTGCGTATTGTACGTTTTCAAGTAGTTCGCGGGTGTCTTCCACCTTAGTTCGAGATGCCGCATCGACTTCAATCAGATCGACAAAACGACCTTCAGCAATTTCGCGACAGCTATCACATTCACCACACGGTTCAGGTGAAATGCCGTTGGTTTCACAGTTCAGACATTTAGCAAAAATACGCGCAATGGTGGTTTTACCTACACCACGAGTTCCCGTGAACAAGTAAGCGTGATGCAAGCGCTGTTGACGCAAAGCATTAACTAAGGCTTGCAATACGTGATCTTGACCTGCCATTTCTAGGAAGGTTTGCGGACGCCATTTTCGTGCGAGTACTTGATAGCTCATGCAATCTAATCTGGTGATGACTGGGGCTGCATTTAACAGCACAGTGGATAATTTACTGAATTTTAAGCTTTTTCAGCTGAAAAAGGAATGCGGTTGGGACCAAAATGCAAAAAGGGCCAGCATTCGCTGACCCTTTTGAAATATCACATAAGCAATTAGCTTGCTTGTTGGCCAGCTTGGCGTTGACGCTCACGCTCAAGCTCTTTTTCACGGCGATGTTTTTCAACTGCATCAACAACTTCTGCACCAATGTGCGCTTCACCGCGTTCTTTAGCAAGCTGAACTTGACGCTCACGCTCAACAAAACGACGACGCTGCTCATCGGTGTACTTATCGAAGCAATGTGGACAGCTCACGCCTTGCTCAAAGCGCTCATCTTGCTTTTCTTCTTCAGTGATTGGCATACGGCAAGCATGGCACTGGTCGTATTCACCTTTCTCAAGCTTATGATTTACTGATACTCGGTTATCGAATACGAAACACTCACCTTTCCACATAGTGTCTTCTTCAGGCACTTCCTCTAGGTATTTAAGAATACCGCCTTCAAGGTGATAAACCTCTTCAAAACCTTGCTCTTTCAAGTAAGCAGTGGATTTTTCACAACGGATACCACCTGTACAGAACATAGCCACTTTCTTATTCTTCTCTGGATCAAGGTTTTCTTTAACGTACTGAGGGAACTCACGGAAGGTATCGGTTTTAGGGTTAACCGCGTTCTCAAACGTACCGATTTGGAATTCGTAATCGTTACGTGTATCAATCAGCACAACATCAGGATCTGAAATCAGTGCGTTCCAATCTTTCGGCTTAACGTAGGTACCGACCACTTTACGTGGATCAACACCTTCAACACCCATAGTTACGATTTCTTTTTTCAGTTTCACCTTAGTACGGTAGAACGGCATATCTTCATCGTATGACTCTTTGTATACAATGTTTTCAAGACCTGGCTGCTGATCTAACCAAGCCAACATAGCATCAATGCCTTCACGGCTGCCTGCAACCGTACCATTAATACCCTCTTTCGCTAGCAACAATGTACCGCGAATAGCGTTATCTTCAAGGGTTTGACGAAGGGGTTCGCGCAATGCTTCATAGTTATCAAGCTGAACGAATTTA
The DNA here is from genome assembly GCF_016461785.1 of Marinomonas ostreistagni. Lineage (GTDB taxonomy): Bacteria > Pseudomonadota > Gammaproteobacteria > Pseudomonadales > Marinomonadaceae > Marinomonas > Marinomonas ostreistagni_A. Next base: position 25,435 of record NZ_JAEMUH010000021.1, on the reverse strand, counting down.
TACAGGGCACATACAACAACTTTTGACACGTCTTTCTCTCCTAATGCGATCTGGAACGTAAAACCAGAGCCTTAATTTGAAGGCGCGCATTATAGGGAAAAGTCTCACCAATTGCGAATTTTATTGACCAGGATCAAGATTGTTTTGGATGTTGTTATTGACTCGAAACCACCCAGCAACACTATGCCGTGTACGCTTTGCCTTTAATACCTCATGAGGGAACTCTTCACTGAGAAATACAGCTAAACGACCCTTTTTAGGGTGAAAGCGCCCTAGCTCTTTATGCTCATCATTTTCATCAAAGAGAACAAACTCACCACCATCACCTTCTTCCCAATTCTCATTCAGATACAAGACGGTCGATAAAACACGGTTGCTTTTACCCTTGAAAGCATCCACATGCTTTTCATAGAAAGCCCCCTCTTCATAGCGCGCAAAGTGTGCCTCATAATCCCATAATCCAAGAAACAAGCGACGATTAAACTCTAAGCGCAGCTCACCCATTGCATCAAGAAAAGCGCTACGGGCTGGCGTGACTGGATCGATCCAACGTATGTAATCTCGACGACGTTCCAGCGCCACTTGATGATCTAATGATCGACCGACTCCGGCCTGCTTCATATAACTATTGTCGAGCTCAGAAATATCCGACATCAAAGCATTAACCATTTCATCTGAAAAGAAATCGTCCGTAATACTCCAACCTTTCTCTCGAATATCCGCAAGCACTCTGTCAAACGGTGTCTCTGAAGTAAAAGGAACAATTGCACTCATGATGAAAACCTGTATGGGACGTTGTAATGGGGCGAATGATACTGTAGCGTGCCCAGCGAAAACACCAACTTTTAACGATTTCTTAGCAAATGTATCAACTCCGTGACTATCAACAAGAAGCGGTCGACGCGACTCTTGATCACTTTCGAAAAAGCAATGAATCCGCTGTCATCGTACTACCAACTGGTGCTGGAAAAAGTATAGTGATTGCTGAATTATGCCGACTTGCTCGCCATAAGGTCATCTGCCTTACCCATGTAAAAGAATTAGTTGAGCAAAATCACCAAAAACTCAGCGCACTGGGTGTAGACGCTGGCATATATGCCGCAGGACTAGGTCGCAAAGACACTAGAAACAAAGTCACTTTCGCCAGCATTCAAAGTATCGCCAGAGGCCTCGAGCAACATCAAGAAGCTTTATCTCTCTTAATCATTGATGAATGCCACCGCATACCAAAAGACCAGCAAGGACAATATCATCAAGTCATTGAGCACTTTAAACAGCTTAACCCAACACTTAAAGTATTAGGCCTTACTGCGACACCATATCGCCTAGACAGCGGTTGGATTTACCACAAACATAGTTGGGGCTTTGCTCGCGACACGGAGCGGCCTTTTTTTAGCCGATGCATCTATGAGCTGCCGTTAAGACGTCTTGTCAAAGATGGCTATTTAACGGAACCGAAAGTCTATGATGCAGCCGTTGCACACTACGACTTTAACCAACTGCACAGCAATGAGTACAACGATGATCAATCTCCAGTAGAGCAACAGCTAAACGAACTTGTTAGTAAACATCCTCGTGTCACGCGAGCCATCTGCGAACAAATCATCGAGCTATCCAAGCAACGCAATGGCGTAATGATCTTCGCCAGTACTGTTGAACATGCCAAAGAAATAATCGGCTATCTACCAGAACAAGAAGCCAAAATTGTCACAGGAGACACACCCTTAAAAGAACGTGATCAAATCATCACATCATTTAAAGCTAAGCAGATCAAATACCTCGTCAATGTATCGGTTTTGACGACTGGCTTTGATGCACCACACGTTGATGTTATTGCACTACTTCGCCCTACTGAATCTGTTAGCTTGTTTCAACAAATGGTTGGTCGCGGACTTAGACTCTTCCCCGATAAAACAGACTGCTTGATTCTGGACTACACCAACAGTGGCTACGATATCTTTCAACCAGAAATAGGCGTAAAGAAACCCAACCCAAACTGCCAACTTGTTCAAATCGAATGCCCCCAATGCGCACATCAAAACCTATTCTGGGGAATCAAAGCTGCTGACGGCACCATTCGCGAACATTACGGCCGTCGTTGCCAAGGGTTAGTCGAAACGCTGGACGGAGAATTACAGTGTGATCATCGCTTTGTCTTTAAACGCTGCCCACATTGCAACGAAGAAAATGATATCGCCGCACGTCATTGCCAGCATTGTCATGAGCGCTTAATCGACCCAGACGACATTTTGAAGAAAGCCTTAAATCTTAAAGGACATAAAGTGATTCGTTGCCAAGCAATATCATGCAAGATAGAAAGCAATAAAGTACACATTACCTACCATGATGAGGATGGTGACGAGCTTAAACAGATCTTTAATTTTGATTTCAAAAAAGGCAAGCAACGCTTTAATGATGAATTCGGACGTCGACTCGGCGAAGGGAGTACTCCCTTAGAGTTTGATAGCGCAGAACAAATCAAACCCTTCGCCAGTTACCTACCTAGCCCTGACTTCGTTATTGCAGAACAGGAAAAAAAGCACTGGCGCGTGACACAGCTACTGTTTGACTATCAAGGACCATACCGAAAAGCCAATGCGTTAAACTAGCGTTTAACTTGCAAGGCATTTTCAAAAGAAACCTTGAATGGCAAATTTAAGCCTTCCAATCGTTCTATTACTGAACTATTTGAAAACTCATTATTTGGCAAACACTCCATGAATACCAACCAATAATTTGCCATCATATTTTCTGCAAACAGGTGAGCCGTTTTGGCGTCAATACCTGCATCTGTGAAACGTGTTGATACACCTTGACTGATGGATTGCATTTGCTGCGTATGAAAACCGCCGTGACTAATGCTGTCTGCCACAATGTGACGAGTGGATTCGATGTAATCGGAGTAAAAAGGGAAGAGGATTTTTGCAATTTGAATAAGGTATTCTGCTGGAGATGATGTAGGCGCCAACAGCCCTACACTGGAAGACAAGGCTTCATCCATGTCGTCAAAATATATTTCTTTAACAAGCTCCAGCTTATCAGCGTAATGCACAAAGAAAGTGCCGACCGCAACATTTGATAAGCGACTTATCTCTCGTGTCGTGGTCGCTTCTACACCAGATTCATGAAATGCTTTTCTTGCGGCGGCTTTTATTTTGGCTCGCGTATTGGCCTTCTGTTGCTCTCGACGATTCACTTGCTCTCTCCATAGGCTTAGGAGATCAAGTTTATATAAAAGAGCGTTAAGGTTGAATAAAAAAAGATCAATTCCTAAAAGCAAAATTAACTTTTGGTTTTTTTAAACGATCCTTTAATTCACTTAAGAAACTTTCAATTCGCTCAGCATTATTTCCATGATCTGATTTGCCTGCTCTCGAACAGGAACGCATATCCACCACAACATTGTCTTTTTGCTCTGAGATACGAATAACGACGTCATTACGCATTCCAAAAATTGGGGTCCTAGCGGTCGCCTCGATGACACCTGCACTCGGATATTGAGAGACCATTTCCCAGCCCCTTTCTTTCACCAAGGACAAAGCTTCTATATAGGTTTCTTTAAATGATTTCTCGACGATTAAAGAGGAAATCTCTGGGTAGTACTCTTTCTGAACTGGCACTGAAGAAAAATCATAGGTCAATCCATGCTCAGAAGCTTTCCGAAGATAGGCTATATTGATAAAAACAGGAGGATTATTGAGGTCTGTAGTGATGTCATATATGTCTGGCAACTTGGCTTTCTGCATATACAGGCTGACCCACATCACACTGTAAATAAAGGAGACGACTCCTACCAATATGAAGAACCTACGCCCACCAGCACTACACTCTTTACGACACATTATTAGTGCCACAACAGTCAACACTGACAACACCATTGCAGCGTAAACGGTCTTACGCAGCATATCAAATGCGGTAATAGGTTCAATAAAACCCACTCGAACACCAGATATAGATACAAATGCCGCACACCCAATCAACATCATTAAAATGTACAACACGGGCGAGATATATCGACTCATAATTCACTCATAAAAAACATCATGCAATAACCTTAGCGTGTCGAATAAAGACTAGATAGCCCGTTATAAAGCGTTCTACAGTGATTCCACTAAATTTGCATATTTTGCGTAAAGAGCACTGATATGTAATGGAAAAATATAACAAAAAGAGTCAGAATTTGTGCCAAATCACTATTTAAACAAATATTATCCCTATGATACAAAACCCTAAACGCAAGCATCCTCCACACTGCGTTGACCTGTTACGTGAACAATTAGAACAAATAAGTCAAAGAGCTTTTATTGCCCGCGGATCAAATACCGTACGCTGCCCTTCTTGCTTAATGTCAGAGTTAGCCTGCTTCTGCTCCGAACGCAAAGCGATGACTTCACCCATTACATTCACATTGCTGTATCACAATACAGAGATTCACAAACCAACTAATAGCGGTCGACTTCTTGCAGACTTATTTCCCGATCAGACCAAAGCCTACCTATGGTCCAGAACTGAGCCTGAACCGGCACTACTTGAAAGACTTAACGCATTTAAAGACCGAACCGCCATCCTTTACCCTGAAACAGAAAAAAGGAAAATATCGGGTAACTATTTGATAGCAGATAAAGCTGGAGACAATTTAAATCATATTATTCTGCTGGACGCGACATGGCGTTTAGCCAGTAAAATGCTACATCAAAGTCGCTGGCTAGATGAAATCCCAACTTACAGTATAAGCAGTGACGCGATTCGATCATTTAAAACTCGTCATGCAAAGCATGATCATCAATTTGCTACTGCTGAAGTCGCCGCAATGTGTTTAGAGTCACTCAATGCAAAGAAAGAAGCCGATGCCTTAACCAAATATTACAACATCTTCAATGAACGAAGCATGAGCAGCAGGCGGCGCTAAAAACCAGAAATTACACTTGATCACTTAGATTCACCAATAAACGACAGAATCAAACTGCACTTTAGTAAGAAACAACTAAACTAATCATAAATCAAACACGATTTCTTAGGTGAGGCTTATGGTTATTCGCTTAATTATGTTTTATGTGCACCTGTCACTTTCTCAGGTCATGCCGGCCTGGTATCAGAAGGATTTTCTAGACCCATCATCTGAATCTAATCACGCCCACTTCAGACGATTCAGTGGGCGCTATAAAGCTAAACGCAGGCTTGTTAAAACGCTGTGGACCGGAACAGGCTTTTTAATGCTAATCTTTCCCACACCTCCAATTTTGGTAGGCGGCCTTCTATTTAGCACATGCTTATCGTTTGCGATCTTAGATGAAAGTGAATAAGTAATTTAATTTGCTCGCATTAAAAGCGTAAGGCGACCATCTTCGCAAAACTGGAGAGCTTGCTTTTTCTTTTTACCAACTAGCACTGCATCGCTTTCCAAAAAGAGAAATGCTTTCCAGGCTCGTTTAAACACTCCCCAAGTCGTTTCCATTATTAAATCAGCATGGCAACAAAAATATACCCTCGTATCATCGCCCCAATTCTCAAGGTATGACAACATCGTATCTGGGGCGCCAGCCTCATCAGACTCCCAAGCAGTCTCCCATTCGCTCGTATCAATGATATTTTTCTTAACCCACACATCGCTCGAGAACAGATCCGGGTATAAATATGAGTCAGAGATGTAATCCCGCCAAATATTTGCACCAGTCACTTCCCCTAAGAGCTTAATTTGCTCTCGATCCTCAGCCGATACAAAAGGTTCTTCCCTTTTAAACACCCACTCCTTACCAGAAAGTGAAAGGGAACGGTATTGAGACATAAAACCACCTAATTGATGAAAAAAAATAACCTATTTAGTGAAAAAACAGCGTTTGTGACTCTGAAATGAAACCACTAAGCTATCGATGTAGTAATAAAACTACATTTTAATATTTTATGGAGATTAAACTATGTACACATCTGAAGACGTAAACACATCCGCTTTGTACAACCTGCACTACACTGGCGCCGCTAAGCAAACCAAAGATTCACAAGAACAATATGAAGCTTTGTTAGCAAAATGGGGTGTAACTCACTCACAGTACCATAGCGAAAGCCTTACAACTAAAGTTTCAAAGTCCTTCAAAAAAGCTGTATTTGCGACAAAATCACTGTTTAGTTTTGTTAAAGCAGCCCCTGTTTTAGGTAAACAGCACTCTGGCGCTCATCTGTAAAACAATAACTTTCAATAATACTTTGAATTCACAAAAATTAAGCAATTGGGGAGAAAAAGAATAACACCCCCTTTCCTTTCTAAACTCAGACTCGCTACACTCCTGTAAGAAATTTACTTAAGCGCAAAGGAGCTGTAATGCGTTCAAACTATCAAGCAATACTATTCGATTGCGATGGTGTCATCGTCGATACAGAAACATTGTCTTCTAATATCCTAAAGCAAATGCTACATATTGAAGGCTTAGATGTTGATGACCATACTCTACATACACAGTTCGCAGGCTTTACAACTAAAGAAAACCTTGCCTTAGCAGAATCTATGCTAGGAAAACCTTTGCCTGAGGATTTTCAAGAGAGATATAGACAGGCGTTTAACAACACCATCAAAACATCACTTTCACCTATTGAGGGCGTTGTTGATTTGCTTGAAAATATTGACTGTCCAATTGCTATGGCAACTAATGCAAAACGTGCGGAAATGGAGCTGAAACTTGAGCTTATACAACTAACTCACCATTTCAAAACGCGCTTTGCCGTTGATGATGTTGTTCAAGGTAAACCTGCTCCAGATTTATATCTTAAAGCTGCCGACGCTCTTGGTGTAAAACCTGAAGATTGCATCGTCATTGAAGACTCCCTTGCAGGCATTCAGGCCGGAAAAGCAGCAGGAGCGACGGTTTATGCTTACAGTGCTGTTTTACCTGCCAGTTTGCAGAAAGAGGCTGGGGCTGATGCAACCTTCGCCTCCATGAAAGAGCTTCAGAATCTCTTAGGGCTCACAGCGTAAATTAAGACTCTAATGACATCAGTTGTTTTAGCAGGCTACGTGGCAACTCCTTAATAGTGAGTTCGCCTGTGTCTGCGTTAAATTGGATGCTCTCACCTAGTAAATCGGTATCAAAACTTAATGTTAGAGAACGGTTTGAGCCAGATGCTCTAGTTAGCTTTTTAAGTGCAGCCTTTTCTACAAAAATCTCTTTTTCAACTTTAAAGTCATCCGATTCCGCCATCTCTAAAAACTTTGATGCTTGCTCAGGCGAGAAACGAGATTCAATTTGTCGAGCAATGTCCGTTAATTCTAATGGCTCGCGCTCTTCTGCTTTTTCTATACATCGCTCAGCCATTGCTTTTTTAAATTCATTAGCTGCCTTAGAAGGTAAAGACTGAGATTGGCAAAAAGCCGAAGCGACTTCAACAAGCTTACGAGTTTCTTTAGCCGCAACCTTAGGCTCATCACAGCCAATGAATTGAGTGAAATATTCACTCTCCCATTTTGGCGCCTTACCAAAACGAAACGCAATGTAACGCGTGTCATCACGATCATGATAAGCAGACAAGTTGATTCTTAGTGCCATGTGAAGTTTATCTGTTTCTAAAGGGTTAACCTGAGCGAAGCTCAAATCATCACCCAGCATTATCCCTGTTTTTCGTTTAAGTAAAACAATGAATAAAAAGTGCGAACCACCCAGCTCGTAATGGTTAAACCATAGTAAGCCACCTTCCGCTTCAGAAACGCCTTCTAGGAATCGCACGTACTCCGCAGCACATTCTTTGCTAAATGCAGCAAAGTCATCAAACTCAGAGCCCGTAAAATGCTTATGAAGCAACGCTGGCAGTTTACTACCTTCATCGCTGCCTTCGGGGTTCGAAAACTGCCCAGTATTCATGCCTGAACGGTTGAATAGGTGTGTGACTTTGTTTGCCAGCTGTTCAGCATCTGCGTCAATCGGATTTTCACTCGGTCTTGCGACAAGCATCGCTTTTGACTCGCCTTCCTCTTTTTGAACTTCATGAACAATTAAATTGACAATGGACACTAGTAACCTCTTACTATTAATATGAATGGTTTATAACAATTTGATCTGTCAAGGAGTGAATCAATCTAGCGTAATGACAAAACCAGTGAAATCTAAAGCGCAAACTCGAAAAGAAATTGAATCACAAGTTGAGCGTTTTATACGCCAGCAAGGTGAAATACAACAAGTTGAAATGGGCGCTTCCGGCTTACAAGATGGCAAGTATAACACGAGCCACATAGGATTTAATGAACCTAAAAAAGATAGGACACCATTGAATCATGTTGTTGCAGCCATACAGCAGAGAAAATCTGATAAAAAAACGACACCACCCCCTACTAAAGAAAAAACGAAACAGCCTAAGAAAAAAGTCATTTATGACGATTTCGGAGACCCAATCAGATATGTATGGGAAGATTAAGGAAAGTCGTTGTAACCCTTCTAGCATATTTTGATAGCCACATTAAGTTACTCTACTATAAGCGAATTCTTCCAATTTAAGAGAATTCAATATGAGTATACGTTATCTACATGCAATGATTCGTACTGACAACCCTGATGCGAGCCACGAATTTTACACCAAAGGCCTAGGACTAGTTCAAACCCGTCGCTATGACAGTGAAAAAGGTCAGTTCTCGCTGATTTACTACGCAACAGAGCAAGGCGCACCTGAAATCGAACTCACACACAACTGGGACGGCAGAAGATATTCAGGGGGTGATCAATTTGGTCATCTTGCTTTCGAAGTCGAAAACATCTACCAAGTTTGCCAAAATTTACAAGACATGGGCGTTACCATTCTTCGACCGCCCCGTGATGGCCACATGGCATTCATCAAAGACCCAAATGGTATTTCAATCGAATTGTTACAAGCAGGCGAATCTTTAACAGCTCAAGAACCATGGCTATCTATGAGCAACACCGGAAGCTGGTAACATTTATTAACATAAAATTACATTGATAAACCATAAAAATGCTCTGTGTACAAATAGAGGCTAGAGTTCGGATACTCTAGCCATCTATAGTAAGTCAATTGACTCGTTAACAATGGGAAACTGCAATGACTTTTTCATATATCGCCAAAAACGGATTACTGCTTGCGGGATTGCTTAGCACGTCTTTGTGTATAGCTAGTGAACCTTTGTACGATAGTACTGCCCTACCAGCAAATATTGCAGACGATGATAAAGATGGAGTGATCAATGTTCGTGACTTTTGCTCAGATACAGCATTAGGTGCCAAAGTTGATAATGATGGTTGCCCTACTCAGTCAACACATCTTCAGTCTATTAACCTTGAAGTACTCTTCGACACAGGCAAGTATGATGTTAAACCAATCTACTACCCTGAAATTCAGAAGCTTGCTGATTTCATGGCAGCAAACCCCAATACCACTGTAATAATCGAGGGACATACGGACAGTGTTGGTGATGACAAAGACAACATTGAGCTTTCTAGAAACAGAGCCAATGCCATTGCACTGGTAGTCATTCGCCAGTTTGGCATCAGTCGAGATCGTATCCGTGGTATTGGATATGGTGAGTCTCGACCTATTGCGACAAATGATACTGCACAAGGTAGAGAACAAAACCGCCGTGTCGTTGCAGAAATATACAGTGAGCAAACCACACAAGCGAAACGCTGGAATATTTACAGCGTTGATAAAATCACATCAAGTCCTGAACTATCTACATCAACAAACCTTCAGTTTGGCGATGATAGCAGCGTTTCTGCACCAGGTTGGTAGCAGTCATCTCGAGTTAAGGAATTATCAAAAAAGAGCGCTCAGTCGCTCTTTTTTGATAAAAGTCACGACATCAAACGCCTGCACATTCTTTGAGTTTTCTATACTCTACCCGCTACCTATAACAGCGCATAATAGCCTCTCAATATTTACCAAAATAGGATGAGGTAAAGAACATGAGTAGCACTTTTTATATCCCAGCAGTTAATATTATGGGAGAAAATGCCCTTTCTGACGCCATGCAACAAATTAAGAACCTTGGCTTCAAACAAGCCTTGATCGTTACAGATCCAGGTATGACTAAGCTAGGTGTTACTGAGGACATAAAATGCCAACTTACTGACTACGGTGTTAACAGCCTTATTTACGATGGCGTACAACCAAACCCAACGGTTAACAATGTTAATGCTGGCTTAGATGTTTTACATACTCATAAATGCGATTGTGTCATTTCTCTTGGTGGCGGATCTGCGCATGATTGTGCAAAAGGCATTGCGCTTGTCGCAACAAATGGTGGTCATATAAGTGACTATGAAGGTGTTGATGTTTCTAAAAATGCTCAACTACCTCTAATCGCCATCAATACAACGGCCGGCACAGCTTCAGAAATGACTCGGTTCTGCATTATTACTGACCAAGATCGCCACATTAAGATGGCTATCGTAGACCAAAATACAACGCCAATATTATCGGTTAACGATCCGAAACTGATGGCAGGTATGCCACCGGCATTAACCGCTGCCACCGGAATGGATGCACTGACTCACGCCGTAGAAGCTTACGTTTCCACTGCTGCAACGCCCATTACAGACGCTTGTGCGCTAAAAGCAATTGAATTGATCCGTGATAACCTTCACGAAGCGACGCATAATGGCTCTAATATGGAGGCTCGCGATCAAATGGCTTATGCCCAGTTCCTAGCAGGTATGGCATTTAATAATGCTTCCCTTGGGTACGTACACGCCATGGCACACCAGTTGGGTGGTTTCTATGACCTACCTCACGGCGTTTGTAACGCAGTACTACTTCCACATGTACAGCGCTATAATGCGCAAGTAGCAGCGCCTCGTCTGAAAGATGTAGCGAGAGCATTAGGTGCTGATGTACAAGATTTATCTGCTCAGCAAGGCGCAGAAGCAGCTATTGTGGCGATTACAGAGTTGTCTAAGAGTGTTGACATCCCTGCGGGTCTTAATCAATTAGGTGCTAAAGAAGCAGACTTTGATACCTTAGCGAGCAATGCTATGAAAGACGCTTGTGGTCTAACTAATCCAATTCAACCCACTCACGAAGACGTCGTGGCGATTTTTAAGGCCGCATTTTAAGTTTATATGTTCATGACATCAAAAAAGGCGAGCTTTTAGTGCTCGCCTTTTCAGTAATGTGATTTCAAAATAAATTAAAAGTTATTTTTGATCTCCATTATGAACCATACCTTCAACCACTTCCTGCTCTTCATGCAAATCATTTGCTTGATCAGCTTTTGGTAAAATCAGATTCAACACAATCGCAACCAAACCACATAGACTAACACCCTGTAAGTGCCAACCAGACCCACCAAGGGTCATACCACCGATACCAAATACCAATGTTACAGCGATAATGACAAGGTTACGTTGCGCACTTAAGTCCACACGAGCCTTAATTAAGATATTCATACCCACGCCAGCGATGGAACCAAATAAAAGAATCATGATCCCGCCCATTACTGGCGTTGGAATGGTTTGCAAGAATGAACCGAACTTTGCAATAAATGCCAAAGCCACGGCAAAAATCGCAGCCCAAGTCATCACCACAGGATTAAAAGCTTTCGTTAACATGACTGCACCCGTTACCTCAGAATAGGTAGTATTTGGTGGACCACCAAACAAAGACGCTGCAGAGGTTGCTAAACCATCACCTAACAAGGTTCTGTGTAGACCAGGCTTTTGAACATAGTCCTTACCAGTCACGCTACCAATTGCCAATACATCCCCAACATGCTCGATGGCTGGAGCAATCGCTACAGGCAACATGAAAAGAATGGCTGCTAACTTGAATTCAGGCATCACGAACGCCGGCACACTCACCCAAGCGCTGGTTTGAATTGCAGTAAAGTCAACCAGCCCCATAATCATAGCGACTGTGTAACCAACACACACACCAGCAATGATCGGGACTAAACGGAATACGCCTTTCGCATACGTAGCGACCAGTAAAGTCGTCAACAGAGCAGGCATCGATACTAAAATGGCATCCGCATAAGGGAATAGCTGCGCCGAGCCATCTCCCGTTTTACCCAGCGCCATATTGACGGCAACAGGCGCCAAGCCTAAGCCAATCACCATGATAATCGGACCGGTTACGACAGGTGGTAATAGTCGATGTAAGAAGCCAGGACCTTTTAAAGCTACCAGAATAGACAGCATTACGTAGACTAAACCAGCGCAGAATAGCGCTCCCATTGTTGCCGCCTGCCCCCAAGTTTCTACTGCAAAAATAATCGGCGCTATAAAAGCAAACGAAGAACCTAGAAACACTGGAATAGAGCGTTTCGTACAAAGTTGGAAAATTAACGTACCCAAACCTGCGGTAAACAATGCAACGCTTGGATCAAGACCTGTAATTAATGGAACCAATACCAATGAACCAAATGCCACAAACAGCATTTGCGCACCAGCAAGTAACATTCGCCAACCTGCAAGAGCTTGGCTAGATGATTGAGATGTCATGTGAAGGGAACCGCCCTATTATTTCGTGCCAAAGATTTTATCGCCTGCATCACCTAAACCAGGAACAATATATCCTTGTTCGTTTAAGTGGCTATCAATCGACGCGGTATAGATATCAACATCCGGATGAGCTTCTTGAACTTTCTTGATGCCTTCAGGCGCAGCAACTAAAACCAGCGCCCTGATACTTTCACAACCATGCTTTTTCAGTAAGTCGATGGTGGCAATCAGTGACCCCCCCGTTGCTAACATTGGATCAACAACTAATGACATTCGTTGATCTATATCACTAGCTAATTTATCGAAGTAACTTACAGGTTCAAGAGTCTCTTCATCTCGATAAAGACCAACGACGCTAATCTTAGCACTTGGAATCAATTCCAAAACACCATCTAACATCCCGAGCCCAGCGCGTAAAATAGGTACCACCGTAATCTTTTTTCCCCGAATACGCTGACAAGTAGTTGGGCCGCACCATCCATCTTGTTGGTAATCCTCAAGCTCCAGATCCTTAGTAGCTTCATAAGTAAGTAAGTTGCCTACTTCTGATGCCAGCAGTCGGAACCCACGGGTACTCATTTTCTGATTACGCATTAAGCCAATTTTATGCTGAACAAGGGGGTGACGGATTTCATATACGCTCATGGGAACCTCTCTTTTACTAATGACTGCAATCTTGACTAAATAGTCATTTTCTCACATTACAATGTACTAGGCGATACAAAGTGGCCCAGTTTTTGCGTTAGCCCATGAAAGATTTGTGCCATACCAAATGACGATGAGTTTGATACCTAAAAAATATTGGATGACGCCCTTACAAAACAGCCCACAGAAGATTGTTAATACGGAGCATAGTGCTCTTATACTAAGCAATCGATTCAGTAACATTTTTTTACAATAAGGGTTCATAGCAAGAAAAATTAACAATTTTGACAGGGAAAAATACGTGTCATCTACTAATCTACTTCCAAGTAAAAAAACATTTGTTCAAAGGAATTGAATACATGAAAAGTGAAAATTATCGGCGAACACAACAAATGCTCGCCCAACTAGTCGATCAAACATTGTATCCCAGTGGAACTGTGTGGAATGACATAGCAAGGTTTGTTAGAGCCCACCCAGAAATATCTCATTACACATTGACTCAGCTGGAACAGTACATTGGAAAGAAAGGTTTCACCCTTTTAACCGCTGCATTAAGGCTATCCATGCCTCCTTACGATTTATTCGAGGCCTCTTTCGAATTGACTGATTCAAAAGAGGCGATCATCGTACTGAGTATTAAGGACTATCAGCAATGTGCCCTAAATGGCGGCTTCAAAGACTCCAATGGGACGTTTATTAGTATTGAGCAAATCAATCAAAACTCGGTCATCCACTTGATCGTCAAGAAGGCTTAAACAAATTCTCCCAAGACGATCAATCAATGAAATGAAAGCCATATCAGTCGTAAAGCTAATAAGGTTAAGACAAAGTTAAACACTGTTTGATAACTACTATCACGAAGCCTACTTGATAATTTCAAACCCAACCACGTGCCTGCCATCCCAGTAACAATCATTATCACTACAGGGAATAGCCACGCCAATAAGTCAAATCCAGCCAGTCCAAATACCATCAACTTGGTTAAATGTTGCATTGACATGATCAATGCAAACGTTGCAATCAGCACCATTCTTGTTTGATAAATTTGTTTCAGAAAAGCCCCCACAAGAGGACCTGAAGCGCCGACAAATAACCCAATCAATGACGTTATTGAACTCATAAAGAACAGCCCTTTTCTTGAGACCGCACAGGTTGGTAGCTTAGGCCCCCAGCACAGAAAAAGTATGAAGCTTGCAATGGATAGATACATGATCTTCGGCGGAAGTGACACTAAGAAAAACAGTCCGACACTTCCACCGAGCAGAATTCCCGGCAACCATTTAACAATCATTTTAAAGTCGATATGTTCAATACTCATCATCGCTCTACCTGCATTTGACCCTAATTGAACCAAACCATGTACAGGAATTATCACTTGCACAGGTAAGAGCTGGCCCATGACACCAAGCATCATTACCCCACCGCCAGCACCGAGACTGGCGGTCATCAAAGAGGTCAAAAATGACGTAACGGCAAGAATTAATAAGGTCGTCTGCGGAATAATCTCAAAGCTAGACAGCATGTTTACTCCTTATGCAAACGGCCATGGCAAACTTAACCAACTCTGTAGCCACCCAGATGGCAAATCCAGCACCATGACATATGCTAGGGTATTAATCATGAGCACCGATAGCACGCCAGTTCCCCATGCTTTCCATTGAGCTAAATTGGCTTTTAGTCGGAGAAACAAAGCGAAGAAAACAAGAATAGAAATACTGTAACCGACCAAATAACAACCACCAATAACGGCTGCAATCCAAAGCAAGTACACATACCAAGCTTCGCGATTTAGATCGCCACTTTCAGTATCAAAATTTACAGCGCTTTTTGTGCCATAACGCCATAGATTAAAAATCATCAACGCCACTAACACCAATAGAACAATACTGATCCCCAAAGGAAAAATACGCGCTAGATTTGAGACTTGCATCGCATCATAAATGCCATATAACGCAGTACAAAAGGTGAATAGAAAGAACAATGCTTGGGGTAAAATATTTACTGTAAAAGCCACGTCTTTTGGTATATCAGACGTCCCTTGTTTAAGCTGCTTAACTGTAAATACGAGTGACAACACAATGATAAAAGCAATAATCAAAACGCCTGGTTTCAATAAGAAGCCCCAACCATCAAACTGTACAGCTTGATAAAGATAATTCTCCATGCCGGATGCTAAAACATACCCAATTAAGAAAGCGGGTCTTGGCCAACCAAACCGTTTCAAAAATACGCCCAAAACACCTATGGCTAATAACGCCGTTAAATCACTTAAATCACGTGTTGCTTGAAATGCAGCAAAACAAATAACCGTAATCATGAATGGCGCCAAAATGGCGTAGCGTATGGTTGTTAAGCGAGCAACAAACTTAGAAATAAGCAAACATGCACCGGCCCCCAAAACATTAGCAAGTGCTAATGACCAAATGATAGTGTAAGTAACATCAATGTTTGAACTCACCATTGAGGGGCCTGGCTCTAAACCAATTAGAATCATGCCACCTAAAAAGACAGCCATTCCACCAGAGCCTGGAATCCCAAAGAGAATAGTTGGAATAAGTGCACCGCCCTCCTTAGCATTGTTAGAGGACTCAGGGGCAATGACCCCACGAATATCACCTTTGCCAAACTGGCTCTTATCTTTACTCGTCTGGACAGCATGACCATAAGAAATCCAATCAACCACACTGCCACCCAAACCAGGTAGTGCACCAACAATACAGCCTATGAATGCACAACGAAACGCCAACCACTTATGTTTAATAAGGTCTTTAACGCCCGCTATCCAACCGCCGCCAAGGTTTGATGCCTCAGCAATAGCTCGTTTTTGGCGTAACAAATCGACTATTTCTGGTAAGGCAAATATCCCCAGCCCCACAACCACGAGAGGTATACCATCCATCAAGTATTCAATATCAAAATAGAGCCGGAATTCCCCTGTGGCTGGTGCCCCACCGACCGTACCTAATAACAAACCAAGACAGCATGCAGACAAGCCTTTTATCAAACTATTACCCGCTAAACCGCCGACCATACTGAGTCCAAGTAGCGTCAACATGAATAGCTCGGCAGAGCCAAATGCCAAAATCACTGGGCGCGCAATGATAACAAATGCAGTTAACACCACCGCACCAAATAGACCGCCAAATAATGAGGCAGAGAACGCAGCAGATAAAGCACGTGCAGCTTCACCTTTTTTAGCCAGAGGAAAACCATCGAGCACAGTCGCTTGGGACCCACTAGATCCAGGGATTCCCATTAGCACAGAGGTAAAAGTATCTGAAGTAGGAATGACAGCAACCAGACCAATCAACATAGCAAGCGCTGAAGTGACATCCATGCCATAAATAAATGGCAATAACAAAGATAAACCAGCAATGCCACCTAATCCGGGAAAGATACCAATTGCCAAGCCTAAGAAAACACCGATGCATAAGAAAAGCAAATGCTCCATAGACAACACTGTCATCAAAGCATTCGTAAATATATCAATCATGAAAAGCACCTATGGACATAGGAAAAAAGCGACCTCCTAAATTTCCATGAGGCCGCTAGGAGCGTACTTTTAGACAGTACGGTTAGAACTTCACGTTATAACGTTCGGTTAACCATTGCTGAATCCACTTTTTATCCTCGGCACTTAAACTGAAGATCATGCGTACTGCAGCGTCTACGTTTTTACCTACGATCTGGTCATAATCACCAATTGCTTTGCTGGCTTGTTCTTTAAAGCCTGGTTGTTTGACAACATCAGCCATGGTATTACGATAGGTTTGCAAGGTATCGCTTGATGCCTCTTTTGGTAAGAACATAATTTTCTGTGCAGCAAAACCCGCGATAAAGAATGTTTTCCAAACCTCAAACGCTTGACCACTTGGTTTTTCACCATGAATCGCTTCATAGGTTTCAACGAACGTTGGCAACTCAGGGAAGGAAGGATCTCGTACAATATTACCGTCATCATCCAAAACACCCCATGAAAGCAGCGGTTTTGCTGTGCCCTCATCTACTAGTGGCATTACTTTTTGAATGAAGGGTGCTGAGGTTTGATAGTCAATGTTGACCTCGCCACGCTCAAATGCCAATCGACCAGCACTTCGATCCATACCAAACACAGGACGCACTTTCATTCCTAGCATGTCCATTGCTAGAAGCGGCACTAAATCCAAAGAGGTAGGACCTAAACTTGGGAAAATAAATTCAACATCTTTTGCCGCTGCAAGGTCTTTAGGGCTATTAATACCAAGTTTAGGGTCGACATACATAACACCACCCGTTGGCGTAGCAAAAACGGCTTGCCAATCTTTTGGCTCATAACGAGCACGTTTATCACCTAATAGATAGTAAAACAACGTCGAAGCCGTTGAGCCAAATACGTTGGTTCCATCTGTCTTAGCCCTAGCTTCGAATTGATTAGCGCCATTAATAGAGCCGCCACCAGGTACATTTTTAATGACTACGGTTGGTGCCCCTGGGAGACTTTCAGATACTTTGGGAAGAAAGAAGCGTGCCCAAGTATCCGTGCCGCCGCCTTCTTTGAATGGAACTAACCATTCAATTCGTTCACCGCTGAAATCCTGAGCTAAAGAACTCATCGAGAAGCTTGAGCATGCGATACTCACGCCAGCCATTACACCCCATACTATCTTTTTCATCGTTCACCTCATTGTTTTTTTTGTTAAGGGTTGAGGTGCAGTATATGAAACGAACCTTTCAATAAGCTTTCGCTGAAAGCGACTCATTAAATTAGTTTTGAATAGCGTTATCCCATTCTTTTAATAATAAGCTTCGCTTTGCTTGATCGGTCAAAAGCAGCAAAGGAAAACCTAAGTTTATTGGCTGTAACGGACTTAACTCGGACTGTCGTAACGTAGCAATGTCTTCATTAGTATCATAACTAGACGAAATAGGTATCAGACTGGAATGCTCTGACAGTAATCTTTGAGTCTTTTCCGATAAGAGATAATTAATAAATAGTTTCGCTTCATTTTTAAGCTGTGCAGCTTTAGGAATCAACGCACTTCTTAATATTACGGCCGTGTAATCGTTGGGAAGAATAACACTCAGTTCATTAAAACGAGCGGCCCACTCCGATGCGTAGGACCCTAACACGTTATAAGCGATATAAATATCACCTTGGGCGAGCGCTTGTAACATACTGGTACTGTTGGGATAAAGCTTGGCACGATTAGCCCCAAACACTTCTAGCAGACGCCCATAGGTTCTCGATTGTTGACTATCGTTAGCCCACATTAAATAGCCAAGACCAACTGTCTCAAGATCTAAAAGGCCTATTTTGCCCCTAAAGAGAGACTCCTTAGATCGAATTAAGTTTAACAATTCAGTTCTATCTTTAGGGACTAGGTCATCATCACCCAAAATGCGCCGATTTATCGCAATTGCAACAGGTTCATAGGTAAACGCATACAATTCGTTTCGCCAACTTGCCCATTTAGGTAGTCTACTAGTCGATTCTGATTCAAATGGGATGGCATAACCATCATTTATAAGCTTAACTTGTAAATCCATAGCTGGACTTAGCAAAATATCAGGCCACTCACCTCTCTCAGTCACATATCTATACAACTCTCTGGTACTAAACTCTCTGTACAGAACAGATAAATTGTCTTGTTCCAGTGCAAAGTTTTTCAATATTGGTTCAATGGCGGAAAAGTCTGCTGCACCATACACCTTCAGAATTTTATGGTTTTCTAAAACATCATCTTTACCAGATATCCAATAAGCATCATCGGCATGAATAAGGGGAGAAACATTGAGCAGAAAAATTAGCAATGCACGAATCAAAACCGTACTCCTCCCAGCGCTGGAAATACGACACGTACCGTCAAACCCGAAGGTTGATTATCAAGTAATTCAATGGTCGCATTATGAAAATCTGCAACCTCTTTGGCGATAGATAACCCGATACCTGTTCCAGTGTTAAGATTATTTGGGGAGCGATAATGCAGTTCAAATACCTTTGGCTTTTCTGAGTCAGGAATACCTTCTCCATGATCTGAGATATCTAATCTAATACTCGTTTCCTCAACCCATAATTGAACTGTCACCTCCGAGTCCATAGGACTGTACTTCACGGCATTTTCCAATATATTGGAAATCAAAAAACGCAATGCAATGCTATTCCCTGAAATAAAGATGGGGTCTTCACTTCCAACATAACTAAGCTCAATGTTTTTATCCAAAGCCGCCGCAGCCACTTCTCTTGCCACTTCCAGAGTCAAGTGAGTAAGGTCTAAAGAAGTTATTTCGTCTCTTTGAAACCGATGAGCAAGCTCAGCATGCTGTAATATATGAGTTACCATGGAGGCCAATTCATCACTGCAAGCGATCACATTTTTAAGTTGACCT
Source organism: Marinomonas ostreistagni (assembly GCF_016461785.1). GTDB lineage: Bacteria > Pseudomonadota > Gammaproteobacteria > Pseudomonadales > Marinomonadaceae > Marinomonas > Marinomonas ostreistagni_A. The sequence continues at coordinate 5,993 of NZ_JAEMUH010000021.1, read as the reverse complement.
TCGCGCAAGCTTTGGTTCTTCTCTTTCAGAGCAGACTGAGCCTCAGACCTCAGGCCTGCCAAGGGGGTTCGCAGTTGATGCGCTGCTTCATTACTAAAATGCTTTAGCCTATCCAAGGTTTTCGTCAGTTGAGACATCAACTGATTAATCGCATCCGTCAATGGAGCAATTTCTTTCGGTACCTGCAATGATATTGCTGACAGATCAACAGGTGAACGATGTAGTAGCTCCAAACGTACTTTTTTTAGTGGCCTTAAGGCAACCCATACACCTAGCATAATAAGTAAGAGTGACAGAACGAAAAACGCTACGACAAATTGGATTACCCAACGCTTTGTTTGCAATGCATGTGCTTGTCTAGCCAGCACTGTTTGCCCAACAGTTATTGATACAAAAGCATCATAATCACTGTCCAATAACCTTTTTTTAATCGATACAAAGCGCGTCGGTTCACCACTGTAAATACTATCGTATATCCATTCATGATGATTTTGGGCCTCTGTCACATCTTCTGGTAGCAAAGGAACATCACGATAGCCAGTCAACAGTGTTCCATTCGCATGACGAATTGCATAAAAGGCACGATCCTCTTCTGACATAGCAAGTAACTCAAACGCAGACAAAGGCAAGTCAATTTCAATTTCGCCACCGACTAAGTTCACACTTTCAGCCATTTGCAATGCGGCACCACGCAATTGCCGATCAAATGCATTACGTGCTAAACGTTCTGCATACAACGCAGCAGACCAATAGACCACCGTACTCATTAACAATAAAACTAGAGTAGCAACCAACCATATTCGTTGTTTGATAGAGTAGGCGGAATTACTCATAGGTTTTTTCTAACACATAGCCAAGTCCACGTAACGTTCGTATCTTGACACTTTGACTGTGTGAAAGGGTTTTACGTAGGCGTGCCACATAAATCTCAACAGCACTAGCATTAGGGGCATCATCTAGATGGTAAAGGTGATCAAGAATCACCGATTTACTAAGCACTTTGCCAATATTGGCCAGAAGCAAGTCCAACAAACGATATTCAGTATGAGTAAGTCCCACCGCATGACCATGAATCGAAACCGAGCAAGCCTGCCTGTCTACAAGCAAGTCACCATGCTCTATTTGGTCATTCGCTAAACCTCGATTACGGCGAATCAGCGCTCGGCAACGAGCTTCTAACTCTTCAAATCGAAATGGTTTAGTAAGGTAATCATCGGCTCCACGATTAAACAGGGACAATTTATCATCTAAAGAGTCTCGCGCAGTTAAAACCAAAGCTGGTGTATTATTTCCCATATCTCGAATAGTCTTGAGCACCTCATTACCATCTCGTTTAGGCATGTTAAGGTCTAAGATCAACAAGTCATATGGTTGCTCCTTCAACAAGATCTCGGCTTGGAGTCCATCTAAAGCAACATCTGTTACAAAACCAAGTTTGTCAAATTGACTGGAAATTGACTTTGACAACACAGGGTCGTCTTCCGCTATCAAAATACGCATAAGTGAAGGCTTCTTATTATTTTAATAGAATAAGAATTAGCTTTTTTAATGACTTTGTAAACTAGATCAGCAGCAATAAGTGATCCATTTTTTGCCTTAGACATTCGCTTATGAGTACGCAAAAAGCCCTAGCACTTTCATGCTAAGGCTCTTGAATAATAAGCATTAAGCTAGATTGGTATGTCTTTGGTGTTTCCCTTAAAGCTACTTATGCTGTGCAAATAACCAATCACGAATAGCATCAATTGAGTAAGCATACTGCCAAGTGTAACGGTGGCTACCGCCTTCAAATACGGTGTAATTCACCTGCGCGCCTTGTTTAAGCATGTGACTTACTTGAGCGGCCATGACAGATTTTGAAGCTTGCGCATCCCACTTAGCTTTGCTAACCGTTGCCCCTTCATTGGCAAGTACATCAGTAATAGCATCCATACCCGGGTTTGCTTTCGTGTCCCCTTCCGACACCACAATCCATAAAGGCTTATTTGCAAGTGGCGCCACTAGTTCAGGGTCCCATTGACAAGCCACAAGCAACGAAGCCGCAAATAAGTCAGGATACTTAATGTCCATGGCAATCGAGGTCATCCCACCCATTGACTGTCCAGTATTGTATAAACGCTTTTCATCAATGGCGTACTGCTCTGAAAGAGATTTGATTAGATTTACCGTGACATCCATATCCACGGACGTTTGTGAGTTATCATCTGCCATAATTGCGTTGTACTGCGGTACTAGTACAAAGCTTTCATGCAATGCTTGATCCCTTTCAGAGGCCCAAATTACACCACCAAGCCCTTGCGTTAACGCTTCAGTAGGATTGTTACTGACAACCCCAGCATCATGCATGAACAACACAAGAGGGTATGATTTGCTCGTATCATAGTTTTTAGGAACATAAAGGTTGTACATTAGATCTTTATCTAACTCATCATCGTGAAAAACAAGCTGCTGAAAACCTTCTATAGCAGGATTCAATGTCGCGTTGCTCTTCATCTTAGCATCACTCGCTAAACTTACCTGACCAGATACCAAAGACACTTCACCGGATTGAATAATTGAAACGTCGAGTATGGTTGGCTCTGCAGACTTGTCTGAGATTTGTCCAAGTGTTGGACCATTTCCATGAGCGGCTTGGTCAGAGTTTTTTTCTGAATTATTGCTATCTTGTTCACTTGGCCCACCGCCCATCTGACTACTCTCAGGGTCAATGTCTGTTTTCAGCGTAACGATAACGAAAGATCCAGAAGATAAGCCAGTACCAAGTTCAGCTTTGTCATTTACATAAACCGATTGGATTTCACGACCATTGACTTGAAAATCGGAGATATCCAGTGACGAGATGTCAATGTCCTGCGTAAATTCAATGGCGACTCCAGCGACTTTTTGACCATCGCCTAGCACATCAACTAAAGCCGTGACATTCATAACCTTAGGATGGTCAGGATACTGATAGTAACCAATTTTTTCTTTTGCTTCGGTACTGCCTAATCGTGAGGCTTTGGCATACCAAGACAGTGCTTGCTTTGTATCTCTTTTGACACCAATGCCATTTTCATACACGTTCGCTAGCGCTAATATCGCGGGTAAAGAGACATGGTCACCACGCGATGCCGATTGGTTATATAATGCAATGGCCTTTACGTAATCTTGTTGAACACCTTGCCCAGTTTCGTACAATTTACCTAAATAATATTGGCTAGTGATATCACCTCTATTTGCTGCCAGCTCAAAGTTGCTTGCAGCCTCTACATAATCGATCGCTTTACCCCATCCATTTTGGTAAACAAGGCCAATATAACGTGGTGCTTTCATGTCTCCATTGTTTTTAGCCTTATTCAGCCAAACATAGGCTTGCTGGTAGTCTTGTTGAACTCCTTGGCCATAAAGATAGGCAATGCCAAGGTCTGTCATGGCCCGACGCTCACCTTCGTCTGCTGCCTTTTGCAGTAACTCAGCACCTTTTGCTTCATCATCTAACCCATATCGTCCATTCATGTAAGCCTCTCCTAAGCGTGCCGTCGCTTGCGAGTTGCCCTTAAGAGAAGCTTGGGTCAAATACTGTAAAGCCAGTGACTCCTCTCCTGTTTTATTCGCTTGTTCGTACAGTGCCATCTCATTACTGCCGTTAGAGCTAAGAGCACTGCATCCAGCTAAAACAGTACTAATGGTGAGCGCCAGAAGAGTCTTTTTCATGATGTGTTCCTAATGTAGAGGGGATTTCTGACACACGAGTATCCTGATGTATCAGATTCAGTAAAACAAAGAACTTAACTGAATAAAAAGAATGTTATAAGTGCCTTCATAAAACCTACTTCAGAATTCCATATTCTTCTACAAAACGTATCAACACATCACATTAGGACCTCAAAAGCTGCGTAACCCTCTAAATAGCCTATATAGAAATAAGCGATCAATGACTTCCAACTACCAGCTCTATCGCAAAGCCAGTAACCATAGCAGTCAGCAAAACAACGAAAACGAAGGTAATCAAAAGTGGCCATCTAAACATTTTACGCAGCATGATCATCTCAGGCAGACTTGCTCCAGCCCCCGCAATAGTCAGCGAAATGACGGCTCCAGCACTTAACCCCTTCGTCATAAGCGACGCTGCTATCGGAATCATGGTCGAAGCTCTTACATACAGAAAGATACCGATAACAGCAGAGAGAGGAATGAGCAAAAATACATTCATCATTGCTAAACCCTCAAACACGTTCAAAGGCACAAAGCCATGTAACAACGCCCCAATTGCCACACCAAAGATCATATAAGGTAGCATCTCTCGAAGTTGCTTAAGTGCTCCTAAAGTTAACATTTTCAAAGTAGATGCTTGAATGATCTTTGGTGCTTCATTGCAGTTTGCCGTCGAACAAGTGGCGCTCTTTGACACAACCTTTCCCGAATCATCGCAACCTGAACCACATGGGCTAGGTGCTGCGGTTAATAATTCAGAACGGATGTAGGTCTGAAAATTTAACCTTTGCAAACTCCATCCAGACAAGGCTGCTAGAATCACCACACATGCTGCATACAACAACGTGACTTGCGGTGAAAAAGTGATCCAAAAGAGAGAGATTACGAACGGGTTTAGTAATGGTGATGTAATCAAAAATGCCATCATAGGCCCAAAAGAGGCCCTAGCTTGAATTAATCCAATTAACATTGGGAGAGTCGAGCAGCTACAAAATGGTGTCATTGCTCCAAGTCCCATCGCGACGCCATAACCCCTATTACCACTTAAAAGGCGACTGACCTTCTCCTTTGGTAAATACAGATTCATGGCGCTGACGAGTATGCTAATTAACACAAACAGCACCGCTAATTCCGTAAATGCAGAAATAAAAAAATCTAACGCTGCTTGCCAAGAGTTAAGTTCCATCATAATGACACCTACTATTCTAGAATTATCGAAATATTTTTCAAAAATAATGTTGCTCATAACGAACAACATTCATCCTGCAAATAACTAATTAATGCATCCAATTGAGCATACTGAGCATGACAACGTAACACCCTCCCCTCACGAGTTTGAGAGACTAACCCTACCTTCACTAATCTTGCGATATGGTGAGACAAAGTTGAATTAGGAATTTCCAACTGATCTTGTATCTCAGACACCGCTAAACCTGTGTGACCTGCTTTAACAAGCGCTTTGTATATGTTTAAACGTGCCACATGCCCAAGCTCAGATAGCTGACCTGCTGCTTTTTCTATGTTCATCGGAGCCACCTTTAAAAACCATATTTCTAGAATAGTGGAAATATAGTGCTTACACAAGATAATTTTTGATACTGTAGCCAGCTTTATTCATCCATTAGAATAAGAACTGGCTAGTCGTAATCGCTGTGTTAGCAGTAAAATACACTTAGAGCGCACAATCTCTACGAGTCACCATTGACTCGATTGGCATCGAATATCTCAATCCAATAGCCATCTGGATCTTTAATAAAAGCAATATAATTCATACTGCCATCTTCAAGTCTTTTCTGAAACGCTACACCTAAGTTTTCAAAACGCTGACAGGCTCCTTCAAGGTCTGGCACATGAAAACCAATATGACCAAACCCACGAGGCTCACTATTACCATTGTGATATTGAACCGTCTCAGCGCTATCTCCCCAATTGTGCGTCAACTCCAATACTGCAGGACGACCAAAGGTTTGCGCGGTTCGACGTGCATTGTCGTCACTGATCTCAGAGAAATCCTCACCATGAGTTAAGAAATACAAACTGAACTTCATCTCAGGAAAATCAAGCTTACGCAACAACGTCATACCCATTACACGAGTATAGAAATCTAGCGAACGAACAGGGTCCGCAATACGCAACATGGTCTGGTTAAACACAAACCCATTTGTCGCTGGGTCTTTTTCCTCACACAAACCCTCAGCTTGCTCGAAATGACGACTCATATTCATAACCTCCTTTCATTGTGTATACACTAACGTTGGGATCATATATGAGAAATCAATAGCGCGCCTTTGCAAGGAACA
>NZ_JAEMUH010000020.1 GCF_016461785.1 Marinomonas ostreistagni | reverse complement strand
CCTCGCCTTTTATTGTGTATATGAGTACGCAGTTCTTTGAAATTCTTTACCGCTTGTCAAGTATTCGTCTGCGTCGAAGCTAGGTAGCATTCCAGCTAATATTAGAAAACTACAGGATATAAACGATGCGTAGAAGCTTGTCTTTCCAAACATTGGAACATCAAGGCTTGCAAGCGTTGCTAAAGAGTAGCATACGTCAGGTAAGCAGATTAGCACTAATGGTAAGTGCTTTGGTCAGCGTCACTGCATGTGCAGTCACACAGCCTACTGTGAACCCTGAGAAGGGAGAAGCGTTCAGCTATGCATGGCTGAAGGGGCACGCAAGAAGTCTCTCAGAAAAGCCTTTTGTGAGTCATGAAGGTGACGTGCCAAGTGTTCTTTCCGATCTAGATTGGGATGAGTATCAACAGCTTCACTTCAAACGCGATCAGAGCCTGTGGCAGAAAGACGATACCGCTTATCGTGCCACTTTCTTTCATCTAGGGCAGGGCTTCATTACGCCTGTGCATATCAATGTCGTCGAGGATGGCAAGTCAACGCCTGTAGATTATTCATCAAAAATGTTCGACTACGGCGATTCTCATGTAAATGGTAAATCGCTACCAGAGGATCTTGGTTTTGCTGGTTTTCGTATGCAATATGGTACGGACTGGGAGCGGGACATTGTTGCCTTTCTAGGTGCAAGTTACTTTCGTGCCGTAGGCGCTGAAATGCAGTATGGGTTGTCTGCTCGAGGCCTTGCTATTGATACGGCGACGAATAAGCCAGAAGAATTTCCTGTGTTTACAAATTTCTGGTTTGAAAAACCAAAACCGAACTCTGATGAAGTGACGATTTATGCTTTGTTGGACTCGGACAGTGTGACGGGGGCTTACCGCTTTGATATCAAGGCTGGTGAGCCGCTGAAAATGCGTGTTGATGTGGCTTTATACCCACGTAAAGAAATCGAGCGCCTAGGTGTTGCTCCGCTTACCAGTATGTACATGATTGGTGAGAATGACCGTCGTACCAACTACGACTGGCGTCCAGAGATCCATGACTCAGATGGCTTAGAAATGCTTACTGGCAATGGTGAGTGGATTTGGCGACCATTGGGTAATCCAGAGCAACTGCGTTTCAATGCTTATATGGATAATAATCCTAAAGGCTTTGGTCTAATGCAGCGTGATCGTAACTTTGATCATTATTTAGATGATGGTGTGTTTTATGAAAAGCGTCCACATCTTTGGATTGAGCCAATTGGTGATTGGGGTAAAGGCTCAGTGCAGTTAGTTGAGATTCCAACGCTAGATGAAACATTTGATAACATTGTGGCTTACTGGAATCCGGCGCAGGACATTATTCCTGGGCAAGAGCTGTTGTACAGCTACAATATGTACTGGGGCAGTGAGGCCCCTGTGAAATCCGGTAAGGCAACGGTTCAGAGCACTTACACTGGTATTGGTGGTGTGGTTGGTAAAAAGCGAGATTACTACAGTAAACGCTTCGCGATTGACTTCGAAGGCGATATTTTTCAAATGTTAGGTCAAAAGGCGGAAGTGAAGCCTGTGATTGAAACGTCTCGTGGTCGAGTAGAAATTACATCGGCGCGCCCACAACACCATATTGGTGGTTACCGAGCAATGTTTGACTTAGTGCCTGATGACTCTGTTAAGCCAATTAACATCAAGGTTCATCTAGAGACTAATGGTCAGCCAATCTCCGAAACGTGGGTTTATCAATGGAACCCTCCGGCTCCAGATAAGCGTGAGCTGCATAATGCAGGCCACTTAAAATAAAATCCACTTATAAGAAAACGCCCTACATGGGCGTTTTTTTATGGTACTTCATGGCGATCAAGCTAGGCTGCTTGATGCGATAGCGTTGCAAGCGACTACGGAGCTCGCTTGGTAAGCGTGCTTCATCGGTAGCCTCAATAAAGCCGTGGCGTCTATAGAAGGGGATAAGTTCAGGTGTATTGAAGCAATAACTAGGCTGCTGAGCGAGTTGCTTGCTAATTGAGCGAAGCAGCTGTCCAGCGATGCCTTGGTTTCGGTATTGAGGGTGAGTAACAAGCCCAGTTAAAAATAAGCATTGGTCGAGAGGTTTTAAACGCACGGCACAAAGAATATTTGCGCCTTCCTTTATTACCCATAAGGGTTCTGCTTTGTTAGGTTTTCCACTGGGATAGAAAGCTTGATAAAACTTTTTTACGAGAGGGAACCACAAAGGCTCGACTGCTACAGCGAGTTGTAGGCTCATTGAATTAATGCTCAAGTGTTAGTGATTCGTGTGGATTCCGTTATGATATGGCTTTTCGTAACACCTTAATGGGAGTGCTCATGCCTCTATTACGTTTAGCTTGGATCATAGTCATCGGAAGCTTATCAACTGCTGTGTTCGCAAATGCATGGATACAGTCTCCTGAAGAGCCGTTCGAGAGTTATCGTGAGCGACTTAAAGAGCACTTACTAGTCAATAAAGTATGGGTAGATGTTAAGGCAAAAAATCAAGAGTTGGAAGCAGTGTTGCCTTTCGAGTATCGACCTGAGCCAACTTGCGAGGAAGGTCCTTCTGTTGGCGTGTTAATGTTTCATGGTTTATCCGACTCGCCATTTTCTCTTAAAGACCCAGCTCGATCACTTGCTGACAATTGTGTGCATGTTCGAGTTATGATGCTTCCAGGGCATGGTACTAAAGCCGAAGATCTAATTAATACTACTCGTCAAGATTGGCGCAATGCCGTTGCTAATGCCGTATCAAACTTTGCTCTAGAAGTTGACTCGATTTACCTCTCAGGGTTTTCAACGGGTGGAGCGCTGGTGGCCGAGTATGCGTGGCATAAGCCTGATCAAGTGCAAGGTGTGGTGTTGTTCTCACCTTTATTTAAGATCAACAGTTCGATCGACTGGTTAGCTCCTTGGCTTGCACCGGTTATTGATTGGTTAGATCATCACGAATCGGATGATTATAGTAAATACGCTTCTATTCCAGTTCCTGCGATATCGGAAGCCTATAAATTGGCCAAAGAGGTGAGAGCTACAGTATTGTCTGATCCGGGTAAGCTCCCCGTATTTATTGCATTATCTGAAGAAGATGCCACGGTTGACGCTAGCGTCACTCAAAATGTTTTTGATAAGGCCTTTTTACCTAATAGGAGCAGTGAGATGGTCTTGTATAGCGCAACCCGTCCTACTAATGAAGACTCACCGGTTTATGTAATTAATACTGATATACCTGAGCAACGCATCTTTGGCCTATCACATATGGCGGTTCATGGAGCCCCAAGTAATCCATATTATGGACAAAATGGCTCATACAGAATCTGCTCTTGGTATCAAAGTGATCGGGACCGATATAGAGAATGCCAAGAAGCGGAAGACAACTGGTATGGGGAGCGTTCGGATGTACTGTCTAGTAAAAGCGAGATTGCGGCCCGGCTATCATGGAATCCATTTTTTCAAGATCTCATGGAGCGAGTAGTTGGCTTTATTCGTCATAATCAGAAAGTGGAAATGGCATCTAACTAGGATGAAAAGGGATTAGCATGAGAGAAGTGTTAAAACTATTAAGTGATAGTAAGTTTCATTCTGGTGAGGCGCTTGGAGAGGCTTTAGGAATAACGCGAGCTGCTGTATGGAAGCGACTTAAGAAGATTGAAATGGCTGGGATCAAAGTGCATTCAGTGAAAGGGCGGGGATATCGAATTCCAGAACCGCTTATATTACTGGAAGAGACTCGTCTGAGAGAGGCTGGACTACCTGAAAGTGTAGCGGTTGATATTCCTTTTGATACGCCATCTACCAATGATGTCCTAAAGAAAAAAATTTCTTTAGGAGCTAAGTTACCCGCTTTAGTGGTTACGGAGCATCAGACCAAGGGGAAGGGGCGTCGTGGCCGTGCATGGGAAAGTGGTGTTGCTAAGAATATTACCATGTCGTTCGCATGGCAGTTTGAGCAAGGGGTTAGTGTCGTTGAGGGGCTAAGTCTCGCGGTGGGCGTAGTGATTGCGCAAGCTCTGCGCGATATGGGTGTTACTAACACTGGCCTGAAGTGGCCAAACGATATTCACATCGATGGCAAAAAGATTTGCGGAATTTTACTGGAACTAATGGCAGATCAAGACGTTTGTAGAGTGATTATTGGCATTGGTCTTAATGTCGAATCGACACCAGAGCAGCAAGCAAAGGTGGATCAGCCGTGGACCGATCTAACGTCATGCCTTTCTTGTACGCCGGATAGAAATGAAATCATTGCGAACATTACCAAAGGTTTGGTGGAGGTCTGCGAGGCGTTTGCTTTGGGTGAAGGGGTGAAGCAATATCACCCACAGTGGCAGGCCTTTGATGTGCTGTTTGATCAGCCCATCAATGTGTTTTCAGGCGCTTCGCAAAGAAAGGGAATTGCCAGAGGGATTGATCAAAGTGGGGCGCTTCTCTTTGAAACAGAGCAAGGCGATATTGAGTTATTGCATGGAGGCGAAATCAGTGTTCGAAAACAGTAAGGTGCTTATTCTGGATGCTGGTAATACACAGGTGAAGTGTACGTTGTTTGAAGGGGATTCTATTGTTGGTCGGTGGATTCTTGAAAGTACGGTTTTGACACTCAAGGAGGCCGTTGACTTTATTGCTGTTGTGAGTGTTCGAGACGACACTTTTACACACAATTTAGAGCTGCAATGTCGACAAAAATGGCCAACGGCGAAGTTGGCCCGATTAAGATCAGAGAGTGTCACCTGTGGTGTAAAAAACTCTTATAAAGAAGCTCATCGATTAGGTGTTGACCGATGGCTAGCGGTAATTGCTGCTTATCATGAGTATTCAGCCCCGTTAATTGTATTGGATGCGGGTACGGCAATAAAAGCCGATTTCATTGATGAAAAAGGGGTTCATTTAGGAGGGTATATCGCACCAGGACTCGATCTAATGACATCAAGTTTGCTATCTAAAACTGCAAAAATACGTTATCGGCCTGAGGAAGTAACGTGCTTAGATGACATTCCATCTTGTACGGCAGATGCGGTGACGCAAGGGGTGCAAGAAATGGCCCTGGGATTTATTCAGCGGCTTTTTGAACAGCATGTTGGTTATAAATGGTTAGTAACTGGAGGTGCTGGTCAGACGCTAATTAAAGCCCTAAGCATTCCACATGTACAAGATGACCATTTGGTTGCGAAGGGTGCCCGTTTAGCTCTGCAGGAACGCATACAAAAAGAGGTCTAGTATGAAGTGGTTGTTTTTTATGTTGGTGCTCTCAAATGCTGGATTTGTTGCTTGGCAGGGGTTTGTCGGTACGGATAATACTTTGAAGCAAGCGCCTGTTTACGGCCCTCCGGTCAGTGAACGTATTTATCTTGTAGGTGAGGGGCGCCCACAGGAGCCCAGTGTAGATGCTATTGAAACGCAAGCCCCCCTACTACGCAGTTCCCTTCCAGAAACGGAGGCTGATAAGGTTCTGGCATCATTAGAGCAAGAGATAGACAAGGTATCGACCAATGAAAACCTTCTCTGTCCAGTGATTGTGTTGGAGCGTAATGCCGATAAGGTCGAGGTGGTATCTGTTTTACGTCAAAATGACCTAGAGTTTACTGAGCGTAAAACAACAGGAAAGCGAGAAAAATATTGGCTTTACATTGCGGCGCCAGCGACGACAGAAAAAGCACAGGAAATAGTAAGCTCTTTAAAGCTTAAGCGTATTGATAGTTACATTATCTCTAGAGGGGATATGAAGAACCGTATCTCACTTGGTTTGTTTTCATCTAAAGATCGAGCTGAACAGGCTCAAGCGAGTATCGCAAAGCAATCAGGAATGGCTGTGAATATATATGCGCATCAACGAGAAGTTGGGCTTTCAGAACTACTGCTATCAGCACCCATTACGACGAAGCATTGGGAAGATGTGATGAATGAGCTGGATTTTTCCAAGCTGTTAATAAAAATAGAAAAAAATCCTTGCTAGTGCTTGCAATTGATAAAACGATTCATATAATGGCATCCACCTTTTGGGGCGTTGTGAGCAATGCTTTGATTCGTGGAGGGGTTCCCGAGTGGCCAAAGGGAGCAGATTGTAAATCTGCCACGAAAGTTTCGGTGGTTCGAATCCACCTCCCTCCACCATTTGCGGGCATGGTATAGTGGCTATTACCTCAGCCTTCCAAGCTGAAGAGGCGGGTTCGATTCCCGCTGCCCGCTCCAATTTGCTCATGTAGCTCAGTTGGTAGAGCACACCCTTGGTAAGGGTGAGGTCGGCAGTTCAAGTCTGCTCATGAGCTCCAGCATTTCTCAATGCTAAAACAGGCGATTATAAACCGCCTTTTTTATTGTCTGATTTTTGGGCAAATACCACTTGCTAAATTTTAAACAAGTCGGTATCATCCTCCGCCCATACGAATGTAGGCCAGTAGTTCAGCTGGTAGAGCGTCGGTCTCCAAAACCGAATGTCGGGGGTTCGAATCCCTCCTGGCCTGCCATATTTCGTATCCAATTTCTTAGCTAGGGATCACCTGAAGTATGAGTTCGAGTGCTGAAACTCAAGAGTCTCGCGGAGACGTATTAAAGTGGGCGGTTGTTATTCTTCTTGTCGCCGTAGCGGTGATAGGGAACAACTATTTTTCTGCTGAGTCATTGCTGTATCGCTTGATTGCTGTATTGGTTCTTGCTGGTGTTGCTGGTTTTGTTGCGCTCAATACAGCCAAAGGCCGCTCCTTCGCAAAATTGGCGAGGGAGGCGAAGACCGAAATTCGTCGAGTTGTGTGGCCAACAAGACAGGAAACGGTTCAAACAACGTTGATCGTTTTGGCTGTTGTTATTTTTATGTCTCTCGTACTGTGGGGAGTTGATTCGCTCCTTGGCTGGATCGTTTCCGCAGTAATAGGTTAGGAGTTGCTCGTGGCGAAACGATGGTATGTGGTACAAGCGTACTCAGGTTATGAAAAGCACGTAATGCGCTCGCTGAAAGAGCGTGTTGGCATTATGGGCATGGAAGATTTATTTGGCGATATCTTAGTCCCTACAGAAGAGGTGGTTGAGATTCGTGATGGCAAAAAGCGTAAGAGTGAACGTAAGTTTTATCCGGGCTATGTATTAGTTCAGATGGAAATGAATGATGACTCTTGGCATTTGGTCAAAGGTACAACGCGTGTGCTTGGTTTTATAGGCGGCACAGCGGACAAACCATCTCCGATCACAGATCGTGAAGCAGATGCAATTCTGCAGCGCGTAAATGACGGTGTGGATAAACCTCGTCCTAAGACGTTGTTTGAAGTGGGTGAAGTGGTTCGTGTTAATGAGGGGCCATTTGCTGACTTTAACGGTGTAGTGGAAGAGGTTGATTACGATAAAAGCCGAATCAAAGTGGCAGTGCTTATCTTTGGGCGCTCTACGCCAGTTGATTTGGAATTTAGTCAGGTTGAGAAAACCTGATTGTATTAAACGGGTAGCCTTCGGGCGGTGACCCATCTGGAGTAAAAAATGGCTAAAAAAGTCCAAGCTTACATCAAGCTACAAGTTAAAGCGGGTCAAGCGAACCCAAGTCCACCAGTTGGTCCAGCTCTTGGTCAACACGGTGTGAACATCATGGAATTCTGTAAAGCGTTCAACGCCAAAACTCAAGGTGTAGAGCCAGGTCTTCCAACACCAGTTATCATCACTGTATACAGTGATCGTAGCTTTACATTCGAAACGAAATCTACTCCTGCTGCAGTACTTCTTAAGAAAGCTGCTGGCATTAAGAGTGGTTCACCACGTCCAAACACTCAGAAGGTTGGTACAGTAACTCGTGCGCAACTAGAAGAGATCGTTAACGCTAAGCAGGCTGATTTGACTGCGGCGGATATGGATGCTGCAGTGCGTACTATCGCTGGTAGTGCACGTGCAATGGGTCTAGAAGTTGAGGGTGTGAACTAATGGCTAAGCTAACTAAACGCGCTCGCTTGATCGCTGAGAAAGTTGAAGCAACGAAACTGTACTCTGTAGAGGAAGCGGTAGCTCTTCTATCTGAACTTTCTACTGTTAAGTTCAAAGAGTCTGTAGACGTATCTGTTAACCTAGGCGTTGACCCACGTAAATCTGATCAGGTTGTTCGTGGCTCTACTGTTCTACCTAACGGTACAGGTAAAGACGTTCGCGTTGCTGTATTCGCACAAGGTGCAAACGCTGAAGCAGCTAAAGAAGCTGGTGCAGACGTTGTAGGTTTTGAAGACCTTGCTGAGCAAGTTAAAGCTGGTAACCTAGACTTCGACGTAGTAATCGCTTCTCCTGATGCGATGCGTATCGTTGGCCAACTAGGTCAGGTGCTTGGTCCACGTGGTCTTATGCCAAACCCTAAAGTTGGTACTGTAACTCCAGACGTTGCGACTGCTGTTAAGAACGCAAAATCTGGTCAAGCACGTTACCGTACTGACAAAAATGGTATCATCCACGCTGGCGTTGGTTCTATCGACTTCGCAGCTGATGCTATCAAAGGCAACCTAGAGGCGCTTCTAGCTGACTTACGTCGTGCTAAGCCTGCTTCTGCTAAAGGTGTCTACATGAAGAAAGTGACTTTGTCCTCTACAATGGGACCTGGTCTACAAATTGATTTAGGTGCTCTAAGCTTCTAAGTCAGAGCTTTGGGGTCTGTACAGCTTGCTGTATAGGCCGTCAAAGACCGCAGGAATCTTTCGATTTAATCAGAACGTTGCGAAACGTTTGTCCTGCGCAGATGGTGTGGCCCGATTCAGATTAAACTGGATCCAACTCACCAGTAAGTACTCCGAATATTCGGAGAGTTGGTAAATTTAGGGATTTATCCCTGCTAATCCAGGAGAAAACCAGTGGCATTAGGTCTAGAAGACAAAAAAGCCATTGTCGCCGAAGTTAGCGAAGCTGCCCAAGGCGCTTTGTCTGCTGTAGTAGCTGACTCTCGCGGTGTTACCGTGACTGATATGACAGCTCTTCGCAAACAAGCACGTGAAGCTGGCGTTTACGTACGTGTTGTACGTAACACTCTAGCTCGCCGCGCTGTTGAAGGCACAGACTTCGAATGCTTAAAAGATAGCTTCGTTGGTCCAACTCTTATCGCATTCTCTAACGAGCACCCAGGTGCGGCTGCTCGTTTGTTGAAAACTTTCGCGAAAGAGAACGACAAATTTGAAGTTAAAGCATTGGCGTTCAACGGTGAGTTGATCCCAGCTGGCGACATTGATCGTTTGGCAACATTGCCAACATACGACGAAGCAATCGCGAAACTAATGAGCGTTATCCAAGGAGCGACAAGCAAACTTGCTCGTACATTGGCGGCGATTCGCGATCAGAAAGAACAAGAAGCAGCGTAACTTTAAAACGCACTTACTTGAATTCAATTGGTTTTTGTTGCCGCTTATGGCAACTACAAAATGTTAGGAAATCTGAGTCATGGCTCTAACTAAAGAAGATATCATCAATGCAGTAGCAGAAATGTCTGTAATGGACGTTGTTGAACTGATCGAAGCAATGGAAGAAAAATTCGGCGTAACTGCAGCTGCTGCTGTTGCTGCTGGTCCAGCTGCTGGCGATGCTGGTGCAGCTGCTGCTGAACAAACTGAATTTGACGTTGTTCTTACTGCTGCAGGCGATAAGAAAGTTAACGTTATCAAAGCGGTACGTGGCGCAACTGGTCTAGGCCTTAAAGAAGCGAAAGCAATGGTTGACGGCGCTCCTGCTACAGTTAAAGAAGGCGCTTCTAAAGAAGAAGCTGAAGAGCTTAAGAAAGCTCTTGAAGAAGCAGGTGCTTCTGTCGAAATCAAGTAATGATACTTGTTTCTCAAAAGTTCGGCATTTAGTCGAAATGGCTGGTGGTGTTTTGCCACCGGCCTTTTTGGGTTTCTAAAACCCTATTAAAAAATTATTCTTTTTTTGAGAGAATACTCTCTCAATTTCGGTAGGCCTGATTAAGAGGCCTTTTGCGTCAATGTGCACAAGCTGGGGAATGCTGATGGCTTACTCATACACTGAGAAAAAACGTATCCGTAAGGATTTCGGTAAACTGCCGCCCGTTTTGGATGTGCCATACTTGCTGGCAATTCAGCTTGAATCCTACCGTAACTTCTTGCAGGAAGGTAAAACTCCTGCAGAGCGTGGGGAACTGGGTCTGCATGGGGCCTTTAAATCTGTCTTTCCAATGGTCAGCTTTTCCGGCAATGCGGCGCTAGAATACGTCGATTACCGATTGGGCAAGCCAGTATTTGATGTAAAAGAGTGTCAGCTGCGTGGTGTTACGTATGCCGCTCCTTTACGTGTTCGTGTGCGTCTTATCATTTACGATAAAGAATCTGCGAACAAGGCAATCAAAGACATTCGCGAGCAAGAAGTCTACATGGGTGAAATCCCATTAATGACAGAAAATGGTACGTTCGTAATCAACGGTACTGAGCGTGTTATCGTATCTCAGTTACACCGTTCACCTGGTGTGTTCTTCGACCACGATCGTGGTAAGACTCACTCATCAGGTAAACTACTACACTCTGCTCGTGTGATTCCTTACCGTGGTTCATGGTTGGACTTCGAGTTTGATCCAAAAGACTGCGTGTTCGTTCGTATCGACCGTCGTCGTAAGCTGCCTGTATCAATTTTGTTACGCGCGCTTGGTTTTGATACTGAACAAATTCTAGATACCTTCTTCGATACTACTCGTTTCTTCTTGAGCCGTGATGGCGTTGAAATGGAACTGATCGCAAACCGCCTACGTGGTGAGACAGCTCTGTTTGACATCACCGATCAGGATGGCAATGTTATCGTTGAAGAAACTCGCCGTATTACTGCGAAACATATCCGTCAGATGGAAAAAGTAGGTCTAGAGCGTCTCTCTGTTCCTCTTGAGTACCTATTGGGTAAAGTAACGGCTAAAAACCTTGTGCATCCAAGCACAGGTGAGTTGATCGCTGAAGCGAACACTGAAATGTCTGTTGATCTTCTAGAGGCACTTGTTGCCGCTGGTATCAAAGAGATTGATGTTCTTTACACGAACGATCTAGATCACGGTCCGTTTATCTCTGATACGTTACGTATCGACCCTACAAACAACCAGTTAGAAGCATTGGTAGAAATCTACCGTATGATGCGTCCTGGTGAACCACCAACTAAAGAGTCTGCTGAGGCATTGTTCCAAGGCCTGTTCTTCTCAGAAGATCGTTATGATCTATCTGGTGTTGGTCGTATGAAATTTAACCGTCGTTTGGGACGTGATGAAGACGAAGGTCTAGGCATTCTAGACAACGATGACATCATTGATGTTCTGAAGACATTGCTAGATATCCGTAACGGTAACGGTATGGTCGATGATATCGACCACCTCGGTAACCGTCGTATTCGTTCTGTCGGCGAAATGGCCGAGAACCAATTCCGTGTTGGTTTAGTGCGTGTAGAGCGTGCCGTAAAAGAGCGTCTGTCTATGGCAGAAGCGGATGGCCTGATGCCACAAGATCTATTGAATGCTAAGCCAGTTGCGGCAGCGATCAAAGAGTTCTTCGGTTCTAGCCAATTGTCACAGTTCATGGACCAAAACAACCCGCTTTCTGAGGTCACTCACAAGCGTCGTGTTTCTGCGTTAGGCCCTGGTGGTCTGACTCGTGAGCGCGCAGGTTTCGAGGTTCGAGATGTTCACGCCACTCACTACGGTCGTGTATGTCCAATCGAGACGCCTGAAGGTCCAAACATCGGTTTGATCAACTCGCTATCGACTTACGCGCGTACTAACAGCTACGGCTTCCTAGAAACGCCTTACCGTAAAGTTATCGATGGCAAAATGACTGACGAAACGGTTTACGTTTCGGCAATCGATGAAGCGAAATACGTCATCGCACAAGCGTCTGTGAACGTTGATGAAGAAGGTCGTCTAGTAGACGAACTTGTTCAGGTTCGTCACATGCATGACACGACTTTACTACCGAAAGAAAAAGTAAACCTAATGGACGTGTCACCACGTCAGGTTGTATCGGTAGCTGCGTCGCTTATCCCGTTCCTAGAGCACGATGACGCCAACCGTGCCTTGATGGGATCGAACATGCAACGTCAGGCTGTACCGACTCTAATCGCTGAGAAACCAGTGGTTGGTACAGGTATGGAGAAGAATGTAGCAAAAGACTCTGGTGTCTGTATCGTTGCCCGTCGTGGTGGTGAAATCGAGTCTGTTGATGCAAGCCGTATCGTTGTACGTGTGAACTCTGAAGAGACGGAAGCGGGTGAAGCGGGTGTAGATATCTACAACCTGACGAAATACGTTCGTTCGAACCAGAACACATGTATCAACCAGCGCACTTTGGTACTGAAAGGTGACAAAGTAGCACGCGGTGACATCATGGCTGACGGTCCTTCTGTAGACATGGGTGACCTAGCGCTTGGTCAAAACATGCGTATCGCCTTCATGCCTTGGAACGGCTTCAACTTCGAGGACTCGATTCTAGTATCTGAGCGCGTAGTAGAAGAAGATCGTTTCACTTCGATTCACATTCAAGAGCTTACTTGTGTGGCTCGTGATACGAAGCTTGGGCCTGAAGAAATTACTTCAGATATCCCGAACGTAGGCGAAGGTGCGCTATCTAAACTTGATAACGCTGGTGTAGTTTACATCGGTGCAGAAGTTGAGCCAGGTGATATCCTAGTTGGTAAAGTAACGCCTAAAGGTGAGACTCAACTAACGCCTGAGGAAAAACTTCTACGCGCAATCTTTGGTGAGAAAGCGTCTGACGTTAAAGATACGTCTCTACGTGTGAAAACAGGTACGCGCGGTACAGTTATCGACGTACAAGTGTTCACCCGTGACGGCATCGAGAAAGACGAGCGTGCGAAGTCTATTGAGAAATCTCAACTAGACCAAGTTCGTAAAGACTTGAACGAAGAATTCCGCATTGTTGAAAAAGCAACGTTTGAGCGTCTAGCTGAAGCGTTGGTTGGTCAACAAGCAGAAGGCGGTCCTGGTCTTGCGCGCAACGCTGTTATCACTGAAGAGTACCTAGCGAACCTTGATCACCCAGAGTGGTTCAAGATTCGTGTGGCGAACGAAGAAGCGAGCGAACAGCTTGAAAAAGCACAAGCCGCTTTGATCGAGCGCCGCAAAGAGCTAGACGCGAAATTCGAAGATAAAAAACGCAAGCTACAAACTGGCGATGACTTGGCACCAGGCGTGTTGAAGATCGTTAAAGTTTACGTAGCTGTGAAACGTCGTATCCAGCCAGGTGATAAGATGGCGGGTCGTCACGGTAACAAGGGTGTAATCTCTAAGATCATGCCTGTTGAAGATATGCCGTACGACGAAAACGGCGATCCAGTCGATATCGTACTAAACCCACTGGGTGTACCGTCGCGTATGAACGTTGGTCAGGTACTAGAGACTCACTTGGGTGCAGCAGCGAAAGGCTTGGGTCGTAAGATCGACGAAATGCTTAAGGTTGAGCGTGAGAAAGCAGAAGCAGTTAAAGAGCTTCGTACTTTCCTAAATGAAATCTATAACGGTTACGAAGGCGATCTTCGTCCAGCTCGTACAGAAGACCTAGACAGCTTCTCTGATGAAGAGATTCTAGTGTTGGCATCTAACCTTAAGAAAGGTGTGCCAATGGCGTCTGGTGCCTTTGACGGTGCTAAAGAAGCTGAGATCAAGCGTATGCTTCGTCTAGCTGGCATCAACGAGAGTGGTCAGATCAAGCTATTCAACGGCCGTACTGGTGATGCATTCGAGCGTCCTGTAACTGTTGGTTACATGTACATGCTTAAGTTGAACCACTTGGTAGATGATAAGATGCACGCTCGTTCAACTGGCTCTTACAGCCTTGTAACTCAGCAGCCGCTGGGTGGTAAAGCGCAATTCGGTGGTCAGCGTTTCGGTGAGATGGAGGTATGGGCACTAGAAGCATACGGTGCAGCCTACACGCTACAAGAAATGTTGACTGTTAAGTCGGACGACGTGAACGGCCGTACTAAGATGTACAAAAACATCGTAGATGGCGATCACCGTATGGAGCCAGGCATGCCTGAATCCTTCAACGTATTGGTGAAAGAAATCCGTTCTCTTGGTATCGACATCGAGCTAGAAAACGAATAAGCACGAATCACATTTGACCTGCTGGGAGGGTTAGCCCCTCCCAGCCTTACGAGTGGGGCGAATATCCATGAAAGACTTATTAGGTCTTCTAAAAACACAGGGACAATCAGAAGAGTTTGATGCGATTCGCATTGGCTTAGCTTCTCCAGATATGATTCGTTCATGGTCTTATGGTGAAGTTAAAAAGCCAGAAACCATCAACTACCGTACGTTCAAGCCTGAGCGTGACGGTCTGTTCTGTGCCAAAATCTTTGGTCCTATAAAGGACTACGAATGTTTGTGTGGTAAATACAAGCGTTTAAAACACCGTGGTGTCATTTGTGAGAAGTGTGGCGTTGAAGTTGCGTTGTCGAAAGTGCGTCGTGAGCGCATGGGACACATCGAGCTAGCTTCACCAGTTGCTCACATTTGGTTCCTTAAGTCTCTACCATCTCGTATCGGTCTTATCATGGATATGACCCTACGTGATATTGAGCGTGTTCTTTACTTCGAATCATTCATTGTGATTGACCCAGGCATGACGACGCTTGAAAAAGGTCAGCTACTGAACGATGAGCAGTACTTCGAAGCACTAGAAGAGTTCGGTGACGAATTCGACGCTCGTATGGGTGCTGAGGCGATTCAGTGCTTGCTACGCGATATGGATCTTGCTGAAGAAATCAGCACCATGCGTGAAGAGCTAAATGCTACGAATTCTGAGACTCGTATTAAGAAGCTATCTAAGCGTCTTAAACTGATCGAAGCATTCCACCACTCTGGTAACAACCCAGAATGGATGGTGTTAGACGTTCTGCCAGTATTGCCACCTGATCTTCGCCCTCTAGTACCACTAGAAGGTGGTCGTTTTGCAACATCTGACTTGAACGATCTTTACCGTCGTGTCATCAACCGTAACAATCGTCTAAAACGTCTTCTAGAGCTTGCTGCTCCAGACATCATCGTACGCAACGAAAAACGTATGCTACAAGAGTCTGTTGATGCGCTTCTAGATAACGGTCGTCGCGGTCGTGCGATCACAGGCTCTAACAAGCGTCCTCTGAAATCTTTGGCTGATATGATCAAAGGTAAGCAAGGTCGTTTCCGTCAGAACCTTTTGGGTAAACGTGTAGACTACTCTGGTCGTTCTGTAATCACAGTAGGTCCTTCTCTACGTTTGCACCAGTGTGGTCTGCCGAAGAAAATGGCACTTGAACTATTCAAGCCATTCATCTTCTCTAAACTAGAACTTCGTGGCATGGCAACAACCATCAAAGCTGCGAAGAAAATGGTTGAGCGTGAAACACCAGAGGTTTGGGATATTCTTGATGAAGTTATCCGTGAACATCCAGTGATGCTTAACCGTGCACCGACGCTTCACCGTTTGGGTATCCAAGCGTTTGAGCCGATGCTAATCGAAGGTAAAGCAATTCAGTTGCACCCACTAGTGTGTGCGGCTTACAACGCCGACTTCGACGGTGACCAGATGGCGGTACACGTACCGTTGACAATCGAAGCTCAGCTTGAAGCTCGTGCATTGATGATGTCTACCAACAACATCCTGTCGCCAGCAAATGGTGAGCCGATCATCGTTCCTTCTCAGGACGTTGTATTGGGTCTGTACTACATGACGCGTGAGAAAATCAACGCGAAAGGTGAGGGCATGGCCTTCGCTGATATCAAAGAAGTACACCGTGCATATGGTGCTAAACAAGTTGAATTGCACGCGAAAATCAAAGTTCGTGTGAATCAGGTTGATACAACGCTTGAAGGTGAAAAAATCCCTTCAACGTTCATTGTTGATACAACTGTTGGTCGTGCATTGTTGTTTGATGTAGTGCCTGATGGCCTACCATTCTCGGTTATTAACCAGCCGATGAAGAAGAAAGCAATCTCAAACCTTATCAACGAGTGTTACCGTAAAGTAGGTCTGAAAGAGACGTGTATTTTCGCTGACCAGTTGATGTACACAGGTTTCCAATACGCGACAGCGTCTGGTTCCTCTGTAGGTGTTGACGATTTCGTAATTCCGCCAGAAAAGACAGAAATCATTTCTCGAGCAGAAGAAGAAGTTAAAGAAATCGAATACCAATTCGCCGACGGTCTTGTGACAGCTGGTGAGAAATACAACAAGGTTATCGACTTGTGGTCTCGTACCAACGAAACCGTTACTGAAGCCATGATGAAAAACTTGGCGAAAGAAACAGTTATCGACAAAGAAGGTAACGAAGTTGAGCAGCAATCATTTAACTCCGTTTACATGATGGCCGACTCCGGTGCCCGTGGTAGTGTGGCTCAGATGCGTCAGCTAGGTGGTATGCGTGGTCTGATGGCGAAACCGGACGGTTCCATCATCGAGACACCGATCACTGCGAACTTCCGTGAAGGTCTATCGGTACTTCAGTACTTTACTTCTACACACGGTGCTCGTAAGGGTCTTGCTGATACAGCCTTGAAGACAGCGAACTCTGGTTACCTAACACGTCGTCTAGTAGACGTAGCACAAGACTTGGTAATCACAGAAGTAGATTGTGGTGCTGAAAATGGCCTTCTAGTAAGTGCATTGATCGAGGGTGGTGACGTAGTTGTTCCTCTAGGTCAGCGTGTACTAGGTCGTGTAGTGGCTCAAGATGTGTTGGACACGAAAGGCAATGTTGTTGTTGAACGTGGTGTGCTAATTGACGAGCACAACGTACGTGCTATTGAAGCAGCGGGTGTGGACGAAATGATCGTTCGCTCTGTAATTAGCTGTGAAACTAAGCACGGTGTGTGTGCGAGCTGTTACGGCCGTGACCTAGCGCGTGGTCACTTGGTGAACATTGGTGAGGCTGTGGGTGTAGTTGCCGCTCAGTCAATCGGTGAGCCGGGTACGCAGCTGACAATGCGTACCTTCCACATCGGTGGTGCGGCATCTCGAGCGTCTGCTGTAGACAGTGTTCAGATCAAGAGCGCGGGTACTGTACGTTTCCACAAGATGAAGAGCATCGAGCGTGAAACTGGTCAGTTGGTTGTAGCATCGCGTTCTTCTGAATTGGCAATCGCAGACGAAGCAGGTCGTGAGAAAGAGCGTTACAAGCTTCCTTACGGTGCGGTGTTGAGTGTTCGCGAAGGCGATCAAGTTTCTGCTGGTCAAGTATTGGCTAACTGGGACCCACACACTCACCCAATCGTTTCTGAGATGCAGGGTAAACTTGAGTTCTCTGGTATGGATGAGGGCGTCACCATTCGCCGTCAGTCTGACGAGCTAACTGGCTTGACGACAATCGAAGTACTTGAGATGAAAGATCGTCCTTCATCGGGTAAAGACATTCGTCCTACGATCTCTGTTGTTGACGAAAACGGTGCGCCAGTAATGATTCCTGGTACTGAGATGCCGGTACAATACATGCTTCCTGAGAAGGCTCTATTGAGCTTGGATCACGGTGCTACCATCAAGTCTGGTGAAGTATTAGCACGTATCCCACAAGAGTCTCAAGGTAACAAGGATATCACCGGTGGTCTGCCACGCGTAGCTGACTTGTTCGAAGCGCGTCGTCCGAAAGATCCTGCTGTGATGGCGGAAGCGACGGGTGTAGTAAGTTTCGGTAAAGAGACCAAAGGTAAGATCCGATTGGTGATCACGCCACAAGATGGCGGTGACCCAATCGAAACTCTGATTCCTAAATGGCGTCAAATCAACATCTTCGACGGTGAAGAAGTTGCGAAGGGTGAGATCATTGCCGACGGTCCTCTAAACCCACATGACATCTTGCGTCTTCAGGGTGTAGCAGCGCTTGCTGATTACATCACTAACGAGATTCAAGAGGTTTACCGTCTACAGGGTGTAGGCATCAACGATAAGCACATCGAAGTAATTGTGCGTCAGATGCTGCGTAAAGTAGATATTACTGATTCAGGTGATACAAATCTGATTCAGGGTGACCAGGTTGAGTACACGCAAATGCAAGAAGCAAACGAGTCTGCGGAAGCAGAAGGTCGTTTCCCTTCTAAATACGAGCGTGTCCTTCTTGGTATTACTAAAGCTTCTTTGGCAACTGAGTCATTTATCTCGGCGGCTTCGTTCCAAGAGACGACTCGAGTGCTAACAGAGGGTGCGGTAACTGGTAAGAAAGATCACCTTCGTGGTCTGAAAGAAAACGTTGTAGTAGGTCGTCTGATCCCAGCGGGTACAGGTTTGGCATACCACAGCGGTCGCAAAGCTAAGAAAGAGCTTGCGCAAGCAACGGCTGAAGGTAGTGCAACAGTTAGTGCTTCTGATGTAGAAGAAGCATTAAGTGCGGCATTGAAAGACTAGAGGTCATTGTATTCGTAAGGGAGGTGAAATTTTGTTCGCCTCCCTATTGACTGTTTTATAGGCGCAAATTACACTTGCGCCTCCTTATTTTTGGCGATTTCCGCCAATAGAATTGGATGTGGAGCTTGTTAAATGGCAACCGTTAACCAGTTGGTTCGTAAACCACGTAAACGTAAAGTGGCAAAAAGTGACGTTCCTGCGTTACAAGCTTGTCCGCAACGCCGCGGCGTCTGCACACGTGTATACACTACTACGCCTAAGAAGCCTAACTCGGCTTTGCGTAAAGTATGTCGTGTTCGCTTGACGAACGGCTTCGAAGTTACTTCCTACATCGGTGGTGAAGGTCACAACCTGCAAGAACACAGCGTAGTGCTGATTCGTGGCGGTCGTGTAAAAGACCTTCCAGGTGTTCGTTACCACACAGTACGTGGTAGCTTGGATACTTCTGGCGTACAAAATCGTAAGCAAGGCCGTTCTAAGTACGGTACTAAACGTCCTAAGTAAGCAATTACGCTACTTTAATCGTTTAGACATAATTTTTTAATACAGTAAGGCCGAGCACAGAAATGGTCTCGGACTCACCTGAAGAGGATAATATCCATGCCTAGAAGACGCGTCGTCGCTAAGCGTGAAGTGCTTCCAGATCCGAAACACGGAAGCCAACTTCTTGCAAAGTTCATTAACCACGTAATGGTTAGTGGCAAGAAATCTGTAGCTGAAAGCATCGTTTACAATGCACTAAACACAGTTGCAGAGCGCACTAAATCAGAAGAGCCAATGGCTATCTTCGAAAAAGCACTAGAATCTATCCAGCCAATGGTTGAGGTTAAATCTCGCCGTGTTGGTGGTGCAACATACCAAGTACCTGTTGAAGTACGTCCAGCTCGTCGTTCAGCGCTATCTATGCGTTGGTTGGTTGAAGCTGCACGTAAGCGTGGCGAAAAATCTATGGCGCTACGTCTTGCAGGCGAAATTCTAGATGCGTCTGAGAACAAAGGTTCAGCTGTTAAGAAACGTGAAGACGTTCACCGTATGGCTGAAGCGAACAAAGCGTTCTCTCACTACCGTTTCTAATCATCCGGAGAAGCTTAAGTGGCACGTAAGACACCCATCAATCGTTACCGCAATATTGGTATTTGTGCGCACGTTGATGCGGGTAAGACGACAACTACTGAGCGTGTTCTGTTCTACACCGGTCTTTCTCATAAGATCGGTGAAGTCCATGATGGTGCAGCCACCATGGACTGGATGGAGCAGGAGCAAGAGCGTGGAATCACGATCACTTCAGCAGCAACAACTTGCTTCTGGAGTGGGATGAGTCAGCAGTTTGATCAACACCGTATTAATATTATCGACACCCCTGGGCACGTAGACTTTACCATCGAGGTAGAGCGATCTTTGCGTGTGCTAGATGGTGCTGTTGTAGTTCTGTGTGGATCTTCTGGTGTGCAGCCTCAAACAGAGACTGTTTGGCGTCAAGCAAACAAATACGAAGTACCTCGCATGGTATTCGTCAATAAGATGGACCGCACAGGTGCAGATTATTTTCATGTTGTTCATCAGCTTGGGGATCGTCTGAATGCTAACGCTGTTCCAATTCAGATTAACATCGGTACAGAAGAGAACTTCGCCGGCGTAGTTGATCTGATCTTGATGAAAGCCATCATGTGGAATGAAGAAGACCAAGGTATGACTTATACTTTGGAAGACATTCCTGCGGACTTGGTTGACGTTGCTGAAGAGTGGCGTGAAAAAATGGTCGAGGCGGCCGCTGAAGCAAATGAAGAGTTAATGGATAAATACCTTGAAGAAGGGGAATTATCTGTTGAAGACATCAAGGCAGGCTTGCGTGCGAGAACACTCGCAAACGAAGTGGTATTGGTAACTTGTGGTTCTGCATTTAAGAACAAAGGTGTCCAAGCTGTACTTGATGCGGTTGTCGAATATCTACCTTCACCTCTTGAAGTGAAAGCGATCGAAGGCACTCTTGAAGATGCAGAGACCGTTGTAGCTCGTGAAGCGGATGACAATGCGCCATTTGCAGCATTAGCATTTAAAATTGCTACTGACCCATTTGTGGGTACGCTTACTTTCGTGCGTGTATACTCTGGCTCGTTAAATTCTGGTGATGCAGTGTATAACTCTGTAAAACACAAGAAAGAACGTGTTGGGCGTATGGTTCAAATGCATGCCAATAACCGTGAGGAAATCAAAGAAGTTCTTGCGGGTGATATTGCAGCATTGATCGGCATGAAAGATGTCACCACAGGGGATACGCTGTGTGATAACAAAGATGTTGTTGTCTTAGAGCGTATGGAATTCCCTGAGCCAGTAATTTCTGTCGCTGTAGAGCCTAAGTCTCAAGCTGATCAAGATAAAATGGCTGTGGCTCTTGGTAAATTAGCACAGGAAGATCCTTCTTTCCGTGTTGAAACTCACGAAGAGACTGGTCAAACCATTATCTCTGGTATGGGTGAACTTCACCTAGATATACTTGTGGACCGAATGAAGCGTGAATTTAAGGTTGACGCAAACATTGGTAAGCCACAGGTGTCTTACCGAGAGAAAATTCGCAAAGAAGTGGAAATTAACCACAAATTTGTACGACAGTCTGGTGGCCGCGGACAGTACGGTCACGTTGTTATGAAGCTGATTCCAACCGAACAAGAAGGTTTGGAGTTTGTGAATGAGATTGTCGGTGGTGTTATTCCTAAGGAATACATCCCTGCTGTCGAGAAGGGCGTTTCAGAGCAAATGAAGAATGGTGTTATTGCTGGATACCCGTTATTGGGTTTGAAGGTAGTGCTGTTCGATGGATCCTTCCATGATGTTGACTCTAACGAAATGGCCTTTAAAATTGCAGCTTCTCAAGGCTTAAAGAAAGGTGCTGCGGACGCAGATCCTTGTGTTCTTGAGCCTGTGATGAAGGTAGAAGTTGTAACTCCTGAAGAGTACATGGGTGATGTGATGGGTGACCTGAATCGTCGTCGTGGGCTTGTACAGGGGATGGAAGACTCCCCATCTGGTAAGATTATCCGTGCAGAAGTGCCATTAGGCGAAATGTTCGGGTATGCGACAGATGTGCGTAGCTTGTCGCAAGGTCGTGCAAGTTATGCAATGGAGTTTCTGAAATACGCTGAAGCGCCAGCTAGTGTGGCAGACGCGATCATCAAAAATGAAATTTAATCATCATACTTACTATTTATAAGGTGTATGTATCATGGCAAAAGAAAAGTTCGAACGTAGTAAACCACACGTTAACGTTGGTACTATCGGTCACGTTGACCACGGTAAAACTACTCTAACAGCAGCACTTACTCGTGTATGTGCAGAAGTATTCGGCGGTACAGCGGTTGCTTTTGACGGTATCGACAACGCTCCAGAAGAGCGTGAGCGTGGTATCACGATCGCAACTTCTCACGTAGAGTACGATTCTCCAACTCGTCACTACGCACACGTAGACTGTCCTGGACACGCCGATTATGTTAAAAACATGATCACTGGTGCTGCTCAAATGGACGGCGCGATCCTAGTGTGTGGTGCGACTGATGGTCCAATGCCTCAGACTCGTGAGCACATCCTTCTTTCTCGTCAGGTAGGTGTACCTTACATCGTAGTTTTCCTAAACAAAGCAGACCTTCTAGCTGAAGACTGTGGCGGTGCTGACTCTGAAGAATACGCAGAAATGCTTGAGCTTGTAGAGATGGAACTACGTGACCTTCTTTCTGAGTACGACTTCCCAGGTGATGACACTCCAATCATCCCAGGTTCTGCCCTAATGGCATTGAACGGCGAAGACGGCAACGAAATGGGTACTACTGCAGTTAAGAAACTAGTAGAAACTCTAGATTCTTACATTCCTGAGCCAGAGCGTGCAATCGACGGTGCATTCATCATGCCTATCGAGGACGTATTCTCTATCCAAGGTCGTGGTACTGTAGTAACTGGCCGTGTAGAGCGTGGTATCATCAAAGTTGGTGAAGAAGTTGAAATCGTTGGTATCAAAGATACTACTAAAACAACTTGTACTGGCGTTGAGATGTTCCGTAAGCTTCTAGACGAAGGTCGTGCTGGTGAGAACTGTGGTATCCTTCTACGTGGTACTAAGCGTGACGAAGTTCAACGTGGTCAAGTACTAGCTAAGCCTGGTTCTATCAACCCACACACTGAATTCGAAGCAGAAGTATACGTTCTGTCTAAAGATGAAGGTGGTCGTCACACTCCATTCTTCAAAGGTTACCGTCCACAGTTCTACTTCCGTACAACTGACGTAACTGGTTCTTGTGAACTACCTGAAGGCGTAGAGATGGTTATGCCTGGTGATAACATTCAAATGACTGTTACTCTAATTCACCCAATCGCGATGGACGAAGGTCTACGTTTCGCGATCCGTGAAGGTGGTCGTACAGTAGGTGCTGGTGTTGTTGCTAAGGTTCTTAAATAATATCTAGTTATCTAGATAGGTTTAAGAAACCCAACAGAAAAGGTCGCTCCTTGAGCGGCCTTTTTTTATGAGTGCTGTTTTTGAACTGGTTACTTGACAACCAATTTTAAAGCGGCTAACATTCGCCGTCCTTAAATAAGGATGGTAGATCAAGATTTGTACAGAAGATCTATCTGAACATAGTATTTGGAGTTGGAAATGCAAAGCCAAAAAATCCGTATTCGTTTGAAAGCATTCGATCACCGTTTGATCGACGCTTCAACGCAAGAGATTGTGGACACTGCTAAGCGCACAGGCGCTCAAGTACGTGGTCCAATTCCACTTCCTACTCGCAAAGAACGTTACACTGTACTGATTTCTCCACACGTAAACAAAGATGCGCGTGACCAATACGAAATCCGTACACACAAACGTGTTCTAGACATCGTTGAGCCAACAGAAAAAACTGTAGACGCTCTAATGAAGCTAGATCTTGCGGCAGGCGTGGAAGTACAAATTTCTTTGGGCTAATCCCCAAAGTTTTAGGGGTGCGATAACCAACAAGTATTTGTTGGCCTAAGCACATTAGTGGAACGATCTGGAATGGTCGGCCGTAGCGGGTGATAGCCCCGTACACAACTGGCAATTGAGGTAAAAAATGGCTATTCAATTAGTCGGACGTAAAGCCGGAATGACGCGTATCTTCAACGAAGATGGTGTATCCGTGCCAGTAACCGTTATCGAGGTTGAACCGAACCGTGTAACACAGGTGAAAAACGCAGAAACTGACGGCTACGCAGCTGTTCAAGTAACTGTAGGTACTCGCCGTGCTAGCCGTGTAAACAAAGCAGCTGCAGGTCACTTTGCAAAAGCAAACGTTGAAGCGGGTCGTGGTTTGTGGGAGTTCCGCCTTTCAGGTGACGAAAAAGAAATTAATGTTGGCGACGAGCTAACAGTAGCGGATTTTGAAGCTATTACTTCTGTTGACGTAACTGGTCAATCAAAAGGTAAGGGTTTCCAAGGTGGCGTTAAACGTCACAACTTCCGTACGCAAGATGCTACACACGGTAACTCATTGTCTCACCGTGCTCCTGGTTCCATCGGTCAATGTCAAACACCAGGTCGTGTTTGGAAAGGCAAAAAGATGGCTGGTCACATGGGCGCAGCTCAAGTAACAACTCAGTCTTTAGAAGTTGTTCGCGTTGATGCTGAGCGTAACCTTATCCTTGTTAAAGGTGCGGTTCCTGGCGCTGTAAATGGTGACGTAATCGTTCAACCAGCAGTTAAAGCTCGCTAAGAGGGGTAGACAATGAACTTGAATCTAACAGGTGCTGAAGGAACTGTAGAAGTTTCTGACGTGACCTTTGCGCGTGAATACAACGAAGCGCTAGTTCACCAGGTTGTTACTGCTTACCTGGCTGGTGCTCGTCAAGGCTCTCGTGCACAGAAAACTCGCTCTGAAGTAGCCGGTGGTGGTAAAAAGCCATGGCGTCAAAAAGGTTCTGGCCGCGCACGTGCTGGTACAATCCGTAGTCCTCTATGGCGTACTGGTGGCGTAACTTTCGCTGCTAAACCTCAAGACCACTCTCAGAAAGTAAACAAGAAGATGTATCGTGCAGCAATGCGCACCATCTGGTCTGAGCTTGCTCGTCAAGACCGTCTTGTTGTAGTTGAAGAGCTTTCAATCGAAGCTCCTAAAACTAAGCTTTTCAAAGCTAAAATGGCTGAATTGAATGTTGAGAACGCGCTAGTTGTAGCGCAAGAGCTAGATGCAAATCTGTTCCTAGCTGCTCGCAACATTCCGAACGTTGACGTTCGTGATGCAGCGTCTGTTGACCCTGTTAGCTTGATTGCATACGA
Organism: Marinomonas ostreistagni; assembly: GCF_016461785.1. GTDB lineage: Bacteria > Pseudomonadota > Gammaproteobacteria > Pseudomonadales > Marinomonadaceae > Marinomonas > Marinomonas ostreistagni_A. Next base: position 39,246 of record NZ_JAEMUH010000020.1, on the reverse strand, counting down.
CAAAGTGTTGGTGACAGTTGGTGCTCTGAAACAAGTTGAGGAGGCACTAGCATGATCGGCGAACGCATTTATAAAGTGTTGTTAGGTCCACACATCTCTGAGAAAGCGACAATCGTTGCCGAAGGTAACGGTCAGTACGTATTCCGCGTAGTAAAAGACGCGACTAAGCCAGAGATTAAACAAGCAATCGAAGCGTTATTTGAAGTCAAAGTTGAATCTGTACGCACGTTGAACCAAAAAGGTAAGACGAAGCGCACTGTTCGTGGTCTAGGCAAGCGTAACGACGTTAAAAAAGCGTATGTACGTTTGGCAGAAGGCCAAGAAATTGATTTCTTGGGCGCTGAATAAGGGGAGATAGGTCAATGGCTGTTGTAAAAAGTAAGCCAACGTCTGCAGGCCGTCGTCACGTTGTTAAAGTTGTTAACACTGACTTGCATAAAGGTGCGCCATACGCTCCTTTGCTAGACAAGAAAAGCAAGTCTGGTGGTCGTAATAACAACGGACGCATCACTACGCGTCACGTAGGTGGTGGTCACAAGCAGCATTACCGTGTTGTGGATTTCCGTCGTAACAAAGATGGTATCCCAGCGGTAGTTGAGCGTTTGGAATATGATCCAAACCGTTCTGCACACATTGCATTAGTAAAATATGCTGATGGTGAGCGTCGTTACATCATCGCTTCTAAAGGCTTAGAGGCTGGTGCTGTTGTTTCTAGTGGTGCAGATGCGCCTATCAAAGCTGGTAATACTTTGCCTCTGCAAAATATTCCAGTTGGTAGTGTTGTGCACTGTATCGAGCTTAAGCCAGGTAAAGGTGCACAAATTGCACGTTCTGCTGGTGCTTCTGCTCAGCTTGTTGCTCGTGAAGGTCGTTACGTAACTCTACGTCTACGTTCTGGTGAGATGCGCAAAGTTCTAACTGAATGTCGTGCAACTCTAGGTGAAGTATCTAACTCTGAACACACTCTACGTGTTCTAGGTAAAGCTGGTGCTAAGCGCTGGCGTGGTGTTCGCCCAACAGTTCGTGGTGCGGCAATGAACCCGGTTGATCACCCACACGGTGGTGGTGAAGGTCGTAGCTCTGGTGGTCGTCACCCAGTTACTCCTTGGGGTGTGCCTACTAAAGGTTACAAAACGCGCAAGAACAAGCGTACTGATAAACTTATTGTACGTCGTCGTACTAAGTAATAAGAGGAAACGACTGTGCCACGTTCACTAAAAAAAGGTCCTTTTATCGACCTTCATTTGTTGAAAAAGGTAGAGGCTGCGGTAGAAAAGAATGACCGTCGTCCAATTAAAACTTGGTCGCGCCGTTCTACAATCTTCCCTGAATTCGTAGGGTTGACTATCGCTGTCCATAATGGTCGCCAACACGTCCCAGTTCTAGTATCTGAGGATATGGTCGGTCATAAATTGGGTGAGTTCGCTCCGACCCGTACCTACAAGGGTCACGCTGCGGACAAAAAGGCCAAACGGTAATTAAGGGGTATTAATCATGAGTGAAGTAAGCGCTTCATTGAAGGGTGCTCGCCTCTCAGCGCAGAAGGCCCGTTTGGTAGCAGATCAAATCCGCGGCAAATCTGTAAGCGAAGCACTGAACATTTTGGCGTTCAGTCCTAAAAAGGCGGCAGCAATTGTCAAGAAAGTACTAGAGTCTGCTGTAGCTAATGCTGAGCATAACGAAGGTGCTGATATCGATGACTTGCGTGTTTCTACGATCTACGTTGACGAGGCTATGACTCTAAAACGTATCAAAGCTCGTGCTAAAGGCCGTGCTGATCGTATTCTAAAACGCGGTTGCCATATTACAGTTAAAGTCGCTGACTAATTAGGAGATACCCAATGGGTCAGAAGGTTCATCCAACTGGAATTCGCCTAGGGATAGTTAAAGACCATACTTCTACTTGGTATGCGAACAACCAAAACTACTCTAAGCAACTTTTAAACGATCTTCAGGTACGTAAATACCTAGAAGAGAAACTTGTACAGGCTTCTGTTTCTCGCATCGAGATCCAGCGTCCTGCACAAACAGCTCGTATTACTATCCACACTGCTCGTCCGGGCATCGTGATTGGTAAGAAAGGCGAAGATGTTGAGAAACTACGTAACGCTGTGTCAGCAATGATGGGTGTTCCAGTTCACATCAACATCGAAGAAATTCGTAAACCAGAACTAGATGCTAAATTGGTTGCGCAAAACATTGCTGGCCAACTTGAGCGTCGTGTTATGTTCCGTCGTGCCATGAAGCGTGCAGTACAAAACGCTATGCGTGCCGGCGCGAAAGGTATCAAGGTTCAGGTAAGTGGTCGTCTGGGCGGTGCTGAAATTGCACGTGCAGAATGGTACCGTGAAGGTCGTGTGCCTCTACACACTCTACGTGCTGACATCGACTACGCTACTTATGAAGCTCTAACAACTTACGGCATCATCGGTGTTAAAGTTTGGATCTTCAAAGGCGAAATCTTGGGCGGTATTGAACAAGTGCGTGCTGATAAAGGCGCACAGAAGAAGAAGTCTAAGTAGGGGGTAGTCAATGTTACAGCCGAAACGTACTAAGTTCCGTAAGATGCAGAAAGGCCGTAACCGCGGTCTAGCACTTCGCGGTAACCAAGTTAGCTTTGGTGAATTCGGATTGAAATCGACTGAACGTGGTCGAATCACCGCTCGTCAAATTGAAGCGGCGCGTCGTGCAATGACTCGTCACATCAAGCGTGGTGGTAAAATTTGGATCCGTGTATTCCCAGATAAGCCTATTACTCAGAAGCCTCTTGAAGTGCGTCAGGGTAAAGGTAAAGGTAGCGTAGAATACTGGGTGGCTCAAATCCAACCAGGTAAGATGCTTTATGAAGTTGAGGGCGTATCTGAATCTCTAGCTCGCGAAGCTTTCGCGCTAGCAGCAGCTAAGCTTCCTCTAGCTACAACTTTCGTAACGCGTACGGTGATGTAGATGAAAGCAAAAGAATTGCAAGAAAAGTCTGTAGCTGAGCTACAGCAGACCTTGATCGAACTACTACGTGAGCAATTTACTCTGCGTATGCAGAAAGCCACTGGTCAGTTGGCTCAAACGCATTTGCTCTCGCAAGTTCGCCGCAATATCGCACGTGTTAAAACCGTGCTAAATGATAAGGCAGGTAACTAAGATGGCAAGTGTAGAAACTCAAGCTCGTACAGCTACTGGTAAAGTAGTAAGCGATAAGATGGATAAGTCCATCGTGGTACTAGTTGAGCGTACTGAACGTCACCCTCTATACGGTAAGTTCGTTCGTCGTTCTACTAAACTACACGCTCATGATGAAAACAACGAGTGTCAAGTTGGTGATACAGTTAAGGTTGTTGAAACACGTCCTTACTCTAAAACTAAAACTTGGAAACTGGTTCAGGTTGTTGAGAAAGCAGCTGCTGTATAAGCAGCTCCTTCCTTCATGAGACTTGTTATCTAATTTGATTGGAGAGCAGAAATGATTCAAACAGAATCGATGCTTGATGTAGCAGATAACAGCGGCGCAAAGCGCGTTCAGTGTATTAAAGTACTGGGTGGCTCTCATCGTCGTTATGCTACAATTGGTGACGTAATTAAAGTCACAGTTAAAGAAGCGATCCCTCGTGGTCGTGTTAAGAAAGGCCAAGTTATGAACGCTGTTGTCGTTCGAACTAAGAAAGGTGTGCGTCGCCCTGATGGCTCAGTGATCCGTTTTGATGTAAACTCTGCGGTTCTATTGAACGCATCTGGCGCGCCGATTGGTACACGTATCTTTGGCCCTGTGACACGTGAGTTGCGTACAGAGCAATTCATGAAAATTGTTTCTCTTGCACCAGAAGTGCTGTAAGAGGTAGGGGACCGAATATGCGTAAAATCAAACGTGACGATGAAGTCGTTGTAATTGCTGGTAAAGACAAAGGCAAACGCGGCAAAGTTGTTAAAGTAGTAGACGAAAACCGCGTTATTGTTTCTGGTATCAATATGGTCAAGAAACATGAGAAGCCAAACCCAATGAAGGGTACGACTGGCGGTATCGTTGAAAAAGAAGCACCTATCCAGGTTTCTAACGTAGCCATTTTTAACAATGCTACTGGTAAAGCGGATCGCGTCGGCTTTAAAGTGAATGAAGACGGTACTAAAGTACGTGTTTTCAAATCAAACAGTGAAGCGATCGACGCCTAAGAGCGAGAATTATAGCCATGGCGAGACTTAAGCAAGTTTATAAAGATCAAGTAGTAGCTCAACTGACTGAACAGTTCAGCTACAAGAATGTAATGGAAGTGCCTAAAATCACTAAAATTACGTTGAACATGGGTGTTGGTGAAGCTATCGCAGACAAGAAACTTCTTGAAAATGCGGTAAATGATCTTACAGCACTTAGCGGCCAAAAAGTTGTAGTAACGAAAGCACGCAAATCTGTTGCAGGCTTTAAAATCCGTGACGGTTACCCGATCGGTTGTAAAGTTACTCTACGTGGCGACCGTATGTGGGATTTCTTCGACCGTTTGGTTGATGTTGCTATCCCTCGTATCCGTGACTTCCGTGGTTTAAACCCGAAGTCTTTTGACGGACGCGGTAACTACAGCATGGGTGTTAAAGAGCAGATCATCTTCCCAGAAATCGATTACGATAAAGTTGATCGTGTACGTGGTCTTGATATCACAATCACAACAACTGCTCGTACCGACGAAGAAGGTCGTGCTTTGCTAGCCGCCTTTAGTTTCCCTTTCAAGAAATAAGAGGTAGGAATCATGGCTAAAGTATCAATGATTCAACGCGAAGCTAAGCGCACAAAATTAGTAGCTAAGTACGCTGAAAAGCGTGCTGCTCTAAAAGCGATCATTAACGACGTTAATGCATCGGACGATGAAAAGTGGGAAGCAACGCTTAAACTGCAAGCGCTTCCACGCGATTCATCTTCTTCTCGCCAGCGTAACCGTTGTCAGGTTACTGGTCGTCCACACGGCGTATTCCGTCGCTTCGGCTTGTCTCGTATCAAGCTACGTGAAGCAGCGATGCGCGGTGATGTACCAGGCTTGAAGAAAGCTAGTTGGTAAGCAAGTAGAGCGCGATCATAATACATTGCAGTGAGGGGGTGTTCAAATACTGGACATTCCGCTCGCTGCTGTGTACTATGCGCGAGCTCTATTTGCTGCACAATGGTTTTTTCTATTAGGAGCTCTTAAATGAGTATGCAAGATACACTTGCGGATATGATTACTCGTATCCGTAACGCACAGTTGGCTGCAAAAACAACTGTGTCTATGCCTTCATCAAAAATGAAGGTATCTGTTGCTAACGTTCTTCGTGAAGAAGGTTACGTAAGCAGCGTTAGCGTTGAAGAAGGTGCTAAACCTACTCTTACTATCGAACTTAAATACTTCGAAGGTAAGCCAGTAATCGAAGAGATCAAACGCGTCTCTCGTCCAAGTTTGCGTCAATACAAAGCATCAGCAGAACTACCAAAAGTAGAAGCAGGCCTAGGCGTTGCTATCATCTCTACTTCTAAAGGTGTTATGACTGATCGTGCAGCTCGTGCTGCTGGTATTGGTGGCGAAGTTATCTGCACAGTATTCTAGGAGTTAGTATGTCTCGAGTTGCGAAAAGCCCTGTGACGCTTCCTAGTGGTGTAGAAGTTACTCTAAATGGCCAAGCTATTGCTGTAAAAGGTGGTAAAGGCACTCTAGAGTTTAACGTCCACGCAAGCGTTGAAGTTAAGCAAGAAGAAAACGTTCTTACTTTTGCTCCACGTGATGGAGCAAAACAAAGCCGTGCACTAGCTGGTACTACTCGTGCCCTAGTTAACAATATGGTTACTGGTGTTAGCCAAGGCTTTGAAAAACGTCTACTACTACAAGGTGTAGGTTACCGTGCTGCTGTTAAAGGCAACGTACTTAACCTTGCGCTAGGTTTCTCTCACCCAGTAGATTACGAACTGCCTGAAGGCATTACTGCTGAGTGTGCATCACAAACAGAAGTTATTCTTCGCGGTATCGACAAGCAAGCGCTAGGTCAAGCAGCTGCTGAAGTTCGCGGCTTCCGTCCACCAGAGCCATACAAAGGCAAAGGTGTTCGCTACGCTGACGAAGTTGTTCGCCGTAAAGAAGCTAAGAAAAAGTAGTAGGTAAGCATTCATGAACACTAAGAAACAATCTCGAATTCGTCGTGCTCGCCGCACGCGTTTGCATATTCGTGACCTAGGTGCGAACCGTCTTACTGTAAATCGCACGCCACGTCACATGTATGCACAAGTAATTTCGCCATGTGGTAGTAAAGTGCTAGCAAGCGCTTCTACTCTAGACGCGAGCCTACGTTCTACTGCGACTGGTAACAAAGATGCAGCGGCTAAAGTGGGTGCATTAATTGCTGAACGTGCTAAAGAAGCTGGCATTACTGCTGTTGCTTTCGATCGTTCTGGCTTCAAATACCACGGTCGCGTTCAAGCGCTAGCGGATGCTGCGCGTGAAGCTGGTCTAGAGTTCTAAGGGGTAGCAAATGGCAGTTAACGAACAACAAACTAGTGATCTTCAAGAGAAGCTAGTACAAGTAAACCGCGTTGCTAAAGTAGTTAAGGGTGGTCGTATCTTCTCTTTCACTGCTTTAACAGTAGTTGGTGATGGTAACGGTAAAGTAGGTTACGGTCGTGGTAAAGCACGTGAAGTACCTCAAGCTATCCAAAAAGCGATGGAGCAAGCTCGCCGCAACATGGTTTCTGTTGCGCTAGATGGCGACACTCTACAGTACCCAGTTAAAGCGGTTCACGGTGCATCTAAAGTGTACATGCAGCCAGCTTCTCAAGGTACTGGTGTAATCGCTGGTGGTGCGATGCGTGCAGTTCTTGAAATTGCAGGCGTACACAACGTATTAGCAAAATGCTACGGCTCAACTAACCCTGTTAACGTTGTTCAAGCAACGATTAAAGGTTTGGCTGACATGCGTGCACCTGAGCAAATCGCTGCAAAACGCGGTAAGTCTGTCGATCAAATTTTGGGGTAATGTGAAATGGCTAATAAAACCATCTCAGTTCAACTGACTCGTAGCCCAATCGGTCGTCTTCCAAAGCACCGTGAAACAGTTAAAGGCTTGGGTCTTAAAAAGATCGGTCAAGTTCGTGAACTAGAAGATACTCCTTCTGTTCGTGGCATGATCAATAAAGTTTATTACATGGTTAAAGTGGTAGGAGAATAACATGTTCCTAAATACTATTCGCCCTGGCGAAGGTAGCAAGCATGCTCCTAAACGTGTAGGCCGCGGTATCGGTAGCGGTTTGGGCAAAACAGGCGGACGTGGTCATAAAGGTCTTAAGTCTCGCTCTGGTGGCTCAGTTAAGCCAGGTTTTGAAGGCGGTCAAATGCCTTTGCAGCGTCGTCTGCCAAAATTTGGTTTCACTTCACGTCAGGCTCAGTATGTAGCTGAAGTTCGTCTAAACGAACTAGCCGCAGTGAATGCAGAAGTTGTAGATTTGGCTGCTCTTAAAGCTGCCGACATCCTAGGTGACAAAATTAAGACTGCTAAAGTTATCCTTTCTGGATCTATCGAGAAAGCTGTAACTGTACGTGGCCTTAAAGTTACTAAAGGTGCTCGTGCTGCGATTGAAGCGGCTGGCGGAAAAGTTGAGGAATAGATGACAAAGCGTGGCTCACTACCAGCAGGTATGCAAAGCGGACTAGGCGAGCTTTGGGCTCGTATCCGTTTTGTTTTCTTGGCAATTATTGTATATCGAATCGGTGCACACATCCCGGTGCCAGGTATTAACCCGGACCGTTTGTCTGCATTGTTTGACCAGAACGAAGGCACAATCCTGAGTTTATTTAACGTATTCTCAGGCGGCGCATTGGAACGTATGAGTATCTTTGCTCTAGGTATCCTGCCCTACATTTCTGCTTCGATCATTATGCAGTTATTGACAGTGGTGAGTCCGCAGCTAGAGCAGCTTAAGAAAGAAGGTGAGGCGGGGCGTCGTAAGATTACCCAATACACTCGTTACGGTACGGTTCTTCTCGCTCTTGTTCAGTCTGCCTCTATGGCAGTTGGTTTAGCAAGCCAAGGTATCTCGTTCAGTTCTGGTTTAGAGTTTTACGCTGTTGCAGTGGTAACTCTTGTGGCTGGTACGGTTTTCTTGATGTGGCTAGGCGAACAAGTGACAGAGAAAGGGATTGGTAATGGCATCTCCATTCTTATCTTTGCTGGTATTGTAGCAGGTCTTCCTTCTGCTCTAGGTCGTTCATTTGAATCAGCCCGCCAAGGTGATATCAATATCCTTGCGCTGCTTCTGATTGGTGTATTAGCGGTTGCGACAATTGCGTTCGTTGTATTTATCGAGCGTGGTCAACGTCGAATTACTGTAAATTACGCTAAGCGTCAGCAGGGCAAAAAGGTGTTTGCCGCACAAAAGAGTCATTTGCCACTAAAAGTAAATATGGCCGGTGTAATTCCGCCTATATTTGCTTCTAGTATTCTTCTATTCCCAGCTTCGATTGGACAATGGTTCGGTCAAGGTGAGGGTATGGAATGGTTGCAAAATATATCTTTGGCTCTAGCTCCTGGGCAACCGCTGTATGTGCTGTTGTTTGCGATAGCAATTGTTTTCTTTTGCTTCTTTTATACAGCGCTGGTGTTCAACCCTAAAGATGTGGCAGATAACTTGAAAAAGTCCGGTGCGTTTTTGCCGGGCATTCGTCCAGGCGACCATACAGCTCGATATATCGACGGTGTTATGACTCGTTTGACGCTATTCGGTGCATTGTATATCACGCTAGTGTCATTGATGCCTCAGTTCTTTGTCGTAGCATGGAATGTTCCTTTCTACTTCGGCGGTACTTCGATGTTGATCGTAGTGGTCGTTGTAATGGACTTCATGTCTCAAGTGCAAAGTCACTTAATGAGTCATCAATACGAATCATTAATGAAAAAGTCTAATCTGACTGGATATGGTCCAAATGGCCTAATGCGTTAAGCATAGGTTGGAGTTGAACATGAAAGTACGTGCATCTGTAAAGAAAATCTGTCGTAACTGTAAAATCGTTCGTCGTAACGGTTCAGTTCGAGTGATCTGTTCTGAGCCTCGTCACAAACAGCGTCAAGGTTAATAACTAGATTATTCGATGATGGGAGGGTGGTTGATTTTTGTCCGCTATGCTGGCATAATCGTCCGCCCTCATGAAAGCAAAGTGATGAAGTAATTCATCCATAACAACGGAGTAAAGTGAATGGCCCGTATAGCCGGTGTCAATATTCCTGACAATAAACATGCGGTCATTTCTCTAACTTACATCTTCGGGATCGGTCGCACACGTTCACAAGAAATCTGCCAAGCAGCAGGTATCGCAGAAACTGATAAAATCGGTTCTCTAAGTGATGAAGTGCTAGACCGTCTACGTGGCGAAGTTGCTAAGTTTACTGTAGAGGGTGACCTCCGCCGTGAAGTCAGCATGTCTATCAAACGTTTGATGGACTTAGGCTGTAACCGTGGCATCCGTCACCGCCGCAGCTTACCTGTTCGTGGTCAACGTACCAAAACGAACGCTCGTACGCGAAAAGGCCCTCGTAAGCCAATTCGTAAGTAATTCAACGCGTTTCGCTCTAGTGCATTAAGTCTGCTAGAGCTGAGCATTAGATTTAGGAAAAGTGCAATATGGCTAAGCCAGCAACGCGCAATACCAAGAAAAAAGTCAAAAAGACGGTCGTCGACGGTGTTGCTCATGTACACGCGTCTTTTAACAACACGATCGTGACTATCACTGATCGCCAAGGCAATGCTTTGTCTTGGGCGACTGCAGGTGGTTCTGGTTTCCGCGGTTCTCGTAAAAGTACCCCATTTGCGGCACAGGTTGCTGCAGAACGTGCCGGAGCTGCTGCTCAAGAGTTCGGCCTAAAGAACGTTGACGTAATGATCAAGGGCCCTGGTCCAGGTCGTGAATCCGCAGTTCGTGCATTGAATGCATTGGGTCTGCGCATCAACAACATCACAGACGTGACGCCAATCCCGCACAACGGTTGCCGTCCGCCTAAGAAACGTCGCGTTTAAGAGGAGACAGACACATGGCTCGTTATTTAGGTCCTACTTGTAAATTGTCTCGTCGTGAAGGCACAGACTTACAACTTAAAAGTGGCTCACGCGCTTTAGAATCAAAATGTAAAGCAGAAACAGTTCCAGGTGTGCACGGTGCACGTCGTGGTCGTCTTTCTGATTACGGTCTACAGCTTCGTGAAAAGCAAAAAGTTCGTCGTATTTACGGCATTCTTGAAAAACAATTCCGCAACTACTACAAAGACGCGGCGCGTATCAAAGGTGCAACAGGTGAAAACCTTCTGCAACTTCTTGAGTCTCGTCTAGACAACGTAGTATACCGTGCAGGCTTCGGCTCAACACGTGCGGAAGCCCGTCAGCTAGTTGGTCACAAGGCTATTCTAGTGAACGGCGAAGCGGTAAACATTGCATCTTTCCAAGTTAAAGCTGGTGATGTTGTGTCTATCCGTGAAAAAGCTAAGAAGCAGTTGCGTGTACAAAACGCACTAGAGCTATCTAAAAATCGTGCGCCGATCCATTGGATCGAAGTTGACTCAACTAAATTGGAAGCAACTTACAAAGCTGCTCCTGAGCGTGCCGATTTATCAGCTGAAATTAATGAGAACCTAATCGTCGAGCTTTACTCTAAGTAATAGCTAGATGGTTAGGATTAAGAAATAGGTGGATCTATGCAGCGTTCAGTGAGCGAATTGTTAACCCCACGCAACATCGAAGTTCAAGAATTAGGTCAATCACGTGCCAAAGTGACACTACAACCACTAGAGCGTGGTTTTGGTCATACTTTGGGTAACGCGTTGCGCCGTATTCTTTTGTCTTCTATGCCTGGTTGTGCAATCGTTGAGGTAGAAATCGACGGTGTATTGCATGAATACAGTGCGATTGAAGGGGTAAAAGAAGACGTTATTGAAATTCTTCTTAACCTAAAAGGAGTTGCGATCGCTCTACACGGGCAAGATGAAGCAACTCTAACACTAAGTAAGAAAGGTCCTGGTGTTGTAACGGCTGGAGATATCCAACTTGTTGCTGACTCAGAGATCGCTAACCCAGATCATGTGATTTGTCACCTTGATGACACTGCTGAACTTAACATGCAGATCAAGGTAGCACGTGGTCGTGGTTATGAGCCTGCTGACGCTCGTGTTGCTAGTGACGATGAGACTCGTCCTATTGGTCGCTTGCAGCTGGATGCCTCTTTCAGTCCTGTTCGTCGTGTTGCTTACAGTGTTGAGAATGCTCGTGTAGAGCAGCGTACTGACCTAGACAAACTTGTCATCGACATCGAGTCTAACGGTACGATTGATGCTGAAGAAGCAATTCGCCGAGCAGCGACAATTCTACAACAGCAAATCGCAGTATTTGTCGCTCTTGAGAGTGAAAGCGAAGCGGTTGTAGAAGAAGAAGAGGATGAGATTGATCCGATTTTGCTACGCCCGGTTGATGATCTTGAGCTAACCGTTCGCAGTGCTAACTGTCTGAAAGCAGAAAACATCTACTACATTGGTGATTTGATTCAGCGTACAGAGGTTGAGCTACTTAAAACGCCTAACCTTGGTAAGAAATCATTAACTGAAATTAAAGATGTTTTAGCACAGCGCGGTCTGTCTTTGGGAATGCGTCTAGAAAACTGGCCACCAGCTAGTTTGAAAGACGACAGCAAAGTTCTAGCTCGCTAGATCATTGTTCCCTGACCACCGTAGTTTGGTAAGGAATGTAAAATGCGTCATCGTAAGAGTGGACGTCACTTAAACCGTACTAGCTCACATCGTAAAGCGATGTTCAAAAACATGGCTGCTTCTTTATTCGAGCACGAAGTTATTAAAACTACGTTGCCGAAAGCCAAAGAACTTCGTCGCGTTGCTGAGCCTTTGATCACATTGGCGAAAGAAGATTCCGTTGCGAATCGTCGCCTAGCCTTTGCTCGTACTCGTAGCAAAGATGCAGTAGGTAAATTGTTCTCTGAACTTGGTCCTCGTTACCAAGGTCGTCCTGGTGGTTACGTTCGCATTCTAAAATGCGGCTTCCGCGCAGGTGACAATGCACCTATGGCTTACGTTGAACTGGTTGATCGTCCAGTTGCGGAAGCTGCAGACGCTGAGTAATACAGCATTTGCTTAAAAAAAGCCGAGCCAAAAGCTCGGCTTTTTTATGTCTGAATGTTATTCATACCCAACAGGGTTTGAATAAAAAAGGAGCTATACGCTCCTTTTTTATCATCAAATTTCTCATTTAAAGCATTGGCTTTAAGAATCTAGCTGTGTGTGAAGTTTTGTGTTCCGCAACGGCCTCAGGTGTTCCTTCGGCAATAATATAGCCTCCACCACTACCGCCTTCTGGCCCTAAATCTACAATCCAATCAGCCGTTTTAATCACGTCTAAGTTATGCTCAATTACCACAATCGTATTGCCGTGGTCGCGTAAGCGATGCAGAACTGATAAAAGAAGTTCAATGTCTGCAAAGTGAAGTCCCGTTGTAGGTTCATCTAAGATATAAAGCGTCTTACCAGTATCGCGTTTAGAAAGTTCTTTGGCGAGTTTCACTCGCTGTGCTTCACCACCAGAAAGGGTTGTTGCCGCTTGCCCTAAACGTATGTAGCCAAGGCCAACATCGATCAGTGTTTGCAGTTTGCGCGCGATGGATGGCACTGGGTCAAAAAACTCGCGAGCTTCTTCGATTGTCATTTCTAAACATTCGTGAATGTTTTTGCCTTTATAAGTGATTTCTAAGGTTTCACGGTTGTAACGCTGTCCTTTACAAACATCACATGGAACGTATACATCAGGTAAGAAGTGCATTTCTACTTTTATGACACCATCACCCTGACAAGCCTCACAACGCCCGCCCTTTACATTGAAGGAAAATCGTCCTGGTTTATAGCCTCGGGAACGTGCTTCTTGAGTGGCGGAGAAAAGCTCGCGCATTGGTGTAAAAATGCCAGTGTAGGTCGCAGGGTTTGAACGAGGAGTCCGACCGATTGGGCTTTGGTCAATATCGACGCATTTATCAAAATGATCTAATCCCTCGATTTTCTCGTGTGGTGCCGCGGTTAATGTGGTCGCGCCATTTAACGCCGTTGCTGCTAAAGGGAACAGTGTTCCATTTATCAAAGTTGACTTACCAGAACCCGATACACCTGTTACACAAGTCATGACGCCAACAGGTATATTCAGCGTAACATCGTTTAGATTGTTCCCTTTAGCCCCATGTAGAGTCAGCTGTTTGCCTTGTGTTGCTTGATGACGTAACGCTGGCACCTCGATCTTACGTTTACCTGTTAGGTATTGGCCTGTAATAGAGGCTTCACAATCCATAATGTGCTGCGGTGTACCTGAGGCAATTACTTGACCGCCGTGTACACCCGCACCCGGGCCAATATCAATTAGGTGATCTGCTACGCGTATGGCGTCTTCATCGTGCTCGACTACGATGACGGTATTCCCCAAGTCTCTTAAGCGAGTTAACGTGCTTATTAAGCGTTCGTTATCGCGCTGGTGTAGTCCAATGGAGGGCTCATCAAGGATGTACATCACCCCAACAAGTCCAGCACCGATTTGACTGGCTAAGCGGATTCGCTGTGCTTCCCCGCCTGAAAGTGAGTCAGCCTTACGATCTAGAGTAAGGTAATCCAGTCCAACATTCACAAGAAAGCTTAGTCGATCGCGAATTTCTTTGAGAATCTTGGCTGCGATTTCGCCTTTAGCGCCAGTTAGTTGCAGCTGTTCGAAGTATTCAAGACATTCAGCAATTGGCTTTTTGACGATGTCGGGCAGAGTCTCGTCAGCAATAAACACATTGCGAGCCGCTTTGTTTAAGCGTGTGCCATGGCAACTTGGGCATGGCTTGGTGCTAATGTATTGTGATAGATCGTCACGGACGCTGTCAGATTCAGTTTCGTGGTAACGTCGGTTTAAGTTAGGTAATACCCCTTCAAATACATGTGAGCGTGTCATCTTATCGCCACGTTCATTGATGTAGACAAAGTCGATTTTATCTTTTCCTGAGCCATTTAAGATTTTGTCTTGATAGGCTTTAGGGATGTCTTTGAATTTCGTATCAATATCAAAGCCATAGAAGTTAGCCAGCGCATTAAGTTGCTGGAAATAGAAAATGCTGCGGCGCCCCCAACCTCGGATAGCACCTTCACCCAGCGTTAAATTCTCATCTTGGATGACTCGGTCCGCATCAAATGCCTGCTGTGTGCCAAGTCCGTCACAAGTCTGACAGGCGCCATTAGGGTTGTTGAATGAAAACAGCCTAGGTTCAAGTTCCGTAATCGCGTAACCACAAACTGGGCAGGCAAACTTACTTGAGAAAACCAGTTCATCCTTTTCATCATCCATGTTGATGACTTTTGCGATGCCATCTGAGAGAGATAAACAGGTTTCAAAAGACTCTGCTAAACGAAGCTGTAAATCGGAGCGCACTTTAAAGCGATCGATGACGACTTCTATGGTGTGCTTTTTGTTCTTCTCCAGAGCTGGAGCATCGTCCAAATCCACAACAATGCCATCGATACGTGCTCTGACAAAACCTTTAGAGAGTAATTCGCTGATGGTATGAAGGTGTTCACCTTTACGATCTTTGATGATCGGCGCGAGCATCATCATTTTGCTTTCTTCTGGCAGCGATAAAACCTTGTCGACCATCTGGCTTATGGTTTGCGCTTCCAGCGGTTCCCCGTGATCTGGACAGCGAGGTTGACCAGCGCGAGCATAGAGTAAGCGCAGATAATCGTACACTTCAGTTATGGTACCCACTGTTGAGCGTGGGTTATGTGATGTGGACTTTTGCTCAATCGAAATGGCAGGAGACAAGCCTTCAATGTGATCGATGTCTGGCTTTTCCATCATGGACAAGAATTGACGAGCATAAGTTGAAAGTGATTCAACGTAGCGACGTTGCCCTTCCGCATACAAAGTATCGAATGCCAGTGATGATTTACCGGACCCTGACAGGCCGGTGATGACCACTAGTTTGTCGCGGGGAATATCCAAATCGATGTTTTTTAGATTGTGGGTCCGTGCGCCGCGAAGGGTTATAGTGTCCATGAGTCTCCAAAATGTAATGCAACCAAGGAAAAAGTCATTCAAACATGAATAACTGTCTATTTTTACAGTAGTTAAAATAGAGCTTCAACGGTATTTTTAGTAAAATCTGCGATCTTTCAATAATCGTCTCTCAATTACGTAAGCAGTCGCACTTATGGATGTTATCGAACGCCGCTCAGTTTTGGCCTTAGCAATGGTTTATTTATTCCGTATGCTCGGGCTGTTTCTAATTATGCCTGTGATCAGTGTCGCTGCGGATGGCTTAGATGGAGCGGATGCCGCATTGATTGGTGCGGCGATTGGTATTTATGGTTTTACACAAGCTTCACTGCAAATCCCAATGGGGATGTTATCCGATAAGCTAGGACGTAAGCGGGTCATATTATTTGGATTACTACTGTTTGCATTGGGTAGCATCATTTGTGCTCACGCTGACAGTATTACCACTTTGATTATCGGTCGAGCGGTTCAGGGGGCTGGTGCAATAGCCAGTACATTAATGGCACTGTTGAGCGATGTGACCAAAGAACAAAATCGTACTAAAGCCATGGCGATGGTCGGTATCAGTATCGGTGCATCGTTTATGTTGTCCTTAATACTGGGGCCGATCCTGTTTCAATGGGTTGGCTTAGCTGGGCTGTTTTATCTATCTTTTGCTTTCTCTGTTGTGGGTATGGGGTTAATTGTATGGGCTGTCCCTAATGTGACGGAACATACTTTTAAGCGTGATACGACCCCGAGTTTGGTAGCATTAAAGGATGTATTGCGTAATGGACGCCTGCGCTTTTTAAACATCAGTGTGTTTCTACTACATGGCAGTTTAACAGCGCTGTTCGTTGCGATTCCAAGCCTATTGATTCATCGCTACGGGCTGTCCCTAGGGCAACACAGTATTTTATATTTGCTGGTCATGGGCGCAGCCTTTGTGCTTATGTTACCGTTGGTCATTGCTGCGGAAGCGAAAGGCTTAATGAAGCATGTGTTAACCATTGTGATCACCATAATTGGTCTAGCGACGGTGGCGATGGAGTGGGCATCCAATGTGTGGCTGTTTGGCGTTACAGTATGTTTGTTCTTTGTCGCATTTAATACGCTCGAAGCTACATTGCCTTCTGTTGTTAGCAAATTGGCTCCAGTAGGGTATCGCGGTACCGCCATGGGAGTCTTTTCAACCCATCAGTTTATGGGGGCCTTTGTTGGCGGTGCAGGTGGAGGTTGGTTACTTCAACACACCTCGATGACTATGCTGTTTAGTATTATTGGCGGTATTTGGTTACTTTGGGCTTTGGTCAGCGCGTGGCAGCCTGCTCCAAAGCAAGTAACCAGTATGGCTTTTAGTGTTGTTGCACACACCGAAGACGATGTGCAGCAATTAACCGAAGAAATCATGGCAATCCAAGGAGTGGAAGACATGCAAATATTTATGGATGAGCAGACCGCTTATTTGAAAGTAGACAAAAAGCAGCTTGATAAAGCTGCGTTGCAGCGCATTGTGCCGCATGTAAAGTAATCTAGTATCATCAGTACTGAAAATATTATTGGAGTAGCGTCATGGCACGTGGAGTAAACAAAGTAATCTTGATTGGCAACGCTGGCAGCGATGCAGAAGTGCGTTTTATGCCATCAGGTGCAGCCGTTGCAAACGTTAACTTAGCAACGACAGAGAGCTGGCGTGATCGCCAAACAGGTCAAATGCAAGAACGCACAGAATGGCACCGTGTTGCCTTTATGGATCGTGGTAATTACCGCCTGGGACAGATTGCAGGCGACTTCATCAAGAAAGGTTCAAAAGTGTACGTCGAAGGTTCTTTGCGTACACGCGAGTGGGAAAAAGACGGCATCAAACGTTATACCACTGAGATCGTTGCTAATGAAATGCAACTTCTGGACGGCCGAGCAGATGGCCAACAAGGTGGTTATGACAACAATATGGGTGGTGGCTACGGCGGTGGTCAGCCTCAGCAGTCAGCGCCACAGCAAGGTGGTTACGGCTCGGCACCTCAGCAACCAGCACAACAGCCTCAGCAGGGTGGCTACGGTCAGCAACCTGCTCAAAGTGGTTATGGTCAGCCTCCGCAAGCAGCGCCCGCAGCGCAACCGCAGTCATTTGGCAGCTGGGGTAATCAACCACAGCAAGCTCCTGCACAACCAAAAGCGCCAGAGCCTGCTAAGCCACAACAGCCAGCACCAAACTTTGACGACTTTGATGACGACATTCCATTCTAAAACATACATAAAATAAAAATGTATAGTTAAAGACAAAAGTTAGTGAATGGATAAAAAGGGCCACGGAGAATGTGGCCCTTTTTCGTATATAGAGTGGAATCCGATGGCAGACCTATCCTTCGCATGAAAAAGTCTCTAGCTTAAATAGAATGTTATTTGAAGGATGGAATTTATGCTGGATTTGGACTTTGCTTTGATTTTGCATCACCTAACCCAATTGGGCTTAGCTTTTTTACTGTCTTTGCCTATCGCATTTAATCGTGAACATCATGATCGTGGTGCTGGGTTGAGAACGTTTCCTTTGGTTACCATCGCGTCTTGCTCGTTTATGTTGGTAGGGATGAGTGTCTATGAAGGTTCCGACGCAGAGGCTCGCGTTATGTATGCCGTCATTACCGGGATGGGATTTATTGGTGGCGGTGCCATTTTTAAAAGTGGCGACTCCGTTTCTGGTACAGCGACTGCCGCAGGGATCTGGAACACGGGAGCGATTGGTGTGGCGGTGGCCTACAGCCGCTATGAAATTGCCATACTGCTTTCTTTGATGGGGTTTTTAATCTTTCAGTTTTCTGGTTCGCTTAAGAAAAGTACCGAAAAAATGGCAAAGTAGTGGCATTAGTCGTTGAATAACTATGCTGATATAATGTGCAGTCTTTTAAATCGCCTTGTTGGTTGCTGTAGGCATTCACTATTTTGCGTCAATAAGGGGCTTTACCCGTTGCTGACAGAGCTCCTAAGGGAGCCTTTGCTGTATTGAGTTGTCTTAAAAAAGGTAGAGGCAATGAGTGTTGAGGTGACGTATGCAAGAGGATGATGATTTCTCTTTGTTCGCGGAAGAGGTTCAAGGAATCCGGCCATTAAAAAAGACGGAAGTCTATCTTGGGAAAAAGCAAGGTAGTGTGGATTTTACGGAACGTCAAAAAGCCGCGTTGATTGCCAAAGTGGAAGACCGCAATCATTTGACGAAAGACTACGTTGAGCGAGTGGATCCAAATGACATGCTTGAATACAAAAAAGATGGTGTTCAAGATGGTGTGTTTAAGCGCTTACGTCAAGGTAAATACCCAATTGATTCCAGGTTGGATTTGCACAGAAGAACCGTCGAGCAAGCCCGTCGCGATGTGTTTCAGTTTGTGGAAGATTGCATGCGCCATGACATAAGAGTTGGTGTTATTGTCCATGGCAAAGGGGATCGAACCCCAGATCCACAGGATCAGGCAACCATTAAGAGTTTTATCAACAAGTGGCTGCGCGACTTAGACGACGTCATGGCCTTTCATTCCGCGCAGCGTCATCATGGTGGTTTGGGCGCGGTTTATGTGCTGTTCAAAAAGAGTGAGAAGGCTCGTTTAGAAAACTGGGAGCGTCACCAAAAGCGTTAGGCATAGGCGCTCTATATCAGTGCCGATAAAATCACAATCTTGATATAATTTACACGCTTTATTGCTTGAGATTAGGGCCAAATCGCCCAATTATTCTAGTAATAGAAAAGATTTTAACAGGGGTAATTTATGACCACGAAAAATGCACACCACCCAGCATTTACCGCGATTCGCAGTGAATTTATCGAAGCGCTGGACGTCACAGTACAGGAATACGAACACAAGGTAACGGGCGCGAAGCATTTTCATATTGCCTCTGACAACGATGAAAACGTTTTTTTAGTCGGTCTAAAAACCGTGCCGACGGATTCAACCGGCGTGGCGCATATTCTCGAGCACACCGTACTTTGTGGTTCTGAGCGTTTCCCTGTACGTGATCCATTTTTTATGATGATTCGTCGTTCACTGAACACTTTTATGAACGCTTTCACGTCATCGGATTGGACAGCATATCCATTTGCCAGCAAGAACAAAAAAGACTTTCGTAACCTTTTAGATGTTTATCTAGATGCCGTGTTTTTCTCACGCCTAGATCCTTTGGATTTTTCTCAAGAAGGCCATCGCTTAGAGTTTGCAGAACCAACCAATGCTGAGTCTGAGCTGACGTTCAAAGGTGTTGTGTTCAACGAAATGAAAGGAGCTATGAGTTCGCCAACCTCTGTGCTGTGGCAGGCTCTTACAAAGTATCTATGCCCAAGCAACACGTACCACTTTAACTCAGGTGGTGAACCAACGGATATTCCTGATCTATCTTACGATGATCTGATGGCGTTCTACCGTAAGCATTACCACCCATCGAATGCGGTCTTTATGACGTTCGGTGATATCCCAGCAGAAGAGCTGCAAGCCGAGTTCGAAAGTAAGGTATTAAGCCGCTTTGAGCGTTTAGACGATCAAGTCAGTGTACCAAACGCCAAGCGTTACTTCTCACCGGTTCGCGTAGAAGAAGGGTATGCGATTGATGAAGCGAAAGAAGATGGCAGTCACGTTGTAGTTGGCTGGTTGCTAGGTGAAAGCATCGATCTTGCTCAGCAATTTGAGGCTCAACTGCTTTCGAGTGTTCTACTAGATAACTCGGCTTCACCACTGCGTCGTGTACTGGAAAACTCTGAGTTAGGTGCGTCGCCATCGCCAATGTGTGGTCTTGAAGACAGTAATAAAGAAATGAGCTTCATGTGTGGTCTTGAAGGCGTGAAGCGTGAGAATGCGCCACAAGTAGAAGCTTTGATTCTACAAACGCTGGAAGATATCGCGGAAAATGGTGTAGATCAAGATATGGTGGAAGCGATGCTTCACCAACTTGAGTTGAGTCAGCGTGAAATCGGGGGCGACAGCTACCCATATGGCTTACAGCTGATTTTGACGGCTCTGTCTACCGCGGTACACCAAGGTGATGTGATTGCTCAGCTTGACCTTGATCCAGTGATCGAAAGCATGCGTGAAAAGGTCCTGCACGAAGACTACATCCCAACCTTAGTGCGTGACCTATTACTGTCAAATGCACATCGTGTGACATTGACCCTGAGCCCAGACGAAGCCCTGGAAACACGCCGTAACCAAGCGGAAAAAGACCGTTTGAGCAAAATCAAAGCAGGCCTAAGCGAAGAACAGAAACAGCATATCATCGAGCGTAGCCAAGCGTTGAAAGCACGCCAAGAGCAAGTAGACGATATGAGCATCTTGCCGAAAGTCGGCCTTGAAGATGTGCCTGCGCGTTTGCCTGAATATGAGAACGAAAAAGTCTCTGAGAGTTTACCGATTACCTTCTATCCACAAGGAACAAATGGTCTCGTTTATCAACAGCTTGTAACGGAATTGCCGGCACTGACCGAAGCGGAAACACAGCTTCTTCCTGTATACAGTTATCTTGTGACTGAGCTGGGTGTAGGTGAACAAGATTATCTAGCGATTCAATCTCGCCAAGCTCAAGTGTGTGGCGGCCTAGGTGCGTCATCATCGATTCGTCCTGAATTGATCGACAAACAGCGTGTGAATGGTTACTTCGTATTGAGTTCAAAAGCCTTGGTGCCTAATGCGGCGGCGATGACAGAGCTGATGGCGCAAACCTTTAACGACGTTCGCTTTGATGAAACAGGTCGTATCAAAGAGCTAATCGCTCAGCGTCGTGCCCGTCGTGAACGTTCGATCACCGGCCAAGGTCACTCGTTAGCGATGAGTGCTGCATCCAGTGGTATGTCTGGCTTATCTGCCCAGCAAGAAGCGTGGGGCGGTATGAGTGGTATTCGTGATGTAATTGCCTTGGATGATGCGCTTAAAGCGGATTCTCAGGCGATGACAGACCTGTGTACAACCTTACAATCTATCCACAGCAAACTTGCTGGCGCGGCAAAGCAAGTACTATTGGTGGCTGAGCCGCATCATAAAGATGCGCTGTTAGAAGCCATTACACCTATGTGGGTTGGTGTTGCTAACCATGAGCAATTGTCGCATTTCTCATTGCCTGCGATAGATAAAACGATCAAGCAAGCTTGGGTAACAGCAACGCAAGTAAGTTTCTGTGCCAAAGCGTTTAAAGCGGTATCTGGCGAGCATCCGGACGTACCAGTATTAACCGTGCTGGGTGGCTTCTTGCGCAATGGTTTCCTTCACCGCGCCATTCGAGAGCAAGGTGGCGCTTACGGTGGTGGAGCAACGTTTGATGCCAGCTGTGGTGCATTCCGCTTCTATTCTTACCGTGATCCACGTTTATTAGAAACACTCGCGGATTTCGATGCATCGATTGACTGGCTACTGGCCAATGAGCACTCCCATGATGCACTGGAAGAAGCTGTATTAGGCGTGATTGGCTCGATGGATAAACCTGGGTCTCCTGCCGGTGAAGCGCAAAGTGATTTCTTCCAGCAGTTGCATCATCGTACACGAGAATACCGTGAGGCTTTCCGTGCTGGAGTGTTAGCGGTAACAGTTGACGACTTAAAACGCGTCGCAAAACTCTATTTAACAAAAGAGAATGAAAATACGGCTGTTGTAACCGCCACTTCTAATAAAGCCATGTTAGAAGAGGCTGGTTTCGAGGTTTGTACTTTATAATCATAACGATAATTTAAATCTGAATGGATAATTCAATGGATCAGTTTCATGACATACGCCCTTACAACGACGATGAGGTCGCCGGGGTGTTACAAAATTTGGTAAATACGCCAGACTTTATCGACACGATTGTCGGCTTTAAATTTACTAAATGGCCCAAATGGACGCGTGGCTTCTTAGCGACGGTCGTTAAGCACGTTTTGCAAAAAGAAGTGCGAAAAGTAGATAGCGTGCACGCTTTTCAGATGTTAGTGGCCGATTACATGGAACGTATGATCAAAACGACGACGAGTAATGTGGAGTATCGTGGAATAGAAAAGCTGTCTAAAAAGGAAGGCTACTTATTCTTATCAAATCACCGTGATATCGCCATGGATCCTGCATTTGTGAACTATGGCTTATATCTAAATGGCTTAAATACGGTTCGCATTGCGATTGGTGATAACTTACTGCGTCGTCCATTCGTCTCAGATTTAATGCGTCTTAATAAGAGTTTTATAGTGAAGCGATCAGTGAATGGTGTACGTGAAATGATGGCTGCTTTTGGTCAGCTGTCGGATTACATCACCCATTCATTGACTCATGAACACAGTAATATTTGGATTGCTCAGAAAGAAGGTCGTGCGAAAGATGGCTTAGATCAAACCGACCCTGCGATTATCAAAATGTTTTACATGAGTCAGAAAAAACAAAAAATCGCATTTCCTGAAGCCATGCAAAACCTAAAAATTGTGCCTGTTTCCATTTCATATGAATACGATCCTTGTGCTTTTGACAAAGCGCGTGAGCTACATGAGAAGTCAACAAAAGGGTCTTATCAGAAAGCCGAATTTGAAGACATTGATAGTATCCGCAAAGGTATTGTTGGCCGTAAGGGGAAAGTGATCGTTACGTTTGGTGATGTGATTGATCATAACTGTGCGACGCCTGATGAGATGGTGGCTGAAGTGGACCGTCAAATCATAGGCTCTTATGCAATACAGGCGACTAACAAAGCGGCATTAAAACTGTTAAATGGGGAAGCAAGCGGTGATTCGGTGTTCGATGAGTACATGTCAAATTGCCCGCAAGAACTGCGTGAGGCTGTGTTGCGCATGTATGCCAACCCTCTAATCCAACAACAAGAGCGAAGCCTTTAAGCTGCTTTAGATATGGAGTTGTGCGTTTCATGAAACCTCGGAATTCGTTGAGAGCACTTATTGGCTCATTATTGTTTGCAATCTGCTACGGCATTTTGACAGGGTTTACAGGGCTATTAGCTCCTGTTCTCGCTTGGGTGCTGCCCCCAAGCTGGCGTCAGCCAGTTTTGAACATTCACAATCACGTCTTACTGTTTTTGTTTCGTGTGATAGTTGGCGTTCGAGTTGAAGTCATAGGGCGAGAAAACTTACCAAGAAAAGATCAGCCAGTAGTACTGGCTGCAAACCATCAGAGCGAGTGGGAGACCTACTTATTGCAGGTACTCAAGACTCCTATTTCGACCGTGCTTAAGCAAGAGCTTTTGTCGATACCTTTCTTTGGATGGGGACTGAAAATGGTTCAGCCTATTGCAATTGACCGCTCTAAACGTGCAGGAGCGTTAAAGCAAATCCTAAAACAAGGTAAGGAGCGTATTCAGGCTGGACGTTCAGTACTGATTTTTCCTGAAGGGACACGCACCGTACCCGGTAAAGAGCGTGACTTTAACAAAGGTGCTGCAATGTTAGCTGCCTCTGCGAAGACCCCTATTTTACCAGTCGTGCATAACGCTGGACACCTTTGGCCTGGGCGTACATGGCGCCGTTACCCTGGAACGATTACAGTAGTGATTGGCCCTTTGATTGATGTGGAAGGTAAAGATACCAATCAGATTCACGAAGAAATGGAGATATGGATGCGTGATACCATGCGCAAACACCCATAATATCGCTGCAAGAAAATATTGTAGACGAAAAAAAACCGCACACTGTGCGGTTTTTTTGCGTATTAAAAGCGCAATTAGCCTTCGAATTTTTTGAACACCAAACTTGCGTTTGTGCCACCAAAACCGAAGCTGTTAGACATGATCAGTTTAAGATCGGCATTGTCTTCACGAGAAGTGACAACAGGGATATTACCTGCTTCTGGGTCAAGCTCATCAACGTTTGCTGAAGCGCAGATGAAGTTGTTCTCCATCATAAGCAAGCTGTAAATTGCTTCATGTACGCCGGCCGCTCCTAGTGAGTGTCCAGACAAAGATTTCGTTGAGCTAACTTTCGGAATTTCATCGCCAAAGGTTTCACGAACAGCTTGAAGCTCTTTCATGTCGCCAGCAGGTGTACTAGTACCATGCGTATTGATGTAGTCAATTTTGCCATCAATAGTGCTCATCGCCATCTGCATACAACGAACAGCGCCTTCACCTGAAGGAGCTACCATGTCGTAACCGTCAGATGTTGCGCCATAGCCAACAACTTCTGCATAGATTTTTGCGCCGCGTGCTTTAGCGTGTTCTAGTTCTTCAAGTACTAGGATACCGCCACCGCCAGCGATAACGAAACCGTCACGGTTTGCATCATAGGCACGAGATGCTTTCTCAGGTGTTTCGTTGTATTTGGAAGACAGGGCGCCCATCGCATCAAACATACAAGTTTGAGTCCAGCTCTCTTCCTCACCGCCACCTGCGAACACAACGTCTTGCTTGCCTAGTTGAATAAGCTCCATTGCGTTGCCAATACAGTGCGCGCTAGTAGAACAAGCAGAAGTGATTGAGTAGTTAACACCTTTTATTTTGAACGGTGTTGCAAGACATGCAGATACAGTACTACCCATTGTTTGAGTAACACGGTATGGGCCAACACGCTTTACGCCTTTCGCGCGTAGTGTGTCAGCAGACTCTACAAGGTTTTTCGCCGAAGCGCCGCCTGAACCAGCGATCAGGCCGGTACGGATGTTAGATACCTGATCTTCGCTTAAACCTGCATCTGCAATCGCTTGCTCCATGGATACATAAGCATATGTCGCTGCATCGCCCATGAAGCGACGAACTTTACGGTCGATACCGGAATCGTCTAGGTCGATGCGACCACATACGTGGCTACGGAAACCTTGTTCTTTGTAGTCTTCAGCGAAACGGATGCCTGAACGGCCTTCACGTAAGGACTCAAGAACTGTCTGTTTGTCATTGCCAAGGCAGCTAACAATGCCCAGGCCAGTTACAACTACACGACGCATAACTATTGTTGCCTCTTATACTCTTTATAATCTGTTTAGAAGTTTTCAGTCGAAGTGAACAAGCCTACACGAAGATCTTTTGCAGTGTAGATTTCACGTCCATCAACAGAAACACTTCCGTCCGCAATGCCCATCACAAGCTTGCGTTCGATTACACGCTTCAGGTTAATTCGGAACGTTACTTTTTTAGCCGTTGGTAGGATTTGACCGGTAAACTTAACTTCACCTGATCCCAACGCGCGACCACGACCTTTATTGCCTTTCCAGCCAAGGAAAAAGCCAACCAATTGCCACATAGCATCAAGACCTAAGCAGCCAGGCATGACTGGGTCACCTGGGAAATGGCACTCAAAGAACCAAAGGTCAGGGTTGATATCCAATTCAGCAATAATCTCACCTTTTCCGAATTCTCCCCCTTCTGTTGAGATGTGGGTAATTCGGTCAAGCATAAGCATGTTGCCAACAGGAAGTTGAGCGTTTCCTGCACCAAACATTTCGCCGTAGCCGCACTTTAAAAGTTCGTCTTTTTCAAACGATGAAGCTGTAGTCATTATAGTCCTATTTCCACCACCCAGTTTTACGTTGCTTAAAGTAATCGAGTGCGTGGTCCAGTTAGCATTATGAAAATCCATGGGATTATATCGGTTCAGGCCAGTAATATGAATGTTTGTGCGGAAAAAAACCAATTTGGAGTCGCTAAATGTGCTTTTTTTTTGTGTATTTATGTGGCGCACTGGCAAATTTTACATGTTGTAATGACTGAGATTACTATTGCTCGTCGATTTTAGGGGCTTCTCATACTGATGTTTCAAGCAGATATACTAGGAGATACAGTGAATCCGTCGCCATACTTGCAGCAAATGTGTTCCGTTGGGGGCGAACTATTATCCGTGCAGAGCAGAGGAGTAGAAAGCGCGCAGCAAGTGCTTCACTTCCTTCATGGCAATGGATTTGCGGTACGTACTTACGGCGCTTTGCTTGAGTCGCTAGCTGAGCAAAGTGGAATAATTTTACAGGATGCAGCGGGGCATGGATTATCTCCTGCCGGAGAGAGTTTTGTTGGCTGGGAGGCTTCTTCAAAACGCTTTCAGCATGTTTTGGAGCAACTCGTTCAACCTCAATGGCGCTCATTGATTGGAGCTGGGCATAGTTTTGGTGGGTGCATGACGCTACTGATGAGTATCCGTAATCCTCAACTATTCGAGCAAACGGTTTTGTTAGATCCCGCTCTGTATCCTGAAGAAATGATCGAGCAATTAATGTATGCCGATGATCATGAAAAGCGGCAGCAATCACTGTTGGTTAGACAAACAGAGCGACGTCGAACATCTTGGCCCTCTATGCAAGATGCCTGCGAGCAATTAAGGGGGCGTGGTACGTTTGCTGGCTGGGAAGAGCGTTGTTTAGAAGACTATGTGAACTTTTCTACCTATGAGGCGAAAACAGGAGAGCGAAAACTGTGCTGTCCGCCTTGGTTAGAGGCCGCCGTATTTGGCAGTGCTCCAAAAACGTTATGGCAAGATATCTCAAACCTAAAAACACCTACTTATATTGTTTGGGGAACGCAAACAATCGACGTTTTTCAGCAGTCTTACCGTCGCATTCGGCAAGAAGGTTCAGACATTCGCTTTGTAGAAGTGCAAGGCGGGCATTGTTTTATGATGCAATATCCAACGCAAAGCGCACGCTTAGTGCGTGCGCTGGTCGATCAAAATTTCGATGAGATTCGTGCGCTGCAGCGCTCGGGCTTTGTTATTAATTACGACGATTGACGGCGGCTTGCGCTAGACTCACAAGTGCAGATTTATACTCACTCTCTGGTAAGTTGGCGATCGCTTGGATAGCCAGCTCAGATTGCTCGACCGCTTTATCTTCCGTGTATTGGATGGCGCCACATGTGCGAACGTCCGCCAGAATCGCGTCTAGGTTTTCCAACCCTCCACTTTCGATAGCGGCGCGAACACGCTGGGCAGCTTCTTTAGATCCATGCTTCATGGTGTAGATAAGCGGTAGGGTTGGTTTTCCTTCTGCTAAATCGTCACCTACGCTTTTGCCCATCTCTTCGGCGGTAGATACATAATCCATCACGTCATCAATCAGCTGAAAGGCTGTCCCGACATACATGCCGTATTGGCGCAGGGCTTCTTGGTGTTCAACACTGGCTTCAGCAACCACTGCGCCACAAAGCGCCGCACCTTCAAACAGCTTCGCGGTTTTATATTGAATAACTTTGATGTAGCTTTCTTCGGTTGTGTCTGGGTCGCCACAGTTAATGAGCTGCTGTACTTCGCCTTCGGAAATAATGTTGGTGGTACCGGACAGAATTTCCATACATTTGAAACTGCCAACATCGACCATGATTTGGAATGCGCGAGTGTATAAGAAGTCACCCACTAGCACGCTTGGCGCATTGCCCCATTCTTCATTGGCTGTTTTTTTACCGCGACGCATATCGGATTCATCCACCACATCATCGTGAAGCAGTGTAGCGGTATGAATAAATTCGATGATAGAGGCCATTTTTACCGCGTTGCTAAGTGTCGATTCGGTCAGGCCGCTAGTTGGCTGAGCGGCGCGAGCCGCCAACAGAACCATCAAAGGGCGCAAACGTTTGCCACCGTTGCTGATGATGTAGTAACCAATCTGTTCGATTAGAGGGATTTCGCTCTTAAGTTGCGAAAGGATGTAATCATTTACCTGACCGAACTCGCCGGCCACCACGTCATGAAAATTAGTAGGTTGCATGGAACTTCCGAAGCTAAAATATAGTCAAGCTGAGCAGCAAGAGCCGTCCATGCTAGGTAAGCTCCTACACGGGGTCAACCCAAAACCGTAAAAATACTGATCACAGTGTGAATTAGGTTGTGTTTACTGGTTCTCTTTTGTACAATTCGGCGTCCGATTTGCCCACATTTTTGCTCCCTATCATATGGTGAAGTGTAACTCCTTGAAGGCATTACATTTATGAGCCACTAGAAGTAGGTCAAATACAATCCAGTAGCCGGGCAAATTCATTTGGAGATAGAAAATGTTTGCAGTGATCAAAACAGGCGGTAAGCAATACCGTGTACAAGAAGGTCAAACGCTTAAAGTAGAGAAACTGGCGATCGAAGCTGGTTCTGCTGTTGAGTTCGACGAAGTTCTTCTTGTAAGCAACGGCGACGACGTTAAAGTTGGCGCGCCAGTTGTTGAAGGCGCTAAAGTAACAGCTGAAGTGGTTGCTCACGGCCGTGGTGACAAGGTTAAGATCTTGAAATTCCGTCGTCGTAAGCACTCTATGAAACGCGCGGGTCACCGTCAGTGGTTCACAGAAGTTAAAATTACTGGTATCAAGTAATTTAAGCGTTTAAAGATTCAATATTTAGGAGTAAATCATGGCTCACAAAAAAGCTGGTGGTAGTACTAAAAACGGTCGCGACAGTCAGTCGAAACGCTTAGGTGTTAAACGCTTTGGCGGCCAAGTTGTTGTACCAGGTAACATTCTAGTTCGTCAACGTGGTACTGAATTCCACGCTGGTGAAGGCGTACGTGTTGGTAAAGACCACACTCTATTCGCTGTTGCTGAAGGTCAAGTGAAATTCGAAGTTAAAGGTAAGTTCAAGCGTCGTACAGTTTCTGTCGTAGCTGCAGCTTAATCGCTTCGCGAATCACAAAAAAGAGCTCCGCAATGCGGGGCTTTTTTTTTGGAAAAATTCTATAATCAGAGCCACTGAGTTCTGATAACGCACCTAAGAGGTGATTTTGTGAAATTTGTTGATGAAGCCACGATTTACGTTCGCGCAGGTAAAGGTGGTAACGGCGCTTTAAGCTTCTGGCGTGAAAAGTTTGTTGCGAAAGGCGGTCCGGACGGCGGTGACGGCGGTGACGGCGGTAGTGTGTATTTGGTGGCAGATGAGTCGCTGAATACCTTGATCGACTTCCGTTTTACCAAAAAGTACATTGCAGAGAACGGTCAAGGCGGCATGGGTCGCGATATGACAGGTTCTAAAGGCGCAGATCTAGAAGTCAAAGTGCCAGTGGGTACGACAGTGATCGATGAAGACACTGGTGAAACACTGGGTGACTTGGTTTCTATCGGTCAGCGTCTGAAAGTGGCACAAGGTGGCCATAAAGGTTTAGGTAATACGCGCTTTAAGTCGAGTACTAACCGTGCCCCACGTCAAACGACAAAAGGTACTGTGGGTGAAGAGCGTAACCTGAAGCTTGAAATGAAAGTGTTGGCAGACGTTGGTTTATTAGGTCTACCAAATGCAGGTAAATCGACGTTTATTCGTTCGGTGTCGTCTGCCAAGCCAAAAGTGGCGGATTACCCGTTCACGACTTTGGTGCCTAACCTTGGTGTAGTAAAAGTTAAGAAGCACCAAAGCTTCGTGATTGCTGATATTCCAGGGATTATTGAAGGTGCCGCAGAGGGTGCGGGTCTTGGTATTCGTTTCTTAAAGCATTTGGTGCGTAACCGTATCTTGTTACACATCGTTGATATGGCGCCTTGGGATGAAATAACTCCTGATCAAGCGGCTGTTATCGCGGTGAACGAGTTACATGAATTCTCGCCAACCTTGGCGGAGAAGCGTGATCGTTGGTTGGTGCTTAACAAGCTGGACATGGTGCCTGAGGAAGAGCGCGAAGAGCGTTGCCAAGCGGTGATTGATGCGTTGGGCTGGGAAGGTAAAACGTACCGTATTTCAGCGATTTCTGGCGAAGGTACAGAAGTTTTATGTCTTGACTTAATGACCGCGCTAGAGGAAATGCGCGAAAACCTTGCAAGCGATGAAAATGCTCTGGCTGAAGAGAAGGCTGTTCGTGACCTGATTGATGAAGAAGGTCGTGAGCGTATTCGTCTATTGCGTGCTAACCGCCGTAATGCTGCGCAAGAAGATGACGATGACTTTGATGATGACGATTACGATGTGGACGTAGAGTACGTTCGCTAATTTATAGTGAGATAAGCAGTAAATGGACATGAGAGAGAAGATTGCATCCGCTCAGCGAGTGGTTGTGAAAATAGGCAGTGCTTTATTGACGAACGATGGTCAAGGCCTCGATGTCGGTAATATTGGCCTATGGGTGGCTCAAATTGCACAGCTTCGTGCGCAGGGCAAAGAAGTGGTATTGGTGTCTTCGGGCTCTATTGCTGCGGGTATGAAACGCCTAGGCTTCTCCTCACGACCGACCCAAGTAAACGAATTACAAGCTGCCGCTGCTGTTGGTCAGATGGAGCTTGTGGGCGTTTACGAATCTCACTTTGAAGTACATGGGCTGTGCACCGCTCAAATCCTATTAACCCATGAGGATTTATCGAACCGTCGTCGTTATTTAAATGCTCGGTCCTCATTGCGTACGCTGTTAAATCTAGGCGCTGTACCCATTGTTAACGAAAACGACACAGTTGTAACCGACGAAATACGTTTTGGGGATAATGATACCTTGGGGGCACTAGTGGCCAACCTTGTTGAAGCTGATGCGTTGATTATTTTAACCGACCAAAAGGGATTGTTTGATAAAAACCCTCGTGATCATAAAGATGCAACATTAATCTCGCATGCTTCAGCTAACGATGAAGGTTTGGATGCGATGGCTAGCGGTGGTGCAGGGGTTCTAGGTACTGGTGGTATGTTAACCAAAGTGCGTGCTGCGCGACTTGCTGCTCGTTCAGGTGCGCATACGGTGATTGCATCTGGCCGAGAGGGCAGTGTCATATTGCGTGTAGCCAATGGCGAAGATATTGGCACTTGGCTACAGCCTGAGCATGACCGTTTATCGGCTCGCAAACAATGGTTAGCTGGGCATTTGAAGAGTCGCGGCACCTTGATCTTAGATGATGGTGCAGTGCGTGCTCTACGCCAGTCTGGTACAAGTTTGCTCCCTGTTGGGGTCAAAGATGCTGAGGGATCGTTTTCACGTGGTGATATGGTGATGTGTATTGACCAACAAGGCCGCATTGTTGCCCGTGGATTAGTTAACTACAGTATTGCAGAGACGCTAAAGTTGTTGGGTAAGTCATCAGCGGAGCGTGCAGTTATTCTAGGCTACGAAGGCGAACCAGAGCTGATTCATCGCGACGATTTGGTGGTTAACTAGAGAGAGCGAAAGGGTATGGCAAAGCCAGGAAAAGTTGGGTTGGAGCGTGTCATGAATGCATCCCGTTATTCTTATCAAGGGTTACGGGCTCAGTGGCGCTATGAAGCGGCTTTTCGCCAAGAAGTATGGTTGTTCTTGATTGCTGTGCCGTTGGCGCTTTGGTTGGGTGATACGGCCTTGGAGAAGGCGCTGATGATTTTTTCTGTTGGGTTGGTGTTGGTGGTGGAAACCATTAACTCCAGCATAGAGGCGGTTGTTGACCGGATCAGTGACGAAAAGCATGAGTTATCTGGGCGAGCAAAAGACTTGGGTTCTGCGGCGGTAATGCTGAGTTTAGGTTTGGCAGGCGTTGTATGGCTATTTCTACTGTTTAACTGAGTGCTGGCACTCAGTTAATAACAGACATAAAAAAACCGGCAGAAGCCGGTTTTTTTATGGGATTAGGCCAACGCTTTGATTTTAGCGTTCAAGCGGCTCTTATGACGAGCTGCTTTGTTTTTGTGGTATAGGCCTTTGTCAGCTGCTTTGTCTAGTTTAGACACTGCAACAGAGTATGCTGCTTGAGCTTCTTCTTGGTTTCCTGCTTCAATAGCTGCATCTACTTTTTTCAAGTATGTGCGCACCATAGAGCGCAGGCTACCATTATGAGCGCGACGCTTGATCGCCTGGCGCGCACGTTTTTTTGAACCGGCGGAGTTTGCCACAGTCTGGCTCCTTCAATCTTTCAATAATTAAAACGACACAACGGGCTGTTGTATCGCTTGTGAATGTCAAGTTTAAACTTGAAAATCTCGCGGCGGATTTTACCAGCTTTTGGCGTTGCTACAACCCCAAACACACATTATTACTCGTGAAAAGTACATTTTTTGGCTGTTTGACCACCAGCTAAATGCTATTCTTGGCCAAATTTACCGTTAGAACATGATCTTATGTCAGACTCCCAATCGATTAAATCTCGATCACTTTTGCGCTCTGGTTTGTTGGTTTCTATTTGTACGTTTGCTTCACGCATTTTGGGGTTGGCTCGGGATGCAGCGTTGGCGTACGTCTTAGGGGCTGGTGCGGGTGCTGATGCCTTCTTTGTTGCATTCAAAATCCCTAACTTCTTTCGTCGCTTGTTCGCTGAAGGGGCGTTTGCGCAGGCGTTTGTTCCAGTTCTGAGTGATTATCGTGTCAACGAAGGGCATGATGCGGTGCGAGAGCTGGTGTCGGCAGTGACAGGGTCTTTAACCTTGGTGCTTTTGGTTGTCACGGCTGTATTTATGACAGCAGCTCCTTGGGTGGTTTATGTGTTTGCGCCTGGATTTGCTGATAACCCTGGTCAGCTTGCTCTGGCATCAAATCTGTTGACGATTACCTTCCCTTATTTGTTGTTCATCTCTCTCACAGCGCTTGCCGGAGGCATTCTGAATGCGCATGGGGAATATGGCGTGCCAGCTATAACGCCTATCTTTTTGAATATTTCTTTATTGGTTGCAACGCTTGGTTTTGCGACCAGTGCAGCGCAAGTAGAGTTAAGCATTGCATGGGGGGTGTTTGCGGCAGGGCTAGTACAGCTATTATTTCAAGTGCCTTTTTTAGCAAAGCTGAAATTATTGCCACGCCCAAAGATGGGTTTCTCTCATCCTGGTGTGAAGCGCATCCTTTTGTTGATGGGGCCTGCGCTATTCGGTGTGTCGGTTGGACAAATTAACCTACTGTTAGATACTGTGTTGGCGTCTTTGTTGGAGACAGGCAGCATCACTTGGCTTTATTTGTCGGATCGTTTGTATGAGCTGCCATTAGGGATTTTTGCGATCGCCATCAGCACGGTTATTTTGCCGTCCCTGTCTCGAAGTCATGCTAGTGAGTCTGGTGCACGCTTTGCCATGACGTTGGACTGGGGGCTGCGTTTACTGTTGTTGATCGCCGTGCCGTCAGCGTTAGCTCTGTGCATATTGGCTAAGCCGATCATTGCTACGGTATTTTATCGTGGTGAGTTGACCGTCCATGATGTGGATATGGCAGCCATGAGTTTACAGGCATACTCTGTCGGTCTGGTGTTTATGATGCTGATTAAAGTGTTGGCGCCCGGTTATTACTCTCGCCAAGATACCAAAACACCGGTGAAAATTGGTTTGATCGCCATGGTAGCGAATATGGTATTTAATCTCATCTTAGTGTGGCCGCTAGGGCACGTTGGCTTAGCGTTGGCGACCAGTCTCTCTGCTGGCTTAAATGCCTTATTATTGTGGGTCGGTCTACACCGAGATGGCAGTCATCTGTTTTCTAAACAATGGTGGTTGTTGTTGCGAGTGTTGCTGCTTGGTTCTGGTTTGCTACTTGGTTGGCTTTTCTTCTATCAAAGCTTGAATATAGCTTGGACAGACATATCAAGTTGGCAAAGGGGGCAGCATATGCTGCTGGTAGTATGTGTTGGCGTCTTTGTGTATGGGCTTGGGTTGGTATTAGCGGGTCTTAGAATGCGGCATTTACGCGCTCAAGATTAAAGTGTGATGGGCTTGCTCCCTACCTTTGAGGGAGTGAGTACTATATAATCGCGGTTATTTTTTCAGCGGCGTGATGATGGGCTGCCGGTACGGAGTGGTATGGAACTGGTCAGGGGTATTCATAATATCCAAGCAAGGCACAAATTTGGTGTGCTGACGATTGGCAATTTTGATGGGGTGCACATGGGGCACCAAGCTATTTTGGCAAGAGTGAAAGCTTTAGCTGAACAATATCAATCGCCAGCCGGTATTATGATCTTTGAACCTCAGCCGCGTGAATTCTTTGCGCCTCACGATGCGCCGGGTCGCTTATCGCGTCTACGTGACAAGGTGGCGTTGTTATCTAATTATGGCGTCGATTACGTTCTGTGTATGCCATTTAATGTACGTCTTCGAAACCTGGATGCCAATGCTTTTTGTCGACAAGTGTTACATGACGGCTTGGCCGTTAAACATTTAGTTGTGGGTGATGATTTTCGTTTTGGTTGTGACCGCCAAGGCAATTTTGATTACCTTGATGATTTCGGTGCTCAGCATGGCTTTGATGTAGAAAATACCTCTTCCATTTTAAATGGGGAAGGTTCGCGCATCAGTAGCTCCTTGGTAAGGCAATGCCTTAGTCAAGGTGATATGGTATCCGCTGAAGCCATGATGGGGCATCCAGTTAAGATGGGTGGGCGTGTTGTAAGTGGCCAGCAGTTGGCTCGCCGTTTAGGTTTCCCAACAGCAAATGTATTTTTAAAAGGTATCATACCTGCTTTGTCGGGTGTGTATGCCGTAACAGTGCCAGTGGATGGCCGAGAGTATTCAGGTGTTGCTAACATCGGTGTTCGTCCAACTGTGGATGGTAAAACCCCGATTCTAGAAGTGCACTTATTTAATTTTAGTGGTGATTTGTACTCCCGTTATCTAGAGGTGACATTTCGCCACTTTATTCGACCAGAACGCAAAATGAGTGGTCTGGAAGAACTAGAACAGCAAATTCAATGTGATAAAGAAGAAGCGCTACGTTTCTTTTCCAATCAGTGACCGATGATCTTTGAGGATAAATCGAATAACCATGAGTGATTATAAATCAACGCTGAATTTGCCAGAAACCGCTTTTCCTATGCGCGGTGATTTGGCAAAACGTGAACCAGCGATGCTAAAACGCTGGCAAGATATGGACTTGTACAACAAAGTACGAGCAGTAAGCAAAGGCCGTAAGTCTTTTATTCTTCATGATGGCCCTCCATATGCCAACGGCAGTATTCACATTGGTCACGCGGTTAACAAAATCCTCAAAGACATTATTGTTAAATCTAAAACCGTTAGTGGGTACGATGCGCCGTACATTCCTGGTTGGGACTGTCACGGTCTACCGATCGAGCATAAAGTTGAGCAAATGATTGGTAAGGCCGGCGATAAAGTTTCGTTCAAAGATTTCCGTGCAAAATGCCGTGAGTATGCGTACACACAAATAGAAGAACAGAAGAAAGACTTTATCCGTCTAGGTGTAATGGGCGACTGGGAAAACCCTTATCTAACGATGAACTTCGTGACGGAAGCAAACATCGTGCGTTCCTTGGGTAAGATCGCAGAAAACGGCCACCTAGTAAAAGGCTTCAAGCCAGTTTACTGGAGTGTTGTAGGTGGTTCTGCCTTGGCAGAAGCGGAAGTGGAATACCAAGACAAAACGTCTTTGTCTCTGGATGTGCGTTACGCACCACAAGACGAAGCGGCTTTCCTTGAGAAATTCTCTGACGTAGAAGGTGAAGGTAAAGTATCCGTTGTGATCTGGACAACCACACCTTGGACGCTGCCAGCGAGCCAAGCGGTATCGATTCACCCAGAATTCAACTATGCACTCGTTGAAGTGGATATGGGCGCGGGTAAAGAGCGTCTAGTGTTCGCAGAAGACATGGTGGAAGGCATCATGCAACGTTACGGTCATGAAGAGTACCGTATCGTAGGTCGCGCAGTGGGTGCAGTTCTTGGTGGTTTGGTGCTCAACCATCCATTTATGGAACGTGATATCCCAGTTCTACTAGGCGAGCATGTCACGGCTGATGCGGGTACGGGCTGTGTACACACAGCGCCTGACCATGGTGTGGACGACTTTAATGTGGGTCGTGCCAACGGTATCGGTACGATCAACCTTGTACAAGACAACGGTGTTTACTCTGACGCGGCAGGTGAGTTCGCGGGTATGCACGTGTACAAAGTAGACGATGCGGTTTTGGAAGCTTTGGGTCGTAACAACGCTCTAGTATTCCAATCTAAGATTTTCCACAGCTACCCACATTGCTGGCGTACAAAAACACCTTTGATCTTCCGTGCGACACCTCAATGGTTTATCAGCATGGACGAGAAAGGGCTACTTGACGACGCTAAAGAAGCGGTAAAAGGCGTGAAGTGGACACCTGCATGGGGCCAAAACCGCATGGAAGGGATGTTGAACAACAGTCCTGACTGGTGTGTATCACGTCAGCGTACGTGGGGCGTGCCAATTGCTTTGTTCATCAACAAAGAAACGCAAGAGCTTCATCCTGATACACCACGTTTAATCGAAGAAGTTGCGAAACGTATCGAAGAAGTCGGTATGGATGCATGGTTCGATCTAGATCCAGCAGAGCTATTAGGTGATGAGGCAGATAAGTACAGCAAAGTCACTGACACGCTAGATGTGTGGTTCGATTCTGGTGTGACGCACTACTCAGTGATCGATCAACGAGATGAGCTAAGTTTCCCTGCAGATCTTTATCTTGAAGGTTCGGACCAGCACCGTGGTTGGTTCCAGTCCTCGCTGAAAACATCGATCGCGATCCGCGGTGTACCGCCATACAAAGGCGTACTAACGCACGGCTTCACGGTAGATGGTGACGGCCGTAAGATGTCTAAGTCATTGGGTAACGTCGTATCACCACAAAAAGTGATGGAAACGCTTGGTGCGGATATTATTCGTCTTTGGGTGGCGGCAACGGATTACACGGGTGA
This sequence comes from Marinomonas ostreistagni, assembly GCF_016461785.1. GTDB lineage: Bacteria > Pseudomonadota > Gammaproteobacteria > Pseudomonadales > Marinomonadaceae > Marinomonas > Marinomonas ostreistagni_A. The sequence goes on along the minus strand of NZ_JAEMUH010000020.1, from coordinate 2,794 downwards.
GATGACCGTTTCTGACGAAATCCTAAAACGTGTGGCAGACGGCTACCGTCGTATTCGTAACACGGCTCGTTTCATGTTGGCAAACCTTAGTGGCTTCAATCCAGCAACCGACCTAGTGGCGCCTGAAAACATGATCGCGCTAGATCGTTGGATCGTTGACCGTGCGGCGCAGCTACAAAAAGAAATCGATGAAGCGTACAACGAATACCAGTTCCACTCTGTGGTCCAGAAGATCCAAAACTTCTGTTCGTTGGATCTAGGCGGTTTCTACTTAGATGTAATCAAAGACCGTCAGTACACGACGCAAGAAGAGAGTCTTGCTCGTCGTTCTGCACAAACAGCGCTTTACCATATCGCGGAAGCCTTTACACGTTGGATCTCGCCAATCTTGAGTTTTACAGCAGACGAAATCTGGCAGTCACTACCCGGTGAGCGTGGCGAGTCTGTGTTCCTAGATACTTGGTACGAAGGACTATTCGAACTAAGTGGTGAGGAAGCGTTAGGTCGTGAATTCTGGAAACAGGTTCTAGAAGCTAAGATGGCGACTAACAAAGTGTTGGAAACGGTTCGTAAAGACGGCAAGATCAAAGCGAGTCTAAGTGCAGAAATCACGTTGTACGCGGATGCTGCTCTAGAAGAAACATTGGCGAAGCTAGGTGATGAGCTGCGTTTCGTATTGATTTCTTCTGAAGCGAAAGTGGCATCACTTGCTGACGCGCCAGCGGATGCCGTAGCGACAGAGCTTGAAGGCCTTAAAGTGGTAGTAGCAGTGACTGAGTATGAGAAATGTACTCGTTGTTGGCACCACCGTGAAGAAGTGGGTAAACGTGAAGCACATCCTGAATTGTGTGATCGTTGTATCTCGAACCTGCCGGAAGGTGAAGGCGAAGAACGCCACTTCGCTTAATGCTTATGACAGCGATGCTAAAACGAGTCCAGCGCTGGTGGGCGCTGGCAATCGCTGTTTACGCTCTGGATTGGATTACCAAGCAGGGCGTAGAAGCGAATCTAAACTATGGGCAGGAGATTCCTCTCCTGCCTTTCTTTGATTTGACGTTGCGTTATAACACCGGTGCGGCTTTTAGCTTTTTAGCCGAGGCAGGTGGATGGCAACGTTGGTTCTTTTCTCTGATTGCGATCGCAGTTGTCTTGGGTATTAGTTGGCGCTTATCGAAAATTGGCCACACTCATAAACTAGAAGCTCTGTCGTTGACACTGATTATGGCTGGTGCCATTGGTAACCTTCATGATCGTTTGGCATATGGGCATGTGATTGACTTTATACAAGTGCACTGGCAATCCACTTGGTATTTTCCTGCGTTTAATATTGCTGACAGTGCCATCACCATTGGTGTTGCGTTAATGCTAGTAGAGGGGCTGTTTCAAAAAAGTCCCAAGGGTAAAACAGAATGACGATTAATGAACAAAGCCGTATCACCTTACACTTTGAGTTGGCACTTGAAGACGGTCAAATTATTGACTCCAACTTTGATGGTAATGCTGCGCAATTTACTTATGGTGATGGTAGTTTGCTACCAGACTTCGAAGCTGTCTTAGTTGGTTTGTCGGTAGGTGAAGAGGCAACATTTAGGATGCCGCCAGAAAAGGCATTTGGTGCGCGCAACCCAAGTAATGTTCAAACAATGTCACGTAGTCAATTTGGTATGGATATAGAAGAAGGCATGGTAGTGTCTTTTGCCGATTCTGCAAAGAATGAGCTGCCTGGAGTGATTAAGTCGATTAGCGATAGTCAAGTTGAAGTAGATTTCAATCATCCTTTGTCTGGTCAAACGCTTACATACCGCGTCAAAATTGTTGCGGTTGAGGAGGCATAAATGTCTTTTGCTATTCAGTTAGCCAATCCGCGTGGGTTTTGTGCAGGTGTTGATCGTGCCATTGAAATCGTAAAGCGTTGCTTAGATATCTTCGAGGCACCAATCTACGTACGTCATGAAGTGGTCCATAACAAGTTTGTGGTGGAATCTCTAAAAGAACGTGGTGCAATCTTCGTTAATGAATTAGATGAAGTCCCAGATGATCAAATTGTCATTTTTAGTGCTCACGGTGTATCGCAAGCAGTGCGCAATGAGGCTGATCGTCGTGGTCTGAAAGTGTTCGATGCGACCTGCCCATTGGTGACTAAGGTACATATGGAGGTGGTACGTTATTCTCGCGATGGTATGGAGTGTGTTCTCATCGGTCACGATGGGCATCCAGAAGTGGAAGGGACTATGGGGCAATACGACGCTAAAAATGGCGGTGCTATTTACCTAGTGGAAACACCTGCAGATGTTGCAACGTTGAAAGTGTTAGATCCGTCACGTTTGGCATTTGTTACACAGACAACACTATCTATGGATGATACTTCGATTGTAATCGACGCTCTGCGTCAGCACTTTCCTGAGATTCAAGGGCCTAAGAAAGACGACATTTGTTATGCCACACAAAACCGACAAGATGCAGTGAAGACCTTAGCTAAAGAATGCGATCTTGTTTTGGTGGTTGGCTCGGTTAACAGTTCTAACTCAAACCGACTGCGTGAATTGGCTGGCCGCATGGGGACCAAAGCTTACCTGATTGATAACGCTAGTGAGATCAAACCGGAATGGTTGAAAGGTATTTCGGCGGTAGGAATCACGGCAGGTGCATCTGCCCCAGAGGTGTTGGTGAATGAAGTGATCGAGCGGTTGAAAGTTGAGGGTGGAGAAGACCCGCGTGAGCTTGAAGGTCGTGAAGAGAATGTTTCATTCTCTATGCCAAAAGAGCTGCGTATTGTTGAAGTACAATAATCTCC
>NZ_JAEMUH010000002.1 GCF_016461785.1 Marinomonas ostreistagni | reverse complement strand
CATTATCGAGAGTCAAACACCATCTATTGTATTGATTGATCCTGTCGCAAACGTTTCTGAGGAAGGTTTATCGGAAGGTAACCAAGACGATGAGGGGCAACCCGATACAACTAATTTAACAACGTTTACAGGGCAGTTTACTTACCCTGAATCTGTTGTTGATTTTGATATTGCTCTTGAATTGCCAGAAACTACTTTGAAATCAAATGGTATTGATGTTGTTTGGTCTAAAGATGGCGAGAGCATTGTTGGTTCGGCTGATGGTGTGACGGTAATTCGAGTTGATATCGCTGATATTGATTCAACTACTGGTTCTTACACTGTTACCTTGTTTGAACCACTAGATCACCCAGATACTGAATCTGAAGATGCATTAACTGTTGCATTTGATATTTCAATTTCCGATGGCGTGACTAGTTCTAGTAGTGAAGTAAGTATTGTAATTGAAGATGACTCGCCTGAAGGTGTGGATGTTGACGATTCTGTTGTTCTGATTTCTAGTTCGACTGCTGCAACTATATACTCTCTTGTTTCTTTAGAGGGTGGCTTTACAGATATTAACTTCGAATCAACTCAATACTCATCTAAAGATAAGTCTGAGGCACTCAATACAGATTCAGACAGTCTAAAAGATTTATTAAGCTGGGATGATTCTGACAGTGATGCAACTCAACTTTCACTGGTAGATTCGTCATCTTCAACATCTCAAAATGTTGGGGATTACTTAACCCTTGGACAATTTACCCATAAAAACTCTGAAATTGATGCGAGATACGTCTCTCTTGAAGATAGTGAAGTGTCTTATACCGCAGTGTTGAATATCGATGGTGTAGATGTAACCGTTACATTAACGGCGGATCTAAGCATTGAACAGCCTCTCAACTCAAGTTCAGATCCAGCAGACGTTGTGACTCTAACGAATCTCTCGTCTCAAGAGGTGACTGTTAATGGAAATACCTACAATATTAGCCTTGAAGGATTCCTGGTAAATGGTCAGTTAAGCTCAACACTAAAAACAGATGAAAATGATAGTCAAACTGTACCATTGGTTGCGAAAGTTGAGGTTGTTTCTGAAGCGACTGAATACTCAGAAATCAGTGGCAACATTACATTATCAGGTGATTTCGGTGCTGATGGTGGTGTACTAGCTGCTCAAACAATCACTGATCCAGAGTTTGGCACGATTACCATCGCAGCAGATGGTTCTTATGTTTATCAACCAAGTGAGTCTTTTGCTAATTCTATCGCAGCCGGTGCTACGTCGAATGCTACGTTTGTCTACACAACCGTTGATAACGATGGTGACTATGTTGAAAACACTTTAGTTATTGCTGTTGCGAACGATGCCGCTGCTACTGTAAGCGATACTGCTTTTGTTGTTGAAGGCTCTATTATTAGTGCTTCAGACAGTACTAGTGTTCTTGCAAATGATGCCAATAGCAATTCATTAAAGGTTGTTGGTATTGCATCTAATGAAAATGGTGACAATGCTGATACATCAAGTACTGGAGTATTTGTACTGACTACTTCACTGGGTGGCAAGGTTACTATGTACTCTGATGGTACATACGAATATGAGGCACCTGTACTTGATCATACTAATGAAGAAATTATTGAAGATTCGTTTACTTATCAAGTAAGTGATGGCTCTTCCGTTTCGGATTGGACGACGGTTACTATTAATGTTCAAGATACCAATATCGACACAGTAGATGATGTAGCAACGTTAAGTGTTGATGAAACTGCGACAGGTAATGTTTTCGACAATGATACGGGTGCCGATACGCCATTTACACTCACCAGTGTCGAATACAAAGGAACTGTATATGAGTTCCAGAACGGCAGTAGCTCTATGACGATCGATGCTGATTCTGGAACATTGACGATCAGTACTGATGGTCAGTATACCTTTGTTGCCGATGATAATCTTGCGACCACAGTTGATGTGAACCTGAGTAGTTCTTCTAATGTGTCTTTGTACGGGATTTTGTCGGGTAGTTACACAAATTCCGACGGTACTTTGATTTCATTAACAGAAGACTTAACCGACAATGTTTCTAAAACAGGAGCAGGAATAGGTGTTGGTGAGGGCGATAAGAGCCCTATTGATGCTGATTCCTCTTCAACTGAGACGCTTGTTGTCGGGTTCGATAGCTCTGTTTCTAGTATCAATATGGATATTAAGAACTCTACTGATAACGACAAGATTGATATTCAAGCATTTGATGCTCAGGGTAACCCACTAGCTACCGATGTTACTTTTGGTGCTACCAGTGGTAACAATTTAACAAATGTGACTGTGTCAACGTCTGCTGGTGAAATTGCTTACATTGCATTTTCTCTAACGGACGATGCCACTGACAACGATAACTACCGTGTAATCGAAAATATCGTAGTTACTTATTCAAATGATACGGATTCCTACTCTGATCAAGAAGTGTTCACTTATACTGCCTATGATCAGGATGGTGATACGGATTCTGCTGTTCTTACGATTGATGTTGCGGATGGTGGTACAACGGTTGTTGCTGATGTTAATCAGATCAATGAGGACGAATCACTAAATGTTAATGCGTCGGAAGGTGTGTTAGCTAACGATTCTAACTTCGGTGCGGTATCCGTCGCTACATTCACTATTGCAGGTGTTGCGAATAGCTATGCTGCTGGCTCAACAGTAACAATTGAGAACGTTGGTGAGTTTACTTTAGAAAGCGATGGTTCTTACACCTTTGATCCAGTCGAACACTGGGCTGGTGAAGTGCCAGTTGTGACTTATACTACAACTGAAGGCGAGTCTACTACGTTATCGATTGACGTCGTTGCGGTAGCAGATACCCCTATTTTCACAGGTTCAGGTGAAGAAGGTTTGATCTTGACCACGTGGGAGAGTGTTAAACCAACCGTTGATAATGGTGGCTATGGCTTGACGCCAGCGCAGTTGAGTTTCCTTGTAAACACTTATGATGTGTCGCAGGCCGATAGCTCAGTAATTGTTCAATCTGTGCCTAAAGTCAGCGGTGTTCCAGTTGATACGTTAACAACGATCACAGGGTATATTTATCTTGAGGCGGGCAGTACTTACTCCTTCTCTGGCGATGTTGATGATGGTTTCTATGTGAAAATCAGTGATGAGTTGGTTGCAGATGGTCAATGGAATGGCAGTGAAGCAAACAACTTCGTTGAAGGTTCATTCACAGCAGAGGAATCAGGTTATTATGCGATCGAGATTGCTCATCATAATGAAGATGGTCCAGGTTACTACGACGTATATATGTCTGTTGATGGCGGTGATGCACTCCAAATAAATTCTACTAACTTTGATGTTTACCCTAGTGCAGAGGCTGTACTTGCAGCTGATTTCGATGCTTCTTTCCCTGATGGTGTTTCTACTAATGCACCATTAAATGCGGGTGATGAAGGCACAGATATCAGTCTTCAATCTTTCAATGTGACATTCTTTGATACTGAAGATGGATCGGAGACTCATACGGTGTCTGTATCTGGGGGTCCTGTAGGTGCGACATTATCTGATGGGGTTAATGAAATTACCTTTACAAGTTCTACTGAATTGGTAGACGTTACAGGCTGGGATTTCGAAAATCTAACGATAAATGTGCCTTCTGTAGAGGCAGATGAGACGTTTACTCTTAACTTCTACGCAACGGCTATAGAATCATCTAATGGCGACTTGGCTTCAGCCTCAAAATCCATTGATGTGACGGTTTATAACGTTCCAGAAACGACTCCAATTACGATAAATGTTACAAGTGCTGATACTGTGGTTAGTGAAGAGGCACTTAGCGGTGGTATTGAAGATAACGAGGGTAGTCCAAGTGATTCTTCTAATAGTACCGTAGACACGGGTAACTTTATTGTTTCTGGTGCATCAAGTGCTGCGGTGGTTTCGCTTGCGTTTGTTGATGATCAAGAGCCAAGTCTAACGTCGAATGGTGTTGCTATCACTTGGACAACGTCAGCTAATAGCTTAGTGGGCATGGCTGGTGCAACTGAAGTGATCAGTATCTCGCTTAATTCAGAAGGTAACGGAGAGTACTCATACGATGTAGAGCTCTCCGCTCCGATTGATCATGCTGTTAAAGGTGCTGAGGACATTGAATCACTAGGTATTAACATAGTCGTTACTGATGGTGATGAAGTCGTCAAAGAGTCGGTAAGTGTTAGCATCGAAGATGACGCGCCATCACTTGCTGATGTGAATGCAGTTGCAACATTAACCAATACATCATCTGCCTTTACGGAAACGGTTGACTTTACCGGCTCTGCTGGTAACCAAAGCTCAATGTCCTTTAACAATGGAGCTGTAACTGTTACTGCGAAAGGTTTTGCTGATTCAAGTTCGGATAAACTTACTGATGCTAATGTCTATCAATATGGATCAGGCGTTGGTGTCAACAGTTCTGGTGATCGTGATCGTCTAAAAACTGAGATTGATTATCGCGTAACGAATTCAAGCGAGCAATCTGAGCAGCTTGTTGTTTCATTAGATGATGGTCTGGTGGCTTATGGTGCAGAAATTAGTTTCTCTTGGTTCTTTGGCGGTAACGAATTAGAAGTTGCTGTACTGAGCTTCTACAGAGATGGTGAGTTAGTAACTACGAAGGAGATTCGATCTGATCAAACTTCAGGCGTGGTGGACTCATCAATCACAATTACTGAAGGTGGGTTTGACACAATTGTATTTGAGTCTGCATCTAATGGTAATGGAGCAAATTCAGATAACAGTGATTACAGCATTAGCTCGATCACTTTCACTGGTGCATCAACAGATACGGTGATTGCAGAGACATCTGGAACAGTAGGTAACATTGGTGCAGACGGGTTTGGTTCAGTGACATTTGCAGCGGATGTTGCAGCTACCATTGAGAATCTATTTGCACAAGCTAGTGTGTCTGTGGATGCAGAAGTATTGAACAGTGGCAACCGCTTACTTGTTGAGGATGAAAATGGTGACGCCATTTTTGAAATTCAACTGACTCCAGCAACAGGTCAATGGGAATTCTTCCAGTATCAAGAGCTTTCAGGCGTTGACTCAGCGCTTGCTGTTGGCTTGATTGTAGAAGATGCTGATGGTGACTCTAGCTTGATCAACTTAAATATTGATGCTGAGGTTGCTACAGGATCGGACGATACCAGTGGAGATTCTAATACAGATAACACTAGCAGCTCTGGTGTGACTGGAGATGACAATCTTTGGGAACCAAATAACATTGTAGGTGATGATCAGGATAACGAAATCTATGCGGGTGCGGATGATGACACTGTTAAAGGTGGTCTGGGTGACGACACATTGTATGGTGAAAGTGAGAATGATCAACTGTTTGGTGAAGAGGGTAATGACACACTACACGGTGGCTCCCAAAATGATACTTTAGAAGGGGGTGATGGTAATGATGAACTGTATGGTGAGGCCAACGATGATTCGTTGATTGGAGGTCTAGGAGATGACTTGCTAGATGGTGGATCAAATCTAGATTCACTTTACGGCGAGGAAGGTAACGACACCTTGAAAGGTGGCTCAGATGATGACTCTCTGTATGGAGGAGCTGATGATGATTCACTTTATGGAGAAGGTAATAATGACCTTCTAGATGGCGGTGAAGGCAATGACTACCTTGACGGAGGTGCTGGAGCTGACAACCTTCTAGGTGGTGATGGTGATGATATCCTGTTTGGTGGTGAAGGATACGGTATCGATACAATGGAAGGCGGATTAGGGAGCGATACATTCGTGCTTGAAGGTGACGGTGCTAAAGATGTCATCCAAGATTTCGATATCGTCAATGATGCTCTGGATGTATCGGATCTATTGACGCTACCATCTGATGAAGAAGACATTGAGAAGTTCCTAAACGACAACCTATCAGTGACTGAAAGTGGAGTTGGTGTTGTAGAGAGTGAATACACCACCAAAGAAATTGCTACTTTCGGTTCGGATAGTAATGTCGACTCTGGAGATTCACTAAAAGTTATCTTCAATAACACCGAATATAACATCAATATTGATGGCTAATAATTAGTCTCTTGTATGTTTCAAAAGCCAGCTTTCGAGCTGGCTTTTTTATTTTTAAAACAAGCGTTTGATGGCGTCATTATCTGTCGTGACTTTGGTGTACCATAGACCTAATTTGAGTATTGGGCGAAAGGGGCATGATGTGAGCAGTTGGCCGACAGGATTGATGGTCATTCAGGGCAATCGTCTTGAATCGTTGAAAGATGTGTTGGTGGAATGGATCAAGCGTTATCCGCTGGAGCCATTGGAGACGGATAAGTTCCTGGTGCAGAGTAATGGTATTGCTCAGTGGTTGCAGCAGGCATTGGCTCAAGACGAACACGATGGCGGTGTGGGAATTGCGACCTCCATTGATGTCTCGTTACCGGGGCGTTTTATCTGGGAAGCGTATCGTGCGGCGTTTTGGGAGTTAGATACTCAGTCTCCATTTGATATGAAGCCGATGACATGGCGTTTATTCCGCCTGTTAAAAGATTTGAGCGCCATAAATCAAGATGGACACTACAATTCACTGATTCACTTTATCGCTACGGGTAAAAACGAAGAGCATCGCCGTTATGTATTAGCGGAGCGTATTGCCAAGTTGTTTGACCAATACCAAGTCTATCGTGCGGACTGGTTGCAAGCGTGGCAGGACAATTTAGATGTCTTGCCAAAGCGTGACGAGCCTGCCAATAGCCAATCCAAATCTGTGCCTGATGATCAGTTGTGGCAACCGATGCTTTGGCGTTATTTAGTGCAAGACGTTGAGCAAGATCCACAGTTTGCACAGGGCAAACGTCAAATCGTTAACCGTTCGCAAATCCACCAAGACTTTATCGAATATTGTCGCAACCAAACCTCTATGGAAGGCTTGCCGCGCCGTATTGTTGTGTTTGGTATTTCGTCATTGCCTAACCAAATTTTAGAAGTCTTTCACGCCATTGCACCGTTTACGCAGATCTTGTTGTTCACCATGAACCCAAGTGAATTTTACTGGGGAGACTTAATCGAAGGGCGACAACTGTTGCGCCAAGCAAAGTCTCGTCGCCCGGTAAAAGATGGCCGAAACGGCAAAGACATTTCCCTTGATGATGTGCATTTGTACGGTAATCCATTGCTGGCTTCTTGGGGCAAACTGGGGCGTGATTATCTGCACTCGCTCGATGAAAAAGACCAACCAGACCAATACCAAACCTTCTTTGTTGACAGCAAAATAGACCTGTTCGAGTCTCCGGGAGTGGGGACGATGTTGCAGCAGTTACAAGACGATATTTTCAACTTACGCAGCATTGAAGACAGCAAAGCGCTGGCCCGTCATATAGACCTAGAGCAGGATCAAAGCATTCGCTTTGTGGAAACCCATAGTCGCCAACGTGAGGTCGAAGTGCTTCACGATGCCTTGCTCAATGAATTTGAACAAGCCAAGCAACAAGGCGAGCCATTAGAGCCTCGTGACATCTTGATCATGGCTCCTGATATCAATGTTTACGTGCCGCATATCGAAGCTGTCTTCGGTCGTTTTACTAAATACGGTGATCACGCCGACGAGCGTTTTATCCCATTTCATGTGGCCGATCAAAGTGCTCGGCAGCAGCATCCGATTGTAGCGGCGTTTGAGTCCCTGTTATCCATTTCACGTTCGCGCTTTGAAGCAACCGACTTGCTTTCCTTATTGGATATTCCGGCATTGCGTAAGCGTTATGGTATGACCGAAGGCGATGTTGTGACGCTGAAAAGTTGGATTGAACAGGCCAATATTCGCTGGGGATTAAACCAAGAGCAACGTAAAGGTTTGGGGCTGACGTATCCTTCTGAGCAAAACACTTGGGTGTTCGGATTAAAGCGAATGCTGCTGGGGTATAGCGTTGGCAACGGTGAAATCTGGCAAGATGTTTTGCCCTATGGCGATATTGGTGGACTAGAAGCTCGCTTGCTCGGTCAAATGCATCGTTTAGTCGACGATGTACAAACGGTTTGGCAAAGCTTCAATGAGCCCAAGCCATTGTTAGATTGGAGCCAAGCACTTCAAAGCTGTCTGCAGACATTCTTTGAGCCAAGTAATGATCATGAACGTCGGGTGATTACACGGATTGAAGATCAGATTGAACTGCTTGAAGAAACCGTTCGTGGTTCGGGTGTTGATGAAGAGTGCGTTGCCATCGAGGTGGTGCAAGAAACACTATTAGGGCAAATGGATGAACCGTCGTTAAGTCAGCGCTTCCTATCTGGCTCGGTGAACTTTGCCACTTTAATGCCAATGCGCGCGATCCCATTCAAACAAGTGTATTTGATTGGTATGAACGACGGCGATTACCCACAAGTCAGCACGCCAATGGATTTTGACTTGATGGTGGGAGATTACCGCCCTGGTGACCGTTCTCGCCGTGAAGATGCCCGTTATTTATTTCTAGAGGCGGTATTGTCGGCCCGAGATAAGCTTGTGGTCAGCTGGCAGGGTCGCAGTGCCAAAGACAATGCAGAGCAGCCCCCTTCGGTGCTCGTTGGCCAGTTACGTGATTACCTTGGCAAGGCATGGACCAATAAAAACTTACTGAAAAGTCTAACCAACGATTTCCCAATGCAGCCATTTAGCCGCCAGTACTTTGTTGAAGGCTCACCACTTTTTACCTACCAAAAAGAGTGGGAGCACAATAACGAAGTGACTTTGGGGCAAGAGCAACCTCTGCCAGATTGGCAACCGGATGCACCGCTCGATGTTCGTAAGCTCACAGCTTTGCTGCGTTCACCTGTAGATGCTTTGTATGCGCAGCGCTTAGATATTCACCGTCCGAGTGAAATTGAAGAAACCAAGGTGGTGGAGAATTTCGTTAGTAATGGACTGGATGAATGGCAGGTGCACGACACTATTTTACAATATGCCAAGCGTTTTAACCCGTCAGAGTCCGAGTGGGATGATCGAGTCGAACAAGAACTCCAGCGTCATGTGGCAGCAGGTGAGTTGCAAGCTGGTGCGTTTTCAGAGATTCGTCGAGATAAGCTGTTCCCAACCAAAGTGAAAGCCTTGTATTTCTCATGGCGTCACCATGTGGAGGCTTTAAGTGTGAAGCCAGATACATTACGTCAATTTGAACGTGTGATGGATGAAAAGTCCGGTCTTGTGTTTGCAGACGATCTGGAGCGTTTGTATTTCTCCGGTAATGGCAATTTGACCCAGTTTATTTTGCAAACCTCTAATGTCTATGGCGAAGCAAAAATCTCCGAAGAAGAGTTTCCACGCCCGATTACCAAAAATGATATTGGTAGTAAGGTGCGTTGGTCGAACTTAGTGTTGGGCTGGGTAAAGCATGTTGTGGCCAATGTAGCTCATAAAGGCAACGTACAAACGCAAATCCTATCCCCTAACGGCGATATGAAATTCAGAACACTGACTCAAAAAGACGCCGAGGAGTACTTAAGTGTGTTAGTTGCGGTTTGGCAGAAAGCCATGAAAGCACCGCTTTGCTTTGGTGTGAATGGGGCGATGGCCTATTTGAATAAAGGCCGCTCGAAAAAGTCTGATGTAGACCGCATGGCGGAAGCCTATTTCAACAGTGATCTTGCCAGTTCCGCTAGCCACTATGCTCGTCAGCATTTCCAAGCTCCGTTGTCAGAAGCGCAAGTAACACAATTTGAGGCACTGATCCCAGAGTTATGCCAGCCGATGTTGAATTGTTTGCAGGAGGAAAAAGCATGAGCGATAACACCAAACAACTGAATGCTTTAACCTTCCCGCTGACGGGGTCTGCACTGATCGAAGCCAGTGCCGGCACAGGTAAAACCTACACTTTGGCGTTGTTGTATTTGCGCTTAGTGCTAAAGCATGGTGGTGAAAACAGCTTTTCAGATTACTTGCTGCCGCCCAATATTCTCGTTGTGACCTTCACCAAAGCGGCGACACGTGAGCTGCGAGATCGTATTCGTGCTCGCTTGGTCGAAGCCGCAGCGTTTTTTCGTGGTGATCTCGAATCAAAAGACGAAGCGCTGATTAAACTACGTAACGAAGTCGAGCAGGAGCAAAGCCTGAATTCAGCGGCACGTCGCCTCGATGTGGCCGCGGAATGGATGGACGAGGCCGCGGTGTCGACCATTCACTCGTGGTGTAGTCGTATCCTATCGGAGCATGCGTTCTATAGCGGTTTAAGTTTCTCACAAACACTGATCGAAAATGAAAAACCAATGGTGTTGCAAGCTTGCGAAGATTACTGGCGAGAAATGGTTTTCACCCTAGATGAACCAGAATTGCGTCAGGTTTTGGGTTGTTTCAAATCCCCCGCAGATCTATACAACACTGTAAGCCGAGTTATTTACAAAGTTGATGCCATTCAAAAAGTGCCGGATAACATCAGTGAGCAGCTTATAGAGATTGCGAAAGACCGTGAAGCCAATGTGAGTGACCTGAAATCAAAGGTGCGTGATGCTTTGCCCGTTCTGCAAAAAGGCTTTGAGGATGCTGCGAAACAAAAGCTTTTCAAAGCTACGTCCCTGAATGCAAAGCACCGTGCTTCAGTCTTTGATGGCTTAACGGAATGGGTGAGTTCTGCCGGTGAATCTCTTTCGATTTTGCATAAATTATTTAGCGGTAAGAGCTTTACTAAGATTGCTTTGGTCGACCGTGATTTTTGGACGACCCCCGTTATTCCAATTGATCTAGGTGCTGCAAGGGTTTTAAGCGATCTTCAAGAAGCTATCGAAAAGCTGATTACACCAGATCAATTTCTTATAAGCCATTCAAGTCATTGGGTCGCTAAGCGCGTAGAAGACGAAAAGCTACAGATCGGTGCGTTGAGCCAAAACGATCTGTTGATCAAGCTCGATCAAGCACTACAGGGTGAAGGTGGCGAGCGTTTAGCCGAAGTGATTCGTAAGCAGTTTCCCGTGGCCTTGGTAGATGAGTTTCAAGACACCGACCCTGTGCAGTATCGGATCTTTAACACCATTTACAATGTCGCTGAGCCGCATCCTGATACTGGCTTCTTTATGATCGGTGATCCGAAACAGGCGATTTACCGCTTTCGTGGAGCGGATATTTTTACCTATTTAGCGGCGAAAGAAGACACTGGCGATCGCCAATATACGCTAACACATAACTTCCGCTCAGCTTCAGAGCTAGTCCATCGAGTGAATAAATACTTTGAGTTCGCTGATCAACACAACCAGACCCAAGGTGCTTTTTTATTCAAAGACAAAGGGGCTAACCCGATTCCATTTTTACCTGTGAAATCCGGTAAAGAGGGCAAGCCGATTGCCTTGTTGGTAGACGGTGAAGTGGTTGCGCCACAGCAGGTTTGGAATCTAGAAATTGATGAAGATAACGAAGATGAGAAAGATAAAAAGTGGGATCGTGCCGAGGTTACAGCGAAGGAAATCACACATCTTTTAAATTTATCCGAGGCGGGGCGCGCGAAGATCAATCTAGGTGAGGGCGAGCGTAAGCTTTTGCCGAAAGATTTTGCTGTGTTGGTAAACAGCGGCAATCAAGCGCGACAGATTCGCCGTGCGTTGTTTGAATTAAACGTCTCCAGTGTGTACTTATCTGACTCAAACGACGTGTTTGAAACCGAAGAAGCCCAGGATATTTTGCGTGTGCTACGAGCGATGGCGGAGCCTTACAATAGCTATCATTTGCGTATTGCTCTGGGTAGCCGTTTGATGGGCATGAGCCTTTATGAATTGGATCGTTTGAACCACGACGAAGTATTCTGGGAAAGCTTTATTGAGCAGTTCAGAAGCCTACATCACCATTGGTTGTCATTTGGCGTGATGGCGACGTTGCATCGCTTCTTTACCGAGCAAAAAGTCACCAGTCGTTACTTAAATGACGCCAATGGCGAGCGTTCAATCACAGACTTATTCCATATTACTGAATTGCTGCAGCAAGCCTCAGAAGTGGTGCAGGGTCAACAAGCGCTGATTCACCATTTGGAGCAATGCATTACTAGTGAAGCGTCTGGCGAAGAAAGTCGCCAACAGCGCTTAGAAAGCGATGCGGACTTGGTGCAAGTGGTCACCGTTCACAAATCCAAAGGTCTACAGTATCCGATTGTTATGCTGCCATACTTAGATTATGCACGTCCTGTGAAAAGCTCTGATGTGCCGATCGAATACCATCATACGGATGGTGAGCTGCGTTTAACCTTCACCCCTGAAGCAGATGAAGTACAGCAAGCTGATTTTGAACGTCTGGCGGAAGATGTACGTAAAATCTACGTCGCTATGACCCGTGCCGTATGCGCGCAGTGGGTGGCAGTGGAAGATCCCAAAGGCACCAAAGAGAATCCTGAGCCAGAGCTGAATTCAGCAGGTCACGCCTTGGTAGGGCGCAGCGGAGGCTCGGTTTTAACGCAATACAAAGATATGGATGAAGTCTTCACAGTAGCTGAGCCAAAAGTAGAGGTAGACGCTTATAAACCTTCTGAAGACTTATCGCCTCGGGATGCACGTCGTGTGCACGATTTGGGGATTGAGCCTTGGTGGATTGCAAGTTATTCGTCTATTCAATACGGGGCAAAAAGTGAGCCGGTATTCCCACAGAGTACCGAAGCTGAAAAAGCCATTGATGAACAAATCAGTGACGATGATACAGAGCAAAACGAATCCAGTGTAAGTGGTAAAGCGTTGAAGCTGATTCACCGATTGCCTCGCGGTAGTTTTATGGGGACGTTTTTACACGGATTAATCGAATGGGCTGCTGAGCAACGTTTTGAAACACCAGAAGGTCAGCGATTGCTAGGTTTTTCAGCAGCCGTCGCAGATGATGATTCACGCTTAGAAGCGCTATACAGCCGCTGTCGTAAGCGTAACTTGGATGAGTTTGCGCTGGGCTTGTCGGATTGGTTAAAAGACTTCTTGTCTACGTCGTTTGATCTTTCTTCGTTAACTCAAAAATCGGAGCAAAAACTTCGACTAATGAACTTATCGCCAAAGCACATTGCGGTTGAGCTTGAGTTTATGTTTGCTGCCAACACAGTGAACACCATACGAATGGATGAATTAGTGCGTCGTCATACTTGGCAAGGAAAAGAGCGTCCGATGGCGAGCTTCCAAGCGTTGCAAGGCATGTTTAAAGGGTTTATCGACTTAGTGGCAAACATCGATGGTCAGTACTTTGTGATCGACTGGAAGAGTAATTTCTTGGGTAGTAGCGATGAGGATTATCACGCGGATGCGCTACAAGAAGCTTTATTGAAAAAGCGTTATGACCTGCAATACGTGTTGTATTTAGTGGCCTTACATCGGCATTTGAAAGAGCGTATTCCGAATTACTCTTACAATGAGCATGTCGGGGGCGCAATTTACTTCTTCTTGCGTGGTTATGAAAACCACGAGACTCAGGGGCTTGTGATGGACAAACCGCCAACAGTGCTGATTGAAACGTTAGACCAGCTTTTTGCAGGCGTGCAGGAGGTTGACCATGTCTAATGTGATTCTTATGAAATCTTGGGTGGATGAGGGCTTAATTCGATACGTTGATTATGCATTGGTGAAGTTTATCCAAGAACAAACTCAGAATGTTTCCGACGAAGCCCTGTTAGCGATCATGCTCACCAGTCACAGCGTGGCATTGGGTCAGGTCTGTATCAACCTAGAGGATGTGATAAACACACCAGAAGTTTTGTTTAGCATGGAAGAGGGTGATGACGAAGCACAGCAAATTGCACGTGTGCAAATGCTAGAGTGGGTCAAGAGTTTATCGTTAAAGCCTTGGATTAATGCAATCAAGGTATGCTCCGCCGTTGCGGTGGCTGATGCATCGGGTGTGGTGGAAGGCGGTCCAAACTCTCCATTAGTGCTGGTCGAAAGCAATGGTTCAGCGTTGTTGTATTTACGTCGCTACTGGCAAGCCGAAGATATCATCGTAAAAGCGATACGTGCGCGCTTAATGTCTTCTAGTCAAATCGATGATAGTGATATTAGAAGTCTGCTGGCCGATTTATTTGCAGGTAATAAAGAGTTTGTGACGGATACGGATTGGCAGCGTATCGCCTGTGGTATTGCAGCCAGCAACCACTTTTCCATTATTACCGGTGGTCCAGGAACCGGTAAGACTACCACCGTCTTGAAATTACTGGCCCTTTTGCAGGCAGAGCGTCTAAAGCAGGCGCTTCCGCCCCTTGCGATCCGTCTTGCTGCTCCGACAGGTAAAGCCGCAGCGCGATTGAATGAGTCCATTGCGGATAACTTACAACGATTGCAACTGCCAGAGTTTGAAAATATTCAACCGGAAGATTTAAAAGCCGTCATCCCAACACAGGTCATGACGTTGCACCGTTTGCTTAAGCCTAAGCCCAATACTCGACAGTTTATGCATAACAAGGCCAATCCATTAGTGGCCGATATTGTTGTAGTTGATGAAGCCTCCATGATCGATATTGAGATGATGGCAAGCTTGTTTGAGGGTATTGAGCCGACGACACGGGTAATTTTGTTAGGTGATAAAGATCAGCTTG
The DNA here is from genome assembly GCF_016461785.1 of Marinomonas ostreistagni. GTDB lineage: Bacteria > Pseudomonadota > Gammaproteobacteria > Pseudomonadales > Marinomonadaceae > Marinomonas > Marinomonas ostreistagni_A. The sequence goes on along the minus strand of NZ_JAEMUH010000002.1, from coordinate 309,642 downwards.
CTTCGGTTGAGGCGGGTTACGTGCTAGGAGATCTTTGTCGCGGCGCACTCGAAGGACACTACACACCTGACACCATGGAATGGATTAAAAACGTCTGTGGTGAAGAGGTGAGCGATGATTATCGTGACGAGCAGGGCTCGATGCTCAATCAGGCGGTTTGTATGCTGCGCAAAAGTTACCGATTCCTTGAAGGTGGTGTGATTCACCGCTTGGCAAGCTTGGTAAATGAAGAGCGTGACAACTATCTTGAAGCCCCGAAAATGGATGAGCTAAAAGAAATTTTCGCAGAAAAAGATGCTGTGAATAGCGTGCCTGTATTGCGTTTGTTAACACAGCCGCAGCATCCTGACTCAGCTTTAGAGACAAGTTTTAAAACCTTGCTCACAACTGGCTATGGTCATTATTTGGATGTGGTGGCACAAATGCCACAAACCCTTGATACAAATGCATTCGATCAATGGGGGAAAAAGGTTTTACAGGCTCATACGAATTTTCAGTTACTGGTTGCACTGCGTAAAGGCGACTGGGGGCTTGAAGGTATGAATGACCAGATTGAGCGTTTGTTAGTTTCTGATAAGAAGCTTATGGATACCGATAGTCTGTGGTATCTAGGTCGTCCTGTCATGGTGACACAAAATGATTACAGTGTTGACCTGATGAATGGTGATATTGGTATTAGCTTACGCTATCCAGTGAATGGCGAGCTGAAGCAGCGTGTTGTCTTTTCAGATGGCAAAGGGGGCGTGCGCTGGGTGTTGCCAAGCCGCTTGCAGAGTGTTGAGACAGTGTTTGCTATGACGGTACACAAATCCCAAGGGTCTGAGTTCCATCACACCGCTATGCTGCTGCCAAGCCAGAGCTCACCTATTTTGACCAAAGAGCTGATCTATACGGGCATTACTCGCTCTAAAAAGCATTTCACCCTGATTTCTGGGGGAGAGACTGTGCTCGAAGAAGCCATGAATAGGAAAGTAGAGCGAAAAAGCGGTCTAAGTCTCTATATCAGTTAAGTGATCGGCTTGACCATTGGTGAAAAGAAACCGAGAAGTGCATAGGCACTTCTCGGTTTCTTGTTAAGAAAGGACGCTAAATCCAGCCAATGCGCATTCGTCATCTTGTACAACGTTGCCGCCTGCAACCCCGATGCCACCAACAACTTGACCGTTAAGAATAATTGGTTGCCCGCCGCCAAACATCGCCACATTGTCATGGTTGGCTAGGCCTGTCATGACAATAGGTCGAGACTCGAGTTTATCCTTCCAGTCTGCCGTCGGAATACCATAATAAGCTGCTGTTGCGGCTTTTCGTTGAGCAAAATCGTAGGCTGGCAAAGGTGCGCCAGGCATTCTTAAGGTGACAAGCGGGTGCCCCGCGTGATCACAAACAACAATATTCATCTTGAAGTTCTTACTGTTGGCGAAGGCAAGTGCTGCATTTGCCATTTTCTGTGCCGTTTCAAGAGAAATGGAGCTAATTTGTATCGTCTCAGACATTTCTAATCCTATTAAACCGTTAAGCCAATTGGGCACGAAACGCCTGTGCCACCGAGTCCACAGTACCCATTTGGGTTCTTGTGAAGATATTGCTGATGGTATGTCTCAGCATAATAAAACGTATCCAGTAATTCGATCTCAGTTGTGATCATACCAAAACCGCTGGCTAACAGGCGTCGTTCAAACTTATCTTTACTGGCTTTTGCGAAGGCTAAATCTTCTTCGTTTAACGCATAGATGGCAGAACGGTACTGGCTACCAATATCATTGCCTTGACGCATGCCTTGGGTAGGGTCGTGGTTTTCCCAGAAGACCTTTAAGACTTCTTCTAGAGTGATTTGATTGGTATCGAAAATCACTCTTACCACTTCCGTGTGTCCTGTTTGCCCAGTACATACTTCTTCGTAGGTAGGGTTAGGTGTGTAACCGCCGGCATAGCCCACAGCGGTTACCGTAACGCCAGGCGTGTTCCAGAACTTGCGTTCAGCGCCCCAGAAGCAACCTAAAGCTAAAATAACCTCTTTTTCGTTGCTTTTGGGAGGGCGCTTAATGTTATCTTTTGTAACTGAATTTATTTCATCTATGAATAGTGGTTCACTTCTTCCTTTTAATGCATTTTCTTTTTCTGGTATTTCCATTTTTTTCAATAGTTTATGATGGTTTTCTTGCATTGTGTTACCTTCATTATACTTGATTTATTTTGTGTAAAAAATGATCTAATTTAACTTTTCATTACATTAAGATGCAAAAGTCTACCATCAAAAGATGGTGTTACAGAGGCTCTAGCATACACTTAAGAAATCTAACTTAGGGAAGATTAATTATGTCTGATGCGCTAATAATCTGGGATGCGAGAAATTGCAATGAAGCATTGCAGATGTTTATAGAAGAGTTGCGTCGTGAGTTAGATCGCTTTTCTCTTTCATATAAAATCGTCTCCCTTTCGGATAACTCTATTTCTGGTGAAATGAGCATTAAACCAAGTATGCGCTCACTCCTTGACTTAGTTTATTCCGAGGCGCCTTTACACTTAATCACTTTTGGCGCTAAGGCAAATGCCTTGGCCACACTTGTCAGTCCTACGCTAAGATGTAAGTTGCATACTAATCGTCTTCCTAGTTGGCTCGATCAAAACACAGTCCCTTCTACTATATTACGGATAGCTAGATATATTCATAAAGAGGTTAGCTGGGGGGATGGTGGCGATCTTAGTGATTATTTTTTCCCTAAAGCTTTCTCTGCCGCTTCTTCAAGAGTCCTCTTTTTAGAAGAAGACTGTTTAACAGACAAAATGCAGTCACATGCAAAACTGCATAAGCTCGACTTTAGTGTGTGCTCAGTACAAGACTTTCTGCCACCATCTCAACTATTGTTGCAAAAGTGTGGTTTACTTGTGTTGTCTGCTGAAATGCACAATGAACATAATATCATTGAAGTAGCGAACGGCTATGGTATGCCTGTGTTGCTGATTTCACCTGATAATCGCCATTTCGGTATTCGAGAAGGTGAAAATGGCTGGGTTGTGAATGACATCCAAATGCCTCATTACGGCAACTATTTAAAAAATTGGCAAGGTATGTCTCAGAATACAAGGGACATGATTGCTCTCTATTGCCGTACCACTCAATCTGATCAGTCTGGCTTAAGGTGTTACTGCGCGTCTTTTGGTTACCCAGAGCGTTTAGAATTAAAAGATTTTAGGCTAAGGGGTTGACCTCGTTCTAAAATGTCTCTAATATGCGCACCTCGTTGAGACGGGAAGCTTTAGAACTTAAAGCGTAACCAGTTCTTAGCAGGTGTTTGCATTTCTAAAATGCACACCAAAAGTGATTAGTTAAAACTAAATCAGGCGCGGGATGGAGCAGTCTGGTAGCTCGTCGGGCTCATAACCCGAAGGTCGTCGGTTCAAATCCGGCTCCCGCAACCATTTAGTTTTACAGCTACCATAATCACTTGAATGAAATCTTAGACAGTCATTAGACTGAATGGCGCGGGATGGAGCAGCCTGGTAGCTCGTCGGGCTCATAACCCGAAGGTCGTCGGTTCAAATCCGGCTCCCGCAACCAATTCTAAGATTCACATTCTACAATCAGTTATCTTTGACTGTCAGGCGCGGGATGGAGCAGCCTGGTAGCTCGTCGGGCTCATAACCCGAAGGTCGTCGGTTCAAATCCGGCTCCCGCAACCAGTTCAAAGATCAAAATTCAAAAGTCATATTCTTAGACTTTTTCAGGCGCGGGATGGAGCAGCCTGGTAGCTCGTCGGGCTCATAACCCGAAGGTCGTCGGTTCAAATCCGGCTCCCGCAACCAATTTAAGACTTACACTCCAAAGTCTTTCTAAGTAGTAAGTCCAAAATCTTTCTTAGCAGTAAATCCAGATTTTATACGTTCGGTTATAACCCGAAGGTCGTCGGTTCGCTCTCTAAATTTAAACAGGGGCTCCCGCAACCAACTCGAGACTTACACTCCAAAGTCTTTCTAGCAATAAACTTCCAAGCTTATATTGTTCGGTCATAACCCCAAGGTCGTCGGTTCGTTCTCTAAATTTAAACAGGGGCTCCCGCAATCAACTCAAGACCCATTTAATTACTCTCGCTGTTTGTTTTAAAAGCTCTCAAGAAAGTATCGACTGCTAGTTTTGTCCAATGATCAATTTGTGCATCAGAGGGCTTGGAGCTCGGATACATCAACCCCTGCATTTGTCCTTCACCACGAAGCATACTTACAAATAAGGCGGTTGCTTGGTTAACACCCATTGGGTGAAACGATAGGTCGCCTTTCTGTTCCGCTTCAGCTAAATAGCTTGCAATGGTTTCATTGATGCTTTGCGGGCCAGAAATGTAGAAGATGTCGCCCATGTCGGGGAAGCGAACGGACTCTGCAGCAACGGTTCGATAAAGGGCGATGCCTTCAGGGGATAATATAATTTTCAGATAGGTCTTACCGATTTGAGTCAAAATATCTTCGACATGATCGGAAGTAGCCTGAATGCCGGTCACTTCGGTGGTGGTAAGTTTGCAGCGTTCTTCAATTACGGCCGTAAATAATGCCTCTTTCGTTGCATAACGATTGTAAATAGTGGCTTTTGATACGCCTGCTTCTTTTTGAATCATATCCGTTGATGCGGCTGAAAAGCCGTGCTGCAAAAATACTCGCGTTGCAGCCTCAAGAACACATAATGTTTTTTTGTCGAGGGTAGGTTCTTTATTCACGTCTTTTACCTGTCTATTGAAGCATGTGAATTTTAATCATAGTTCAATCTTGACACAAGGTGTACCGATCAGTTTAAATCCACATAAAGAACTGTACCGTTCAGTTCATTTTAGTGTTTAAAGTACTGTTCTATCAATGTAAGGCATTTTTTATTGGGATTTTTTGAGTGAACAGGTCGGTTTAGTTAAGAGATTAGATATATGGCAACGATAAGAATGAAGTCCACCTCCATCTACACTGGGATACTTGTTAGTTTTTTAGGACTGACGGGCTGTAGTTCGTTGCCTCAATCAACTTCTTTAAATGACGAAGCTGCTCAAGGTGTGGAGGTGTCATGGCAGTCGTTTCAGGATACAGATATCAATCAGAAGCCAGGTGCTTGGTGGTTGCTTTTCCATGACCCAACATTATCGTCACTGATTGATCAAGCCGAACAGGGAAATTATGACTTAAGTTTGGCTGTTGCACATTGGCATGAGAGCCGTGCAGCCCTTGGTCTAGTTCAATCAACTCGTAATATTCAGTGGTCCGTTGATGCTGGTTTGAGTCGCTCTGCATTCAGTCAGGACAATCCGTTAGTCAAATTAGGAGGTTCTACATCCAGTATTGATTCATGGACACTGAGTAACGGAGCAAGCTGGGAAGCGGACTTTTGGGGGTATCTTTCTTATAAAGAAAAAGCTTCGATTGAGCAGCTAAAGGCTTCCTCTCTTGAAATTGCCCTAGCAAAGCTCTCTTTAAATGCTGATTTAGCAAGAACTTATTGGCAGTTAAGAGGAGTTCAATCGGAGATAGCCTATCTTAAAGATAGAATTCAGATTGCCACGTCAAATTATGAGCTTGTTCAAAGTCGAGAAAGAAATGGAGTAAGCTCCAGCTTTCAGACGTTATCTGCAAAAGCTAAGCTGTCAGATGTTCGCTCAGAAATGCCTTCGTTACGTCATCAAGAGCAGTTGATGAAAAGCAGTATCAGCATGTTACTAGGTCTGGAGCCACATGCTTTAGATGCACAACTATTGGCTCAGACTGATCTGCCCTCAATTCCAACAGTGTTACCCATAGGGGTGCCTTCTGAGTTACTAAAAAATCGCCCTGATATCCTCATTTCAGAAAGTCACCTACGTGAAAAAGTTGCCTTGGTAAATGCTGCTCATGCGGATTTTTACCCTAGAGTGCGGTTGTCTGCTTCATTGGGCTTTTTATCGAATGATCTATCCGATTTAGGCAGCTGGGATTCCCGAGAATATTCTTTTGGTCCGTCATTCCACTTGCCAATTTTCGAAGGTGGGCGGTTAAAACAAATGCTGTTTTTAACGGAAGCAAATCAAAAAGAAGCGGCGATCAATTATCGAAAAACAGTGTTGTCAGCATGGCATGAAGTAGAAAACTCACTGCATGCTTGGCAGTCAGAAAAAACACGATTAGAAATCCTTGAAAACTCTGCGCAACAGCGTCGTAAAGCTTTGGCTGCGGCGACTCGCTCATTCGAACAGGGGGTCGCAGATCGTAGTGATGTGTTAGCCGCTCAACGAGAACTTGTGTTTGCCACGCAGTCAATTGCTCGTTCCAAAGTAAATGAGGCGTTAGCCATCGTAGGGTTATATCGAGCCTTAGGCGGGAACTGGAAGAGTGAGTTTTTACCGAAGACAAACGATGACTCGGTGGTGATGTAATGTCTAATGACTTAGATAATACAGCGACTTCAATAGCCCCAAAAAAGGGTCCGCCTCCAGCTCCCGTTTTTGATGCTCGACTTGCCGTAGGGCTTTTAGGGGTTTTGTTAGCCGCAATGATGGCAGGATTTACTGGCCGAGTTCCTTCTTTGGGTGAGGCTGACACGCTTGGAGCGTTAGGGTTTAGTCATGATCAGGGAACATGGCTTGAGACATGGTTTGTTGCCGGTGAGCTGATAGCTATGCCGTTCGCTTGTTGGTGTGCGATCACGTTCTCATTACGGCGATTTCATGTTATTGCGCAGCTTGGGGTTCTGGTCGTTGCGGGGGTGCTTCCCTATGTAAAAGATGCCGAGCTGTTTATGACTATGCGCTTTGTCCAAGGCTATTTCGCAGGCTCTTTAATTCCTTTGTTAATGATGTCGGCATTACGTTTTTTGCCGCCGCCTATTCGCCTACATGGCTTGGCTTTGTACGCGATGACAGCAACGCTAGCACCTAATGTCGCGGTATGGATGACGGCAATATTTATCGATCAATGGCGAGACTGGCGATGGCTGTACTGGCATGTCATCCCCATTGGCGCGTTTGCAATAGCGCTGGTGTATTACGGTATTCCTAAAATGCCTTTGGTCTTACCTAGGCTAAAACAAGCTAATTACCTAGGTCTAATCTGCGCTGTTCCAGGTTTTATAGGTGTGACAATTGTATTGACTCAAGGCCTTCATCTGGATTGGTTAAACAGCCACTTTTTAATCGCAGTACTGATTATGGGTGCTGGATTTTCGGTACTGTTTTTGTGGAGTGAATGGTACCACCCAACCCCCTTTATGAAGCTGCAAATGCTGTCACGCAGAAACTTAGGCTTGGGTTTTACGCTGTTCTTCATTTTACTCATTGTCTTGTCAAGTGGGGTTGTGATGCCGTTGCAGCTATTGGCAAAGATGCAAGGGTTCAGGATGACAGAGATGGCGCCCATTGCCCTATGGATTGGCGTGCCACAGATCTTCCTTGGTTCGGTCGTTGCGTTTTTGCTTTATCAGTCCTGGGTCGATGCAAGGGTGATGTTTGCAATAGGGCTGACCTGTATTGGCAGCGCGTGCTGGCTAGCTTCGGGAGTCACCAGTAGTTGGATAGCAGAGCAGTTTATTGCGTCACAGATATTACAGGCCATTGGTCAACCTATGGCAGTGGTTTGTATGTTGTTTCTAGGGACCAGTGTAGTTCAACCCATGGAAGGCCCATTTGTAGCGGGCATCATTAATACTTTGCGGGTATTTGGGACCTTGACCAGTGGTGCATTGCTGGGTCAGGTCATGGCTTGGCGTAACCAATTTCATTTTGAGGGACTGGTGACTCAGTGGAACAGTGTTGAGTCGTCTTTTACGGCGACGCATTCGACCAATGAGTGGCTCGGATTCTTGGTACAGCAATCTCAAGTGCTGGCGAGTGAAGACACGTTTTTAATTCTGGGCAGCACTGCATTTTTGATGGTTCCATTCGTTATGTGTTTGCAGTTTATTCCTGCTCCAAAGATACCGAGATCCATAGAACCCGCAACCAATCATTCGGCCCCCGCGCCAACTAATTAGATAGAAAGGTTATCTCAATGAAAAAAACTCGTTATGCAGTCATGGCTGTTGTTGCTGTCGCAATCGTTGGAGCAAGCGCATGGCAATTCAATACACATGCTTCAAATGATATAGAGCAGCTGACCGAAGATGCCTATGTGCAAGCAGATTTGACTGTCATTTCACCGCGTATTTCAGGTGCGATCGATCAAGTATTTGTATCGGATTATGTCAATGTGAAAGAGGGGGACTCACTGGTTCATATAGATGAACGAGATTTGGATATCGCTCGACAAGTGGCTTCTGCCAATGTTCTGACGGCTCAATCAGTGATCAATGTTCTTCAAGCTGAAATTGTGAAACAGCATAAGATTGTTGAGCAAGCTCAAGCTGTTATAAGTCTTGATAAAGCGCGCTTGTCTTTAGCAGAAGCAAACAGAACACGCTTTATTAACCTAGCTCGCGATGGGTCAGGAACCGTTCAAGATAAGCAGCAAGCTGAAACGGACTACCAGACAGAAAAAGCCATACAAATGCGTGACGAGGCTGCTTTAGCGACAGCCAAACAACAGGTTCTGATTCTAGAAGCACAGCTGAAGCAAGCACAAGCAAACTTATTAACGGTTGAAACCCAACTTAAAAATGCAGAACTGGCGCAATCCTACGCTGCTATTAAGGCACCTGTTTCAGGCATGGTCGCGCAAGTGAATGCGCGAAATGGCAGTTATGTGAATACAGGGCAATCATTACTGACTATTGTGCCAATGGATAAGCTGTACATCGAAGCTCAATATCGAGAAACACAACTGGCCAATGTTCATGAAGGACAGGCGGTGACAGTAAAAGTTGATGCGTTACCAGGGGTAGAGCTGAAAGGTCGAGTAGACCATATTGCGCCCGCCAGTTTAGTCAGTTATTCCCCCATTGCACCGCATAATGCTACGGGCAATTTCACTAAGATTGTTCAGCGTATTCCGGTACGGATCAAATTATTGCCAGACCAAAGCGAGTTATTAAAGCTACGTATTGGGATGTCTGTTGTACCGGTTATTCATACGAATCAAAAAATTTAACAATTTAAATTGGAGGTATTATGAATATTGCATTACCGCAATTAAACATCACATTGGCCGCCGCTGAAGCAGCTGTTGCGGCAGCATTAGATGAAGCCCGACGCAACGGATGGCCAATTAGCGTGGCAGTCGTGGATGTTTCGGGGTTGTTGGTGGCATTTGCTCGCGATGATAATGCCATTGCAATCAGCCCAACGGTAGCGATGGAGAAGGCAAAAACCGCAGCTTACTTAAAAGACCCTTCAAAAAAGTTTGAAGATTTTATTAATGAACACCAGAAGGTCAGCTTTCTTTCGACTCCTGGAGCAACGGCTTTAGAGGGTGGTGTGCCTATCTACTATGAAGGCCATGTTATTGGAGCTGTTGGTGTCAGTGGCGCGCATGGCCCTAACGATAGTCAGGTGGCTCAATATGCAGCAGATAGCCTAGCTAAACAATAGGGAGGTGCTATGACTGGTTTGCAATTATGTTTTTATACCTACTATGGCCGAACCCATCAAAGCATGAGTCTTCCCGAGTGGTTAATTCAACTCGCCAAAGAGCTTCAACTATCTGGTGCAACAATGATGACAGGGCAAATGGGAGTCAGTCATCAAGGGCCAATTCATACTAAAACATGGATAGACGACTCGGACGAGCCAGTGCAAGTGACATTTTTTGTGACACCAGAACAGGAGCGTGACCTTTTGAAACGATTGGATCAGGAGCAGCTCAATATTTTCTATACTCGTACTCAACTTGAGTTTGGTTACACCTCTATTAATTAATTGTTAGGAGACGTTATGAAACAACATACATATACCCTTACTTTAAAGCATGAACTGGATGCGAAAGGCGAACCTATAACGGAGAACAAAACGTTAGAGCTATCGGTCAAAAATCATGATGATATTTTTCAAGTCATAGAAAAAATGAAAAACTTTGGTCATTTCGATGACCCTGAAGAAGCCACACGATTTGCGCTAGGTATTAAGCTCTTTGGCGAAGTGATTCTGGAAAATAAAGGTCATCCTTTATTTGAAGAGTTGGGGCCTCAATTTGGTGCTTTTATGAAAAAACTAAAAAAAGGCGCTCAGCCTCAGTAATGCTCAATCTACTGGGAAGATCCAACATGGTTTATGGCGTCCACGATTTAAGGCTCAATTGATTTAATGGATAAAATTTAGAAAATCAGTCCTCATTAAGTAATTACGATGCGGCATTTTTGAATTTGCTAGAGTAGTTAAGGCTGTTATACCGTATATTTTTACGATAGGCGAAATAAGCCCGTTTTGCTCACAAATAATAAGAAAATTTAGCATGCGAATACTTGTTATTGAAGATGATTCAGTTCTATGCGAAGCCGTATCACATCGAATTAAAAGCATTGGTCATGGTGTGGATCTTGCTCAGACTGGGAAGCAGGCGAGTCTGATGCTTAGGCAGCAATGCTATGACTTAATTTTATTAGATCTAAACTTACCTGATGCGAAGGGAGAAACTCTTCTACAATCGTTAAGGCAGCAAAAAAGTGCCACCCCAGTTTTGGTGGTAACAGCGAGAGGGCAAGTAGAAGAACGAATCAAACTATTGGATCTTGGAGCAGATGATTACATTACCAAGCCTTTTGATTTTGGTGAACTAGAAGCTCGGATTCGTGCGATTTTAAGACGTAGTCAAGGGCAAGCACAGGAGACAATCGAGTTTTCAGATGTGTGTCTAAATTTACGCACCTGTTCAGTCACTGTCGGTGAGCAGGCCGTGGAGCTGAAGCAGAGAGAGTTTCGTTTACTTGAAATCTTTATGTCTCAGCCAAAACAGGTGTTGAGTAAAGAAGTGCTGATGGATCATATTTATGGTTTTGATGAAGCACCTGGCCCAAATGTAATCGAGATATACGTCGCAAGGCTCAGAAAAACCTTGGCGCATTCTGCGTTACACATTCGAACCATTCGTGGGCTTGGCTATTTGCTGGAAGAGCACTCAGGTATCTCGCAATGAGAACAAAGCCGACCTCTATTCGACGACAGTTACTGGTCATGACGTTAATTGTTCTGACCGTGATTAATGGTGTCGCAATATGGGCGGCCGAACTCTATGCAAATCGGGCAGCCAAACTTTCCTATGATCGCCTTATTCATGGGGCTGCACTTCAAATTGTAGAAAATATCAATTTACTTGATCGAAAAGTCATCGTTGATCTGCCTGTTTCAGCATTTGAAACGTTGGCATTAGCACCAGAAGATCGAGCTTACTACTCTGTTACGTCTGAAGCAGGTAGCTTATTGACAGGCTATAGTGATCTGCCCAGCTCTACTTATGTAACCGCGAGTGATGCTAAAGCTCAAGAGAATTCATCCTCTCCGATTTACTTTGACAGCTTCTACCGTAGTGAAAATGTACGCTTTATTACAATCACAAAACGTTTAATTGAGTCGGATTACAGTGAAATTGTTCATGTTACGATCGGCCAGACAACACAGGCGCGACAACAATTAGCCGATGAAATGGGGGGCTTGGTCATACAGTTCCTCATTACTTTTTTCTGTATCACTTTAGGGTTGCTGATGTTCGGTATTTGGCGTGTACTAAGGCCATTGAAATCATTAAGACGTGCTATCGAGCTGCGTTCGTCAACGGAATTAACCCCTCTAAATACCGATGTGCCTAGTGAAATACGCCCGTTAGTCGAGACGGTAAATTACTTTATGTCGCAGTTAAATATCACTTTAGAACGACTAAAGCGCTTTACATCAGAGGCTGCGCATCAGCTACGAACACCTCTTGCAGGTGTCAATTTGCAGGCCCAAAACGCCTTAATAGAAAATGATGCGTCCAAACGTCAAACACAGCTGCAAGACATCATTAACAGCAGTGAACTCTTAACCGATACCATTCATCACCTTTTAGAAGAAGCGACATTAACTCATCGAATGCGAAGCCAGGCGTTCGGTGATGTTCAATTGGACAGGCTAACCAAGGATGTTTGTCGTAGTTTAGTGGTGTGGGCATTGGAATCAGAAGTTGAAATAGAATACTTAGGACAGTCCTCTATCTCTTGTTTGGGAGATGATGTGGCATTAACACAAATGTTACGCAACATCCTTGAAAATGCTGTGAAGTACAGTCCAAAACACAGTGTTGTGGAAGTAAATTTATACCGCGAAAAAGACCTTATATGTTTAACCGTTGCCGACCAAGGGAATGGTATTTCAGATGAGGATAAGCAACATGTCTTTGAACGTTTTTATCGCAGCAAACACAATCATACCGTCGGTACAGGGATTGGGTTAAGTATTGCTAAGGAAGTTGCAGAACACCATGGAGCGCGTTTGATATTAACGGACAATCAACCCCGTGGCCTGCTTATCAAAGTAGTGTTCGAAGCTAATGGTGAAACCGTATGAAGGCATTGCTATTAAGCTTAATGCTACTGGTTAGTTTGTGTCCTGTCGCAAACGCTGCACAATTGAATATGTTGCCATCCAAAGAGAGTAACCAAGTTGAGTTAAACATTTGGGGGGCGGCTAACTTTGACGCGATTGAACCACTTTTAAAGGCATATCAGGCGCAATCTCCTGATACAACGATTGTGTATGTTGAGCACAGTTCCCTGGAACTTTTTAATCGGGTTCTAAGTATACAGCCAACGGATAAGAAGCCTGATGTCATAATGAGTCCGGCGATGGATTTACAATTTAAGTTAGTAAATGATGGTTACGCCATGCCTTATCGCTCGGAGGTGACGGATGCATTACCTCAATGGGCAAAATGGCGCGATGAGGCCTTTGGGTTTACGTTTGAGCCTATTGTTATGGTGATTAATCAGGATATCTTAGGCAACTTGGCGATGCCTGAGAGTCGAGAGGCACTACTGTCTTTGATTCGTGAACGAAGTCCATTAGTGCAGGGGAAAGTTGGTTTAAGTGATATCGAAACTGTCGGGCTTGGGTATTTAACTTGGTTCCACGACTCTCAGCAGTCACGTACCTACGGACGTTTGCTTGAAGCGTTCGGCTCTCATCATGCTCAGCTATACCCCAATAGCTCAGCGATGCTGCAAGCCTTGTTAAGAGGCGATATTTTTATCGCTTATAATGTACTTGGATCCTATGCATTTGAGTGGAGTCAAAACTACCCATGGATCAGAACTGTCATGCCGACAGACTATACCTCAGTCGTAATGCGTACAGCATTTATTTATCATGAGGCTTCAAATATGCCTCAAGCTGAGTTCTTTCTAGATTACTTATTATCTGATGATGGACAAAATATACTGGCCACAGCGTCGAGTTTAATCCCTTTGTCAGAGAGCGTAACGGGTACTAGTAGTCTCTCAGAAATACGAAGGAGACCCCACGGCATCTTTCGTCCAATACCATTTGGCCTGCCATTATTAGTGCAAACTGATCAAGCAAAACGTTCTCTTTTATTAGAAGAATGGCGTCATGCCATGCGCATAGGCCCCTAATTTTCCAGTGTATTATATGACGTCCATGAAAGGTTCGTGAAAGGTTCGTCCTATAAGTTTAACGTTGAGTGAACGAATGAATGATCGTTTACCGCCATTTGTATAAAAAAAATAAACGTTAAATGGAGACAACCATGAATAAGAAAACTCTTCTTACAGCCGTACTTGCTGCTACGTTTGCAAGCTCTGCTTCTATTGCTGCTGAACGTATTTCTATCGGTACAGGTGGTACTGGCGGCCTATTTTATGTGATTGGCGCAGGGGTAGCTGAAACACTAAATAAGCATTTAGATGACACGACAGCCCGGGCTGAAGTGACAGGCGCATCGGTAGAGAACAATCACCGTGTTGCAGCTGGCCAAATGACGTTAGGTTTATCTTCCTCTTCAACTTTATTTGAAGCGAAGAATGGCGAAGGCCCTTTTAAAAATACCGGAGCGCTAGACGTTGCAGGGATTGCCTACTTATACCCTGCAGTATTACAGGTGGCGACATTAGATGGTTCAGGCGTAAACGGCTTCAGTGACTTGAAAGGTAAACGTGTGAGCATGGGACCTCCTGGAAGTAATGCGGCGGTTATTGCGACACGTCTACTGGAAGAATACGGTGTGTTTGGTGACATTACGCCACGCTTTTTATCTTACACAGAAGGGGTTAAAGCGCTTGTAAACGGACAAGTGGACGCAACGGTTGTCTTGGCGGGTGCCCCCACTTCATCGCTGATCGATTTAGATTCTCAAACGGATATGAAATTGCTGTCTGCTGATGTTGAAAAGCTAGACAGTATGGTTAAAAAATACCCATTCTATCAAGTGACGCAATTAGCGTCTGGCACCTATCCAGATGTTACTGCTCCAGTCACGGTGATCAACGATCCAGCGATCCTATTCACCAGCGGTAAAAACGATCAAACTAAAGTTTATAACATCACTAAGGCAATTTTTTCTAACTTAGATGAATTAAGTCAAGTTCACCCGCAGGCGAAAAATATCCAATTGAAGAGTGCTCCGAATACTCCGGTTGCATTACATCCTGGCGCGAAAGCATTTTACGACGAAGCCAGTCAGTAATTAATTAGGAGTCCACTATGGAGCAGACAAGCCTCAAAAGTCTGCTCCTTACGTCTGATCATATTGGGCGTAAGGAACAGCTATCTATCTCTTTTCTATTCAGTATGCTTGCTATTGGTATCGCAGGTTTAGTGATTTATGGCGCCTATTACGGAGGTATTACTGCCTTACTTTTACGCTCATCGTTTTTTTCATTGGTAGCCTGCTCGGCATTGATGTTGTACGGATCACGCTATCAAACACCAATTGTGCGCGTCGCCTTTTACGCATTGGCCTTGGTTGCCCTGATACCGGGTCCTTACCTTTGGAACTCTTACATTGACATCATCATGCGTGGCGCGATGTCAATACCTACTGATACATGGGTATTTCTAGCACTGGCTGTGATTGTGTTCATCTTTGTGCGCATTGCCGTCGGTTGGGCATTAGTTGTATTGATGTCATTAGCATTTTTATATGCCCATTTTGGCTATTTGATACCAGGTCAATATGGACACGGCGGTTATGACTTGAATCGCCTAACGTCAACCTTGTTGTTATCAACAGAGGGCGTTTACGGCGTGCCTATGGGGGTCGCGGTTGAATACATTTTCTTATTTGGCCTGTTTGGCGCCATTTTGACGAAGATCGGTACCGGAGAGGTATTTGTCGACATCGCACGAGGATTAACGGGCCGTGTTCAAGGTGGGCCGGGGTTATCGGCTGCATTATCGAGTGCCTTGTTAGGGTCTTTGAACGGCAGTGCGGTAGCAAACGTAGTGACCACGGGGACATTCACCATTCCACTGATGAAACGCGTGGGTTATAGCCCGAAACTTGCGGGCGCCATTGAAGCCGCGGCGTCCTCTGCGGGACAAATTATGCCACCGGTTATGGGGGCTGCAGCATTCTTGATGGCTGAAATGATCGGTATTCCTTATGCGGAAGTTGCGCTGGCGGCTCTAGTACCTGCGCTTCTGTATATTTTGGCGTTAATGATCTCTGTTCGTTTGGAAGCTGGGCGCTTAGGTCTTGAGCGAGATAATGAGGCGGGACTGCGTTTGCTCATGGAGACCCTAAAAGCTAAAAGTTATCTGTTGTTGCCTTTAATCGCCTTGGTGGGACTGATGATTGCGGGCAAATCGCCAACACAAGCGGCCGTGATTGGCATTGTGGTTGGGCTGTTAATCTCTCCGTGGAAAGCATCCACTCGAATCAATTGGGTTGATCTGATTCAATCCTGCAAAGAAACGCTAATGAATACTTTGCCAATCGTCGCTGCGGTCGCTTCAGCTGGGGTCGTGATTGGTATATTGAATTTAACGGGTATGGGGCTGATGGTGTCAGGCCTTATCATTGAGCTTGGTGATGGTAATCTCTGGGGCGTATTACTGCTGACGGCGTTGGCGTCGTTTATTCTTGGTATGGGACTGCCGACCTCAGCAGCGTATTTATTGCTGGCGGTCTTAGTTGCACCAGCTATGACACAGCTAGGAATGGAAACCTTGTCGGCGCATATGTTTATTTTCTACTTCGGTCTGGTCTCTGCGATCACGCCGCCTGTTGCGTTGGCAGCTTATGCGGCAGCGACAATCTCAGGCGCGGACGCTAACGAGACGGCAGTAGAATCCATGCGCTTAGGCTTCGTTAAACTATTGGTGCCGTTCTTATTTGTTACTATGCCAGGCGTCTTGCTGATTGGTGACTCACTGAGTATTACCATGGCGATCTTTTTAGCCACTCTAGCAACCATTTCCATGAGCATTGGCTTCTCTGGTTGGCTAGGAAGCCCTTTATCCATGGTTCAACGAGGTGGTTTTATCGTGGCTGCGCTGCTAATTGCTTGGCCAGAAGCTGCGGCAGACTTCAGCACAAGTGTCATCACTCTTAGAGTGTTAGGAATGGGGCTATTGATTGCTTTGGGCGTCTATCTAGGGGCTCAATGTAAGAAAATAAGGTTACTGTCTGCTTAACACGCTATTGCATTGTGATAATAAAATGCCCCAAGTGATTGAAACACTTGGGGCATTTTTTATCTTTAGCATTCTTACTAAACGCGATAGCGCTAGGAGGTTTATTGAGCTTGATCTTTCACAAAGGTCTTGTCTTTCTCGCCTTTGAAGAAATCACGTCCGTAGACCAAAATACAAAGCACAACACCGACAGCAAAGGCCCATGTGGCACCGCGTGTGGCAAGAACGGCCGCAACAATACCTGCAATACCAAGATCACGCTGTGAGCGTGCTTCCATTACCCCGATTCGAACCGAAACGTAGCCTTGAATCAGTAGCGTTAATGCCAGCGCAACACCTAGAATCGGTTGCACTAGGGTTACGATTGGCATGAACAACAAGCCTGTATTAGTGCCCCAACGGAAAGAGCCAGCACCACCAAAGATGGACTTCATAGCTTTCTTGCCTTGGCTGAAACGCTCGACGATCACGACGTGCATGGCCGCCCAAAGCGGACCACACATGGCAACATCCGGGCCTAAAATTGACATGGCAGAGTTACGTGCACCAAAAATCATATGCGCGCGGTCTGGATCGTAATCAATCTTCTCATCCGTACGAAGATGATCCGCTTCTTCTAGAATGGCGCGACTTTGTAGGACGTCACCGAATAATACAATGTAAGCCGCTAACACCGTTGGGATCGCACTTAAGAACATTGTTAATGGTGGCAAACCTAAACCAAAGACTGTGTACTCGTTCCAAAGCGTAACGAAATCAGGCGAAGAAAAGCCCCATTGGATATCTGGCCACGATGTTTCCCCAACGGTAGGGGCAATAACAATGGCTAGGGCAACGATCGGGAAAACGCCTAATTTACCAATCACGTTAAAGAAAGCGTTGTTCTGTTTTAAGTGCGCAAAGTGGCGCGAGAAAATCACATAAAACGCAATACCCACTGCCAGAGTGATGGTGATTGGGTAAGTATCAAAACGACCGTCTACTTTGAATACAGCCATGACTGCTGCAATACCTGCTCCAATAATGACCCCTGATTTGATGGCTTGGGGTATTAACGAAACCACCTTGTGAGCCAGTCCAGATGCTCCGATAAATATCGAGAATATACCGAGCAAGAGCTGGAAGGATATTAAGGCATGGATCCGTTCAGGTCCTTCTGGGAAGGTTGTGCAGTAAGCCATCAACAGCGGAATTGCTGGGGTAATCCAGCCAGGAACAACTGGGTCCCCTAACAAGTGGTGTAACAAGTAGAAAAGGCCGTTTAACATAACAACTGCTAAGGCCACTTCAAATGGCATGCCCAGTAGCTCGGTCATTAATGGGATGGCAGCAAGGTCGACGGCGCACATAAGTAGGCCTTGAAAGTAATCAGGCCATTCTATGCGATAGTGGACAAACGGGAGGCGGACCTTAAAAGGTCCCATAGACCAAAAGGGTGTTTCTTGGCCATCAATACGTTCTTTACTCATGATGATTTCCTATTATTTTTGTAATAATTCAAATTCTCTGCAACCAGAGGTTGCAGAGGGGTTGCTACAGGTTTTTATTGCAGAAACAAACATTGTTTCATTGAATTAAAAAGCTTCTTGATACAGTTTTAGGGCATCGCTTTCCGTTACTGGAACAGGGTTATTGCCAAGCAAACGTGTTTGTAGCATGGCATCTTTGGCGAGTGTTGGAAGACTCTCTTCAGTAACCCCAACATCACGTAGTCGTTGTGGCGCACCAGACTCATTCATTAGATTTTGCATAAAGGATACGAATTGCTCTGCTCGGCTGTTTTCGTTTCCGTCAGAAGAGTCCAATACAACGTCTGCAAGCTCAGCGTAAAGCGACGCGGCTTCTTTCATGTTGTAGCGAAGCACAGGGCCGAGCATCAGAGCATTGGTCAAACCATGCGGTAAATGGTAGTGACCACCTAATGGGTAAGCCAAAGCGTGCACGGCTGCGACCGGGCTATTTGAGAAAGCTTGGCCGGCTAAGTTGGCACCCAATAGCATGGCTTCACGTGCCGCGCGGTTCGTGCCTTCTTGGCAGGCGGTGAGCAAGTTTTTGCTAAGCAAACGCAATGCTTCTTTTGCCAAGGCATCAGAAAGAGGGTTCTTTAGGTGAACTGACGTGTACGCTTCAATCGCGTGAACCATGGCATCAATGCCCGTTGCCGCGGTCGGTAGGGAAGGTAAGCCAATGGTTAATTCAGCATCGAGCAAGACATAATCTGCATACAACTGTTTAGAAACCACGCCCATCTTGGTGGTTTCACCTGTTGTTAAGATGGTGATATTGGTGACTTCTGAACCTGTTCCTGCTGTGGTTGGGATTTGAAGTAACGGTGCGCGCTTGCCCTGTACCTTGCCAATTCCGTACAGCTCAGACAATGGCTGCTCTGATGTCAGCATAACGGCTACTAGTTTAGCGATATCCATTGGTGAGCCGCCGCCCAAGCCAATCACCAAGTCAGTCTGATTTGCCTTTGCAAAATCTACACAGGCCATTAAAACGTGTTCTGGTGGATCCGCAACTACGTCGTCGAAAATGGAAATACTGAAACCTTGAGCTTCTAAAGAGGCTTTGGTTTCGTTCAGCAGACCGCTTTCACTCAGGAACTTATCCGTCACAAGCAGAACGTTGCGTTCTTGGAACCATTCGGACGCTAGTTCACCAAGACGTTTGGCTCCGCCCCATTCAACATGCATGGAGCCTGGAGTATTAAAAGAGAAGGGTTTGATACCTTGAGACATAATGACTTCCTCGTGTTAAAGAGCGCTACAGATGTATTTCAGTTCCAAGTACTCATCGATACCGTACTTAGAGCCCTCACGTCCGAGGCCTGACTGCTTAACACCACCAAAAGGTGCGACTTCGTTTGAAATAAGCCCTGTGTTGTGACCAACCATGCCGTACTCTAGGGCTTCTGAAACGCGCACACTGCGCGCATGATCTTTGGTAAAGAAGTAAGCGGCTAAACCGAAAATGGTGTCGTTTGCCATGGCAACAGCTTGTTCTTCTGTATCAAATGGAAAGATTGGGGCCATCGGGCCGAAGGTTTCTTCTTGCGCCACCTTCATATCGCTGGTGACATCTACCAAGATCGAAGGTTGAAGGAATAAACCGCCTAGACGCTCACCACCATGGATCAGCTTGGCACCTTTAGATACCGCGTCCTGAATATGCTCTTCTACTTTGGTGATGGCTTTTTCTTCAATCATCGGTCCGATTTGGACGCCATCTTCAACGCCATAACCAATTTTCAGTGCCGCCACTTTCTTTTGAAGTTTGGCGATAAAAACATCGTAAACACCGCGTTGTACTAAAATGCGGTTTGCACAGACGCAGGTTTGTCCTGCATTACGATACTTAGACGCCATAGCGCCTTCGACGGCCTTATCAAGGTCTGCATCGTCAAACACAATAAATGGTGCGTTACCGCCCAACTCTAGGGAAACTTTCTTAATGGTGTCCGCACATTGAGCCATCAATAAACGACCCACTTCTGTTGAACCTGTGAACGAAAGTTTGGTCACCACATTGCTATCTGTTAAGACTTTGCCAAGTTTGCTGGCTGAGCCGGTAATCACTTGGAACACGCCATCTGGAATACCAGCTCTTTGCGCCAATTCAGCAAGTGCTAAAGCTGTCAGAGGCGTTAAGTCGGCTGGGCGAACAATCATAGAGCAGCCTGCTGCCAGCGCTGGGGCCGCTTTACGAGTAATCATCGCTGCTGGGAAATTCCAGGGCGTAATCGCGGCTGTCACACCAATAGGCTGTCGGATAACCCTTAAGCGTTGATTGGTCACTGGGGCAGGGATTGTGTCACCGTAAACGCGCTTCGCTTCTTCTGCAAACCATTCAACAAAAGAGGCTGCATAGCCAATTTCACCTTTGGCTTCCGTTAACGGTTTGCCTTGTTCAGAGGTCATGATCATTGCCAAGTCATCGGTATTTTCGATGATGAGTTCAAACCAGCGGCGCAGGATTTTTGAGCGTTCTTTTGCTGTCATAGCCGCCCATTTTTTTTGAGCCACTTGTGACGCTTCGATAACTGAGGGCACTTCGTCTGCGCTTAGGTGGGGGATATGAGCAATGATTTCGCCATTAGCAGGGTTGGTGACAGGGATGGTTTTATTATCCTCTGCGGATACCCATTGGCCATTTACTAGGCAGCGTTCTTTTAATAGAGACGCATCATGTAGAAACATAGTTATAACACCTTTATTTTTATGATTCGTAGGCAAAGTAAGTGAGGAACAAGTCTTACTTTGCCAAACGACTGCTGGTGTGCTTCAGTCAACATTCACGATTGAGCGGTACTATGAGTGTTGATTGATCTTAAATGAGCGCACTGATCGCAGTACTAAAGGTGGGATAGCAAAGGCGATGCCAGTTTTGTAACTTTTGTTAGTGCTTTGATATTTAAAGGAAAAATTATATTTCTGCAATGTTCGATATTTTTAATGAGCGGAATCCGCTCATGATGAACGTAGATCTATGAGCGGATTCCGCTCATTTTATTGTTTGTTTTTAAATGAGCTGAAGCGACTAGGATAATAGACAGCCCAATTGCCAAGCAGTTTTTTGGCTGGGAGTTGACTTGAATTTGCTTGAGTTGTGCCTATCGCAATGACTTGCTGAATTTGGTGTGTTCGCTCATCCATATAAGATGAGTAACCAATGGGGTCCTCTGGCAGATGGAGTACAAGCTGCTCTAGAGTCTGTCTTATTGTGTCGTTACTGGCAGTTGTGCCAGCAATCGCAAGGGATTCGGCAATGGCCATGAGCCCCGAGTAAGCGCCTTCCGCGGCATAGGAAGGATAGCGACCGCTTATCGCTTTAAATCGTTCAACAAACCAGTGGTTCAGTTCGGTTCTCGGCCAATTGGTGTGATGTCGGGATGACATGATCAAGCCATTGGGCATATCGTCACCCAATGCGGCAAGAACTTCGTAATTTCCCCCCGTATCAAAGTTTGCAAACGCAGAGTGATCAAACAGAGGAGTACTTTTGGCTTGTTGAATAAAAGCAACGAGATCACCACCCCACATAGAGTTAACGATAAGGTCTGTGGGTTGCTCCATTAACGCTCGTATAAATGGTGAATAATTTGCTTCGTACAATCGAGGCCATAATGTCGTTACGATTTGGTAAGGTACGTTTAATTCGTTTAAAGCGCGGGTGAGGTCCTGCCAGACGGAGTAACCGTATTCATAATCAGGCGCGATGTAGGAAATGCGAATAGGTCGATTATTCGTCTTTGGAAGTAGGTGCTCTTTAATGTATTTCGCACCCGCTAGCATGCTTTGTTTGGTGTTATTACTGAGCCGAAAGTAATAAGGATTGGTTAAAGGCTCTGTTAAGCGTGATGAAGCGTGATCAGTACCAATAAAAAACACTTCCTCTTGACTCGCTACTTGCGCGACCTGTATCGCAACAGAAGAGTTAACGACGCCACATAAGAAGCGAGCACCTTCCTCTTGGGCAAACGTTCGCGCAATGCGAGTCGCTCGAGACGCTTTCGAACGCGAATCTTCAATTAATACCTGAAGTTCTGGGTAACGAGGGGAAGAGGCGATCTTTTCCAAAGCGATTTGAATACCGATCAAGCTATCGTGTCCATAAAGGCCGCCCCGACCTGTCATAGGAAATAAACAGCCTACTTTGGTCGCGTGTTCATTGACGGAACCTAACCTTGTTTCTGCGAGGGCGCTTAGCGAAAGCAAGCAGGTCATTAATAGACAAAACTTATTGTTAATACGAAGTTTAAATTTATTTTTATTTTGCATAGTACATTCAGTTAAAGGTCTAAATTTAAGCGTTGCATCCGCCTTTTTAAGGCATGTCTTGAAATGCCGAGTTTCTCAGCCGCTAAGCCTTTCTTTCCTTGAGCTGCACTGAGTGCCTGTAAAATGACTTCCTTTTCTTTTGACTCAACCTGCTCATCATAACGTGTTTGCGGTGAATGCAATGTTGGAGTTTTCGGTAGGATTTCGCTAGGTAATAACGAACAGGTGATATGCTCGCCTGGGTACAAGATCGTTAATCGCTCGATTAGGTTCTTTAGTTCCCTGATGTTTCCAGGCCAAGCATACTGCTGTAATGCTACCATCACTTCCGGAGTCATAATCACTGGCTGACAGCTTTCATTTTTAGCCATGAGGCTTGAGAAATGCTCAACAAGGATAGGAATATCTGCGGCGCGCTCTTGCAGCGCTGGAATTTCAACAGGCACTACATTTAGTCGATAAAAAAGGTCTTGTCGAAAACGACCTTCTGATACTTGTATAGCAAGGTTTTGATTCGTTGCTGCAATGATGACCGCATTGGACTTACGCTCTTTTCCAGCCCCAACAGGGCGAAAGGTTCTTTGTTCTAAGAACGTCAGTAATTTTGCTTGAATATTAAGCGGCATTTCGCCAATTTCATCCAAAAATAATGTACCACCATCCGCCAGCGCAATTAGGCCATCTCGCGTAGACGTTGCCCCGGTATAAGCGCCTTTTTCAGCGCCAAAAAGCTCCGCTTCAATTAAGTGTTCGGGTAAGGCCGCGCAATTGACTTCGATAAAGGGCGCATTGCTGAAGCGTTGGTTGTGAATGCTCTTGGCCACCATGCTTTTTCCGGTGCCAGAGGGCCCTTGGATTAGGATGGTTCGGGCTGCACTGTTCGCCACTTGAGTGATCATTTTCTTCAGCAGGTTAGTTTTCGTCGACTGGCCAATGATCTGATTGTTAACCCCATCTTTATTTCTAAGAAAGGCGAGTTCTTTGGTGGCTCTTTGCTGCTCGGCGGTTCTTAGCATTAGCAGTTCAAGCTCATCGACGTCAAATGGCTTAGTAATGTAATCAATAGCGCCTTCTTTGACAGCTTTAACCGCTGTTCTGGTGTCCCCATGTGCAGAGATCATGATCACTGGTGTTGTTGGAGAAAGCTGTCTTAAATGGCTTAATACCTCAAGCCCAGACATATCTGGTAAGCCCAAATCGAGCAGAATTAAGTCGGGGTTTAATTGCTCAAACGCGGTGATCCCTTCTTGCCCTGTAAAAGCGGCTGTGAGTTCAATATCCTGATTATTCAAAGAGAACTTAATACTGCGTACTAAATTCTGTTCATCATCAATGACCAAAACACTTAGGTTACTCATAGGTGTCGTCTAATTTTGCTTGTATCGGAAATTTTAAAAATACAGTAGTGCCTTCACTGTCAGAGTGAATCTCTATCCGTCCATGGTTGGCTTGAATAAGAGCCTGACAAATGGCTAAACCAAGACCTGTGCCGGTGGATTTCGTGGTGTAAAAGGGTTCGAAAATCCGCTCTAGGTGTGTCGAGTCTATACCGGGACCATTATCAATAACGGTGATGATTAACTCTTCAGGCTCACGTTTAACATTAATGGTCACGTCTCCGCCCTGACCATTAAAAGACTGGATAGCGTTTAAGACAAGGTTTATTAATACCTGATGCAAGTGAGTAGGGTCAGCAAACAGTTCTAAGGTTTCTTCACACTCAATGTGTAAGCTTACTTTATGCTTATGTAACGTGGCATTAAGAAGGTTGGCTACCAGATTTAGCTCTTTGATAAGAACAACGTTTTCTTGCTTAGGAGGCGCTGGTCGAGCGAAGTTTAATAGGTTGTCAATCACTCGATTTACTCGTCCAAGTTCATCCGTAACCATAGAGAGCATTTCTTTTTTTTCATCACTAAACTCTCTTTTTAATAAAGCTTTGGTGGTAATGCCAACGATATTAAGCGGGTTGCGGATATCATGGGCCAGCCCTGCAGCTAAATTCCCGAGAGAGGCTCTTCGCTCCATCTCAACATTTGTTTGGATGACTTGATTGAGTTGCGAACGCATTTTCTCTATTGCAATGGTAAGACGTTCGACTTCAGTGCCTGGCTGTGGCGGAACGGGAGATTTAAGGTCGCCAGAAGCCACTCGTTCGATACCTGCAATTAATGTATCAACTTGGCGGTTTAGGCGTTTTGAAATGAACCAGTGGACGACTAAGAGGCAAGCGGCCGTCAACATGACTAAGCCAATCAACCAATATCTAAGGGTTGCGCTAGGCGGTGCAGCAAGCACTTCGTTTTGTCTAAGCTTGATTGACCAGCCTGGAAACAAGTCAAACGTTTGATCGTATTGGTCTATGCTCTGAGCTGGCTGACCTACGATGTCAAAGATGCGGTCACCTGGCACGCCTAAATAAGGAGTAAAAATTCCATCCGTGCCCAACGATTTTGGGATTGCAGCTAACGAGTTGAAACGCAGAATCAGTCCTAAATAGGGCGCTTTGTGATTGCCAGATAAACCGATAATTGGTTTTACAAGTAAGACTGAACTTGGTCGATCAAAGGTAAACTCTTCTGGTCCAAAAATATCCGCCTGTTCAAACTGTGTTTTGTAAGGCTGAACTGCGTGATATCTAGCTGAGGAATAGGCGTACTCTGGGAAACTCCAAAGAAACTGCTTTTCAGCATCAAAAAAGGCAATACCGTAAACATTATTAAGATCGGTCTGTAACCGCAAAAGCGCTTCCAGTTCCTCTGGAAGATTTTGTTTACCATCTTTTTGAAAAATTTCGGGAGAATCAAGCTCATCCGCAAGTACATCTAATTGGTACAAGCGCTCTCTTAGGTGCACGCGAAACTCATTTTGCACCGCGGCAACTTGAGTGTTAATCCTTCCGTCCGTGATTTTTGAAACCAACTGATCAAAGTAACGATCATAAAGACCAGCAAATATAAATAATGGAACTAAGGCCACGGCTAGAGACAAAAGTAAGTATCGGCTCGATAAGCGTTTGTGTTGAGTTTTAGAAGGCACTATTGGTTCCGTAATGTCAGGAAATCCATATTTGCATGTCGCTTTGGTTAGATGGGCAAGTACTAACGGATCTGATTAATTTATTATCAAACTGAAATTAAGAAAACAAAATATAACATTTACGAACCCCTTCGCATATTTCTAGCACGACGTAATTATTAGAATTATCAATGCTCTTACATTAGATTAAGTTTTCGTATTGACTGATGATATTAAATCAAATGCTAGGCGATTTTGATCTGAGGAATTTCTGTTCGGAAACAGGCTTCTTGTTATATGAAGGTCTGTTCCCAATGATTATGAG
Source organism: Marinomonas ostreistagni (assembly GCF_016461785.1). Classification (GTDB taxonomy): domain Bacteria; phylum Pseudomonadota; class Gammaproteobacteria; order Pseudomonadales; family Marinomonadaceae; genus Marinomonas; species Marinomonas ostreistagni_A. The sequence goes on along the minus strand of NZ_JAEMUH010000002.1, from coordinate 284,023 downwards.
GATATGGTTATTTGTCAGGCTGCCCCAAATGATTGATGTATTGTCCATGATGCACTCTAAAAAAAACATTGCATTGGGTTAGATAAGGACCATCTTCATCTTGGTCAAAATAGGGGTTAAGCTCCAACACAACGCCAGTGGCGGCCGCTTCGCCATTCAGCACAGATTTAATATCGTTGTATGCTGTGATACGGCTGTTTAGTTTCTCTTTTTGGTCAGTCCATGGCATACGAGCAATAATGTTTGCTTGGCAGTTTGGCGCTCTGACCGGAAATGAATCTTTTTTAATCAAAATTTCAAATTGCCCACCATCAGCAATTAATTGCTCTGTTGGGATTGGTTCAGCATCAACCATGTTATCAGCGGTGAGTGTGTAGGGCACATGAAAGTACTCTTTACCCTTGTATTGATATGTTGAGTAGGGGGGCGTTTGCGCGCACGCGCTGAGTGAGAGTAAGACAACTAAACTTGCAGTAAAATGTAAGTAATGCATTTGAGCTTCTCCAACAGCATTTATCATTCTTTGGCTGTCTCTAAAGTTAGCGACACAAACTAACATTGTTCTTCTTATAAAACTGTCAGCAAAGTTTAAGGAAATAGGCTTTGCTCATGTGATGTTTAAGGTTGAATGCCATTTATTTCTTATTAGGCTTAACAGTATCAAAGCGATTGAGCCAATGCGTAGTGAGTTTGTGGCGTTGAAAAGACAAAACCCTTCGCAAATTCCTCCTACAAAGGTTAAGCTTCGCGCCTTTGTATCCTCCAATTGAGAACCCTAATGAATTTTGAATCCCTAGGATTAGACGCGCGCATTTTGAAAGCCTTAGCTGAGAAGGGTTATACCTCTCCTAGCCCAATCCAACAGCAGGCGATTCCTGTGGTGTTGTCTGGTCAGGATTTGATGGCGGCGGCGCAAACAGGGACGGGTAAAACAGCCGGTTTTACCTTGCCGATGCTGCAAAATTTATTAGCGGGACAGGGGGCGCGAAATAACCAAGTGCGTGCGTTGGTGTTAACTCCGACTCGTGAGTTGGCGCAGCAAGTGGCAGATAATGTGGCGTTGTACAGTAAGCATTTGCCGTTAAAAAGCGCGGTGGTCTATGGCGGTGTCAAGATTAACCCGCAAATGCAGAAGCTTCGTGGTGGCGCGGATGTATTAGTGGCGACCCCAGGTCGTTTGTTGGACCTGTACCAGCAAAATGCCTTGAAACTGGATCGTTTGGAAATCTTAGTGTTGGATGAAGCTGACCGTATGTTGGATATGGGCTTTATTCATGATTTGAAAAAGATCGTGGCGTTGATTCCGAAAAAGCGTCAAACCTTGCTGTTCTCAGCAACGTTCTCGGATCCGATCAAAGAGCTCGCAGAGCGCTTTGTTAATGATCCAGAAGAAGTTTCTGTGTCACCTGCTAATACAAAAGCCGCAACGATCAGTCATACTGTTTTTGAAGTGGATAAGCCGAATAAGACTAAACTTTTGATTCACCTTGTGAAGCAAGAAGGCTGGCGTCAGGTTTTAGTATTCTCTAAAACAAAACACGGCGCTAACCGCATTGCGCGTATGTTGAATGCGAAAGACATTACTGCGGCAGCGATTCATGGTGACAAGAGTCAAAATGCTCGTACCAAAGCTTTGGCCGACTTTAAATCGGGCGCGGTACAAGTGTTGGTGGCGACGGATATCGCAGCCCGTGGCATTGATATTAGCCAGCTGCCTTATGTGGTGAATTTTGATTTACCAAAAGTGCCGGAAGATTATGTTCACCGCATCGGTCGAACAGGTCGAGCTGGAGAAACAGGTCACGCGGTATCGTTTGTGACGGAAGAAGATATCAAAGAGTTGTTTGCTATTGAGCGTGTGATCGGTGAGTTAATCGAGCGTCAAGTCGATGCAGAGTTCCCACCAACGAATCGCTTACAAGAGTCGAAGCTAGATACTCGCCCAGTTAAGCCTAAGAAACCGAAAAAGCCTAAGAAGCCGAAAACGGATCAAGCTCAACAGTCAGCAGCGCAAGCAAAAGATGGTAATGCTAAGCCGCGTTCAAATAAACCTGCTCAGCGTAAGCCTAATCCACAAAGATCTCGTGGAGGTGAGGCTAAATCATCAAGTCATTCTAGTGGGTCTTCTCAGCGGTCAGAAGATAAAAAAGCGTCGTCAAACCGAACGCCACGTAAAAGAACCCGATCTAGTGATAATAAACAAGCATAAAAATAATGGGCCGTTAAGGCCCATTATTTTATTCGTACAGCGCTAACTGGCTTCTTTCAATGGATGATCTGCAGGGAGCATTTTATCCATCCAAATGGCGAGCTTATGTTTCATACCTGGTAAGTCTTCTTTGTCAGGCGGCAGTGCGACCACCAGTTTATCTAGCACTAGCAGTCGGTATAAAGACTCCACTTTTTGATTGGCTGAGGTCTGTGCCGAAAAAGCCGCGTAACCACGATTCTTGGCATAAGATTCACCTACTTGAATGGCTTTTTTTACTAACTGCGCTTCATTCTTCAGTTTTTTCATAAGCACCTCCGCGATGATGGTCTTTTCAGTCTAAAACAAACCTTTATCACATCACACTATTTAATCCGTTTTAAAACGTATACACCACAGAAAATGTACCGGCCCAGAAGCTTGATTTGTCTACGATTGGACTATCGCTAATGTTATTTCCCAAACTGGTACGCTGAATGTTTGTAATGGTTTTCCAATGATCAGAGATGGGAAAAATGTGTGTGATGCCCATTTGACCAATTACACCACCTTCACCTTCATAAGTTTCGAATCCAGACAGAGCAGACTCGCTAGCACTGATACCATGGTAATAGTTGACCAGATCTTTTGATTGGTAGGCTAAGCCGAGGGAAGGGATGAACAACCCCGCTTGCGTTTTATAAGGTTTGGACGCTTTGATTTTCGCTTCGTAGCCATTGTGCTTGTCACTGATGTCCGCTGCCAACGAGGAGGTGATATCAATAGATTGAAGCTTGGTTGACCAGCCTAGAGCTAATTCCGTGGCATCTTTGCGCTCATTTAGACCAGTGAGTTGACTGTTATCATCAATATCTAGGGGAGACCTTCTTAGAGTGACAAGTAAACTAATCTTATCTTTGTCGTTTATGGTGTGCTCTAATCCGATGCCCCGCGGAGAAGCTTTAAACATGCCATAGGACAGATTGACGTATGGAAAAGGGTCGCCGACGTTATCTTCGCCTATGATGTAAGACTCGGCCCAGATACCTGTAATACCGATACTAGAAGTTAGTTCATCGGCATAAGTGGTTGCAGCGAATGGCAAGACGATCAATGGTACGTACTTGTAAGCTTTCATGTTTCATCCTCGGATACATAGATAGAGTGATGAAAACTATGGTACGTGCTAAATGACTTAGAAAGGTGATAAAAATAAGGTCATTAGAACCCATTGATGTCATCAATGGGTTCTGGAGTTCGTCAATTTTTATAGCGGCTTCTTACCACGGACGACATGAAGTACTGCAGAAATAATCATCAATATTAGGAATACAAAGAACAGTACTTTTGCGATCCCCATACTTGCGCCTGCAATGCCAGTAAAACCTAGTGCGCCTGCTAGCAACGCTACAATCAAAAATAGAAAAGTCCAACCCAACATAATACGTTCTCCTTAATCGTTAATTTTCTAAATGACATAATCAGATTAGACAAGTTAGGCATGAAATAAGCGCAAGAAACGTGCGGTGAATAGGGAGTTATCGTCATCAATGTAAAGAATATGTATGTGGGCAAACCTTTGCAGAAAAGGGCGCTTCTTGTGTCAGTAGCTTGTCATGAAAAAGCAGAGAGATGCTCAGTGTTGTTGTAATCGGTTCGCCCATTTACCTTCGTGGTTTCTAAAGCATGCTTCCTCATTATCGAGGAATACGTGTGTCTTCGGAGTAGAAAGGCGTATATCTAACTGTTTAAATCGATTCGCAATATCAGAGATAAGGTTGCCAAAACCAGAGCTATTAGCGAATAGCTCTTGGGCTTCGTCCGTCTCAAAAATAACGATGACTTTTAGGCTTTGCGGAAAGGCATTGTAATCGACGGTGTGCGTTAGCCATGCAAAGCCTAAGTTCTGTTTCAAAAGTCCATCGCAGACTTCTGTCAGTGTCTGGCGAATCAGGTTGTCTCTTTTTTTATCGGTTTTACGCATGGTATTCCTTTAAACCGTTGTAGGGTCAAATTCATCCGAATGTTTCGTTTTTGCAAAATATATGAGAACCAGAGCTAAAGAGCCCAGTATGCTAAAACCCATTACCACAGGAATTAACGAATTATTGTACAGCTGACCAATCAAAGTGCCGATGCCCATCGATAAGATGGAAGAGACTGAACCGATCACCGCAGAAGCAATGCCGGCTACATGTCCCATAGGCTCCATAGCCAAAGCGTTGACGTTACCGAACAGTAAACCAAAACAAAAGAACAGCACAGCGGCATATACCAAAAACATCCATAGGGAAATGGTGACAAATGAATGCAGTGCCCAGAACACAATAGAGGTGATTACCACAGTAGTGATGGCGCACAGGGCGATGGGGCGCATGCCAAACGCTTCAACAATACGTGCATTCAGTAACGAAGAAAAACCAAGTACGAGTGCTAAGGCGCCAAAATACAAACTGAATAGGGTGCCTGTATTGAATTGCACTTGGAAAATTTGCTGTGAAGAATTTAGATAGCCAATAAAACTACCAAAGAAAAGCCCCATACAGAGCATATAGCACAGTGTCTGACGATTGCTGAGAACTTCTTTGAAACCATTCTTAAAGCCCTCAAAAGTAAAAGGAATACGGTCAGCCTTTGCCAACGTTTCCTTCAGACGCGTCGATATCCATATCAGCAAAATGACTGCGTACAAAAAGTACATAATAAAAATGCTGTGCCAGTCAGATAGCAGCATGATGGCTTGCCCTAGTGAAGGCGCGATGGCTGGTACTAATACAAATATCATCATTACAAATGACATGGTACGAGCCATTTTAGCGCCACTGAATTTATCTCGTACCAATGCAATAGCTGCAATATAAGGTCCCGAAACGCCTAAGCCTTGGATAAATCGGCCAATCATCAGTTCTGACAACGTGGGGGCAAAAAAACAAAATACAGTGCCAGCTAGATATAAGGCAAAGCCTGCAAAGAGAATGGGTTTTCGGCCTAGGGCATCAGAGAGTGGCCCAGCAATGAGTTGCCCAATGGCCATCCCTAAAAAAAGAAGGCTTATTAATAGCTGAGGCTGGTTTGAGTCCGTTGCTTTAAAATCATGGCCAATGAGCCCAAGAGCAGGTAGTAGGGCATCGATTGAGATAGCGACAATCGACATCAACAGAGCAACCAGAACGGTGAATTCTTTTACCCCCATATCAGATTGAGGAATATGTGAGGGCATACTGGTGATTCCTGAACAAAAGGTTAAATAAAGACGGATTATAGGGTTTTGTTCTCTTTAATGCGCACATGGAAATGTGCACTAAATAGGAAAGGAAGAATTTTGCTATTAAGACGAATTACAATATTTGAACTAATCTAATTAAGAAGTCGTTAAAACTTCGGTTGAGGTAGTTATGACAGTTGTTACTGAAGGTCAACGAAGCGAGCACGAAAAAATACGCCTTGAACATGAAGCGGCGAAGTTGTTCATGCGTTGCTATGAATCAAATACAAATAAGCCTATTAGACATATTTGGCACAATCAACCTATGAGGCCAGATGTTTCCTGTACTTTAGAAGGAGAAAAATTAGACCTAGAGATAGCCCATTTGTATGGTTCTGAAGCCGAAGCAATGGCCATTTTAGGGCGTGAATTATCCGAGCAAACGCAAGCTGAATTGCACTCATTGGATCAAGAGGCCGATGAGCGCTTGTTGAAAGCCCTTAATAGAATCCTTTTAAATAAAGCCGGAAAACGTTACCACACCAACAAAGTGTGGTTAGTGATTCGTAATACCCACCCTCAGTGGAGCAAAGACGAGATTAAAAAGCTATTTGGTCATATTACTGTGCCTGAAGGTCACCCGTTTGAAAAAATCTGGATGGTCGCAGATATGGAAGCAAAGACCGGAATAGTGCGTTTGTATCCTTCGTAACAAGCCACTAAGCCACTGATATATTGTACAGCATTACCAAACAACACAGTGTCAAAACTGCACAAAGCCCTTGCCAGAATTTCAATGGATTCCTAGCAATTAAAGGTGGTTTTGATTTTTTGAGAAATGCTTTATTAGGGTGTCGTAAATCGTGTGCAAACTCGTCTGCCTCTTGATAGCGTTTTTCCGGAGATATGTGAATCGCTTTTAAAATGGCTTCGTTGGCCCATTGCGGTACATTAGTACGTTTTTCAAATTGATTAATCGAAATGGCATTCAACCGAGCCTGCTGTTTTTCTGTTCGAGTTTTAATTACATCTAAGCCATACGGTAATTTACCGGTTAGCATTTCGTAGGCTATCACGCCAAGGGAGTATACATCTGCCGCAGCATTTGGGCTTTGTCCTAAGAAATACTCGGGGGCAGTGTATTGAGCCGTTCCTAAAATATGGAAGTGTTCAATAGCATTTTCAATCTCAGATAACCCCGCCACACTAACAGAGCCAAAATCGATGATTTTTACCGTACCGTTTACATCAATCATAATGTTTTCAGGCTTTAAATCTTGATGCAGCATCTCATGTCGGTGAAATGCTCGTAGGCCACGAGATACTTGCTCGACGATGTTGCGGACTTCATCAAGGCTTGGATGGGGGTGATCCTCCATCCACTGTTTTAAGGTAATTCCGTCGACAAACTCCATTGCTGTATAAATGAAATTTGGGCGTCGCGCTTGGGCCAAGGGTTTCAATACATGTGCACTATTGATTCTTCTCGCTATCCATTCTTCTAAAAGAAATCGCTCTAAATAGCTGGGGTTATCACGAAGATCCATAGATGGCGTTTTAAGAACAACCGTTTGTGCTGTGACTTGATCCTCAGCGATAAAAATGTGGCTGCGTGGACTAACGTGAATCTTACGGATAATTTTATACCCATCGAACTCCATACGTGCTTCCAGTTCCGGTGGAAAAGGCAAAGAGGTTAATTGGCCTAATACTTCCTGATCATCCATTTTAGGGAGTTCGATAACCTTGACGAGTTGAATGGTGAGATTGTCTTGGCTCCCTTTTTCCATGGCCAACTCGACTAAGCCTTTGGCGGCAAGGTCTAAGTTCTGTTCATGTTTTGACAGCGCATTTAACACATCTCGATGATTTATAAATTCATAGACACCATCGGTTGCTAGAAGAAATACATCTCCAACATGAAGGGCAAAGCTGCGATAGTCGAACTCTAAATGTTCCTCCATCCCCAAAGCTCTCGTAAGGTAACTTTTTTGTGAGTTCACTTGAAATCGATGATCTTTTGTCAGAGCTTCCATATGATCAGAGTAAAGTTTGTATATACGAGTATCACCCGTATGGAAAATATGGCCAGTGACTGACTTCATGACCATCGCGCTGAATGTACAGACATAGCCGCGATTCATATTCCCAGAAAAGTGGCTATGAAGGGTTTGGGAGTACAACCAAGCATTCAATGCTGTAAGGACGCGTTGAGCAGAGGTCTTTACAGACCATGCTTCTGATGTGCTGTAATAATCGGATAGAAAACCTTGAACGGCGGCAGCGCTGGCAAATTGACTAACATCACTTGAGCTGATGCCATCAGCAATCGCTAAGGCAACCCCCTTGCTATGTAATACCGTGTCATTCGGAACTTTGAATCCATGAAAATCTTGATTAAAAGGTTTCTTGCCAGCACATGAAAATTGACCAATCTGTACACAGAGAGAAGTACTCATGAATGATGAATCCTATATAAAAAAAGGTGCTCATAAATGAGCACCAAATGCTGGAAAACCAGTAGGAGTGTAAACAAAAAAGATTAGAACGACGTTTTTACTTCAGCGGCAATATCCGCTTTTGCCGCCACTTTGCGTGTAGCACTTTGTTTTACATGTGTGTAGTAAAGAGGCAATGCGACAAATAAGAACCCGCCAGCAAGGTTGCCTAGAGCCGTTGGTAGTTCATTCCAGATGATGTAATCCATAACCGTGAAATCACCACCCATGATCATAGAGAATGGGAATAGGAACATGTTAACAATAGAGTGCTCGAAGCCCATAAAGAAGAACAGCATGATTGGCATCCACATCGCAGCCATTTTGCCTGTTGCCGAGGTAGAGATCATCGCACCTACCACACCCATAGACACCATCCAGTTACATAGCATGCCGCGAATGAAAATGGTCAGCCAACCATCGACACCATGAGCAGCGTAACCAACCGTACGTGATTCACCAATGGTAGAGACTTTCTCTGCAATGACACCGCCATCTGTGTTGTAGCCATAAGTCAAAATAAAGGAAATCATAAATGCTACTGTCAGGGCACCCGTAAGGTTGCCAATGAAGACTAGCCCCCAGTTACGCATCAGTTGGCTCATATCACAGCCGGGACGTTTATCTATGATCGCCAATGGAACCAAAGTAAATACCCCCGTAAGCAAATCAAATTTCATCAAATACAGCATGATGAAACCGACAGGGAATAGGCAAGCCCCTAAAATAGGTGAGCCACTCTTAACCGCAACAGTGATCGCAAACACTGCTGCTAGCGCTAGAATGGCGCCAGCCATGATTGCTCGAATTAAGGTGTCCTTAGTCGACATGTAGATCTTTTCTTCACCGGCGTCGACCATTTTTGTAACAAACTCAGAAGGCATTAGGTATGACATACTTTTCTCCTCAATGGGGATAAGGCTTAAAGACGGTCTTTCATGCTTATTTTTATTAAAGAAAGTCACATCTTGAGCAAAAAAAAAGCGCCCACAGATCGACAAAAAAGTTGTCATCTGTGGACGCCATTGTCCAAATCATCGGCAAAGCCGACTTTAGCTTTACTTGATTAGAATATAAGCAAAGCGCATGCCAGTATTCTAAAGCCTAAATTTCATAGCTGATACAAGGATAAAGTTGTTTTTACTGCATGGATGGGTTTCTGTTGGTGCGACATACACTTTTTTTGCACTATTTTTGAGCAAGTTATTGAGAGTTCAGCATCTCAGAAACACTGAGAATGTTCTCTGCGATATCAATGATTCGTTTGTTTCCTTTCATCGCCGCTTCTCTTAACTGTTTGTATGCTTCTTCTTCTGAGGCATTTTGAGTCTTCATCAAAATGCCTTTTGCTTTCTCAATAATCTTACGCTCATTTAACGTTTGCTTGACGGCGGCTAGCTCATCACTCACTTTGCGTAAATGTTCTGCTTGGCGCTGTACGAGTTCGTGAATTGAATGGGCGAGATTGACAGAGAGACCATTTCTTATTTCAACATTGTGAATAGCATTGCTGTTATCCATTGCCGTCAAAGGTGACATTGGAGGTGCTTCATAGTTAGCAAGCTCGACCAATTTCTCCTCATGAAGACGGAGTTCTTCGTTTGCCTGGGTAACTTTATCATTGCAAAGACAGGTGAGCTCATTCGTAATTTGCTCAGCTATCTTTTGCATCTCGTCAATTCGTGCTGTTGCGGCTTGATACCAAACTTCGCCAATAGAAGTTGGCAATGTGTCTCCTATTTGAAAACGTGAAATAAGTTGCCTCATTCGTTCAAGTTCTTGGGCGGCATTCGCCTGTTCTAACTGTCGCCACAGGGCAGTTGAGGTTGCTGAACCAAAATCGTTAAAGATATCAAAGCAACCAAACTGTGCGTCTTTTAAAGCCCTGATTTGATCTTTGGTTTGTTTACTAAAAGTTCCCTTTGTAAAACCAATGACTCCCCAAGCACGTTCTTGACCAGCGTATTCTTTGCCTTGCAAGAAATTAAACAAACCAATGAGTACTCTGGTGATATCCGGATCATTGGAAACGTCAGCAGCCTCAAAAATAACAGCCAAAAGTCCTGCAATTAAATGGTTAAAAAATTTGGTGTTATCAACCGGAGATACGGTTTTTTCATTAATTTTTTTGCGAAAAACAGGAAGTTCTTCTAGTGAGTGAAGAACGTAAGCGAGACTATTGTATAAGCGAATAGTAGAGCTGCCTCGACGTTCTAAGTCCAGATTGACAAGTGATTCGCAGAAGGTCTGCTGCACACCTGAAATATATCGAATCTCATTATTGCGCTCTTGGCTTAGTCGCTCGCCATCCGATACTAGGTAAGAGTTAGATAAGCCTCGTTCTTTTTGTAATTCATGAATTAAATCAGAGACTTTCACGACTAACGAACTGTTGATCATGAGTTGAGTCAGTGCGTTGATTTCAGATTGCTTTGCGGCGCGGAGAAAGTCTTCAGTGCTAGGAATGATATTCATATATTTGGATACTGCTCTCAATTTATCTAACGAAAAAACTCAAGCAAGCTTTATTCCACATCCTAAGATCAGGCTTATATGGTAATCAAATTTCCAACCAAAACTTTCAGTGATGTGGAGATGATACTTTTTTGTTTAAAAAACAAACACTTTAAAACTATAAATTGTAGTGATACTGTAATAATTCGTTTTTTAATTGAACGTTTAATATAAAAAGGGACAGTATGAATACGATTAAGAAAGCATTAGTTGCTGGTGGTCTATGTGTTGCATCATATAGTGCCGTCGCCGCAGAAGTGAAAAACGTCATACTTATGATTGGGGATGGTATGGGGCCTCAGCAAGTTGGTATGCTGGAAACCTATGCTCAAAAAGCACCAAATTCGATTTATCATGGAAAACCGACAGCCTTGCATCGTTTCGCGCAGGAAGGTGTTGTAGGCTCTTCACTGACTTACCCAACCGACGCAATAGTGGTAGATTCTGCCTGCTCAGCAACACAGCTAGCGACGGGTGTAGCGACGGGTTCTGAGGTTATTGGTATTGACGCAGACGGTAATGTCGTGGAAACGGTATTGGAGAAAGCCAAACGTTTGGGTAAAGCAACTGGCTTAGTGTCTGATACGCGTTTAACACACGCTACTCCCGCTGCATTTGCAGCCCATCAGCCACATCGTTCTTATGAAAATGAAATAGCCGTTGACATGCTGAACACGGGTCCAGATGTTATGCTGTCGGGAGGCTTACGCTATTGGATACCTGAATCTACTAATGAAAAGGGTGAAGTATATCAGCAGCTTACAGAGCTTACGGGCGGCGATGTTTACTTAAAATCAAAGCGTAAGGACGAGCGTAATTTATTGCTTGAAGCGCAAGAGAAAGGTTACGGCCTGGCATTCAACAAAGATCAACTTGAAGCGTCTGATTCAGGCAAACTACTTGGTTTATTTGCTTACTCAGGCATGATGGATGGTATCCGCTACAGCCAATCAAAGTCTGACGAATCGCGCACTCAGCCATCGTTGAAGGAAATGACTTTAAAGGCACTGTCCGTGCTAGAAAAAGATGAAGATGGATTCTTCTTGATGATCGAAGGTGGCCAGATCGACTGGGCCGCTCATTCAAATGATGCAGGTACTATGTTGCATGAACTGTTGAAGTTTGATGAAGCAATTCAGGTGGTCTATGACTGGGCGAAAGATCGAGACGATACGATTGTTGTCGTCACAGCTGACCATGAAACAGGCTCATTTGGATTTAGTTACTCTTCTAATGATCTCCCTGCACCACAAAAGAAAGATGGTGTAGCGTTCCAAGCAGCGGATTATGCGCCAAAGTTCAATTTCGGCAGCTTTGATATTCTTGATGGTTTGTACAACCAGAAGAAGAGCTATTACGATATCTTAGCGGAGTTCGAAGCGTTACCTGAATCAGAGCATACGGCTGCTAACTTGCAAAAAGTCGTCAATCAGAATTCTGAGTTTGATATCACGTTGGCACAAGCTGAGGAAGTGTTACAGGATAAGCCTAATCCTTATCACACGCATGACCATAGCTATTTAAGTGCTGAAACAATTCCTGCTATTCATGACTTTGATGCTTTCTTCCCATACAACGACCGAGGTAATTTATTGGGTCGTGTTCAGGCGACAGCGCAAAATACAGTGTGGGGAACGGGGACTCATACCAGTACGCCTGTGAATGTATTTGCTTGGGGGCCAGCGGCACAGATTCTGCCAGTGTCTTCTATCCAGCACCATTCAAAAATTGGCCAATTCTTGATGGACGCTGTTCAATAGCAGTAAGTCAGATCAGGGCCTGATATCCGCTCTATCAGGCCCTTTTAAAGCTTAAGCGTCTCTTTGATGGACACATTGCCCCATCGCATAGGTGGCTTGAATGGCTCGATCATCGGCCAGAATCATCAAGGCAAATAGGGTATCTTTGATGTCTTTGGCACGCTCTAAGCGTTTACTGAGTAATGGCGTGGCATGTTTATCTATTATGACGAAATCAGCTTCACTGCCTATAGCTAAGTTACCCACTTTGCCATCCAATCTAAGTGCCTTCGCACCACCTAATGTCGCTAAGTAAAAGGACTTAATCGGATCAAGATTTTGTCCCTGCATTTGGATCACTTTATAGGCTTCGTTCAGTGTGTTAAACATCGAAAAGCTGGTACCGCCTCCGACATCTGTTCCCATACCCACGTTCACTTTATGCAATTCGGCTTTTTCTAAGTTGAAAAGCCCACTGCCAAGGAAGAGGTTTGAAGTGGGGCAAAAGGCGATGGCAGAGCCCGTTTCGCTAAGGCGGTTGTATTCTTGATCGCACAGATGAATACCATGGGCGAAAACCGATCGTTCACTTAGTAACTGGTGTTGGTCGTAAACATCTAAATAGTTTTTAGAATCAGGAAACAACTCTTGTACCCAGCTACACTCTTGTCGGTTTTCGGAAAGGTGTGTGTGCATATAAAGGTCATCGTACTCAGATAACAGCTTGCCGGCGGCAGCAAGTTGCTCTGATGTAGATGTAGGCGCAAAACGCGGTGTCACCGCATAGTGTAAGCGACCGTGATTATGCCAACGTTCGATCAGCTCTTTAGAGTCTTCGTAAGCGGTTTCCGGTGTGTCGGTTAAATAGTCAGGGGCATGGCGATCCATCATGACTTTACCGCAGATCATACGTAGGTTAAGAGGGAGTGCCGCTTCAAAGAATGCGTCAACCGATTGCTTATGAACCGTACCAAAGACTAGGGCTGTAGTCGTACCGTTGCGTAACAATTCGGCTAGAAAACGTTCAGCAACATCACTTGCGTATTGTTTGTCGGCAAATTTACTTTCTTCAGGGAAAGTGTAGTTATTCAGCCAATCTAACAATTGTTCGCCATAAGAGGCGATCATGTCGCTTTGTGGATAGTGAATGTGGGTGTCTACAAAGCCTGGAACAATCAGTGCTTCAGGGTGGTGTTCAACTTCGATCGTCGAGTCCAAAAGGGTAATCTGCTCTTCCGCATTACCTAACGCTTGAATGATACCGTCTTTTTCCACGAGCAATCCGTCTTCGAAATATTCAAAGGCTTGATCAGTGCCGACTTCGGCTGGGTTTGCGGTGCAATGCAGGATGGCGGAGCGCCATGCTTTAATCGTTGCCATGTTGTCTCACTAGTTGAAATAAAGGGAAAAAATTCGTCGGGCAAAGACTTTGATCGATTGTTTAGTTTTAGTCAATGAGCGAGCATCTTTTTGCTCGCTCGTTTGGAGGTAATTAGGTTGGCAGTGTGTCAATAAATATTGCCCGGAAGTCATTCACATTAGTCATCGTGGGGCCTGTCACGACGGATTGACCAATCTTTTCAAAAAATGTGTGGGCGTCATTATTCATAAGAAAAGCGCTAGCATCTAAACCTTTCTTATCAGCGTCGTTTAAGGAGTGCTCTGTGATGATCGCACCTGCAATGTCAGCGGCTCCGTCCACACCGTCGGTATCACAAGCAATAGCAGAGATGCCGCTTTGACCTTGGAGCTGTATGGCCAGAGAAAGTAGGAACTCGACATTTCGACCACCGACTCCGTCGCCCGATAGGGTAACAGTGGTCTCACCACCGGATAAGAGTAAGCAAGGTGGCTTAATGGGTTGACTAAAGGTTCTAACTTGACGGGTGATACCGGCCATCACTTTTGCGACTTCTTTAGCCTCGCCTTCAATACTATCCCCTAAAATCAGGCTATTAATACCAAGCTCTTGAGCCCTTTTTGCCGCGGCTTCTAATGCCATTTGTGGTGTGGCTATCAGCTTGGTTGTTGCCAAAGCAAGGCGTTCATCATTCGGCTTAACGCTTTCATAAGCGCCTTTTAGTAATTGCTCACGAATACGATCGTTTATGGCTATCTGGTATTTATCTAAAATAGCCAAAGCGTCCAAACAAGTTGTGCTATCAGCGATGGTCGGACCGGATGCTATGGCAGACAGATCGTCGCCCGGAACATCTGAAATCAAAAGCGTGGTGACTTTTGCCGGGTAACATGCAGCCGCTAGACGCCCCCCTTTGATTTTAGAGAGGTGTCTGCGCACAGTATTGATTTCAACAATGTTCGCTCCGCATCTTAGCAATGCATTATTAACGTCTTGCTTTTCCTTTAATGTCATATCTTCATAGGGAAGAGGCAGTAATGCGGAACCACCGCCCGAAATTAACACGACCACTTGGTCTTGATCGGTCAGGTTGCTGACTAAATCAAGCATGGCTTGTGCTGCGTTTAGGCCATTTTCATCAGGGATTGGGTGAGCTGCTTCGACGATGTTAATTTGCTCACAAGTGACTGCGTATCCGTATCGTGTGACCACGAGACCGCTAAGTTCACCTTTCCAGTTTCGCTCAAAGGATTGAGCCATGGCAGCAGACGCTTTTCCTGCGCCGATAACGATGGTTCTACCCGAGACGGGGCTAGGCATATGTTTTGGAACGCATCGATTAGGTTGGGCCACATCCAATGCGGCTTCGAACAACGAGTGCAATAGTTGGGTATGCGCTGTAGTTGAGCTGGTCATCCTGATACTCCCTAATTATTGTTAGGTGGGTTTAACACGAATCATCGTGTTAAACCCTATGCAGTATCTGTACCACGCTTTTTAAAGAAAGTGAGTGTTAGATGTAAGAAGCAGGCAATGGATACACCGACTGTATTCGCAATGAAGTCTTTCCAATCTGCAATTCTATTGACATAAGGTTGAATTAACTCAATCATCCCGCCGCATATCACAATCAGGCAAGCGAAGGCATAAAAGCGTTTAGACGGCCCCCATGCACAAAGCCCAGCCCAAAAAGAAAAGCCCAAAATATGATGTAGCTTGTCCGAGCCAGGTGGTGAACCAAGAGAAGAGGCAGGCATTAATGTCCCCAACAGAACAATCAGGGCGCCCAATGCGAACCCAAGCCATTGGGTTCGCGAATCAAACAACCAAGACCACTTCATCATGCTTAGCGCAGCACACGAGATTTGATGGTGCGGCCCTTAATCTTCTTGGTAGCAAGGGCTTTGACGACTTGGCGTGCTTGTTGTTTTTCAATTGCGACATAGGCTTGGAAGTCGAAAATATCAATTTTACCTACTGCACTTTTTTCAAGACCAAGTCCTGCAGTTAGCGCACCAAGAATATCCCCAGCTCGCAGCTTATTCTTCTTACCAGCATCAAAGGCAATGGTAGCGACATCTGGCTGTAGTGAAAAATTGCCTGGGCAGATGCCCATTTGCAGGAATTCTGGCTCAATATCAAAGCGCGCGGCAATGTCTGCCAATTTGTAGTCTTCACGCTCAGTAATGAAGCTAACAGCAATACCTTGTGCACCAGCACGGCCAGTTCGGCCAATTCGGTGCGTGTGCACATCGATGTCTCGTGTAGTGTCGTAGTTTATGACGAGGTCAATTTCTTTCACATCGATACCACGAGCTGCCACGTCCGTCGCCACTAGTACTGAACAGCTTCGGTTTGAGAAACGCACCAACACTTGATCACGTTGTTTCTGCTCAAAATCACCATGTATCGCAAGGGAACTAATATCGTGGTCGGTCAACCAAGCTGCGACGTCATCACATTCCGCCTTGGTGTTACAGAAAACAATGACCTGAGATGGCTCAAAGTGCGCCAACGTATCCAGCAAACGATTTGGTTTGTCGCTGTTGTTAGCTCTCACAAAATATTGATCAATATTGGGCTTTGAACTTTCCTCTGCTTCAATCTTGATAAAGCGCGGTTGGCGAAGGAATTCATCTCGGATGCTGGCAATGTTGTCGCTGTAAGTGGCTGAGAACAATAAGGTCTGTCGGCTTTTAGGTGTTAGAGCAACGATGTCGCGAATGCTATCAATAAAGCCCATGTCCAGCATACGGTCCGCTTCATCTAAAACAAGTGTGCTAATGCCAGAGATGTCTAAATTGCCTTTACGCAAATGCTCCATGATACGACCAGGAGTGCCCACAACAACGTGAGCACCGTGTTCAAGGGACGCAATTTGAAGACCAAATGGCATGCCACCACAAAGAGTTAGTACTTTGATGTTTTCTAAGTAGCGTGCAACTTTACGAATCTCTTTAGCGACTTGATCAGCGAGCTCACGAGTAGGGCAAAGCACCAAACTTTGGCAACCAAAGTAGCGTGGGTTAAGTCGTAAAATTAAGCCAATGGCAAACGCCAGTGTTTTACCACTACCTGTTTGTGCTTGTGCCATGACATCTTTGCCATCAATGACGTCTGGTAAAGCTTGCTGTTGGATCGGAGTGAAATCTTGGATGCCCATGTCTGCAAGCAGTTTTGTTAGCTTTGCAGGCAGGATGCCCGCAGGCGAAATATTGGTCGGAGCGTTCAAATGCGTACCTAAATGATAAAAATTTTTCGCAGTCTAGCAAATTTTGCGAAGCGTCACTATTTATAGCAGGTAAGACAGACTGAAATTTATGGTTAAACATTGTGAACTACATTGCGCATTTACACATCGCTAAAGTGACCAGCACTTCTTATGCGGGCAATTTGCTCGGCGATTTCCCTTGGTTACCGAATAATGAACAACAGGATTTGGTCACCGGGTGGCGCTTACATCAAGCTGTTGACACGTTTGTGGATGCGCATCCGCAGTCACTAGCGTTTAAAAGCCTGCCACGTGAAGGGCGCAGACGATTTGCTGGCATTGTTCAGGATGTGGTCATGGATTATTGGTTGGTTCGTTCATGGGGGAACTTTGAGCAAGTGTCTTTTGAACGGTTTGCAGACACAGCGGTTTCAGCTTTAAGGGAAGATAAAGGGAATTGCCCTCAAAGATTACAGGCCATGATCAGCTCACTCGAACAAAGAAATTGGCTATCTGATTTAGGGACACAGCAGGGGGTTGAAAGAGCGTTACGCTCTATTCAGCGCAGGTGGACTTTGGGGCATTATTTAGAGCCTTTTATTCAAGAGCTGCCATTGTTGTTAGACCAGAGCCGAAAGCCCTTTGAAATTCTTTACCCAGACGTTTTGGATTATGTGCAGACCTTGGATTTCTTTGAGGGAGTGGACCAAACAAAAGAAAGGCCGCAGTGATGGCGTCACTACGGCCAAAGGGGCGATAGCCCGATCGAGAGAACACCCAGAGAGAGCGTTAAGTGGTTGAACACCTAAGGTTTCTGGATGTTTGGCAGTATAGGCAGGAGGGCTTTTTTCTGCGTTGACACATGTCAGTTTATAGTGGTTCCTGCATTTATCCGTCGTTTTTGATCTAAGATCCGCTAAATCACAGTCTATTTGTGCAACAACGCAGAGTTTTTACGTAGGTGAACTAAACTTTGTGGTAGACTGCGCGCCAATTTTTTTGAATCAAACTGAGAGGTGTAATCGTGAGCGTTCAATGGTTCCCTGGGCACATGAATAAAGCTCGACGTGAAATCGAGAAAGTCATGACCCAAGTCGATTTGGTCATTGAGGTGTTGGATGCCCGTATTCCGGACTCAAGTCAAAACCCTATGCTGACCACTTTGCGTGGAGATGTGCCTGTATTACGCCTGCTCAATAAAAAAGATCTAGCGGACCGTGAGCGTGTCAATCGCTGGTTAGAGCATTGGCGTGACGCTGACGATATCACTGCTTACCCTTTTAGTACGACTGATAAGGCGGATTTAGCAAAACTGTCAAATTGGGTACAAGCTCTTGTCCCGCATCGAGGTACTGCAGAGAAGCCTATCCGAGCGATGATTGCTGGTATCCCAAATGTGGGCAAATCAAGTTTGATGAATGCTTTGTTAGGTAAACGTGTGGCTAAAGTGGGCAATGAGCCAGCAGTCACCAAAGCACAGCAAAAGCTGCGCGTACACGATGGTTTTCAACTGTTGGATACGCCTGGGATTCTATGGCCCAAAATCGAGAACCCTGATGCCAGTTATCGTTTGGCAGTGACTGGTGCGGTGCGAGATACCGCCATTGATTATGAAGATGTCGCCTTAGTTGGCTTGAGCTTTTTCTTAGCGGATTACAATGATGCGCTCGTTACCCGCTACAAGTTAAAAGCGATTCCGACAGATGCTGCTGAAACGTTAAAGATTATTGGTTCTAAGCGCGGGGCGTTACGCGCTGGCGGAAAAGTCGACATGCACAAAGCCGCTGAAGTTTTCTTATCAGATGTACGTAGTGGTGCCATTGGTCCCTACGTGATGGAAACCCCAGAGATGGTGGCAGATGAGTGGGTCAAAGTAGAGCAAGTTAAAGCTGCCAAGGAAGCCGCTCGACAAGCGCGACTTGCTGCAGCTGTGCCCCAACGTCAGCAGCAACAGAATGTGGCATATCGCCAAGAAAATAGTGATAGCCCTGTTAGTGATACCCTTGATAGTGATAGTAAAGAGTGAGGTTCTGCTCTATGGATTATGAAATAGCATTTGATCAAGAAGAAGGCTCATACCGAGTATTTGCGGACATTGAGTTTTCAGCCATTGCGGAATGGGTTAGTGAGCACCTAACCAACAAAGAAACGGTTCAGCGTGTTTGGCAAGCTGTATCATTGGCGGAAAAAGAAGACGAAACAACCGAATTCCAGCACGGAATTTTTCAAGTCGTGATCAGCCCTGAAGGCGTTGTGGTAAAACGTCGCGTAGACATGAGCCAAGCAGAAGACGAGATTAAAGCCATGTTTGACACTCAAAGTAACTTTTTTCAAGCCTCTAATGATGGCATTGAATCGGAGTGCGGCTTAGATGATCTTATTGATTTGATTGAAAATTGGCACGAATTTCAGCAATAAGTTGTTCCTAGGTTAGCCAAGGTTTACACTAACCCTGTTTTTAATGATGTCCTTTAGGAGCCAGTATGCTCATCGAATTGGAAAAAGCCCGAACACGTAAGAATGTAGTACGTATCTTCCGTGAGGAAATTGACGGACCAGATAATTGGACAGATGGCTTTATCATCGCGGCAAATGAAGAAATGGTGCTCATGCAGCTCATTGATGATGGTGTTCATCTAAATGGCTATCAGATCCTGTTTCTAGAAGATATTAGCGACTTTATGCACCCCGCGCCGTTTAATGATTTCCAAAAGCGTGTGCTTGAAATCCGTGGAGAAGACATTGAAGATCCAGAAGTGGACTTGGATGATCTTGCGGTACTTCTAATGGACATTAGTGAAGAGTTTGGTTTAGTGACCATCCACCGTGAAGAGGTGGATTCTGATGGTTGTGAAATCGGTCGTGTGCTTCGAGCAGATGCCACCACTTTTGAACTGGAAGAAATCGGTTCAGATGCCCGCTGGTTTGATGAAACATACGAATACGACCTATATGACATTACTCGTATTGAGTTTGGTAGTGCGTATGAAGATGCATTGCTACTTGCTAACGAAGACATGGGCGAAGATGCTTACGAACTTGTTGAGTTTGATGAAGACGAAGACAATCGTTAAGTCCAACACGTATCATCTTAAAAGGGGAAAGTTTACTTTCCCCTTTTTTATTGCTCATTGAACTGTTTTAAATGTTGTAACGTATAAGTAACAAACGAATCCTAGGACGAACATATGAAATCGATTTCTCGCTGGTTGGGTATTTTTGCCCTATTAGCCATTTCTGGGTGTGCTGTATATGCCACTCAAAATCTGGATGAAGCTTACGGAAAAGCCAACAGCGCGAATCGGTTGCCTCAAGAAGAGAAGTTGCCCGTTAACTTCTACCAAGACCAAGTTAAGCCCATTTTAGAAAACCGCTGTATCAACTGTCATGCCTGCTACGACGCCCCTTGCCAAATTAAACTCACTGCCGCAGATGGTATTGAACGTGGCGGTAGTAAGGATAAAGTCTATGAGGGTGATCGTTTGCTGGCCGTGGAGCCAACTCGATTATTTGAAGATGCCCGAACAGCCCAAGAATGGCGTGATAAGGGTTTTTACCCCATTTTAAACGAACGATCGCAAAGTCCAGCGGCAAATCTGCAAGGTAGTGTCTTATATCGAGCCATTGCCCTGCGTCGAGAACAAGGCGAGTTCCAACATACTGTACTGCCATCGGACGATTACGATTTTTCATTGGACCGTGATCAAGAGTGTCCAGCAGTGGAAGAATATTCTAATTTCGAAGCCTCCCACCCGACTTGGGGGATGCCGTACGGTTTACCTGAACTAACGGATCAAGAGTATGACATTTTGACTCGATGGTTGGTAAAAGGGGCGCCTATGTCTGCGCCAGTGAATGTTCCGCCTGAAATAACTGAGCAGGTGTCGAAATGGGAAGCGGTGTTTAATGGAGATGATCTCAAGTCCCGATTGATCAATCGCTATGTTTACGAGCATATCTACCTTTACAGCTTGTATTTCGATGACGATGCTCAGTTCACTTATAAATTAGTCAGATCAAGCACGCCACCGGGTGAGCCAATTCAGCGTATTAGTACTCGTCGTCCATATGATGCGCCAGGGGTTGAGCGCGTCTTTTATCGACTATGGTTAGACCCTGAGAGCCGTGTCCAGAAGACTTTCATCCCTATGAAAATGGATGAAGAACGATTGCAGCGCTGGAGCGCTTGGTTATACGACTTGTCGTTTGATGTCACAGAGTTACCAAGTTATGCACCAGAAGTGGCCAGTAACCCATTTCAGTCTTTTGCACAGCTGCCGGCAAACAGCCGCTACCGCTTCTTACTTGATCACGCGCAAAATACCATCATGGCGTTTATAAAAGGTCCGGTGTGTCGTGGCCAGGTTGCCGTAAACGTGATCAATGAGCAGTTTTGGGTGTACTTTGTTAACCCAGATTTAGAGATACATAATATCGGTAGTTCATTCCTAAAAGAAAATGCTTCTTCATTGGCGTTACCTGCATCACAAAGTAGTAATGCTCTGCCTTTAACGTCATGGGTATCGTATTCAGAGAAGCAAAAGAGTTACTTATCATCCAAAGCCAAATTGATTGAAAAACTTGGTACTAAAGGCCTTACCATGTCTACTAATATGATTTGGGATGGTGAAGGTCGTAATGAAAACGCAGCCCTAACAGTGATGCGTCACTTCGACAACGCTACGGTTGAAAAGGGCATGATAGGTCCTTCTCCCAAAACAGCTTGGGTAATCGATTACCCATTATTAGAACGCATTCATTACTTGCTTGTTGCAGGTTTTGATGTGTTTGGTAACGTTGGTCACCAGCTAGTAACACGTTTATATATGGACTTCTTGCGTATGGAAGGTGAGATGAACTTCTTACTGTTGCTGCCAAAAGATCAACGGCAGACGGTCAGAGAGTACTGGTATCGCAATACAGATCAGACTATTAAAGATTATATCTTCAGTGATCTCCTCAAAGTGAATATTGAGTCGAGCATTGACTATAAGACCGATGATCCAAAAGAAGAGCTGTTTGATCACATTCGTCAGCATATTGCGAAGGTGTTGAACCATGATCATGAGCTTTCACAAAGCTCATTAGCGGTGAAGACTCAAGATGCCTTGTTGTCATTGCAAGCACTTCAAGGACAAGCTGTTGCGCCATTTCCTGAAGTGTCTTTGATATTGATCGAGCAATCGAATGGTGATGCTGAGTTGGTCACCTTGGTGCATAACCGAGGACATTACAATATCACCAGTCTGCTGGATGAAGAGTCAACCGTGGCCCCTAACGAAGATTCTTTTGTTGTCGCCTATGGTGTCGTCGGGGATTACCCTAATGTCTTAATAAAAGTCTCTGAAGATGAAGTAGAGACATTTGTTGAAACCGTTAGCGGTATCCGTGATGACCGTGGCTATACCGCTTTGCTAGATCAGTATGGTGTAAGGCGAACCAGCCCTGAGTTTTGGCCGACCAGCGATAAAATTGCGCGTATGAACCAATCTATGAAGCCACTGAGCAGCGGCATCTTAGATTACAATCGACTACAAAACCGCTAGTTAAGCACCATAGCCTTGCAGTAAGGCTTGCCATGCGGCATCACTGAATTGGAACTGGGCAAGTTTGCCCTGTTCCTTCAGGAAGGAGCGTTTTAAACGTTCTAAATTCTCTTTCTTCCAGCTTTTCTGGTCGCTACGAATGGAGCACTTGTCGAAATCTATTACCCAAACCTGAAACGACGTATCGATCATGATGTTATGGCAGTTTAAGTCGCTGTGATACACATTATGTTGGTGGAATTCTGCAATAGTGCGTCCAATACGATGCCAAACAGCATCTTCTAGAGACGTTTGTTGGAGGCATTCGTAGAGGTCTTTGGCATTGGGGATTACTTGTGTCATCAACCAAGCCTGATAAAACAAACCATTGCGACGAATCATACCGGCTACAGGTTTCGGGGCTGGCAGACCTAGCTGTTGCAATCTTTCAAGTAATGCCAGTTCTTTGTAAGCACGCGTTTGCTCGATAGGTTGAGTGAAAAAGTGAAACGTATTGAACTTTGCGATGAATCCGCCACGTCGGTAACGGCGAAGTACAGTTTGACCCACTGGGGTGTCTAGAAACCAGACAGTACCTCTCCCCACAGCAGTATGGGTTAGCCTGTCTTGAGATTGCCAATATTCAGGGGTAAACCATTCCTTGGTGACTCCCGGGTTGCCTGGGCTGATGAATAGAATGTCGCTACTTGCGGTTGGATGAATGCTTGGCATGTAAATAATCTAAAAAAATGAATGAGATGGCAGGTTTTACGGGCCATTTTAACGGCGCGTATTTTATAATAGTTGATCTATTTAAACAGCCCCAGGGGAGCAAATGGATCAGACTATTCAACGTATTGCCGTGATTCGCTTATCGGCTATTGGCGATGTGTGCCATGCCATGGCGGTTATTAGTGCAATACAAAAGAAGTACCCCAACGCAGAAATAACATGGATTACAGGACCACTCGAAGCGCAATTGGTTCGTTTGCTACCAAATATTAGCGTCAAAGTGTTTGATAAGCGCACAGGGGTAAAAGGGATGCTGGCACTGCGAAAACAGCTGTCTGGCAGTTCCTTTGATGTGTTGCTTCACTTGCAGTGGTCAATGCGTGCTAGTTTATTAAGTAGGGTGGTGCGGGCCAAAAGACGTATTGGTTTTAATAAAGCCTTCTCACGTGAAAAGCAGCATTGGTTTGTAAACGAGTATGGCGCGACGCCTAAGTCGGAACACGTTCTAGATTCCTTTCTTTCTATTAGTTCGGTGTTGGGTATTACAGAGGTTGAGTTACCACTAACTTTGTCCTTGCCTAAAAAGCCTGCAACGCTCCCTAACGATTATGTTGTGATTAATCCATGTGCCTCAAAAGCTGAGCGTAATTGGACCGTTTCAGGATACAAGGCGGTGATTCAATGGTGTTCTGAGCAGGGCAAAACCGTCGTTCTAACCGGTGGCCCAAGTTCTTTGGAGCGGGAAATAGCACAACAACTTGAGTCAGATGGCGTGATCAATTTAGTAGGGCAAACCAGTCTGCCGCAAATGCTCTCGGTGCTGGCGGGGGCTAAGTGGGTGTTGAGTCCTGATACCGGACCTGCACACATGGCGACACTGGTCGGAACACCTGTGATTGGTTTATATGCACACTCTAATCCAAGGCGTACAGGGCCTTATGTGGACTTAGATCGTGTGGTCAGTGTTTATGATGAATGTGCTAAGAAAGAGTACGGCAAGCCAGTAGCAGAACTGCCTTGGGCAGCTCGAGTACATGACCCTAAGGCCATGGAGCATATTGCAACCGAGCAAGTGATTGCTCAGCTGCAGGCGATGGCTAGTTGATATTTTGTTCAGCAAGCTTTAGATCAAGGGTTGCTTTTAAAAGCTTGTAGAGGTTGATCGAAGCGTCAATTTCTTCTTTGCGGTTAGTTAAGCTCTCAATATTTAGACCAAGAGGAATGCCCAAAGGCAGAGCAATCTCAATAATCTGCTCCAAAGCAGAGCGACAAATCTTAATGGACTCATCAAGTGGCGACTCGGCATCAAGAATACGGTGCTTAGTCGCATCAGGCACAGAAATGCCTAACCATTCCATAAAGCTCAATGTTTTTTCACTGCCACAAGGAGTGAAAGTCAAAATCACACGCTTAGGTGCTTCTCCCTTGTCGCGACAAGAGCGAGCGTATTGGCTCAGCATGTCGACAGTCGCTTGTGGGTTGTAAACGGCTTGCGAAACAAAGAAATCACAGCCTGCGATGGATTTGTTCATTAAACGTAAGTGCTCATCACCTTTCACTGCATGGCGTTCGGCGATGGTTACGCCACCCAAGTTAAAGTCATGGGCATTCTTTTGTAGTGTTTCATAAGCTTGGTTTAGTGGTAGAACAATTTGTCCCTCAGAAGAAGGCGCACCTACCAAGACGATGTCGCGTACACCATAGTCTTCCCAAGCAGAGTTCAGCCATTTATCGAATTCTTGTGCACTGCGTGAAGAGACGCTTTTGTAGGTGATCACAGGTTTGATTGCCAACGTGTTCAGGCGTTTTGACCATTCTAATGGGTCATGAGTCTCCATGTATGGGAATGGACGCGGTTTCGAAATACGGCTACTTTCGTCTTGTATATCGTAAACAATTAGGCCGTCGACTTCGATTTGGCCTAGTCGGTCAAGTAATTTTTGACCAATGTCATTTAGCTTTTGGTCATCGTCGATCGTGTTTTTCGGCGGTGTTGTGCCGATAAAATAGACCCCACGATTTGGGTCGGCAAATTTACGTGCTAATTCAGTAGTCATTTGGGGGCTCGTTTTATAATCTCTATGGAAGCTTAGCTTCTTGTAATCATCTTATGCTGCATAGTTTAACAGTGAATCGAATTCAAGATCTGCTATCAGCGTGTGAATAATTTTGAAGTTAAATTGAATGGCGCTAATTTGCTGTATGAGGAAAGCCCATGCCGAGTATTAATTTAGACCCCATCACCCTAGAGGAAGGTTACCCGCCTGTGGAACGTTGGCACCCTGATTTTTGTGGCGATATGGATTTACTCATCAAAGCGAATGGTGAATGGATTCATGAAGGAAGTGCGATTAAGCGTGAAAAAATGGTGACGCTGTTTAGTCGCATTCTTTGGCGTGAAGGGAATGAGTACTTTTTGGTAACGCCTGCTGAAAAGGTGCGCATACAAGTGGAGGATGTGCCATTTCAAATTGTCCGAGCAGAGCAGATAGCCAATACTGCAGGTGAATTCGTTTGGCGCTTTTATACGAAAACAAATGATGTCCTGACGCTGGGGGAAGATTGCCATATAGAATTGAGAGCATATCAAGGTGATTGGCTGCCTTATGTTTCAGTACGCCATGATATGTGGGCAAACTTTCATCGTAATGTTTACTATCAGTTAGTTGAAGAAGCTGAGCAGGTGGAACATGCTCAAGGTATTACTTTGCGGCTGAAGAGTGCAGGGCAATTCCATACGATTGGAACTTTTCACGAAATATAAACGATTTCTGTGTTCGTCGTTTGATGGGCTACGTTATAATGAGCCTT
This sequence comes from Marinomonas ostreistagni, assembly GCF_016461785.1. Lineage (GTDB taxonomy): Bacteria > Pseudomonadota > Gammaproteobacteria > Pseudomonadales > Marinomonadaceae > Marinomonas > Marinomonas ostreistagni_A. The sequence goes on along the minus strand of NZ_JAEMUH010000002.1, from coordinate 258,240 downwards.
TGAAATATATCTTTGTAAGGTGAAGCGATTGTTATTTTCTGAGTTTGATTTAGATAGCCGATTAATGAAGTCTTTTGGTCACTTTGGCTACGAGCACGCAACGGAAATTCAGGAGCGTGCGATACCTGAAGCGATGGCTGGTAAAGATTTATTGGCGTCTTCCAAGACAGGCTCAGGGAAAACGTTGGCGTATTTGTTGCCAGCCGTTCACCGTTTATACACTCGCAAAGCTTTAGCTAAACGTGACCCTCGCGTTCTGATATTAGTACCGACGCGCGAGTTGGCAAAACAAGTGTACGCTACTCTTAGAACGCTAATTGCGGGGACACGTTTCAGCTCGATTTTGGTGCTGGGCGGAGAGAACTTTAACGATCAGCATAAAAACTTCCAAAAAGACCCACATTTTGTCGTCGCAACACCGGGTCGTATGGCGGATCACCTAAAACAGCGCAACGTGTTTTTAGAAGGCCTAGAAATGTTGATCCTAGATGAAGCGGATCGCATGCTAGATTTAGGCTTTGCAGCGGATTTACGCGCTATCAATAACGCTGCGAATCACCGCCGTCGTCAAACGTTATTTTTCTCTGCGACACTTGATAACACCGATGTGAATGAAATTGCGCAAGAGCTACTGCATGAGCCAGTGCGAGTGGCAATTGGTCACAGCCAAGATGAACACCAAGATATCAAACAATATGTTTACTTATGTGATCACTTGGATCATAAGCAGGCACTACTAGAGCACTTCATTCGTTCCCTCACAATTAAGCAAGCAATTATCTTCACGGCGACCAAAAGTGATACAGTGCGTTTGGCGGAACTTATTGGCAGTTGGGATGTGCGAACGGGGAGTTTGAATGGCGATATGAGCCAAAGCGCCCGTAGTAAAGTGATGGATGACTTTGCGCGTGGCAAATTTGACGTGTTGGTAAGTACTGATCTGGCATCACGTGGACTAGATATTGCAAGTGTTTCTCATGTGTTTAACTTCGATATTCCAAAGCCTGCAGAGGAGTTCGTACACCGTACCGGTCGTACGGGCCGAGCTGGGTTTAAAGGCGAAGCTATTTCATTGGTAGGGCCTAAAGATTGGTTTAATTTTAAGGACGTTGAAGAGTTTTTAAAACGCACCTTTGTGCTATCGAAAGTAGAAGGCTTGGAGCCAACGTTTACCGGTATCGCGAGTAAGCGAGCGCCACAGAAACAAGCGAAACCAAAAAACAAGCCAAAACCAAAGGCCAATAAAGTCCAAAAGAAACCTGTCGCTCGTAAGAAGGTTGTCTTTCAAGATCAAACACAACAAGGGTTCGAGCCATTTCGTTTGCCTAAGAAAAAAACACAACAGGATGTATAGTGGTTTTTGGATCACTATACTGCAAAGCCTCGCAAGAGGCTGCTTGACTCGGAGAGCACATTATTAATAGATTGCCGCCTTTAAATTCGTTGAAGTGTTTTGAATCGGCCGCTCGTCATGGCAGCTTTAACAAAGCTGCTCAAGAGCTTAACGTGACCCCTTCAGCGATTAGCCATCAGATCAAAGGGCTGGAAAGCTTTTTAGGGATTGAGCTATTTCGTCGCACGAAAAGAAAAGTTGTGTTGACCGAGGCAGGTGAGACGTACTTAAAACCGATCAAGCAAATTTTCCAAAAGTTAGAGCAAGCGACCGCCGATCTTAAGAGCGCTCAGCATGCAGGATCTTTGCGGCTTGCAGTCGCTCCTTCGTTCTTAACTCGCTGGTTGATGCCTCGCATGGAGCGTTTCCAAAGTCGTTATCCTGACATCGAGATCGAAATCCGATCATCGATGGGCTTTATTGACTTCTCTCTGGGGGAGATCGATATGGCGGTATACTTCGGTAACGGTGAATGGAGTGATGTTGAAGCTCATTATCTAAGGCCCATTCGTCTTGCGCCGGTATGTTCTCCCAGAATGATCAAGCCTGATCAACCGATTAAACAGCCCGAAGACATGCGTTTTTATCCGTTATTACACGTTAGTAAACGTAATGATGAATGGAACGATTGGTTAGTGCAGAATGACCTGGACCCAAAGGTCTTTCGACGTGGTCTGATGTTCTCAAGTGGTTCTCTTACCGCTGGGGCCGCCGCTCAAGGGCTAGGCATTGCGCTGGCTGATATTAGCTTAGTTTCCCCAGAGATCGATTCAGGTCAATTGCAAGTTCTATTTGATAAACAACTGGATACCAATCGCTCGTTCTATTTGGTATTTGAGAAAAAACGTGCGCTGACGCCAGCTATGGCAGCGTTCAAAGAATGGATTATTGAAGAAATGAACGACAGCTAATTTATAGCTGTTTTATGTTGGCTAGATAACTGGCCGTGTTTGACCACAGTGAGTGTTTTATGTCTCTACAAGTAAATAGTTATTTTGATGACGCCGTTAAATCCATTGCCCTAAACAATGCAGAGGGGACGTCTACCGTAGGTGTAATGAACATCGGTGATTACGAGTTCGGTACTTCTCAGCGCGAATACATGACGGTTGTTTCGGGTTCTTTGACGGTTCTATTGCCTGGCGAATCTGAGTGGAAAACATTTGTTAAAGGTGAAACCTTTATCGTTGAAGCAAATCAAAAATTCGGCGTAAAAGTGTCAGAAACAACAGCTTACCTTTGCCGCTACGAATAAGTTCTATTTTTCTCGATAAATAGAATTTAGAAATCAAAAAAAGAGGCGTTCCCATGTGAGAGCGCCTCTTTTTTTATCGGGTGAAAGTGCTAACCACCGACTACATTCACAAGCAGTGTAACTTTGTCGCCAGGTTGGACATACTTTTGGCTACCCACTTTTGGGTTCCATTTACGGATATCACTGACGCGGACATTAAACTTATTCGCAACAACCGCTAATGAATCGCCGGAACGAATGGTATATACCACTCGTTTAACAACGGATCGAGAACTGCTTTTTGAGCTACTTGTTTCTGGTTTCATCCATACTACAAGCTTTTTGCCTGGGAACAACGGATCTGCTAATCCCATACTGTTCCAGCGCGCTAGCGTTTTCGTGTCAGTGTTGTATTTCTTAGCGATGCTCCACAAGCTGTCACCACTTTCTACTGTGTAATTTACTTTTACTCGACTGCTACTTGGAGAGCGAGATTGTTTCGCTAATAATCGTTGATGAGAACTAAGTGTGTAGTTAGCAGCACTTTGACCTGCAACAGGGATCATGAGTTGCTGACCAACGCGTATTAAACTGGAGGAAATCTTATTGATATCCTGCAAGACAGCCACAGTAGTATTATGGTCGCGTGCAACGGCTCCTAAATTGTCGCCTGCTTGAACCGTATATCTAATCCATGTAACACGTTCTTTAGGGGGCAATGTTGCAAGTTTCGTTCTAAATGTATCAGCCGAATCAATAGGAACTAGCAGTTTGTGAGGGCCATCAGGAGAAGTCGCCCATTGATTAAACGCTGGATTCAATAAATAGATTTCATCAATACTCACTTCTGCCATATCCGCGGCTTGAGCGAGATCCATTTGACCACCAATGTTTACTTCTTCGAAATATGGTTGATTGGCAATAAAATGCGTTTCATAGTTGTAGCGCTCAGGGTTTTTCATGATGGTGGCCAGAGCCATTAGCTTAGGTACATAAGCTCGAGTTTCTGCTGGCAGGTCTAAAGACCAAAAATCTGTAGGTTTCCCTGCTTTCTTGTTCTTGCGAATGGCACGCATAACGGTGCCCTCACCAGAGTTGTAGGATGCGAGTGCATGAAGCCAATCTCCATCAAACATGTTATGCAGGCGTTTCAGGTAAGCGATGGCGGCTTGAGTTGATAACTGGATATCTCGTCGACCATCGATCCACCACGTTTGCTCTAGGCCGTAGATATGTCCCGTAGAAGGGATAAACTGCCATGGTCCTGAGGCACGACCATGACTGTAGCCAAATGGGTCAAAACCACTTTCAACAATAGGAAGAAGCGCAATTTCTAATGGCAGGCCTTCTTTCTCTAACTCTTCAACAATGTAATATAAATAGCGTTCACCGCGTTTTGACACTCTGTCCAGATAAGACAAATGAGTGCTAAACCAGCGAATTTGCGATTTCAAACGCGGCTGGTCAACATCTAAATTGAATTGGTAGCCAGCACGAATACGATCCCATAGGTCTTCTGGTGGAAGGTCCGCAGGGTCAATGTCTTGTTTTACCTTGGCAATTACTTTTGCGTCATCAGGGCGAACAGGCTTGACTGTATCAATAAAGTCGACCTCGTTTGCGTCGGCTTCAGGGGCGCCAATGGCTTCATTCTCAGCGTCAATTTCGGCAATATCTGCTGGCTTTTGTGTCATGGACTGACACCCGGTCAGGATACTGCCCGCTAATAGGGCGATGAGTAAGTTTTTTGTCATTCTGCTCACATTAAGTTTTCATTTTGCCAGCATTCTAAGGATTGCTTTGGTTAGGTCAACTAAAAGCCATCTTTTGCTCTTCGGATTTGTGCAAAGCTATTAATTGTGTCCATTGCCATTGGTTCATTTAATAGCGCAGCAGCTCCCGCTACAACCTCTTCACGATCAAAACGCATAAACGGGTTAGTTTGCTGCTCTAAAGCGATGGTTGAAGGCAGAGTCGGGGTTTCGTTGTCACGTAACGCAGTTGCCGTTTTATCAGCCTCTATTAGAGCTGAGTTGTTAGGGTCAATTGCTAGGGCAAAACGATAATTAGATAGGGTGTATTCATGTGTTCCATAAACCAATGTTTCTGGCGGTAATGAGCGTAACTTCATCATAGACGACAACATTTGAGCTGGACTTCCTTCAAACAATCGACCACAACCACCGCGGAAAAGCGTGTCACCACAAAGCAAAAGCTGCTTTGAAGTGGAAGGCTCTGCAAAATAACACAAGTGGTCCAATGTGTGCCCTGGTGTTTCTAGAACTAAAAACGCTGTTCCATGAACCAATATTTCTTCGCCTTGTCTGATTGGTTTTGACACCAGGTGTGGAGCAAGTGACTCTGGTCCATAAACTGGGCATTCAAAATGTTGCACAAGTTCCTGGATGCCGCCTGTGTGATCCTTGTGGTGATGGGTAACTAGTATCCCTTCAAGTGTAACCTTTTGGGAGTGGCAGTAATCTAGTACAACCTTTGCATCACCTGGGTCGACTGCCCATATGCTTTTTTTCGCTGTATCGAGAGTGATCCAAATGTAATTGTCATTGAATGCGGCTAAGGGAAAAAATGTCATACGCCCAACGTTATGTTTTAATAATGAAAGAAAGACCCCATGATAAATCCATGACTGTCTGACCGTTTAAGAAGAGAGCATTGTATGTTGGATAACCAATCAAGACAATTATTCCAAGATTGGTACGAAACCGAGCTAGGCCAGCGTTTACTTAATGAAGAGCATGATTTTGTTGAGCAAGCTCTTGATAACATGGTGGGCTACTATCTAGTTCAACAGTCTCCATTACGTCATTTGACGTTTCATAATCATCGTATACGTGAAACGATATCCCTTTCTCCAGTGTTGGAATTGGGGGCCAGTCAACGAACGGTTGTCGCTCGAATGAGTGAATTGCCTCTTGAATCTGATGGAATTGATGCAGTGGTATTGCACCACACTTTAGATTTGTCAGAGAACCCACATAGAGACTTGCATGAAGTCGCACGAACATTACTACCCAGTGGAAAACTGATTATTATCGGTTTTAATCCAATCGGCTATTGGGGCGTTAGACGATATTTCAGTAAGCGAGTAAGGGCACCTTGGGCTGCACGTTTTATTTCTCATCGAAGATTAGATGATTGGTTAAAAGTCGCAGGATTAACGCTCGAAAACATTGAGTTTATTGATTACGATATGCCGCTTAAATCCAATAACTGGCGTCAGCGTTTGGACTGGATCGGTCGTTCGACCAGAGCACTTAAACTTCCTTTAGGTGGAGTGTATATCATGACTGCAACCAAGCAGACTCGTCGATACATTCCACTGAAGCCTCGCTGGAAAACGGCCAAGGTTCGTGTTCCGCCTCTGACAAAGCCAACGATAAAAGAGATCAAGTAGTCACATGAAAGAAGTAACGCTATACACCGACGGTGCTTGCAAAGGTAATCCTGGCATAGGCGGTTGGGGCGCGTGGTTAACATTTGGTCAACATGAAAAGCGATTGTGTGGTGGAGAACACGACACAACCAATAATCGCATGGAGTTGTTGGGAGCAATTGAAGGTTTAAAGGCATTGCGAGAGCCCTGTAAAGTGGATCTATATACAGACTCTTCTTATGTTCAGAAAGGGATCACTGAGTGGTTAGCTGGATGGAAGCGCAAGGGCTGGAAAACCGCTTCAAAGCAGCCGGTTAAGAATCAGGATCTATGGCAGCAGTTGGATGAGATGTGCCAAAAGCATCAGGTAGAATGGCATTGGGTGAAAGGGCATGCCGGCATTGAGGGTAATGAAATTGCCGACCAATTAGCTAACCAAGGTATTGAAGAGTTGAGAGCGCGCACATGAGACAAGTTGTACTTGATACGGAAACAACTGGTATTGACCCGAAACAAGGCCACCGAATCATCGAGATTGGTTGTGTTGAGATGGTGGGGCGTAAGCTCACTAATCGACATTTTCACGTTTACATCAACCCTGAACGTGAAGTGGAAGAAGAAGCTTTCAATGTCCACGGCATCAGTAACGAGTTCTTGGCAGACAAACCTAAGTTTGCTGACGTAGCAAAAGAGTTTCTAGAGTTTATCGAGGGTGCGGAGTTAATTATCCATAATGCGCCCTTCGATGTGGGCTTCATTGATCATGAATTCTCTATGCTGGGTGGCTTTCCAAATGTGGCCGATGTCTGCAAGGTGTTTGATAGCTTAGTGTACGCACGTCGAAAACACCCCGGGCAGAAGAATAACCTAGATGCTTTGTGTCGCCGTTATGGTATTGATAACTCACATCGTGAACTGCATGGCGCTTTGCTTGACTCTGAGATCTTAGCAGATGTGTATTTGCTCATGACAGGTGGGCAAATAAGTATGGGGGGATTCGGCGGTGATGGTGATGAAGGTGACGAAGATCGTTATGCTATTAGAAGGCTTTCTTCAGACAGACCGCGATTAAACGTGCTTAAGGCAAGTGATTCGGAATTAGAAGCCCATAATGAGCGTCTCGATTTGATTGATAAAAAGTCAGGTCTCTCTTTATGGCGAAAATTAGAAAACCCTGAACTGAGCCAAAACGAACCCTAAGTTCTACTGCTTTATAAAAACGGCAAGCTTTTTAGCTTGCCGTTTTTTTTTGTATTCCAAAATGTTAGGAAGTGCCTAATAGACTCACACACACACCACCAACAATGGATAAGACAATAGTGTAGGGCAATGCCATCCAAACCATTTTGCCATAAGAAAGGCGCAGCAAAGGGGCAATGGCTGATGTCAGTAGAAACAAAAACGCAGCCTGTCCATTGGGCGTGGCCACACTTGGTAAGTTGGTCCCTGTATTCACTGCAATAGCGAGTAAGTCAAAGTGATCTCGATCTATGATACCTGCATCAAAAGCCGCCTTGATTTCACCTATGTAAACTGTAGCAACAAATACGTTATCACTGATGGCTGACAGTAAACCGTTAGCAATAAAGAACATAATGGGTTGTATGTCATGAGGCAAATGCAGAACCATATCAATAAATGGTTGAAATAGATGCTGAGCATGAATGACTGAAACAACACTGAAAAAAACCACTAAGAGTGCAGTAAAAGGTAGTGCCTCTTCAAATGCGTGACCTATTCGATGTTCTTCCGTAATGCCGTTAAATGACGTTAATAAGACAATAATCATGAGGCCTACTAGACCAACTTCGGCAACGTGAAATGCAAGAGAAAGTACCAAAATGATCGCAACTAGTCCTTGAACAATCAGTTGTGCTCGATGTTTTGCTGTACTCTTTGCGGACTCTTCATCGGCGAAGTTCTTTAAAATATTTCGAACGTTTTCCGGCAGTTTAGCGCCGTAATCAAACCATTGAGTTTTTTCTAACACGATGACCGTTACCAAACCTGCTGCTAGTACTGGCATGGAAACCGGCGCAACACGAATGAAAAACTCGATGAAATCCCAGCCAACGACATGTGCGATTAATAAGTTTTGCGGTTCACCCACAAGAGTACACACACCACCTAATGCTGTGCCGACAGCACCGTGCATTAAAAGACTGCGAAGAAACGCGCGAAACTTGCCTAAATCTTCTTGATTCACCGGCAATATTAAATCATCACCACTGTGATCATGTGAGGTATTGCTGGATTGGTCAGAAGCCACTTTGTGGTAGACCGAGTAGAAACCGACACTAACACTTATTAAAACGGCTGTTACCGTTAACGCATCTAAAAAAGCAGAAAGAACGGCAGCAGCGAAGCTGAAAACTAATGAAATAAGTACTTTAGAGCGAATTTTTATCAGCAGCCGATTGAAGATAAAGAGCAACATATCCTTCATGAAGTAGATGCCCGCTACCATGAACATCAACAACAGAATGACCTCAATATTTCCTTCTACCTCATGGTAAACACCTTCACTGCTGGTGAGGCCAAGCAAAATAGCTTCAATGGCAAGTAAACCTCCAGGCTGAAGGGGGTAGCACTTGAGGGCCATGGCTAACGTAAAAATAAATTCAACGATTAAAAGCCAACCGGTTATAAATGGCCCCAAAGACATTAAGACAATCGGGTTTAAAATTAAAAATGCGATAATGGCCTGTTTATACCAAAGCGGGGAAGACCCTAAAAAGTTATTGCCAAAAGCTTGGGATAGCGTGGCTTTCATCCAAGTGTGCTCCTTTATTTTTGTCGTTAGCGTGTTTCACTGTGGAAATATTAAGCAAATGTAATGGAAAGAGCGATAGGAAAAATCAACGAAGAGGTAATTATCTATTGTGATATGAGGAACTGACTCTATTATGTTTCCTGAAAAGTAAGAACAATACACAAAGTTAGGAGTTTAACTTGGAGTTTTTAGCAGATTATGCTGGTTTTTTGATTCGTTTATTGAGCATTGCATTGATCATTTTGCTGATCTTATCAGTGGTTGCCAGTGGTAAAAATAAACAGCGTAAAGGTGGCAGTCTTTCGGTTAGCAAATTAAATGAAGGCTATCAGGCCATGAAGACAGAGCTTAGCAAACAGCTGTTTGATAAGAAGGCTCTTAAGCAACAACAAAAAATCCTTAAAAAGCAAAAGAAAGACGAGAAGAAAGTCGATCAGGCAGAGAAAAAGCGTGTTTACGTTATAGACTTTGATGGTGATATGAAAGCTTCCGCTGTTCATTCCATGCGTGAGGAAATTACTGCAATTTTAAGTGTCGCGACTGCTAAGGATGAGGTGGTTGTGCGCCTAGAAAGTCCTGGTGGTGTGGTGCATGGTTATGGTTTGGCTGCTTCGCAATTACAACGTATTAAGGATAAAGGTATCCCACTGACGGTCACAGTGGACAAAGTCGCAGCCAGCGGCGGTTACATGATGGCTTGTGTGGCGGACAAGATCGTGGCTGCTCCGTTTGCGATCTTGGGCTCTATTGGTGTGGTCGCACAAGTCCCGAACATTCACCGTTTATTGGAGCGTAATACCATCGATGTTGAGCTTCATACAGCAGGTAAGTACAAGCGCACATTGACTATGCTTGGCGAAAATACCGATGAAGGGCGAGAAAAGTTTAAACAAGATCTGGAAGATACTCATGAGTTGTTTAAGCGCTTTGTTTCAACAAATCGTCCAGTGTTAGACATCGAGTCCATTGCCACGGGGGAAACATGGTATGGATCAGAGGCTATTGAAAACAAGCTTGCTGATTCAGTGATGACCAGTGACGCGTACCTAGAACAGTTCTATGCAGATTATGACGTGTTACAGGTGTCATACAGGGAAACAAAAGGGCTAACCGAGAGAATTGGCTTAGGTGTGTTCTCCGCGTTAGAGCAGAAAGCAACAGGTTGGATTTCCAACATAATGAATCATAGAGGCTTCTAAAAAAATGCCCAGCATCAGCTGGGCATTTTTTTAACGAACAACGTTTAGAGCTATTTTGTTTTCTTTATTTCACCGCTCTTAAGACGAGCGTTGTAAGAAATCAATTCGCGCTTAACGATAGGCATCAAGAAGTACAGACCGATGATGTTAACAACAGCCATAGCGAAGATCGCTGCATCAGAGAAGTCGATAACTGGACCTAAGTTAGCCGCTGCACCAATAACAACAAATACACAGAACAGCAGTTTAAATGCTAGTTCAGTATTTTTGCCTTCCCCGAATAAGTAAGTCCAAGCTTTAAGACCGTAGTAAGACCAGCTCAACATGGTTGAGAAAGCGAACAGTACCACAGCGATCACTAGCAGGTATGGGAACCAACCTACAGCGGAGCCAAATGCTGCTGAGGTCAAGGCAACGCCAGATGCATCACCGATCGTTTGAATATGGCCATTATCGCCTACTAGGTATACGCCTTGTTGTGCATCAAACATAAGTTGATTCGTGATGATGATAACAAGGGCCGTCATTGTACAAATGACAACGGTATCAATGAACGGTTCAAGTAAAGAAACAAAACCTTCCGTGATTGGCTCTTTTGTTTGCACTGCAGAGTGGGCAATCGCCGCAGAACCGACACCTGCCTCGTTAGAGAACGCGGCACGTTTAAAGCCTTGGATCAATGCGCCAACCATACCGCCGGCAACACCTAGACCTGTGAATGCACCTTCGAAGATTTGGCCAAATGCCCAGCCAATTTTGTCTGCATTCAGCGCTAGGATGACGATAGCTGTACCAACGTAAAGTACAGCCATGAAAGGCACCACTTTTTCGGTAACGTTTGCAATAGATTTAATGCCACCTACGATTACAGCGAATACAATACCAGCAAAAATAAGACCTGTTACCCAGCCTGGGTAGTCACCAAACACGCCAGAAAGTTGAGCATGTGCTTGGTTTGCTTGGAACATGTTGCCGCCACCTAGAGCGCCTAGAATACAGAATACAGCAAATAGGGCTGCTAGAATTTTGCCTCCAGGGATGCCGCGCTCAGCGAAGCCTTTGGTGATGTAGTACATCGGACCACCCGATACACTGCCATCTTTGTATTCATTACGGTATTTTACTGCAAGGGTACACTCGGTAAACTTAGATGCCATACCTAGAAGACCCGCAAGGATCATCCAGAAGATTGCACCTGGACCACCAATACCAATCGCTACAGCAACACCTGCGATGTTACCAAGACCAACCGTACCAGAAAGGGCCGTGGTTAAAGCTTGGAAATGACTCACCTCACCCGCGTCATTAGGGTTGGAGTAATCACCTTTCACTAGTGAAATAGAGTGGCCAATTGATCGGAATTGAACAAAGCCGAAGTACAGCGTAAATACACTGGCACCAACAACTAGCCAAAGAACAATCCAAGGGAAAGAGGTTCCTGGAATTGGAGCGAAGATTAGGCTAACAAACCAGCCTGTAGACGAAGCAAAAATTGCGTTAACGGTTTGGTCTAAGCCTTCGCTTGCAAATAAAGCGGAGCTGCCAAGGGTAAGCAGCGCAAACAAAGCCGCTTGAATATAATTCTTAAACATTAGAGAAAACCTTTTATTAGCTTACAACTGTCACTGGGACATTCGCACTCATCACAAGTTGAGCGGTTACACTACCGAATACGCGAGCGCTCAAACCGTGATCAGCAGAGCGAGCAACAAAAATCTGCTCTGCATTTGCTTCAACGGCAGCGTTATTTAAGGCTGTTGCAGCTTTACCGTGAACTACTTTACCTTCAGCGGTAAGACCTTCGGCAGCTAATTCTTTCAAAAGAGGCTCAATCACACGTTCTGTGGCGATTTTGATTTCCTCTTGTTTTTGCTTGTTTCGGCGAGCGTTTTCTTCGTGTGTCTGGAACTTGTAGGGGGACCATTCCACTACACATACAAGTAGTAGGGCACAGCCATCACCTACTAGTGAAGCTTGGCGTTTCGCGAAGGCAAGAGCACGATGACTCGCATCGCTACCATCAACACCAACAACATAAGTCGCTGTCATAGGAGGTTCCTTATTATAGTTAGTAAAAATTGTGGATATAGGGAGGCCAAATCTAGCATAAATTTTAGAGTTAGTTACCACTTTTTGAAAAAATATGTCGTATTTATATAAACAATAAAAATGTATCCAATATATTCGTCTGGTATCTGTTTAAAAAGCAGTCGATTTGACTATTTTGCTTTGGGCGATATTAGGATTCAGGTTTTTTGACTTAATGGTTCGTATCTCTTTAACTGAAATGAAAATACTCGCTTAAGTTCACGCTGATATCGTTAGGGTATTCATCATGACCATTACTTGATTATTGCTATGAAGTTAGACATGTGAATCAGTGATTGAAGGTATTAATCGAGTGCTGCGGTAAGTATTTCGCTTTGCAGTTGAGCTGTTACTTGTTTGGCGGGTATAGGCTTGCTAAAAAAGAACCCCTGCATAATCGTACAGCCCATTTCTTTTAACTCATCCGCATGTTCTTGTGTTTCAACACCTTCGGCGACAAGCTTTAAGTTAAGGCCATTTGCCATTTGAATAATGGCAGCAATAATCGTTTGATCGGTTTTGCTTCGTAACATGTTGCGAACAAAACTCTGATCAATCTTCAGTACATCCAGTGGGAAGCCGTTGATATAGGCGAGACTCGAATACCCAGTACCGAAGTCATCAAGCGCTACTTTAATACCTAGATCACGAATTCTCTCAATCAATGCTCGGGCATAATTGATATCTTTTGCCAGAACGCTTTCGGTAAGCTCAAGCTCTAACATGTTTGGAGATATTCCTGATGTTTCGAGGATGCGCACGAGTGAATTTAGAAACTGAGGGTCTTCAAATTGTATGATAGATACATTTACAGCCATGACGATTTCTATTCCCATTTCGCGCCATAAAACAGCTTGTTCACAGGACTTCGTTAGAACGTATTCGCCAAGCGGGATGATCAATCCAGACTCTTCACAAAGCGGTATAAAATCACTGGGGGGAATTAATTCACCATCGCTATTACGCCAACGAACAAGTGCTTCGACGCCAATAATGTGACCAGTATGGATGTTGATTTTAGGTTGATAGTGCACTTCAAATTGCTGGTGGTCAGTGTCCGAATGGAGTGATTGCTCAAGCTGCTGTTTCAAAATAAGCTTTTTTTCCAACTTCTGATTGTAAAACTTAAATTGATTCTTACCGGCTGCCTTTGCTGAAAAAAGTGCGGATTCCGAGTGCCGATAGAGTTCATCAAGGTCTAGACTGTCCTCAGGGTACACTGAGACGCCAACACTTACGGTAATTTTGAAGGTTTTGCCATGAGCTTCCCATTTGCTTTGGAAAATCGACATAAGCTTGTTGATAAACCGTGTCACTTGAATACTGCTGGATAAATTGGAAAGTAAAATAAGAAACTCATCCCCACCTGGGCGAAATAGGTTGCCTTCTAGTTTTAATTTCTTCTTCAATTCGTAAGCCACTTGTTGCAGCACCATATCCCCAACTTCATGGCCGACCACTTCGTTGACCGCTTTAAAGTCATCCAAATCTACCATCACCATTGCTAGTTTCTGATTTGTCGTCTCATGTAGTTTGATAGATTGCTGTGCTCGGTCTCGCAGTAGCAAACGGTTGGGTAAGTTAGTTAATGAGTCGTGTTGTGCTAAATGCGTCATTTTAATTGCCATAGCACGAGCTTCACTGACATCATGGAAAACAATAATGGCCCCTGATATTTGTCCATCATGACTTAGGATTGGCGCAGCTGAGTCTTCAACTGCGATTGCATTGGATACCGTTGTACCTAGGGCGCAGTTAAGAGCCATACCAACGACTCGTTCTTCTGCGAGTGCGACTCGAATAGGGTTCTGCATACATTCCCCCGATTCGCTATCGATCAATGGCATCACGGTTTCGATCGGCTCTCCTATCGCTTTATCCAAGCTCCATCCGGTCATATTTTCAGCGATCGGATTTAGAAAAGTGATGATGCCATGGGTGTCCGTGGCAATGACGGCATCGCCTATTGAGTTAAGAGTGATGCGAATACGCTCTTTTTCATCAATCAAAGACTGTTCGGCTTTTTTGCGACTGGTAATGTCATGAATTAACATCAGGTAGCCGTTTTCAAGTGTGCCCTCTGTATGAGGAACAATTTTAAGTTGTCCAAAACGAGAGAACTCATCATCACGACAGACGATATCGATAGATTGTTCTTCAGCTTGAGTAGAGCCTGATATGAGTTGACTTGCTTCTTCAAAGGCAGGACCTGGCAACACTGCAGAGAGATGTTTTCCAATCATTTGCGCGGCAGGTACGCCAAACCACAAACCCTCTACATCATTACAAAAGACGTTGCGTCCATGAACGTCCCAGTAAGCAACAAATGCAGGTAGTGACTTGATCAGAAGGGCCATTTCATGGTTATTTTTTTTGATGTGTAAGTGTTGCTGTCGAAGAGTTAGCTGATTTTTTACTCGAGCACGGGTAACCGCTATATTGATCGGCTTTTGTATGTAATCTACGCCGCCTAGTTCAAGTGTTTTAAGTTCGTGCTCTTGCCCGTCATGACCCGTAACAAATAGGATAGAAACATCTTGTAATTCAGGTATGGCTTTGATCGTTCGAAATACCTCATATCCATCAAGGTCTGGCATTTCGATATCTAATAGGATGACATCCGGTACTTTGGTTTTCGCCACAGAAATCGCATCTTTACCATTGGTTGCAAAAAATACGTCTCCTAAATCCTTGGTAGCCTCATGCAGCAATTTCAGAATGGCTGGAGAGTCATCAACGATCAGTAAAGAGGGTGTTTTTTTAGCGTTACCAAACATACAGCCTTCCTTGAAAATGAGCGAATCTAAAAAAGCAGTCCTTAGGAACCCATCATACAAGTCAGTGTTGCGATAAGAAAAACGACCTTAGTCACTGTTCTTACATGGGGCTCATTTGAGCTGCCAAGTGCTTAATGTTTTCACTATCTAAATTTTTAGACTACATTTTAAATTTGTCCATGCTAACCATAAGAAAGTTAACAAATTTTACAAATACATAGGGAATGCGGTTCATGAAGATTTACCATAAGTGGTTTTTGGTTTCTTTAATAGTGATCCTATTTATCTGTATCAGTACTTATTGGATGTACTCGCTACAATATTCGCGTTTAATTTCGCAAAGAGATCAGGCACTGCAGGCGGATCTAATTGAACAAAACCAGATTTTCAGTACAGAAATTAATGAGTTAGTGAATGACCTTCAATTTATGTTATCGGTTCCGCCCATTCAGGGAATCATTAGAGCTGGTGAGAATGCGGGTATTGACCCAAAGGATCAAAGTTCGGACGTAATTTGGAAGCAGCGTTTAGGGGATATATTTAAAAGTTATGCTGCATCCCATGAGCATGTTTACCAAATTCGTTATATAGGCTTGGCAAATAATGGCCTTGAGTTAGTTCGGGTTGATAAATCGGCGTCAGGCATTTTTAAGACCCCTGAAACAAAGCTCCAAGAAAAAGGGGATAGAGATTATTACCACGATATAACCAATCCAAGTTTCAGTGGGATTTACATTTCCAGCATCACATTAAACCGTGAATTTGGCGAGATACAAGTTCCCCATATTCCCACTATGAGGGTAGCCATTCAGGTTTATTCTGATTCCGGAGAGCTATTTGGTTTTATTATTGTCAATGCTGATGTGAGTTCAATATTTGAACGTATGCGTTATGCCGTAGGTTTAGGTTCTGAGTTATTCATTACCAATGAAGATGATCAATTTATTTCACATCCGGATCCGACTAAAACATTTTTATTTGAGCAAGACTTAAACAGTGCTTGGGCAGTTGAATCAAGTGAGAGTGTTGGTGGCTTTAATGTTGTGCAGATTATGACGCCACAAGGTATGAAAATGGGCCTTCTTGAAAATGAAGAAATTCCATTAGTTAAAGGTAAGAATTCGATTACAGTCCGGCTTTTTCATCCTATTGATAGCCTCAAAATAGAAGCAGCGTTGAATACTGTCTATTCTTTAATGATGTTTCTCATAGGAGCATTGATATTTGTATTGTTCTTTCTTGGTTATCGAAAAAACGTTCAGAATCAAAATGCACTCAATATAGAAAAAGCCCAAACCAGTGCCATCGTCGATGGCAGTCAAGATGCTATTTTAACTATCTCTATGGACGGTCGTATTAAGGAGTGGAATCCTAGCGCAAGCAAGATGTTCGGTTATACAAAAGAAGAGGTCGTTGGAGAATATACTCATGATGTGTTTAGAAATGATTCGACCAAAGCGGAAGAGGAGCAAATCCGGCAAGATTTGTTACTAGGTAAAAAAGTCAATATCTTGGAAACCGTTCGTAGAACTAGGTCTGGGGTGGATTTATCGGTTTCAATTTCGGCTTCACCTATTAGGAATGAAGAAAATCAGATAGTTGGTGTTTCCAAGAATATTCGGGATATTACAGAGCAGAAAGCCTTAGAGCACCAGCTTGAGGAATTCAATCACCAGTTAGAGCAACAAATTGAAGAGCGTACAAAAGAACTACAAAACACCTATGCTCTTCAGGCCGGTATCTTAAATAATGCAGCTCATGCTGTGATTGCGACGGACCCTGATGGGGTCATTACAGTGTTTAATCCTGCCGCTGAGAAAATGCTGGGATATTCCGCTTCAGAAATGATTGGTAAGTTAACACCAAAAGAGTTTCATCTTGAATCAGAGGTGGCTGAAAGGGCCAAGCTTTTTGCAAATGAGTTGGGTGAAGTGATTGAACCAGGCTTTGACGTTTTTGTTATCAAATCACTCAGAGGCATGAAAAATGAGCATCAATGGACGTATGTTACCAAGTCTGGAGAGCCGGTATCGGTATATTTATCGGTGACGGCCATGTACGACGAGCAACACTCGTTAGTGGGGTTCCTTGGTATGGCGACGGATATTTCTGAACTGGTGGCAAGTCGGCAAAAACTTGAAGCACTGAAAGAGCAACTATCCCTCGCATCAGACATTGCTGATATTGGTATTTGGAGCTGGGAGCCAAGCAGTGGAGAAATAACTTGGAATGACAAAATGTACGATGTGTATGATTTGCCTTCTGGTTCTACAGTTGATTTCTCGCAATGGTTAGCAATGTTAGTAGAAGACGATCGTGACAGGGCAGCAGAGCACTTTGAAAGATTTGCTCAAGAGGGCGGTGATCCAGAAATAACCTTTAAGATCATCTCTGGAAAGGGAACTCGGAAGTCGATTCAAGCCACTGCTACCATTGAAAAAAGTGCGCATAATAATGCCATTAAGTTGATTGGTATTAATAGAGATATTAGTGAGCAAGTCCGTTATGAGCAGGCTTTAAAAGACGCCAAGAATGCGTCTGATCTAGCGAATAAAACCAAGTCAGAGTTTGTGGCAAACATGAGCCATGAAATTCGCACCCCGATGAATGCGATAATTGGCCTATTAGAACTGCTTAAGAAAACTCCACTTAATGAGAAGCAAACAGATTATGTATTGAAGTCAGATGGGGCAGCGAAGTCTTTACTGCATATTTTGAATGATATTTTGGACTTTTCAAAAGTGGAAGCTGGGAAGTTAGATATTGATCCTCATCCCTTTAGTGTTCACGATCTGGCAGAAAATGTATCAACCGTCTTGATGGCGAATATTGGTTCAAAACCACTAGAGTTAATCATAGACATTGATCCCCAATTGCCTGCCTTCATCAGTTTAGATTCTCTACGACTACAGCAAATCATTGTTAACTTAGCTGGAAATGCCATTAAATTTACTTATGAAGGAATGGTTCAAGTGAAATTTACGGCATTAAAAGATGAGCAATGTCTTCGTGTGGATGTTCTCGATACTGGCATAGGCATCGCTAAAGAAAACCAAGGCAAAATCCTAGAAGCTTTCAGTCAAGCTGAGATGTCCACGGTAAGAGAGTTTGGCGGCACGGGGCTAGGGCTGATTATCTCTAAAAAGCTTGTTGAGTTGATGAACGGTCAATTCTTCTTTGAAAGTGTAGAGGGGCAAGGCTCAACTTTTTCTGTTGTGATTCCCTATCAAACCAGTTTTGATGAGAAGGTGTTTTTACCTGAGACTCAAAGTTTAAATGTCTTAATAGTAGATGATTTACCTGAAGCACGAGAAGCTAGCCAGCATATGATAGAGGGATTACATTGGCATGCAGAAACGGCTCAAAGCGGATTTGAGGCATTAGATCTACTGGCTGAAAGAGCAAAACAAAATCTCTATTTCGATGTGATATTAATGGATTGGGATATGCCTAGCATGAGAGGGCATGAGACAGCAGTTAAGATTCGCTCACTTGGTTCAAATATCTTTACTGGGAAGTTGTTTATTGTGACAGCCTACGGTAATGATCGGGATATAAGAGCCTTATGTTCTGATAAAGGGATTATTGACGATGTCATACAAAAGCCGCTGACGGCTTCAATGTTGGTGGATAGAATCACCGAGCATAAACTCATTTCTTTAAAAGAAAGTTTAAATATCACTTCTAGCATGTCTCGATTAACGGGCTTAAAACTTTTGTTGGTAGAAGACAATGCTATCAACCAACTGGTTGCTCGTGAAATTTTAGAAGCCGAAGGTGCTTCAGTTGATCTTGCGGTCAATGGGCAAGAAGCGATTCGTGTCATAGATGAAAAAAATGGCAGCTATGACCTTGTTTTGATGGATATACAAATGCCTGTACTTGATGGTTACGAAGCGACTCGTCAAATTCGTCAGAGATATGATGTTTGCCAGTTGCCTATTATTGCAATGACCGCTAATGCCATGGCATCTGACCGTAAAGAGGCACTAACGTCAGGAATGAATGACCATGTTGCAAAACCATTCAATAGTACAAACCTCATTCGAACTATCTTGAAATATACATCAAGCAAGGAGCAAGACAGCTTGGATGCTCAATTGCTATTTACTGATACTCAGGCCTCAGAAGAGGGAATAAGAAGTTGTGCTCCCGCAGAAGCTGAAGTGCTTGACTCGGAGCAAGCGTTAGCGCGTTTAGGTAATATTCCTGATATCTATTGCGCGGCATTAGAGGCGTTTTTACAAGAATCTGAAAATTTATTAGATGGCTTTAAGAGCTCTGTAGACCATGAAACGTTAAAGCAAATGACGGTTCAGGCGCATACATTGAAAGGTGCGAGCGCTACAGTCGGTGCTGATCATTTGTCTGAAATCGCTAAAGCGTTAGAGACACAATTAAAACAAGGTATATTAGAAAATTATGAAGAATTACTAACGGCACTAAAAGCTTGCCACCCTGAGACGGTTCGCCAGATCAATGAATATTTGAATCAACATTCTCAACAGTCAAACAAGGTTTCACAAGATAATACGGCACGCACTGTAACAAAGGCTGAGCTAATACAATTAAAAGATTGGCTTGAACATTCGAATATGAAGGCATTAGCGCTCTATGAGGAGCTTTATGGTTTACATGATCCCCTGAGTAAAGAGAACCTATCAGGTATGAAACACTATATCGATGCTCTAGCGTTTAAAGAAGCTGGGGTATGGTTAAACAGGTACATTGCTCAAAGAGACGAAGATTAATGCATGGTTCTATGAGCTCTTGAAGTCTTCAAGTCGTAGCCCTTTTTCCGCCATAGCATTAAGAATTTCTTGTGCTTTGTCTGCTCTACCGTTCATTTTTTCAAGGATTTGACTGGTCAATTCTAACAACGCTGTTTTTTCTAATTGTGTTAAAAGGCTGCAGTGTTTTTGTACTTCATTGATATTGAGTTTGTTGGATTGGATTCGGTCTAATACCGTTAACAAAGTGTTTTCAATAGGTAGTTTCTTACCTTCTAAATCATACCCCGAACTACGGTGCTTTTTGACTGCTTTGTTTAACTTCTCAAGAGGTGCTTTGAGGTCATGTCGACAAGCAAATGCTTCAACAATGCGGTTTGATACCGGTACTACCGTCAAACAATAAGAGAGATTTTTAATTTGGTTTGAAAGTTCGTTCATTGGCGAGTCAAAGGTTGGGTGGCAATTTATTTGGAAAGCAACATTCTAACTTTATTTCACGGTGCTTACCGCCTTTTTTTCATTCTTTGATCATAGCTTAATTTAAGTGAAATTATTAGGTCTCGATTTTTGTAAGTAAGTGGCAGCTTAACCTTCCATTCATCAGCTGGTTTGCTTTAAGAGTTTTAAACTTTGCACACTTTCTATACCTGTCCTAGACTTTCTGATTAAATTTCAGTCAAAGGATTTGATGATGCGTATTCATTCCATTCGTGTGAAAGTCATGCTGCCAATCATTAGCCTTGCGGCCATATTGGTTGGTCTATTTGTATTTATGCTGTTAATGAGTGCTCTGCAAACCAATGCAATGCGGACACAGGCTGAGCATTATTTCGAAGCCATCTCAGAGGTGCTTAATGCTGATAGGGATATTTATCAAGCTCGTTTAGCGCAAGAAAAATTGCTCACAGGTGAAGGGAATCGCGAGAAAAACCTGCAAGATTTTTCTGAGAATGCCCAACAAGTATCAGATCGCTTTCAGCTGTATCGCCGTTATCTCGCCGGTGAACCAAAAGAATTAGTAGAGCCTTTTAATGAGTTTGATAACTTATTTGATAAATGGGTTAGTCAAAGTGAGCAACTACAGACTAATAGTGATGCTCAACAAAAGCGCTCTGTTTATGAAATTCAGTTGGATAATCAGTTTAATGAGATTCGAGCGATGCTCGATCAAGCCGGTGAAAGCCTACGAGAAAAAACTAGAAAGTTACATGGTGACGTCTCTCCAGCCAAACTAGAACGTCATTTAGAGGCGATAAGTGCTGTTTTAAATGCTGACAGAGATCTGTACCAGGCACGCTTGGCCGTTCAACACATTAAAAATGGTTTAGAGGTAAAGTCGAATGCACGGCAGTCGTTTGACGAAAATGCAGCTCAAGTTTTAGAGCATTTTAATGAATACCGTATTTACTTGAAAAACGAGCCTCAATGGCTGGAAGCTTATCAAGGTTTCGACGTGAAATTTAATGAATGGTTACAAGAAAACCACTCTTACATAGACTCGTTTTCATCTGAAAGTGTTATCTCTATCCCTGACGAGTTTCTGCTGGTTGAACAGACTTTCAAGGAAATCCGTGAAATGCTTGATAAAGCGGGTGAGTCAGTACAGTCCTACGCGCGCTCAATGGAGCAGAGAACAACACAGCAGATTCAGACCTACCAATCCATTGCCATTGCTCTTATTGGTATTGCTTTTGTAAGCGCACTGATTTTTGGTTATAGAGTGCCATTAACACTCACAAGGAATATTGAGAGTATCTCTGGTCGTATAAAGGAAATAGCAGAGGGTGATGGCGACTTAACACTTCGCATAAATTCAGATGCAAAAGATGAGTTAGGTGACTTGGCAAAAGAGTTTGATGGCTTTGTTGAAACTCTCAGGGAAATGGTTGCCGGTATCAGTGAACAATCCACAAAACTTGGCAGTGTGACAGACTCACTTAACAAGGCATCCGTGCAGACACAAGAAATTACCGTGTCCCTTGCAAGCTCTTCTGAATTTATCGTGAGCGCTGGGCATGAGATGAATATGTCTAATCAGGAGATGGCTTCTGTCGCAGAGAATACCGCTAAAGAGGCGGCTGACTCCAATCACTTGACTGAACAAGGCATTCAATCGGTCAATATCTCACGTCAGGCTGTGTCATCATTGGTTGCTGAAATTGAAAAGGCTGAAGAGCATTCGAAAGCTTTAGAAAGTCGCTCTGAAGCGATAGCCTCTGTGTTAGAAGTTATTCGCAATATTGCAGAGCAGACCAACTTATTGGCGCTCAACGCAGCAATAGAAGCTGCGCGGGCAGGAGAGCAGGGGCGAGGTTTTGCGGTGGTCGCAGATGAAGTTAGAACTTTAGCAACCCGCACACAAGACAGTACAAATGAGATTGAGACGATGATTGATCAGCTTAATGAGAGTGTCAAAGCATCCTCAAGCTCTACTAAGGCGAGCCGTATGAACGCCGTGAAAACGGCTGAAAATTTTGAAAGCGTGACAGAAATGTTTCATTCTCTGCATCAATCCTTCGCCAAGGTACAAGGTATGGCGGCGCAGACAGCGCAAGCCACTGGAGAACAATCGAAAGTGGCCAATGAAATCAATGAAAACCTCGTTCATTTAAACGCCCAAACTGAAGCTGCAAAGCAGGTTGCACAAAATATAAATCATGAGTCAAGTAAGGTATCAGAATTGTACAAAGCACTTGAAGAACATGTGGGGAGTTTTAAAGTGATCTGATCATTATTGATCAGATCACTAATGATCATAAGCTTTGCTTGAAGTGGTTGACCGCATCGACGACTTCTTGAGCGCCAATTTGAATGTCATTGATAACGACGCCAGCATCACTGGTAAGTTTGTGTGCTTGGTCTACTTTCTCAAGGCTGCCTTTAATAAGGCTAACGGCCTGTTCTGTAAGTTTCTTGTTTTCTGAAACAACCTCAATGATTTGCTCGGTTGCAGCACTGGTTCGTGAAGCTAATTGACGTACTTCGTCTGCTACCACGGCAAAACCGCGACCTTGCTCTCCTGCACGAGCAGCTTCTATTGCTGCGTTGAGTGCTAATAAGTTGGTTTGATCTGCAATGCCACGAATACTCTCGACAAGTTCCGCCACTTTTAAAGACTGAGTGTCTAATTCCGTAATGCCGGTACTGGCTTTGCCCATTCTCGAAGAAAGCTCATCCATGGTTTTAATGGTTGCATTGATGACATCAATACCCTTTGCGGCATTGTCATCTGTACGTTGCGACACATTGTAAGCAACTTCTGAAGCTTCAGAAATGGCTTGCTCGCGGTTTACTTGTTCTGTGATCACTGAGGCAAATTTTGCAACTTTGTATAAATCGCCATGCTCATCATGTATTGGATTGTAAGTCGCTTCCAGCCAAACGTCATTGCCTCTACTGTCAATACGTTTAAACCTACCGGAAAAAAACTCTCCTGAAGCAAGTTTATTCCAAAATTGCTGATATTCAGGTGAACTGGTTTCCTCGTTATCACAGAAAATTCTGTGGTGCTTACCCAGTATATCGCTTTTTTTATAGCCCATTTGGGTAAGGAAATTTTGGTTCGCCTCTAAAATAATACCATCTAAGCTGAATTCGATAACTGCTTGTGAGCGGTCCAAAGCCGCTAACATATCTTCTTTTTGACGAGATTGAGTAATGGTTCGCGTGAGTTCCGCACAGTATGCGTCCATTCTTTGCCCGTTTTTATCGCCCGCCGGCGTAGTAATCACCCGATACCAACATTCATTACCTTCGATATCGGTTAACTGCATGGCGCCATGCCAATGCTTTCCTTGGTTTACAGCGCTAAGTAGGTTTCGTGAGTGATCTTTATTTATGGCTTTAGTGGAAATTCGGTCTGATAAACGCCCAAGTTGGTCCAGCGTGAAACCACAAGACTTTAGAAAAGCCGAGTTCGCCTCTAAAAATTTGCCGTCTTTGTCCACGACAAAGTACAGCATCTCTTCTTTTAGATCCTTTTGAATACTCAGAAATTTCGCTAACTCATTTTGCATTTCAGCAATTTTTAACTGTAACTTCTTGTTCTGGAAAAACATTTGGACTCCTCGGATGGTGTGAGGCAGTGGACATCCTGTCACAATAATTTCGGCATCAACTCATTACAATGAAACATAACTTTTTGTAACAAAATAATATGAATGAGTATAACTTAGCGTTTTTAGAGGAAGTTACAAGCTCATTAGATACAAAAAGATACATAAGAGCATTAAATTTACAATTCATTTTAATTTTTATTTGTGTTTCGCACACCATCCTTGACGAGTGCCTCCATCATAAGGCCGAGCATGTCCAGAGTGAATGAGTGCTTCAGAAAGAGAAATACCGTCGACGTAGACATCGGCTAATAGTCGGAAATACTTTCCCCTCTGAATATTACGAAGTTCAATGATTCTCCCGTTCTGTAGCATTGTTTTCGTATAGTCTCTAGCTGCTCTTGCTAACTCTTTCTCAATGGTGCATTTCCCTCTTATTTCAGCTGCATCAACGCCGTTTACACGGATAGGAATATTCTTTCCTACAATGTCTGGCCAACCAGAAATGTCGACACGGAAAGTGTCGGCATCGTATACGGATTGGACTTTTTCAACCGTAACATTGATGTTGGCATAAGCTGGTGATGTGACAAATAAGAATACGAGCAAAGAGATGAAACGGAACATAATGACCTCGAATATCAAACGTATCCACGGCCTTGTGGTAGAGCATTCCCTTTATAAGTAAAAATAATAATAGGTGGTGTTGTAATCTGGAAGCTTTGTATGCGTTTTTGAGGGTTTTTAAGTATCCCTTGAACGTCTTTCATTCACTGAATTAAGGGCATGTGGTAGAGTACGCGCCGCTAAAGGTTGAGATGTTTTACAGCATATGTAATCCACCTGTATTAAAAGGGAAGCTGATGGAAATTCAGCACTGCCCCCGCAACGGTAATTAAAGTAATGCTTGTTCAATAGGCCACTGTGTTTGCATGGGAAGGCGTTCAAGCTGGGTTGCCCCACTTTATGAGTCCGGAGACCTGCCTTTGGTTAGGTGCCAACAATGGTTGGCAAATAATGAATGACTGTGCGGGCGTGCTCAGTCTCAATATAGAAGACACTATGAAAACTATCTGTTCCTTTCCTAATACTTTGATTGCGCTTGGCTTGATGGCGCATTCATCCAGTTCATTGGCTGAAGATGACACGACGATTGAGCCAACATCATTAACGCAACTTGTCGTTACTGCAACCACTACAGAGCAGAGCGCTGCAAAATCGCTTACATCCGTCACGGTCATTGATAAAGAGACTCTTCAAAACCAGCAGCCTCAAGAGCTTTCAGAAATACTGGCTGGTCAGCCTGGTATCGATATTGTGACTAATGGTGGATACGGTAAAAGTACGAGCGTATTTACCCGAGGGGCAAATAGTACTGGCACAAAATTGCTTATTGATGGCGTCCCTATTCAATCTCATTCTCTTGGTTCAGCGTCTTGGCAATATTTGCCTATGAGTCAAATCGAGCGTGTGGAAATTGTTCGCGGACCCAAGTCTTCTTTGTATGGCTCGAGTGCATCAGGCGGTGTTGTTCAGGTTTTCTTACCTGAGGCTAAGGACGACACAAAAGCTGATATAGCGATGGGGGCTGGCTCTTTTGGCACAAAACAGGCTGATGTTTCAGTGTCAGGGTATGAAGGCGATGCAAGCTATGTAATCTCAGCTGGCACATTCCAAACAGATGGCGCGCCGGTAAAATCAGAGGGTACGGATATGCCGTATTCGAATGATCATTTTATGGCACGATTAGGTTATGACTTTGATAACGATGCTTACGTTAAGGCATTCATCATGCGTGCATCTGGTGAATCCGACTATGAGTCATATGGCAGCTTACGAACCAATGATTATGTAAATCAGGTGATTGCCTTAACAACCGGTGTCGATATCAACGACTCATGGCAGTCGGAAGTACAGATACGTGAAGCACGAGATGAGTACGCTGTTCTGGATAGTAATGGCACAGCCACAGGCTCTTTCTTTGATAGTCAGTCACAGGCGGTACGTTGGAACAATACACTTTGGCTAGATAATCATGAGTTTGTCTTAGGGGCGGAAAGGGTAGAAGACGAGTTCGATGGCTCATATTCAAAAGGTCGACAAAGCAACAGTGCATTTGCTCAAAGCTTATCTGAAATCGGGCGAGCAAGTGTGCAGTTAAATATCAGAGCCGATCATTACAATGAATACGATACGCAAACGACGGGAGGTATTGCCTTAGGCTATCAATTAGATGAAAGGCATACAGTGCGACTTAGTGGTCGTTCCTCCTTTACGGCTCCGACATTCAATTCAATGAATGCTGAGAATTGGGGTTATACATTAACTAATGAGATTCGTCCGGAAACTTCACAAACTATAGAAGTGGGTGTTCGTGGAGACTATGAGCTGTTGTACTGGGATACAGCACTTTATCAGGCTGATTATAAAGATCTCATTGCCTGGACCTACCCAACGGTTGGCAACATCGATTCGGCGAGAGTGCAAGGTCTTGAGTTAGCTTCTGGTTTGAGCTTTAACCAATGGTCATTAGCTCTCGCGGCAACTTATATGGATACTGAGAACCGAAGCGAGGGCGCTAATCACGGTAAAGAACTGGCACGTAGAGCTAAACAAAGTACTCGAATAGAACTCGATAGACATTTTGAGAAAGGTTTATTAGGTATGACTTTAGTCGGCTATGGGCAACGTTATGATGACGCTGAAAATGAAACGCTGTTACCAGGTTTTGGGCTGCTGCACTTACGTGCTCGTTATGACATCGCACCAAAGTGGCAAGCTAATTTAAGCATTAAAAATGCATTAGATAAGTCTTATCAAACAGCTGAAGGTTATAGCAATCCTGGTCGTGGTCTTTTCTTAACGGTTAAATACTCAGCTCTTTAAGAGGATGCTGCCTTATGTTCTTAAAGATCGCTTTGACAACGGCTTTTACCGCTATGTTATGTCTGGCAAATGTGTGGGGGCAGTGTGTCGTAGATGACAAAGAGCATGAGGTGTGTTTGGAACGCTCCGCAACCCGAATTGCGGCCCTGTCCCCCGGTGCGACAGAGCTAGCGTTTGCTGCAGGAGCTGGGGAGCGAGTTGTCGCTGTGGTGTCTTTCAGTGATTACCCTAGTGCAGCGCAAGAAATAGAGTCAGTCGGTAGCCCCAGTCGCTTGGACCTCGAGCGGTTGGTAGCACTGAAGCCAGACTTAGTTCTAGCATGGGGTACAGGTAACCCAAGTGAGCAGATTTCAGTCTTGGCTCGCTTAGGGTTGCCTATCTATTATGTTGAGCCTCACTCTTTTTCAGATATTGCTGGGGATATTCGTGATATTGCCCTCTTAGCTGGCACTGAGACACAGGGTGATCGTGCCGCGCAAACCTTTTTGAATGGGATTGCTGAATTAAGATCTCAATATTCAAATAAGCCTCGGGTAGCGACTTTCTATCAAGTGTGGGATGAGCCGCTGATGACAATGAATGATGAGCATTATATTAATCAGGTTGTTGAGTTATGTGGTGGTATTAATGTATTTGCTGACTCTTCTCGGCTTATCCCACGGCTTAATAATGAGGCAGTTTTAATTAAAAACCCTGAAGCGATTATCGCAGGCGGAATGGGGGAGCGAAACGCACACTGGCTTGAGGCTTGGCGCACCTTTCCGAATCTGTTGGCGACACAGCGTGATAATTTGTTTTTCGTTCCGCCTTCTTTGATACAGAGGCCAACGCCAAGGCTACTGGAAGGGGCAAAGATCATGTGTCAACGTCTTGATTTGGCTAGGCAGAGGAGGAACTGAGGTTATGCTGCATCGGTCCCCCAGTATGCCATTGATCCTTTTGGTATTTGTGTCTTGTGCTACTTTGTTATTTTCAATTACTCAGGGCAGTGTTTCCCTTTCTATTACTGATGTGAGTTCTGCTTTACGTTCGCAAGGTTCTCAATTGTATCAAACCCTTGTATGGGAATTACGTATTCCAAGAGTGGCCGCAGCCTTTGCAACGGGCGCTTTGTTATCAATGGCGGGCGCCTTGATGCAAATATTGTTACGCAATCCTTTAGCGGATCCTTATGTTTTGGGGATTTCAGGTGGTGCTTCGGTTATGGTTCTTGGTGCCATACTGGTTGGAGCCTCAGGCATTATTTTATCTGGCGCTGCTTTTTTAGGTGCGACGCTATCAAGCTTATTGGTTTTTGGTTTATCGCAACGTTCTGGTCAAACTACGCCTATGCGGCTATTACTTACGGGAGTCGTTATTGCTGCGGGGTGGGGGGCATGTATTACTCTCATATTGGCCATAGCGCCGCCTCAAAAGATACCGGGAATGCTATTTTGGCTAATGGGGGATCTTGCATATGCTCATTCGCCTTGGTTGGCTTGGGTGGTTTTAGCTATGGTCAGTATGCTTGTTATGCCTTTTGCTAAAAGCCTGAATGTCTTAGCCAGAGGGCCATTACAAGCGGCGGCTTTAGGCGTTAATGTGGTATTTCTGGAGCGGTTCGTATTTATATTGGCGAGCCTTATGACTGCGATTGCTGTGACTACGGCAGGCAGTGTGGGATTTGTTGGCTTAGTTATTCCTCATATGATGCGGCTAATACTTGGCAACGACCAACGGCTCATATTACCCGCGTCAGCGCTTTCGGGTGGTTGTCTCGTAACCTTTGCAGATACCATTGCGCGAACTGTTATTGCTCCAGAGCAATTGCCTGTTGGTGTAATAACGGCGTTGATAGGTGTGCCAACATTCCTATTCTTATTGAATAAGGGGCGCATGTGACTACTTTATCGGCTCGCTCTGTGGTTTTAGATCTTCCGAATTGCTCACCTTTGCCCATGTCTTTTGAAATGAAGTCAGGAGAAGTGTGGGGGCTTTTGGGGCCAAACGGAGTTGGTAAAACGACGCTTCTGCATACCTTAGCGAACCTTAGGAAGTGGTGTTCTGGCAACATCTATATCGATCAAATACGACTTCAAGACATTCATCGCTTGTCGCTTGCGCAGAAAGTGGGTGTATTGTTTCAAGAGCACCAAGATGGACTGCCGGCTACGGTTATGGAAACAGTTTTATTAGGTCGTTTTCCTTATAGTGCTTCAAACTGGAAAAATGATTCTCGACGTGATCAAGAGCTAACTACGGCCGCTTTGGAGGCATTATCGCTGCAATCCTTATCAACCCGTTCGCTTCATCAATTATCAGGTGGAGAGCGACAAAGAACAGCGATTGCTGCGTTATATGCCCAAGCGCCTGATATTTGGCTGGTAGATGAGCCAACAAACCACTTAGACTTACATCATCAAGTAGAAGTCATGTCGCTCTTATCGCAGCAAGCTAAAAAAGGTGGGGTGATGATTATGTCTCTGCATGATCTAAACCTTGCTGCAAGATGGTGTTCACATGTGATGTTAATGTATCCAGATCGATCAATATTGGCAGGACAGGCTCAACAACTTCTAACGCTGGAGAACTTAGAACCTCTATACCAACAGAAATTGGTTCAAGGAGAGATAGATGGGCAGACAGTTTTTATGCCTTCGAATTAGGCATTTATGGGGTAGCGAATGTTTCTAAAATGGCTTAATAACATAATAAGTTGCTCAAAAAATTCACCAAACAATATCATTGTCGTTGGTATTGATACACATTGTTACCACCTTGCCCAGCATTTGATTTCAGAAAGCAATATAAAAATCATCGCTTTTATCGATGATGAGCCTTGGAGTAATCGGACAATAATGCTGGGCTCGACAGTGCGCTATCCAAGCGATCTTGAAGCTTTAATCATTCGCAATGACGTGAAATTGATCATAGATTTTGATGATTCAACAATGATCCCTGAATCGATCTTAGCAGGGATCAGTCAACTGAGATGCCACCATATACGCCTAAATAGAGATGAAGCGATGGAAGCATGGTCAAGTAAAATAGAGGGGGTGCTTAACACTTAATCTCTAGATATCGGTGGCTAAATTAGTCTTACAGCGAAATTGAGCATAATTTATCGAGCAGTTTCTCATGAGATATCGCTTGGTACATTGAGCCATTGGCATAAATACTAAAATGGGATCGATAGCCTTTAGTAGTTAGAGTCTTACAAATTTGCTTGATATCCGCATGAAAATATCCATCACCTGGTATTAGTCGCTTACTACGATCCGCATCAATTAATTCTTCTAATGAGTCAATCAAAGTAACGGCTAAGTCTGAACATTGCACATTAAAAATCTTGTCGATCGGTAGTTGGTCTAGAATCTCGATATTTTCAGCATTACAAATAAAGAGAAAGGTATCCAGAACTAACCCAAAATTCGGGCTATCTACTGCCGTAATAATCTCTTGTGCAATTTCATAACTACCAATATAAGGGGACCAAGGTAATACTTTCAAAGCCACCTGAATGTTGTATGGTAGGGCCATATTGGCAAGTATGCGTAAATCATTGATGATTTTTTGGTGGTCAATGTCTTTGGAGCGGATGGTTGGTGCTGTGACGACTAAGATTTGACAGTTAAGACGTTTCGCAGCGCGTATATACGTACGTGCCATTTCGGTATCATATTCATGAATATGATTTGTGTTGCCACCATACTCTCTAAGGCCTGAGGCGCTGTTAAAGGTAATTTGGTAACGGCTTGATAGGTCGACTAGGTTTTCCAAACTTCTTGCGTCTGCTTTAACATCTGTATGGGTTAAGTCGACATGCGTAATGCCATATTCCGTGAATAGCGTAAATATGTGCTCTAAATTACCATTGAACAAGTTTGCAGAAATTGAAATGCTCATGGCCTAACCCCTAATCTCGAATGCCGAGTTTTGCAAGCGTGGCAGTCGGTCCAGTTGGCAGCTTGCTACGAGCTGTACATGTAATGAATTGATAAAATCACAATGCTCATTATCGTCTGCGTCTTCTGTAAAACGAATTTGGAAGCCATCGGGCAACTCGACTGTTGAAGAGCCTTCTTTGAGATCTAGCAGTCTTTGTAACCATATGGTTAACGCTTGGGCTCTTTGCTTTTCAACGGTAAAGTTTACTGCCGTAAAGCGCTCAATGGCTTTTGTATTTTCGGTTTGCTCATCTAGCTCAATGAAATCGATATCGTAAACACTGAGGTTTTCACGTGGTTGATCGATAAAGTATAAAGAGGTTCCGCCCACACCCTCTATACCCGGAATATTGATTTCCATTGGACCAGAGTGGTTTGACTTATCCCAACCACCTAACTCAATTGCGTTATGGTAGACATCAGCTGCTTGATAGCAGCGTAGGGCAATAGCGTATACAGAAATACCGAGTTCATTAAAATAAGCTTCCGCAGTGAGATCGTCTGATGCATTGACAATAATTTTGGTTTGTCCTTGTTGGAATAGGTAAACCTGCTTTCTGCGATGTTTTGATGTTAACGTAAATCCAAGCTGATTAAGATAAGCGCGGACGTTGTCTATATCTTGAGCCACGATCTCAATAAACTCTAAACCGAGTACAGAAGGCTTTTTATCAAGAGTGTGAGCAGTCATATCTTTGACCCCAAAAATGTCATCTTTATAGTGGTTTAATGTATCTTTATAACACTATAGTTGATTCGCTGGTCAAGCAATGAAAAAACGCGCTTTCAACATGATGATTTGTGCAAGGGTAAGCTTCTAAAAATTATGCATTTATTGGGGCTTTGAATGGCGCTAGGTGAGGCGTTTTTAAGAAAAAAATGCCGGCGCAAGGCCGGCATTGTAATGACGAACTCAACTAGTTCGCTTTGGAGCGCAATAATTTTGGTTTTATCCATCGAGTCCAGATAGGGCTCTGTGAGAATAAAATGAAAATTATGGTAAAAAGAAGCACGACAGATAATGGGCTAGTGAGCAAGTTGCTAAACAAATCAACTAGACTGCCACGTTCTGATAGGATGGCGCGACGCCAGTTCTCATCCGTCAAACTACTCAAGATAACGCCTAAAATAACAGGTCCCACGGGGAAGCCATATTGACGCATGAAGTAGCCGAATACACCAAATGCAAGCATCCACCAAATATCAATAACCGAATTATTAATGGCGTAAGCACCCACTACTGATAATAAGAAGATCAGTGGAATTAGGATCCCTTTAGGGCATTCAACGATTTTCGAGAATAGTTTGATGCCAGTTAAGCCAAAGATCAGGACAAAAATATTGGCAAGAGTAAGGTTGCCCACGGTAAACCAGAACATATGCGGCTGCTCGACCATCAAAAGTGGTCCAGGGTTTAAGCCGTGAATGAAGAGTGCCCCAATGAATACTGCAGTGACGGCATCGCCGGGAATACCTAGCGTTAACATAGGAATGTAAGCCCCACCTACCGCCGCATTGTTTGCAGCTTCAGGAGCAATTAAGCCTTCTTTCGCGCCTTTCCCGAACTCAACTTCAGGCTTTTTGGTAATGCGCTTAGCATGGTCATAGGCCATTAATGCAGCAATGTCGCCACCTGTTCCAGGTAAAGCCCCTACGATGACGCCAATGAACGATGACTGCAGGCTCAATGGTAGGTATTTTTTGACGTCCATCCATTTAGGAATGATGCGTGTGATTTTTTGCTTCACTACCGCTTTGTTCATATGGTGCAGTTGATGAAGTGCTTCGGAGATACCAAATAAACCGATCATTACTGCAACAGGGTTGATGCCATCCCATAGCTCTACGATACCAAAGGTAAAACGCTCTTCAGCTGTCATTGGGTCTAAACCAACGGTACCAATTAGAAGACCAAAAGCACCAGCAAAGATACCCTTGGCGAGACTGCCGCCTGATAGTGAGCCAACCAGCATAATGCCTAATACGCCTAACATCATATAATCACGAGGTTGGAATGTCAGCGCGAATTCGCTGATGCTAGGTGCTGCGATAGAAAGAACGAAGATGCCGACAAAACCACCAACCACAGACATAATGGTTGATAGCCCGATGGCTTCGCCTGCTAAACCTTTCTTCGCTAGTGGATAGCCATCCAGTGCGGTCGCAATAGCGGATGGCGCCCCAGGAATATTCAGCAAGATTGCTGTTCGAGAACCACCATAAACCCCGCCCATGAATACGCCTACCATTAGACATAATGCGTAGTTAACGTCCCATGAAAAGGTAAAAGAAATCAAAATGGAAACCGCCATAGTGACGGATAATCCAGGAATAGCACCGACGTAAATGCCTAAAAACGTACCAAGAGCAGTAAGCCCTAATAACTCTGGCGACAGCCAAGAAATGGCAAAATAAGAAAAAGCGTCCATTTATTAGCCCCTCCAGAATTGTTCAATGGCAGCAAGGATTTCACGTTCAGGTACGATACCCTCTGGTAAAACCACTTGGAAAACTAATCGGAAAATAATGTACACCACAACGAGAGACAACACGGTAATGCTCAGGGTTGTTAGCACGCTTTTCTGATAAAGGAATTGAATTCCAACAAATAAAAAGAAGAAACTCGAAAGAATAAACCCAAGACTCTCAAGCATGATTGCAAAAATTAGAATCAATGCCATCACGATCCCAACGATGGGTGGGAAACAGTGGTAGAAGAAGCGAACGCCTTCAGCCTCAGGCAATTTTAATGTATTCACGAATACGACACAGGCAGCAAGCAACATGGTTGCAGATGTGGCCAATGGGAATGCACCGGGTGAACTAAGTTCACTGAAGCCCGAGATGCCGTAGGCTTGCCAAAAAAGATACACGCTGAAAACGACCAGTAAAAAGCAAAATACTCTTTCACCTGGGCGACGATAGACAGTGCGAGGCATGATAACTCCTCAAAAAGACAAAGCATAAGGGCAGAGTGCTCTGAGCACCCGCCCTCGTCGAAACGCTGTTATGGTTTTGGAATATTGAATTCTTCAGGTGAACGCTTGCTGAAACCAGCTTCGTGCACTAACCAAGAAGAAGTAGATCGGTAGCCACTTAAGAACATATCTGCTTCTTCACCGCTTACATTAAGAATTGTGAAACCGCGTTTTTCCATTAGATCAATGAAGTCAGGGCTGAATGCAGCTTTATGGAAGGCTGCTTGAAGTTTTTCAACTGCTTCTTCAGGAGTGCCTTTTTTCACGAATACACCAAAGAAAGGTCCCCAAGGAAGGTAAGATTTCATACCTGGCAAGGTGTCAGTGATTGGAGCAACGCCTGGAAGTAGTTTGCTTTTTTCGACATCAACTACGCCTAGCGCTTTCATACGGCCGGCTTTCAAGTGCTCTACAGTAGCGCCCAATACAGAAGGCATTACATCAATAGCGCCGCCTTGAAGTGCTGTAAGGGCAGGGCCGTCACCGTTGTAAGGAATGCTGGTGTAATCTAAATCAACTTGTGACTCTAGCATGGCCATAACAATAGAAGTCAAACCACCTTTACCAGTAGAACCAAACTTAACTTTACCTGGATTGGCTTTAGCGTAGTCAATAAGTTCTTGCATGTTGTTGTAAGGTGCGTCTTTCTGAGCTACGAAAATTGGCGTGCCACGTGCAAGGATATTGATCGCAACCATGTCGTTGTAGTCAGTATCAGATAAACCTAGCACTTTATACATTTGTGGGTTTTCAGCCCCCATAAGAAGGGTGTAACCATCTGCTTTTTTAGCATTAACATATTTTAATGCAATGGCACCTACACCACCTGTTTTGTTAGTCAGGATGATGTCACTTCCAAGCTCTTCTTCAACGTGTGGAGAAATTGAGCGCATTACTGTGTCAGTTGAACCACCCGCTCCCCATTGGATGATGCCTTGGATATCCTTAGTAGGATAATCCGCAAAGGCTGCGCCTGACATTAGAGCAATACCTGCAACAGTAGTTAGAAAGCGTTTTTTCATTTTTATAGTCTCCGCTATTATTTTTGTGACTTTTTAGTTGGTCTTTAGCCGATATATCTGTGCTGAGTGAAAATATCGTTCACATCTACTATAGACATAAAGTTCGTTTAAGAGGGTAAGCCGTTCGAGTTTCTCGTCTTAAACTGTTGAACACCTCAAAAATGAATCAAAACTCAGCATTTTAGAAATGAAATTTTAGGCTCTTAAGTATGCTAAAAAAGAATACAAAAAAAATTATTCCGATTTTTTGTAAAAAATAATCAATAAAAACAATTAGATATATTTCTCGTTCACGCCCTTTAGGAGGGCTCAATCTACTTGGATATCAATATGTTATTGATTAAATAAATCGATATTGAAAAAAGAGAATGTTTAGCTATCTCAAAATGCAATACGTATGGCTTTAAATTGAAATGGTCAAAAAGCGACTGACTACTAATATTCTTAGATTAGATAGCGTTTCGGTATTGGTAAGGTTCAATACATTAAAGGACGATGTCTATCGAGCGCTAAAACATCCAATAAAAATAGATAACAGTTAAGAGAGCAGTAGCATGATTATAGATTGCCATGGTCACTATACAACTACACCACCTGCAGTAGGTGAGTACCGTGATAAGCAAAAAGCACTGGTAGCACAAGACCCGCTTGCTAAGGGTGAAAAAGGAACTATCCACGTTACTGATGATGAGATCCGTGAAAGTATCATTAATAACCAACTACGCTTGCAACAGGAGCGTGGCACGGACTTAACGATTTTCTCTCCACGTGCAAGCTGGATGGGACATCATGTTGGTAATGAATACACCAGCCAATACTGGACTGAACACCAGAATGATTTGATTCGTCGTGTGTGTGACCTTTTTCCAGAGAACTTTGTCCCAGTAGCTCAGTTGCCTCAGTCTCCAGGCGTGGATCCTGCGAAATCTGTTCCTGAAATCATCCGTACAGTTGAAGAAATGGGCTTTATTGGTATTAACCTAAACCCTGACCCGTCTGGTGGTCATTGGGATGGTGCTCGTCTATCTGACCGCTCTTTCTACCCAATTTATGAAAAGATGTGTGAATACGACATCCCAGCGATGATTCACGTATCGGCAGCTTGTAACTCTTGTTTCGATACGACTGGCTCTCACTACCTCGGTGCAGACACGACTGGTTTCCAACAGCTCATGATGTCTGATGTATTCAAAGACTTCCCAGATTTGAAAATCATCATCCCTCATGGTGGCGGCGCAGTGCCTTATCACTGGGGGCGTTTCCGTGGTCTAGCATTAGACAAAGGATTTGACCTAGAAGAGCGTGTATTGAATAACATT
This sequence comes from Marinomonas ostreistagni, assembly GCF_016461785.1. Lineage (GTDB taxonomy): Bacteria > Pseudomonadota > Gammaproteobacteria > Pseudomonadales > Marinomonadaceae > Marinomonas > Marinomonas ostreistagni_A. The sequence goes on along the minus strand of NZ_JAEMUH010000002.1, from coordinate 222,463 downwards.
TACTTCGATACGTGTGTTTATCATCAACGTGGTATTGATTTGCTGTTAGATATTATCCCGACTAAGAACATCTTGTTTGCATCGGAAATGATTGGTGCAGTACGTGGTATCGACCCAGAAACAGGTCATTACTTTGATGACACGAAACGTTACATCGATAACAACACTGTGCTAACCGCTGAACAGAAGCAAGACATCTTCGAGAACAACACTCGCCGTGTCTTCAGCCGTCTAAAAGTTTAAGGAATAAGTCATGCGAGAAAATGTTGTAGTTCAACACATTGAACGTGCCGATCAAGCCATTATTGATGGTCTAGCAGAATGTGGTGTGGCGACGATCCACGAAGCTCAGGGTCGTGTTGGTTTGTTGGCTCACTATATGCGTCCGATTCAGCAAGACAAAGCGGTTGCAGGCTCTGCGATCACTATTTCTGGTGCTGCGGGCGATAACTGGATGATGCACGTTGCTATTGAGCAGTGTAAAGCGGGCGATATTTTGGTCTTTGCGCCGACATCACCTTCATACCACGGTTTCTTTGGTGATTTATTAGCAACTTCAGCCCAAGCACGTGGCGTTGTTGGTCTGGTGATTGATGGTGGTGTGCGTGATACACGTGATCTTCGTCAAATGAACTTTCCTGTTTGGTCTAAAGCGGTTTGTGCCGAAGGTACCATCAAAGAAACGCTGGGTTCTGTAAACGTCACCATCGTATGTGCAGATCAACTGATCAATGCTGGTGATGTCGTGGTTGCTGACGATGATGGTGTTGTTGTTGTTCGTCGTGAAAAGGCTGCTGAAGTCTTGGAGCTGGCTCGTAAACGTATGGATAACGAAGAAGCTAAGCGCGTTCGTTTAGAGAACGGTGAGCTTGGTTTAGACATCTATGACATGCGTCCTCGTCTTGAAGCCAAAGGCTTAAAATATGTCTAAGGGCGTAGAATGTATGTGGATGCGCGGAGGTACTTCCAAAGGGGCGTACTTTCTAGCGGACGCATTGCCAGCTGATGAAAGTGCACGTGCTGACTTTTTATTGCGCGTTATGGGGTCACCCGATGCGCGTCAAATTGATGGTATGGGTGGTGCCGATCCATTAACGTCTAAGGTCGCGGTTGTAAGTAAGTCTGATCGTGAAGATGCAGATGTTGAGTACTTATTTCTGCAAGTTTTTGTAGATCAAGCGATTGTGACGGACGCGCAAAACTGCGGCAATATTCTTGCTGGTGTTGGTCCGTTTGCAATCGAACGTGGCTTAGTTGATCCCATAGAGGGTGAAACTGAAGTACGCATTTTTATGCGTAACACTGGCCAAATTTCGGTTGCACGTGTGCAAGTGAAAGACGGAGAAGTCGTCTACGAAGGCGATGCTCGAATTGATGGTGTTCCTGGCTTCTCAGCACCTGTGCCAATTACATTCAAAGATACCGCTGGCTCAAGTTGTGGGTCATTGTTACCCACCGGCAATGTGGTGGATGTGATCGATGGCATTGAGTTAACCATGATCGATAACGGTATGCCGTGTGTGGTAATGCGTGCTGAAGACATGGGCATAACGGGACAAGAGACTCGTGAAGAGCTGGAAGCTAATGACGTACTTCGCGCCAAACTTGAGTCTATTCGTTTGCAAGTCGGTCCTTTGATGAACCTTGGTGATGTCAAAGAAAAGTCCGTGCCCAAGATGACCATGGTATCAGCGCCTTCTAATGGTGGTGCGATCTCTACTCGTACGTTTATTCCCCATCGCTGTCATGCATCGATCGGTGTATTAGGTGCTGTGAGTGTGGCGACGGCAGCAGTATTAAAAGGTTCGCCAGCGAATGACTTGGCAACGTATGATGCAGCATCCCGTATGACGCTCGATGTTGAGCATCCAACAGGCTGTATGACCGTAGTACTAGATCAAAATGAGCAGGGCGATGTTAGCTCAGCGGCCCTGTTACGTACGGCACGAAAGCTATTTGATGGCAAAGTATTTGTACATAAGAACGGTTTGTAAACCGTTCTTTTAACAAGAATTATATAGGTATTAAAAGATGGACAAAGATTATCTTCCATTTCATCCCAACCCAAGTAAGCCTGCTTACAAAGCACCTGAAGGCGCTGTGGATGCACATTGTCACGTATTTGGTCCAGCTGATCAGTTTCCATATCACCCAAAGCGTAAGTACACACCATGTGATGCGTCTAAAGATCAGTTGTTTGCGCTGCGTGATCATCTAGGTTTTTCTCGAAATGTCATTGTTCAGGCATCTTGCCATAGCACTGATAATGCTGCTTTGATCGATGCGCTAAACGCTGCTGGCGAGTTAGCACGTGGTGTGGCGTTCATCGATGACTCGTTCACTCTTGAGCAACTAAAAGAGTTCCATGACGCTGGTGTCCGCGGTGTCCGCTTTAACTTTGTGAAACGCTTGGTTGATAGCACACCAAAAGAAGTGTTTTTATCCATTGCTGAGAAAGTGAAGCAATTGGATTGGCACATCGTTGTGTACTTTGAAGCGCCCGATCTTGAAGAGCTGATTCCTTTCTTAAAAGAGTTGGGTACAACGATTGTTGTTGATCACATGGGACGCCCAGATGTTGCAAAAGGCGTTGACCACCCAGACTTCCAACGCTTTGTGAACTTCATGGCTGAAAACGACAATGTTTGGTGTAAGGTTAGCTGCCCAGAGCGTCTAACGCTTCAAGCACCTGATTACTCAGATGTTGTACCATTCGCTAAAACCTTGGTTGAGCAATTCCCTGATCGTGTTCTTTGGGGAACGGACTGGCCGCATCCAAACATGAAATCACATGTGCCAGATGATGGTCATTTGGTTGATGTAATTCCTAAGATTGCAACGACTGAAGCACTTCAGCAGAAACTTTTAGTCGATAACCCAATGCGACTGTATTGGGCTAAGTAACACGACAAACGATAAAAATAATGAGGTCTCCCTATGGCGACTAATGAAAAACGCGAATTTCCTGGAACGTATCTTTTTAATGGCGAAATGGCTAAAAAAGGATATGGGCTAAATAAAATGTGCTTCTCTTTTAATAATCAAGAAGCACGTGATGAGTTTAATGCTGATCCTGAAGCATATTGTGACAAGTATAAGCTGACAGATGTTCAGAAACAGGCAATTAAAGATAAAGATATCATTGCTTTATTAAAAGAAGGCGGCAGTATTTATTACTTAGCTAAATTCGCAGGTTTGCTGAAGCTTAATATGCAAGATATTGGTGCTTTGCAAACAGGCATGAGTGTTGATGAATTTAAAGCAATGCTTGAGAAAAACGGTCGAGGAGAAGTGTAATGGCTAAAATTATCGGTGGTGTGACCACTTCTCATATTCCTGCAATTGCGAATGCAATGGCAAATGGCCTAGAAGAAACGCCATACTGGAAGCCGTTTTTTGATGGCTATCCTCCAGTACGTGATTGGCTAAATGAACAAAAGCCTGATGTCATTATTCTTTTCTACAATGACCATGGTTTAGAGTTCTTCATTGATAAGAAGCCAACCTTTGCAATGGGTGTTGCAGATGAGTATTACAACTCTGATGAGGGTTGGGGTATTCCAACGATCCCACCAGTAACAGGTGAGTCTGAGTTGTCTTGGCACATTGCTAATAGCCTTGTTGAAGATGGTTTTGATATGACTATCTGTCAGGAAATGAAGGTAGATCATGGACTTACTGTACCGCTAAACCTTATGTGGCCTGGTCATAACTATGGTCATGTAAAAGTGATTCCTGTGTGTATTAACTGTGAGCAACACCCAATGCCACAGCCAAAACGTACCTTAGCGCTAGGTCAAGCTATTGGTCGCGCGGTTGAATCCTTTGATGATGATCTAAAAGTTGTTGTGTTCGGTACAGGCGGCATGTCGCACCAATTGGATGGCGAGCGAGCAGGCTTTATTAACCGCGCATTCGATATTGAATGTTTAGATAAATTGGTTTCCGACCCTGAATCTCTAACAAAATATTCAAATTACGATCTTGTAGAGTTAGGCGGAGCACAAGCGGTTGAGCTTAATATGCTAATTGCGATGCGAGGTGCTTTATTAGGTGAAGTGACCGAGTTGCACCGTAACTATCATGCCCCTATTTCAAACACTGGGTCAGGGTTGATGCTGTTAGAAAATAAATAATCAATAAATTTGATTATCCAAAAGCCACTATCAGGTGGCTTTTTTTATTGCTTCTGTATAACTTTTTTTGAATATCTCTGACTGTAAAAGCAATGTATGCTCACCTTTAAAATAGATATAAGTCAAATTTCCTCCTCTCAGTTCAATTTATACTCACTTTTATGAATTGTTATTCAATAAGAATAAATTACAGAGGTGAAAAATGGCTAGTCAAGGCAGTATTCCCGGAACAATAATGTTAGATGGCCCAATGGCGACTAAGGGCTACCCCTTAAATAAGATGTGCTACTCGTTCAATAATGCATCCGCACGAGACGAATTTAGGACAGATGAAGAAGCATATTATGAAAAGTTCAAGCTTACCGAAGAACAAAAGCAGGCGATGCGTCAACGTGATGTTATCGGCATGCTTGAAGCAGGCGGCAGTATTTACTACCTGGCTAAGTTTGCTGGCATTTTGGGTTTAAATGTTCAGGATGTGGGTGGATTACAAACAGGCATGACCACCGATGAATTTAAAGCGTTCTTAGTTAAGCAAGGGGAAGTGTAATGGCAAATTTACTTGGTGGTATCGCAACGTCTCATATACCAGCTATCGGTGTGGCAATGGACAAAGGTCTTGAAGAAACCCCCTATTGGAAAGATTTCTTTGATGCTTACCCCCCGGTACGCGATTGGCTTTACACACAAGAACCAGATATCGCTATTATCTTCTACAACGACCATGGTCTTGAATTCTTTCATGATCGAAAACCTACGTTTGCTATCGGTGCATCTGAACTTTATGAAAATGCCGATGAAGGCTGGGGGATTGCGGAGATTCCACCCGTGACCGGTGAAACTGAGTTATCTTGGCACATCGTAAATCATTTAATTGAACATGATTTTGATATTACGGTATGTCAAGAAATGAAGGTCGATCATGGCTTAACGGTTCCTCTTACTTTGATGTGGCCTGGCCATAAGTACGGTCACATCAAAGTGATTCCTGTGGCGATTAATTGTGAGCGTCACCCGATGCCAAAGCCGAGTCGTTGCTATGCCTTCGGTAAAGCTATTGGTGATGCAGTGAGATCGTTCTCTGGAGACCAAAAAGTGGTGGTGATGGGGACAGGGGGCTTGTCTCATCAATTAGATGGCCAACGAGCGGGCTATATCAATAAGCCTTTTGATCTCTATTGCATGGATAAAATCGTCAATGAGCCAGAACTTCTTACACAGTTTACCAACTATGAGTTAGTCGAAAAAGCTGGTGCGCAAGGCGTTGAGTTAAACATGTGGCTAGCAATGCGTGGAGCATTGGAAAACGAAGGTTCCTTGAAAGAGTTGCACCGTAGTTACCATTTGCCAATTTCTAACACAGGAGCTGGGCTGCAACTGCTGGCGACAAATAACGCTCGATAACCTATCTATAATTTTTCGACATACATAACGGTCGAACTTATCATAATCATGAAGGCGTACTTGGTGTACGCTTTCATCACTTCTATAAAATTCTGTTTCATGTCATTTGGTACAGATGAGCGACAGTGAATACATATCTTTTTGGGATATGTAACGCATTCAAAGGTAACGTATATGCAATATATTGGTCTTATTGGGCAAAGCATTTCTGCTTCCCGTTCTCCATCACTTCACAACATGTTGGGTGAGCTTAAGCAACTACCTGTAAACTATGAACTTCAGGAGCTTGATAGCTCTGCTGTTGAGGCGTTTACAGAACGTTTGTCTCTGATCCGTGAGAAGGGCTTCATTGGAACGAACGTGACTTTCCCGTTCAAGCAAATTGCTGTAGACAGTGCGGATGAAGTAGACGAGTCTGTAAAAAAAGTTGGCGCAACAAATACGCTGCTTCTAAAAGATGCCAAAGTGTGTGCGTTTAATACTGATTACACGGGCTTCATTCGTGGATACCGTACACGTTTAGCAGATCAACCAGCAGGTAAGGTGTTGATGATTGGAGCGGGCGGTGTTGGTCGCGCGGTGGCGTTTGGTTTGTTTGAAGTGGGTGCATCAGAGCTCTTTATTTCTGATTTGAACGTGGCAGGAGCTGAGGCGTTGGCGCAGTCTCTAAATGATGCCGGTTATAAAGCAACAGTGATTAGCGCTGATGAAATGGCGGATGTTGCGAAGAACGTTGATGGTCTAGTGAACTGCACACCTGTTGGTCATTATAAAACCCCAGGAAACCCTTTGGCGGCGTCGGCATTTGGTGCTCAGAAGTGGGCTTTTGATGCGGTATACACTCCACTGGATACCGAGTTTCTAAAAGCAGCAAGCGCTGCTGGACTTACCATTGTATCTGGGTTTGACTTATTCTTTTATCAAGCGTTGGATGCGTTTGAAATTTTCACAGGTGTTCAGGTTGACGATGTGACGCCTGTTTGGAATCAGTTCCGTGAAAAGTATGACGTTGTTAGTGATTTAATCTAATACTTTTGTGGTGACTTTTAGCGCAGCTTAGGCTGCGTTTTTTTATTCCATGTATTCCTTTTTAGACTATATATAAGTTTTGAATTTCATTCGATTCAGCTTTAAACGCTGGGCTAATATTAGGTTTATAAAGCTTAGTTTTAAGCAGAACTTTTTGACTATCTTTATATATTAAAAACAATATATAAAAAGGGGGTATAATGAAAACTGCACTAGCGACTGTATCTATTTCTGGTACTTTGCGGGAAAAGATGGAGGCAGCGTCCAAAGCTGGTTTTCAGGGCGTTGAGATTTTTGAAAATGATTTGACTCAGTTTTCAGGTTCGCCAATTGAAGTGGGGAAAATGGCCAAAGATCTGGGTTTGGAAATCATTGCTCTTCAGCCATTCCGAGATATGGAAGGTAATCCTCGAGACATTCAAAAAAAGCGTGTGGAAATGCTTAAGCGTAAGATGCAAGTGGCTCATGAACTGGGCACAAACCGTCTGCTTATGTGTTGTAACGTGCAGCCGTATGCATCCGCAGACCGAGAGCTGTGTGCAGCCGATTTGCGTCATTTGGCAGAAATCGCTGCGAGCGAAGAGTTAATCTTAGGTTATGAAGCCCTTGCTTGGGGAAAACACATTGCTGACTATGAAGATGCATGGGATCTTGTAAAACGCGCAGATCATCCAAATTTAGGCATTAACCTAGATACTTTCCATATGTTCTCCCGTGGCAACACACTAGATTGCCTGCGTAACGAAATCACTATTGATAAGATTGCGCTCGTCCAAGTAGCTGATGCGCCTGTGATGCCTCGTACTGATTACCTGACTTACAGTCGCCACTCTCGTTGCTTCCCAGGACAGGGTGATATGCCTGTTGTGGAATTTGTGCAGGTGTTAAAAGACAAGGGCTTTGATGATTACTTGTCCCATGAGATTTTTAACGATGAATTTCGTTCATCTGACCCTGTTGCCAAAGCAATAGACGGTATGCGCTCACTAATTTGGTTAGATGATCAAACGACGCCTAAGCACGATATCGCCATTGATAACATTGAAGAGTCAGCTTCGATTCGTGAAGTGGAGTTTGTTGAGTTTGCGGTGGAGGGGGATTCAGGTGATGAGCTGGTGAAAACGTTGGCTCAGTTAGGTTTTGCCGAAACTCATCAGCATCGCTCCAAAAATGTCACACTGATGCGTCAAGGTGATGTGAATTTAATTCTTAATAAAGAGCCAAAAAGTCAGGCTCATGAATACTTCCAAAAACATGGTGTGTCTGTGTGTGCGTTAGGTTTTGCGACAGACAGTGTTAAGCATACTTTGGCGGTTGCTGAGCATTACAAGGCTGAGCGTTTTGAACATCAAGCAGGCCCTGGAGAATTAAATATTCCCGCGATTCGAGGTGTGGGTGACAGTTTGGTGTATTTTGTCAATCGTGATGCTGGATATCGATTCTTTGATGTCGATTTCAAGCCAATAGACGGTGTCCAAGGTGAGCAAGGTGTTGGTTTAAAGCGAATTGATCATATTGGCCAAACAGTTGCCAACGTTGACTTCCTGTCGACCGGTTTCTTTTACAAGTCATTATTTGGTTTTGATATTCAGCCAAGCCAAGATTTGCCTGATATTCATGGTCTTGTGGTGAGCCGTACGGCGACCAATAAGGATAAGAGCATCCGTATTCCAATCAATATGACCAATGCTCGTTCTGCATCAGCTGAGCGTTTCTTAACGCAAACTCGTGGTTCAGGTGTACAGCAAATCGCCTTTGCTTGTGATGATATTTTCACCGCAGCGAAAAATATGGATCTAGAAAAAGTCCTGACCATTCCAAACAATTATTACCGAGATATTGAAGCTCGCTTTGATCTATCGGAGGAGTTGATCGCAAAACTTAAGGCTTACAACATCCTGTTTGACCGTAATGATGAAGGCGAGTTTTTCCATTTCTATACTGAGCAAATGCATGGTGTTTTCTTCGAGGTGGTGCAGCGTGTAGGTAGCTATGACAATTATGGTGAAGCGAACGCATTTGTTCGTTTGGCTGCGCAAGCAGAACAAGAGAAAGCGTAGTTTCTAGGTTGTTAAAAAGGTTGTTTCAAAAAGAGCGCTTCAGTCAGAAGGGCTTTTTTTTGTGTTGTAAAAAAGGAGAGCTTTTGGCTCTCCTTATGTTTCGCTGATGGAGCATCAGCTTAAAACTCTTCTGTATCAATCTCTTTTTGCTGCGCGGCGTTGTAGCGTGTGCCACTCACATTATTTTGGTTAATCATGTTGTTTAGATTACTTAGCTGGCTTTCGGAAAGCTTGATGCTCGATGATCCGAAATTGTCACGCATATGGTCTACAAAGCGGGTCCCCGGAATAGCAACAATATGTTCTCCTTGATGAAGGACCCATGCAAGAGCTAGCTGGGCAGGAGTACAGCCAATTTGATTTGCCATGCCAATGAAATCATTCAACAGCGCTAAGTTGGTAGGATAATGTTCGTTATTGAAGCGTGGCATGTTTAGGCGAATATCGCCTTGCTCAAGCTCCTCTGCGCTTTTTACCGCGCCAGTCAGATAGCCACGAGCAAGAGGACTAAATGCAACGAACGTTACTCCTAGTTCCTTGGTGGCTTCTAATGTGGCGATCTCAGGGTTGCGTGTCCAAAGTGAGTACTCTGATTGTAGTGCTGTGATCGGTGCTTCGGCATGTGCTTTTCGAAGCGTCTCGGCAGAGACTTCGGACAAACCAATAGCACCTATTTTACCTTCTTTAACTAGGTCATTCAGCGCCCCAACACTTTCTTCAACTGCAACGTTTGGATCTTTGCGGTGTAAGTAATATAGGTCGATGTGCTCGACTCCCAAACGCTTTAGGCTATTTTCACATTGTTGGCGAAGGTTCTCTGGGCGAGCATTCACTTCTTTTTTGCCGTCAACAATCGCCATACCGCATTTGCTAGCTAGAAAGAATTCATTACGAAGGTGTTTAAGAGCCTTGCCGACTAATAATTCATTCTTACCGCCACCGTATAGGGTTGCTGTATCAAAGTGGCGGTAGCCCATATCAAAGGCTTTATGAAGGGCTTTTACTGCTTCGTCTTCAGCAACGGGCGTTCCATAGGCGTGAGATAGATTCATGCAGCCTAGGCCGATACTAGGCGTCAGTAAATTTGGATGTTTATTAGACATATTCCTTGCCTCGTTTATGGTCGTTATAAATGAAAAAAGCAGGGCCTTTGGCCCTGCTTTTTACAACTGTTTAAGTGCTTAGTCTTCTAGGCACAGCTCTAGCTTGTGCAATGTTTCCATTGCATCGATTGCTTGAGTAACACATGAATTGGGTGCACGGCCTTCTTCAATCGCAGCAATAAACTCTCGATCTTGCAGCTCGATACCATTGTTAGATACTGCTACGCCAGAAAGATCGATCTTATTATCATTGCCGTCGTATAGATCATCGTAGCGAGCAAGGTAAGTGCCGTTGTCACAAATGTAACGGAAGAACGTACCGAATGGACCGTCATTGTTAAAAGATAGAGACAGTGTACAGATTGCACCGTTTGGTACTTTCATGCCAATGCTCATGTCCATGGCAATGCCAAGCTCTTCGTGGATTGGGCCTTGAAGAGCCTGTACTTTAGAAGCGACTTCACCCGTTTGGTATTGGAATAGGTCAACAGTGTGACAAGCATGGTGCCATAGTAAGTGATCTGTCCAAGAGCGTGCTTGTCCCAGAGCATTTTTGTTTGAGCGACGGAAGAAGTACGTTTGTACATCCATTTGTTGAACTTTTAGCTCGCCCGCTTCGATCTTGTTGTGGATCCATTGGTGAGAAGGGTTGAAGCGGCGAGTGTGACCAGCCATTGCTACTAGGCCAGTGCGTTTTTGAACTTCAACAACTTTGCGTGCGTCTTCAATGTTGTCTGCCATTGGGATTTCAGACATCACGTGTTTGCCTGCTTCCAAGCACTGAATTGTTTGTGCTGCGTGCATTTGTGTAGGCGTTGCCAAAATAACAGCATCAACGTCGTCACGAGCTAGTGCCTCAGCTAGGTCTGTCGTGTAGTGTGGGACACCACGCTCCTCAGCAAATGCTTTAATAGCATCAGGTTTTGTTCCCACGACTGAAACAACTTCAGAACCTTCAATGGCTGCAATGGCGTCCATATGTTTCATACCGAATGCGCCAGATGCACCTGCAATACAAATTCTCATTAAATATCTCCTAACCGTTGTCTTATTATTTGATAAGGTTCTACGACCTCTATAATCATAGAACCAATCTAACATTGGTGGCTAAAATGATGTAATTCGTAAACCAATAATAATATTGAAAAAAAAGATAGCATATGTCTTAAAGGGGGCTATCTGAATTGGTCGCATATTTCCCTTAAGACACTCAAAAAGTGAGACTGTGTAATGGTTGGGAGCCAGTTTTTACGAACACAGAGTCCGATTGGACGTCTTGTATGTTCCAGCGGATAGGATAAGATTTTGAGTAACCCTAAATCTAACTCGCGCTCCATTTGATGCCTAGAAATCAATGTTAATCGATCGCTGCCTAACAGCAGTTCACGGATAAGAATTTGTGAACTGGACTCAACAATTCGAGTAGGTTGGTCGCAGTTGGCCTGTTGGAAAAGTGTTTTAAAAGCGGTTCGAGTGGGAGTGCCTGATGCAGGAACTACCCAAGCATAACTCGCTAAGTCATGAGCTGTAACAGAGTCTAAATCAAGCAGTGGGTGGCCTGCACGACAAACGATAGACAAAGGCGGGTTCCATAACTCTTCCTGAATAACATCGTCTGCAGGTGCAGGGTAGCGCAGTGCTCCAAGAACTATATCAATGTCACCATGACGTAAATGGTGCAGTAAATCTGGGTAGGGACCCTCGATTACATTTACATTAACATCCGGGTGTTGATCGCCGAATCGGAGAATTGACTTTGGCAGAATAGTTGTTCGTGCTAACGGCATGCTTCCAAGTGAAATGGTTGAAACATCTTTAAATTGCAAAGCGTGGATTTCATAAATGCCTTGGCGAAGCTCACTAAAAGCTAGTTTGGCTGCTTTGGTCAGCGTTTTGGCGGCATCCGTGGCGTTAATTCCTGTGTTTGTTTTTTCGAAGAGTGTAATGCCTAACAGCTTTTCTAGATCACGGGCTGCGCGGTGCACAGACGATTGTGAAACACCGATATTACGACTGGCAATACTGAAATTTTGCACATCACATACTGCCACTAAAGCTTTCAGCTGGGTGGTGCTAATTTGGGCAAGTACATTCGAGGAAAGTGAGTCCTTTATAGCAGGTTCTTTTAATAGTTCTAAAGTTGATCCGCGAAGATAGTCTAATGCTCGTGTTACCCGCTTGTGCCAAAGTAATCCAGATTCGGTAGGATACATACCGTCTGAATGCCTTTCAAATAAATGCGTTTCAAGCTGTTTCTCTAATTTTGCAATAGCCTGTGTGATAGCAGGTTGGGACAGGTAAATACGTTCGGATGCGCGTGTGATGCTTTTAAGTTCACATACAGCAAGGAATACTCGTAAGTGACGTAAGTTAGGAATTTGAATGTCCACAACTTGCTCCAATTATTATTTTAGATGACTATATCAAAACTGAATACAGTTTATAAAGCCTACATTTCTTGCTTTTGTATGGCTGGTACGCGAAATTGTCCTTATTGAATACTTAGCCTACTTTTAATGATACAAACGACTCAAACAAAAAAATGGTGTTTTCTAGGATTGAACATGCAATACCATGTGAGAAGAAATATTTGTAAGTGGTTGATATGTATAAGCTCTTTTTTAACAATGAGTCATTTATACGCCTTTACTAAAGTCAACGACTACTTCATGGAGGTGTGGACATCGCACCAGGGGCTACCTCATAACAGCGTCAATGCGATAACCCAAACCGATGACGGCTATTTATGGTTTGCAACCTGGGAGGGTGTTGCTCGCTACAATGGCTTATCTTTCACTTTATTTAGTCGTGATGAGCAAAAAGGTATTGTTGATGCAGGTGTTCGTACGCTTACCGCTTCCGAAAACAATCGTTTATGGGTTGGGGGGGCTCGAGGTGGGGTAACTGTTAGGCAAAGTTTTAGCTGGTTTCCTCAAACTCTTGCTCAAGGTTTAGTCAATCATGTGTTTGTAGATCATCAACGTAACCTATGGATTGCTGTTGAGGGCGAGGGTGTATTCTTTAGACCTTTTTTGTCTGATAACGAATATGGTCCTGAGAAAAAGGTTTTAAATATAGCTACATACCGATTGGCGCAGTTTGAGAAAGGGTCAGTTTTTGCTGCAACGAAGCAAGGTGTTTATAAGCTATCGGGCAACTCTTCTGAACATATATCATTACCAGGTCTTCCTTCCGATACTCGAGCAAATTACATTTCATTTGACCATGCAGGCAATTTACTTATTGCCAGCGTTCTAGGTGCTTGGCGCTATGATGGTGTTGAAGTTAAACGTTACCGCAACGAGCTATCCAATGAAGTAATTACACTGATTGAAGAGGATGATGAGGGGCGAATCTGGTTCGGAACTATTGATAAAGGCATTGCCCGATTAAGTTTAAAACAACTGGATTTTATTAATACAGATAACGGCTTACCTAATAATCGAGTTTTATCTTGGTTCCAAGATGCTGAAGGGAGTATCTGGGTGGGGACTAATGGTGGTGTATTGCGCCTACGCTCAGCACCATTTATGTCCGTCAATAAGTTTGATGGGTTATTAGGAGAATTTACTAGGACGGTGCTCCCAATATCTGGTGGCCGGTTTTTAGTTGGCACCAGTGAGGGGTTGAGTATTGTTGATGGAGGGGTCGCAAAGCCTTCTTCCGCCTCTTTTTTATCACAACAATCAGTGCTTAGTTTGGCTCCTAGCACCTCAGGCAAAATATACGTAGGTACTCAAAGATCAGGGTTATATGAATGGCAAAATGGTGGTTTAACACCTCGTCTCTCTGTAGAGTCGGGATTACCTTCTAATGAGGTGAGAGCCATTCTAGAAGATTCTGTTGGTCGTTTGTGGGTGGGAACAGTCAATGGCGTTGTTTTAGTCACACGTGATGGCAAAACTAAGCTGATCAATCAAGCAAATTCTAATTTGCCTGACGACTATGTTATTGCGATCAGCGAGGATCAGCGTGGCCGTATTTGGTTTGGTACGGCTGAAGGCGTTGCGCTGTATGATCGATTGAATAACATCGAGGTAGTTGATATTTCAGTCTACGAAGGCGCCCAATATGTATTTGGCTTCTATATTGAACCTGGCTTTGTGTGGATGGCGACGGATCGAGGTCTTCTTAGGTACGATGTTTTAAAGAAGCGTATAGATGGTGTTGGTAAACCAGCAGGTTTGCCGATCGATAAAATTTTCCAAGTAGTTTATGACCATTTGGGGAGTTTTTGGCTTACCAGTAATAGAGGGATTTGGAAAGTTGGCTACGTCGAAGCTCACCGTGTAGCGTCAGGAAATTTACAGACAATAGACTTTGAGCACTTCGGTGAAGCTGATGGCATGGGCAGTGACCAAGTCAATGGAGGCTCTACGCCAGCCGCGGCAAGCACTAAAGGTGGGTACATGGCTTTTGCAACAGCAAAAGGGCTGTCAATTATTAAGCCGACTTCGCTAAAACAGTTGTATCAATATCGATTGCCCGTTGTACTTGAGCAAATTGATGCTGATGGGAAATTAGTGAATCCTGATGAAACTCCTGAACTTGGTCCAGGTATTAATCGTTTAAGAATTAAATTTGCCGGGCTTAGTTACATAATGTCCCAACGAATCCAGTATCAAACGAAGCTTACTGGATTCGAGGAAGAGTGGAATTATCAAGGCAATCAAACCATAGCTGAGTACACAAATTTACCCCCTGGCAAATATGAATTCCGTGTCAGTGCTCGTTATCCATATGGGGCGTGGAATGACTCAAACGTAACCTATCATTTTGAGATATTGCCTTTCTGGTGGCAAAGATTAGAGGTGCAAGTCATCGTCTTGCTACTAATCATAGTTCTAATTTCTAGTATGATTATCTGGCGTGTCAATGCGTTGAAGCGTCGCCAGATTTATCTTGCTGAGCAAATTGATCTCAAAACTCAAGAGCTTAGAGAACAGTCTGAGCTTTATGAACATCAATCAAGAGAGGATCCACTAACGGCATTATCAAATAGAAGGGCATTTGATGAGAAAGTACGTGGAGATTTTATTTTAGCGTACCCCTCTTTGAGTAAATTGAATCTTGCCATCATTGACATTGACCATTTTAAACAGGTGAATGATCGCTTTTCACATCTAGTTGGTGATGAGGTGATCAAACTAGTCGCTGACTACTTAAATGAATCCATTGGTGAACCAAATCAAGTGGCACGTTGGGGAGGAGAGGAGTTTACGGTTTTGATACATGGCACTCAAGAAGAGGCTAGGGAGATTTGCCAGACATTGTTGAATGGCATCGCTCAGTTGGAATGCCCCCAACTGGAAAACAAATTTAATTTAACGGTCAGCATTGGCTACGCTAATGCACTTGGTTGCCAAGATTACCAAACTCTTCTTAAACGTGCAGACCAAGCCCTTTACGCAGCAAAAGAAAAAGGGCGTAACAGAGTGGAAGAGTTTGATGAGTTTAGAATGTATGGATGATTAATCTATGATGTGAGTCAGTCTGTGAGAATGATTCCACCTATAATCTCTCGTTGTAGAACTATTACAGCCCTAAGTCTTGGGCATGAAAGCAGGAGATTATAATGATTGATCAAGGTCGTCGAAAGTTTGTTAAGAAAGGTTTATTCGGTTTGGCTGCTCTGCCTTTCGGTATGGGTGCGCTAACTCAGCAAGCGTTTGCAGCGTTACCTATGTTGGATGTTAACGCTCCGAACGCGAAAGCATTAGCATATACTCCAGATGCTTCAACTGCTGCTTCGCATGCTGCTTTTAAAGCAGGTAGTAACTGCTCAAATTGTAATTTTTTCAATGCTTCGACAGGAGCTTGTCCATTGTTTGCAGGTCATGCAGTGGAGGCAAATGGCTGGTGTCAGGCTTGGGTAAAAAAACCTTAAGCACTAATTCAATAAGGCATTAGACTAATACAAAAAAGCTCTTAGGCTGTGGAAGGCCTAAGAGCTTTTTGTTTTTATAGAGAGTATGAATCTAATAGCAGCTGGCTACTTTGTTAGAACTTTTCAATGATGCATAGACTTGCTTTGGTGCTGACATTGCGGCATTCAAATCTCGCATACGTGTCTCATGAGAGGGGTGAGTGGATAAAAACTCTGGCGTTGTGCTGGAGCCATTTTTAGCCATGTTTTGCCAAAGAGTTACACTCTCTTCAGGGTTAAATCCCGCTTTAGCCATGAGCTCTAAGCCGATTTTATCTGCTTCAGACTCGTGAATACGGCTAAAAGGAAGAATGATGCCTACTTGAGCGCCAATGCCCAGACCTTGAAAAATGGCGGTCTTCGTCGCAGAGTCTTCGCCTGATAATTGATAGCCGATTGCCAGGGCTTGACTGGTCGCTAATTGAGTAGAAACTCGCTCATTACCATGTCGAGCTAGAACATGTCCTACTTCATGACCGATCACCGCAGCTAATTGCGATTGGTTTTCTGCCACATTAAGTAATCCCGTGTATACCCCTATTTTATAGCCCGGTAAAGCGAATGCGTTTACCTGATCATCATTGAAAAGTACGACTTCCCATGCTTGGTTTCGATATTCATCAGGTAACACAGCAATGATTCGGTCTGCAACACATTGCACATTTTGTGTGGCTTTCGTGCTGTCAGAGGCTGGCGTATTGGACTTCATTTCCGTAAAGGAGGCCACTCCCATTTCATTGAGCTGGCTATCAGGCATCAGTACTAATTGCTTTCGGCCAGTTGGTGAGGTGCTACAAGCCACTAAAGCACTACTCACTAAGCATATGGTTAAAATTCGCATTAGTTTAGAGGTCATGGGTGTTCCTTTTTAGCTTTGAATCTCTTGTTTTAGTTCCATTGCCTGAACGACAATTCCTTCGCCAGCCATATTCGGTGCTACACCTACGCTGATGTTGTCATTCTGCATCCCTGGTAGCCAAGTTTCTACAAAAGCCTCGTTACTGATTTCAAGGGCGCTGAATTCTTGATGCTCTGCAGAGGCCCATTCGTTAGCTAATTCAGCAGTAGGCCAAATGGGTAATACGCGCTCATTGCCAACTGTAAGATTTAAACAGCCTTCTTCGTCAGCAAGAGTGAAGCAAACGCCGCCCTTGCTGAGGTGCTTAACAAATAAATCATAACGTGACTGGCTAGTTTCTCTGAAAAAATCTGTATTGCTCATCGTCATAGTGCTGCTCTAAGTATAGTTTTGATCGATGATAACACAGGTTATAAAAAGTACCTGACCAAAAAAATGGGCGATCAATAGATCGCCCATTTTTAATGATAGAAGCATCTTAGCTTAACGAGGAATCTCGTCAGTGATGCCTTCAACATACCAGTTCACTTGCGCAAGCTCAGTATCTGTTAGGGTGTGGCCTTCCGCAACAACAATGTTTCCTTTGTTATCCTTAATTGGACCAGTGAAAGGATGGAACTCGCCAGATTTGATTTTCGCGTAAGTCTCATCGATTTTCGCGCGAACATCAGCAGGTAAATTATCATTAATGGATGCAAGGCTTAACATATCTTCATGGAAGCCGCCCCAAAAGTCAGATGGCTCATAAGTTCCATCCATAACCGCTTGAGTCACTTTGATGTAGTAAGGAGCCCAATCATCACGTACTGAGAATACGTGTGCTGTTGGCGCGAAGCTGCTTTGGTCAGACGCTTGACCAATAGCACGCTTACCACGTTTTTCAGCTGCGATCAGTGGTGCAGGGCTATCGGTATGCTGTAGCAACACATCCACACCTTGATCCATTAGAGCGTTTGCTGCATCGGTCTCTTTACCTGGATCATACCAAGAGTTTACCCATACAATTTTCATGGTAACGTCAGGGTTAACACTTTTAGCCGCCATGAATGAAGAGTTAATGTCACGGATAACTTCAGGGATTGGGAATGAGCCAATGTAACCGATCGTATTGGTCTCAGTAAGCATGCCAGCAGCCACGCCTGAAACGTAACGTCCTTCGTAGGTTCTAAGAACATAAGTTCCCATGTTCTTAGAACGCTTGTAGCCAGTTGCGTGTTCAAACGTTACTTTTGGAAAGCGTTTAGCCACTTTTAGTGTTGGGTTCATGAAGCCAAATGACGTAGAGAAAATTAGGTCATTGCCAGATTTCGCCAATTGCGTGATAACACGCTCAGCATCAGCCCCTTCTGGTACGTTTTCAACGTAAGTCGTTTCAATCTTGTCGCCAAAGTATTTCTCAAGCTCTTGACGTCCACGGTCGTGCTCATAGCTCCAACCTAGGTCGCCCACTGGACCTACATAGACAAATCCTACTTTGAATGGGTCGTCCGCAGCTTGCGCTGCACCAACACCCGCTAGCAGGCCAAGACCTACAAGTAAGCTTTTAAGTTTCATTATTTGCTCCTTTTGTGCCCGAGGGCGATTTACAAAAAACGTTTACCAAAATCTATTATGCCATTTGGCGTGGATCGAACGGCTTACCAAGAGAACGCGGTGCTAACAGCTTCTCTTTGAATTTATCTGCGCTAATAATCACCATTACTACAATGGTCGCAACGTAAGGTAGCATAGCCAATAAGTTTGGCGAGATAGACCACCCCATGCCTTGGAGTACTAAATGCATGATACTGGCAAGACCAAACAAGTAAGCTCCTAACACAATGTTTCCAATGCGCCATGATGCAAACACCACTAACGCCAAAGCAATCCAGCCACGTCCAGCAGTCATATTCTCTACCCACATAGGTGTGTAAACAAGCGACATATAAGCGCCACCTAGACCTGCCATCGCACCGCCAAACATTACCGCAAGATAGCGTACACGCAGTACTTTGATGCCTATGGCATTGGCTGCATGGGGATTTTCACCGACCGCTTTGATGGTTAAACCCACGCGAGTTTTGTTCGCCACCCATGCAATGACTACCGCCAATACAATCGCTAAGTATACAAGCAGATCATGACTGAACAGAACTTTACCCACAACAGGTAGATCCGATAAAACGGGAATGTACACTGGCTGGAATCCTGCAATAGTTTGACCGACAACGCTCGAACCTATGAATGCACTCAATCCCGTTCCAAAGATAGTTAAAGCCAACCCTGTGGCAACTTGGTTAGCACCTAGGTGTAATACTAAAAAGCCGAAAATTAGACTCATGACCATACCGATCAGCATGGCACCGAGTAAGCCGAAACCAGCATTTCCTGTGCCATAAGCCGCCATAAAGCCAACCACAGCGCCCATCAGCATCATGCCTTCTTGGCCAAGGTTAAGTACGCCTGTTTTTTCGCAGATTGCTTCGCCTAGTGCAATGAACAGCAACGGCGTACCAGTCTTGATGGCCGCAAACAATACTTGTGTAATTAAATCAATGTCCACGCTTTACTCCTAGGCCATGTTTTCACGTGATGATACAACCCGGTAACGAATGAAAAAGTCACACGCTAATAGGAAAAATAGAAGAACCCCTTGGAACATGCCTACAACAGCGATAGGGATACCCATTTCAATCTGTGCCAAATCCCCACCCATGTACAAAATAGCAAGAAAGACTGAAGCAATGATGGCTCCAGCTGGATGAAGTCGACCTAAGTAAGCAACGATAATTGCAGAGTAGCCATACCCAGGAGAGATGTTTGGCGTGAGTTGCCCGATCGGACCTGCTACCTCAGAAACACCTGCGAGGCCAGCTAATGCACCAGCAAATAACATAACAAACCAACTAATACCTTTGGCATTGTAACCAGCGTAAGTTGCTGCAGGCTCATCAGCCCCGTAGACTCTTATTTTAAAGCCTAGGTGAGTTTTGCTGAGGATGAACCAAGCAAAAAGGGCTAATAGAACAGCTAGTACAACACCTAAGTGGACTCGGCCACTGTCAGATAACACTGGCAATAAAGTAGCGTCTGAAAAGAGTGCTGACTCAGGGAAGCCAAAGCCATCTGGATCACGTAAGGGGCCGTGTACTGCCCAGATCAAAAGATACAAAGCAATGTAGTTCAACATGATCGTGGTAAGGATCAAGTTTGAATTAAACTTTACTTTCAAATACGTTGGAATCGCAGCCCAAGCCATCCCTGATAAGATTCCCCCGAGTAAGGTCAATGGCATGGCCATGAACGACTCGGAGTCGACAAACATCAGAGCGACGGCGCTGCCACCCAGTGCACCAGCCAGTAATTGACCTTCGGCACCGATGTTCCACATATTAGCGCGGTAACACAGTGAAAGACCCACAGCACAAAGCAGTAAAGGCCCCATTTTTACCAGCATCTCACTGATGTTGTACGCATCAGAAAGCGGAAGAACGAGCAACACATGTAAAGCTTGAATGGGATCCTTATCTAAGGCTGAAAATAGAATAGAACCGAAGATTAATGTGAGCATAATCGCCAAAAGTGGTGAGGCGAATGTCATCAGAGTGCTAGGCTCGGTACGAGCTTGAACACGAATCATGCTGTCGCCTCCGCGGAATCGTTGGCATTAATAAATGTACCTGCCATCCATTGACCAATTTGATCAATAGATGTTTTCTCTGTTCTAACGACAGGTGAG
This sequence comes from Marinomonas ostreistagni, assembly GCF_016461785.1. Taxonomy (GTDB): domain Bacteria; phylum Pseudomonadota; class Gammaproteobacteria; order Pseudomonadales; family Marinomonadaceae; genus Marinomonas; species Marinomonas ostreistagni_A. The sequence continues at coordinate 202,228 of NZ_JAEMUH010000002.1, read as the reverse complement.
AGGTGTCCATCACATACGGCAGCCATACGATCTGCCAGTAGGAACAATTCATCAATGTCTTCAGAAATCAGTAGGATGGCCGCTCCTTGGTCGCGTAAAGCAAGAAGCGCTTGGTGAATGGCCAGAGCCGCGCCTACATCGACTCCCCAAGTAGGGTGGGCGCAAATTAAAACCTTCGGGTTTTGACCAATCTCACGGCCCATAATGAATTTTTGCAGATTACCGCCACTTAAGCTTTTAGCTTCTGAAAATTCACCATGGCATTTTACGTTATACTGAGAAATAAGTTGTTTAGCGTAGCTTTTAACGGCTTTCCAGTTTACTAAACCAGATTTAACAAATCCCCGGCTATGAGTCAGTAGAGTGTTTTCAGATAAACTCATTTCGGGCACCGCACCACGACCTAAACGCTCTTCGGGAACGTACGCTAAACCGTTTCGCCTTCTTGCTCCTGCGGACAGTGTGCCAAGGTCTTGATCATCTAAAGTAAACACTCCCTTTAAAGATCGGTTATCCTCACCACTGATAATCGACATTAATTCTTCTTGGCCGTTACCAGCAACGCCCGCTATCCCAAGAATTTCGCCTTTTAGTAGTTCGAAGTTAATATTCTTAAGAGATGTACCAAATGGGTGTTTGGCCGCTAAATTAAGGGAGTGAGCAGAAAAAATAACGTCTTCACCGTATGCTTTTTCATACCCTGCATCTTGCTCAGCTAAATCACCTACCATCATTTTGGCAATCGTTGCTGGCGTTTCTTGGGCTGGTTGACAGTCGCCTACGAACTTACCACCACGAAGAATAGTTGCATTATGGCAAATCTCTGTGACTTCATGCAGCTTGTGGGAGATGAATAAAATACTACAGCCCTCGTCTGACAGCTGTCTTAAGACATCGAACAAACCAGCAACTTCTTGCGGTGTTAAAACAGACGTTGGTTCGTCTAAGATAAGAAGTTTCACAGACTGCACAAGACAGCGCATTATCTCTACTCGTTGGCGCTCGCCAATGGAAAGTGAGTGCACATATCGATTAGGGTCAACATTCAATCCGTAATCTTGAGACAGTTTTGTAATACGCTCGGCTAGGTTGCCGATAGCTACTAACTGAGCGGGGCTTAAACACAGCTCGATATTTTGCGCGACAGTTAATGTTTCAAACAACGAAAAATGCTGAAACACCATGCCTATTCCTAAGTCACGTGCTTTAGATGGCGATTTGATATCAACTTCATGGCCATCCCAAAGGATTTGACCCGAATCTGGAGATACGACCCCGTAGATCGTTTTCACCAATGTGCTTTTGCCGGCACCATTCTCACCAAGTAAGGCATGAATCTCACCTGGCATCAGGGTCATGCATATTTGGTCATTGGCAAGGCATCCGGGGTACTGTTTAGTGATATTCAGTAACTCTAACCGTGGTTTTGAGTTCTGCTTTTTCAATGTTTCCGACACCGTAAATACTCTATATGTTTGGATAAAAATCTTTCTATCTAGAAAGCCTGAGTAGCTTTTGCCATTTTATTTTTCACAAACTATGCGACAACGTTTTTGTAGTTTCTGTAGGTTCAACTCTGACGCTAGGTGATTGGCCTGATAAAGTCTTTATCAATAATTATGCCAATATTTATGAAATCGACGAATGACGTAAATAGGTCGCGAAGAATACGCAATTTTGACTTGTTTGTCTGCATGGTCAGCTTTTTAACGACTTATTATTTGCCTCATATAAATAATAATCTTGTTTATTTGGTCAGGCTTGCGCTAAATTGGTGCCAACATTGACCGATCGGTCCAGAATTAGGCATAGGTTATGCTCGCTTGGTGGTGTAAAATATTGTCTTTCTTAAGCGTCAATTTGCAGAATTGTCGTTCTTCCAGATGACCCCTTTTTTCAAAGAGCAAACATTGCATTTCTTGAAGCATTATATAAAGAAGCTTGCTTTACTGAGTTCTATCAATGCTGTTGATGTGGACTTAAATAGGAAACAGGTCGTTAACATTACGTATCTACTCTCTTCTGTAGTTGGGGTAATATCTGGTCTAGTGTTTCTATCATATGGTTGGCTGATTGAATCTTCAGTTCACTTTCTCGGCGCGGCAGTCTCTACAACAGGATACTTTTTATCAATAAAAGGTTATGCAGGAAGCGCTCGATTGCTTTTTCCATTTGCCTGTTCTACCTACGTTACTGTCTGTAGCTTCAAGTTTTATGGAACAGACAGTCATTTCTCCTGGTTGTTAATTGTTCTATCCGCGTATTCCGTAACAGGCTTTCGAGTTGATAGGGGAAAAGCACAGCTTCTTGTTTGTTTCTTTTCATTATTGGCTTTTGCTTTCATACAACTTTTTGCTCCGAAGACGACGGAGTATGTCTCCATTGATGGACGTTTGTTAATTGCGTTGGCTACCTTTGTCGCTTCTGCAAGCATGATTGTGTTAATTGCTGGAGTTGTGGTGACAAAACTGCGTAAGCTTAACGAGCATTTGCGATATCTGGCAGAAGTGGATGATTTAACAAAGGTATATAACCGTCGAAAAGTGCTTGCTGAGGCAGTTAATGTCTTTGCAGATGCCATTATGACAAATCAACGATGTAGTTTTGCGATTTTAGATCTCGATCACTTTAAGCGTATTAATGATCAATATGGTCATGACATTGGAGACCAAGTCTTACAGAGGTGCGCTGAAATAATGAGCAACAATATACGACGTCATGATTGGGTTGGACGTTATGGTGGGGAAGAGTTTGTATTCATTCTGCCAAATACTCGTGCAGAAGAGGCGAAGTCGTTGATGGAAAGTGTCCGAATTCAGATAAGTGATATGACGATTTTTCTCAGAGATACGGATGAGAGAATACATGTGACAACGAGCGTAGGCGTGGCTGAGATCCAGGACGATACAGTACGTTACGAACAAATTCTTGCTAGAGCTGATAAGGCTTTATATATGGCTAAAGATGCAGGTCGAAATAGGGTAATGCTTGATTTTGATGGGGCTAGGTAATTCTTAATGACGATTGAAATCATCTATCAACACAGTGATTTTTGGGTGGTGAGTAAACCTGCTGGGGAGAGCTTCCATTCTGAGAGTGGTGGTGGCTTTGTGCAGCGATTACAGCAATCGTTTCCTAATATCCCGCTATATCCGGTTCATCGACTGGATAAAATGACCTCTGGCTTACTGCTTTTTGCTACGTCTAAAGAGGCTGCAAGGCAATTTGGCAAGCTGTTTGCGACGCATACTATCGAGAAGCGCTATATTGCGGTATCCAATGTGAAACCTAAGAAGAAGCAAGGTACTGTTGCGGGGGGGATGGCTCCTAGTAGGCGAGGTCAATGGAAGTTGACGTCCACACCTGATAACTTTGCAGTAACTCAGTTTTTTAGCTTTGCTGAAAATGGGTTGCGTTTCTTTTGGATTCGTCCATTGACAGGGAAGACACACCAGATCCGTGTGGCCTTAAAAAGCATTGGTGCGCCCATCTTAGGTGATACGCGTTACTCAGCAGAAGCTTCTGATAGAGGCTATCTTCATGCATTTTCTCTAAGCTTTGAGTGGCTTGGGGAGACCTACTATTTTTCTGATTGGCCGGAAGAAGGTGCTGCTTTTACGGACATTGTCCGAAATCGTTACGATGAGTTGTATTTAATTGCACCTTTGATATGGCCCAAATTTAAATTACCAAAACTAGACGCCTGAATACTATGAAAAATATTTTGATTTACTGCCGTCCAGGGTTTGAAAAAGATGCCTTGGCTGAAATCACCGATAAAGCTGCAGAATGCGGTATTTATGGTTATGGCGTACCGAAAGAAAGTGCCGGTTACATTGTTTTTAATACTGATCAAAATGACGCGGCTGAAACCATCATCCAATCGCTATCTTTCAATCATTTGATTTTTGCACGACAAATTATTGCTATAAATGATGTGATTGATTTTGAGCAAGGCGGGCGAGTTCAAGCACTGCTTGAGGCGGCTCGAGATTTACCTCTAGCGGAAGATATTTGGCTTGAAACGGCTGATACCAACGAGGCGAAAGCATTGGCGGGACTGATTAAGAAAATTCAGAAGCCATTGCTTGGGGCATGGAAGAAGGCTGGCTTACTACGTAAAAAAGCGGTAGGTATCCGTCATCACGTGTTTTTTATGGAAGGTAATCAAGCTTATTTAGGTGTTAGCTTTGATACGTGTCGTTCGGACTATCTAATGGGGATTCGTCGATTGAGATTTCCTGCGAAAGGACCGAGTCGTTCAACCTTGAAGCTAGAAGAGGCATTACTTCAGTTCGTACCAACTAACCGCCTTGAGCGAGACTTGCATGATGGTATGCATGCTGTTGATTTGGGGGCGTGCCCAGGTGGCTGGACCTATCAGTTTGTTGTGCGGGGTATACATACTTACGCGGTAGATAATGGTCCTATGCAAAAAGAGCTGATGGCAACAGGTTTAGTCTCTCATATGACGGAAGATGGCTTCAAATTTGAACCGCCTGTGAAAGTTGATTGGATGGTATGTGACATGGTTGAACGACCGATACTCGTGGCAGAGTTAATGGCAAAATGGTTATGCGAAGGCTGGACGCAACGTACCATTTTTAATTTGAAACTGCCTATGAAAAAACGCTATCAAGAAGTTGTTCAGTGCTTGGAGCTTATTGCTAGTCAGCTTAAACAGCATGGACTTCGATATGAAATGCAGTACAAGCATCTATTTCATGACCGAGAAGAAATTACAGTTTGTATCATGATTAAGTAAAGGGGCGTTTCGCCCCTTCTTTAGTAGATCAGAGCATAAAGGTGAATCTAGAGTGAAAAAGGGGAGTAGCCCATGGCTTCTTCCATCAATTCGTCTCGTTGATAAATGTCATCACGGAACTCAAGCATGCCATTTGTGTTGGGAACCACAGTAAAATATACCAAGTACACCGGAATAGGGTCTTTTAAGGAAATGACAGCTGTTTGTTTAGAGTTTCTAGCATCTTGTAGTTGCTTCATGCGTGTTTTATCACCAGCAACCAACATATCTGCAAGTGCTTCGGGATGTTCAAGTCGAATGCAGCCAGAACTGTATGCTCGATAAGTTTTATTGAACAAATGTTTTGCCGGTGTGTCATGTAAGTAAATATCAAATTTATTTGGGAACATGAATTTATAAGCGCCTAGCGCATTATCTTCATCGGCTACTTGCTCAAAGCGATAGCGCATTGATTCAGGTTCAATATCATTCCAAGCAATCGTGCTGGGGTTCAGTTGTTTTGCTCCAATGCTCCAACTAGAGAAGACTTTATAGCCATGCTCCGTTAAATAGTTTGGGTTTTGTTGAAGCTTTGGTAGTAAGTTTTCTCTGGCAATCCGCATCGGGACGCGCCAAGTTGGGTTTGTCACCATATAGGTCATATTGCCATAAAATACATTGGTTCTTCTGTCTGGCTTTCCGATGATTACTTTCATGCTTTCCATCTGGCCATTTAGGTAGATGTGGGCTTGATAGTCTGTCAGATCTACCCAAATTCTATTATCTTCGAGTTGAGATGGAAGCCAACGCCAGCGCTCTAAATTGTATGCAATTTGTTTAGCCCTTTGTCGTAATGATACGTTTAGGGCTTGGATAGTTTGTGGTCCAGCAGCGCCATCAGAATCTAAATGATGTCTCTTTTGAAACCTCATTAGGGCGTCTCGAAGTGATGAATCAAAGAAATCTTCATTGACTTTGCGTGTGCTGAAGCGAATATCGCCAAGCTGTACGAGTCGAGCTCTTAATTGAGCGACTCGGTTTCCTTCATCGCCAACGCGTAGAGGAGCGCCTGGCTGCACAAAAACATCCCCTTCCTTCTGTGCAGTTTCTTGATAGAACTCTAACCAATTCTGTAGAACTTGATAAGCTGGTTGTCTAGGCGAAAGTGTAGGCAAATAATTTACCATGGCAGCGGGGCTGTCGAGGAAAAGCAGATTCTGCCAATCTTTATTAGGGGCATCGAGTCGCCAATTTGGGTCGATGAGTTGTGGTTCATAGCGTCCATTAGACAGGTCATGGGCAAAACTTGCTAAAGCAATAGTTGCGATAACATCTAATTCCGCTAATTGCTGTGACGTTGGTGTTTTTAAGGCAAGATATTCTTTTAGCGTTTCAAGATGGTAGTGAATCGGGTTTAACCCATGACTGCTCGCAGATTCTAATATATCAACCAACTTGTATAGAGACATATTAAGCTGCTTTTTCTCAATCCAAATAGGGTTGTAGTCTCGAAAAGCATAAGCGTCTAAAACACTTTGGTTTGGTAATGCTTGTCCTGCAATAGGGGTAAACGCTTCTAGCATCCAAGCAACTTGTTGCTTAACACTATGCTCAATTTGCGAATCGCTAGGTGGTGTTATGACGAAGTCACCATATTGACTACTTTGAGTGCTATTAGAGGAGCAGCCACTTAGTAGGGCGCATACTAACAGCGCTGCGCTAAAAGTTTGAAATGAAGACGTCATACTTTGTCCTTAAATATAATGTTGGGAAGCGTGGCCGCCTCCATGTCATTCAGAGTGCTTATTGCTTCGCTTCGATGTTCGCCGCATACATATTCAACGGCTTCAAACTGAGCGCAAACAGCAGGACGATCTGGTTGCCCGAAAATTTTACAATGATAATTCTTGTCTAATTGAATGCAGGGCACGCCGGCAGGTTTGCCATTAGGCATGCCAGGTATTGGGCTAGTGATAGAAGGGGCAATACAACATGCTCCACAGTAAGGTCGACAATTCATTAGAGTTTTTTACAAATGTTCACTATTTACTACTAAGTCACCAACGTTAAATTGGTCATTCGCTGTTACATTCAATAGGAGTAATCTTAAGGGTAGCAGAATGTATAACATATTAGTGGTTGAAGATACCGCTGTTGTTAGAAAAATCCTCGCGAAATTGATTGGTGCTAATCCTTATTTTCGCTGTGTGATGTGTAAGGATCTGGCAGCAGCAAAAGAAGCACTGAATCAAGGCGTGAGCTTTTTAGCGGCGGTTGTGGATCTTAATCTACCGGATGCCCCTAACGGTGAAGTGGTGCCTGAGGTGCTTGGTCATAATATTCCCGTATTGGTTCTAACGGGGAATTTTGATGAGGATCTAAGAAGTCAGTTGCTCAATAAAGGGGTGCTTGACTACATTACCAAAGATAATCGATATGCTTACGGGCAAGTTGAGAAGCTATTAGATCGATTACGCAAAAACCTAAACACTAAGGTGTTGGCTGTCGACGATAGTCGAATGTGTCTAAACATTGTGACAAACCTCTTGCAAAAAGCACACTTTCAAGTGCTAAGGGCTGAGGATGGCTTAGAGGCCCTAGGTGTTCTTGAGTCCAATCCGGATATAAAGTTAGTCATATCCGATCATCATATGCCAAATATGGACGGCTGTACGCTGGTAAAAACTCTGCGTCAAAAGTCTGAATATCAGAGTTTGGTCTTTATTGGTGTTTCTACGGAAGGTGATGGTCTGCTTTCTGCCAAATTTATAAAAAGTGGTGCAAATGACTTTTTGAAGAAGCCTTTTTATCACGAAGAATTCTATTGGCGAGTATTTAGTAGTCTTGAGTCTGTCGAAATGCTCGAAACGATTAAGCAGCAGGCCAACCTAGACCCTTTAACTGGATTGTTTAATCGACGCTACCTTTTTGATAAGGGCAATATTCTGTTCAATACGCGTGATAGTTACGACGGATTTGAAGTGTGTATTTTCGATATTGATGAGTTTAAACAGGTTAATGACACGTACGGTCATTTGATTGGTGATCAATTGCTTGTTCAGTTTTCGAGCATTTTTAAGAACCATTTTGGGGATGATTTAGTCGGTCGATATGGGGGTGAAGAGTTTGTTGTTATTTCAACAAAAAATAAGATCAGCCTCCACTGCGATGTATTAAACTTTATGAATGAGGTTCGAACGACTTTGTTTACGGAGAAGCGAATGGCTGTTACCTGCAGTGTTGGGGTCTGTGTCGATGCATGTGACACACTAGATCATACTTTAGAGGCTGCTGATGCATATCTGTATCGGGCGAAAGGTGCTGGGCGCAATCGAATTGAGCCCCTCAATAGTGAAGTGGCTTAGTCGTTGATGTCGTTGTCAGTGATGTAAAAAAAGCCCGCTCATTTTGAGCGGGCTTTTTGTTTTGGAGTTTTAAGCTTAACCTTTTAGCAGCTTGTTCAGTATAGGTGTAACCATACCTGGGTTGGCCTTTCCTTGTGAGGCTTTCATGACTTGGCCCATGAAGAAACCAATCATTTTCTTCTGCTTGTCTTCATCTGACGCACGGAATTGCTCAACTTGAGCGGCATTGGCATCCAGTACACCTTGAATCATGCTTTCGATGGCGCCAGTATCAGTTACTTGCTTCAGACCTTTGGCTTCGATGATTTCGTCAGCTGAGCCTTCACCTTCCCACATGGACTGAAGAACGTTCTTAGCAGTTTTACCGTTAATGGTATTGTCTTCAATGCGAACCAATAAGCCACCAAGCTGCTCTGCAGTTACAGCAGACTCAGTGATTTCTTTACCTTCAGTGTTTAGGTACTTACTTAGTTCACCCATTACCCAGTTTGCAGCCAGTTTAGCATTGCCGGCAACTTTTGCTACTTCTTCAAAGTAATCAGCCATAGCGCGTGTTGCTGATAGAACGCCTGCGTCGTATTCGCTCAGTTTGTACTCAGACATGAAGCGCTCAGCCTTCTGAACAGGTAGCTCTGGAAGATTCGCTGCGATCTCGTCCACGTATTCCTGCGTCAACTCTACAGGCAATAGATCTGGACAAGGGAAGTAACGGTAGTCGTTCGCATCTTCCTTGCTACGCATGCTGCGTGTCTCGTCTTTGTCAGGATCGTATAGGCGTGTTTCTTGGGTAATCTTGCCGCCATCTTCAAGAATGTCAGCTTGACGCTCGATTTCCGTGTAGATTGCACGCTCAATGAAGCGGAACGAGTTTACGTTCTTGATTTCTGTGCGAGTACCAAATTCTTCTTGGCCTTTAGGGCGTAGAGAGATGTTGATGTCACAACGCATCGAGCCTTCGGCCATGTTGCCATCACAGATGCCAAGATACGTGACGATTGAGTGAATCATCTTAACGTAAGCAACGGCTTCTTTTGCAGAACGCATGTCTGGTTCAGAAACGATTTCAAGCAGCGGTGTGCTGGAGCGGTTCAAGTCTATCCCTGTCATGCCCTGGAAATCTTCGTGCAAAGATTTACCTGCGTCTTCTTCCAAGTGCGCACGGGTGATGCCAACACGTTTTACTGTGCCATCATCAAGCGTGATATCTAGGTGACCTTTGCCCACTATAGGGTGATCCATCTGGCTGGTTTGGTAGCCTTTTGGAAGGTCAGGGTAGAAGTAGTTCTTACGTGCAAAAACCGATGTCATGCCAATTTCAGCGTTCACTGCTTGGCCAAACATCACGGCCATGCGAAGCGCTTCTTTATTGAAAACAGGTAGTGCGCCAGGCATACCTAAATCAACAAGTGTTGTATTGGTATTTGGTTCAGCGCCAAAGCTTGTTGCTGCACCAGAGAATAGTTTTGACTGAGTCGATAGTTGGGCGTGGATTTCCAGGCCGATGACAACTTCCCAATTCATGATTATGCTCCTTCTGCCAAGCTAGGGTTTTTCGTATGCCAATCCGTTGCTTGTTGGAACTTGTGTGCAACGTTTAGTAGCTTGGCTTCTGCGAAGTAGTTACCCATGATCTGTAGGCCAACAGGCATGCCTTCAGCAAAGCCAGCTGGGATAGACATCGCAGGGATGCCTGCAAGGTTTATCGATAGGGTGTAGATGTCTTCTAGGTACATCGCAATTGGGTCATCTGTTTTCGCGCCAATACCAAATGCAGTGGTGGGTGCAACAGGGCCCATGATCACGTCAACTTCGTTAAAAGCTCTAACAAAATCTTCTTTGATTAGGCGACGGATGCGTTGAGCTTTTAAGTAGTAAGCGTCGTAGTAGCCTTCAGACAGAGCGTATGTGCCGACCATAATACGTTTTTGTACTTCTTTGCCGAAGCCTTCGCCACGAGAGCGCTTGTACATGTCCATTAGGTCTTTTGGTTCTTCACAGCGATAGCCGTAACGCACGCCGTCGAAGCGTGATAAGTTAGAAGATGCTTCTGATGGTGCAATCACGTAGTAAGACGGAATACTCAGGTTTAGGTTAGGTAGAGAAATCTCTTTCACCTTGGCACCCAGCTTTTCGAATTCTTTAACGGCATCTTGAATCACTGTCGCAACGCCATTGTTAAGGCCGTCGCCAAAGTATTCTTTAGGTAAGCCAATTGTTAGGCCTTCAAGAGGTGCATCCAGATTTGCAGTGTAATCTTCAGTCGCTACTTCTGAACAAGTTGAGTCGTTCGCATCGAAGCCAGCAATAGATTGAAGTATGTGGGCACAGTCTTCTGCAGAGCGCGCCATAGGGCCCGCTTGGTCAAGGCTTGATGCATAAGCAATCATGCCGAAACGAGAAACGCGACCGTAAGTTGGCTTTAGACCTGAGATACCACAGAAAGAAGCTGGTTGGCGAATCGAGCCGCCTGTGTCAGTACCGGTTGCGGCAACACATAGGCCTGCTGCGACAGCGGCCGCAGAGCCGCCAGATGAGCCACCAGGCACTTTTTCCAAGTCCCAAGGGTTCTTAACAGCACCAAAATGGCTGTTTTCGTTTGATGAACCCATCGCGAATTCATCCATGTTGGTTTTGCCTAATGTTACTGCGCCTGATGCTAACATGCGACCCGTTACAGTGGACTCATAAGGCGGTACAAAGTTATGCAGCATTTTTGAGGCACACGTTGTTAGGATGCCATCAGTACAGAATAAGTCTTTATGGGCGACTGGAATGCCTGCTAGGGCACTTGTTGAGCCTGCTGCGATCAGTTTATCGGCGGCTTCAGCTTGTGCTAGGGCCACTTCGTCAGTCACAGTGATAAAACTGTTTAATTGGCCATCTAGCTGTTTGATTCGTGCTAGGTAATCTTGCGTTAGTTCAACGCTGGAAATTTCTTTAGCTCGCAGTTTCTTCGCGAGCGAGGCAATACTTTGATCAACCATGTCTTTAAGCTCTTAATCGATAACTTTCGGAACCAAGAATAGGCCCGCTTCGGTTTGAGGTGCGTTAGCAAGGAAAGCTTCGCGGCGATTTTCTTCTGTCACCACGTCGTCACGTAGACGTTGTTTTGCTTCTAGTGGGTGAGAAAGTGGCTCAACACCATCGGTGTCGACCGACTGCATTTGTTCAACCAAGTCCAAAACGCTCGTTAGAGAATGTTGGTACTGCTCGGCGTCGTTATCATCTAACGACAAACGAGCAAGGTGCGCGATTTTAAGCACGTCTTGCTTTTCTAGAGACATGTTTCACCTAAATTATATCGGTTTTCGAAAAATGGTGATCATTGTAGCGCCATTAGAGAATGGTAGAAAGCGCACAGCCAAAAAATATGTATTATTCCTCTTGTGATCGAAAAAGCGCCTATAAACAAAGATATATGAGTAAAGAAATCGCATTATTGTGCGGTTTCGGCTTGCTCAATGCACGGCTGGTTGTTACATTTTCTGACTATTCGTAATGGACCATTTCAGGGTGTAGAAATTCATGTTTAAAAAAATTAGGGGAATGTTCTCAAGCGACCTATCCATTGACTTGGGGACAGCTAATACCCTTATTTATGTGCGCGATCGTGGAATCGTTTTGGATGAGCCGTCTGTTGTAGCAATTCGTCACAATGGTAATCAAAAAACTGTTGCTTCCGTTGGTTCCGATGCTAAGCGCATGTTGGGTCGTACCCCTGGAAATATAACCGCGATACGTCCTATGAAAGATGGCGTAATAGCTGATTTCCATGTAACTGAGAAAATGCTTCAGTACTTCATTTCTAAAGTACATGAAAACAGCATGTTAAAGCCAAGCCCTCGTGTTCTAGTCTGTGTTCCATGTAAGTCCACTCAAGTAGAACGTCGTGCGATTAAAGAATCCGCTTTAGGAGCAGGTGCTCGTGAAGTGTTTATCATTGAAGAGCCGATGGCGGCAGCTATTGGTGCAGGGCTTCCTGTTGCGGAAGCATCTGGCTCTATGGTGATCGACATCGGTGGTGGTACCACTGAAATCGCAATCATCTCGTTAAATGGCATCGTGACATCAGAATCGATTCGTGTTGGTGGTGACCGTTTTGATGAGGCCATTACAACTTATGTACGTCGCCAATATGGCAGCCTAATCGGTGATGCGACAGCCGAACGTATTAAGACCGAGATCGGTATGGCTTACCATACTGGTGAAGAGCTTCAAATAGATGTTCGTGGCCGTAATCTTGCGGAAGGTATTCCTCGTTCATTCACACTGAAAAGCTCTGAAATTCTTGAAGCGTTGCAAGAGCCACTAGCGCAAATCGTTCAAGCGGTTAAAGGTGTTCTTGAGCAATCCCCACCTGAGTTGGCGGCTGATATTGCTGAATCAGGTTTAGTCTTAACCGGTGGTGGTGCTTTGCTACGTGAAATTGATCGTCTAATCAGCGAAGAAACAGGTCTGCCTGTGATCATTGCCGATGATCCATTGACCTGTGTAGCTCGAGGAGGCGGTATGGCGCTAGAGATGATGGATAAGCATGCATCTGAATTATTCTCTCCTGAGAGTGATTGATAAGTAGGAGCGCATCTCATTAGTAATTCGGCATTTTTGTCTGGCAAAGTCTCCAGTACTCGCTTTGTGATTCTAGTGTTTGTGTCGCTGGCGATGATTATTGGGGACTTGCAATTCAAAGTTTTTAGTCCAATAAGGCCTTATTTGACTTGGTTGGTGACACCTATTCAAGTCGTTGTAAGTGCCCCGCAAAAAATGATCAGCTGGGCTGAAATGCACCTTGATAGTCGTGAAGATTTGGTGGCTCAAAACCAGGCGTTAAATCAAGAGCTATTACTATTAAGGGGGCAGTTACAGCGTTTTGAAGCGCTAAAAGCTGAAAATGTTCGTCTTAGAGAACTGTTGGATGCCTCGCAAAGGGTCGATGAGAAGGTGGTGATGGGGGAAGTAATTGGCTTTGACCAAAATGCCTACAGCCATAAAATTCTTATCGATAAGGGGTTTTCTAATGGGGCCTATGTCGGACAGCCCGTTCTAGATGCTACCGGTGTCCTAGGTCAAGTCGTAGAAACATCTGCCTATACTAGTCGTGTTCTGTTGATTGCTGATGCAAGTCACTTTGTTCCCGTGCAACTTGCTCGCACTGGTTTTAGAAGTGTTCTTCGTGGAACAGGCGATATGAAGCGTATGGAGCTGATGAGTGTTCCGCATACGGCTGATATTAAAAAAGGGGATATTCTGACGACAAGCGGTTTAGCGGATCGTTTTCCTCTTGGATATCCTGTTGGTGTTGTTAGAGCCGTTCGTCACATTTCAGGCAAGCCTTATGCCGATGTGGATGTTGTGCCCTTGGCTCAGCTTGGGCGTAGTCGTCATGTTATGCTGATCGAGAAAAATGAAGAGGCGCAGCAATGAGGTCGTCATTTGCATTTGTTCTGACATTCATTGTCGCTCTCATGCTTGAAGGGTTGGTATTTCCAACACACTTGGTTTGGTTTAAACCGGAATGGACGTTACTGGCCATACTGTATTGGGTCATTGCCTTGCCCTTCAAAGTGGGCGTAGGAGCGGCATGGTTTTTAGGCCTTCTTGTCGATTTGTTGCAAGGCGGAGTTATTGGACAGCATTCTTTAACCTATGTTGTGATTACTGCGGCCTGTGCCACACTTTATAAACGGTTGAGAATGTATCGGCGCTGGCAGCAAAGTATTTTTATTTTTTTGCTCATCTCAATCAATCAGCTTGTTGGTTTCTGGATTGATCACATTACTGGTGATGCGGAACCAACTCTGATGATTTTTATGCCTGCTCTCGTATCTGCAATTCTATGGCCTTGGGTTTTTGTTTTACTTAGAAGTGTTCGTAGACTGTACTTAATAAAATAAGAGGTTTCATGATTATTCTTGCTTCTGCTTCGCCTAGGCGTAAAGAGCTGCTTTCCACTCTGGTCAATGCCTTCGAGGTAAGACCTGCCGATATTGACGAAACTCCATTTTCTATGGAATCCCCAGAAGAGTATGTCATTCGCATGGCAAGAGAAAAAGCAGAAGCAATTGCAAAACATGATGTTGAACATCGTGATGTAATCATTGCCTCGGATACTAGTGTTGTTATTGATGAGCAAATTTTAGGTAAACCGGAGAGTTTTGAGCACGCAAAGGAAATGTTGCGTGCGCTTTCTGGCAAAACTCACCAGGTTATGACTTCTGTGTGTGTGTGTAATGGTGGCTTAAACCGAGTGGCCACCTGTAATGTCATATCAGATGTGTCATTTCGCGAAATTTCAGATCTAGAAATAGAACACTATTGGAAAACAGGAGAGCCGTGCGACAAAGCAGGGTCTTATGCAATTCAGGGTGTTGGTGGGATGTTTGTTAAACATATGTCCGGCTCTTTTTCGGCCGTAGTAGGCTTGCCAATCTATGAAGTAAGTCAGTTTCTGAGTGAATTCGGAGTGAGTCCTTTAAAGGAGAATATTCGTGAGTGAAGATGTCTTAATTAACGTCACCCCGATGGAAATACGTGTAGCACTGGTTGAAAATGGCGTGCTACAAGAAGTGTATATCGAACGCTCTAGTCGTAAAGGAATTGTTGGTAATATATATCAAGGTAAGGTTGTACGGGTATTGCCGGGTATGCAGGCTGCTTTTGTGGATATAGGCTTAGAAAGAGCTGCCTTTATTCACGTTTCTGAGGTGGCTGATCGTGATTCTGTTAATGCTAGCGATCAAATTGGTGACTATTTACGTGAAGGGCAGTCGCTGGTTGTGCAAGTAACGAAAGACCCAATCAGTACTAAAGGTGCTCGTTTAACTACACACCTTTCTATCCCGTCCAGGTATTTGGTCTATATGCCTGACCAAGCCCATGTTGGTGTAAGTCAGCGCATTGAAAATGAAGAAGAACGAGATCGTCTAAAGCAGTTAGTCTCCAAAGCATTGGAAGATAGGGATGAAACCAGTGGCTATATTCTCCGAACTGCTGCAGAGCGTGCGGGTGAAGAAGAGATTCTTGCTGATATCAATTTTTTAACACGCCTATGGCAGTCTGTTAAAAAACGTATTCATACAAGTAAGGCTCCTGCCATAATTTATGAAGATCTGCCCCTTCATTTACGTACTATGCGAGACTTAGTTAGCTTAACTACCGAGAAGATTCGTATTGATTCGAAGGAGAATTATGCAAAATTAAGAGCTTTTGCTGAAGACTTTATTCCTGAGTTAATGAATCGAATTGAATATTACCCAGGTGAGCGTCCAATTTTCGATTTGTACAGTGTCGAAGATGAAATTCAGAGGGCTCTAGATCGTAAAGTTCAGCTTAAATCCGGCGGGTATTTGCTTATTGAGCAAACGGAGTCCATGACCACAATCGATGTGAATACTGGTGCATTTGTGGGCAGTCGAAATTTAGAAGAAACCATCTACAAAACGAACTTAGAAGCAGCGACAGCTATTGGGCGTCAACTTAGGCTCCGCAATCTAGGTGGCATCATTATCATTGACTTTATCGACATGGAAGACGAAGAGCATAAGCGACAAGTGTTGCGAATGCTTGAGAAGGTGTTAGAGTCGGATCATGCCAAGACTAAGATCACAGGTGTTTCTGAGTTGGGCTTGGTTGAAATGACCCGTAAGCGCACTAGAGAAAGCTTGGGACAGGTTTTGTGTGAGCCTTGTCGTTCATGTCGTGGAAGCGGTGTGGTGAAAACTCCTGAAACAGTTTGCTATGAAGTATTACGAGAAATTATGCGCGCTGATCGGGCTTATAATTCACAAACTTATACTGTCTTAGCAAGTGGTCCTGTGGTGGAGCGTTTTCTGGATGAAGAAAGTGCAGCGGTGGCTGAGCTCGAAGCCTTTATTGGTAAAACTATACGCTTCCAAGTGGATCCTGTTTACACTCAAGACCAGTACGATGTAGTGCTGCGTTAATGAGATAAATGTATGCGAGCGATAAGGACTGCGACACGCATCTTTTTCTGGGGAATTGTTCTGGTTAGCGTTCTGTTAGCCGGAACTGTTTTGCTTGCTAAAATTTCTCTTCCTCTTATTAGTGTCTACCAACCTCAAGTTGAAAGAAACCTGACCCAGTTAACTGGAATGAAGGTGCATGTCAGAAACTTATCTGGTGAACTTAGAGGTATCAATGTTGAGTTTAAGGCAACAGGCCTTGCACTTGATACCCCTAAGCAAGCCAATGCGATTCAATTAGACTACTTATCCCTTGAGCTTGATATTCCTAAAACTCTTTTAACTCTGTCTCCCCAGTTCAAAAACGTTGTGTTAGCTGGTGTAAATGTTTTGTTGCAAGAAGATGAGCAAGGCAAGCTTTCATTGAAGGGGCAGGAGTCGTCGCTATCAGCATCATCTAATACTGATATTGCAGTATCTCGTGTGCTGAATTATGCAGCGGAGCAGCAACAAATGAGTCTTTTGGATGTTGTGCTCAAAATTGAAAGCCCAAGATATGAAGAGCTTTCGGTTATCATGCCGGCAACGATGTTGCGCAAACAATTTGCCAAAACATTGTTGCGTACCGATGTGTTTATTAACGATATCGAGCAACCTATTCAAGTTCGAGCTCAAATGAGTCGAGATTTGACTAACTTTTTCGAGCAGCAAGTTCAGGCCTACATAGATGTTCCGGAAGTGACACTTCCTTTGGAGTGGTTGTCTTTACCGGTGTTGGCGCCGCTTGAAAGTGTTTCATTTGCGGGAGACTATTGGCTAACTTTTCAGCCTAACAAAGGCATCTCCCTTCAAGCAAAAGACAGCCTGCTGAAGCTTGCTTACACTGATCAAACGTCACTTTTTGCCAAAGCTGATTGGCGCATGAAGTACAGCGATAATGCTGCAAATTTTGCGGTGGTTGATTTGGCTCTTAATGATTCTGGGCGATCGTATGAAGGGATTAATATTAAAGCAGAATGGGAGTCTGAGGGTAAACGTGCCTACGCTGTGTTTAATAAAATGGATGCCCAGATTGCGTCAAAAACCGCATTGCGATTCGTACCAGAAAATTGGCGGCTTCACGATATTTTGTCTGGATTAAGTCCGAAAGGGGAGGCTAAAAATGCATCATTACGTGTGTGGCAAGGCGGTGATGGCGTTCGCTTTCAGTATTTAAGTAATTTAGTGAATGCTCAAGTGGAAGGACATAGGGGAATTCCCGCTGTAAATAATGTATACGGTGTTTTTTCGCTTACAGACTCACAAGGCAGTGTTGAGTTCAAAAGTGTAAACAGTTCTCTTGCCTTTCCTACCGTCTACGACGAAGCATGGCAAATTGACCGTGCAAGCGGTTCGGTTGCTTGGCAGAGGCTTGATAATGCTTTTGTAGTGACTGGAGATAACCTTGCTTTAAAGCAAAAAAATGCAACGGTACAAGGTAGTTTTAGGTTGGAGCAGCCATTTGACACAGGTGTTGGTGTCAATCAGCTTATGTTGGACATTAACGCGCAACATGTCTCAAAAGACGATGGCTTGGCTTTTGTGCCACCAAATATACTTTCTGAATCATTGTCCAATTGGTTGAGTCAGTCGCTCGGTAAAGGTGAGGCCGAAAATGTAAATTTGTTACTACGAACGGGGCTTGTCGCTGGAGAGGTTTCGCCCTTTTTGAGGTTATCAATAGACTCCAGTTTAGAGCAGTTAGAATTCGATCCTAGTTGGCCTCCTGCAAAAGATATTCAAGGAAATGTCTTGGTCACAGAAGATCGTGTTAGTGTCACTGTAAATAACGCAAACTTTTCAGGGCTGCCGGTCAAAGATATACAGGTAAATGTTCCTTTTAAAGGAAGTGAAGCGAATCGTGTAGCAGTGCAAGGTAGAGTAAGAAACCAGGCTTCATTAATTGCACAGGCTTTATCTAAAACCCCATTGCAGGACTCAGTTCTAGAGCCTTTTAAGGACTGGGATATCGGTGGTGAATTATCGGGTGAATTTAATTTAAGTGTTCCTCTTGTTAAGGGGGAGCAGCCTACAGTTGGTCTGGAGTTAGTCTTTTCAGAAAACTCAGTTGTTGTTTCTCAAGCGCAATTGCCAATTAAAGTTTTAAATGGGCGCTTAAATTTTGGCAGTGAAAAAGGGGTGTACGATACCGAGTTTGAATTAGAAACATTAGGAGGGACGAGCAGTCTTGTGTTGACCTCTCAGGTTGATGAAGAAGAACATTTTATACTTGATGGGGTGCTTAAAGGTACTATTAACAGCAAACAGGTTGCTGAATGGCGCAATGCTCCTCAGCCTTTAATTTCTAGACTAGAAGGCTTAACAACTTTCACAGGAAATCTTGCAATAGGGCGCAGTAAACTTGGGCAAGTGGATCTCGATCTATCCACTGATCTGGTTGGTGTTAAGCTTGCGATGCCTAGCCCCATTGCAAAGCTAACAGATGTCTCAGTTCCGACCGATATTCATATTAAAGCTTTGAATGAAGAGTTGTTGCTAGAAGTCCAGGCTAAGGAATGGTTGTATGGTGAAATTTTAGTCAGTGATTCTCAAATTCAAGGGGGTAGTGTTTCACTACTGAAGCCTCTTCCTGTTGATCAAGAAATTCAAAAAGGTCTTTCTTTTTATGGTCAACTTGACGAATTTGATTGGCGCACTTGGCAGCCAATTATCGATGACTTTAAAGTGTCTTTATCAAAAAATACTGACAATGCTTCTGACAGTAGTATTCCGACTAATCTGCCTGAATGGATTCGTTCTATGGATGTGTTGGTGGATGTATTGCCTGTTAATGAAAAAAATCAGTTCAATAACGTCAAAATCTCTTACACCCGAGCAAAGGATGGTCACCCTTTTACAGTGGCTTCAGACGAGCTTAATGCTGTCCTCAATCAAACAGATGCTGGGCCTGAGTTGCATATTCATTATTTGAATTGGTTGACGGCTGATAAAGAGAATACAACGGTAGAAAGTAATAGAGAAAATGAAATTCAACCTAGCTTGATTCCCTCAATGGCCGTCAAAGTCGATCAAGTCTACATTGATAATAGGCCGTATGGAGATTGGTCAGCTGTTATCGAGAGTCAAGGAAACATAGTTAGGATTAAAAATATCTCTACTCAGTTGCCGAAAGGTCAGTTTTTGGGGCAAATTTTCTGGCAAGGTGGATCTAAGCAAAATGTTGAGATGACCTTAAAGGCTGAAGGCGAAGATGCTAGAGAGCTGACGAAAAAGTTCTCTCCGTCACCCTTTCTTAGCTCGAATCGATATCAAATGGATGTTTTATTGAGCTGGGAAAATTCGTTACTTTCGTTTGATCGTCCTAGTTTGTCTGGTCGTATCAGCTTCAATGTGCAAAAAGGTAATTTCAATCAAGTCGATCAATTACCACCATTCCTGCGATTGCTTGGAATATTTAATGTGGATGCTTTTGCAAAACGGTTAACGTTCGATTTTTCAGATTTGTATGAACCGGGCATGCCTTTTGATAGATTCAGCGGGGATCTGTCTATTGCGAAAGGTCAATTGAAAACAGTCGAGCCGCTCAAAGTTATATCGCCAACGGCGGAGATTGCTTTGCAAGGTAACGCGAACCTAATTGATGAAACTCTAAACGAAAGGCTTACTGCAACGATTCCAATAAGCAGCACCTTACCGGTTGCTGGCTTGTTGTTGGCAACACCGCAAATTGCAGGGCTTTTGTATATCACTGACAAACTAATCGGTGATCAACTCTCAAAAGTAACAAGTATTCAATACCAAATTGAGGGGCCTTTCAGTGAGCCCAAGGTAACCCCAGTACAATATTCACCGATAAGGTAGTGATCTTCATGGCGAAACTTGGCATTGCTTGTATCCAGCTTACCAGTGTTCAGGACTGGCAGCTTAACTTGAATAAAGTCCTAGAGCTCATGACGGCAGCGATGGATCATAACCCAAGATTGTTAGTGTTGCCTGAGAATGTCTTTTTGTTCGATGCCAAACAGATGCGAGCGCTGTCCGAGTCAGAATCAACAACGGTAATTTTAGAAGCTATTAAGCGATTCGCATCTGAGAAAAATGTATATGTTTTAATTGGTTCACATCCAATGGCATTAGATCAAGATAGTAGGTTGGTTAAAGCGGGTCGTGTTAGGCAGTCTTCTTTATTGATAGGGCCTGAAGGCGAGGTCTTAGCACGTTACGATAAAATTCACTTGTTTGATGTGGATGTCGATGACAAAGCTAATACTTATCGTGAGTCTCGTTACATTGAACCAGGAGAAATTGCCCCCGTTGTATACCTTGTAGATGATGTTTGTTTGGGTTTTAGTATTTGCTATGACTTGCGTTTCCCTGAATATTATCGTCGTTTAGCTGAACTTGGGGCCGAAGTTGTGGTTGTTCCTTCTGCGTTTACTTATAAAACAGGTGAAGCTCATTGGCATACCCTTTTGTGTGCTCGAGCCATAGAGAATCAGTTTTATGTGGCGGGAGTAGGGCAAGTCGGTTGGCATAGCGATACAAGGCGCACTTATGGAAATACAGTAGCCTACAGTCCATGGGGAGAATTGATTGATAAATTAGATGGTGAGCAAGAAGGGATAATTTATTTTGAGGTGGATAAAACTTACCTCAAAAGCGTTAGATCGGCGATGCCGTGCCTCCAGCATCGCCGTCTATAATACATTTCTAAAGCAGTCCTAATTGTGCATCCTGCACTTCACGTAAAAGTTTAAATAGCTTTTTACGTTGTGTCGTTGCCTTACCTTGTTCAACTTCTTTTATGGCCATGCGTACCAAAGAGCGCAGCTGTTGAATATCAACAGTAGGGTTGGCTTGGATATACTGATCAAGAATCATTTTACTATTATCGCCAATAAGTGCGTCACGTGTCGCTTCAAGTTGGTGAAAGCGTTTGTTATTGGCTGCAGATGTGCTGTCAAACAATTCTAATCGCGCTGAGATAGCATCAGCGTCTTCAGTTCGCATAACTTTGCCAATATATTGTAAGTGACGACGCTTAGCACCCCATTGCTTAATTCGGTCGGCTTCTTCAAGTGCATCGCGAAGCGTATCCGACATAGGGACTTTCTTGCGCTGAGCAGGACTAAGATTAGTAAGTTTTTCCCCTAAATCTTGTAGAGCTTCCATTTCTCTTTTTACTTGGGTCTTACTTTTATATTCTTCTTCGTTGTCGTCGTAGTGTTCAAAATCTGTCATGTTTAATTCGTTCTATAGTAAAAAGAGTGTCGCTAAGCCTAAAAATGATAAAAAACCAACAACATCGGTAACGGTTGTTAAAATCACGCTGCCAGCAAGGGCAGGATCAATGCCTAGCTTCTTTAGTGCTATGGGTAATAGCGTTCCAGTGAGTGCCGCAAACAATAGGTTAATGATAATCGCACCAGCGATCACATAAGCTATTTTTATATCCCCAAACCAAACGGTCGTCAGTAAAGCTATTACGGATGCCCATAATACACCATTTATCAGGCCAACGACGACCTCTCTGTTAAGAAGCCATCTCGCATTCGAGGAGCCTATCTGGTTCAGTGCGATACCGCGAATGACCAGTGTTAATACTTGCGACCCAGCAATTCCCCCCATACTGGCAACAATTGGCATCAAGATGGCGAGTGCAACGACTTTATCGAGTGTGTTTTGAAACAGTCCGATTACATAGGAAGCTATGAATGCAGTAATTAAATTTATTCCTAGCCAAACAGCTCGACGACGTGTGGTTTGCATAATAGGAGCGAAGGTATCTTCATCATCGTCTAAGCCCGCCATTTGAAGCATAGAGTGTTCGGCTTCATCTCGAATGACATCGACGACGTCATCAATGGTGATACGGCCTAATAGCTTCTTTGAGTCAGGGTCGATAACAGGGGCGGATACAAGGTCCATTTTTTCGAACAGCTGAGCCACTTCTGTTGCTGTCTGATGGGCGTATATGACATCGCAATCTGTTTCCATTATATCGCGTACAATGGTGTCGGTGTCAGCCACTAATAATTTTCGCAAAGGCAATATGCCTAGAAAGCGGTCGGATCGACTAACGACCAAAAGGCTGTCTGTCATTTCAGGTAGTTCTGAGTGACGGCGTAAAAAGCGAAATACAATATCAATCGTGATATTTGGTCTGATTGTTATCGTATCTGTGTTCATTAAGCCACCAGCAGAATCTTCTGAGTAGCTCATGAGGGATTCCATTCGAGCACGATTCTGTGCTGTCATGGACGCTAGAACTTCCTTAACAAGAGTCTCGGGAAGTTGTTGTAGGATATCGGCTAAATCGTCGTTATCAAAATGCTCTGATACTGCAAGTAATCGTTCAGTATCCATGTCCTTCATGAACTGAATACTGATTTCTTCAGAAACATATTGCAGGACATCGCCTTGATTATCGTGATCGATCAGTTCCCAGAGAAGCTTACGTTCTTTAGGTGGAGAGGATTCTAAAAGGCGAGCGACATCCTGCGCAGGTAGAGCACCATTAAGCAAATAGCGAATTTGCATGGTTGCCCCTGACTCTAGGGACTCTGCAACCGTTTGTAAGTGTTCTAAGGTAGATTGATCGCTCATTCGGCTATTCGCCTTCTCCAAACCGATCATTAATAAGGTTTATAATGGCTTCCATCGCCGCAGCTTCATCTTCACCATTTACTTTGACGTTAATGGTTGTACCTTTAGCTGCTGCTAGCATCATCATCGCCATGATGCTTTTTCCGTCAACATTACGACCTTCTTTTTCAATGGTGATATCAGAAGTGAAGCGTGTCGTGGTCTCAACTAACTTTCCAGCAGCACGGGCATGAAGGCCTAGTTTATTTATAATTTCTACCGATTGTTCCAGCATGGGGTATCCTTACAATAAAGCATTGAATGCTTCAAATAACTCGGTGTTATCTTGCTTTTCTCTTAGCAAGTCCAGTTTTTCTTCAGCTTGGGCAAGTTCGGCAATTTGCGCAAGCGTTGCTAGGTGTTCGTCACATTGGTTCGTTGGGACGAGTAAAGCAAATATTAAATCTACTGGTCGACGATCAATTGAATCGAAATCTATAGGGTCTTGTAATGACATCAACACAATTGTGGCCCTATTAACCTTATCAAGTCGACAGTGTGGTATTGCAATACCGTTACCGATTCCTGTACTGCCAAGCTTTTCTCTGCCTAGTAAGGCGTCATAAACTTCATCTGCATTGCAGTGTAGACGGTCACTAACTGACTCTGCTAATTGTTCAAGCAGTCTCTTCTTGCTAGAAATTTGCTGTTTTGCAAACACTAATTCAGGTTTGACTAAATTTTTAACAGACATTTTATATGGCCTTTAGATTAGTCGTTTCCGCTCATTTGAAGGCGGAATATTCATGGCTTCACGATACTTGGCAACAGTTCTTCGCGCTACTTGGATACCTTGGTCGGCTAATATGGTTGCCAGCTTATTATCGCTCAATGGCTTCTTCGGAGGTTCATCTGCGACCAGCTTTTTAATCATTGCACGTATGGCAGTTGAAGAGCATTCACCACCAGATGACGTGTTTACATGACTAGAGAAGAAATATTTAAGCTCAAATATTCCTCGTGGTGTGTGCATGTATTTTTGTGTCGTGACACGTGAAATGGTTGACTCGTGCATACCAACTTCTTCGGCGACATCGTGCAGAACCATTGGTTTCATGGCTTCTTCACCTATCTCGAAAAAATCGACTTGTTTAGAAACAATACAGCTCGCTACCTTTAACAGGGTTTCATTTCTGCTTTGAAGGCTCTTCATGAACCATTTGGCCTCTTGCAAAGAGTTCTTAATGTAAGAGATGTCGTCACTCGAAGCCTTCGAGTTGACCATTGCAGAGTAAGTTTCATTTATCTTTACAGGTGGAAGGGCATCATTATTCAACTCAACTTGCCATACATTATTATGTTTCTTAACTGAAACATCTGGTATGACGTAGTCTGTTTCACTGGTATCAATCACTGAGCCTGGACGTGGATTCAGTTGCTGAATAAGTGTAATGACTTCTTTTAGCGCCTCTTCTTTGAGTTTGGTCTTACGACTCAGTTGAGCATAGTCTCTGTTACCAAGTAGTCCTAAGTATTGATCAACAACGTTGAATGTTGACCTGAAAAGAGGGTGGTCTTGATATGCTTCAAGTTGTACCAAAAGACACTCACGTAAATCTTGAGAACACACTCCAACTGGGTCAAATCGCTGAAGTCTGTGTTGTACTGCGACCACTTCATCCAGTTCAAGATCTTCTAGCTCAGTTGTTAGAGCTTGAAAAATCTCATCGAGACTCATGGAAAGATAACCATCCGTCTGAACACTATCGATGATGGCATAAGCAATCTCAATATCTCGATCAGACATATGGGTTAAATTCAGTTGCCAAATTAAATGGTCTTGCATGTCTTCTGACAGGGCGTTGCGGCTGTCAAAGTCCTGTTCTCCATCGAAAACAGGTGTGTCAGCAGCGGCAGCTGAATTTTGGTAAGTGTCGTCCCAATTGCTATCAATTGAGAGCTCATTGGGGATACTTTCCGTCCACTCGGATTCTAACTGTGGTGTTTCAGAGACGGCATCGCTATTTTCATTCGATGTATCTGCCGAAGTGCTGTTATCTGATGTACGGCCTTCTGTCTCAGCTTGGAACCCTTCCTCCTCATCCAGCTCTAACAAAGGGTTAGATTCAAGAAATTCGTGGATTTCTTGTTGCAGGTCGAGTGTTGATAATTGCAGCAATTTAATTGCCTGCTGCAATTGCGGGGTCATGGTTAGCTGTTGCCCGATTTTAAGTTGCAGGGACTGCTTCATAGCGCAACTCTTCTACTTTTTAGTATTTGGAATGACTTATGCATACTACTCCCTTTTATCGTGAAAAATAAGGGGGCTTAGAGTTTGAAATTATCGCCTAAGTAGATTTTTTTCACTTGTTCATTGTTTATGACTGCTTCAGCATCGCCAGATGCAATGATGTGTCCATTACCTACAATATACGCTTTATCGCAAATATCTAACGTCTCACGGACATTATGGTCTGTGATTAAAACACCGATTCCGCTCTCTTGTAAGTGTTTGATAATACCTTTGATGTCGCCAACAGAGATTGGGTCAACGCCTGCAAAAGGCTCATCTAGCAGTACAAATTTTGGATTCATGGCGAGTGCGCGTGCGATCTCTACGCGTCGACGCTCACCTCCGGAAAGAGCCATGCCTAAATTCTTACGGATATGTGTGACATGGAACTCTTCTAAAAGGCTTTCCATCTTTGCTGTTCTCTCAGCGCTTGTGAGGTCCTTGCGTGTTTCTAATATCGCCATGATGTTATCTTCGACAGACATCTTTCTAAAAATAGAAGCTTCTTGTGGGAGATAGCCAATACCTTTTTGCGCACGATCATGCATGGCATCCTTTGTGACATCTTCGCCATCAATGAAGATTCCACCTAAATCATTAGAAACCATGCCAACGATCATATAGAAACAGGTTGTCTTGCCTGCGCCATTCGGACCTAGCAGTCCTACTGCCTCTCCAGAGCGCACCTCTAAAGACACATCTTTTACAACTTGACGTTTTTTGTAGCTTTTAGCTAAGTGTTTCGCTTCTAAGATTGCCATGAGTTTAGTTTTGTTGCTCGCTGGAAGTAGGCTGCAGGGTCATGTTAACTCGACCACTACCACGATTTTCTGCTTTAAAAGTTTCGTTATTCATTAGGTAGCGAATAAAGTCTGCTGAAATTTCATCATCGCCACGTTGAAGGTAGCCGTTTTTATGAATTTCAAGTTGGCCTTTTTGGACATCGTAATTCAGCATATCGCCATTAGCTTTCATTTGCTTGCCTTCTTCATTCAGTTGTTGGGCGAAAGAAGAAGGTGTGCCTTCTGCTGAAAGAGATTGAAATTCTCCTGTTGAGGGATTGGTTTTAATTTTAAGAAGCTCGGCTTCAATGCGAATGCTTCCTTGGGTGACAACGACGTTACCGCTGTAGTTTGCAGAGCCTTCTTTTTGATCAAAAAAAGCTTTGTCAGCTTCAATGTTAATTGGCTGGTTCAAGTCGTCAGGTAGGGCCATAACCACACTGCTACTGAGGCTTAGAATGGCGGCGGTCAGTGCAATCTTAAGTTTATTAATTTGTAACGTCATAGTGTCCTGATACGCCTCCGTTTAAGGTTGCGGTGTTGTCCGTTAGGTTGTAAAAAATGCTGTCAGCCAAAGTTGTTCCCTGCGGAGTTTTTAATGCGCTATTGCCTTGGCCAAGAATGGTTTGGTTTCGATCGTTAAACAAAATAGTGTTTGCTTGAACTCGACCGGATTCTATCGAATTTATAAAGCGAGCAACGACAGCACTTTGGTTTAAAGTGATTGTGTTGTCCGTATCATTGATGACGCCAGTTTCTGCTTCAGCCACGGATTTTATGTTTTCAGTAACTTTGGTAATAACTGGCTGCTCTAAGGTGGTTTGTTGTGCGACATAGTGGTTGGCGGATTGTGCGACAACGGTTTCCACTAGCAATCCGCTTTTGTCATATGACTTTACGGTAACGCCTTCTAAAAAAAAGTCAGGCGCATCAGAGAGCTTTTGCTCTTCCAAAATATAGAGCGTTGGCTGGTTGCCAAAAAGAAAAACAACAACGGCTACAACCGCAATTGCGAAAAAGCCTGTCAGCCCTTTGTTGTCAATGAGTTTTGAGATAAACGACTTCATTATTTAGCCAGAAATTGCTAATAAATACATATAAGCCCCATAGCCGCCTAGTAATGGCACGGCAAACCAACGTGGGATGCTTAAGCTACGGTGCTTGGAGTAAATGATAACAGCAATTGAGAATAAAAGGGTAAATCCAAGCATCCACCAGTAATCTCTATTTATAACAGTTTCCTCAATTAATCCAGGGGCGAGTATGGCTGGAAGAGGTAGGACGGTGGCTAGGTTAAATATGTTGGATCCTAGGACGTTGCCGATCGCAATATCATGATGACCCTTTTTCACACTTGCTATCGAAGCGGCTAGTTCCGGTAAGCTCGTTCCTATTGCCACGATAGTTAAGCCAATGATTAAATCCGATACTCCTAAAGCTGATGCAATACCGATAGCCCCCCATACCAATAATTTTGAGCTGCCGATTAATACAGCCAAGCCTACGCCGGCAATGAGTAAGGAGCGCGCTACACTGCCACCATCGTCTTCTGGTAAGTCTTCTGTTAATTCATCTTCAAGATTTTTAGAGTTTTTTAATAAAAGGTAGAGAACAATTAAAAAGGCAATGATCAAAGCTACGCCATCTGTGAGCGAAAGGTGCTGATCAATCATGAGGAAGCCCGCTAGAAGTGTCACAAAAATTACGAGAGGGATTTCTTTTTTAATCAGGCTTCCGTTAATTGGAACGGCAGCGAGAACAAGCGTTGCCCCAAATACTAAGCCTATATTTGCTATGTTTGATCCAATCACATTGCCCACAGCGATTCCAGGTGCATTGTCTAATGCTGCAATGGCCGAAACAACCATTTCAGGGGCCGATGTTCCAAGTGCTACTAAAGTAATACCAATAACAATTGGGCTGACGTTTAGCTTTTCGGCAACTAGAGCTGCGTGTTCTATAAATTTATCTGAGCTTAGAACCAGTAAAATTAGCCCGGCAATGAGTGCCGCGGAAAACATGAGCATTCGTTAAATACCTAAATTAAATGAGAGGGTTTTGTAAAACGCCCCATTTAATGTGGTTTATTGAAGGATTTCAAGAGTCTAGACATGCAACCTCTAGTGCATGGCGTATCTTTTACAAAATTGCGGTGCTAGTATCCAATCGATTTTTAATATGAGGAGCTGTCTGTGGAAGTCTACGTGGACGTCAAGAATCTATCCTTTTATCGCGCTGATCGAGCGATTTACAAGGATATTACTCTGCAGATCCCCAAAGGCAAAATTACAGCGGTGATGGGGCCAAGTGGTGTTGGCAAAACAACATTGCTTCGATTAATTGGCGGTCAGATTGCACCGCATTCAGGCTCGGTGACGGTTGCAGGCCTTGATATGTCAAGGGCCTCTCGAAAAGAGCTTTTCGATGCGCGTCGCAAAATGGGGATGCTGTTTCAAAGCGGTGCGCTCTTTAGTGATATGAGTGTCTTCGAAAATGTTGCTTTGCCGTTACAAGAGCACACAGAGTTTGATGATGTCATGATACGCGATATTGTCTTGATGAAGCTGCAGAGTGTTGGTCTTCGCGGTGCAGCACATTTGATGCCAGCGGAGCTCTCTGGAGGTATGGCACGTCGTGCAGCGTTAGCGCGTGCAATTGCATTAGATCCTGATTTAGTAATGTATGATGAACCATTTGCTGGGCAGGATCCTATCTCAAAGGGTGTTTTGGTAGAGTTAATTAAGCGCTTGAATCATGCTGCTAACATTACCAGTGTGCTTGTGTCGCATGATGTAGAAGATTCATTAAGCATTGCTGATCATGTCTGTTTGTTGTCGGATGGCCGAGTTATCTTGTCTGGTACTGCGGATGAAATACGTCAATCAAAAGACCCGAGGGTTGTTCAGTTTCTTCAAGGGCACGCTGATGGTCCAGTCGGTTTTCATTATCCGGCACAAGATTATGATAAGCAGTTGTTAGGGATGAATTAATTAGACTAATGAAAACATTATATTCTGCTATTTATCGGCATATCGAAACGGTAGGGCAAGCGGGTGTGTTCCTGTTTCAAGCTATTTGTCGATTGCCTGTTCGCTATGACGAGGCTTTAAAGCTTTATTTTCGCCAGATTTACTCTGTAGGCGTTTTGTCGCTCATTATTATCATAGTGTCTGGTGCTTTTATTGGGATGGTTTTAGCGCTTCAGGGGTATTCTATTTTAACGCGTTACGGTTCGGAGTCTGCAGTAGGTCAACTGCTTTCCTTGACGTTGCTTCGCGAACTAGGGCCGGTCGTCACAGGATTGCTGTTTGCTGGGCGTGCCGGTTCAGCATTGACTGCTGAAATCGGGTTAATGAAAACCACTGAGCAGCTTTCCAGCTATGAGATGATGGGGATTGACCCTTTGCGAAGAGTCGTTGCTCCGCGTTTCCTTGCTGGTGTGACCTGTATGCCCATTCTTGCGGTAATTTTCTCGGCAGTTGGGATATGGGCTGGAATGCTTGTGTCGGTTCATTGGCTCGGCGTTTATGAGGGTTCGTTCTGGAGTAGTATGCAGCAATCTGTATATTTCGATACCGATGTAATGAACGGTGTGATTAAGTCATTGGTTTTTGCAGTAGCGGTTGTTTGGATTGCTGTGTACCAAGGTTACATATGCCAACCGACATCTGAAGGGATTGGTAGGGCAACAACTAGAACAGTAGTGTTAGGTTCGTTAGCTATTTTAGGTTTGGACTTTTTGCTAACGGCTGCAATGTTTGGAGATTTTTAATAATGAAGGATGCTAAAGCGAATCTTTTGGTCGGCTTGTTTATGCTTTTGGGGTTAGCCGCTTTTATCTACTTAGCGATGCAAGTAAGCGGCTTGGCATTCGACGAAAAGTCTGATGGTTATACAATTCAAGCACACTTTGATGATATTGGAGGCTTGACGGATCGAGCCAAAGTCACGATTGCGGGTGTGACTGTAGGTCAGGTGCAAAGTATCGAATATGATAAAGAGTTTTTTATGGCCAAAGTGACCATGAGTATTGACTCTACCGTTGATAATATCCCCACAGATAGTTCCCTGGCGATTCTGACAAGCGGTCTAATCGGTGAAAAATACCTCGGTATTTCGATCGGGGCAGAAGAGGATGTTCTGAAAGACGGAGATGAAATCTATGATACTCAATCTGCGCTTGTATTGGAGAATTTAATCGGTCAGTTTTTGATGAGTGCAGGAGGAGAATAATGCGCTTAAAGTTAACAAGTCTTGTTTTAGCACTTTTAGTGTGGACGGTACCTGTCTTGGCAGCCGTTAATCCAGAAGGCGCACGCGATGAAGTTATTCGAGTGGTTGAGGATTTTAAAGTTAAAATTGTTGATCAAAAAGAGGTGTTAGCGGACGATCCGCAAAAGCTTCGATCTGTGATGAGAGAGATTATTTCTCCAGTAGTTGATTTTAACGATTTGGCAAAAAAAGTAATGGGGAAGTATTACCGACAAGCCACACCTAAGCAGGTGAGCGATTTTGTGGCGGTAACAGAAAGTACGTTATTGAAAACCTATAGTGCGGCTGTCATTGATTTTGATCCAAGTAGATTGACTGTTTTGCCGCTGGCTCGTCAGAAGCCTGGCCGGGAAGTGCGCGTTGATGCCAAATTCCAGTTGAGCGATGGTAGTCCAGTAGATATTGCATTTTACATGGAGCCTGCCGCGACTGAACAATGGATGCTTAGTAATGTTGTTATTAATAACATTAACTTTGGTTTGACCTTTCGAAAGCAGTTTGGCGTCATGATGCAGCAAAATGGTAACGATATTGATCAGGCTATCGCTGCTTGGCAGTCGTCGTTAGCGGCTGGAGGGAATTAGTAATGCAAATTCAAACTTCAGACAGTTTGTGGAGTTTAAGTGGACATTACGATGCTAAGCAATTGCTAAAGATTAAGAAAAGTTTAATTGGGCGAGAACGTGTTGCGGAGGTGCTTTTAGATATTGCTGAGTTAAGCACGATGAATGCTCCGATTATCGCCCTTTTAATTGAGATTCGGCGCACTTCAAGCAGTTTAGTGTTGCGGGGGTGTCGAGCTGAATTTAAGGAATTGCTAAAGCTTTATGGCGTGCAAGGGATTTTTAAGTTCGAATAGAGAATGTAAACAGGAGGAAACTCCTGTTTTTTGCGTTATAAAGCTGACAAATTATTTTTTGGCTAGGGTACAATAGCTGTATAAAGAACATTGAATAGAATTGGAGTTTTTGTGAACGCCTCCGAAGTGAAAGCTTTATTAGAATCAAAAATTGAAGGCAGTCAGGTTACTACTGATGGTGCTGACTGTAGCTTCCAAATCACTATTGTTGCAGAGGCCTTTGAGGGTCTAAATGCAGTGAAAAGACAGCAACTTGTTTACTCTCATTTGCAAGAGGCGATTTCTTCTGGCGCAATTCATGCGATAACAATGAAAACGTACACGCCTGCTCAGTTTGCAAGTCTTTAATAGTTAAGAGAGAAATGAATGGATAAATTGCTGATTACTGGCGGTAATACTCTTAGTGGAGTTGTTCGCGCGTCAGGAGCAAAAAATGCTGCTTTGCCTATTTTAGCAGCGACACTGCTTACAAAAGATCTCATTACGATCAAAAACCTACCCCACCTTCATGATATTACCACAATGCTGGAACTACTTGGCTCTATGGGGTGTGGTGTAGTGGTAGATGAACGCATGAATGTTGAGTTAGATGTCTCTTCACTGGATAACTGTGAGGCACCTTATGAGCTTGTAAAAACGATGCGTGCTTCAATTCTTGTATTAGGCCCTTTAGTTGCTCACTTTGGCCGTGCAGTTGTGTCACTACCAGGTGGGTGTGCAATAGGTAGTCGACCTGTCGATCTTCACCTTCGTGGTTTAGAGGCGATGGGGGCTGATATCGTAGTCGATAATGGCAACATTATCGCGAAGGTAGATGGTCGTCTTAAAGGCGCTCGTATCTTCTTTGATAAAGTAACGGTTACAGGTACAGAAAACCTGCTAATGGCTGCCACTTTAGCGGAAGGAACGACAATCTTAGAAAACGCTGCGCGAGAGCCAGAGGTTGTTGATTTGGCAGAATGCCTTATCGCAATGGGTGCAAACATCACTGGTCATGGTACAGACACGATTACAATTGAAGGTGTCGAGCGTTTAGGGGGCACAACTTACTCAGTTATGCCTGACCGAATTGAAACGGGGACTTTCTTGGTTGCTGCTGCAATAACTGGTGGAAAAGTGCGCGTTACAGATACGGACGTTGACAGTCTAGAGGCAGTTCTTGCGAAGTTGGAAGAGGCTGGTGCAAAGGTAACATGTGGCGATGATTGGATTGAACTGGATATGGAAGGGCGTCGAGCTAAAGCCGTAAATATCTCTACAGCACCATATCCGGCATTCCCAACGGACATGCAGGCGCAGTTTGTCGCATTGAATGCCGTCGCGGAAGGCGTTGGCACAGTCATTGAAAATATCTTTGAAAATCGCTTTATGCATGTGAACGAAATGGTTCGCATGGGCGCTGATATTGAGGTGAACGGCAATACAGCGGTTGTTCGTGGTAAAGACATGTTGAAAGGTGCGCCTGTTATGGCGACGGACCTTCGAGCATCTGCTTCGCTTGTATTGTCTGCTCTTGTCGCTGAAGGGGATACGAAGATTGATCGTATCTACCATATTGACCGTGGTTATGAGTGTATCGAGGAAAAGCTTGGTGCATTAGGAGCAAAGATTTCAAGGGTTCTAAATTAAGATGAGTGAAACCTTAACGATTGCGCTATCGAAAGGGCGTATTTTAAAAGAAACGCTTCCTCTTTTAGAGAAGGCAAATATCTATCCGTTAGAAGATATCAGCAAAAGTCGCAAACTGATTTTTGATACCAACCATGACAACATTAAGTTGGTTATTTTACGTGCGACAGATGTACCAACGTACGTTGAGCACGGCGTTGCGGACTTTGGTGTCGCTGGTAAAGATGTTCTGATGGAAGCGAATACTAAAAATCTTTACGAGCTACTTGATCTGAAAATCTCGAAATGTCGCTTGATGACTGCGGGTGTTCAGGGGCAAGAGTTGCCTAACCGTCGCCTAAAAGTAGCTTCTAAGTTCACCAAAACTGCAAAAGCATATTTTGCGGAGCAGGGAATACAGGCAGATGTGATTAAACTTTATGGTGCCATGGAATTGGCACCGATCATGGGGTTAGCAGATCTGATCGTTGATATCGTTGATACGGGTAATACCTTGCGTGCCAACGGCCTAGAAGCCCGTGATCTAATTGCTGATATTAGTACGCGATTGGTGGTGAACAAAGCCGCTTACAAAACTAAATATGAGCATATTCAACCAATCCTAGATATGTTGAATGGTGCTGTATCTGTCGAGGCTTAGAAGATTATGAAATTAGATATCAGACAGTTTTCGTCTAAGGATAAAGATTTTCGTCGTGATCTAGATCAGCTGCTTTCATGGGAAAGTGTTTCTGATGCTAACGTACAAAAAAGTGTAGAAGACATTGTAGGTCGTGTTCGTAACGAAGGTGATTCAGCTCTAGTTGAATTAACGAATCGTTTTGACCGTCGTAATGTTCAATG
This sequence comes from Marinomonas ostreistagni, assembly GCF_016461785.1. Classification (GTDB taxonomy): domain Bacteria; phylum Pseudomonadota; class Gammaproteobacteria; order Pseudomonadales; family Marinomonadaceae; genus Marinomonas; species Marinomonas ostreistagni_A. The sequence goes on along the minus strand of NZ_JAEMUH010000002.1, from coordinate 168,934 downwards.
TGCAGCAGATTTGGTCATCGAAGCTGATGAGCTTGCCAAAGCAGTTGAGCGTGTTGATGTAAACATTGTATCTGCACTAAAGCAGGCTGCGGAGCGTGTTAAGTCTTATCACGAACGCCAGATTCAGCCGTCTTGGCAGTATGAAGAGGCAAACGGAACGGTATTGGGTCAGCAGATTACTCCGCTTGACCGTGTAGGTGTTTATGTGCCTGGTGGCAAAGCCGCTTACCCATCATCTGTGTTGATGAACGTTATGCCTGCAAAAGTGGCTGGTGTTGGCGAGATTGTGATGGTTGTCCCGACGCCAGATGATGTCGTGAATGACATAGTACTTGCTGCAGCGCACGTTGCCGGTGTCGACCGAGTCATCACTGTCGGTGGGGCGCAAGCCGTTGCTGCATTGGCTTACGGTACGGAAACTGTTCCGAAAGTAGATAAAATCGTTGGTCCTGGCAATATTTATGTGGCTACGGCAAAGCGTATGGTATTTGGTGCTTGTGGCATCGATATGATCGCAGGTCCATCTGAGATTCTTGTGGTTAGTGACGGTCAGTCTAATCCTGACTGGATTGCGATGGATTTGTTCTCGCAAGCTGAGCACGATGAAGATGCACAATCAATCCTGATAAGTACGGATGCAGGTTTCATTGAGAAAGTGCAGGCTTCTATGGAGCGTCTTATTGAGGATATGTCACGCCAGGAGATCATTAAAACGTCCCTTGAAGGGCGTGGTGCTTTCATTCATGTTGACTCTATGGAAGAGGCTATTGAAGTTGCCAATATTGTTGCAGCGGAGCACTTGGAGCTTTCGATTGAAAATCCACAGGAGTGGGTAGGAAAGATTCGACACGCAGGCGCTATCTTTATGGGGCGCTATACGCCTGAGGCGCTTGGTGATTACTGTGCTGGCCCTAACCATGTCTTGCCGACATCAGGCACAGCTCGTTTCTCTTCTCCTCTTGGTGTATATGACTTCCAGAAACGTAGTTCTATTATCTATTGCTCTCATGAAGGAGCAAGTGAGCTGGCTAAGATTGCATCACCGCTTGCTCGTGGTGAGTCTCTAGAGGCCCATGCTGTTTCTGCTGAATTCCGTATCATTGATAAGGGGTAGGCATTTACTATGCAGCCAACTCAAGCGCTCATTTCGCTTCGTTTGGTGACGCGAATTGCGGCAGTCGTGATTTTATCGGCTGTCGCAATTGGTTTTTTTCTGCCCTCTGATTACAAAATAGAGCGCAGCATTCAGGTTCCAAATGAGCAATATGACTTATTGCAAGAGCGGCTTTATAACCCGAAGGCTTGGTCTCAGTGGATGTATATAGAATCTGGTAATCTCATACTGCAAGATGATGCTGACACATTGTCATCTGATGTGCGATATTTGATCCAGTATCAAGATGCATCTACGAAACAGGGCGAGCTAAATATTATCTCTGTGACTTCAGATTCCATTCGTTTTTTGGTTAAGCCTAATCAAAAAACAAAACCAATCCCTAATGTTTTAAATATCCATGAAAATGCAAATGGTGAAGTTCAGCTTGATTGGGTGATCGAAGGGGAGTTGGATGCGGGTTTCCTTGGGCCTTATCTTGCTCTGTTTGCAAATAACATTGCGGGCAGTAACATTGAAAAAAGTCTATCTGCATTAGCTGGTCATTAATTGTGCTCAACTGCCTGCATAGCGGGCAGTTTCTCGACTCGAGCCTTGGTAATGTAGCTCTGAGTTCCTCGTAAGCCTTTAATAGTAACGTCCTCTCCCGGTGTAAGTTGAGAAACAAGTTGCTGTGCTCGGTGTGCGCTTAAATCTGTATATTTCTCTATAGAAATCAAAATATCACCTGCGCGAATACCTGCATTATAGGCGGGGCTGTTTGGCGTGACGCTGGTAACGATTAAACCGTCATCTGTAGTAAGGTTTAAGGCAATCGCTACTTGGTGTGAATTTTCTTGAACCTGTAATCCTAAGTAGCCTCTCACAACGCTGCCATACTCAATAATCGACTGCATGATTTTAATGGCGTCATTAATGGGCGTCGCAAAGCCAATGCCTTGAGAGCCACCTGAGCTTGAATAAATGGCTGAGCTGATTCCGACTAGCTGTCCTTTTAAGTCAACCAGTGCGCCCCCTGAATTACCGGGATTGATGGCTGCATCGGTTTGAATGAAATTCTCGTAAGTGTTTAATCCTATACTATCGCGACCTTTTGCACTGACAATGCCAGCGGTAACGGTTTGGCCAATCCCAAATGGGTTTCCAATGGCTAAAATTTGATCGCCTACTCTTAATGTGTCGCTATTCCCCAAATTAATTGGGGTAAGTTCGGTCAGCTCAATCTTTAATACTGCAAGATCGGTTGCAGGGTCACTGCCTATAATCGATGCACGAGTTTGTCTTTGGTCATTTAATGAAACTATGACAGCACTTGCGCCCTGAATGACATGATGATTTGTGAGAATGTAGCCATCTTTAGATATAATAACGCCAGAGCCAAGATTAGTGATTTTTTGATTATTGCTGTGGTTAAAAGGTGTTTCCTGGTTGGTGAATGTATAAATGTTGACCACTGCATTCGCTGTTTTAGCGGCGGCATTCGCAAAGCTAAGAGTGCTATCTTTTTGGTGTTGTTGCCAGAATAACAGCATAGTGCCAACCCATAACCCTAAGAAAATCCATGTAAGGTGATTGCGAAACTGTGGGTTGGGAATCGTTTTAGGAGTAAGCATGAATATAAAAGAACTTGAAAGTAAGTTAACGGCATTATTTCAGCCAAAATCATTCAAAGATTATGCGCCGAATGGACTGCAAGTGGAAGGTAAAGCCGAGATAAAAAAAATTGTCACAGGAGTGACAGCGTCAATGGCGCTTATCGACGAAGCCATTGAGCGTAGTGCAGACGCTATCATTGTGCACCACGGTTATTTCTGGAAGGGCGAGGCGCCTGAAATTGTTGGTATGAAGTATCGAAGGTTGTCTGCTTTGATCAAACAAGACATAAATCTGTTTGGGTATCATTTGCCGATGGATGCGCATCTTTTGGTTGGTAATAATGCCAATTTAGCACGAGGATTGGGTTTACAGGCGCTACGCTCATTAGAGGTAGAGAAAACTCTAGAGGAAAGCATTGGTATTGTTGGAACGCTTGAAAAGCCAGTGAGTCCTAAGGAGTTTCAGACAATAATCGAAAAAGTCGTGGGTAGAGAGGTTTTGTTTGAGTGTGTGTCAGATGATGGAATATTGAATGTTGCGCTTTGCACTGGTGGGGCACAAGGTTATATTTCGAAAGCTTTGGCTGCCAAGGCCGATGTTTTTATTACCGGTGAGGTATCTGAGCAAACAATACATATAGCACGAGAAGAGGGGATGCATTTTTGTGCTGCAGGTCATCACGCTACAGAATGCTTTGGACCTAGGGCTTTGGCTAATTACATCGCAGATAATTGGGGAATAGAGTGTGAGTTTATTGATGTGCCAAATCCTGCTTAAGTTGATGTTGGCGCATTAGACGGTAAGTTGAAATAGCGTAATTAAAAAAGCCTGCTGGTTAAGCAGGCTTTTTAGGTTTTCTAAAGCGCTCTAGTTGGCTCTTCTACTGATTTTCTGTGAAGTCCATAGCTCTCACTTAGCATGCCTTCATCTGCATCTGTTTTGGAAGCGTAATCACGAGGCGGTGCTGTGATTTCTTCCTTCAGCTCAGTGCTTGAGTTCTCTGCTTCAGGTTTCTCTAGTGTAACAGTTGCTAGAGAAGTTGCTCCTTCAAGAACCGCCTTACGAGCATCAGCCAGTTTCTTTTCAGCCGCAGATAAATGTGCGTGTAATTGTAAAAAATGATCATCAGAAAGAACTTGTCGACGTTCCATTTCCTGTTGTAGTGCTTCTATTGTGGCACCGGCAGATGGATTTTTATCGTGAGCACTTTTTTTGCTCAAGGCGCGAAATGTAAGTGCTCCTGCAAATCCTATGATGATGCCAGTAACAAAGACGATGATATCGAATACTTCTAGTTCCATGGTTTACTCCCAAAAACAGCTCAGTAAATTATAACGGAAATACACCACAGGAAATATAGGGAATAGTGAGGTTTCTGTATCTATTTGGTAATATATCGCTAATCTCTCACGCAATGGTGTAAACGCAAACAATGACCCCGCTATCGAAATACCAAGAAGATCTTAAACGTCCAGATTTTAATTATGATCCTGCCCAAGAAGAAGCTGTCCAGGCTTTACAGGATTTGTTTGATCGAATTGTTGCGAATGGCGAACAATCGCCCAAGCCTTCTAAATCGTTATTTGGTTTTTTGAAAAAGAAAAAGCCGGAAATTCAAGTAGAGCAAGGATTGTATTTTTGGGGTGGTGTAGGTCGCGGAAAAACGTATTTAATGGATACGTTTTTTGAGTGCCTGCCCGTTGAACGTAAGTTGCGTTTGCACTTTCATCGTTTTATGCAAATGGTGCATCAAGAGCTACGCAAACTGAATGATACTAAGAATCCACTGGAAATCGTGGGTAAGCAAATTTCTGATAAAGCCCAAGTGTTGTGTTTTGATGAATTTTTCGTAACAGATATAACTGATGCAATGATTCTTGCTGGCTTACTAGAGCAGTTGTTTATTAATGGCACTGTTTTGGTTGCGACGTCAAACATCGAGCCAGATGGCTTGTATAAGAACGGTCTACAAAGAGCGCGTTTCTTACCTGCCATTGATTTGGTTAACAAGCATACTAAGGTGATGAATGTAGATGGGGGTATCGATTATCGTCTACGTACATTAAAACAAGCTAAGTTATACCATTTCCCACTATCGCAAGAAGCTGCTGATGCATTGAGTGAGCGATTTGGAAGTTTGGTGGTTAATCGCGATGCCGTGAACGAAGGTGGTGCGGTAGAAATTGAAGGGCGAGAAATTCCCTTGCTAAGAAGTTATGAAGATGTGGCTTGGTTCGATATCAAAGCGCTTTGTGATGGTCCACGCAGTCAAGTGGATTACATTGAAATAGCCAAGCTGTATTCCACTATTATCATTTCTGATCTGCCTCAGTTTGATTCGGCGCGTGATGATATGGCTCGTCGCTTTATTAACTTAATTGATGAATTCTACGACAGACATGTAAAAGTTATTATCTCGGCAGAAGTGGCGATCCCAGATATTTATCAGGGCACACGCCTAGCTTTTGAGTATGACCGTACTGTCAGCCGATTGTTAGAGATGCAGTCCGAAGAATACTTGATGTTAGAGCATCGCCCTTAATTAGAAAAAGCGCTTTAGTTTTGCGTGCGGTTTGGTTATAATTCGCGCGCTCTAATTTATGAGTATGTGTAAGTTATGTCGTCGTAACCCGACAACATAACCAATAATAATAGGTATTGACATGCGCACAGCATGTAAATGATAAAGGGTTTTTTAATGAAAACTTTTACTGCAAAACCTGCTGAAGTACGCCGCGACTGGTTCGTGGTTGATGCTGAAGGCAAAACTCTTGGTCGTTTGGCTACAGAAATTGCTCGCCGTCTACGCGGTAAGCATAAAGCAGAATACACTCCTCACGTTGACACTGGTGATTACATCGTTGTTATCAACGCTGAGAAAGTACGTGTAACTGGTAACAAAGCTTCTGACAAGAATTACTACCGTCACACTGGTTACCCAGGTGGCCTACGTACTATGAGCTTTGATAAGTTGATTGATCACGCTCCAGAGCGCGTTCTTGAAATCGCTGTTAAAGGCATGCTTCCAAAAGGTCCTCTAGGCCGCGCAATGCACAAGAAAATGAAAGTGTATGCTGGCTCTGAGCACCCACATACTGCACAACAGCCACAAGAACTTAACATCTAATACGGGAAGATCATTATGTCAGCTACTCAATACTACGGTACAGGTCGTCGTAAAACGTCTACTGCTCGTGTATTCCTAAAGGCAGGTTCTGGTAACCTAGTTATCAACAACCGTTCTCTAGAGCAATACTTCGGTCGTGAAACTTCTTGCATGGTTGTTCGTCAGCCACTAGAGCTTGTTGAAGCTACTGAAAAATTTGACGTTTACGTTACTGTAAGCGGTGGTGGTATCTCTGGTCAAGCAGGTGCTATCCGTCACGGTATCACTCGTGCGCTAATGCAATACGACGAGACACTACGTCGCACTCTACGTTCAGCTGGTTACGTTACTCGTGACTCTCGTCAGGTTGAGCGTAAGAAAGTTGGTCTACGTAAAGCACGTCGTCGTCCACAATTCTCTAAGCGTTAATTTTTACTACGCTTCGTATTTCTTCAAAACGCCTGCATTCGCAGGCGTTTTTTTATGTCTCAAATCAGTGTTTTGTGAATGTGCAAGAATGTTGCCTTGTCACCAAAATACCTTTCCCATAACATCCCTTAAAGTATTCAAATCCTTATTATTTTTGTGGATTTGAGCGTGTTGACAGTAAATTGGTGGGAGAGAACCATAATGAGTCAAAGCGGCGTAAATAAAGGCCGTCGTCGATTCCTACTGGGAGCAACCAGCGCTATTGGTGCTGTGGGAGCGGTAGGGATTGCAACGCCTTTTGTTGCCTCATGGAATCCAAGTGCTAAAGCAAAAGCTGCTGGTGCACCAGTGAAGGCTGATATCAGTAAATTAGAAATGGGTCAGCAGATGATCGTTGAATGGCGTGGTCAGCCTGTATGGGTTGTCCGTCGTTCAGAGCAAAGTATCGCTGATTTATCCAAGTTAAATGATCAGCTAGCGGATCCAGCATCTGCGGTTGAGCAGCAACCTGAGTATGCACAAAACGAGTATCGCTCGATCAATCCTGAGATTGCGGTATTGCTGGGTATTTGTACACACCTTGGTTGTTCTCCTACCTATCGTCCAGAGGTTGCACCAGAAGATTTAGGTGACAAATGGTTGGGTGGTTTTCTATGTCCATGCCACGGATCTCGTTTTGACTTAGCTGGGCGTGTATATAAAGGCGTGCCTGCGCCAACTAACTTGGTGGTGCCACCACATCGTTTTATTGGTGAGTCTGTTATCGAAGTCGGTGTTGACGCTGGAGGTAACGCATAATGGCTGTAATGAAAAATTTCATGGCTTGGGTGGATGCTCGTCTACCTGTTACTCAGGCTTTTGAAAAACACATGAGTAAATATTACGCACCAAAGAACTTAAATGTTCTTTATCTATTTGGTGTGTTGTCGTTATTGGTATTGGTAAACCAATTGCTAACCGGTGTGTGGTTGACGATGAGCTACAATCCTTCTGCTGAAGGGGCGTTTGCTTCGGTTGAATACATCATGCGTGACGTAGAATATGGCTGGTTAATCCGTTACATGCACTCAACCGGTGCTTCGGCGTTCTTTGTCGTGGTGTACCTGCACATGTTCCGCGGTTTGCTATACGGTTCATACCAAAAACCACGTGAATTAGTGTGGTTGTTCGGTATGGCGATATACCTAGCATTAATGGCAGAAGCGTTCATGGGGTACTTACTACCATGGGGACAGATGTCGTATTGGGGTGCTCAGGTAATCATTTCACTGTTCAGTGCGATTCCAATGATCGGTCCAGATCTAGCGCAGTGGGTACGTGGTGACTACTTGATTTCAGGTATTACTCTAAACCGTTTCTTCTCTTTGCATGTTATTGCCTTGCCGTTGGTCTTAGTTGCTCTGGTTGTGCTTCACTTGTTGGCACTTCACCATGTGGGCTCTAACAACCCTAAAGGTGTCGATATCAAGAAGCATAAAGATGAGAACGGCATTCCATTGGACGGTATTCCATTTCATCCATACTACACAGTGCATGATATCGTAGGCGTAGCAGTATTCTTGTTCGTCTTCTGCGGTGTAATTTTCTTCTTCCCTGAAATGGGTGGCTATTTCCTAGAGAAGCCTAACTTTGAAGCAGCTAACCCTCTGAAAACGCCAGAGCACATTGCACCAGTCTGGTATTTTACTCCTTTCTACGCGATTTTACGTGCTGTGACGTACCCATTGTTTGGTTTAGACGCTAAATTTTGGGGTGTGGTTGCGATGGGTGGGGCAATTGCCATTCTATTTGTATTGCCTTGGTTAGATCGTAGCCCTGTGAAATCAATGCGCTACAAAGGTTGGATGAGTAAGGTGGCATTGGTTCTGTTCTGCATCAGTTTTGTTGTGCTGGGCGTGCTGGGTGTGCTGCCGTCTACAGAAGGGCGTACCACAGTGGCACAGCTCGCGTCAGTGGTTTACTTCTTGTATTTCATTTTGATGCCTTTCTATACCAAGTGGGAAAGTACTAAACCAGTTCCGGAGAGGGTGTAACCATGAAAAAGATTTTCGCAACGGTGGCGCTGATGTTTGCGTCGGCGATCACTTTCGCATCCGGTGGCTCGACTGTTCACTTAGAGCATATGGCCCCAGATCTTCATGATAAGGCATCATTGCAGCGTGGTATGCAAGTATACTCAAACTACTGTGCAGGCTGTCATGAAATGGGCTATGCGCGTTATGAGCGTGCGGCGACTGATTTAGGTATTCCAGCAGATATATTTGAGGCCAATCTTTTGCCTGCAGGTAAAAAGATTGGTGACCTGATGGATAACTCAATGGATGCTATTGATGCCAAGAATTGGTTCGGTGCAACGCCTCCAGACTTAACGCTAGAGGCTCGATTGCGCGGGCATGATTGGGTTTACACCTATTTAAAATCTTTCTATGAAGATGAAACTCGTCCTTGGGGTGTTAATAATACGATCTTCCCGAGCGTTGGTATGCCGAATGTGCTTGAGCACCTTCAAGGTGTGCGTCATATGACATGTGCGCAAGCACCTGCAATGGACGAGCATGGCAAGCCAAAATTTGATACACTTACCGGCGATATTTTGACTGAAGAACAATGTAACGTTGTGGTGCAAAAAACAGAAGGACAGCTTACTGAAGCTGAGTTCGACCAAGTTGCTTACGATGTTACGAATTTCTTGGTGTATATGGGTGAACCAAGTAGATTACAGGCTGAATCGCTAGGTTTAAAAGTGTTATTATTCATCGTTCTGTTTGGTATTTTTGCATACCTATTGAACAAAGAGTACTGGCGCGAAATTCACTAAGCACTCTGTAATTGTTGTTTTTGCCCAAAATGTCCCTTCTTTTGAAGGGACATTTTCATCGTAGTTTGTTAAGTTAACCCCTTCATGGGGTTTTCGTTGTTTATTGAATAGGGGTTATACATGGGTGTTATTGCAAAGCGCTCTTCAATGACGTTCTTCTCTGATGGAGAAGATCACTACAGCCATCGCGTACGTATCGTTTTGGCTGAAAAAGCGGTAACCGTAGATATTATTGATGTTGATCCTTTCAACAAGCCAGAGGAATTGGCAGATATCAACCCTTACAACGAGTTGCCGGCTCTTGTTGATCGTGAACTTGTTCTTTATGAGCCAAATGTAATGATGGAATACTTGGATGAGCGTTTTCCGCATCCGCCACTGTTGCCTGTTTACCCTGTCGCTCGTGCAGAAAGCCGTCTATACATGTACCGAATTCAGCGTGATTGGGCAGTTCTTGTGGATACTATTCTTACAAGTAAAGATCGCGAAGCGGTAGAGCAAGCTCAAAAGGAATTGCGTGAAAGCTTGATCAGCGTATCACCAATTTTTGAAGAAAAGCCATACTTTATGAGTGAAGAGTTTACAATCGTAGATTGTTGCTTGACTCCAATCCTATGGCGTTTACCTGTGCTGGGTGTTGAAATTAACAAGGAACAGGCGCCAGGTTTATACAAATATATGGATCTTGTTTTTGAACGCGAGTCTTTCAAAGAAAGCTTGTCAGAAGCAGAGCAGGAAATGCGCCTAGACTAACGGCGTGAAAAGTTTTTCAAAAGGGGCTACAAGCCCCTTTTTATTTATTAGGAGTGCTGAGAATGATTCCGAAGCGTTCGTATTTTCTAAATGCGACTTATGAGTGGATAGCCGATAACGACTTAACGCCGTATTTGTTGGTTGATGCTGACTTTGAGGGGGCGATTGTACCCCGAGAGTTTGTTAATGAAGAAGGTCAAATCGTCCTGAATATTAGTATGAATGCTGTGCGTCACCTTCATATTGATAAGCAGGGAGTTTCCTTTGAAGCTCGCTTCAGTGGCAAACCTATGCAGGTCTTTGTGCCAATGGCGGCTGCCATAGCGTTGTACGCCAAGGAAAATAGCGATGGAATGGTGTTTCCACCAGAAACATTTGAAGAGGTTCCAGAGCCTGAACCAACACCGCCGGAACCACCGCAAAAGGGCTTTACATTAAAAGTGGTCAAGTAAACGCTAGTCTTCATAGCCAAACAGTTGTCGTTCTAGTAAATCTACTAATGTATGAACGACAGTTGTTTGGCATTCCTGTACACGTGCAGTACCCGTCAAATTGATCTTAATCTCAGTGTCATCCTGTGATGTTAGTGATGAAACGTTTTTGGCATCGGGTGTTGTGAGTGCAACAATACTCATTTTGCGCTCATGCGCCGCTTGAATAGCTTGGATAATAGGTGATGTATTACCTTTGTTGGCAACAACGAATAAAACGTCTCCAGGGTTACCAATGGCAGTAATTTGTTTAGAAAAGACATCGTGATAGCTGTCATTATGTGTGATCGCGAGTAAAGCATTGCCATTGCTCGTTAAGGATACAGCCGGTAGTCCCGGGCGCTCACGATCCATCCTATCTAATAGCAAAGTGCTGAAATATTGAGAGATATAAGAGCCCGTACCATTGCCGACAGCGACGACTTTACCGCCATTGGCAATGCTGTTAAAAAGTACTTTCGCGGCATGTTCAATGTGAGCGGGTAGGGTTTCTAGCGCGTATTGCTGTGACTCAAAACTTTGAGCAAATTGCGTATAGATTGCTTCTTGATAATCCATAAATAACTGCTTTATACCTGTACTGCCTGCAGCCAATGTATGTTACTAAAGGACAGAGTTCCATCTATAGCAATCACATCTATCTGGTATTGGCTTTGTTGCATGTTATGTTTCATTAACCAGAATTCTGCTGCTTTTAAGCAGCGAAGAAACTTCTGTCTTGTAATAGTCTCACTAGCGCTACCGCGCTTGAGGTTAGCTCGGTATCGCACTTCTACGAAAATAATGCTTTGTGTACTGGGAGATCGCATAATTAGGTCAAGCTCTCCCACACGACAAAAAGCATTTCTTTCGATTAACTCCAAGCCTTGTTGAAGCAGAAATTGTTCTGCTAATCTTTCTGCTTTTGAGCCATCAATCTGTTTCTTTGTAAGTGAAATAGCTTTCCTTAGCATCAATAAGCACTCCTTGCTTATACGTCACAATATTTGGGCGACGGTTGAATATCCCATTATTTTCAAGCGTTATAATACCTGTTTTAGCTGAAAGTTTTGCGGATCGAACATTGCTAAATAAGGCTAGGCGTTTAGCTATTAAGTAGCTGTCATTACCTAATGCAGTCAGGCGTTGCAACACCAAAGGCTTGTTAATGTTGCTGCCTTGGTTGTCTAGTACGGCAGGGAGCTCCGTGAATACGATGCGTTCAATATCTTCATCTTTGGTTGTCGCTGGCGGCGTACGATCATGAATCGTTTGCGATGCTAGCATTGGTATGTTGTTGGCAAAATAAAAATTAAGAAGAGGGCGTATTTGCTTGGCGTCTTCTAATTTACCAACATAATAAACATAGTCTAGATCTTGGCGCGCACGGGGTGTCGCCTCCACATCTTGTTTTGTCCACTGTTTGATTTTATGAATACGCGCCTCACTTTCGTCAACTTGAAGCAACTGTTTAACCGCGTTAGCACGACCCGTTGGCGTGTTTTCATAAGATAATGAGGCAAGCACAGGTAACTCTTGTTCTTGTGCGATGCTTTTAAACTGATCGCCTTGTCGCAATGCCCATGTCGGTTGAATGGTTAATATAGCAGAATTCTCAGCACCTTCTTTTTTTGCGAACGCCATAAGTTCACGGATGTCATCCTTCACATTCAATGAGAAATGATAAAGGTTTGGTGTCAGTGTATTCACCTCAAGTTGGTTCATAGCAATGGTTGGAATGTCTGTGACTAAATGAGGCAACAGACCAACATTTTGCTTGCGTAGAGGACCAATGATCGTTTCGGCACCGGTTTCAGTTGCAGCGAAATAAGCATCGGCAAAATTAGCATATCGATCTGTATCAATTAGATGAAGTTCTGGCTGAACTTCAGGGTTCGCGTAATATTGTTGTAAAAGTCCATCTAGGATCGCTTCAGATGCGACTTTCAGCTCCTTGCTCATTGGCAATAAAACCGCAACGGACTTCGGCATAAGGTCTTCTAAAGATGCCATGATCTGAAAGTCGTGAGGTGGGTTTATCGCTGCAGGATGACTTAAGTGGGTGGTTTGCCACTGTTTAAATGCCTTGACCTGCTGATCGACTGTCATGCTTTGATCGCGCAGAATGTTGGACACATTTAACCATCCATCAAGCAAAGGGATTGAGCTCCCTTGCAAATAGCTTACTTCATTATCAGTTAAGTTTTGAATGGCGAACCAGAGATCTTCTTGATTATCGAGTTGTTCATTAATGGGAAGCTGCAAACTGAGCTGCATATAGTCTTTAACAGCATTGGGCCAGTTGTCTAGAGAGGCCATGACTTGAGCGCGATGACGTAGTAATTCGGTACTGTTCGCTAACCGTTGTGCAACAGGTAATTGCGACGCTTGCCCAAGCATTTGTAAAGCAAGAATGGGGGTATTGAGCGCTAACGCAATGTCGCTCATTAGCAACATGCCTTCAAACTGGCTTGGGTTGCTAAAAGAAATGACATGACTTTCTAAAAGAGAGCGCGCATCAAAATATTGCTCGTCCAAGAAACGAGCCTTGGCAGCAGCTAAATAAAATGGCGCAGCTGCCTCAGGCGTGTTTTGCGCCTTAGCTTGTGCTAGCGCATAGTGATAATCGGATAAATCCCCCGATTGCTCAACGATGGTTTCGGTTGAGCCTTGATCAGGCATGGATGTTTCAATGGCACCACAACCAATAAGAGACAATGTAACCAAGGAAAGTGGTATGATACGGGATCTAAACAAACTCATATGCACGCAATACTTAAGCCTATTAAAGAGGAATCATGGTAACACAGTCTGATAATGATGTGAGAGGAACCTTCTACATTGTAGCGACCCCAATTGGCAATCTGGATGATTTTACGGATCGTGCAAAACGAGTTTTACAAGAAGTTGACTTTATTGCGGCAGAAGATACCCGTCATAGCAAACGGTTAATGAATCATTTTGGTATCGATACTAAGCTGTTTGCGCTACATGATCATAATGAGCGCGATAAGGCATCCTACATTGCTTCCTTGTTAAGTGACGGTAAAAATGTGGCCTTGATCTCTGATGCGGGCACGCCATTGATCTCTGACCCTGGTTACCATGTGGTGAACTTGTTACGCCAAGAGGGACACAAAGTGGTGCCCGTTCCAGGGCCATCTGCTTTGATTACGGCACTGTGTGCGTCGGGATTGCCGACTGATCGTTTCAGCTTTGTTGGCTTTTTGCCAGCAAAAAGTAAATCTCGTCGCGACGAAATGTCGAGCTGGACGCCAAGTCTTGGCACCGTGGTGTTCTATGAGTCAACCCATCGTATTTTGGACTGTCTAGAAGACCTAGAAGCGGTATGGGGTGAGCAAGCTCAAGTGGCTCTAGCGCGTGAATTAACCAAGACATTCGAAACCTTCTTATCTGGTTCGGTTTCTGAAATTAAGCACATTTTAGAAGACGATAGCAACCAAACTCGTGGTGAATTCGTGATGATGGTGTCTTTACCTGCACAGGAAGAAGACAACGGTGAAGCCATTAAAATTCTAAAAATTCTGTTGAAAGAATTGCCTGTAAAACAAGCGGCAGCCTTAGCTGCTGAGATCACTGGCGAGAAGAAAAACGCCTTGTATAAACAAGCGCTGGCGATGAACGAAGCCTAATATTCCTAACCAGTCATTTAGTGTTTGCTTGTTTACAGCAACAAACAAACGCGTATACTGATGCGCAACTTGTCGGAGTGCCTTAATTGGCTGAGATCGCATTTTAATGCGGGATCCGCAGAACCTGATCAGGCTAATACCTGCGAAGGGAACAAGAAAGCATCATTTCTTTTCTGCTGAAATAGTGTTGTTTTAACCAAGCGCAAACCTTGTGCAAAAGGACCAAAACAGCCGCACGTACGTGGAAGTACGTGATCTCCTGACAAGCATTTTTTCCAAATACAAACATAATGGGAATCTGCTTATGTCGACCAACATTCCAAAGCCAAATAAAAAATCACGTGAAATTGCCCGTCTAGAAGCCAAAGCGTTTATCGAATCTTTGCAAGCAACTCCTTTTCCGTCCTCTGAGCGTATTTACGTACAAGGTTCTGATGCATCCATCCAAGTGCCGATGCGTAAAATTAACCTAACCGATACGCCGATCGGTTCTGATCCTGAAAACCTAACGTTTGAACCAAACGAGCCAATCTATGTCTACGACACAGCGGGCCCATACGCCGATCCAGCAGAAAACATCGACGTACACGTGGGTCTTAAAGCCCTGCGTCAGCAATGGATCGAAGCCCGTAACGATACCGAAGTACTGGAAAGCGTCAGCTCAAACTTCGCTCAAGAGCGTCTAGCAAATAGCGAGTTAGACGAACTGCGTTTTAAACATCTACCAACGGTACGTAAAGCTAAAGCAGGTCAATGCGTCACGCAAATGCATTACGCACGCCAAGGCATTATCACACCAGAGATGGAATACATTGCCATCCGTGAAAACCAAAACCTGCAGGCAATTAAGTCTGAACTGCTGTTAAAGCAGCATCCTGGTCACAGCTTCAGCGCCAATATTCAAACAGAAATTACCCCAGAATTCGTACGTAAAGAAGTGGCCGAAGGTCGTGCCATCATTCCTAACAACATTAATCACCCAGAAACCGAGCCCATGATCATTGGTCGTAACTTCCTCGTGAAGGTGAACGCCAACATTGGTAACTCGGCACTAACGTCTTCCATCGAAGAAGAAGTAGAGAAACTAGTTTGGTCAACTCGCTGGGGCGCGGACACCGTGATGGACTTGTCGACTGGCAAAAACATCCACGAAACCCGTGAATGGATCCTACGTAACTCGCCAGTGCCAATCGGTACGGTACCGATTTACCAAGCCCTAGAAAAAGTAGATGGCGTCGCTGAAGATCTAAATTGGGAAGTGTTCCGCGATACGCTGATCGAGCAAGCCGAGCAGGGCGTTGATTACTTCACCATCCACTGTGGTTTGTTATTGCGTTACGTGCCGATGACAGCGAAACGTCTAACCGGCATCGTCTCTCGTGGTGGGTCGATCATGGCGAAATGGTGTCTAGCGCACCACGAAGAAAACTTCCTGTACACACGTTTCAAAGAAATCTGTGAAATCTGTGCCGCCTACGATGTAGCACTTTCCCTAGGTGACGGTCTACGCCCAGGTTCGATCATGGATGCCAACGATGAAGCGCAATTGTCGGAGCTGCGTACCCTTGGTGAACTAACGAAGATCGCATGGGATTACGATGTTCAGGTGATGATCGAAGGCCCAGGACATGTGCCAATGCAATTGATCAAAGAGAACATGGATCTGCAACTTGAGCACTGTCACGAAGCGCCGTTCTACACCTTAGGCCCCCTAACGCAAGACATCGCACCGGGTTACGACCACATCACTTCAGGTATCGGTGCTGCACAAATCGGTTGGTACGGCTGTGCCATGTTGTGTTATGTGACACCAAAAGAGCACTTGGGTCTACCGAACAAAGAAGACGTGAAACAGGGTCTGATCACTTACAAGATCGCTGCCCACGCGGCGGACTTGGCCAAAGGTCACCCTGGTGCCCAAGTACGAGACAACGCACTATCAAAAGCGCGTTTTGAATTCCGTTGGGAAGATCAATTCAACTTGTCTCTCGATCCTGAAACCGCTCGTTCTTACCACGATGAAACGCTACCGCAAGCATCGGGCAAAGTGGCGCATTTCTGTTCTATGTGTGGTCCAAAATTCTGTTCGATGAAGATCACTCAAGAAGTACGTGACTACGCCGCAGGCCTTGAGAAGATCGAAGCGGTGGACGTAACGGCAGAAGAAGGCATGCAACAAATGTCTGAGCAGTTCAAAGAGCTTGGCAGTGATGTCTACTTAACGACTGACAAGCTAGCGACGGATAAGAAAAAAGCAGACAAGCATTCTGAAAATGAGCTAGAGACGGAACAGTAAATGACCACAACAGATGTTAAACAAATAGCGTTTCGAGACGCTGGGTTTAAATCATCTGTTTTGGACAACACTCGACACCTTGGGTGTCGAGTGCTTCACTCCACAACGGATGAAGTTCAACCCCCGTGCCATATTGAAACGAGTCAGGGCGGATTAACGCTCACCACGACGACCGAGACATGGCAATTTGTCACTGAGCTGTATGCATCAAGCAGTGTTTATCAAGCGCTGTGTCAAAAACATGGCCAAGACAATCAGATAACCGTTCAGCTACCGGGGCAGCGTATTGCTCATTTTCAAGCTGATAAACTGACCAAGATAAACCAAAACGACCTTGTCGTTGCGCTAGCCTGTTTTATAGAGCAAGGCTACGAGCATTTAGATGCCATGACCTTGGCGCTGGCTTGGTTAACACAACAAGCACGCGCCGCAGGGGCGGGTTGGCCGGAAGATCGCACTTGGTTCCCGAGCACCAGCTTTGCCGATGACCATGTAATTGCCAAAGGTGCCGAGTTTAGCCCGATTCGCAAAGAGCTGTTCACCCTTTACCCCGTCGTTGATACGGTGGAATGGTTGGCGTTGGTGTTAGAGCAGGGTGTGACGACTACGCAATTGCGCATTAAGGATGCTAACGACAAGGATCTAAGAAATAAGATCCAACAAGCCATCGCTTTAGGCGAGCAATTTGGCGCGCAGGTGTTTATCAATGACTACTGGCAGCTGGCGATTGAACTAGGTGCTTACGGCGTGCATTTGGGGCAAGAAGACATTGAAGTGGCTGATTTAACCGCGATCCAGCAGGCGGGCTTACGCCTTGGGATCAGCACTCATGGTTATTTTGAAATCATGCGTGCCTTTAACCTTAAGCCAAGCTACATCGCCCTCGGTCATATTTTTCCAACCGTGACCAAAGACATGCCGTCTCAGCCACAGGGCTTAACCCGTTTAGGCCAATATGTGGAGCTGATTAATGATGCTTATCCAACTGTCGCTATTGGGGGTATCAACGCCGAGCGTTTGCCGAAAGTCAAAGCCACGGGTGTAGATTCGATTGCCTTGGTGACCGCGATTACCCGTGCGGACGATCCAAAAGCTGCGACGCAAGCTCTACTCAAAGCGGTGATTAATGACGTTCAAGGAGATGCCAATGCAGTTGTATGTGAATGATGAGCCAGTTCAGTCTGAACACAACACCTTATCAGCGTTATTAGAGAACTATGTTGGTGCTGAACAACGGGTCGCGGTGGCAGTGAATCAACAAGTGGTGCCACGCAGTATGTGGTCGGATTGTCTATTAAAAGACAACGACCGTATCGATATCTTTGAATCCATTGCCGGGGGGTAATATGTCATTAACGATTGCAGGTCATACCTTTTCATCGCGCTTATTCACTGGTACCGGCAAATACGCCAACCAAGAGCAGATGATTGCCTCGATCCTGGCCAGTGGCAGTGAAATGACCACCTTGTCCTTGCGCCGTATGGATTTAAAAGCAGGCTCCGACAATATCTTAAAGCCCTTGCAGCAACTGGGTGTAAAGCTATTGCCAAATACTTCTGGTGCCCGCGATGCCAAAGAAGCGATCTACGCCGCGCAATTGGCGCGAGAAGCCTTGGAAACCAACTGGGTTAAAGTAGAAATCCACCCAGATCAACGCTACCTGATGCCAGATCCGATCGAAACATTGAAAGCGGTGGAAGAGCTAGTGCGTCAAGGTTTTGTGGTGATGCCTTATATTCATGCGGATCCTGTATTGTGCAAGCGCCTAGAGGAAGTGGGCGCACAATGCGTGATGCCCCTTGGCGCACCGATTGGCTCGAACCAAGGGTTGGCGTCTAAGCCGTTCCTCGACATCATCATCGAGCAAAGCAATGTACCCGTGATTGTTGATGCAGGCATTGGCGCACCGTCTCATGCGGCCGCCGCATTAGAAGCCGGTGCCGATGCGGTATTAGTCAACACCGCCATGGCGGTCGCCAGCCAACCTGAAATGATGGGGAAAGCCTTTAAACTGGCGGTGGAAGCTGGGCGCATGGCTTATGAATCGGGTACAGGTAAAGTGCAACCTACCGCCGAAGCGTCTAGCCCCTTTACTGAGTTCCTCAAGGAGCTGGTATGAGTGGCGCCATACGAGTCTTGCACCAAAGCCCAGTGGTCGAAGGACAATTTAGCGCCCAATTAGAAACGCTAAATTGGGATGACACCGCAGCTAAGCATCTTAACGCCACCGAAGCCGATGTGCGCCGAGCGCTGGCCAAACCTAAGCGTGATATCAACGACTTTGCCGCCTTGATCTCCCCAGCCGCTAAGCCATTTATCAATGAAATGGTGGCGGAAAGCGAACGTCTGACACTGCAACGTTTTGGTAAGACAGTCAGCTTGTTTGCGCCCTTGTATTTGTCCAATACCTGCGCCAACGAATGCACTTACTGCGGCTTCTCCATGAGCAACGCCATCAAGCGTTTAACCTTGGACGAGCAGCAGATCGAGCGTGAGATCAAAGCCATTAAGCAAAAAGGCTTTGATCATATATTGCTGGTGACAGGCGAAACCAAAAAAGTCTCCATGCCTTACTTCGAGCGCATGTTGCCGTTGTTTAAGCCCGCTTTTAGCCAGCTTTCCATGGAAGTGCAGCCACTGGAAATGGATGAGTACGCTCAACTCAAAGAGCTTGGCCTCGATGGCGTCTTGGTTTACCAAGAAACCTACCGCCGTAGTACCTACCTTGAGCATCACCTGCGTGGCAATAAATCTGACTTTAACTACCGCTTGGACGCGCCGGATCGCATCGGCCAAGCCAAGGTCCATAAAATCGGCTTAGGCGTCTTGCTAGGATTGGACGACTGGCGCACCGACTCCATTATGATGGCGCACCACCTAAGACACCTGCAAAAGCGCTACTGGCGCTCACGCTTTAGCGTCGCCTTCCCGCGTATTCGACCCTGTGCTGGTGGTATCGTACCGAAATCCGTGATCTCCGATCTGGAATTGGTACAACTGATCGCCGCGTGGCGCTTGTTTGATGCGGACTTAGAAATGAGCCTCTCTACCCGAGAGTCAGCGGAGTTTCGTAACCACGCCGCACGCATGGGCTTCACCACCATGAGCGCCGAATCGAAAACTCAACCGGGCGGCTACGCTGATGACGCGAAAGAAGCGCTAGAGCAATTTGAAATCAGCGACGAACGCAGCGTCACCGAAATCGCCAACGCCATCCGCGCCCAAGGCCGCGAAGTCGTCTGGAAAGACTGGGACATCTCCCTCAACCTCTAAACTGATCTTGTACGACCTCGCTGCGCGAGGGAAAAATCCGCAGCCTAGGCAACCTCCCTAGGCTGCAATCTCCCTCGTACGAGCGGGTTGCACCCCGCGACCAAACCTTTTGTACGACCTTGCTGCGCGAGGGAACAACCTGCAAACTAGGCAATAATTCTAGGCTACTAAATCTCCGCTTCGGGACTCTGAAACCACTTCGCGGCCCCATCCCATGTATTCAATTCGCTTGCGCATTGTCTTCGTTCCTCGACGCGTCAGCGCGAATCAAACACATGGAATGTTGCTAATAAGTTCCCAGCAGACTTCGTACGAGCGGACTCCGTTCCGCGACCAAAGCGACAGCTTTGCGCTCTTGTAGGACCTCGCTGCGCGAGTGAACAACCTGCAAACTAGGCGATAATTCGAGGCTACTAAATCTCAGATTCGGCACTCTGAAACCACTTCGCGGCACCATTCCATGTAATTCAATTCGCTTGCGCAAATCTCAGGTCGTTCCTCCCTTCGAACGTCAGCGCGAATCAAACACATGGAATGTTGCTAATAAGATCCCAGCAGACCTCGTACGAGCGGACTCCGTTCCGCGACCAAAGCATCAGCTTTGCGCTCTTGTAGGACCTCGCTGCGCGAGGGAACAACCGGCAATCTAGACAATAATTCTAGATTACTAAATCTCAGCTTCGGCACTTAGAAACCACTTCGCGGCCCCATCCCATGTATTCAATTCGCTTGCGCATTGTCTTCGTACCTCGACGCGTCAGCGCGAATCAAACACATGGAATGTTGCTAATAAGATCCCAGCAGACCTCGTACGAGCGGACTCCGTTCCGCGACCAAAGCGATAGCTCTGCACTCTTGTAGGACCTCGCTGCGCGAGGGAACAACCAGCAAACTAGGCGATAATTCGAGGTTACTAAATCTCAGATTCGGCACTCTGAAACCACTTTTCGGCCCCACCCCATGTATTCAATTCGCTTGCGCATTGTCTTCTTACCTCGACGCGTCAGCGCGAATCAAACAAATGGAATGTTGCTAATAAGATCCCAGCAGACCTCGTACGAGCGGACTCCGTTCCGCGACCAAAGCGATAGCTTTGCGCTCTTGTAGGACCTCGCTGCGCGAGGGAACAATCAGCAATCTAGGAGATAGTTCTAGGTTACTAGGTCTCCTCTTCGGCACACTGAAACCACTTTACATCACCATTCCATGTATTCAATTCGCTTGCGCAAACCTCAGGTCGTTCCTCCCTTCGAACGTCAGCGCGAATCAAACACATGGGATATTGCTAATAACTCCTATTTTTGCATTTTTATGTTGCTCCAAGAATATGGGTACATTTAGAGTGCTGTGATAGCATGTCAACAAAGCGTCAATGGATTGAAGCTCTCTCACCAATCAGTGAAAAGGTTGCCTCCATTGACCTATGTAAGGACGATTATCAAAAAAGCTGATTGTAATTCTCTGCCTAGCTCTGCTACATACTTCTTAGGTTTAAGAGCAAGCCTGCAGCCCCAATTTAGCTATCAAAAATGTATAACATAAGATGGCGTCTTTTTTTCTAACTGGATAGGCATACATATTTATCGGCTACATAAGTCTAGTGAGTGCTTTTCAAAATTAGAGGTTTCTCTTAATGAGTAAGTTACTAACACAAACGTATGATTTGTCAGACCCTGGAGACGATATGCAACTCCGCGTTCGTTACCAGCATGGTTATGGGTTAATTTTATTCTGTGAAGCTGAGAAGAAGGAAATTGACTGCAAGTCATTATGGTTTGAGCATCTTGAAGATATTCTCTTAGAGAAAAATAACGGAAAATTCAATTTCTATCAGGTTAAAACGCGAGAGCCCACTCTGGGAAAGTGGAAGATGAGTGACGAGGCTCTTGTAAAAAGCATTAAAAGGTTTTGTGAATTTGAGGCTGAATATGGAGATTCAACTGATAGATTTTTCTTTGTTTCAAATTGTCCATATCGAGAAACACAAACATCCACAAAGGAAGAAGAAAAGGCGTTAAGTCCAATTAATTTCTTTAGAAAAATCAAAAGCCTAAAAACTGGAGAAGAGCTTGATGGAGAGTTTAAGAAGAGGTTTGAAGTTCTTATTAAATCTGTCGGGTTAGAGGGCTCAATTCTTATAAGAGTTATCCAAAAAACAAGTCTCGTAGTAGGTCCTCCTCTAGAAAATTTTGAGCTTGAGTTGTCCGTAACACATCTTCTATCTATTTCTGCTATCAAGGATAGGGGGCTGACTTATATCAATCGTGTTAGAGATGAATTTCTTCATAAAATATTCAAAGCTTCTTCATTAAGTATAGAAGATACTCACAAGCATATATTCTGCATGGTAGACGAAAAAAAATATGATCCTCGCGTATTAAGCAAGAAGATTGATCTTGAGAGTTTTTCTGAATTTATTAGCAGTGCGCCTAAAGATGTTTTTATGTACTTCGAAAATAGTGCTGAACTTGAACTTGGTTCTTCAATTCGAGATATGGAGATTTTAAGAAGAAAAGTAAAGCGTGCAGGGCTTAGTTCACAGTATGAGTCTCTTAAAAGACGTGCGCTGTCTACTGAAGGGATTTTCTTAGAAGAAGCCATCAAAAATCCTGAAGAGTTTCAGTCAATGTTAGATCAGGTGGAGGGTAGTGTTCTTTCAGTTTGTTCAGATGCGATACTTGATGCAACTAATGGTCAGGCAATAGATGGTGTTGAAGCGTTTAGGTCGGCAAGAAAAAAGCTAGAATATTTATCTAATCACAATCCGGCCCAAGTTTCTTCCCAGAGTTCTGATTGTCTAATAGGTGTAGCGGGGTTGTTGACAGGGGCTTGCAAGCTTTGGTGGTCAGAAGAATTTGACATGGATGAAGAGAAATGAGCTTACTTCTTGCAAGAAAAGCAGCTCAGGCAGAGTTGTCAGACGATTTGCATATGATGCGAGTGCTAATGTTGGTTGCAATATCTGGTAAATGGAAGGGAAAAAGGAAAATTAAGGGAATTACTAAGCTTGCCAAGATGGATTTCTTACTGCGTTATCCGAATTGCCTAAATATAGCTATTGAAAAAGAAGGGAAGTCTCTTTCTCAATTTGATGTAGAAATTAAAGATCATGAGAAATTTACCATTGAATCGAAGATGATTCGATTTAGATATGGACCATGGGATGGTCGTTATCGACGATGGATAAGTTTGTTGAAGGCCAAAGGGCTTTTAGATGTTTATACAGAGGGAAGGACTGTGATAGTAGAATCTACCGATTTGGGTCAAAAATTTGTGGAAGATCTTTATGATTCGGAAGTTTATAAAGATCAATATCTTCGAGCAACTGCTGTTGTCAAAACATTTGGTGGGTTTTCTGCGACAAAGCTGATGGGATTTATTTATGAAACGTTTCCAGAGTTAAATAATATGCGCTGGGGGGATGAAATAGAGCTATGAAGATCTATTTGAATAAACTCGTTTTGAGATTGAAGCAGTCTGAAGAAGTTATTGAATTCTCTGATACTTCCTATTTTTACGGGAAGATGGGTGCGGGTAAAACGAGCATCGCGCGTTTGATAGATTATTGCTTTGGAGGTGATTTTGAATATTCGCCTGCTCTTCAGCAAGAGTTTGTTTCTGTAAATCTTTTTCTTTCTGTTAATGATAATAAGTTGACCTTGTTAAGACCGCGAGATGCTTCGAGCGTCATAGCATCCTATTCTATAGATAAAGAAAACTATAAGCTTGTCGTTCCAATTGATGCTGGTGAAGAGGTTATTCCTAATAGTGGCATTGAAAATCTTTCTGATTTTTTATTTTATATGTCGGGAATGATTCCTCCAAAAGTTAGAAGAAGTAAAATTAAAGAGAACTCTGATTTACAAAGGCTAAGCATTAGGAATCTACTTTGGTATTGCTATCTTGACCAAGACGAAATAGATAGTGACTTTTTTCATCTTGGCTCTAGTGCCAATAATTGGAAGCGTCTGGCTAGTCGGGATGTTCTTAGATTTATAATTGGTTTCCACCAAGAAAAAGTTTCGGAGCTTGAGGAGGTATTGACCGATCTTAGAGATAAGAGAAGGTCCCTCAATACGGCAGCAAGTACCCTTAGGGATGTTCTCAACGAATCTTCAATAAATTCTTATGAGGATATTCATAATGAAATTGAGAGTCTAAAGCTCAAAGAGACTGAGCTTGTTGATGTTGTAAAGGGTCTCAAGTCAAAAATTAAGAAGACAGAAAATAAACATGCTGTTGATAATCTTAAAAATGATGCTAGGGCAATATTCTATGAAATTGAGAGTCTTGATCTTGCAATACGGGATGTGAAAGAGCTCATTGCAAGGGACTCAAGGCATTTGAACGAAATTCAAATGCTTAAGCTAAAAGTTAAAAGGGATTCTTCTGCAAGACTTGCCCTGTTGAGTGTTTCTTATGCATCTTGTCCATCTTGTTTTAGGAGTCTTCCAGAGAGACCTTCTGGGACCTGTGTTGTGTGTGGTCAAGAGGATTGTTGTGAAGGGGATCCAGGTGATAATAGTGAAATTCTAGATAAGGATGCGGACTCAAGAATTAAAGAACTATCTGCAGCTGTAAAGGATCATAAGGAGCAAGTCTCGAAGCTGGAAAG
The DNA here is from genome assembly GCF_016461785.1 of Marinomonas ostreistagni. Lineage (GTDB taxonomy): Bacteria > Pseudomonadota > Gammaproteobacteria > Pseudomonadales > Marinomonadaceae > Marinomonas > Marinomonas ostreistagni_A. The sequence goes on along the minus strand of NZ_JAEMUH010000002.1, from coordinate 144,810 downwards.
GAAGAAGAATGAATATGTTCGTAGGAAATCTGATATCGATGAAAGGTTGACAAAGCTGTTGAGTGAGTACGATTCAGTTTATCTGTCGACAGTTCTTGATACGGAAACAAAGCTTATATCTATAAAGGAAAAGATAGATGGCTTGAGGAAGTTACAGGAGCTTCCTACTAAAGTTAATTTGCTTCAGTCAGAGGCAAGCGCTTTAACTCCAGAGATTAAGGAGCGCAATGAAGAGCTGAAGAAGGTTAGAGAACAGGCTGAAAAGGATACAAAGAATCTAGATAAACTGGAACATATATTCTTGGAAATGTTATTAAGATCAAATTTCCCAGGTATAAAGCAGGATGATTTGGTTTCAATCAAGTCTCCAGATTTTCTACCGGATGTGTTGGACTCTCGCATTGGCGATCTAGCAGTTACATCATTTGCTAACTTGAGTAGCGGTGGTAAGAAGACTATCTATAAAAGCTGTTTTGCATTAGCGGTCCATTGCTTGGCTAAATCTACAAAGAATACAGTTTTGCCGTCCTTGTTGATTATTGATTCTCCGATGAAAAACATCAGTGAAAGAGAAAATAGAGAAGTATTCGAGGGCTTTATAAATCTAATTTATGAGCTGGCTGCTGAAGAGTTAGATGGCACCCAGATTATAGTGATCGATAAAGAGTACTTTCCTCCACCAGAGGAATACGTCAAGTCGCATAAATCTAGGCATATGCAACCTGATAGTAAAGAGTTTCCCCCTTTAATTCCTTACTACAAAGGACACTGATATGGAAATGTGTGAAGTCCAGTGGATAGTTTTCTTAATTTAAAGTCTTGTGTTGCGAGTGTTAAACAACAAGAGAGATTACGAAAGAATTATTACCATCGAACCCCGTCAGCTTGAGAATCCGATTTTACCGATATCCACTCGTGCGCAAGGATGTATCATAAAAAATATGTCTCACGTATGAATAGTGATCCTGCACCGATGGAGAGCTCTTAATAAGCCACTCATCTTAAAGAGTGCTTAGTAACTCACTAGCCAGTTCTACCAGAACTGGCTTTTTTATGCTCAATCAGCCCCCAAAAAATCCCTCGCCACCCCCATCAATCCATACCCTTCAAGGCACTTTTTCTCTAACTACTTGTCATTAATTAGAGAGACTCACTCCATTCAACGGATGATTTATCTTTTATGCTTTCTCTTTTATCAAAATTACCTATATGTAAGACACTAATTCTCTGCTCCTTTTCTGCGTATATCACCTCTGTCGCTGCAGCCTCACAGGCAAGCACCATAGATTTGAGTGCGATGGACAAAACCGCTGAAGGTTTTTCAAATATCAAGACCGTTCAAGTGGCGTATCAGGGCGAGCTGGTTTGGTCTAAGGCTTATAACAATGCGGATAAGGATGCGGTGACCAACATTAAGTCGGCCTCGAAATCCTTGATGTCGGCGATCGTTGGCATGGCCATTGATCGTGGTGTGCTGGAGGGGGCGGATCAATCAGTTTCATCCTTATTGCCTGATCAACTGCCGCAAAATCCTGATCCTCGTTTAAAAGAGATTACCATTGGGCATTTACTCTCTATGCAGTCTGGATTGGAGCGTACCTCTGGTCGTAATTATGGCGCTTGGGTCGCCAGTGATAATTGGGTGAAGAATGCGCTGTCGCGACCTTTTGTGGAAGAGGTAGGCGGTGCGATGCAATATTCCACCGGCAATACTCATGTGCTCTCGGCCATCATGATGCGAGAAAGTGGACGACCTACTTATCAGCTTGCCAATGACTGGTTACAGGGCTCTGGCGTGCGCATCGAAAGTTGGGAGACGGATCCTCAAGGGATTCCAATGGGCGGCAATCAAGTGGGCATGACGCCCGCGTCGTTATTAGCCTTTGGTGAGTTGTACCGCCGCGGCGGAGTCACAAAAGACGGTAAACGAATGCTTTCCGAAGACTGGATAGAGCAAAGTTGGACGCCAAGAACTCAGTCTCGCTTCCATCGTGGTCTTTATGGCTACGGCTGGTTTATCCAGCCTTTTGCGGGTGTACAGGGCTATTACGGTTGGGGCTATGGCGGTCAGATGATTTATGTATTGCCGGAATTGGAGCTCACGGTCGCCATTACTTCGCAGGAAAATTTGCCTTCTGGCCGTACAGGGTATCGTGACTCACTGCATCAAATGTTGAGCCAAGATATTATCCCCGCGATTCGGTCGGCTCAATGAAGTATTGTGGCTTAAAAGATCGATGTGTTAAGCATCGATCTTTTTTATCAACGCTTTATTCCGCTAACGCCATCTCGGCCATTTTCATGGTGTTCTCAAACGACGCGCAACCTGCGATAAACAAGCCGTTATGACAGAACATGGCATCATCTAATCCGGTCACTGCTTGCAGTTCTTTACCAGACAATCCCGCCCACGCGGCAGGCAGTTTTTTGCGATCTTCAAACGAACCTAGCTCAACTGGGACGGTTTGAATGCGCCATTCGCCAGTTTGCGATGGGTAGATCATAAATAAGGCGTCTTCTGATGTGTTAAGAACGGTGGTCTTCCAAGGGGTAAATTGCTCTAACACTATGACTCTAGAATCGTTGGCGTTTTCAATGGCTTCAAGGACAATGGATTTGGCATTAACGCCACCATTGGCCGAGGCGATAAATCGCGCCAGTACCCGTGAAGCAAAGGTTACGGCTTCTTCAAAGCAGGCATCGAAATCGCTGTGTTCTTCCCAGGTTGGGTTAAACATGGAGATGGTTTGACTCAGGCTGACACCTGTGAGTGGACCGTCGACATGCCCGCAGTCGATGGCATCGATGACAGAGACGAGGTTTTTATCTACCGCATCAGTGACTTCTTGATTGCCAGCGCAGATTTGAAGGCCGTATTTCTGCCACATCAAGCCAAACGATGAAAACGGAATGCCGTTGTCACGTGCACCAGCACCGCCGCGTTGGTGGTGGTCGAAACGGCCTTTGTCGGCATCGTATACGCCACCCACATCCAACACGATATCGGCTTGATATAGCACATCTAGGTTACGTGTTCGTATTACTTTCGCAGATGGGTAAATGGTCTTGAGTGCTGCCACAGCAAATACGTCGTCTGCATGAAAGTTGCCGTTATGTGTCGCAATCACTGGGGTGTGTTCTGTCATGTTTACCATCTCTTATTTCTGTCTTATTTCGTTTGTCAGCTAGGTGGAATTAAGGGGCTGGATTCTACGGACTTTTGAAGGTAGGTAACACCGTTGTGTGTGATTACTTGTGCCGATGCTGAAAATATCGAGCAAGTTGATTATTTCTAGAGTATTGATGCGCATGTCTTGCTAAGATGCAGCTGCGCCGAATAGGGCACCTATATTTCAATATATGAGAGTTACCAATGACAAACTTTGAAAAAAGAGTTGAAGAGTTGACGGCTAAACATCCGCATTTAACCAAAGATGAAGCGATCAAAATCGTCACCGAGAAAAATGCGCGTAAGAAACAAAAGCGAAATGCTCGCTCGAATAATGCGGGTACTAATAAAGGCTAAATACGCCAAGATCGTTGCGTGGTCTAAGGATGGATGGCTATAAAGGCTCAGTCAATAAAATAGGACTGAGCCGATGATCAGAAAGGTCAATTTGTCTTAGCCGCCATGCGACTTTTGCTAGATTCAGCATAGATCACGGTTGAATGCGATTTCTTCCGTTCTGTTTTGCGAGATACATTTTCTTATCGATTTCAACCAAGATGCTTTCTAACGAATGGTGATCGTTAAACTCTGATAAACCTAGGCTAACCGTTACATCTATATCCATAGGGAATGTATGCTTATGGATTGCGGAAAATATATTGCTTGCCATCGATAAAGCCACTTGCTGATATGTGTGAGGGCAGACGATGACAAATTCTTCTCCTCCCCATCTGCCTATAGTATCGGTATTACGTATCGTTGCTTTGACTACTTTTGCCAGTTTTACTAAGACCTGGTCACCCACTTCATGGCCATACGTGTCATTAACACGTTTAAAATGGTCGATATCAAACATGAGTACGCAGAAAGGCTGGCGAGTTTTTTGGTAGTTGCTAACTTCTTTTTGAAGCACTTCCATCATTTTGCGACGGTTTGCTATTGCCGTTAGCTGATCAGTATGTGAGATAGAGCTGAGTAATAAGTTTTTATCTTTTAACTCTATGTTCTTTTGAAACAACGCTTTCTCAGTAAGTTTTTCGATGGCTTCTGAAATCTTGCCTATTTCATTATTTGGGAAGACATATTTGCCTTGGCTATCCTTGCCTTCAGTGATTTCTTGAACTCTATGCTGTAGCTTCTTTAAAGGTACAATTAGATGTCTACTTAATATATAACTCATCAACCAAGTCGTAAGCAGTGAACCTAAAACAATAGTCAATAAGGTGGTTGTGATCGTTTTGACGATGGGTTCTCGAATATCCGTGAGGTTGACCTCGGTTACAACAATCCAACCTAACTTATCAATTCGATTATAGTGAGCGAGCTTTTTTTGGTCTCCATCTTGGTAAGAAAGGCTACCAGATGCATTCATTTCATTTGGAATGTGGGAAATAATTTCTCGGTGTAGTGTGTCGGGAAGCGTTTCGTTAGGGTGTATCAGTATTTTGCCTTCGGTATTCATGACGAAATTATAGATGGTCGGATACTTCTCATCTTCAACGGCTAACGCTTCGACAATAGCATCCATACCAGCATCGATTGAAATAACGCCTACCACTTTACCTTCTGGGTTTATAAGTGTTTTTCCAAACGATACCAGCCATTTTTTAGAGTTAATATCCTGATAAGGCACACCGTCCGAAATCATGGGATTCGATTTTATAGCAGCTTGATACCACGGTCTCTCGACAGCATTATAGTCTGAGGGTGGTGTGTAGTTGTTTATTAGCAAAGAGCCATCTTCATAGCCAGAAAAGATGTAATGTATATTTGGAATGGTGTTTTGCAGTATTTTATACAAACTTTGTATTTTTGTTTGAGTTTCTGGTTCTTGAAAACGACTGTGATCTACCCCTGAGGCAGAGCTGCCAGTGTACTCAACCGCTTTGCGTAAAGGTGCAACATAACCTTCTATTAGGGCATTTACCGATCTGTTTTTATTGCGCAGCACGGATTCCGCATTATCTATTCCTTGGGTATACAAAAGAGAGGCAATACAAACACTGATAATCAAGATTGTCAGTAAAGCAAGTGCTGTTGTGATTGAAAATATCTGTTGATGTAATTTTGAAAACTTTTTCATATAAAATATCAATTAAATTCAAATCTTTACTTCATCAATGAAGTATTATCTTTTGTATGCTTGGTTGAAAATTGGCCGATTCTTTCAAAATAAACCTTGCTTGTCTACCTATATTTCAAATGCAAGAAAGTTAGCGTAATCAATAAAATATGAAGCTGGTTATATTAGAAGATTGAGCATTACTCACTACAGCCAAGAAGTGTTTTATATTGTCCAAATTAAACAGTCTAATGTTGAGCATGATATTTTTAGTCGTCGCGAATGAAAACGTCTCTCATTAAAGTCAACGCATAGTGCGTAATTGCCAATACGACAAAAGAGACTGTTACTGACGTTGACTAAGGTGTCGCTGCTAGCGGTTTCTATGATCCTATCTATAATGAAGAAGAAAACTTGGATAGGACAAGCAATTATGGGTGATTTACTGGATCGTCGAGGCTTTTTGAAAACCTTGGGGGTCGGAGCCGCGGCCTCGACCGTAGCCTTAAAAGCTCCATTTGTATATTCAAAGAAGGTGGTCACTTTAAGGGTGATGGGAACACATGTCACCCTACAAGAAGAGCTTAGGCAACGGGCTATGAAGGAGCTCGGAATTAACCTTGAGTTTAGCCCGATGGGTGATGCGGCGTTATTACAAAAAGCGGCCTCAGCCCCAAGTTCATTTGATTTATATGAACATTGGTCGGATTCAATAAATATTCTATGGCAAGCGGGTTCTATCCAGCCATTAGAGACTGATCGTCTTAGATATTGGCATGAGATAAATAACCTAACGAAAACTGGTAAATTAACCGATAGCTCTTTAATCGGGGCTGGTGATGCACCCAATAAAATTATCTATGTACAGCCTGATGGATCGTTAGGGGCTAATCCGACAGGCCAGTTAAGTTTTATGCCTTATGTCCATAATGTAGATTCGTTTGGCTATAATACCCAACATATTTCAAAAGGTGTGGCCTATGAGACTGAGTCTTGGGCATGGTTGTTAGATGAACGAAATAAAGGCAAGGTTGGTCTGGTTAATGCACCAACCATTGGGATTTTTGATGTGGCTTTAGCGGCTCAAGCACAAGGTCTAATGTCCTTTAAGGATATAGGGAATATGTCCATCACGGAAATAGACCAATTGTTTGACATCTTGCTCGCTAAAAAACGACAAGGACATTTCTCAGGTTTTTGGTCATCTGTTCCCCAATCCGTTGAGTTTATGAAAACAGGACGGGTCAATATCCAAAGCATGTTTTCTCCTGCCGTCAGTGCGTGCAATGGACAAGGTATCCCCGTTGTTTATGCTGCGCCGAAAGAGGGTTATCGAGCCTGGCACGGGGTCATGTGCATGTCTGCCAACGTTAGTGAGGATGTCAAAGAGGCCGCATACGATTATATGAATTGGTGGCTATCTGGGTATCCGGGTGCCTTTATTGCGCGCCAGGGTTATTACATTTCTAATCCTCAACGTAGTAGGGCGCTAATGTCTCAGGCAGAATGGGATTATTGGTACGATGGAAAAGAAGCGGCGGTGGACTTAAAGGGTACCGATGGCAATGTTTCTGTTAAAGCCGGAGACTTAAGGCATGGAGGTAGCTATGTCACGCGTTTGTCGAATATTGCCGTGTGGAATACCGTGATGCAGAACTATGATTATAGTTTAGATAAATGGTATGAATTGCTAAACGCTTAGGGGAAGTGTAGTGCATTTTATTGCTCGTTCAATCGTTGCAAAAATCATATTAGCTTTCAGTTTAGTCGTTATTACGCTTGTAGTAAGTTATATCGTAATGGCTCAACGTCTGAATACCATTGACGATGCGATGAGTAATGTCGCAGATATCAGCACATATTCCACAGTGGTAATACGGATTAATAAAGACGTTATTGAGATGCAGCGAGATATCTCTGTTTACAGCTTGTCGGGAAGCGATGCAGTATTTGATAAAATAACAGATAATTTTAAAGATATTCAGCTTAGGTTGGATGCACTGGATCAAGAAAATGTGTCAGCCAAAGAATACGATTATATTAATAAGATGGTGGGTTTACTTGACAGGATAGGAAGCAATTTGAATATGCTGTCTGTCCTTTATAAGTCAAGAGAAGAGATGATTGATGGTGAGTTAGAGTCAATTTATCAAGCCGCTATTCAAGAACTCTCTACACTAGAAAAAGACTCTGATATTCCCGAGACAAAGTTGGCAATACTCGAAGAGAATAATGATTGGCATACATTGCATCGTAGTGCGTGGCAGTTTTTAACGAAGAAGGATTACAGTAAAAGAAGAGCAGTTAATGCTATTCTAAATAGATTGGCAGGAAAAAATATTAATGAAATCAAATCCAATATAAAGCTTCACCAACTGGCAAAAGAATATCAAACATCCTTTGCAAAAAGTATTCAGATTAATCGAAACTATCTAAATCTTATGAATGTAGTGATGGCTGGTGATGCAAATGAGTTTGGCACATTGGCTAATGCACTGAGGGAACTCTCCCTTGAGCGTCTGAATAGTATTAAGAAAGTAGGTGTCGAGAGTATTGCGACTACCGCGATCATCTTAAATCTTCTCAGTTTGGCAATTGTGATTTACCTTTTAATGCTGGTTTGGTTTTTCCATGTTCATCTCACAAAAGCTATTGTTCAGCTAACACATAGCTTTAGACGATTTCTCAGCAATGACCTAACAGCAACAATCAACCAGACCGATAGGCGAGATGAGCTTGGTGTGTTGGCGGAAGCGGCTAGCCGTTTTCGAGATATGAGTATAGATCTCGAAAAACAGAAAAAGGCTGCGGAGCATACTTCGAAAGTTAAATCCGAATTTTTAGCGAATATGAGTCATGAGATTCGGACTCCTATGAATGGTATTTTAGGTATGGCCTCACAGCTTTATGAAACAAAGCTGTCAACCGATCAAAAGGAAATGTTAGATATTATTAAGTCTTCAGGTGAAAGCCTGCTTGTAATAATTAATGACATTTTAGATTTAAGTAAAATAGAAGCGGATAAGGTTGAACTAGAGAACAGTCCGGTTAACTTAAATACAATGATGAAGTCTTTAGAGCTATTGTTTAGAGGCCAAGCTGTTTCAAAAGGTATTAAGCTTCAGTTGAATATTATTCCAGAGGCTGAAAACATTGTTTTCTTGGGAGATGAGACAAGATTAAAACAGGTTCTTATGAACTTAATTGGTAATGCCATTAAGTTTACCAGTGATGGCGCTATTTGTATCAACGTCAAAGCAACTAAACAATCTGATAAAACGCTGCGTTTAGATTTCAGTGTTTCTGATACTGGGATCGGTATAGAATCTCAGGCTCTAGATAAACTATTTGAAGCATTTACCCAAGCAGACACTTCCGTTACTAGAAAATTTGGCGGGACAGGGCTGGGTCTAACTATTAGTAGTAAATTACTTTATTTAATGGATAGTGAGCTCAATGTCGAAAGTAAACTAGGGAAAGGGGCGAATTTTTATTTTTCTATGCAAGCAGAAATAGCTGAGATTGAAGCGTCTATTGATGAAGAAAAAATGCTAACTCTTGATGATGAAACTCATGATTTCTCACACTTAAATATTTTAGTGGCCGAAGATAATAAGACAAATCAAATTGTTATAAAGGGACTTTTAAATAAGCTAAATGTAGGCTCAATTGTGTTGGTAGAAGATGGTGAGCAGGCGATTGAGCAATGTAACGCCCATCTGTTTGACTTAATTTTTATGGATATCCAAATGCCGATCAAGGATGGTCTTCAGGCAACGTTAGAAATTAAAAAGATGGAAAGTTACCTCTCTGTACCCATTATAGCGCTCACTGCAAATGCCTTTGAAGAAGACAAAAAGCATTGTAAGGAGGTTGGGATGTGTGACTTCATAGCGAAACCTGTCAATGTAACTCAATTGGAAGAAGCTCTGATAAGATGGCGTTGAGGGGGCGTTACCTCTAAACACTTAATCTGTGACCTGTAGCAAAGTTTTAACAAGTTATCACCCCAACTCAACTTTCAAACTGGTCAAGTAATTTCCTGAGGCGTAACGTGAAAGATTGTTGTTCACCAATTGTTAAGGATAAGAAATGAGCCAGAACCAATTCAAGGTCGCAGTCGTTGGTGCAGGAAATGCAGGCTTAGAGCTATTAGATCGGCTTTTTAAAGCGGAATTCGTAGATATCGTGGGTGTTGCCGATACTAATCCACAAGCTCCAGGGATCCTGCTTGCAAAAGAGCATAATATTTTAGTCACAACAAATATGTATGACTTATTAGAAGATAGTTCTCAGATTGACATTTTAATCGATGTCACAGGTATTAAATCTGTTCGAGATGAACTACGTCATCACATGCAGGAGTGCGGCAACTGTCATACAGTTATCATGCATGAACGAATCTCAGCCCTACTTATTTCACTATTTAATGGAATGATGGTTGAAACGAAAGCAAGCGACGAGTTTTACTAACTTTACAGGCGTGTATCGCTGACCTACCTCATATATGCAAGTGAGGTGACCATTCTGTTTGATTTCTTTACAGTGGCATTTCTCATATCTGACACACACTGACAGTTAAAGGGTGATAATGAAATCACCAATAACGAACAGCGAGGTGTGGTATGACCACTTTTAATGCGAAGCGTTACAAGAAATCAACTTTGGCTCTGGTTGCTGCGGCAGCAGTAACCATGGCGTCAACATCTTTTGCGGCGGGTTCTGCTCAAGCGCCAGTAAAGACAATGGATCCTTACTCTGAGCAGGCGCTAGACCGTATGGCGACTGAGTTAAAACTTGATGAAAACACCAAGAAGAAAGCTGGAAAGCTATTCGCCGAGGCCAGAGAAGATCGTCAAGAGGTGATTGAGGACCTGCAAAAGCTGCGTAAACCTATGATGCAGTTAAATCCGGTAGACAAGGATTATGTTGATCAAGTCGCAGATCTGTCGGAAAAGCGTGGTGATCTGATGCAAACTCTAGAGGTTAAGAGAGCAAAGACAACGCATGAATTCTATGCGTTATTAACGCCACAGCAAGTGCAATGGATGCAAGATCGCCGTAAATAGTTTAGATGCGAAATCGGTTCCCCCACTTGATAGCCGCATCCAGTGATGCGGCTTTTTTTATGCTGAACAAAGATTAATGCTTCTTGCCGCCTTTACCTTTATTAGAACCTTTGCCACCTTTAGGGCCGCGTTGTTGTGGTTTTGGTTTGTTTGGCTTTTTCTCCGGCTCTGTGCGCAGAACAAGAAATAAGTCTGTCACTAACTGAGGGATTTGCTCGATACAAGATTTGGTGAGCTTTTCGCTTTCACGAATTTGTTGCACTTCTTCGTCTTCAAACAAACCAGATGCCACCATAAATGGCAGCAGAAGTTCGGCCACTTCTTCCTCTTTTTCGGTTTCAAACCAGCTGCGTTCCGTGAAGAATACACCTTCCATGAAACCTGACGCCCATTCTTCAAGCTCACTCAACTCATTTGGGTCGCTGCTTACTTCGATTTCACAAGGGACTAAGAAGTCATCTTCGGACTCTAATTCCTTTTGAATATCAGATGCCAAACGCACTATTAAATTCTCGATGTGCTTTTGTTCTTTATCAGAGGTAAAATTAGGCGTTTCTTCGAAAACAAGCGGTAACCATTGAGACGCTGCTGGTGGCTCTGGACAAATAGCAAGAGCGGTTAGGAAGCCATGTGCCATCACAAAGTTTTGGCAGTCTTCGTGGACGGCATCGGAATCAAGAAAGTTTTCGAGCTCTTCTAATTCTAAGTCATCAAGAGGTTGGTGTTGCATTTAAGTGATCCTATTCAATATACGCGACACAGTTTAAACACATCAGTTGTAAAAAACCATGAGCAAACCCGTTAAAAACGACTCTCTAGAGCGAATAAATCCTACGCTCGAGCATGCCCTTCAGCGTTTGGGTTACTCATCTTTTATTGGTTCACAAGAAGCGTGTGTACGTGCGGTGACAGAAGGTGAGGATGTTTTGGCATTGTTGCCAACCGGAGCAGGTAAATCGGCTATTTATCAAGTGGCGTCTTTGGCAAGCGAAGGGGTTGGTTTAGTAATCAGTCCTTTGATTGCGATTATGCAGCAGCAAGTAGAGACGCTTCAGGGGCTTGGGATCAAAGCAGAGTTTTTAAACTCCACGCAAAATGGCGCGGAGCAAAATGATCTGTATTGGCGTTTGCGTCATAACGACGTTGAAATATTGTACATGTCGCCGGAAAAGCTTCTGCAGTCGAGCGTGATGGGGTTATTAGAAGATGTACCGATTGCTTGCATTGCGGTGGATGAGGCGCACTGTATTCTACGTTGGGGGCGTAACTTTCGCCCAGAATACGCGCAGCTTGGTTGTTTGAAAACGGTATTTCCTGATGCGCCTATCATTGCGCTAACAGGTACTCTGTTGCCCAATAAAGAACAAGCGATAGCGAATGCGCTGGGCCTACATTCCCCGAGAATTGTTCGTGAGAGTATCAGTCGTCCTAATATCCAGCTTAAAGTCTCACAAAAAAAGCGCGCTAAGCAGCAGTTGCTTTCTTTCTTGATGAAAGATGCCATGGCTCAGCCGGGGATCGTTTATTGTCGTGCCCGGTCCAAATCCGAAGAGTTAGCCCGTTGGCTCACTAGCCAAGGGGTATCGGCGACCTGCTATCATGCCAGCATGGATTCAGATTCTAGAGAAATGGCTCATCAATGCTTTGCAAAAGGCAAGGTACAGGTATTGGTGGCGACCACGGCCTATGGCATGGGGGTTGATTTGGACCACGTTCGCTTCGTAGTGCATATGGACTTACCTTTGTCGCTAGAGAACTATGTTCAGGAGGTAGGGCGGGCAGGCCGTGATGGCCGTGTCGCTCAGGCGTTACTATTTTATGGCCTACAAGACGTCATGCAGACTTGGCAGTTTGTTCATCAAGAACAAATAGAAGAGGAGTTCTGGCGTTTGATGTCCTGCCTGGAGCATATGAGTTGCCGCCAAAATGTACTGTTAGAGGCTTTTTCAGAGACGCCAAAGGCTCCTTGTGGTGTGTGCGACCGATGTCGTTCAACTAGCAAGCAACATAACGTAACTATCGCAGCGCAGAAACTCTTAAGCCTAGTGCATCATACTAAAGGGGTGGTGCCGTTTGCTGCCTTGATTCAAGTATTAATGGGCAAGCGTACAAAGCAAGTTTTGAATTACCGTTTAGAGACTCATACATTGTTTGGCGCGGGTACGGCTTTGGATGAAATTCAGTGGAAATCGGTGGTTCGTATATTGCTAGCAAAGGGCTACCTATTTATTCAAAGTTTATCGCCTTTTTCTGTTGGGTTAGGCGAAGAATGTCGAGCGTTATTAAGATCTGAAGTGCAACTGTTAACGACAACAGATTGGTTTTACCCAGCACTCAAAGACACGCAGGAGTCGGAGAAGCCTACAGGGAGCTGGCAAAAGTTATTACAATGGAGTGTGGCCAATCGAGCTGCTGATTACCTTACTGAGAAGCAACTGCATGCCATTTTCGAATCGAACCCAACGTCCATCGCTGCATTGAGCCGTTTAACTGGACTTAGTAAAGATATCCTAAGTAAGCTTAATGCGAATGATTTATTTACTGAACAAGTAGGTGAGAAGCTGGATGTCTAACGTTCTGTCGGCCGATCTAAAAAATAGAATTGCTGCGAAGGTTCAGGAGTGCATGAGCCGAGCAGAGCGTTACTTTCAGATCAAGTTAAGTATGCCTACGTATAACTTTAGGCAACGTGGCCGCAGTGCCGGTACGGCCTATCTACAGCGCAATGAAATGCGTTTTAATCTATTTATGTTATCCCAAGATGTGGAGCGCTTTATCGAAGAAGTGGTTCCTCACGAGGTGGCACATATCGTGGTGCATCAGGTTTATGGCAGTAAAGTCAGGCCTCACGGGAAAGAGTGGGTGGCAGTGATGGAGCATATTTTCAATGTAGAAGCCTCGCGAACCCATGACTTTGAAGTGCCGAAAGCAAAGAACCTGTTTGAATACCGGTGTCAGTGTCGAACTCATGAATTCACTGCTCATCGTCATGGGCGTGTGAAACGCGGCAGTCAGTATCTTTGTCGTCAGTGCGGCAGTCAGCTAACCTTTGTGAAACAGATCGCTAATCTCTAAGCGATTTATTGTTTTGTTGCGAACTTGATGGGATGTTTCCAAACACTGCTTGTAGTAAGATACCCGCCATCTGTTTTATGGTAATTTAGAATGACTTCTGAGATCGATCGAAAAGAAAAGCTTGAACTGAATAAACTGCAAAAGCGCCTGCGCCGCCTAACTGGCCAAGCCATTGCAGAATTCAATATGATTGAAGATGGCGATAAAGTCATGGTGTGCTTGTCTGGTGGTAAAGACTCCTACACCATGCTGGATATCTTATGTAATCTGCAAAAGAGTGCGCCGATTAATTTTGAAATCGTGGCGGTTAATTTAGACCAGAAGCAGCCAGGATTCCCTGAGCATGTTTTGCCTGAGTATTTATCAGGCCTTGGTGTGAACTACCACATTCTTGAAAAAGATACCTACAGTATCGTTAAAGAAGTCGTGCCAGAAGGTAAAACAACCTGTGGCTTATGCTCACGCTTACGTCGTGGTTCGCTGTACGGCTTTGCTGAAGAAATTGGCGCAACCAAAATTGCTTTGGGGCACCACCGTGATGACATTTTAGAAACTATGTTTTTGAATATGTTCTTTGGTGGTAAATTGAAGTCGATGCCACCTAAACTTTTGAGTGACGATGGTAAGCACGTGGTTATTCGTCCTTTGGCTTTTTGTAAGGAATCTGACATTGAACAATATTCTTTACTGAAGTCTTTCCCAATCATTCCTTGCAATCTTTGTGGCTCTCAGGAGAATCTACAACGTCAGGTAGTGAAAGAAATGCTTCAAGGTTGGGAAAAGCAATACCCAGGGCGTTTGGATACTATGTTCTCTGCAGTCCAAAACGTAGTGCCGTCTCATTTGGCGGACACCGAGTTGTTTGACTTTAAGGGTCTTAAACAATCTGAAGAAGCAATGAAACGCTTAAACGTTATATCGCTTTAATTTTAAGGAAGCTGTATGTCAATGAAGAAACTTTTACCTCTTGTATTGGGCGCTGCTGTCTCTGTGCAAGCACTTGCTGAAACGAATGTTGAAGGCAGCCTTTCCAACGATGCTGTTAAAATTGATGTTAGTTTAGATCAAGACCGCTATTTCTTCGATTTTGGTGGCATGTACCATTCTGATGATGGTAAGTACGGTTATATCGGTGCGCATATCGAAGATATCGATACAGCAAAAGATTACCCTGTTCAAATTGGTTTAGGTATGCGTCTGCTTGCAGTCGACACAGAATACAGTGTTGATAACGCTGGTACAGCCGTTGCTTTGGGTGGTTTTTACCGCTATACCTTCCCAAAAGCGAACCGCTTTAGTGTTTTAGGTTCTTTATACTACGCACCAAAGGTTCTGTCTTTCCAAAACATTGATAGCCTGTATCAAGCGGAAGTTCGTGGTGAATACCGAACCTTGAGAAATGCTCGTGTGTTTTTGCGTTACGGTATGACAACTGTAGATTTAGACCGATACGGTGACGTTGATATGAACAAGGGTGTTGCTATTGGTGTTGCAACCACTTTTTAGTAATGTCTAAGACTTAGAGTCAAAAAAGGTGGCAACTGCCACCTTTTTTAATACTCAAAAAAATGTTGCCAACACGTCTAATGTTATTCGCCTTCAAACGCACAAAGTGAAAACACAGGAATATCTAAATCCTGTATTTTTGTGCTTCCGCCTAGATCCGGTAAATCAATGATGGCCGCTACTTCTTTGATGGTTGCACCTTGTTGTTTCAGCAGGCTCATTGCAGCAATTAGAGTACCACCAGTGGCAATCAAATCGTCAAATAACAAAACCTGAGCGCCTTCATGAACCGCATCTTCTTGAATTTCTAGCTCGGCGCTGCCGTACTCTAAATCGTAGGATTGCGAAATAGTTTTACCAGGTAACTTGCCTTTTTTTCGTACAAGTACCAAAGGTTTGCGTAACTCGTACGCCAGAACTGAAGCAATTAAGAAGCCTCGCGCATCGATACAAGCAATGTGAGTAATATCACTATCAATGTAACGATGCACATAGGCATCAACCACCATGCGCATCCCTTTGGGATTGCTGAAAATTGGCGTGATATCTCGAAAGCTAATGCCTGGCTTTGGCCAATCTTCAACGGTACGAATCAGAGACTTAAAGTAAAAGTCATCAAAAAGCATAGGTAAAACCTTAACTAACTGGTTAATTAAACATGCTCAATGTTAGCACATTCTGAAGATGCGCCGACAAGTTTCTCCATCTCAGCCATATCAATGATCGAAATTTCTTTGCCATCCACATCAATCAAGCCGTTTTTCTGAAAACGGGTCATAACACGGCTAACGGTTTCTACTGCTAAACCAAGGTAATTGCCGATTTCACCTCTAGACATAGATAAGCGGAATGCGGTTGCAGAGTAGCCACGCTTTTTAAAACGATGCGATAGGTTCAGCAAAAAAGACGCTACTTTTTCATCGGCATTTTTCTTACCTAGTAAAACCATCATTTGTTGATCATCACAGATCTTACGGCTCATTAGACGAAATAGCTGATGTTTAAGCGAAGGGATTTGTGAAGACAGTTGTTCTAAATGCGAAAAAGGGATCTCACATACTGTGGTGGTTTCCAATGCCTTGGCAGACACAGGGTAATGATTTTCATCAATACCGCTTAAGCCAACTAACTCACTAGGGCAGTAGAAACCAGTAATTTGTTCTTCACCTGAGTTTGTAATGTTGAACGTTTTGAGTGTACCCGTGCGAACAGCAAATACTGAATCAAACTCTTCACCTTGATGAAATAGTAATTCGCCTTTCTTTAATGGGCGCTTACGTTCAATAATTTGGTCAAGGCGGTTAACGTCTTCATCTGCTAATGCAATAGGTAAACAAAGAGCGCTTAAACTGCAGTTTTGACATTGAGAAGTCAACTTGCTGCTGAAGCGATTGTTTGAGTTTGAAATTGCCATTTGTACTCTCCCTGAGCTCGATCGGGTAATTAGATAACTTTTGAAAAACTGTTGTTATTAGTAAGGTACTTATCAAATGCCATGCACACGCAGCGCACAAGCAATCTTCCTACTTCTGTTATTTCGAGAACAACTTGATCATTTTTATAATAGACGTTTATAACGCCATCTTCCTCTAGCTCTTTTAAAGAAGCTAGTTCTTTCTCAAAATACTCACGGAAGTTAATACTAAAGTCGCGTTCTATATTTTTACTACTTAGTGAGTTATGACATAAAAGCTGCATGATGACAGAATGACGAATACGGTCATCTTGGTTGCTCAAATAGCCCTTCATAATCGCAAGCTGCCCATTTTCGATGCTATTTTGGTACAACGAAAGATCTGTATGATTCTGGAAATATGCGTTACTTACTTGGCTAATCGCAGAGACACCAAATGCTAAAAGATCTGTTTCTGCATGTGTGGTGTAACCTTGGAAATTGCGCTGTAAATGTCCTTCTCGTTGAGCTTTTGTCAAAGAGTCTTCGGGCTTAGCAAAATGATCCATGCCAATGTAAACGTAACCTGCTTCCGTTAATGTATCGATGCTTAGCTTAAGTAATGCCAATTTTTGGTCGGGCGTCGGAAGATCTTCATCTAAGATACGTCGTTGTGGCGCGAACCTTTGTGGTAAATGTGCATAGTTAAACACTGAGATACGATCAGGAGATAGCTCAATGACTTGCTTAAGTGTCTTTTCAAAGCCTTCTAATGTTTGCTTCGGTAATCCATATATCAAGTCAAAGTTTATGGAGTTAAATCCTAAGTCACGGACATCCCCAACAACGCTATCTACTAGATCGAGTGGTTGAATACGGTGTATCGCCTTCTGAACCTCTGCATCGAAATCTTGAATACCTAAACTGACTCTATTAAACCCTAATTTATGCAAAACTTCTAATTTAGTTCTGCTTACTTCCCTAGGATCAATTTCAATGCTGAAATCTTGGCTACCATCTGTAACAAGATTAAAAAGATCGTGAATTCTAGAAAAAAGCTTTTCTAGGTTTTCTTCACTTAAAAAAGTCGGTGTGCCACCACCAAAATGTAACTGAGTAACAGGTCGGCTTTGATCTATCATCAGTGCTCGAAGACGCATTTCTTCGCCTAAAAGCTCAACATATTCAGTGCCTTTATCATATTGCTTTGTAACGATCTTATTGCAAGCACAGTAATAGCAAAGATGTGCACAAAAAGGCACGTGGAAATACAGGCTAAGTGGCGAACGAGAAGGCTCCAGCATCTTACCGATCAATTCCATCTTGCTAACATCTGTTGAGAACTGAGGCGCAGTTGGGTAAGACGTGTAGCGCGGCCCCGCAAGGTTGTATTTTTGGATAAGTTGGGAGTCCCAAAGCATAAAAGCATGTCCTATTAAAAATTCTAATAGGAAGTTTACTCTTCTATGTTTTTAGCTTGCTGATATAGATCAATTGTTGAGATTATCCAATTGAAGAAAGCAGATTTTTTACGATAGGAATACTGTAAGCGCCGTAGAGGATGATGCTGAGCCCAAAAATCCATTTTAGGTGATATCTATTCCATGCATTTTTAATTTGCTGGCTAAACATTCCGGCCAAAAACATGCTTGGCATTGTACCGATAACAAACCCTAAAATCGCTGCCATTGATAAGGTGACAGAGCCTAATGATACAGACCACAGGACGGTAGAGTAGACCAATCCGCAAGGTAGCCAGCCCCACAGCATTCCCGCTACAAATGCTTGCTTCGAAGATTGGATGGGTAGAAAAGATTTAGCAAGCGGTTGTACCCACTGCCAAATGAAGCGGCCACTTTTCTCTATCTTTAGGATAAGCTTTGATGCGCCACATATATACAACCCCATCAAAATCAGAATGATGCCTGCAATTGTGCGGAGAGGTTCCATGGCCTCAGTATAATATTCTGTCAGCCCAAAATATAAAGCGCTGGATATAATGACTGTAAAAGTTATGTATGAAAATCCACGGCCAATATTGTAGAAGATTAGCCAGCTAGGTTTACTGTTTCCACCCATTGATAGCATTGAAGCTAACCCGCCGCACATGCCTAAGCAATGACCTGCACCTGCCAACCCAATGACTAAACCACTAAAAAATATCGAGATCACTTCTTTGTATCCGTCTCGTCATCGTCAAAAAGGATACGTTCACCCTCGCGGTTTAAGTCATCAAATTGATCACCCTTGACCGCCCAAATAAAGATGATAACGGCAATGACAACAAAAATACCGGCAATAGGAATGAGTAAAAAAAGGCTTTCCATTATGTATTTCCTATAACGTATTTAGTCTTGAAGCATTCAAAACAACAATTAGAGAACTTAAAGCCATACCAATGGCTGCAACCCACGGAGGTATTAAACCTGCAACAGCTAACGGAAGTAATGTTGCGTTATAGCCAGCAGCCCAGCATAAATTTTGTTTGATGATTCTTCGACATTGTTTTGCCCCCTCGATAGCTTCTGGAATCGTTCTGAGATGATTGTTTAACAAAACAGCATCAGAGTGCAGTTTCGCTAAATCTGAACTCGCTCCCATCGCAAGAGATGTGGTTGCTCCAGCTAAAGCTGGGACATCGTTTAAGCCATCTCCCACCATAAGAACTTCTGTTTGTCCTTGTTGTTTTAACCATTGCCATTTTTGGTCAGGAAGACAATCCGTTTCATAGTCATCAAACCAAGATACAGGTAGCGTGCTCAAGGCAGAAGATCGAGTATCTCCTGTCAGTAGACTTAAGCGAATACCGTTTTTTCTGAGTGTCCTCAGCACTGACTCCGCTTCTGGTCTTAGAACATCTGATAAGTAGATGACTGAGATTAGTTGCTGCTCACATGCTAGAAAAAGTGCCAGCTTGCCATTCTCTACATGAAGTGCAGCATCTTGTTGGAGGCCTATTTTTGTCATTAAAGCCAAATTGCCAAAGAAAAATTCCTTACCATTGAAAAAACCAGAAACGCCAAGGCTAGTTATGTTCTGTATTTCTAGTACGGCGGCAGGTTGGATAGGTCGAAACGCTTGAGCAATAGGGTGTTGAGAGTTTTGTTCAAGCCCACTCATGATACTTAAAATAACATCAGCAGAATGCTCATTTGAAAAGTTCTTTTGATTAATAATGGAAAACTTACCTTGTGTGAGTGTTCCCGTTTTATCAAACACAATTTGTTTGGTTTGAGCGAGCGATTCTATAACATGGCCTCTTGTGATTAATAGGCCGTGGCGTTTCAATGTATTTGTCATCGCTGTTAATGCAACGGGGGTTGCAAGAGATAATGCACAGGGGCAGGTGACAACGAGTACGCTCACCATAATCCAATATGCTTCTGCTTCACCCATAACAGTCCAGAATCCATAAGTAATCGTTGCGGTGAGCAAAACAGCTAATACAAAGTAGTGGGCAACTGTATCAGCAATGATTGCAACCCGCGGCTTTTCACTCAAAGCGCGTTCAGTAATTCGTGAGATGGTTGCTGCTTGCGTGTTTTGCCCAACTTGTTTTACCCGTAATTGAATTTTCTGGTCAACGTTTACAGTCTGTGCATGTAAGGCATCGCCCTTGTTTTTTTCTACAGGGCTGTATTCACCTGTTAGGCTGGATTCATCGACATTCGTCAGTTCACTTAACAGGGTGCCATCAACCGGAATGGTTTGTCCGGGGTTGATGATTGCAATGTCACCTACGGCTAGCTTTTGTGTCGGAACTGTTGTTTCTATCCCATCACGAATAACTTTGACTGGTTCAAGGGAGTGCTTAGTTTGCTGACTATTCTGATTTGATCGCGCTAATGTTTCTAAAAATCGCCCTAAGAGTAAAAAGAAAATGAACATGGTTGCTGAATCAAAGTAAACATGTCCAGACTCTGTATAGAAAGCGAGAACACTGGAGCCATATGATAGTAAGACACCTAATGAGACCGGTAAGTCCATTGTGAAATGGCGTGTTTTAATATCTCTGATAGCGCCTTTATAGAAAGGCAGTCCAGCATAGATGACAACAGGGGTTGCAAAAAGGAAGCTGATCCAGCGTAACAAATGACGATAGGCGTCTTCCATGCCCTGAAGGTCACCGGCATACATTGCAATTGCGCTCATCATGACTTGCATCATGCCGACACCCGCTATTCCAAGTCTTATGATGGCTTTTTTACGCTCGTTTTTTTGGACAAGATCCTGCTCACCATGGCGGTGAGGCTGGGCACTGTAGCCTATTGTTTGAAATGCTTGGGCAAGGATATGTATATCCGTTTCATTAGAGTCCCAAGTCAATGAAGCTAAGGATTCACTCACGTTAACGCTAATACTGACGACACCAACTTGGTTTGCTAAATGCTTCTCGATTAACCAAGCACAAGCGGAGCAAGTTATGCCAGAAATGGAAAGTTGAATACTGTGCAGATTAGACTCTTGAAAAACATACTCGTTGTAAAGAGAAGGGTCTTTTAATAAATCAAAAATAGCGGATGAATCAGATGTTGCTCTTTTTGCAAGGTCCATCTCTCTACGCTCGTAATAGAGCGCTAAATCAGCTCCGCAGATATGCTCTGCTATAGCCTGACAGCCGTAACAACAAAATTCACGAGTCTCATTTTGAAGCTGACTATGAATATGAAGGTCTGTGGGGATTGGATCCCCACAGTGGAAACATAACTTATTCATAAATTGAAGTTTAGGTGGTCATGAATGTCACTGTTCACTCGGCCGTTAAGCTGCCAGCCGTTGGGTGATTCAAGATAAACGTTCCAAATACCGCTAAGAGGTTTCTCTAATTGAGCTCTATATTCATTGGGGCTCACCTTTTTGAGAATAATGCTAAAGTCTTTACTTGATAGTGCAGCATGGGCGAATAAAGCGGTGAGTTGTGGTGCTGTTGCATGTTCTGTGTTTAATAGCAGTTCCCCAGTCACATTGTCCATGCGCAAGTGGGCTTTGATTGCCAATGATTTTGCCGTTTCTCGTTTCGTAATAACTTGATTAATCGCTAAGCCTTCCTTGTAGTAATCATCTTTTACTAAATCGCTTGAAGAGTGAAGCGCAGCATAAATTTGAACAACCGCAACAAGAACAGATGACAATGGAATACTGATAATAAACCAAGGCCAAAATTGCTTATACCAAACCGGAGCAGCAGTAGACGACATACAGGTTCTCCAACCAAAAATAAGATAAGCGGTGATATTATCACCGCTTATAGTTAATTATTTTGATACAGGACCAATAAATCGACTTTCAGTTATCTTTTCTGCTTCATAATTTGGGTCTAAAGACTGGACTTTGAAGAAAATAGTATTTCTTTGCTCCGTTAGCGCTGTAGGTGGAACCTGGATAGAAAATGGCACTGATCGAACTTCGCCTGCATTGGCAGTGACGGTTTTCCTGCCTATCATAGTCATATTGTCCAACCCGCTGACAGAGATTTCGAATTTATGGCTGGTTTGGTCCATGTTGATCACTTTGATAGTGTATATATTCTCAATCATCCCGCTTGGCGTTTGATTAAATAGTTTATTTCGATCTCGAATAACATCTAGGCCAAGCGCCTCACGATCTCCTGCAAAATACATAAAGGCAGTGATGACGACTAGCATACATAGTGCGTAACCAACCACCTTTGGTCGCATTATATGTGAGTTTTCACCTTCTAAACGGCGTTCTGTTGTGTAGCTGACTAGGCCTCTGTCATAACCCATCTTATCCATAACTGAGTCACATGCATCCACACAAAGTGCACAGCCAATACATTGATACTGAAGACCGTCTCGAATGTCGATGCCAGCAGGGCAGACGTGTACACATAAGTTACAGTCAATGCAGTCACCTAAACCTTCGGCTTTTGGGTCGGCTGAGCGTTTACGAGGGCCACGGGATTCCCCTCGGTTATAGTCATATGAAATAACTAAGGTGTCCGGATCAAACATGACGGCCTGAAAGCGAGCATAAGGGCACATATATGTACATACTTGTTCCCTCATCCAGCCAGCAAACAAGTAAGTAGCTCCAGTAAAAAGCGCCACCCAAAAATATGCCCAAGGATGTGCGCTAAAGGTAAATAAATCAATTAGCAACTCACGGATAGGCGTGAAATATCCGACAAACGTTAAGCCTGTTAACCAGCCAAAAAGAACCCATAAAGAGTGTTTATTAAACTTCTTAATGAATTTGCTCTTAGACATAGGTGATTTGTCTAGCTTCATACGGGCGTTGCGAGAACCCTCAGTCTTCTCTTCAATCCACATGAAAACCATGGTCCAAACAGTTTGCGGGCATGTATACCCACACCAAACTCGACCAAAAAGAGTGGTGACAAAAAACAACCCAAAAGCACATATAATCAAAATCCACGCAAGCAAGAAAAAGTCTTGGGGGAAAAATGTTACGCCAAATATGTGGAATTGTCGGGCTGGTAGATCGAACAGAACGCCTTGACGGTCATGCCAGTTAATCCAAGGTGTTAGGAAATAACCAAGCATTAAAACCCAAAGAACACGGGTTCGAATCTTTTGAAAAAAACCTGAAACTGCACGAGTGTAAATCTTCTTGCGTTTCTCATATAAGTCAAACTCAACGACTTCCGGCTCGACTTGTTGGACAGGTATCTTCTCACTCATTGTGCTTTCCTTAACCTATGTAGGCTGCTTAAGTACTAGCTAATATTACAATTTTTGATAAAAAAAGGGTGCGCCTTTCGGTCACACCCTTTTGATACACATCAGAGATTTACTGATTTGATAGGCTGTAAACGTAGCCAGCAACAACGTGTGCTTTGTCTTTACCTAGAATGCCTTCCCATGCAGGCATCTGCCCGTTACGACCGTTACGTATAGTTTGCATGATTTGCTGCTCACTACCGCCGTAAAGCCAGATATTATCAGTTAAGTTCGGAGCGCCGAACAGGTGATTGCCCTTCGCCTCAGCGCCATGACAAGCAATACAGTTAGTATTGTATAGTTGTTGGCCTTGTTGAGCAGCTTGAGCATCTGACTCTCGGCCACTTAAGCTGAGTACATACTGAGAAACGTTGTGAATACCATCTTCTCCTAAGATGGCACCCCATGCAGGCATGGCTGCTATCCTACCATTAAGAATGGTTTGCGAGATTGCAGCGGCATCACCGCCATACAGCCAATCATTGTCTGTCAGGTTAGGGAAGCCGTAGCTGCCAGTTGCTGCAGAACCGTGACATTGAGCGCAGTTATTTGCAAACAAACGTTGACCGATTCGCATTGCCTGATCATTTTGCGCTAACTCTTCAATGGGTGTTTGAGAGAACTGCGCAAACATTGGGCCAAACTCAGCCTCAGCTTTAGCAACTTCACGATCGTAAGCGGACTCTTGAGACCAGCCTAATACGCCTTTGAAGTTCCCAAGACCTGGGTAAAGTGTTAAGTAGCCAAGCGCAAAAATGACGGTCAAGACAAACATCCAGTACCACCAACGTGGCAGGGGATTGTCGTACTCTTCAATGCCATCAAATTCATGCCCTACAGTTTGAGTAGTTTCTGAATTAAAGCGTTGCCCTTTACGAACAATGCTAAGTAGCACAAAACTACCTAGAATAGAGCCAAGCGAAATCACGATGATCCAGCCGCTCCAGAAAGACGTTAATTCATTCATTTGTATTCTTCTCCACGGATGACTTGCGCTGTACATCACTTACATCGTCATCGTCTGCAAAAGGCAAATTTGCGGCTTCTTCGAAGCCTTTTTTACGTCCTTTGCTAAACGTCCATGCGATAATTGCAATAAAAGCAACAAAGGCGATGGGGGTTGCAAGTGCTCTGAGCGTGTTAATGTCCATGTTTAGGCCCTATCGTTCTATCACTGTGCCCAGCTGCTGCAGGTAGGCAACAAGAGCATCAATTTCACGTTCACCGCGTACGTCAGTTTTTGCGTTGGCAATTTGCTCATCCGTGTAAGGGACGCCTACCATTCGTAAAGCTGACATTTTGTTGGCAGTGTCGTTTCCGTCGATTTTGTTCTCAAACAACCAAGGGAAGCCTGGCATATTAGACTCAGGTACGACATCACGAGGGTTATACAAATGGGCACGATGCCATTCGTCACTGTAACGTTGACCTACTCGTGCCAAATCAGGTCCAGTACGCTTAGATCCCCATAAGAATGGGTGATCATAGACGGACTCACCAGCAACACTGTACGGACCGTAACGTTCTGTCTCTGCACGGAAAGGGCGGATCATCTGAGTATGGCAGCTCAAGCAGCCTTCACGCTGGTAAATGTCTCGACCTTCTAGCTCTAGCGCAGTGAGAGGTCGTAGATTCTCAACTGGCTGAGTTGTTTGTTTCATAAAGAATAGAGGGATGATCTCAACCAAAGCGCCGAAGCTGATTGCTACGACGATAAGGATGATCATTAGCCCCATATTTTTTTCAATTACTTCATGGCGCATGTTTTAAACCCCTATGCTGCTTGAGTGTCGGCTTGGAAGTTTGCTGCTTCATTGCCTTTTGCCTGACGAACAGTCATCCAAGCGTTGTAAGACATTAGCAACATGCCAAGTAGGAAGATGGCGCCACCTAGGACACGTACAAACCAACCTGGGTAACTTGCGTCAACGGCTTCAACGAAACTGTATGTCAACGATCCATCATTATTGAAGGCACGCCACATTAGACCTTGCATGATACCGTTCACCCACATAGAAGCGATGTACAATACAGTACCAATAGTTGCTAACCAGAAGTGAACATTGATTAGACGGCTTGAATACATTTGACCAGGTTTCATGCCTAATACAGCAGGCAAAAGATGGTAAACAGAGCCAATACTAACCATTGCTACCCATCCCAGTGCACCAGCATGTACGTGACCTACAGTCCAGTCGGTGTAGTGAGATAAGGCGTTAACTGTCTTGATAGACATCATCGGGCCTTCGAAAGTCGACATACCGTAGAAAGATAGCGAGACGACTAGGAAACGAAGAATTGGGTCATGACGTAATTTGTGCCAAGCACCTGAAAGCGTCATTACACCGTTGATCATGCCACCCCAAGACGGTGCCAACAGGATCAAAGACATCACCATACCTAGACTTTGTGTCCAGTTAGGTAGAGCAGTGTAGTGAAGGTGGTGTGGACCTGCCCAAATGTATAATGAAATCAATGCCCAGAAGTGAACAATCGATAGGCGGTAAGAGAAAACAGGGCGTCCCGCTTGTTTTGGTACGAAGTAATACATCATCCCAAGGAAGCCTGCCGTTAGGAAGAAGCCCACAGCGTTGTGTCCGTACCACCACTGTACCATGGCATCTGCAGCGCCAGAGTAAACTGAATATGACTTCATTGCACTGACAGGTACTACTGCACTGTTACCTAGGTGAAGTACAGCAACAGTAATAATGAATGCACCATAGAACCAGTTGGCCACGTAAATGTGTTTCATCTTACGTTTGGCAACGGTACCAAAGAAGTTGATAGCGTAAGCCACCCAAACTAATGTAATCAGAATATCGATTGGCCACTCTAATTCTGCATACTCTTTGGTTTGTGTGTAACCAAGAGGTAGCGTTATTGCAGCGGCGACAATAATGATTTGCCAGCCCCAGAATGTGAAGCCAGATAATACGTCTGAAAATAACCTCGCCTGCGTCGTACGTTGCACGACATAGTAAGAGGTGGCAAATAATGCAGAACCACCAAATCCGAAGATGACTGCGTTAGTGTGTAGTGGGCGTAAACGTCCAAAATGTAGGTAAGGTATGTTAGCAAGTAGGTCTGGCCATACCAATTGTGACGCAATCAATACGCCGATAGCCATGCCTACTACGCCCCATACCACCGTCATAATGGTGAATGCGCGCACCACTCGATAGTTGTATGTTGGGTGATCAAAAGCTGTGCTCATAGTTTCTTCCACAAACCACGTTGAGTGATAGACCTTATTAAAAGACAATACTGTTTTCTTGAGCGGAGGGCTGGGTGCTGCGATGCAAGATGACGTAGCAGTTGGGCCTTCCTTATCAATCCAACAGCGGTAAACTAGCGAAATTGATTCTAAGTCTTTTCACATTTCAAATAACAGGAGCCTAGTTTGCTTTGTGGGCATTCCTTGTCACAGAGCAACGTTTTCAGTCGATATGTCCAATGTTTATTTATTACATGGCGCAGGTGCGGGTCATGAGAGCGTCTTTTTACAAGCTTTTAAACACGAGTTAGAAGTCCTTTTAAATGCTACGGTAACTCCTATTACATTGAGTTATATGAAGGAGATTGAAAAAACAGGAAAGAAGCGACCGCCGCCTCGTTTACCTAAATTAGTGACGGAAGTAGGGGAGAGTATTGATGCACAGGCCCCGGTGGTATTGATTGGTAAATCCATGGGAGGTCGTATCATTGCAGAGCTTTGTCAAACGCATGATGTAAAGGTCTGTGTCGCCTTGGGTTTTCCATTTTACCCAGCGAAGAAAGAAGATAAGCACCGGCTAGAAAACCTTCAGAATTCTAATGGTGTGCCTTACTTGGTGTGTCAAGGTACACGCGATAGTCTAGGGGCCGTTGAGTGGGTTACAAACCAAGTGTTACCTAGCAATGTAAAATTACATTGGATTGAAGGTGCGGATCACGATTTTCATGTATTAAAGCGTTATAATCGGTCGCAAGTGTTAGTAATTAAAGAATTGGCAAAGGTTTCGGCAGACTTTATTGCAAACCATGAGACTAATTCATAAGGAGTTACAGTGATTGAACACCAACAAGAGTTGGACACCCAAGGGTTATATTGCCCTGAGCCAGTGATGATGCTGCATGGCGTTGTTAGAAAAATGAAGCCTGGTGAAGTGGTAAAGATTACCGCTACTGACCCGTCAACAGAACGAGATATTCCTAAGTTTTGTAATTTTCTCGGGCATCCTCTTCTAAAAGCTGAGCAAGATGGCGAGCTGTATTTTTATTGGGTACAAAAAAAGGCCAGCTGAAAATAGCTGGCCTTTTAATATCTACTAAGCTACGCGTAGACGTTTACTGTCTGCATATTCATGTTCCAAAATGTCATTCAGTTTCGCAAAACTGGTTGAAGTCGAAACATCAATGTTTAGTTGTAACTGGCGAACGATGTCATTAGCAGATACTAAACCACGAATTGACATATCAGATTCATCTACGACCAACAGGTGTTGGTAGTGATTGTTTTTCTGACTAAAAATCAAAGACTCAATATCGCTATTACTTAATGATTTATAAGACACTGCCAAAAGCTCTTCTTTAGGGCGCATCAAATCAATCGTTAGTAGTTCACTACGTACATACCCTTCGGCTACACGTTTGACAAACGCTTCGTCAGATAGGTCTTCTAAACTTACCACACCTAAGAAGTGATTCTGGCTATCGACCACAAGCTTCATTCTGACATGCTCTTTTTTCATAATGTCAGCTAAGATATCTGCTCGTACCGTAGGCTCAATGAGACGCGGGCTAACGGTTTTAAAATCCGTTAAAACACGAAGAGCTGAAGTGTATAGGCCAACGTTTTCTTCAATATTTGGCCAAGTAAGTTCGTTAATGTCTTTTGTTGTTGCGTAAGTAAGAGTTTTCATGAGATTTCACCTTGTTCGTATTAAAAAAAGAATGTTCTGTGTGCTACGACAAGATGGGTGGCGCTCTACAATAAACAAAACGATTTAGATCGACTTCTGCAAAGCAGTTATGTTGAGGAATGATGTATAAGGTGACGTCATTGACAGGAACTTGTTCCTTGGATGTCAATGCATGGTCAATATCAGGAGCAACTTCTGCTGAAGGAAGTTCGTACGAACTCTCAATCAAATCACCTTTGATTTTTCCGAAAGCAAGACCATCACTAGAAGCCTTAACGGTGATGCTGAAAAGCATTACCAAAGGTATCAGTAGTAAGGTCATATACAAACGGAACATAACAGCGTTCTCCAAAATCTCTATGTTCTCAGCATAGCTTGATTCATTAAAAAATGACAATGGTCAATTTTTACTTTGCTCGATTGATCAAATTTATTTCACTATCTGTTTGGAATGTTTTAGAAGTAGCCTTTTTTGTTCAAAAAAATAACAAAAAAGTCATGTCTTTAGGCTGGTTTTAGTGTTTATTCAGATATAATGGCGGTACCACCCCATCACACGATAAGGCTTAATCTAAGCATCATGGAACCGCATTCACTTGCTCAGTTGTTTGAACCGATCAATATCATTACTTTAATTATTTTTTTTGGTTGCTGGTGGGGGTATGCATTTTATGCACTCTACAACTCCAAGCGCCGAACCTGCTTGGTAAGTGTGCTGCATCAATTCCGTCTA
The DNA here is from genome assembly GCF_016461785.1 of Marinomonas ostreistagni. Lineage (GTDB taxonomy): Bacteria > Pseudomonadota > Gammaproteobacteria > Pseudomonadales > Marinomonadaceae > Marinomonas > Marinomonas ostreistagni_A. Next base: position 116,195 of record NZ_JAEMUH010000002.1, on the reverse strand, counting down.
GCTTGGATGTCCCGTCTGTTGAGACGAGATAACCGTATCGCTGATGCCTCGGTTATGGCTAACCTTGAACGCAGTAGTTTGTTCTTCGCTTCCAGTAGTTTGCTAATCATCGCTGGCCTTTTCACCGCCTTTAGCTATTCAGAACAGGCCATGGGCATTATTAATGACTTTTATTTTCTGGAGCCCATGAGTCAAACGGAGTGGGAGCTGAAAATCATCGTTTTGGTTCTTATTTTCGTTTATGCGTTTTTCACGTTCACTTGGTCTGTACGTCAGTACAACTTCTGTTCAGTGTTAGTAGGTAGTGCGCCATTGGCAACCGAACGAGGCATTGAAGAGAGTGAGCGTGAGTTGTATGCCATGCACATGGCAAAGGTCTGTAGCTTAGCTGCTAACCAATTTAACTATGGTCTGAGAGCATATTATTTTGCTATGGCTTTTTCTGCTTGGTTCTTAGGGCCTTATTTTTGTATGGCCACGAGCTTAATGGTTGTTGCAGTTCTTTATCGCCGAGAGTTTCGCTCTAAAACATTTAAAACACTAAGTCGTGGACTTGTTATTAAATCCCATGCTTCCTAATTTCCCAAAACAAGTGTCAGATGATAATCCACCAGTTAACCGTACGGTGAAGGTGGATGATCGTTTATACAGTTATTTGATCAACCACTCTGTTAATGAGCACCCTGTGCTTGAAGCCTTACGCCGTGAGACGGCTCAATATCATATGGCACGTATGGCGCTTTCTCCTGAAGTCGGGCAGTTTTTAGGCCTACTCATTGCGATGCAGAACCCTAAAAAGGTTTTGGAGGTTGGTGTATTCACGGGCTACAGTACTATTTCGATGGGCCTAAAACTTGCGAAAGATGCGAAACTACTGGCCTTTGATAAAAAACAAATGTGGCTCGATATCGCTAATAAGCACATCGAGATGGCTGGTCTTTCTGAACGAGTAGAAACTCGCTGCTGCGACGCAAAAGCGTCCATGGAAGAATTGTTAACAGACCAAAAGGGGACTTTTGACTTTATCTTTGTTGATGCCGACAAAGCCAATCTACTGGCTTACTACGACATAGGGAAACAGTTGTTATGCCAAGGTGGTTGTATGGTGATTGATAATACCCTGTGGTGGGGCAATGTGGCGGACGAGGCCTTTGATGACAAAGATACGCGCATCGTACGTGAATTAAATGACCGCGTTCATCAAGACCAAGAAGTCGATTCTAGCCTGCTCCCGATTGGCGATGGTTTTACAATTATTCATAAACGCTAATTTTTGCCTTGAATTATTTTTCCATGCCTCCATATCGTTAAACATCATAAAGTTAAGCGCGTTTGCGCGTGTGTTGTAACGAAGGAGCATGGAGAAACATGACAACTGAAACTCAAAAAGAAACCTTAGGATTTCAAACTGAAGTAAAACAACTGCTTCATTTAATGATCCACTCTTTGTATTCAAACAAAGAAATCTTTCTGCGCGAGTTGATCTCTAACGCATCAGACGCTGTAGACAAATTACGTTTTGAGGCAGTATCTAACGCAGATCTATTGTCTGACGATCCAAATCTACGTGTACGCATTGGCTTTGATGCGGATGCCGGCACGATTACTATCGATGACAACGGTATCGGTATGAATCGCGATGAAGCGATCTCAAACCTAGGTACCATTGCAAAGTCAGGCACCGCTCAGTTCCTTGAGCAGCTAAGTGGTGATCAGAAGAAAGATAGCCAATTGATTGGTCAGTTTGGTGTAGGTTTCTACTCTGCGTTTATCGTAGCCGACAAAGTTACCGTTGAAACACGTCGTGCTGGCAGCGAAGAAGCAATTCGTTGGGAGTCAGAAGGCACCGGCGAATTCACAATCGAAGCGATCGATAAAGCTTCTCGTGGTACAAGCATTACTCTACATCTTAAAGAAGATGGTAGAGAGTTTGCAGATAATTGGCGTTTGCGTTCACTGGTATCAAAATACTCAGACCACATTTCCATTCCAGTTGAAATGCTTAAAGTACCAATGCCTGAGTACGATGAAGAGGGCAATGTCAAAGAAACAAGTGAGACGGAACCAACTTGGGAAGCGGTTAACTCAGCCAAAGCACTTTGGACGCGTCCTCGCAACGAAGTAAGTGACGAAGAATACAAAGAATTCTACAAGCATGTGTCTCATGATTTCCAAGAGCCACTAAAATGGTCGCACAACAAGGTTGAAGGTAAGCTTGAATACACAAGCCTACTGTACATTCCAGCCAAAGCGCCGCAAGATCTTTGGAACCGCGATATGTTGCGTGGCTTGAAGCTATACGTACAGCGCGTATTTATTATGGACGATGCGGAAGCCTTCCTCCCTCCATACATGCGTTTCGTAAAAGGTGTGATCGACTCAAATGATCTGTCTTTGAACGTTTCCCGTGAGATTCTTCAAAACGATAACGCAGTTGATTCGATGCGTTCTGCACTGACGAAACGTGTGCTAGACATGCTTTCGAAAATGGCGAAAAATGATGCGGAAACTTACCAGAAGTTCTGGGATGAGTTTGGTAACGTGCTTAAAGAAGGTCCAGCAGATGATTTTGGTAACAAAGATAAGATTGCTGAACTATTACGCTTTAGTACAACGCATACAGACAATGCCGCGCAAACTGAGTCTCTGAAAGACTACGTTGAGCGCATGGCAGAAGACCAAGACAAGATCTACTACATCTACGCTGAAAACCATAATACAGCGAAAAATAGCCCGCACTTAGAAGTGTTGCGTAAAAAAGGCTATGAAGTGTTGCTGCTAAGTGATCGCATCGATGAATGGATGATGTCGTCACTGCGTGAGTTTGATGGTAAGTCTTTCCAAGACGTCACCAAAGGCAAATTAGACATCGAAGTAGAAGAATCTGAAGAGCAGAAGAAAGAGAAAGAGCAAAAGGCTGAGCAAATGAAGCCATTGCTTGATCGTATGAAGTCTGTTCTTGAGGAAAAAGTGACTTCAGTGAACAGCACAGACCGTTTAACAAACTCGCCAGCATGTCTAGTGGTCGGGGAGTTTGATATGGGTCTACAGATGCGTCGTTTGTTGGAGCAAGCAGGTCAACAACTGCCAGAATCTAAGCCATCATTAGAAGTGAACCCTGATCACCCAATCGTTCAGAAGATGGATGCAGAGGCAGATGAAGATCGCTTTGCAGATATGGCTTGGCTTCTATACGAACAAGCAACATTAGCAGAAGGCGGTCAATTGGATGACCCAGCGACGTTTGTTTCTCGTATGAATAAACTGATCGTTCAGATGTCGAACTAATCAGATCTGTTCAGAAAGCCCAAGCCTAACGCTTGGGCTTTTTTATGGCACGATAAAAAGACAAGGAGGTCTTATGAAATGGTGTGTCGCTACTTGGTTATTTGCGTTTATTACGTTGGCTAATGCTCAGGAAGTGCAGCTGGCAACCCGATATGATGGTGAGGATGTACAAAACTATCTTGTGAGTGAAAAACTGGATGGTATACGGGGCATCTGGGATGGCGAAGTTTTACGAACTCGTCAAGGGCAACAGCTTAATCCACCCGATTGGTTTGTGTCAGGTTGGCCAAAAGTGTGGTTAGACGGTGAATTGTGGGCGGGAAGAAATCAATTCGGTGCAGTTCAAAATACAGTGCTAGATGCTATTCCCAATCATGAGCAATGGCGAAAGATCCGCTACATGGTGTTTGATGCGCCAGATAATGTTTCAACGTTTGAGCAAAGGGTAAAACGTTATCAAGCATTGGTGAGCGATTCAGAGAGCGCTTATATTCAAGCAGTCGATCAATTCACTGTTGATTCAGCTGAGCAACTCTACGACCAGTTGGACACGATGGTGTCGCTAGGGGCTGAAGGTCTTATGTTGCATAGGAAAACAGCGCTTTTTCGTTCAGGGCGATCTGATGCACTGTTGAAAGTGAAAAAGTACCAAGATGCAGAAGCCAAAGTGGTTGACCATGTGCCGGGGCAGGGGAAATATTCTGGTCAGCTCGGTGCGCTGATGGTCGAATTAGCCGATGGTAAACGTTTTAAGATTGGTACTGGATTTTCAGATCAAGACCGTGCGCAGCCGCCGCTAATTGGCTCATTTATTACTTTTCGTTACCAAGGTCTTACTTCTAAAGGTTTACCTCGTTTTGCGAGTTACCAGAGAGTAAGGCAGGGTCCTTTTGAGTTTAGAGTTCCACAATGATATGACTGAAGTTTACTGTTTACCAGGAACCATGTGTGATGGACGGCTTTGGCAATTTATTAAGCCGTTTTTACCCCAAAACATAAAATTACATGATGTCGAATTGCCTATTGAAGGTGACCTAGATGAATTGGTCGATAGTCTGATAGCTAGGCTTCCAAAGGAAGCTTCTCATTATATTGGATTTTCACTAGGTGGCTATTTGCTAACTGAAATAGCGAGAAAGAGGCCCGATATGTTGAAGTCTGCGGTATTGATTTCAAATGTCGGTACTAAGTTGCCTGAAGCTGAAAAAATACAGCGACAGCAAGCTTTGGAGTGGGTGTTAAAAGCAGGCTATCGCGGCATTCCTAGCAAAAAGGCACGACAAATGTTATCACCTGAACACCAAAGCTGCTCTGAACTGATACAAATTATTTCTGAAATGGACAAGGCTTTAGGGCAGGAGGCTTTCGTAGCTCAACTTCAGGCGACATTGGATAGGCGTGATAATCTTGATTCTATTCAATCTTCCAGAGTGGAATGGTTGGTCTTGGCTGGTTTATCAGATCAGTTTTTATCGCCTGGAAGGTTGAAAGAGTTGAGTAATCTAACAAATGTCCAAGTGAATGTGGTGGCTCAAAGCGGGCATATGCTCCCGCTTGAGCAACCCAGCTGGCTTGCTAGCAAACTCAGTAAATTTTACGGTCATTCTGCACAAAACAAGTCATGAAGAGTTTGTATTAATTGTTTAACTCGAGGGTCAGCAATTGAGTAAAAGATGGTTTGCGAGTCTCGTCGGGTTGCGACTAAACCGTCTTTTCTTAATACTGCTAAGTGTTGTGATAATGCTGATTGACTCAACAGTACGCGCTCATTCAACGCTCCAACAGATAATTCATCCTGTAGTAAGTTACATAGGATAATAAGTCTGTTTTCATTGCTCAGCGCTTTTAAAAAGCCTGATGCTTCACTGGCGCGTTCGAGCATACTTTTAATAGCTAGTTCTGATTGTGTCATGGTGTATTTTCGTTATGTATTTATAAAAATTAATGCGAATGAGTCTTGCTTTTATAGCAAATCCTCATTGTGAAATAAACAATCCACATTCATTGTGGATAAAACTGGGGGTAGTCTACGTACAAGCAGTAGGATAGCGTCTTATCCCTCAGTCTAATGCAGCTGATTAAAAAAGCATCATCAAATATTAAAATCTGCCCATATAGGAGCGTGATCGGATGGCTTTTCCTGGCTCCGTATGTGGTAATCAATTCCCGTTGTTAAAAGACGCTTTATCAATGGCTCTGTTGCCAGAACACCATCAATGCGAAGGCCCCTCTTTGGTGAATCATCAAAACCTTTTGAGCGATAGTCAAACCAGCTAAATAATGAATTATCTGTTGGGTTATGGTAACGATAAGTGTCAATTAATCCCCAATTTAGTAGCTTATCAAACCACTCTCGTTCTTCCGGCAAAAAGCTACATTTTCCCGTTCTTAACCAGCGTTTAGCATTTTGTTCGCCAATACCAATATCATTATCTTGTGCTGAAATATTAAAGTCCCCCATGACAACGATCTGTTCATCTGCAGTGTGTTGCTCCAGATAATTCATCAGGTCTTGGTAGAACTTTCGCTTCGCAGGGAACTTCGTCTCGTGATCTCTATTTTCACCCTGAGGGAAATAGCCATTGATCACTTTTAAAGGCCCAGACTCAGTATCGAACGTGGCGATGATCATACGGCGTTGAGCTTCTTCATCATCAGTAGGGAATCCATATTCCACTTTTGTTGCAGGCTGCTTACTAAAAATAGCAACGCCATAATGTGACTTTTGTCCAAAGTGATAAGCGTGGTACCCAACTGATTCAGGAATTTCGTGTGGAAATGCTTCATCATGAACTTTGATTTCTTGTAAACCAATGATGTCAGGCTGTTGTGTAGCAACTAATTCCTCTATTTGATGAGGCCGTGCACGCAATCCATTTATATTGAAGGATACTACTTTCATTTTTAAGGCAATCCAGACCAAGCTATTAATTTTTTGAATAGTTACAGATTAAAGTCGTATTGACAATATTAACTTTTTGGAACTAGTGGCGCTCTTGTTGCCCAACTATTGAAATTGGTGGCATTCAGCCCAACTTAACCAATATACATTACTTTACAAAGGTATTAACAATGGAATATCAATATGACCTATTTGTCATCGGTGCTGGTTCAGGCGGTGTGCGTGCCAGTCGAGTTGCTGCCTCAAAAGGGTTTAAAGTGGGCGTTGCTGAATCCCAAGCCTTAGGTGGAACTTGTGTCAATATAGGCTGTGTTCCCAAAAAACTGTTTGTCTATGGTTCGGAATTTAGTCACGTTACAGAGCAGGCAAAAGGTTATGGTTGGAGTTTTGAGAAGCCTGCTTTCGATTGGGCAACCTTACGCGATAACAAAACCAAAGAGATCGAGCGCCTGAACGGAATTTATAAAAATTTGTTAGAAAATCCTGGTGTAACGATTCATCAAGGTTATGGTGAGCTAGTCGATGCGCATACCGTCAAAGTTGGAGATGAGCTGATAACGGCTGAACGAATTTTGATTGCTGTTGGCGCGAAACCATTTGTGCCAGAGTTCTCTGGCAATGACCTTGTTCTTGTCTCCGATGACATGTTTTTCCTAGAAAAACTGCCAAAGTCCATTTTAGTGGTGGGCGGCGGCTATATTGCGGTTGAGTTTGCTGGTATCTGTAATGGTTTAGGTGTCGAAACAACGCTGATGTACCGTGGTGACAAATTGTTGCGTGGTTTCGATGAAGATGTTCGTAATTTCGCTTCAAATGAATACACTCGAGCAGGTGTGAATGTCGAATTAAACAGCGATGTTGAAAAGATTGAAGCTAAAGATGGCCAGAAACAAGTAACTCTAAAAGACGGCCGTGTCCTGATGTTCGATGAAGTCTTGTATGCAACAGGACGTGTTCCTAATACAAGCTCGTTAAACTTAGACGCAGTGGGGATAGAAACAGCTAAAAATGGTGCCATCATTGTCAATGATCGTTACCAAAGCTCGGTGGATTCTGTGTATGCCATTGGTGATGTAACGGATCGAGTTCAACTTACCCCTGTTGCGATTAAAGAAGCGATGGCGCTGATTGGGTATTGGTTTGATGGGATTGAGCCCAATTTTGATTACGATAATATCCCGACGGCAGTGTTCTCGCAGCCACCGATTGGCACTGTTGGTTTATCTGAACAAGAAGCGGATAAAAGGGGCCATGAAATTGATGTATACCAGACGGATTTTCGTGCAATGAAGCACACGCTTTCGGGCGCTCAAGAGCGCAGCTTTATGAAGCTAGTAGTTGATCGCAGCACGGATAAGGTTCTAGGGGCGCATATGGTCGGTGATTATGCGGGCGAAATCATTCAAGGTTTGGGCATTGCTATTAAGGCAGGGGCAACCAAAGCGCATTTTGATAGCACCGTTGGCGTTCATCCTACCAGCGCAGAAGAGTTTGTCACCTTTTCGGCTGGGTCGTTGAAAAAACGATAAGTACAACATAAAGTCTATAAGCCGCTTAATGCACTATTAAGCGGCTTATTTATTTGGAGAAGTAGAAGTATGAATCAATGGTTGGAGTCTTTAGCGCCACAAGCGGTATGGCGACAATTTCGTGTACTGTGTGATATTCCACGTCCATCCTTTCATGAGAAGGCATTACGCGATTATTTATTTAACTGGGCGCAAACGCTTGGTTTAACACCTTATATCGATACTGCTGGTAATTTGATTATTTATAAAGCCGCGACAGTTGGCATGGAAGATCGCGAAACAGTGGTACTTCAAGGCCATCTTGATATGGTGGCACAGAAAGAATCGGATTCAAATCACAACTTCGAAACGGATCCTATACATACCTACGAAAAAGAGGGTTGGGTCCACGCTAAGGGCACAACATTAGGTGCTGATAATGGCATCGGTGTGGCAGCTATCTTGGCAGTTTTAGAAAGCCAAGAAATTGCCCATGGTCCACTGGAAGCCGTTTTTACCATTGAAGAAGAAACCAGTTTACGTGGTGCAGCACAATTAGAAGAGGGCATCCTAAAAGGCAAACGAATGCTTAACTTGGATTCTGAGGATCGTGGCGACGTATACATCGGCTGTGCCGGTGGGATAGATATTAATGTCAGTCACCGTTTCGCTTCTGAAGTGAATCATCAGTTTGATACAGCATTTAAGGTTACCATCTCTGGATTAAAAGGTGGTCACTCTGGCTTGGATATCAATAAAGGCTTGGCGAATGCCAATGTTTTGCTAGTGCGCTTATTGAATAGTCTTGGAGCTGAGGTGGATTTCGGCTTATCAGAGCTAAATGGTGGCACCCTTCGCAATGCAATCGCACGCGATGCATTTGCTGTGCTACAGGTGCAATCTTCCGATCGTAGTAAGGTTCAGTCTTGGTTTTCTGAACAAGCTCAAATCATTAAGGATGAGTTTGCAGACACTGATCCAAATCTATCTATTTCCCTACAGCCGACTAATACCGCGGCGCACTTGCCTGCCTCTGTACAGAATCAATTGATTCAAGCCATGTTGTGTGCCCCAAATGGTGTTCATCGTATGTCTCCAACATTACAAGGGGTTGTCGAAACCTCCTGCAACTTTGGGGTGATTCGTTTGCATGAAGAAAATGACTCTATGAGTTTTTCTGGATGCTTATTAGTTCGTTCTTTAGTAGACAGTCAGACTGAATACTTGGCAAATGTTGCGAAAGCACCATTTGCTCTAATCGGCTGTGAAGTATTGTTGGAAAATGGCTACCCAGGCTGGAAACCAGAGCCTGAGTCAACTTTGCTGAAGCAATTTGATGCCGTACATCAGGAAGTCATGGGTTTTACACCAACCGTTAAAGTGATTCACGCGGGACTTGAATGTGGCATTATCGGTGCAAAGTACCCAGGTATGGAAATGGTTTCCTTTGGCCCAAACATACGTGGCGCCCATTCTCCATCTGAGCGTATGGAAATCAGCTCAGTGGGCGAATTCTGGGATATATTGGTTGCGCTATTAGCTAAGACACCGACAATTGATGCCGTATGAGTAACGGCTGTCGCATCAACCTTGACGGGCATGAGTACATCGTGCCCGTAGGGGATAATCTTTTATCTGGATTGCTACAGCGCGGGGTAATGGTTTCTCATAGTTGCCTTGCGGGCGCTTGCGGCAGCTGTCGATTATACCCATTGGTTGGTGATTCTATCTTGAGCTGCCAGCAGACGGTTCAAGATGATATGTCTTTATCATCAAAGCCAAACCAGCGATTTACCATTGCACTAGAGAATTATTCCTGTGAAGTTTTATCTGATCATTGGGGTAAAGTAAAAGCACATTGCCCTGTTAGTCTCCCCTTGGGGGCTGTGTTTCGATGGCAGCTTGGCGATCATATTGGTCGCTCTGTGTGTTGTAGCACCGCAGGCGAAGCGCTTGCTTTTTATTTTCCGTTAGCGTTTCAAGAGCGTCTATCAGAGTTGTTGATTGAACAAGGCGCACAACGGGCGACGATCGATATATCCGCGACTCACTTGCTGTTGTTTTCTGCGGACAATCGAGCTCTAGCGCAGAACTTTGCTGATGCGCTACAACAATATGGCGTTAGCCACTCTCCAATGCTTGAGGCCATTGATCTGTCATTACCTTCTAAGACATTAGCATTTCAGCGTTTCGATAAGGCTTTAATTCTTAACGATCAGCCTGTTTCAAAAGACTCCCTAGAAGACTGGTTAGCGGCGAGTCGCTGCCGTGTTGCAGACATCACCTTTATGACACATTCAAATTAATGAAAATTCTACATACTTCAGATTGGCACTTAGGCCAAAATTTTATGGGTAAAAGCCGCCTTGAAGAACACCGATTGTTCATTGAATGGTTGGCAAACACTGTTACGGAACATGACATAGAAGCCGTTATTTTAGCGGGTGATGTCTTTGATACCTCCACGCCTCCTAGTTACGCCCGTGAGATGTACCATGAGTGTGTCCTGCGTTTGCATGCCCTAAAATGTGTGTTTATCGTGGTAGCTGGTAATCATGATTCTGTGAGTGTGCTCAATGAAAGCAAAAATTTATTAACGACGTTAGATACTTATGTGGTGACGCAGCCTGCTTGGCAAAATGGATCTGAAGCCATCATAGAATTAAAAGACGGTTCTGGGAATGTGGGCGCTTTGATATGTGCCATCCCATTCCTACGGGCTCGCGATATGGTCCGTTATGAAGCCGGGCAGTCGGGCACAGATAAAAGACTTCAATTGGCGGATCAAATACAGCTGTACTACCAGCAACAATATGATTTGGCTAAATCTATGAATGATGAAGTTCCCATTATTGGGACTGGCCACTTAACCATGGTGGGAGGCGAAAAGACCGAATCGGTTCGTGATATCTACGTTGGCAATTTGGAATCGCTATCGCCAAGTTTGTTGCCGTCTTTCGATTATTTAGCGCTTGGCCATATTCATAAACCTATGCCTGTTGGTGGAAACTCTAACTGGCGTTATTCAGGTTCCCCGATGCCGATGAGTTTTGATGAGGCAAACAGCCCAAAATCTGTTTGCATCTACGATACGCATTCGAACAGCGTTGAGCGAATTGCCATTCCGGTATTTAGAAAGCTTATGCAAATGTCAGGTAATCGATCCCATCTGCTAAAGCAAATTGAAGCGTTGGAAGATACCGAAAATCTCTCCGTTTGGCTGGATATCACAGTTAACGAAGACATCAATTTGGGGCCATTTCAGGAAAAGCTAGCGGAGCTTTGTGATGGTCGCCCGATAGACATCGTCAAAGTGCAGCGAACCCGTAAAACAGCCACTTTGTTCGATGGTGACGGTGAAACGGCGACTCTTGAAGACATTACTCCAATGGAGGTATTTGAGCGTTTGCTTACGGAAAAAGACGTTGAACCCAATCGGGCGAGCACATTGAAAAGTTTGTTAAGCCAAATCATCAATGAACAGGAGGATTTGGCATGAAGATCTGTTCGTTACGGTTTGAAAATCTCAATTCCTTGAAGGGGAAATGGTTTATTGACTTCGAGTCTGAGCCTTTTAGAGATGCTGGCATTTTTGCGATCACCGGTCCCACTGGTGCGGGGAAATCCACATTATTGGATGCCATATGTTTGGCGCTTTACCACCAAACACCTCGAGTGAATATTTCTCAATCCGCTAATGAGGTGATGACACGTCATACCGGTTTTTGTTCGGCGGAGGTGGCGTTTGAAGTGAAAGGTAAGCGTTACGTTTCGAGTTGGGAGCAGAAGCGTGCCCGAAACAAGGCTGATGGAAATCTGCAGCCTGTTCAATGCAGTCTGTCATTGGCCGATGGCACAATTTTAGCGGATAAGATTGCCCACAAGCTCAGCCAAATATCAGATATCACTGGTTTGGACTTCGCCCGTTTTACCCGCTCAATGATGTTAGCTCAAGGTGGTTTTGCGGCGTTTCTTAACGCCAGAACCGATGAGCGCGCGGAGTTACTAGAAGAGCTAACGGGGACAGAGGTATACGCGGACATTTCTCGATGCGTGTTTGACAAACATCGAGATCAGAAAGCCCAGATTAAAGAGCTGGAGGCTGTCCAAGCAAGTCATAAACTGATGGATGAAAGCGAATGGATCGCTCTACAACAGCAAAAGCAAGCGATAGCGGAGCAGGAAGGATTACTGCAAGGTGATGTGGCGAACCTGGAGCAGGTCAGTGACTGGTATCGTGAATGTTCACGCCTAGAACAGAAATTAGCTCAGCAAAAGTTAGATGCTGAGCAGGCTGATGAGCAACTTATCGTGCTTGCGCCAGAGAAAGATCGTTTAGCCCACGCTGTTTTGGCTCGAAAAATCGAGCCTGACTTTAACGCTCTTGAAAAAGGTTTGGCTAACGAACAAGCGTTGAAAGAAGCTAAAAATCACCTCGTACAGGCTTTGAATAGTGTTCAAGTAAGGCTGACGGATTCAGAGCAAAAGCTAGCAATGTCTCAGGCGATGTTGCAGCAGCAGAAGGTCGCGCAGGAGCTATTTGAGCAAGAAGCTGAATCCACATGGTTACCAATAGAGTCAGAGTTGGCACAGCTTACCCGCGACAAAGCCTCTGCTCAGCAACGCTATATTACTAAGCAAGATGAACAAGTGCGATTTGAACAGCAATACAAGCATCACTTGGATCAGAAACAGCAAGCCGAGCAAAATATAAATGCTCAACGTGTCTACTTATCTTGCTGGCATGATGGGGAAAAGGCCTTGTCGCTATTAGAGAAATGGCGATTAGAGTCACATAGATCTTCATCCTTGCGAAAACAGCAGCAATTGCTCAATGAAAACTTGACCAGAATAGAAGTGGATCAGAACGCTTTAACGCAACAGTTGGAAAGTAATGCGGCTGCACTTCTTGAGACTGAGCAGCGCAAGCAAGCACTGTTAACCTCTGAGGCGGAAGCCAAAGCAGAAATTGACCGATTGATACAAGGTAAGCCGTATGAGCAGTGGCTGGAAGAATTAGAAAAGCTAGATCAGGAGCTCATCACGACTCAACAATGGTTAACTGCGACAGAGCAGTACCAGAGCCTCGATAAGCAGTTGCAAAACCATCTTATTGCTCGCCAGACGCTTGTGGATCAGCAGCGTGTAGTGCAAACCTCTCTTGCGGCAGATGAAGAAAAGTTAATGGCGCTCACGCAGCAGATAGAAGATATTGAGCAGCGCCTGCAGTTGCAGCAACGCATTAGCATTTTGGAGAAGGAACGCCAATTGCTTGAGTCAGGTTGTCCTTGTCCTTTATGTGGCAGTTCGGATCATAATCTCTCTGCTGTGGAATCTCAGTCCAAAGATGAAGCTTTACTGCAACGTTTAGAGCAATGCCAGATATCGCATTCGAGTACGACTTCTGCACAACAAGCGCAACATACTAAGTTAGCTCATTTAGCCGGTCGGATTGAAGCATTAGATCAAGCGATCAGCGATGTAGAGTTGTCAATCGAAAGTCACTGTAATGCGTATGAAGGCTTGACTGCGGTATCTATCGACACGGAAAGCTTGAGAGATAAAGTCTTAGCATTACAGGCGAAACAACAGCATTACAGGAATGCTAATAAATACTATCAAACGGTTGAGCGTCAGCATCGCCAATTACTAGAGTCACTGGGTGCAATTGACCATGAGTTGGCTCAGCAGCAATATCAAAATCAAAACATAGAACAGCAACGAACACAGCTAACGGATAAGAAAAAGGAGCTGGAAGCATTGTCGCTGGAGGCTACGGCAGATTACGAAAAATTGATTCAGGGACTGTATCTAGAGATAGCGCCTCTAATCGTTGAAAGTACGTTGCTTGAATCCCTGCCGCAAATATCAGCCATCGAACAATCACTTGAATCATGGCATCGCGCGCAGCAGCAGGTGCAAGCTCTTAATCAGGTTGTTTCTGAAAGTGACTGGCATTTACAGCAAATCAGTCAGCAGTCGTCCGTGATTCAGGTGCAGCTTGAAAGTGAGCAGGAGCAGCTTATTGCTCTGAATCGCCACTATGAGCAACTTAATGAAAAATATGCCACTGGATTAATGGGGCTGACTGTCAGTCAGAAACGCGCATCCATTAGTGAGCAAGTAGAACAGGGTCGATTAGAAAAAGACAATGCAAGTTCTCTGGTTGCAACGAATCAACTTGATTTGAAAGAGCATTCAGCACGCTTAGCGCAAACTGATAACCAACTTCAAACAATTGTCTCTGATAATGTCGTATTGCAGTCCAGTTGGCAGACCCGCTTGTCTGAACATGGCTTTGATAGCCAAGCACAGTGGCAGCAAACATTGATGAGTCAAATGGAGCAAGACGCATTAGCTGACCGAATAAAAGAAGCTGAAATGTTTGCTCAACGGTGTCAGGTATTACAGATGCAGACAAATGAAGAGCTTAAGCTTCATAAATTGAAGCAAGATACACTGCCTGATGTAGGGTCCTACGAGGATGAAAAGGCGCTCAATGAGTTGCATGATCAAGCAAAAAAAGCCTATCAATCAGTCTTGGTGGAGCTTGGGCAGTTGGCTGAACGGATTCAGTCAGAACAGCAAAAACGGCTGTCTAGTGAAACCATGTTGCAGCGAATCGCAAGTGAAAAGGCAGCATTCGAATGGTTAGATGACTTAAATGGGTTGATCGGGTCTTCGGATGGCGCGCGTTTTCGGCGTTATGCCCAAAGTGTCACATTGGATCATTTAGTGTGGTTGGCTAATCGTCACTTATCGACATTGCACGGACGTTATCAACTGAAGCGTCAAAAAGGTGAAGGGTTGTTTCTTGAGGTTATTGACGGATGGCAAGGGGATATTTCTCGTGATACCAAAACCTTGTCTGGTGGTGAGTCATTCTTGGTCAGTTTGGCGCTTGCTGTCTCTCTCTCTGAGTTAGTTAGTCATAAAACTTCTATTGATTCATTATTTCTTGATGAAGGTTTTGGTACTTTAGACAGTGAAACCTTAGATATTGCTTTAGATGCACTTGATCACCTTAACAGCTCAGGAAAAACAATTGGCGTAATCAGTCATGTAGAAGCACTGAAAGAGCGAATTCCTGTCCAATTGCAGGTGAACAAGCATGCAGGGTTGGGGGTGTCGACATTGGGGTCAACGTTTCGCGGGTGATTTTCTTGCTAAAGTTTAATCGCTTTACTTTTCCCCAGAAAAGATAGAAGAACCTTGTAAATAACTTGTAAAAGTTTAATAAATTCAGTGTGTTAAGCGTTTGGTTTAAATTGCACACAAGTGTACTATATGTTCACGTAAGTATGAGAGTTGACATTTGTTTGTCAGTTTTAACTTCAAATCTAGCAGTATGTTGTTAAAATAACACATTATTACAATATTTTTGAATTGAACGCTATGGCGTTGATTTAACTAAGGAAAATCGTTCAATGTCAGATACTGACTTTCGTTTGAAAGGGAGTGTTGTTACCACTGTTTTACTTGAGGTGAGGACATCTAATCTAGGCCAAATTATTAAGGGGCTGGAAGAGAAAATAGCCCAAGTGCCACAGTTTTTCGATCAAGCTCCACTAATCATTGATATTAGCCATGAAGCTATATCAATTTCCTTAGATGTTTTTAATGACTTGATTAAGTCGTGTCGAGAGTTAGGCTTGGCTGTGATTGGATGGCGGACTGCACAAGACTCAATTCCGAGCTGGCGGTTTGATTGTGAGTTGCCTCTTCTTCCTAACTCTAATACACGCAGTATTAATTTTAGAAATGAGTCTCCGGCACCAGCGCAAGACCCAGAAGTTGTTGTTAAAACTGTAATAGAAGAGCGTGAAGTCACTCAGCCTACCAAAGTTATAACGAAACCTGTCCGCTCTGGTCAGCAAATCTATGCTCAGGGTGATTTGGTTGTTCTTTCACAGGTTAGCGCTGGTGCAGAAGTTTTGGCAGAGGGAAATATACATATTTATGGAGCCTTGCGAGGACGTGCTTTAGCAGGTGTTAAAGGTGACAGCTCGGCTCGTATTTTTTGTAAAACTATGGAAGCAGAATTGGTCGCTATAGCAGGGAATTTCATGCTAAGCGATGCGCTGCAAAAAATTATTTGGAAAGATGCCGCGCAAGTGCTATTAGTGGATGACACATTAGAAATCGCCTCACTATAGGTTAGGGCAAAGGCTATTAGAATTACGTTTCGGGGGATATATAGTTGGCTAAAATAATCGTCGTAACCTCAGGTAAAGGTGGGGTTGGTAAAACAACTTCCAGTGCAGCGATCGGTACCGGTCTAGCATTGAAAGGACACAAAACCGTTATTATTGATTTTGATGTGGGTTTACGTAACTTAGACTTGATCATGGGGTGTGAGCGTCGAGTAGTGTATGACTTTGTTAATGTTATAAACAAAGAGGCGACACTTTCTCAAGCTTTAATTAAAGATAAGCGCACTAAGGATTTATTTATCCTGCCTGCCTCTCAAACTCGAGATAAAGATGCATTGACTGCCGAAGGTGTAGAGGCGGTGTTGGAAGAGTTGTCGAAAGAATTTGAATACATTGTATGTGACTCTCCTGCTGGCATTGAAAAAGGTGCTCAAATGGCGCTTTATTTCGCGGATGTCGCGATTGTTACCACCAATCCAGAGGTCTCATCTGTACGTGACTCAGATCGCATTTTGGGTATTCTTCAGAGTAAAAGTCGACGAGCTGAAAAAGGTTTGTCGCCTATTGAAGAGCATTTATTGCTGACGAGATACAACCCAGAACGTGTTTGTGAAGGGGAAATGCTAAGCGTCGAGGATGTTGAAGAAATTTTAGCTATTCCCTTGTTAGGTGTAATTCCAGAGTCCGATGCGGTTTTAAAAGCGTCAAACCAAGGTACACCTGTTATACTTGATGAGCAGGCGGAAGCAGGTCAGGCATATTCTGATGCAGTTGATCGTCTATTGGGAGAGCAACGTCCACTGCGTTTTACGGATGTTCAAAAGAAAGGATTTTTTAAGCGACTACTAGGGGGTTAAAGTGGGGATTTTTGACTATTTTAAAAGCAAAAGTGAGCCAACCTCTGCGTCGGTCGCTAAAGATCGACTTCAAATTATTGTTGCCCATGAGCGTAGCCGTAGAACTCAGCCAGACTATCTTGAGCAAATGCAGCAGGAAATCATTGCTGTAATTCGTAAGTATGTTCAAATTGAAAGTGACGATGTGCAAATTCAGTTAGAAAATACGGATGATTGTTCGGTCTTGGAGTTGAATGTTACCATTCCAGAAAAGAATTAATGCCTGTTAACTGAAGTGTGAATTGTGTGCGGTCAAAGTTTTATAGCTTTGGCCGTTTTTCTTTATTAAGTTTGATTCTCATTTGTTTAAAACTGGGTTCTCTAGGTGTATTATCTGACAACCTGAAGTGTTGGTGTCAGTATGAATTTTTATACCTCTGCTCTATTTATTATGTTGATAATGCCATTAGTGGGTTGCCAGCTTAGTAATGAAAACCTAGCGATTGAGTCATCCTCTGCAAGCCGAAAAAGTGACTTGCCTGTATCTTTAGATGATCCCAAAGCTCAACTGGGTAGTCAGCTTTTCTTCGATGTAAACCTTTCGAAAAACCGTAATCAATCCTGTGCGAGTTGTCATGATATTGGAAAGGGCTTTGTTGATGGTCGTGAGACTGTTGATTTTGGGTCAGTTTCACTTGGCAGTGATGATGCCTCGCATGGAGAGCGGAATGCGCCTTCAGCTGCTTACGCTGCATTGACCCCAGCTTTTCATAGGATGAGTAATGGCGAATATCGTGGCGGGCAATTTTGGGATGGTAGGGCGTCCAATCTTTCTGATCAGGCTGCGGGGCCGTTTGTAAATCCAGTTGAAATGCAAATGGAAAGTGAATCTGCAGTGGTTGAGCGTGTTTTGGAAAACCCAGCCTATGAGCGTCTTTTCAAAGATCTGTATGGTGAGTCGGTATTTTCTGCAAAAGATAAAGCGTTCAATGCGATTACTGATGCTATTGCTCACTTTGAACAGACGGAGTTGTTTATGCCCTTTGACTCGAAATACGATCGAGTGATGCGTGGTGAGGAGCGATTTACGCCTGAAGAGGAGTTAGGTAGAACGCTTTTCTTTTCTCAGCAATTCACAAACTGTAATGCTTGTCATCAACTGAATAGCTCGCCTTTTTATCCGAAAGAAACGTTTACGAACTACGAATACCGAAATATCGGTGTGCCTCGAAATCAGAATTTAGCTCTGGCAACGTTAGACGAAGGGTTATTTGATAATCCTTTGGTCAACGAAGAAAGTCAAAGGGGCAAGTTTAAAGTGCCGTCATTACGCAATGTGGCGGTTACAGGGCCATACATGCACAACGGTGTGTTCAAGGATTTGCGTACGGTTATCCTGTTTTATGATCATTACAATAACCCGATGAGAAAACTCAATCCTGAGACAGGGCAGCCTTGGCAGGCACCTGAGGTGCCTGAAAACATAGATCTGGAATCCCTAGAGATCGGGCCTCCTTTGGATAATCGCCGCGTGGATGCGCTAGAGGCGTTTCTTGAGACATTAACAGATCAGCGTTACGAGTATTTGCTAACGGAGCAATGATGTCATCCTTCACATTGTTTCCCTGAGCGGGTCTGGCTTTGTTGTGTCTGATTGTTTACATTTTTAACGGTTAAAGATAACAACAGAAGGAATATAACTTCATGAAGTACAGCAAGTTAGGGCGAACAGGGATTGATGTGTCCCGTGTATGTCTTGGAACGATGACTTGGGGGAAGCAAAATACGCAAGCGGATGCAGATGAGCAGATCGCTTTTGCATTGGATCAAGGTATCAACTTCTTCGATACCGCAGAAATGTATGCGGTTCCGCCCACACCTGAAACTTACGGTAAAACTGAATCTATCATTGGTAATTGGCTATCGCGTCATGCTTCTCGAAGAGAAGAAATGGTGTTGGCAACAAAGATTGCTGGTAATGGTTTAAGTTGGGTCCGAGGTGGTGGGGACGTCACTGGTGAGGCGATTATTACGTCGATTGATCAGTCACTTGATCGTCTTAAAACGGATTATATTGACCTTTACCAAATTCACTGGCCTAACCGTACATCTCCTCATTTTGCCAAGCACTGGCCGGGTATGCTGGACTTTTCCAGTGTCGATACGGCGCAACACTCAGCAGAAATGCTGGAAATTCTTCAGGCACTAGGTGAGTGTGTTAAATCTGGCAAGATTCGCCATTTTGGCCTATCGAACGAAACCCCTTGGGGGATTAATGAGTATCTTCGTTTAGCTGAAAAGCACGATTTACCTCGAGTAGCATCTATACAGAATGAATTTAGCTTGCTTCATGCGAAAGATTGGCCATTCTTAATCGAAAATTGTGTTCGGGAAGATGTGGCTTATTTGCCATGGTCTCCCCTTGCGGCAGGTGCATTGTCTGGAAAGTACATTGACGGTGCTCGACCAGAAGGTAGTCGCTGGAGCTTTGCGCAGCGTAATGGCCTGTTCCGTGATACAGAAGCCTCTAATGAAGCCATTAAAGCCTACAAAGAGCTTGCCGAAGCAAATGGTTTGACGGCATCACAATTGGCTTTAGCTTGGGTGGATCAAGTGGACGGTGTTACCTCTACGATTATTGGGGCGACTAAAATGACCCAGCTAGAAGAGGATCTGAAAGCGTTTGATATGGCGCTAGATGATGAGTTAATGGCACAAATTGGAAGCATCTTTAAGAAATATCCGATGCCTTATTAGTGCTTGTTCCTTTTCAAAGGATATAAAAAAACCCGGCAGTTGCCGGGTTTTTTGTAACCATCAGAAAGAGTGAATTACTTCTCTTCTTTCTTAGCTTTAGCAGCTTCGATAACCGCTTCTGCTACGTTTGCAGGACATGGGTTGTAGTGAGAGAACTCCATAGAGAACTGACCACGACCAGATGTCATTGTACGTAGGTGACCGATGTAGCCGAACATTTCTGATAGAGGAACGTCAGCTTTGATGCGTACGCCAGTAGCGCCAGCTTCTTGGTCTTTGATCATGCCGCGACGACGGTTCAAGTCACCGATTACGTCACCAACGTGATCTTCTGGAGTGAACACGTCAACTTTCATGATTGGCTCAAGAAGTTGTGCGCCAGCTTTTGGAATAGACTGACGGAACGCGCCTTTCGCAGCGATTTCGAAGGCAATTGCAGATGAGTCAACTGCGTGGTAGCTACCGTCGAAAAGTTCAACTTCTACGTCAAGAACAGGGTAGCCCGCTAGGACACCTTCTTGCATCATAGACTTGAAGCCTTTCTCAACTGCAGGCCAGAATTCTTTAGGTACGTTACCACCAACAACTGTTGAAGAGAACGTGAAGCCAGAGTTTTGCTCACCTGGTTTGATGCGGTAATCGATCTTACCGAACTGACCAGAACCACCAGACTGTTTCTTGTGAGTGTAGCTATCTTCTACTTCACGAGTGATTGTCTCACGGTAAGCTACTTGTGGCTGACCAACGATTAGGTCTACACCGTAAGTACGCTTAAGGATGTCTACCTTAATGTCTAGGTGAAGCTCACCCATACCTTTAAGGATAGTTTCACCTGATTCTTCGTCAGTCTCAACTTGGAAAGATGGATCTTCTGCAACCATTTTACCGATTGCGATACCCATTTTCTCGTTGCCACCTTTGTCTTTAGGCTGAACAGCGATAGAGATTACTGGCTCAGGGAAGATCATCGCTTCAAGAGTACATTCGTGCTTAGGATCACATAGAGTGTGACCAGTTTGAACGTTCTTCATACCGATAACCGCTAGGATATCACCAGCTTGCGCTTCAGTGATTTCAGTACGGTCGTCTGCTTGCATCTCAACCATACGGCCGATACGCTCAGTTTTACCTGTTGCAGAGTTAAGTACAGTGTCACCTTTCTTCATGCGACCAGAGTAGATACGGATGAATGTTAGGGCACCGAAACGGTCGTCCATGATCTTGAATGCAAGCGCACGTAGTGGCTCATCAGCAGATACGGTTGCAACTTTACCAGTTGGCTCACCAGTTTCTGGATCAGTAAGATCTTGTGGGTCAACTTCTGTTGGGTTTGGTAGGTAGTCAACAACAGCGTCAAGTACTAGTTGAACACCTTTGTTCTTGAATGCAGAACCACAGTAAGTTGGGAAGAACGCTAGGTCACGAGTACCTTTACGGATACAGCGCTTGATGTCTTCAATTGCTGGAACAGTACCTTCTTCAAGGTATTCCATCAATAGGTCTTCGTCTTGCTCAAGAGCAGTTTCGATTAGCGCTTCGTGGTATTCTTCTACTTTATCAGCCATGTCCGCTGGGACATCAGTGATTTCGTAGTTTTCAGGAAGACCAGTGTCGTCCCAAATGAATGCTTTCTTAGAAAGAACGTCTACAACACCAACGAAATCATCTTCTTCACCGATTGGAAGAGTCATAACAAGTGGGTTTGCAGCAAGTACGTTTTTAACTTGGTCAACAACGCGGTAGAAGTTAGCGCCTAGACGGTCAAGTTTGTTAACGAAGATAACACGAGCAACTTCTGACTCGTTAGCGTAGCGCCAGTTAGTTTCTGATTGTGGCTCTACACCACCAGAACCACAGAATACACCGATACCGCCATCCAATACTTTCAAAGAACGGTATACTTCAACTGTGAAGTCAACGTGTCCAGGAGTATCGATAACGTTTAGGCGGTGACCTTTCCACTCACAAGTAACAGCAGCAGACTGGATAGTAATACCGCGCTCTGCTTCTTGTTCCATGAAGTCTGTAGTAGATTCACCGTCGTGTACTTCACCAGTCTTGTGGATTTTACCGGTAAGCTTAAGAATACGTTCTGTAGTGGTAGTTTTACCCGCGTCTACGTGGGCAAAGATACCGATGTTTCTGTAAAGTGATAAGTCAGCCATTACATTACTCTAATAAGTGTAGGATGAATTTTTCGCATGGTTAGTATACAAGACTTTCTCAGCGAAGTAGTCAGGTATTCGCGCGTATTCTATATTACTTTGCTAGCGCAATAAAAGGGGCGCGCCATCTGGTCCCGATATTTATTTGATATTTTCGTCTAATCGCGCCTTAATCGATCAGATATCGCAATCGGGTTCGGGTAATACAAAATCACGACATAAGTAGACAGCGCAAATGTCAGAATCGCGGTTGCCTGGATGACATGGCTTGCTTCTTCACCAATCAACCCTAATGAAGCGGCCAAGTAAGCGATCAAAAGTGAGAATTCACTGACTTGGCCAAGTCTAAAACCAACTTCCCAGCTAGTAGACCGATCTTCCTGTAGGCCTTTTAGTAAGAATCTGAAAACAGTTGGCTTGATTATCATGGAGAGTGAAGCCAGTGCTAAGGCTGGCCAAATAACCAATCCTAATAAATCCAAGTTGAAACTTGCCCCGATAGAAAAGAAGAATAGAATCAGAAAAAAGTCACGAAGCGGTTTTAAATGCGTTGCAATGTATTGCGATATAGGGGAGGTTGCTAATGCAACGCCTGCTACAAAGGCACCCATCTCAGCAGATAACCCCAGAATCTCAGCTGCAGTTGCGAGCGAGAGGCACCAGCCGATAGACAAAAGGAAAATGTACTCGTGGAAGCGATCAAACTTGGTAATGAGTGGGAGTAATAAGTATTTAACCAGCGCAAACGCACCCACTATAAGTGTTGGTAATCCGACCAAAGGCAGCAGGTATTGTAAGTAAGCCGACTGTTCTGGGGTTTGTTCAGGGCTACCAAATGCCACTAAGCCAAGTAGAACGGCGATTGCAATAATGTCTTGCAGTAAGAGTAGGCCTACTACTAGTTCACCAGTGTGTTTGTGATGCAAAACGGTAGTTGGGAGTAGCTTTATGCAGACTATAGTGCTTGAAAACATCATTGCTAGCCCAACAATTATTGACTCGATCTCGGTGTATTGAAAGGCTTTGGCGGTAAGGTATCCAACGGCAGCAAAAGCCAAGGAAGATGCGATAGCGACCCAAGACGCTTTTTTTAGCATGTTAAAAAGGTGGCTTGGTTTCATATCGAGACCTAGCAAGAACAGTAAGAAAATAATTCCTACGTGAGACATGCCTTCAAGCAATTCGGGTTGATTGACAAGTTGTAAGGAGGATGGACCCAAAACAACCCCAAGGGCAATGTATGCAAGTATAAGGGGTTGTTTTGTGTAAAGGGCGATTGAGGCCACTACAGCAGCCCCAGCAAATATTAAGAAGAAGGAGTGTACAATTGTTACATCCATGTGCTGCCCTTATGATTAATTTACCAAGAGCTAGATGATACCTTCTTTTTACGTGTCATTGGAAATAGCAAACCAAAAACTCCGCCTAATAGCAAAGTGCCAGCGCCAATCATAAACCAACGTTGTTCTATGGAGGAACTTAGTTCATCATTTTGAGCAACTAATGTATCTACTTGTTGCTGCAAGGACTCAATTTTGTAGTCTGACTCTTGATTGGCAGATACTATTGCTTTTGCTTTCTGTGCAAGCTCTGAAACATCATTAAGTTGCTTCTCTAAGGCTTGTTTTTGAGTCGTTAACATTTCAACTGAATTGACTAATTCGTCATTTGTGTTTTTCGTTTCTTGCAGTGTTTCTTCTGCGGCTATTTGAGACTCTTTAGCTTTAGTTAGTTGATTTTGCAGGTAGACTAACTCATCACGACTAACTCGGTCTTCACTAATAAAATAATTTGGTAGCCAGCCTTCGTTGCCGTCTGGGGTGCGAACTTTTATATAGTCATTGCGGCGGTCTAATACGGTAAGAGGTGTTCCGCTTTTAATGCCGCGCTCTGTTGCACGCGTGTCATTACTTAACCCTTCACGGATTGCTACAAATTGTATATCAGAAACATAGACGGTTTCAGCGTATGCTGAGGTGATAACGCTAAAGGACGCTGTTAATCCGAACAGTATTTGTTTTAACACTTGAAGACCCTTTTACAATCAATTACTTGTATGCAGACAATAGCGCTACTGATAAGTAATCGCAACCGCTATGAAGCTGACTTTATATCGGTATTGTGTCAGCAACTTGTAAAACAAAAAAAGCGCAACCTTTGTTGCGCTTTTTAGACTGGCTTATAGCGTTGTTACGCTGCGAAATTCGCTGCTGCAAATTCCCAGTTCGCAAGTGCCCAGAAACCTTTTAGGTAGTCAGGGCGAACGTTGCGGTAATCGATGTAGTAAGCGTGTTCCCATAGGTCAACAGTGATCAATGCTGTTTGACCAGCAGTCATTGGCGTGCCTGCGTTGCTTGTGTTTACGATCTCTAGAGAGCCATCGGCATTTTTAACTAACCAAGTCCAGCTTGAGCCGAAGTTGTTAACAGCTTTGTCATTGAATTCTTCTTGGAATGCAGAGAAAGAACCCCACTTGGCATTAATTGCATCAGCAAGAGCGCCTGTAGGTTCACCACCACCATTAGGACTTAAGCTGTTCCAAAAGAACGTGTGGTTCCAGATTTGTGCTGCGTTGTTGAATACACCGCCAGCTGGAGCAGATTTGATGATCTCTTCAAGAGATTTGCCTTCGTACTCAGAACCAGGAACAAGACCGTTTAATTTTGTAACGTAAGTATTGTGGTGTTTACCGTAGTGAAACTCTAGTGTCTCAACAGACATGTGAGGCTCTAGTGCATCTTTTGCGTATGGTAGTGCTGGTAGTTCAAAAGCCATTTCTTTTCTCCTTGCTTTATTGTACTGAAAAGTGCTTGTGATCAAGCAGTTAATGGTGCTTATATAGTAGCATCGAACATATGAATATTATATTCATTCTGTTTGTGTGGTTATTTATTCCCAAAGTTTTTCATAGTTCTACAAAGATTGATGGCCGAACACTGTTATGCGCAAAGATGATGATGTCGAAATTCCTAGCTTAACTTTAGATCAGGATGAGTTAAGTGCTCGCAGCGGAGCTGCCTCTACACAAAAAGCTGGCCGACAGCGCCTAAATCCGCCCCCAGCAAGGCCTGCTTCAGCCAATGCGACTATTTCCCAAGCACCTGTTAAAAAAACCAGTCTAGCGTTTGTCTATTTTTTAATGCTATTGATTGTTTCTGCCATCGCGGGTGGTGGTTATTGGTTGTGGCTTGAAAACCAAAAATTGCGTTCAGAATTGCTTGGCGCTCGTAGTCAAATTCAAGACCTTGATAGTCAATTAGTTGCTGCTGATGTTTCTAATAGTAAACAAGGTGAAACGGTAGAAGAAAGATTAGCCAACCACGAAAGTGAAATTCGAAAGTTGTGGGGTATCTCTTATGATCGAAATCGCAAGGCGATTTCTGTGAACGATCAGGAAATTGAACAGTTGGAGAATAAGTTAGCCGAATTGCGAGATGTGGTCTCCACGCAAGGGAAAAGAGTTGCGATCCAAGCTGATACCTTTAACGACGTGGAAAATGGTTACAACAGAATGTTGAAGACTCTCGCGGAGATGGAAAAAGGTATTGCTGATCAGGCGCAGTCTGTTCAACAAACGAGGGGTGAAGTAGTGGCTCAAATTAATGAGCAAAAGAGCGCTACTCAATCAGTTACGAGCCAAGTTTCGGGGCTAGAGTCTCAGCTTGCAATACTGAAACGTTCTTTAACTGCCCTTGAAAAGAGTATAAATAGTCAAAGTAAAACCATTGCGACACTATCTGAAGCTCCGGCAACACCAGCAATACCAAGCGATCTAACGTCTCGTTTGTCAAATGCTGAGGAGGCTATTCGATCTATTGATGAATTTCGTCCGCAGGTGTTGCGAGAAATTAATAGCTTGAAGGCTCAAGTCCGTCAAATGTCGCTGGAGTTGAGTATTGCTAATGGTGGTTAATTTGATCATTGGTGGGTGTTTTTGATGTAGATCAAAGAAAGGCTGACTTGTTCAGCCTTTCTTATTTTTTGCTTAAGGAAAACTTCTATCAATTCGCTAGAATTCGCGCCATCGTAACCTCACTATAAAGATTTATTATGACCGAATTGCTCTCTCCTGCTGGCACCCTTAAAAATATGCGCTATGCCTATGCATACGGTGCTGACGCGGTTTACGCTGGCCAGCCACGCTACAGTCTGCGTGTGCGTAATAACGACTTCACCATGGCCAATCTTGCACAAGGTATTGAAGAGGCACATAGCCTAGGCAAGAAGCTGTACGTTGCTACTAACATTGCGCCACACAATGCCAAAATAAAGACGTTCATCAAAGATATGGAGCCTGTGGTTGAAATGGGTCCAGACGCTTTGATTATGTCGGATCCAGGTTTGATGATGCTGATTAAAGAGAAGTGGCCAGATATGCCGATTCATTTATCAGTGCAAGCTAATGCTGTGAACTGGGCGACAGTGAAGTTCTGGCATAATTTTGGCCTTGAGCGTGTCATTCTATCTCGTGAATTATCGCTTGATGAGGTGGGCGAAATTCGTCAGATGGTCCCAGAGATGGAGATCGAGACGTTTGTTCACGGTTCATTGTGTATTGCTTACTCTGGTCGTTGTCTGCTTTCGGGCTATTTCAATCGTCGTGATCCAAACCAGGGTACTTGCACTAACTCTTGCCGTTGGCAGTACGATGTGAAGTCTGCCGTGCAAGACGAGAATGGCGATATTGTGCCGGCGGATGGTAGTCATCTAAAAGGTGTGCAGAGTTTTGATCCTTCTGAATATACTGCGCCGACGTTAGGTGAAGGTAAGCCATTTGATGACGTGGTGTTGTTACGTGAGCAAGGGCGTGAAGGGGAGTTTATGCCTGCGTTTGAAGATGAGCACGGCACCTACATTATGAATAGCCGTGATCTACGTGCTATTCAGCATGTTGAAAAGCTGATCGAACTTGGTGTTCATTCGCTTAAAATTGAGGGCCGTACCAAGTCTCACTTCTATGCTGCGCGGACGGCACAGCTATACCGCAAGGCCATTGATGATGCCGTGCACGGTCAGCCGTTTGATATGTCACTAATGGATAAGCTGGAAGGGCTTGCAAACCGAGGTTACACGGAAGGCTTCTACCGTCGTCACGTTCATGATCAATACCAGAACTACCAATACGGTAACTCCATCTCTGATCGCCAGCAGTTTGTCGGTGAAATGCTGGATTGGAATAATGGCTGGTTAACAATTGATGTGAAAAACCGTTTTAAAGTAGGTGATTCGATTGAATTGATTACGCCAAAAGGCAGCATGATTTACAGCATCGAGGCGATGGAAAACTTAAAAGGTGAAACCATGGCTGTTGCGCCAGGGTCTGGCCATAAAGTGCGCATTCCATTGCCTCATCAGCCGGAGCAACTAGAGTTAGGTTTAGTGATGCGTAATCTGCCAAATGGCTTCTAACAATGTAGGTGTTGGTTTGACTCGTTAAAAGAGGCTCATTATGAGCCTTTTTTAATATCTATATGCTATGAAAATCTAGTTGGAGTGGTTTTTATAACTTTCTGGCATGTTATAGTTAGTGAAATGCCGAAGCCTTTTAATATTTGGACGAGATAATATGACAGTTACAGAGGCAAGACTTACTCATCTTAAACAGCTTGAAGCTGAGAGTATTCACATTATTCGTGAAGTGGCCGCAGAGTTTGATAATCCGGTCATGCTGTATTCCATTGGTAAAGATTCAGCGGTTATGCTGCATCTTGCTATGAAAGCGTTTTATCCAGGTAAGCCGCCTTTCCCGCTATTGCATGTTGACACAGGTTGGAAGTTCAAAGAAATGATCAAGTTTCGTGACGAACTTGTTGCGAAATTAGGTCTTGATCTTCTAGTGCATCAAAACCCAGAAGGTGTGGCTCAAGGTATCGGGCCATTTACTCATGGTAGTGCAGTACACACTGACGTGATGAAAACTCAAGGCTTGAAACAAGCGCTTGATAAATATGGTTTCGATGCAGCTTTTGGCGGTGCGCGTCGTGATGAAGAAAAATCACGTGCCAAAGAACGTGTTTATTCTTTCCGTGATAAGCAACATCGTTGGGACCCTAAAAACCAGCGTCCAGAACTATGGAACATCTATAACGGTAAAGTGAACAAAGGCGAAAGTATTCGAGTGTTCCCTCTATCTAACTGGACGGAATTAGATATCTGGCAATACATCTACCTTGAGAGCATTCCGATTGTTCCTCTTTACTTCGCTGCGAAGCGTCCAGTGGTTGAACGCGATGGTGTTCAAATCATGGTTGACGACGAGCGTATGCCATTAAAAGAAGGCGAAGTGCCAGAAATGAAATCAGTACGTTTCCGTACGCTTGGCTGTTACCCACTAACTGGTGCGGTAGAGTCAGAAGCGGATACGCTGCCTGAAATCATTCAAGAGATGCTTTTGACTAAGAGTTCAGAGCGTCAAGGCCGTGTCATCGACCACGATTCAGCGGGTTCGATGGAAGAGAAGAAGAAGCAAGGTTATTTCTAAGGCTAGGAGTTGTAAGAATGTCTCATCAATCAGAAATGATCAGTCAAGATATCCTTGGCTACCTAAAACAGCATGAAGAAAAAGACCTACTTCGTCTTCTTACTTGCGGTAACGTTGACGATGGTAAAAGTACCCTAATTGGTCGCTTGCTTCATGATTCTAAGTTGATCTATGAAGATCACCTAG
This sequence comes from Marinomonas ostreistagni, assembly GCF_016461785.1. Taxonomy (GTDB): domain Bacteria; phylum Pseudomonadota; class Gammaproteobacteria; order Pseudomonadales; family Marinomonadaceae; genus Marinomonas; species Marinomonas ostreistagni_A. The sequence goes on along the minus strand of NZ_JAEMUH010000002.1, from coordinate 87,919 downwards.
ATGCGGTAAAGCGTGACAGTAAAAAATCTGGTACGCAGGGTGAAGAAGTTGACCTAGCGCTGCTTGTTGACGGCCTGCAGGCTGAGCGTGAGCAAGGTATCACGATCGACGTAGCTTACCGTTACTTCTCAACTGAGAAGCGTAAGTTCATCATTGCGGATACACCTGGGCACGAGCAGTACACACGTAACATGGCGACGGGGGCATCTTCTTGTGACCTAGCGATCATTTTGATCGATGCTCGATACGGTGTGCAGACGCAAACACGTCGTCATAGCTACATTGCATCGTTGCTAGGTATCAAGCACGTTGTGGTTGCGATCAACAAAATGGATTTGGTGGACTTCTCGGAAGAGAAATTCAATGAAATCCGTACTGACTACCTAGCGTTCATTGAGCAACTAGGTAACCGTAAGCCTGAAGATGTTCACTTCGTGCCAATGTCTGCACTTAAGGGTGACAACGTGGTAAACGCATCAGAGCAAACGCCTTGGTACCAAGGTGGTCCTTTGATGGAAATTCTTGAGCAGGTACAGATTAACCGTGATGTGAAGAGCGATTCGTTCCGCTTCCCAGTGCAGTACGTAAACCGTCCAAACCTAGATTTCCGTGGTTTTGCTGGCACCATCGCAGCAGGGCAAGTGAAACCAGGGGATGAAATTATTGCACTGCCTTCTGGTAAGAAGTCTAAAGTTGCTGAGATTGTGACGTACGATGGAAACCTGGAAGTGGCCAAGAAAGGTCAAGCAGTTACATTAACTCTAGAAGACGAAATCGACATCAGTCGTGGTGATATGATTGTTCACCCGGGTCATGAGCCAGAAATTAGCTCGAACCTACGCGCTTCTATCGTATGGATGTCTGAGCAGCCATTGGTGCCTGGTAAGCTATATAACTTCAAGCTTGGTACGCAAACAGTTCCGGGTAAGGTTCATCATATTAACTACCGTGTTGATGTGAATACACTTGAACAAACTCTGGTTGAGCAAGTTGAACTAAATGTTATCGCTGATTGTGTAATTAGTTTTGACGCTCCAGTGGCATTCGATAACTATCAAACTAGTCCATTAACCGGCGCATTGATTGTTATAGATCGTCTTTCAAATGTAACCGTTGGCGCGGGTATGGTTGAAGAGACGGTGGGTGATTTAGATGCTGATGCAGTGGTTACCGCAGAAGAGCGTGCAGCTCGCTTAGGACAAAAACCAGCTATCGTTGCACTGTCATCAGGCTCTAAGGTTGAAGTTCAACAACTTGAACGTGCGTTATTACGTCGTGGTGTAGTGGCGCTTGCTAAGCTTGATGCATCTGCTGCAGAAGCTGAGCTACTTAAGCAGACGGGCGTTGTTGTAGTTGTGGCAAATGCAGCCGTTGCTGATATCGAGTTGACAGAAGGTGGCCTTGAAGAGGTTGCTGAGCAAATTTTATCGACTGTTCGTCTGTAATTAATCGATAAATCGTGTATAAAAGCCACTGTTTTACAGTGGCTTTTTTGTTTGTGAAGAAAATGACGTTAGATCAACTCTACTTAGCTCTTATCGCTTACGCTGAAAATCGCGTGCTAGTGGCAAAAGAAGCGGCTAATCAGGCTCGTTCTGCTGCAACGAATAAAGAGAGTGTTGCGGAAACAAAGTGGGATACATTTGGACTTGAGAATTCATACTTGGCTCATGGACAATCGGTTCGTGTGGCTGAATGTGAAACTGATTTGGCCTACTTTAGGAAATTCTCCTTTGCGGAAAGTGACGAGGTAACCGTGGGTTCTGCCTTTCAAGTCGAGCGTGAAGATGGTTGGGGTAAAGTTATTATCTTGTCTCAATGTTGTGGTGGCGGTGAGTTTGAGTGCCAAGGCAGGTCAATTTTATTAGTGACACCACAAACCCCTCTTGGAAGGTCTTTGCTTGGTAGAGAGGAGGGGGACAAGGTATTGATGAAGAGTCGTGGTGTCGATCAAGAAGCCAGAATTGTACGAATATTTCTACCACAAGAATAGAAATTTGAATCTCACCCTAGAGAGTAAAAGTCGCTTGGCATATAATGCTTGGCCTTAAATGAATAATACCGCCTTGTTAAGAGCATTCTTACCACTTTTAAGTGCGCAAACGGGGTGAATAACGGTACGTTCGCAAACTTTGCGAGACAGTAATAGGATAGGAATTATGCGCAGCCATTATTGCGGCGAGTTAACAGCAAAAAACATTTCAGAAGAAGTCACACTTAGCGGTTGGGTTCACCGCCGTCGAGATCACGGTGGAGTTATTTTCTTGGATCTACGTGATCGTGAAGGTATCACTCAAGTTGTATTCGATCCAGATCGTGCAGAAAGCTTTGCACTTGCGGATAGCTGCCGTAGTGAGTTCGTAGTAGAGATCAAGGGTCTTGTTCGTGCGCGTCCAGAAGGTACTGTTAATCCTAATATGATCACGGGTGAGATTGAGGTTCTTGGTCATGAACTTGAAATTCTTAACCGTGCTGCGACACCTCCATTCCAGCTTGATGATCATCAAACAGTTGGTGAAGACATTCGTCTTAAAAACCGTTTTATCGATCTTCGTCGTCCAGAAATTCAACAAAAGCTTCGTTTCCGCTCAAAAGTGACGTCTGTACTGCGTCGTTACCTAGATGAAAATGGCTTCTTAGATATCGAAACACCAATTTTGACTCGTGCGACACCTGAAGGTGCACGTGACTACTTGGTGCCAAGTCGAACTCACCAGGGTAGCTTCTTTGCTCTGCCTCAATCACCTCAGTTGTTTAAGCAACTACTGATGGTGTCTGGTTTTGATCGTTACTACCAAATCGCTAAATGTTTCCGCGATGAAGACCTTCGAGCAGATCGTCAGCCAGAATTTACTCAGATCGACTTAGAGACTTCTTTCCTAGGTCAGGAAGAGATCATGAATCTGACGGAAGGTATGATTGCAAACTTATTCAAAGAATTGAAAGACGTTGATTTAGGCGCGTTCCCACGCATGCCTTTCTCTGAAGCAATGGAAAAATACGGTTCAGATAAGCCTGACCTTCGTATTCCGTTAACGATTGAGACAGTTTCAGATCTTATGACTGAAGTAGACTTTAAAGTCTTCTCTGGTCCTGCGTCAGATCCAAAAGGTCGTGTTGCTGCGCTTAAAGTACCAGGTGGTAACTCGCTTACTCGTAAGCAAATCGATGAGTACACGAAATTCGTTGGCATTTACGGTGCTAAAGGTTTGGCTTACATCAAAGTTAACGATAAGTCTGATCTTGAAGAAGGTCTTCAGTCTCCAATCGTTAAGTTCTTGCCAACTGAAGTTCGTCAAACATTGCTTGATCGTGTCGAAGCACAAGATGGCGACTTGATTTTCTTTGGTGCTGACAAAGAAAGTATTGTAAACGAAGCGCTTGGCGCGTTACGTTGTAAGCTAGGTGCAGATCTTGACCTGTACACTTGTGAGTGGGCGCCACTTTGGGTTGTCGACTTCCCAATGTTTGAAGAGACGCCAGATGGCGGTGTGACTGCTATCCACCACCCATTCACTGCGCCTTCATGTTCTCCTGAAGATCTGAAAGCTAACCCGCTTACTGCGCTGTCTCAAGCGTATGACATGGTGCTTAATGGTACTGAGTTAGGCGGTGGTTCAATCCGTATTCACCAAGCAGATATGCAACAAACAGTATTTGAGTTGCTAAACATCTCTGCTGAAGAGCAAGAAGAGAAATTTGGCTTCTTATTAGATGCGCTTAAGTTTGGTGCGCCACCACACGGTGGTTTAGCGTTTGGCCTAGACCGTCTAGTAATGTTGATGACAGGTTCAGCTTCTATACGCGATGTGATTGCCTTCCCTAAAACTCAGAGTGCGACGTGTCTATTGACTCAAGCGCCAGGTGAGGTCAGTGATAAGCAGCTTAAAGAGTTAAGTATCCGTGTGCGTAAGCCAGTTGCGGAATAATTGATCAAGTTCACAGCGTGAATTTAAAAAGGGCCACTTCGTTGGCCCTTTTTTATTGCTTTGGATTGCAAAGTGCCGCGTAGCCTGTTGGAATATACAGTGTTTTGTAGGCTTGTTGTTAGGACGTGTTTTGGCTCGAATTTTAGCAATTGACCCGGGTTCTCGTTTAACGGGATTTGGTGTGTTGGATTTTATTAATGGGAAGACTCATTACGTGACTAGTGGGTGCATCCGCTTGCCTGATGAAAACCTGGCGATTCGTTTAAAGCGAATTTATGAGTGTGTTAGCGATGTAATTGATGAGTTTCGGCCAAACGAGTTTGCCATTGAGGAAGTTTTCTTGGCGAAAAATGCTAACTCAGCCTTAAAATTGGGGCAGGCTCGTGGTGCTGCAATTGTTGCAGCAGCGATGGCTGATTTGCCGGTTTATGAGTATGCCGCTCGAAGAGTAAAGCAGTCTGTAGTTGGTAATGGTAACGCGGATAAAGAGCAGGTGCAGGCGATGGTTCAGTTGCTATTAAAACTTGAGTCAACGCCACAAGCGGATGCGGCGGATGCCTTGGCTATCGCGTTATGTCATGTGAATACTCGCACTTCAGATGGTTTGGAGTATGGTGTTGGTAAGCGAGCAGGGCGTGCTTCAAAACGTTGGCAGTTATCAGATTTAAGGGTTAAATAATGATTGGGCGAATTGTTGGGACTTTGATAGAGAAATCACCGCCGGAATTGTTGGTTGATGTGAATGGGGTGGGCTATGAGATTATGGCCTCCATGAGCACAATCTATGAGTTGCCGCCAGTTGGTCAAAATGTAATGCTGCATACGCATTTTCAGGTCAAAGAAGATTCTCAGTCTTTATATGGGTTTGCGACAAAAGATGAGCGAGCCTTGTTTAAGATTCTTATTAGGGTGAATGGAATTGGTCCGAAAATGGCGCTTTCTGTGTTGTCTAGCATGTCAACTTCAGAGCTGATTTTGGCGGTTCAAGAGTCGCAAGTGGATTCCTTGGTGAAAATACCGGGGGTTGGTAAGCGAACGGCTGAGCGGTTAGTGGTTGAGTTGCGCGATAAGCTTGGCTCGGCGGCCAAGCAAGATCTCTTTACTGAGCGCTCAGTAGTGGCTCAGGTTCAAACAGATCCGCGTCAGGAAGCTGAAGCAGCATTAGTGGCGCTAGGTTACAAGCCGCAAGAGGCGGCGCGTGTTATTGCGAAGTTGCCTAAAGACAGTTCTGATAGTGAGACATTAATTAAAGCGGCTCTTAAGAGTATGTTGAAGTAATTTATGATTGAGCATGATCGAATAATTTCGCCTCAAATTAGAGGGACAGAAGGTCAAATAGACCGAGCTATACGTCCGCAAACACTGACAGAGTATATAGGTCAGCCTGTTGTAAAAGAGCAAATGGATATTTTTATTCAGGCGGCGCGTCAACGTGGAGAGCCACTTGATCATTCATTAATATTTGGTCCTCCAGGGCTTGGTAAAACAACATTAGCGAATATTATAGCTAATGAGATGGGTGCTGAAATTAAGACAACATCGGGCCCAGTGTTAGAGCGTGCGGGAGATTTGGCGGCGTTATTAACTAACCTTGAAGAAGGGGATGTGCTTTTTATTGATGAAATTCATCGATTAAGTCCCGCTATTGAAGAGGTGTTATATCCTGCAATGGAAGACTATCAAATCGACATTATGATCGGAGAAGGGCCGGCTGCTAGGTCTATAAAAATTGATATACCGCCGTTTACTTTAGTGGGTGCAACGACACGAGCAGGGTTGCTTACATCACCTTTACGCGATCGTTTCGGAATCGTGCAACGTTTAGAGTTTTATGATGTCCAATCACTGACTACAATCGTAAAGCGATCGGCTTCAAAGCTGGGTGTGAACTTAGATGACAGTGGCTGTTTTGAAGTAGCGAGGCGTTCTCGAGGGACGCCGCGTATAGCAAACCGGTTATTGCGTCGTGTCCGAGATGTTGCTCAAGTAAGTGGAGATCCCATAGTGGGACAAAAGGTTGCTCAACGTGCCTTGGATATGTTAAGTGTAGACAGTCAAGGGTTTGATCACCTAGATCGACGTATGTTGTTGACTATGATAGAAAAGTTTGATGGTCGTCCGGTGGGGCTAGATAGCATTGCCGCTGCTGTCGGTGAAGACAAAGATACTATTGAGGATGTCATTGAGCCATTTTTGATTCAGCAAGGATTTGTGATTCGAACGCCACGTGGAAGACAAGTTACTAAACGTGCTTACGAGCACTTTGATTATCAGTTACCAAAAGATTTTGAATAAAGGAATCTAAACACATGTCCATTTGGGGCTTAATTTTAAATGCCAGCTTTGTTGTGCAGTTGGTTATGTTGACTCTGTTGTTGGCATCGGTTTTTTCTTGGATTGTTATATTTCAACGTAAACGCGTACTTGGTCGTGCTAAGAAGGTAAGGAGAAATTTTGAAGATCAATTTTGGTCTGGGATTGATCTTAGCAATCTTTATCGTCAATTAACGGTTGATGGAAGGAAGGTCGAAGGTATGGAAAATATCTTTGCAGCTGGCATCAAGGAGTTTACACGTTTGCGTCAGAGTGGTGCGGTAGAAGCAGATGCCATCATTGAGGGCGTTGATCGAGCAATGCGTGTTGCTTTGTATCGTGAAGAGGAGCGGTTAGACCAGCATTTACCATTTTTGGCAACAGTTGGTTCTATAAGCCCATATATTGGCCTTTTTGGTACAGTGTGGGGGATTATGCACGCTTTTATCGGTTTATCAGAAGTGCAGCAAGCGACGCTTGCAACCGTAGCCCCGGGTATTGCAGAAGCCCTGATTGCTACGGCTATTGGTTTGGCTGCCGCAATTCCAGCGGTAGTGGCTTATAACCGTTTTTCAACGACTGCGGACTCATTGGCATCAAGCTATGAAAATTTTGCAAATGAATTTAGCAGCGTTCTGTATCGTAAAGTGCATGTGCGCGAAGGGAATTAATAATGCCTTCAAAACGTCGTATTAAACGTCGCAAACCTGTTGCAGAGATTAACGTTGTACCATACATCGACGTTATGCTCGTGTTGCTAGTGATTTTTATGATTACCGCTCCGATGTTGACTCAAGGTGTTGATGTTGAGTTGCCGAATGCTAATGCTGCTCCTATCCAAAACGATGAATCCGATGTCCTGATTGCATCGGTGGATCGTGATGGAAACTATTACATTGATATTGGTGGTGAGCAAAGCGCAATCTCTTTGAATGATTTGAAAACTCGTGTGCAAAAGGTGCTCTCCCAGAATCCTAGTTTACCGATATTAGTTCGGGGAGATAGAAATGTTCCGTATGGAGAAGTTGTTGGTTTAATGGTGGCGTTGCAGGGTGCAGGGGCTCCAAACGTTGGTTTGGTGACGGAGCCTGAGTAACTCATGAAGCTGACTGATAAAGAGAGTTACTCGCTTCCTGTTATATTTGCCATTGGGTTGCATTTAGCAGTTTTTATTGGTGGTGCGGTGTTGGCAGGCTTAACTGAGTCGGCACCGGAGCCGCCTAAAAGGCCTCCAATTGTTAATGCAACCATCATTGATGTTTCGGATACTGTTATTGGTAAGCGAGAGGCAGAACAGCAAAAAGCTGCGGCCGCGGCGAAAAAAGCACAAGAGGATGCAAAAAGAAAAATTGAAGCAGAGGCCAAGCGCAAAGCAGAAAAAGCTGCTTTAGAGAAGCAAAAGCGTGAAGCGGAGACAGCTCGTCAGAAGCAGCAACAAGCGCAACAGAAAGCAGAAGCGGAAAGAAACGCTGCCATTGAGAAGCAAAAAGCCGCTGCTGAGAAAGCGCGTCAAGAAAAAATAGCCAAAGAAAAGAAAGCAGCAGCAGAAAAAGCGAAGCAGGCTCAGCTTGAAAAAGAGCGTAAAGCGGCTGAAGAAAAAGCTAGGCGTGAGGCGGAGCAAAAAAGGCAGCAGGAGTTAGAGCGTCAGAAGCAGGCAGAGCTTGAAAGAAAGCGTCGTGCAGAAGAACAGGCCAAGCAAGAGGCAGAAAGAAGAAGGCGTGCAGAGGAAGCTGTGCAGCAAGCTGTTGCTGAAGAGGAGGCTCGCCGTCGAGAGGTTGAAGCTGGTCAGATGGTTCAATCGATTAGCGGTCTGATTAACCAAAGAATTACCAACGCTTGGATACGCCCCCCAAGTGCTAGAAATGGCATGAAAACACTTCTTCGCATTAACTTTTTGCCAAATGGCGAAGTGGCCGATGTTCAAGTTTTAAAGGGGAGTGGAAATACTACTTTCGATAAATATGCAGTGGATGCTGTCTATAAAGTTGGTCAAATTGAGGAATTAGCGGATTTAGAGTCTTATATTTTTGAGCGTAACTTTAGACAAGTTGATTTATTATTTAACCCACAAGATTTGAGAAACTAATGAAAAGAAACATTTTGTTTGCCCTTATGGTTGCATGTTTGGCTTTTGCTTTACCTGCAAGGGCTCAGCTAGTGATTGAAATTACCAGTGGTTCAGATCAATTGCTCCCTATTGCGGTTGTTCCATTTGGTTATTCAGGGGCTTCTCCGTTGCCTGAGGATGTTGCGGGTATTGTAGATGCTGATCTTCAGAGAAGCGGTGTTTTTGAAACCATACCTCGAGCAAACATGCTGAGCTTACCAAGTACTTCGGAAAATGTTTTCTACCGAGATTGGCGTCTTCTTAAAGCCGATTATGTTTTGGTGGGAAGTGTCTCGAATAATGGTAATGGTACGTATCGTATAAGCTATGAGTTGCTGAATGTGTTAACTCAGGCACGTGTAGGAAAACGTGAAGCTTTAGATGTAAAGCCTAGCAATTTTCGAGATGCCGCCCATTTTATCAGTGATAAAGTGTATGAACAGTTAACAGGTATCCGTGGCGCATTTAGTACTCGAATTTTGTATGTGACGGCGGAAGGTAACAAGGCTGCTCCAACATACAAACTGCAGGTGGCTGATGCAGATGGTTATAGACCTCAAGTTATCGTAAGTTCAAAAGAACCAATATTATCGCCTTCTTGGAGTCGCGACGGTCGCAAGATAGCATATGTTATGTTCCGAAATCGTCGACCTAGTATCTTTATTCAAGAGCTGGCAACAGGTAAACAGCAGCAATTAACTCAATTTAGAGGCTTGAATGGTGCGCCAGCATGGTCGCCTGATGGTAAGAAACTTGCGCTAGTGTTATCTAAAGATAATAACCCTGAAGTATATACATTAGATATTGCTACTCGTCAGCTTGAGCGTATGACAAATCACTACTCAATCGATACTGAGCCAAGCTGGGAGCCAGATGGTAATGGCATTATCTTTACGTCTGATCGAGGTGGTAACCCTCAGATCTATCGTGTAGATGTTAGAACTAAAAACGTTGAGCGTATTACTTTTGAGGGCGAGCTTAACACTCGCGCGCGTTTAACTCCGGACGGTCGTTACTTAGTTACTGTCCAGAAAAATGATGGGAACTACCATGTGGCTTTGCAAGACATGAATACAGGTCGTGTGCAAGTGCTAACAGAAACCTACTTGGATGAATCGCCAAGCATTGCACCAAACGGTAGTATGGTGATGTACGCTACATCTGATCGCGGAAAGGGTATCCTTTCAGTAGTTTCAGTTGATGGTCTTGTTAAATATAGGCTACCATCAGCTGATGGGGATGTGCGTGAACCTGCTTGGTCTCCCTATTTTAATTAAAAAAGCACTTTAAGGAGCTAATAATGAGTGTAACAAAACTAGGTAAGTTTGCAGTAATTGGTTTATCTGCAGCTTGGTTGGCAGGCTGTAGTACAACGGCATCTGACTCTGATACGTCTTCAATGACATCAGAGGGTTCAGAAGCAAGTTCTACGGATTCTACCTATGCTGCAGGCGAAGATGGTTCTTTAAACAGTGTGATCGTTGATGATCAGGCTGCCGCTCAAACAAGTGCAGATTTGCTTGCTGGCGTTGCGACCGTTTTCTACTTTGACTTTGATAAATCTGTTGTTCGTCCAGAGGCTCGTGAAGCCCTAGCTAAGCATGCTCAGTTCTTAATGGAAAACCCAAGCGCACGTATCGTTTTGGAAGGTCATGCAGACGAGCGTGGTACGCGTGAATACAATATGGCTCTAGGTGAGCGTCGTGCGAAAGCTATTATGCGTTATCTAACTATCCAAGGTGTGCCGGCTGCTCAGATCGAAACAGTAAGTTTTGGTGAAGAAGTGCCTGTGGCATTTGGTCACGATAGTTCTTCTTGGCAACTTAACCGTCGTGTAGAGGTGCGCTACGAGTAATGAGCACTCGTCTTAAGATAAGCTCCCTTGCATTGGTGCTGACTTTGTCAGCGCCAATCGCAACGGCGAACACGCTGAATGGTATCTCTCCTAATGTTGCTGCTGATCTTTTGTATCAACTAGAAACGCTTCAGCAAGAAGTGTCGCAGTTACGAGGACAGGTTGAGCAACAGCAATATCAGCTTGATAAACTTAAAGCTCTATCCAAGGATCGTTATATTGATTTGGATAAGCGTATTTCGAATGTTGCATCTCAAGCAAGTCCAGCTGTTAGCAATAGTCCAAATGTCATCAGTTCTCAAAATGAGGGCGTCACTTCTGCTCGAGAGTCTCTCGAGACTAATTCAACGTCTCTTGAGTCAGCCCCTGTTAGACCGGTTAAGCTTGAAGAGCCAAGCGCTCAAGCAAAAGCAGCCTACAATTCAGCTTACGAACTGATTCGAAATAAAAAGTTCGAAGATGCTCAAACTGCATTTCGAGCGTTCGTGCAACGCTTTCCTAACAATAGTTTGACTGGGAATGCTCATTATTGGCTGGGTGAGTTAGCGATTGTATTGGGCAATCAAGGCGAGGCTTTGGTGCAATTCAAAACGGTGCAAGATTCTTTTGCTGGTCATTCAAAAGTGCCAGATGCTGTCTATAAGCTCGGCATTGTTAATGACCAACTTGGTAATCAATCTGTCGCTAAAGAGTTTTTTCAAAAAGTCATTAAGCAATACCCAGATTCAAACTCGGCTACGTTGGCGAGTAATTATTTGAATAATATGAAATAATTGCTTGCAATATCCAGTGACCTCTGTAGTATACGCGCCCGTTGGGTCGTTAGCTCAGTTGGTAGAGCAGTTGACTTTTAATCAATTGGTCACTGGTTCGAATCCAGTACGACCCACCAACTCTTCTTATTTAGTGATAATGGGTCGTTAGCTCAGTTGGTAGAGCAGTTGACTTTTAATCAATTGGTCACTGGTTCGAATCCAGTACGACCCACCATCACTCCAACCTTGCCCACTTCTAAGGGGTTATCGAATGTCTGAATTACTTGATAAAGCAGCATTACGCGATACGGTTCAAAAATATTTGTCTGAAGCAGAAGAATCTCTAAAAAAACCTGTCGTTGATAATCAAGCTTTACGAGATGAAATTAAAGCTCTTCTGAAAGAGAAAGATGCTGTTCTCGTTGCGCATTACTATACGGAAGATGCAATACAAGAATTGGCGGAAGAGACGGGTGGCGTGATCGCTGACTCATTAGAAATGGCTCGTTTCGGCGCGGATCATCCAGCCAAAACTCTAGTAGTCGCTGGAGTTAAGTTTATGGGTGAAACGTCAAAAATTCTCAGTCCAGAGAAGACGGTTTTGATGCCTACGCTCGAAGCAACTTGCTCATTAGATATCGGCTGTCCTGAAGAAGAGTTCTCTAGGTTTTGTGATGAGCACCCAGATCGCACAGTAGTAGTTTATGCAAATACTTCGGCTGCTGTGAAGGCTCGAGCAGACTGGGTAGTTACCTCTGCCATAGCATTGGATGTTGTTCAGCACTTGAGCGATAAGGGCGAAAAAATAATCTGGGCCCCTGATCAGCATTTAGGTCGCTATGTGCAGGCTCAAACAGGTGCTGATGTTTTGCTTTGGGACGGAGCTTGTATTGTTCACGAAGAATTCAAAGCTAAAGGGATTCATGACCTTAAAGCAATCTACCCAGATGCTGCAGTATTGGTGCACCCTGAATCCCCTGAATCTGTTGTTGAGATCGCGGATGTTGTGGGGTCTACTTCCCAGCTACTTAAGGCCAGTCAAGATCTTCCTAATCAAACATTTATTGTTGCGACAGATCGAGGCATTTTTTATAAGATGAAACAGGCTTCTCCGAGCAAGCGCTTTGTAGAAGCCCCTACAGCTGGTTCAGGCGCAACATGCCGCAGTTGTGCTCATTGTCCTTGGATGGCATTAAACTCTTTAGAGCTTTTACGAAATGCGCTTAGAGATGGCACAGGAGAAGTCTTCGTTGATGAGGATGTCCGGTTAAAGGGGCTAATTCCCTTACAGAGAATGCTTGATTTCAAGAAATCTTCTTAAAAAAACTTTTCTCGATTAATTTTAAAAAGCAGCCTCGGGCTGCTTTTTTTATTCAAGTCGCTCTGATTTCTGTGCCTCTTGCAGCCTTTCTAGTTGCTCAATACTAGCGCTGACTTCATCTTTGTCGGAATCAGTTGCTTGCTTAAGCACTCGGTTTAGCAGGTGAAGCGCAGGCTTGTCTTGCCCAAGTTCAAACTGAAGAAGGGCGTGCTGATACAGTGCATAGGGTTTATTGTGTTCTTTTTTGGCTATGGCAATGTTGTGTCGAAGTTTCATTCTTTTTTCGTAGCTCAAGTCATTATTTTGAATCTTTAAATAATGACTTGAGTGGTGCATTTGGCCTTTTAAGTATAGGAATGTCAAATTGTCAGGTGCGATATTTAAGCGTGAGTCAATGATATTTTCGGCTTGTTCAATTTGGTTGTTTGTTAAAGCAACTAGTGCTTTTAGATAATCGATAAATTCATTTGATGTGGTTAACTTGCTGAGACTTTGAGCAGACTTAGTGTTGTAGTGCAGTAGCAATTCAGCAAGAGCTAAGGCGTAGTATTGCTGATTTGGTGAGCGTAAATTTTGTTCGATAAAAGATTGATATTGACTGCCTTCAAGAGTGGCCCTGTAAGCCAATACTGTTGCTCTGAAGTATTGAAACTCTTCGGATGATGGTTGATACAGGACAGAGCTTTGCTGTTTTGCAGTAAGACTATCACTTAGGCGGTTTTGTGGCAGAGGATGGGTAGATAGAAACTCGATACGCTGGCTACCCATTGCTTGTTTTTGGAGTCCTGCAAGCAGCTCATTCATCCCTGTCGTTGTATGTCCGCTTTGTTCAAGCAACTCCCGCCCACGTCTATCTGCTTCTTGTTCATGTTCACGAGAGTATCTAAGCATGTTTTCAGCTTGGTTAGCCATGCCGCCTAGCCATAGCGCAGAAGTAGCTTCTCCATCTCCAGCTGTTGCTGCAGCAACACCTGCCAGCATTAAGAGAAATGCTTTTGCTTGTTCATTTTTTTGATTGTCGAGAGTTCTTTGGTAGTGGTGTAGCTCCAAATGTGAAATCTCATGTGAAAGAAGACCTAGAAAAGCAGTCTCGGTATTTATCAACTTAAGAATGTCTGAATAAATAAACAGATGATTGCCTGGAATGACAAATGCATTAGTTTGCGAGCTATTTAGAATGGCTATTTCAATGGTTTTATTGTTCAGGCCGGTAAAGGGCACAAGCTCAGAAATGGCCTCTCTGAGATAGTTGTATGCTGGGGGGAATTCCATTAATCCAGCACTCCCATTCAGCTTTCTAAACCAATATTGCCCTAATATGTAGCTTGGGTTGGATGAGCTTCTTTCATTCTCATTGCTTGTCAAATCAGGCAATGCTTTAGAGTTTGCATGGGTAAAAAGTGAGGTGCTAATAAGGCAAAGTGCCAGAAGTAGCTTGCTGATTTGTAAAAAAAAATGTCTCATAGTGGCCTAGATTTAGAGAGCAGGTTCAAAAATGCTAGAAGAAAAGCAGTATGACGTAATCCTAGATGCAAAAGAAGATCGTTGTCCAATGCCTTTACTTAAGTTGAAGATGGCGTTGGCTAATATGGCTATTAATGAAACAGTCTGTATTCTTGCTACGGATTCTGGCTCATTACGTGATATTCCTCACTTCTTAGATCTGGTAGGTCTGCCGATGCTAGAGCAGGGCGATATCGATGGCTGTTTCTATTTTGTTACGTCTAAGCGAGAGTCGAAAATATGATTCGGATACTTGATAACTTAATGACTCGATATTTAAATAACGAAGAGGTCGTTATTTTTATATTGCTGCTTATTTCTACACTTTTAGTGGTGGCGTTTTGGGGTGGGGTTCTTGCGCCTGTATTCATCGCGGTCGTTTTTGCCTTTCTTTTACAGGGGGTTATCGCTCGTTGTAAGAAACTCGGTTTAAGTCATAACTTTTCTGTCAGTGTGGTTTTCCTCTCTTTTGTTACTGTGTGTGGTACGTTTATTGGTGTTATGGTGCCTATTATTTGGCGTCAGGCAGTGCGTTTTGTGAATGACCTCCCTCGCATGTTTTCGGATTTACAAGATTTCATTCAGGCAATGGCGCTAGAGCATTCCGCATATGTTAGCCAAGCAGCGGTTGATGAAGTCGTAAACGTGCTGGCGGCAGAGGCGGCAAGCCTTGGACAGTGGCTGTTATCTTACTCTCTAACAAGTATACCTTCACTGTTTTCATTGTTGTTGTACTTGGTGTTGGTTCCTTTGGTGATGTTTTTTCTCTTAAAAGACCAGACTCAAATTATGTCTTACTTGACGTCTTGGTTGCCTAAGGAAAGGCAGATGATTAAAGATATTTCCCATGAAATGAATGATCAAATTGCTAACTACATTCGTGGCAAAGTGATCGAGATGATTGTTGTGGGAGTGGTGACTTTCGCAGTGTTTTGGTTTTTTGATTTACGTTATTCGGCGTTGCTTGCATTATTGGTAGGTCTATCCGTTTTGATACCCTATATTGGCGCTGCGGCCGTCACTGTTCCGGTTGTGTTGGTTGCTTTCTATCAGTTCGGTGCAAGTAATGAGTTTTGGTATGTCTTCATTGCTTACATAGTCGTTCAGGCTCTTGATGGTAACGTTCTAGTTCCTCTGCTTTTTTCTGAAGCGGTTAATTTGCATCCACTAGCGATCATTATCGCTGTACTCTTCTTTGGCGGTATATGGGGATTTTGGGGAGTGTTTTTTGCCATACCATTAGCGACACTCGTTAAGGCAATCATTAATGCTTGGCCAAGAGTGCATGACCACCAACTTTTATCTAGTCGTTCACAACACAAATAGCAAAAAACGCCCAGCACTTGTTGGGCGTTTTAATATTAAAGACTATAAGATCTGAGCGGTGTGATCTTTAGTTTTAACTTTTTCAATGATGTCTGAAATCTTGCCTTCTTCGTCAATAATAAAAGTTGTTCGAACAGTCCCCATGTACTCTCGTCCCATGAACTTTTTGAGTTGCCATGTGCCATATAGTTCGTGAACAGACTTGTCTTCATCTGATATCAGAGTAAAAGGTAGTTCATTTTTACTAATGAAATTTTGGTGACGCTTTTCGCTGTCAGGGCTGATGCCTAAAACGATATATCCTGACTCTGTAAGTTCTTTATAGTTGTCGCGTAGATTGCAGGCCTGTGCGGTACATCCAGGTGTCGAATCTTTTGGATAAAAATAGAGCACTACTTTTTTGCCACGAAACTCACTCAAAGTGATTGGATTGCCATCTTGGTCTTTTGATGTGAAATCTGGTGCAGGTTGTCCAATTGCTAAGCTCATCATTTGCTCCATTTTTTAATTAATGTCGGCACCAATTACGTAAGGAGATGCCAAATTGGATGCCAAGTGTACTTGATATCGTTTTTGGACTAAATATTGCCTTGATGTTCTGTTGTATAGGGGATACGTGAGCGGTAGACTATGCACGCTTAATTCAATGTGGAGATGTAAGAATGATTACTGGAAGCTTAGTGGCGCTTATCACACCAATGATGTCTGATGGTAGTATCGATAAGCAAAAGCTAGATGAGCTAGTAGAGTACCATATCGCCCAAGGTACGCACGGTATTGTTGCTGTGGGTACGACAGGTGAGTCTGCCACATTGACATACGATGAGCATGCCAATGTTATTCGCCAAGTTGTTGCAAAGGTAAACGGTCGAATTCCTGTTATTGCTGGTACAGGTGCAAATTCAACCCACGAAGCAATTGATCTTACAAAGCGAGCCAAAGAAGCAGGTGCCGATGCTTGTTTACTTGTTGTTCCTTATTATAACCGTCCTACACAGGAGGGTTTATATTTACATTTTAAAGCCATTGCAGAAGCCGTTGATATCCCGCAAATTTTATACAATGTACCTGGGCGTACAGCTTGTGACATGAGTAATGAAACTGTTTTACGATTGTCTGGCATCAAGAACATCATTGGTATCAAAGATGCCACGGGTGATTTAGAGCGTGGAAAGGAATTGATAAATTCAGTACCAGCTGATTTTGCAGTGTACTCAGGAGATGACGCGACGGCTGTCGGTTTAATGTTACTAGGTGGTAAAGGGAATATTTCGGTGACAGCAAACATCGCGCCTTCGCAAGTGGCGAAAGCCGCTGAGCATGCAATTGCAGGTAATGCTGAGGCTGCTCATGAAGTGGATGCTGGCATTAAAGGTTTACACAAATCACTGTTTGTGGAACCTAACCCTATTCCGGTTAAGTGGGCTGCTGCTCAACTTGGATTGAGTGGGGCTTCAATTCGACTCCCGTTAACTGAATTGTCAGAGCAATTTCATGCTGAAGTGCTTGCAGCACTGGAAGTGGCTGGAGTAAAAGGTGAATGACTATGATGAATAAAAAGTCATGGGTGTTAACCAGTAGCATTTTGTCTGCTGCGTTGCTTACGGGTTGTTCAACAGTGGTTACTGACCATGGATTAGATTATCAAACAGCGAAGAGTAGTGAAGTCAATCTAGAATTGCCTGAAGGTCGTTATGATATTTCGGACAAAATGATTATCCCTAATGAAGACCGCGTTGCATCCTTAGAGCCATCAAATGAGTTTGAAACGCCGCGTGCGCCTAAACCATTTTTGTCGATGACTTATATCCCTATGGTGATTGGTCAATATGATGTGACTTACCAGTTGCCGCTTTCGCTAAATCCATCCAAGAAAATAGTCACCGACTATTTTTCAACGTTAAGTGGGGAGTCAGTGGTATTTGAATCTATTAATGATACCAATTTGATTAGTGCCCCCATTCAGTTGGATGAACAAGGAAGCTTGGCTAAGTTGTGGAGTAGCATTACTCGTCTTAAACCTAGTCAATATCAGCTTAGTATAGAGTTTGTGCCTGATCGAACTACAACAAGCGCTGTTATTACTGTTTTGGTAAGTGATAATGAAGGTCATCAAGAGAAAGTAGATTTAACTGTGAACGAAACGATCGCTTCGCAAATGGTGAACGCTTGGTCTCATATGTCCCGCGAATTAAGTGTTGATACAGTATTGCTATCGAATCAAGGCAGAGAGCCTGTTTTAAAGTCTAGAATCTGGACAAACCGGGATGACAAGCTAGCATTGTATTTGGGTAAAGAAGCTGATGAACAATCAGTTGAGCGATTTATTCGCTCTACCTCAGGTATTCATATTACAACTGACTCTCCAAAAGAGCTTGCATTAGTGCCACAGGATCAATTGGCTAAAGTTGGTGACATCATTGATTTTAAAGTGCCGCTTGGTGCTCTTGGTGAGAATAAAGAAACCGTTTTATTTAAGGTGCGTCGACGTAATTTAGATGATGTGCCATGGACTGAGCGTAGCTATCCTTATCAGTTGATACGCCAAAAGGAAGGCTACTTTTTAACGGTTGATACGTCCGTGACAGATAACCCTGCATTGACTTCATACCGAATCCTTTCGCTGTTAGCGAAATAACTATCCCCTCACAGTATTAATTGGAGATTCTCCACATGGAAAAACGACAAGAGCTATATGCAGGCAAGGCAAAATCGGTATTTCGTACCGATGATCCTGATAAAATGGTTCTGGTATTCCGTAACGACACTTCTGCTTTCGACGGTAAAAAAGTTGAACAGCTAGATCGTAAAGGCATGGTAAATAATAAATTTAATGCCTTTATTATGAGTAAACTAGAAGAGGCTGGCATTCCTACTCACTTTGAAGCGCTGCTGAGCGATACTGAGTCTTTGGTTAAATGCTTGGATATGATGCCAGTAGAGTGTGTGGTTCGTAACGTAGCGGCTGGTAGTTTATGTCGTCGCTTAGGTGTTGAAGAGGGCCAAGAGCTTACTCCTCCTACTTTTGAATTGTTCCTTAAGAATGATGCACTAGGCGACCCAATGATCAATGAATCACACGTTGAGTCATTTGGTTGGGCGAAAGCGGAGCATTTAGCGAAAGCAAAAGAGCTAACCTACAAAGTAAACGATGTACTGAAAGCATTGTTTGCTGAAGGTGGTATGATCCTAGTGGATTACAAACTTGAGTTTGGTCTATTCAAAGGTGAAGTGGTGCTAGGTGATGAGTTTTCTCCAGACGGTTGCCGTTTGTGGGATGCGAAGACCAAAGAAAAACTAGACAAAGATCGCTTCCGCCAAGGCCTTGGTGGTGTGATTGAAGCCTATGAAGATGTAGGTCGTCGTATTGGCATCGATTTTGATGCTTAATATACGCTGATCACAAGAAGGGGCTTTATGCCCCTTCTTTGTTATGGACGCATGTTGTATGAATTTATTGCCTGTCAAAATTGGTTTGCGTTATGCACGTGCTAAACGTGCCAATCACTTTATTTCTTTTATAAGTTTCTCATCTATTGCGGGTATTGCATTAGGCGTGGCTGTTCTGATTACAGTGTTATCTGTGATGAATGGTTTCGATCGAGAGCTGCGTCAACGAATTCTCGGAATGGTGCCTCACGCAACAGTGTGGGGGGCACCAACATTAGTATCTTGGCATGAGACCGCAGAGCAAGTGGCTAAAATGCCTGGTGTAAAAGCCGTCGCACCTCATATTCAAGCACAAGTTATGTTTCAATCTGCCCGTGGTGTTCATGGGGCACTTCTAAATGGAATTAATCCGCAATTGGAGGCGAAGGTGTCTATTTTGCCTGAACATATGTCCTCAGGAAATTTAGAAGATCTAAAGGCGGGTGACTTTGGTATTGTCTTAGGCGAACAGCTGGCACGTATTCTTGGTGTTCGTATAGGTGATAAAGTCACGGCTCTAATGCCAAAAGCTAATGTTTCTATTGCTGGCATTACGCCCACACTTAAGCGATTCACTCTTGTTGGTACTTTCAAAGTGGGGGCCGAATTAGACTCAAGTTTGGCTTATATCAATATAAAAGATGCCGCTAGATTGAAGCGATATGAGGCGGATGATGTTGAGGCTTTACGTATAGCATTTGATAACTTATTTGATGCGCCAACATTAATCTGGGACATTGCGCGTGCTATTCCAGGCCAAAATAAAGTGAGCGATTGGACTCGAACCCACGGCAATTTATTTCAGGCGATTAAAATGGAAAAAACCATGATAGGTTTGCTTCTTTTGTTAATCGTTGCGGTGGCTGCTTTTAATATAGTCTCTACTTTGGTGATGGTTGTTACCGATAAAAGAACAGACATTGCCATACTAAGAACGATGGGGCTAACCTCAGCTCAAGTAATGTGGGTGTTTGTGGTGCAGGGTATTTTTATTGGGTTGCTAGGTACTCTGATTGGGCTGGCATTAGGAGTAACAGCGGCACTTAATGTAAGCGATGCTATTGCGTGGCTTGAGGGTGTTCTGGGTATACAGTTTTTAAGTGGAGATGTGTATTTCATTAACTATTTACCGTCTCAACTCGAGTGGCAAGATGTAAGGGTTATTGTTACCGCTGCGTTTTTTATGACAGTGTTGGCAACGTTATACCCTGCTTGGCGTGCCTCCAAAGTTGATCCAGCTGAGGCGTTACGTTATGAATAGTATAGTTTTATCAAGTCACGACCTAAGTAAGCAGTATCGCGATGGTAAGCGTGACGTTCAAGTGTTTGAGAAAATCGATTTTGAACTACGTCAAGGAGAGGCTGTTGCTATTGTTGGTAGCTCTGGGTCGGGGAAAACAACTTTGCTCAACTTATTAGCTGGATTGGATAAAGCATCTCAAGGTAGTGTTGAAATAGATGGGATTGCTTGGCATTCTTTAAGTGACTCTAAACGCTCGAAACTGAGAAATGAAAAGCTTGGCTTTGTGTATCAATTTCATCACCTTTTGCCTGAGTTTAGTGCTTTAGAAAATGTCATGATGCCCCTGCTAATTGCAGGTGATAACACGGCTAAAGCGAAAGGTATAGCAACGCAACTGTTAACTGAAGTGGGATTATCTTCACGTTTAACACACAGACCATCCCAGTTGTCTGGGGGAGAGCGTCAACGTGTTGCCATTGCAAGAGCGCTAGCGCAAAATCCAGCATGCGTGTTAATGGATGAACCCACAGGCAATCTAGATGAAACAACTTCTCTAGAGATACAGGATTTAATTTTACGCTTGAAGCGCGAAAAAAATATGGCTTTCTTAGTCGTTACCCATGATGAGAAAATGTTAAGTTGGATGGATCGTGCTTATCGATTAAGCAATAGAACACTTGAAAAGATCGAGTGATTTTTAATGAGAGCTAGGCCGCATATTGGTCATGCAGCTTAGCTTTCTAAAGAGTTGAGTGGTTTCTTTTTTTGCGGTTTTTCCAGCGCTTGATGACGTGTAATCGCCATAGTAATAGAATCGATGCATAACCAATGCCCCCTACAACAAACCCTGCCACGGCAGAGCCAACGTAAAGTGGTAACCATATATGCTCAATTTGCTTCCAAATCCACTCAACAGACATATGGAACTCTGAGTCAATTCCTTTGCCTACTATCCAAGTGCCTATCAAGTAGTTGACATAAAATACGACAGGCATTGTAAGCGGGTTGGTGATCCAAACCAGTGCGATTGATAGTGGGATGTTAGCGCGCAGTGGAATGGCAAACAGTGCAGACACAACCATTTGGAATGGCATTGGAATTGCAGCCCAAAACAAACCATTCCAAAACGCTTTGGCAACAGAGCGTCTTGACAAGTGCCAAAGATCAGCTTCGTATATTTGTGAACCGAGTAACTTAAGAGCTTTGCTCTGTTTTAGTTTCTCTGGATGTGGAACAAACTTCTTCAGATAACGCTTTGGCATAATAACTACTTAAGGCTACAAATGGACAGGGAGGTCCAATGTTGCTTTTGAATATTTGCTTGCTTGTGGCAGCTGTTTTAACACCACCCTCTCTACGGTGGCTGTATTCTACGCATTTGATCTTGTTATGTCTCTATCAAATCTTTCGTAAAGATTGGCGTGGACTAATCTTGATTTCAATTTCCTTAGTTTCTCTGATAATCAACAATATTTGGCAAGAGAAATTAACAACGACAAACCTATTTTATATTTCTGTTTCAGAGCAATGCTGGTTTTCACCAACGGTGACTGAGTCGCTCAATATATTGGTTAAAACTGCTTATGCCAGCCATAAGTACGCTTTGTGCCAGGAAGGAGGTGAGCGTGAATCTAGCATCAAAGTAAAACCAAACTTCGCAGATCCCTTTGGAGACTATCGGCAGCGTCTTGCTTTCGCGAAGCATGTCGATGCGCTGGTTATTCTGTATGGAAATTCTTTTGAGAAAAAAGCTGACATGGAAGCGTTAACAAAGCTTCCAAGTTGGCGTTTTGCTTACTCGATTGTAAAGGGAGATCGTTCAACATGGAGTCAACGAGACCGGTGGTTGATTAATTATTTTGGTATAACGCATCTGTTTGTTGTGTCGGGCTTGCATATAGGATTTGTGTGCATCTTAGCCCTTTCTTTAAGTCAGTGTATTTGGAAGGTATTAACGAACTATAGTCTCCTTTTAAGCTTTAGGCGTGCTCATCTAGATATCTTAATAGCGTCCCCTATGGTTTTTGGCTATGCCATTTGGAGTGGTGCAGGGGAGCCCGTGATACGGGCAGCATTTATGGTGCTAGTTGTTTTAAGTGTCAGGGGGTGTGGTCTTCAGACTAGTGTTTTTAAGGTTTTGCAATGTTGCGGTTGGGGGATGCTGCTGTATTGGCCTGGGAAAATTCTTGATCCATCTTTTTGGTTGTCGTTTTCATTTGTGGCGTTGATTTGCTTGCTTGTAAACCGAATCGCAGAGAATCAATTTAAATTAAAATTTTTGAAGATGCAGTTTCTATTGTCGGCATTTGCAATGTTGCTATTGTTCGGTTGGCAAGATGAATTAAGTGTTTTGACTATCCTCATCAATTTAGTAATGGTGCCATTTGTCGCATTTGTATGGTTTCCAATTACTTGGCTGGCCTTACTGGAATATTCGTTTTTTCAAAGTACTAAGCTTTATGAGGTGTTTGACTGGCTAATGGTTCTTAGCTACTCATGGCTTGAGCCTTTCATTTTTAGAGGTCCATCGCTTTTGCTGCAGCAAAACCCTTCCACCTGGTTGAAGTTGTTATTGTTGGTGCTGGCTTACTATTTTGTTTTATGGCTGCCATCTAAAAGAGGGTGGGTAGGTCTGTTAGTCGTTTTTTTTGTGCCATTAGTATTTACACAAGAAAGTCAGTTCAAGCGTGTCTGGAACATTGATGCAAACCTTACTTTTAACGAGTGGGTGGAAGATGGCCGCAGTTACTACTTTCATTCGTCTAGGGTAAGTAGAATTGATCAAATGGTATTTGTTCTTAACCCATCAGACACGCATTTAGCTCAAGCTGCGATAAGAGAGAATTGGCAATATGTGGTGCTACTTAACTCTCGTATAGATGAACAAGAATTGCTTCGCTCAATGGGAGTTAAAGTTTTAACAATTCGGGAAGGGGAACGAGTGTACTTCCGGTTCTCTAATGGTCTATGGAAGGTGCACTCATCAGATTGTTATCATTTATTAAATGTTTGGAAAACAGTTGCTTGCGAGAATGCAGAATTACTAGAGAGTGTGTTAAATTACTCTGCATTGGAAACAGGAGGTCTCGGTGTTAGAGCTTTTTAAATCAGGTGGTCCGTTCATGTGGCCATTATTGTTGTGTTCGATTCTTACGCTTGCGATCATTCTTGAGCGGTTTTGGACATTGCGTGGTAATCGTGTTGCACCGAGGGCCTTATTGGCCGATGTGATGGCTCGTTTACGTGAAGATCGTATGACATTAGAGTACATAAGATCTATGCAGGCTCAATCTGGGCTAAGCTCGATTCTTGCAGCTGGGTTATTAAGCTCCAAGCACGGAAGAAGAGCAATGAAGGAAAGTATTCAAGAGGCTGCGAACCATGTAATTCATGAGTTAGAGCGTTTTATGAGTACGTTAGGAACGATTGCTGCGATTGCTCCTCTAGTTGGTCTACTTGGCACGGTTGTCGGTATGATTAAAGTGTTTAATGTTCTAATGGAGCAGGGTGCAGGCAATACTCAATTGCTGGCAGGCGGTATTTCTGAGGCTTTATTAACCACTGCTGCGGGGCTACTAGTTGCAATTCCTGCCTTGGCTTTCCATCGTTATTTCGCCAGACGAATTGATGAGTTGGTTGTCAATATGGAACAACAGTCAACCAAGTTAATCGACGTTTTGAATGCGGATGGCAAAGAATAACAGGGGGATAGATTGAAGTTTCGTAGACAGAAGATTGAAGATGTCCACATCAATCTAACGCCCTTGATTGATGTGGTATTTTTACTATTGATTTTTTTCATGGTCAGTACCACGTTCAAACAAACCACGGACTTAACCATTGATTTGCCAACAGCAGCAAATGGCGCACCATCTGTGACGACTCTTGATCCTGTCGAGGTTACCATTACTAAAGATGGTCGATTTGTGATCAATGGGCAAACGTTAATTAATGAAAGAGTGGCTACTCTTGTTCAGGGTCTTAAAGAAACGTTTTCAGACAACTTTGATCGTCCACTGATTATCACGGCTGATGCTAATGCTTCTTATGAAATGGTGATGAAGGTGTATGATGCCGCATCGCAGCTAGGCGTCACCAAGTTAGCTCATACCGCTCAACGTGAGGATGTTCAGTGAGCTTGGAGAATGCTTTGACCAAGTCTTGGTATAGAAGGCTTGGTTGGACTTGGGTGTTGTGTCCTCTATTGTTTATTACTGCACCTATCGTCTTTTCAAAACGACGCACTTTCTTAAAGCATCGTAATACCCAAGCTTATCGTTCTAGATATCCCGTTATTGTAGTGGGCAACATTACGGTAGGCGGGACAGGTAAATCCCCTATGGTGATTGCTTTATGCTCCTTCCTTAAGTCAAAGGGGTGGAATCCTGGAGTAATAACAAGAGGTCACAAGCGCGAAACCAACGCTGCTGTGTTGGTTTCAGAGGCTTCCAGTGCGCTTGAAGTAGGGGATGAGCCTCTTATGCTAGCGCGTCGTACAGGTTGCCCAATTTCAGTATCAAGTAATAGAGCACTTGCTATTAAGATGCTTGAGGAATTAGATAACGTCGATATTATAATAAGTGATGATGGGTTACAGCATTACGCCATAGATCGAGATATTGAGATTGTGATGGTTGATTCTCAGAGGGGGCTAGGTAATAAGCAACTTTTGCCAGTAGGTCCACTTCGTGAGCCTGCACATCGTCTGTCAGAGGTAGATTGTGTGTTTTCAATCAATCAGTTGCCGTTAGTCAATTGCAGTGCTCCTGTGTTTTCAGGACCTATAAAACTCACTCAGATAAGGCACATAAAGGAACACCAGAAATTCAGCCCTCTTACTTCGCTTCACTCAGGGGCTTGGCATGTTGTTGCAGGAATTGGAAATCCTAGTCGCTTTTGGGATGCCTTACTCGAATTTGGCTTATCTAAAGCGTCTAAGTTTACTTACTTTTCTGATCACCATCAGTTTAAAAGAGAAGACTTGCCAGATTCAGAGCGCGTTATCATGACTGAAAAGGATGCAGTAAAAGTAGAGGCATTTGCTAAGAGCTCTGATGAGTGGTGGTATGCCTCGGCTGAATTGTTACTTCCTGAGAATTTTAAGCAGTTTATTACGAGACGATTGTCTCAATTATCCAAGTAGAAGATTTTAACTTATGAATAAAGCACTATTAGAAATTTTAGTTTGTCCGGTTACAAAAGCTCCATTGACGCTAAGTGAAGATGGTTCAGAGCTAATCAGTAAAGTGGGAGGAATGGCTTATCCAGTGCGTGATGGTATTCCGGTTTTGCTTGAAACTGAAGCGCGAACTCTTAAAGCAGAAGAGCGTTTAGACGATAAGTAAACCGATGAAAATTCTTACAGTCTGTCTTGGTAACATTTGCCGTTCTCCTGCAGCTCAGGGTATTTTGGAGTATATTGCTGAAGTTCGCTCTATCCCTGTAACGATAGACTCAGCCGGTACTGCTGCTTATCACATAGGAAATCAGCCTGATCAAAGGTCTATTAAGGCATTAAAGGAAATTGGTATCGATATTAGTACGCAACGTGCTAGAAAAGTGTGTACGCAGGATTTTTACGATTTTGATTGGATTCTTGTAATGGATAGACAGAATCTATCGAACTTGATGGAGATTATGCCAACTGATGCCAGCGCGAGAGTAGTAATGTTTGGTGAATTTGATGGGACAGCTCAGTATGGCGAGGTATCTGATCCATACTATGGGCGAGAAGCGGGTTTTACTCTTATGAGAGAGCATTTAGTTCAAATTGCTGAAGACTTTTTCGGTAAGCATTATGAATAAGCTCGAGACCGAGTTGTCGATTCCTTCCATTGTTAAAACAGGTGCCTCTCTTAAACCGTTTAACACTTTTTCTTTTGATTATGCTGCACAATATTTTGCCATCGTACACTCTGAAATAGAGTTGTTCGAGGTAATCTGTTGGGCCAATAGCAATGACCTTTCGGTAACAATTTTAGGCGGAGGCAGTAATCTCTTAATTCAGGGAGATATTGATGGCTTGGTCATTGTTAATAAAATTATTGGCCGTGAAATACTGCATGACTTAGCAGACACTGTTACCGTGCAATTCGCAGCAGGAGAGGTGTGGCATGACTGTGTTACTTGGGCTGTTGATCAAGGCCTTGGTGGAATAGAAAACTTAGCCCTAATTCCTGGCTCTGCTGGTGCTGCGCCGGTTCAGAATATAGGTGCTTATGGTGTTGAAATAAAAGATATTTTACAGACTGTAAAAGTTCTTGATCGGAGAAGTTTGGAAATCAAATACTTCGATGCTCACGATTGTGATTTTGGCTATCGTGATTCTCTTTTTAAACATGAGTGGAAAGAGCTGTACATTATTTTGGCCATAGAGCTCAGGCTCGAAAAAACACCTAAGTTAAACCTTTCTTATGGTGGCCTGAATAAACTGCTTGGAGCGGATTCAACAGTCAGAGAGGTTTATGATTGTGTATGCAAAATCCGATCTGAAAAGCTTCCAAACCCTGAGAAATTATCTAATTCAGGCAGTTTTTTTAAAAACCCCATAGTTACAAATGAACATTATGCGCAATTGAAAATGAAGTACCCTGATATTGTGGCTTTTCCTTATGGCGATTCATGGAAACTTGCAGCAGGTTGGATGAATGACAAGGCTGGGTGGAAAGGGGTTCGTAGGGATGGCGTTGGTGTTTATGACAAGCAAGCTTTAGTGCTGGTGAACTTTAACTGTGACAAGGCGGATGCGCTGTTGCAATTAGAAAGAGACATAAAATCTTCTATCAATGGGCTGTTTGATGTGCAGCTTGAGCGTGAGCCTATTCTGCTTGGTACTAATGAATGAGCATAAAAATTGGAGTGATGGACTCGGGAGCTGGTGGTTTAACAATTCTTAGATCAATACATCATGCCATACCTCATGCTGAGCTCCTTTATTTTGCAGATCAGGCAAATGCACCATATGGCAGTAAAAGTGATCACTTTATTACAAATCGTCTAATTTCTATTGCAAAATATTTTAGAGAGCAGCAATGTGATGTGATGGTTGTTGCGTGTAATACCGCTACGGTAGCAGGAATTAGCGCTTTAAGGGCAGAGTTAATTTTGCCTATTATTGGTGTGGAGCCTGCGGTAAAGCCCGCATGTCTTAACAGTCACCGAAAGCATATTTCGGTGTTAGCAACATTAGCTACTAGCAAAAGTCAGCGCTTAAATGAACTGATTGAAAATTGGCGTTTTGATACATCTGTCCAAGTAATTTCAAGTCCCTCCTTGGCGTCACTTATTGATGAAATGCCAGAATCACACGAGCAGATCTTGCAGGAGTTAGATAGGCTATCTCGGTTAATTAAAGTGCATAAGTCGGATGCCCTGGTGCTGGCGTGCACGCATTACCCACTTATTAAGGAAATGTTCTCTGATGTACTGCCTGGCGTCCAGATAGTTGAACCCAGTCAGGGTGTGACGGCGCAAGTTCGTAGGGTTTTGAGTTGTCTAAAGCCAGGCTCATTAGAGAGCGTAACAATAAAAGGCCAAGGGCCAGTCAGTTTGTTCACCAATGGTAGAGAAGGTTTTCAAAGCTGTCTTAAGTTCTGGTCCACAAGCTTAACTTTGGTAAAGCTAAGCTATCTTGATATTTAGTTACGCTCCTCTGATTGCAAATGGCTACAGTGTCTTCTCTTCGAATAATTCTTCGACTCTCTTAACTCTTCCATTCATTTTATCTAGTTGAATCGATTTTAAAGCCGTCGTCTGCAATTTTTGACTGGTACTTCCTTCTTCTCATTAATAGATAATGAGATGCAAATCTGATGGTTTGTGCTGTTTGGTTGATTATAAGTATGTGTTAAAGCTATTTTGTAATTGTCAAAAGCTATTAGATTGATTTCAAAACAATATTTTATTAATTTTTCGCGCTGTTATAGTCTTTATCTTAAGCAACGCTTCTAATAAGCATGATCTTTAAGCTTAAGTTATTACGTAACAAATAATGTTCTATGCTTGTCGTTGCGCCTAAGAAAATAAATTATAAGGAGTTTGATGTGAGCCAAAGTAACAATACTTCAGCAGGTAAATGTCCAGTAATGCATGGTAGTCATACATTATCTGGTTCGTCTAACACAGATTGGTGGCCAAATGCTCTTAACTTGGACATTCTTCATCAGCATGATACAAAAACTAATCCTTTAGGTGGCGACTTTAATTATCGCGAAGAATTAAAGAAACTAGATGTTGAAGCGCTAAAGAGCGATCTTCGTGAATTGTTAAGTACAAGCCAAGATTGGTGGCCTGCTGATCACGGCTTCTACGGTGGTATGATGGCCCGCGTTGCTTGGCATGCTGCAGGCTCGTACCGCTTGCAAGACGGTCGTGGTGGCGCAAGTACTGGTAATCAACGTTTTGCTCCTTTAAATAGCTGGCCTGATAACGCTAATACAGATAAAGGTCGTCGTATTCTTTGGCCGATAAAAAAGAAATACGGTAATAAAATCTCATGGGCAGATCTCATGATATTTGCTGGTACGGTTGCATACGAAATGGCGGGGCTAAAAACTTACGGTTTTGCCTTTGGTCGTGAAGATATTTGGCATCCTGAAAAAGATATTTACTGGGGTGCAGAACGTGAGTGGTTAGCGCCTTCAGATACTCGTTATGAAGCAGTTGAAAAGCCTGACACTATGGAAAACCCATTGTCAGCTGTTCAAATGGGCCTTATTTATGTAAACCCAGAAGGCGTTAATGGCAACCCCGATCCACAGGCAACCGCTCATCAGATTCGTGAAACATTTGCTCGAATGGCAATGAATGATGAAGAGACCGTTGCATTAACAGCTGGTGGCCACACCATTGGTAAGAGTCATGGTGGTGAATCAGCGGATAACGTTGGGCCAGCGCCTGAAGATGCCGATATTGCAGATCAAGGATTAGGCTGGATGCCTAAAGGTAAGCGTGGAATTGGTCGCAATGTTGTTGCTGGTGGGCCAGAAGGAGCGTGGACAACGGATCCTACTAAATGGGATATGGGCTTCTTCGATATGCTATTTGGGCATGAGTGGGAACTAACTAAATCTCCTGCCGGTGCCAAGCAATGGAAGCCTGTAAACATCAAAGAAGAAGATATGCCTACTGATGCAGAAGATTCAAGCATTCGAGTTATGCCTCTGATGACTGACGCAGATATGGCAATGAAAGTAGACCCTATTTATAACGAAATTTGTCAGAAGTTCATGGCTGATCCAGAGTACTTTTCGCAAACGTTTGCTAAGGCTTGGTTCAAGCTTACTCACCGAGACTTAGGACCAAAATCTCGATATGTTGGTCCAGATGCACCGGAAGAAGACTTGATTTGGCAAGATCCAATCCCAAAGGGCGCTACTCATTACGACATTGGTCACTTGAAATCGCTCATAGCTAACAGTGGCTTGAGTATTCAAGATATGATTAATACTGCATGGGACAGTGCTCGTACATTCCGAGGTTCAGATAACCGAGGTGGTGCAAATGGTGCACGTATTCGTTTGGCACCACAAAAAGATTGGCTAGGAAACGAGCCGGAAAGGTTGCAACGAGTTTTAGCCATCCTTGAGCCTTTGGCAGAACAAGTTGGTGCTTCAGTAGCTGATACTATTGTCTTGGCTGGTAACGTAGGTGTTGAAATGGCAGCTAAAGCTGCTGGAGTAAATGTTTCTGTACCGTTTGAGCCTGGTCGTGGTGATGCGACTGATGAGATGACCGATGCCGAATCGTTTGAAGTACTTGAGCCACTTGCTGATGGCTTCAGGAACTTTATCAAGAAAGATTATATTCCTGCGCCAGAAGAAATGCTTTTAGATAGAGCGCAATTAATGGGACTGACAGCCCCAGAAATGACGGTATTAGTCGGTGGCTTACGTGTTATTGGTGCGAATTATGGTGGCAGCAAGCACGGTGTATTTACCGATAAAGTAGGTGTGCTTTCTACTGACTTTTTTGACGTGCTAACAGACATGTCATACAAATGGGAGCCTGCTAGTAAGTCTCATTACAATATTGTTGATCGCGTCTCAGGGGAAAACAAATACACTGCGACTCGCGTAGATTTAGTATTTGGTTCCAACTCGATTCTTCGTGCATACGCTGAGGTTTATGCGCAGGATGATAATAATGAAAAATTTGTCAATGACTTTGTAAGCGCTTGGGTCAAAGTCATGAATGCTGACAGATTTGATGTGTAATAGTAAAGTACATTAAGTAATACGTTATAGCCATTTAAAACGCCTCAGTTAAAGTATGAGGCGTTTTTTTTTGAAGGGTGTAATGACAAGCTATTATTGAGTACTAAGAAATAAAAAGGCCTATCGAGTTGCTCGATAGGCCTTTGTCTGTATTAAAGCAAAAGTTACTCTTCTGAAGTTTCTACTTGGCTTTCTGTAGCTGGTTCAGGTTGGCGTGATAAACGAGGATCGTTTTTGACGCGACCAGATCGACGTTGGCGTCGTTGCTGAGCAGCTTGCTCTCGTTTTTCAAGCAACTCTTGTTTAGCTTTTTCCTGCTGCTCAATAAGCGCTTTAGGAAGCTCAACAGGTGCTTTTTGCTCTGTTGCAGGTTTGTTGACTTTTTTGCCGCGAATAGGGCGAGGTTGTCGAACTTTTTTGCCTGTTTCAGTTGCTTTAACTTGTTCAGATGAGTCAGTAGTATCAGCTTGTTCTGACTTAGCTTCATTCAGAATAGGTGTTTCTAATTCTGATGTGTCTTCAGCAAGAGGTTCTTCTGAGTTCTCAGTTGTTGCCTCTTTTGCTTTTGATGCATCTTCATGTTGAGTTATTTCAACCGAAGTATCGCTTACTGGTTTGGCTTTCTCTTCACTGATATCAGATGCATCATTAGGTTCGGCTTGTGATGTAGCTTCATCGTTTGATGTTTTATCTGAGATATGGTCAGCATTTTGAGCGGCTGCAACAGTAGGCTGGGCTTTCGTTACACCTGTTTCAGATGGTTGATCAGATTCTAGAGTTGCGTTTTCAGAGGCTTCTGCATCAGTGTTTTCACTGCTAGAGGATGCGGCTACTTCTTCAGTGTTATCTGGTTTGGCAATTTTGTTCATGCCAGCTTTCACAGACATTTTTGGTTTGGCAGGCTTCTCTTCAGTCGCTTCGATTTGATTAGCTTCTTCGCCTGCTGTTGCCGCAGGAGCATCTTCTTGAGATAAGGTCTCTCTAGTCGTAGTAGGCTCTGGTGTGTTGACTTCTGTTTCAGCAGAAGGTACTTCAGCAGTCTGCTCGTTAGCATTTTCCTGTGTCTCAGGTGTTGCTTTAGCCGCTTCATCAGACTTGTTACGACGTGAACGGCGAGAGCGACGTGGCTTGCGTTCAGTAGAGTTGCTTTCCTCATTACTTTGATTAGAAGCAGAAGTGTCGGCGTTTTGAGTTTGCTCAGCTGTAACTTTAGCATCTTTCGCTTCTTGATCAGCTTGAAGTTGCTGTTGTTGAGCTAATTCGACCTCGTCTTTAAGTTTACCATTACGACGCTTGTTTTCATTACGGTCACGCTTGCGCTCTTTAACTTCTGGCTCTGGTCGACGTGCTTTTACCTTAGGCACAGAATCTTTGCTTTGTGCGTCTTTATTCGTCTTTTCTCGCTGCTTATTACGATTGCTACCAGTGTCTTTATTAGACTCTTGAGCCTCTGCTTGCGCGCGACGAGACTGGCGCGTTGACTTAGGTTTCTGGTGCTCAGTGTTGTTCTGATCCTTTTGGTCCTTGTCGCTGCTTTGTCGAGAAGGACGACGATCACGCTGACGATTGCGAGATGGTTTGCGTTCATCAGAGGGCTTTTCAAAAGCCTTCTTCGTGTCTTTTTGAGGTGCCTTTTCTGCTTTCTCTGACTCTTCAGTGCTTCCGAATAATGCGTTCAATAAGCGTTTAAAGAAACCTGGTTTAGCAGTAGATTTCTTCTCAGTTTCGGTTGGTGCAGGAGCTGGAGAGGCAGGTGAAATGCTTGTCACTACCGCTTGTTGACGAGCGTTTTCATTGGCCTTTCTTGGCTCGTAAGGCGGTTGAACAGGCTCTTCAACAAGCGTGTAACTGCTGTCGTCTTGTGCGATAACTTCGTTGTCATCACGAATTCGCTCAACATGGAAGTGAGGTGTTTCCATATGAGGATTAGGTACCAAGATGATATGAACATCGTTACGCTTTTCGATTTTCGCAATATTGGTACGCTTTTCATTCAATAGGAATGTTGCTACAGATACTGGCAGAATAGCGCGAATCTGGGCGGTACGCTCTTTAGCACATTCTTCTTCAATGAGGCGTAGAACAGATAAAGCAAGTGACTCTACGTCACGGATAAATCCTTGTCCATTACAACGAGGACAAACAATACCGCTGGTTTCACCTAGTGAAGGACGAAGGCGTTGGCGTGACATTTCAAGTAAGCCGAAGCGTGAAATACGGCCAATTTGCACACGCGCCCGATCTGCTTCAAGTGCCGCTTTCATGCGGTTTTCAACTTCTTTTTGGTTGCGCACAGGCGTCATGTCGATGAAGTCGATAACAACTAGGCCACCAATGTCACGAAGACGTAATTGGCGGGCAATTTCGTCAGCTGCTTCTAAGTTGGTCTGTAGTGCTGTTTCTTCAATGTCCCCACCTTTCGTTGCGCGGGCGGAGTTGATGTCAATGGAAACGAGCGCTTCTGTTGGGTCGATTACGATCGAACCGCCTGAAGGAAGGCGAACTTCACGCTGGAAGGCTGTTTCGATCTGGGTTTCGATCTGGAAACGGTTAAAAAGTGGAGTAGGTTCTGTATACAGTTTGATGCGGTTTTTAAAGTGCGGCATCACCTGCATAACGAAGTTTAGCGCGTCTTGATAAACGTTCTTTTCGTCGATCAAAACTTCGCCAATGTCATCGCGTAAATAGTCGCGAATTGCGCGGATCACGATGTTGCTTTCTTGGTAAATCAAGAAAGGAGCAGGGCGATCAGCCGCGGCTTTTGTGATCGAATCCCAAAGTGTCTGTAGGTAATCTAAGTCCCACTGAAGCTCTTCAGTTGAGCGGCCGACACCTGCAGTACGGACAATCAAACCACCATTATCTGGAACATCAAGGCCAGACATAGCTTCTTTTAGTTGAGTTCGGTCGTCACCATCAATACGGCGTGAAATACCTCCAGCGCGAGGGTTGTTTGGCATCAAAACCAAGTAGCGACCTGCTAGGCTGACAAATGTTGTTAGCGCTGCACCCTTGTTGCCTCGCTCTTCTTTGTCAACTTGAACGATGACTTCTTGTCCCTCAGTTAGCACATCTTTAATGTTTAAACGGCCGTCTGAATTGGATTTTTTAGAGAAGTAGGTTTTTGAGATTTCTTTGAGAGGAAGGAAACCATGGCGTTCTGCGCCGTAGTCTACGAAAGCAGCTTCTAAACTAGGTTCAATACGAGTGATTTTGCCTTTATAGATATTTGCTTTTTTTTGTTCGCGAGATCCTGACTCGATATCTAGATCGTACAGGCGCTGCCCATCCACTAACGCAACGCGCAACTCTTCTTGTTGAGTTGCGTTTATTAACATTCTAATCATTAATGCTGACTCTTTCTAATGATTCGGTGAATGCTAAGTTCATGAAATGTAACGAGATTTTTGAATTGGCGGTCGCAATCAGACACAATTTAAAGGCTCGCCACAAAAGGCTAAAATCGCCATGGCGTCGCTCTTTTCTGTGTTGCTGTAATACGTATTTCAACTATCGGTCAACATGAAAGGTGCTGATCTTGAAAGCGTCTTCAATGGTAAACTGTTACACCCACGAACCGATTCACTGATTCATGCGGTTTATTATATAAAATTAACTTTTTGCTCAGAGGTAAGAAATGACCAAAGTGTCGCTTTGGTATTGGCTATTCATTCGTTACAATTACTTCTTCGAGGCTTTCTGTTGCCTCTTACCCTCTGCGGTTTTGAATATAACAGTAAAATCTAAGTGCTTCAATTACATAGGAAACCATTCTTTTGGCAGCAAGTGAAAATAATGGCGCGTCTGAGCGCCCACAGGTACGTTTTGTAACCATTGACGAGAATAATGATGGTCAACGTATCGACAACTTTCTGGTGACTTTTCTTAAAGGAGTTCCCAAGGGGAAGATTTATAACTTGCTGCGCAAGGGAGAGATTCGAGTTAATAAGAAAAGAATTAAACCGGATTTTCGCTTAAGTAACGAAGATGTCATACGTATAGCGCCGATTGTTGTGGCTCAACCATCTGATAAGCCAATGGTGGCAGAAGGTTTAAAGCAGGAGATCGAAAGTCGAATCGTATTTGAAGATAAGGGATTGATTGTGGTTAATAAACCATCAGGATTGGCTGTCCATGGTGGTAGTGGTTTAAGCTTTGGCTTGGTAGAAGTTGTTCGCCAGATGCGCCCACAGGAGAAATTTATTGAGTTGGTGCATCGTTTGGATCGTGATACTTCAGGGTTAATCATGATTGCCAAGAAACGGAGTGTACTAAAGATGCTGCATGCTGCCTTGCGTGAAAAGGAGGGCGTACAGAAAACTTATAATGCTTTAGTGTTTGGCTCTTGGCCAAAGCGGAAGTTGCAGGTCAATGCTCCGCTTCTTAAAAATGAGCTGAAATCTGGTGAGCGTGTGGTGAAGGTTCATACAGATGGTAAAGAGTCTTTAACGCGATTTAAGGTGGTTCGTAATTTTGAGGGTTACACTTTAATTGAATGTGAACCGGTCACAGGGCGTACTCATCAAATTCGTGTGCACACTCAATTTGCGGGCTACCCAATTGTTGGTGATGAAAAATATTCGCCTAATGAGGCAAATGCCGAGGCGAAACAGCTTGGTTTTAAACGTTTGTGCTTACATGCTTCTCGATTAGTGATTGATAGCTATGAGGGGCAAAAGCTTGTGCTCGAAGCGCCGATTGAAGACGCTTGGAAAGATGCGATGCAGGCTCTTCCGAGCAAATTTTGATCTCTCGTTAAGGTTTGAAAAAAAAGCCGTAGCATCAAAGTTGCTGCGGCTTTTTGGATTCTAGGCACTAATCATTGCTTATGGCAGCATGATGGTGGCTTCGCCCGTTACAACCTTCTTACCATCTACTGTGCATACTGTTTCCAATACAGCCCGACGGCGGCGTTCGTTAAGCTCTTTCACGGTTACAGTCGTTGTTACTGTTGCGCCAATAAATACAGGAGCGCGGAACTTAAGTGATTGCTCCAAATAAATACAACCAGGCCCTGGTAGTTTTGTGCCGATGGCTGCTGAAATGAAACCTGCCGTTAGCATTCCGTGAGCAATTGGCTTTTCAAAACTAGTGGTGGCAGCGTAGTCTGCATCCAGGTGAACGGGGTTGGTGTCTCCTGTTACTTGAGCAAAGGCCTGAACATCTTGTTCTGTAACAACTTTTTCAAAGCTTTCGCTTAGGCCTTCTGTTAATTCTTCGAATGAATAGCTCACTATTAAGTCCTTATTTCTGTAAATGTCGCTATGTTACACTTCAACCTGTTATAACTTAAGTGCTTCGGCATGTTGAATAGTGTATTTGTTATAAGACCTTTCATTAAAGTTGATGGGTGAGTGGAGAAGTTCATGGCGTGGAATGAAGAAGACGATAAGAAAAATGTAGAGCCCGAGGTAAAAGATCGGGAGGTTGCCTCGGCATCAAAAGATACGTCAGATGGTGTTGTTGAGGCTTTAAAAGAGGTGTTAGGGGCGCAAGTAGTTGAGCGACGCCGTACACGCCGCTGGAAAATATTTTTCCGATTTATCTACTTAATAATTTTTATTGGTGTTTTGTCTGCTGCCTTCATGAATGTTGATATGGATGAAGTGACAGTAAATGATAGTGTTGCTGTCATTCGTATGCAGGGAACGATAGGGGCGCAAAGTGAGGTGGATGCAAACGATTATGTCCCTCTTTTTGATGATATCTATGCTGATTCTCGTAATAAAGCTGTATTGATTGAGATGAATAGTCCAGGTGGAAGTCCTGTTCATGCGGGGATTTTGCATGATGTGATTATGCAATATAGACAGCAGTTTCCTTCGATACCTGTTGTTGTGGCAGTAGAGGATATGGCCGCCTCTGGCGGTTACTACATCGCATCGGCAGCAGATAAAATTGTGGTAGATAAAGCAAGTTTAGTTGGTTCTATTGGTGTTATCTCTGGTGGTTTTGAAGCCAGTGAACTGATCGAAAAGCTCGGTGTAAAACGTCGTTTATTTACTGCCGGTGAAAATAAAGGTTTCTTAGATCCATTTTCACCAATGAGCGAGCAGGCTCGTGAAAGTTGGCAGGCGGTACTGGATGAGACACATCAGCAATTTATTAATGCGGTAAAAGAAGGGCGCGGCGACCGATTAACAAATGATCCGCAGATGTTTTCTGGGATGGTGTTCACAGGAGCTCAGGCACTCGAAAATGGCTTGGCTGATGAGTTAGGATATGCTCAGAAGTTACTTAACACAGAATTCTCGGGGCTTACACCAGCTTATTATACTCCTTACCAAGAGCCGTGGGAAAAAGTGGCCAAGCAGTTAGGTGTTGAGCTATCGGCAGGCGTAAAATCTTGGCTGTATGAACTACGTTAAGTTTTGCTTCATCAAATGAATTGAAAACGGAGTTTAACGCTCCGTTTTTTATTTTTGATTGTTAGCCCAGCGGGTTCATGCCTAGTTGTCGCAGGCTTTTGCATGTTTCAATTAAAGGGAGGCCTACTAATGAGGTGGGGTCTTCTCCTTCCATTTTCTCGAACAAAGTAACACCTAGACCTTCACATTTAAAACTGCCAGCACAATCTAGTGGAGACTCAAGATCAATATATCGCTCAATTTCACATGCACTTAACTCTCGAAAAGTTACTTTAAACTCAGACAAAATGTATCGGCTTTGATGGGAGTGGGTGCTATAAGTGTAAAGTCCGGTTAAAAAAGTGACGGTTTTGCCACTGAAGTTTAGGAGTTGCTCGCAGGCTTTCTCTTTAGTGTGCGGTTTGCCAATAATAGTGCCATTAAATGTAGCGCATTGGTCTGATGTGATTAAGATGCTGGTATCGTCAAGCTGGCTTGTTAGGGCGTGAGCTTTTGCCTTAGTGATACGTTCAATGTAACTCCTCGGGGTTTCGTTTGGAAATTGGCTTTCATCGATGTCAGGAGTGAGTGTGGTGAACGGAATCTGAAGACGCTTTAAAAGGCTTTGACGGTATTTTGAAGAGGAGCCTAAGATCAATTTTTGTGTCATATGAAACTTACAGTGCCTTGATTTGTCGAAAAAATAGCTAAAAATTTGAATTGCACGAAATAATACGTAAAAAATGCCATTTATGCCTCAGTAATCTTTGACAAGAATGGTCCTTGGCAATATTATTCCCCGCCATGTTGAATGACACATTACCTAAATATTTTGACCCTCGTAAATATGCTGCTCAAGAAGTTGCATTAGAGGGGCGTTTACCACTCAGTGTATTTCCGGAGTTGAGCGCTGCTTTAGCGTCAAATGAAGGGGATGCGTTAATTCATCTAAACTTTAGAGTCGATGAAGATAGGCGCTACATTGCGACCGGATCTATTGCTGCAACCGTTCAAGTTGAGTGTCAACGATGCTTGGAAGCTGCGCCAGTTGATCTGGAGGTTGATCTATGTGTGTGCTTCGTTTATGACGAAGACCATGCTAAGAATATTCCTAGCGACTATGATCCCGTTGTCATGACCGATGGTGAGGTCGTTCTCGCTAATATGGTCGAGCAAGAGTTACTTCTCGCTTTACCTATTGTTGCCTATCACGAAGAAAGTGGTTGCAACCCAGTAGCTCTAAAGTATGCATCGTCTACCGATGACGCACCGGATGACGAAAATAAACCGAATCCATTTAGTATATTGGCCGAATTAAAGGCTAAGAAAAATTAGGAGCTCCAAAAATGGCAGTACAAAAAAGTAAAGTGACTCGTTCACGTCGCGGCCAGCGCCGTTCACACGATGCACTATCTAACCCAACTCTTTCTGTTGAACAGACTACTGGTGAACTACACCGTCGTCACCATGTTTCTGCAGACGGTTTTTACCGTGGTCGTCAAGTCGTTACTCCTAAGGGTGAGTAATTAGATACCCCAATGATTAGGGTAGCTATTGACGCTATGGGCGGGGACTTAGGTCCCCGCATTGCATTCCAAGCAACAGAAAAAATTGTTGCCGCCTTTGCGGATGTCGAGGCGTATTTCTACTTTGATTCTCAGGTATTTGAATTTCCTGATGAGTCGCCATCTTCTCGAATTATTCCTGTCGCTTGTCACGATTCCGTATCCTGTATGGAAGTTGTCGATCGCTCGTTGTTTAAACGAGTTGATGCCACAATATATCGAGCGCTATCTGATTTATCCGTTAGTCAAGCTGATGTCGTGGTGACATTTGGTAATACAGCGGCCATGGTGGCGTTGGCCCGTCATATTGTTGGTTTGCTAAGGCCAAAACTGTATCCAGCTTTAATTCGAGAGATGCGACCTAACCCATTGCGTTGTTTAGTAGATTTGGGGGCGAATGTTCATTGCCCTGCGGAAATGTTGAATGGTTTTGCCTTGCTGGGGGCTTCATATGTAGAGGCTCGCAGTGACAGTGAGGCAAATGTTGCCTTGTTAAATGTTGGTGTTGAGACCAGTAAAGGTAGCTCGGTTATCAAGGAGTGTTACCAAATGCTCTCTGATCAAAATTGGCCTAAGTTCTCAGGCTTTGCTGAGGGGTTTGAGCTTTTCGCGGGCGAGAAAAATGTAATTGTTTGTGATGGCATGGTGGGCAATGCTGTACTGAAGGCTTCCGAAGGGTTGTTTATGTTTTTGCTCTCTCAGCTGCCTAAGCATTCAATGGATACTTCTGCTATCGAGCAGCTAGTACAGGCGGAAAGTCGCCATGGTGCATGTTTAGTAGGTATTAAAGGGAATTTGGTAAAAGGTCATGGTCGGTCAGACCTTAAGGCCATGATGGGTGCGATTGAGTACGGTATTGATATAGCTCGCACGAATTTATACAAAAGAATAGAAACTAAGTTAACTCAACAGGGGGTGTTATGAACTCTTCATTAGCATTCGTGTTTCCGGGTCAGGGTTCTCAGCAATTAGGTATGCTGTCTGACTTGGCGGAAAAATACGACATTATCAAATCAACGTTTGATGAAGCATCAAAAGTCCTAGGTTACGACCTATGGGATTTGGTGCAAAACGACGCAGAATCTTTAAGTCAAACAGATAAAACTCAGCCAGCTCTTTTGACTAGTAGTGTTGCTTTGTGGCGCCTATGGGAGCAGCAAGGGGGCGAGCAGCCAGCTTATGTTGCAGGTCATAGTCTAGGTGAGTATTCAGCGTTAGTTTGCGCAGGTGTGATCGAGTTTGCCGATGCTGTTGAGCTTGTTAAATTGCGTGGTGAGTACATGCAGCAAGCTGTACCTGCAGGTGCGGGGGCGATGGCTGCTATCATTGGTTTGTCTGATGAGCAAGTGGTTGCGGCGTGTGAAGCGGTCTCTGAAGGTGTTGTCAGTGCTGTTAACTTTAACTCACCGGGGCAGGTGGTTATTGCTGGTGAAGCAGCGGCAGTAGAGCTGGCGATGGCAAATGCTAAAGAAGCGGGGGCGAAGCGCGCTTTGCCTTTGCCTGTTAGTGTGCCGTCGCATTGTAAATTGATGGTTCCTGCAGGTGAAAAACTGGCTGAGCGTTTGAATGCGATTGAATTTAAGGAGCCAGCGATTAAACTTGTGCAAAATGTCACTGCGCAGGCGGTTTCAGATGCAGTGCAGATCAAATCAAACCTTGTTTCTCAGTTAAGTGAGCCTGTTTTATGGACACAATCTATTGCCTTGCTGAATGAGCTTGGTGTAGAAAAGACTGTTGAATGTGGTCCGGGTAAGGTTTTAACAGGTCTAAACAAACGAATTGTAAAAGGTTTAGAAGCGGTAGCAATTGGAGATGTGGCAGGCTTTGAGGCTGCTACAGGAATTTAAAATTACTGGAGATAACTTGATGAGCAAGATTGCGCTAGTAACTGGTGCGACGCGAGGCATTGGTAAAGCCATCGCTGAAGCACTGGTCGCTAATGGTATGACTGTAGTGGGTACCGCAACAAGCGAGGCGGGTGCTGCAAGCATTAGCGAGTACTTAGGCGAGAACGGTAAGGGTGTGGTGCTGGACGTTTCTAATGACGAATCAGTGGATGCCGTTATCAAGCAAATCAACGAAGAGTTTGGTGCGCCGACAGTTTTGGTAAATAACGCTGGTATTACCCGTGATAACCTAATGATGCGTATGAAGATGGATGAATGGGATCAAGTGATTAACACTAACCTTACATCTGTTTTCCGCGTAACAAAAGCGTGTCTACGTGGTATGACAAAGGCTAAATTTGGTCGAATCGTAACGATTAGCTCTGTTGTTGGCTCAATGGGTAATGCTGGTCAAGCAAATTACTCAGCAGCAAAGGCTGGTCTTGAAGGGTTTAGTCGTTCATTGGCTGCTGAAATTGGTTCTCGTGGTATCACTGTTAACTGTGTTGCGCCAGGCTTTATTGCAACAGATATGACTAAAGACTTGCCTGAGGAGCATAAGGCGAACTTGGTTTCTAAAGTGCCTGCGGCGCGCCTTGGTGAGCCAACTGAAATTGCAGCAGCTGTTGCTTTCTTGACCTCTGATGCGGCAGGTTACATCACTGGTGAAACGTTACATGTCAATGGTGGTATGTACATGGCGTAATTTGAGTTGAAATTCGTAATGAATTCAACGAAAATACGTCTCCGGTTCATGATGAGAATCACGCCCGATATGGGTGTCACTAATTTTTATAATATGCTCAAAGTGAGCTATTAACGAGTAGAGTAGGAACTTCTAATGAGTAGCATTGAAGAACGCGTTAAAAAAATCGTTTGCGAACAACTAGGTGTTAAAGAGGAAGAAGTTGTGCCAGCAGCGTCTTTCGTAGACGATCTAGGTGCTGATTCCCTAGACACAGTTGAGCTTGTGATGGCTCTTGAAGAGGAATTCGACACAGAAATTCCTGATGAAGAAGCAGAGAAAATCACCACTGTACAAGCAGCAATTGATTACATCAACGCTAACTTGTAATACTCTGGTGCACTGAGTTTCCGAAAAGCCGCTCGTATTATATGTACAGCGGCTTTTCTTATTCATACCCCTATGTAAAAGGGAGTTTTTCGGAGGAATTGTATGTCTCGTCGTCGGGTCGTTGTCACCGGTATGGGAATGGTGAGCCCCCTTGGCAATAACGTAAAAGACTCTTGGGATAATGTAATTGAAGGCAAAAGTGGCGTCTCGGCAATTGAACACTTCGATGCATCTCAGTTCTCAACCCGTTTCGCAGCACAAGTAAAAGACTTCGATGCATCGCAATACATGAGCATAAAAGAAGCTCGTAAAATGGATGTTTTCATTCAATATGGTATTGCAGCAGCTGTTCAAGCCATTGAAGATGCTGGACTAACCCCTGAAACAGTTGACTATAAGCGCATAGGATGTGCGATTGGTTCTGGGATTGGTGGTTTGCCAATGATCGAAAAGAATGTGGAGTTGTTGAGTGCTTCAGGTCCTAAGCGAATTTCGCCATTCTTTGTTCCAGGCGCAATTATAAACATGATTTCAGGTCATGTAGCTATTCGTTTTGGCTTCCAAGGGCCTAATATTTCTATTGTTACGGCCTGCACTACTGGTACGCACAATATTGGCATGGCTGGTCGTATGATCTCATATGGCGACGCAGATATAATGGTCGCTGGCGGTGCAGAAATGGCTATTACTCCGTTAGGTATTGGTGGTTTTGGTGCAGCGCGAGCATTGTCTACGCGAAATGATGACCCAAAAACAGCGAGTCGTCCTTGGGACAAAGATAGAGATGGCTTTGTCATGGGTGATGGAGCGGGGATTTTGGTGCTAGAAGAGTACGACCACGCTGTTGCGCGTGGAGCTACGATTTACGCTGAATTGGCTGGTTTTGGTATGAGTGATGATGCATATCACATGACTGCGCCGCCTGAAAAAGGCGAGGGAGCTCTGTCCGCGATGACTGCTGCTTTGAAAGATGCGAATGCTGAAGCCTATGAAATTGATTATATCAATGCACACGGTACATCAACACCAATAGGTGATTTGGCAGAAACGGAAGCAGTTAAGTCATTAATGGGAGCTGATGCCTCTGATGTCGCCATAAGTTCGACCAAATCAATGACAGGGCATTTATTGGGTGCAGCAGGGGCGGTTGAATCTATTTTTTCAGTTCTGGCTATACGCGATCAATTGGCTCCACCGACAATAAATCTAGAGGAGCCTAGTGAAGGGTGTGATCTGAATTACGTCGCCAATACTGCACAAAAGCGGAAAGTTGACCTGGTTTTAAACAACTCATTTGGTTTCGGAGGAACTAACGGAACCCTGGTGTTTAAAAAGGTTTAAAAAAGCGGCTCAGCCGCTTTTTTTATAAAAGTTTAATTTTATTGCAAATTTTCGCCTTGAGTCATAGAGCTGTTCGCCTCTATTATTTGACCAATATCAATAGTGTCTCCTGCCTGCTCGGCTTCATAGAGCTGTTCATCGACTTCTTGATAAAAGGAGAGTTCTTCATCACCAAGGTAATGTAGGCATTCTCCACCGATGAAATAGAGCAAATCCCTATGCATTAAAGGGACAAGATTTGGATAGCAGCGTATGAAGCGACTAAGTAGTTCTTGAGCGTCAAATAGAAACTCCGGTGATGTTTGTTGCCCAGAGGCTATTAATTCTTCCCACTTTTGCATGAAATCATGCTCCTCCTCGGCGAGCAACTCTCGATCGAAGGGGTCATGTTGTTTTATGCGTTGGTGTAATTGATTTAGACGGTTCAAAATGAATTGAATTCTGGGACTCACGTGTCAAGAAACCTATTTTGGTGGGTTTAAGATATATTAACTAAGAAGGTTATTATGACATATGCAATTGAAATAAAGGACCTAAAAAAACGTTATGACAATGGATTTGAAGCCTTAAAAGGGGTGGATTTGAATGTCGAGCAAGGTGATTTCTTTGCACTATTAGGACCAAATGGAGCAGGTAAATCGACCACAATTGGTATTCTTTGTTCTTTAGTGAACAAGTCGTCTGGTCGAGTTCGCATTTTTGGTGTTGATATTGATGAGGACTTTGCAGGTGCTAAGTTGCATTTAGGTGTGGTGCCGCAAGAGTTTAATTTTAATGTCTTCGAGACTGTTTTTAACGTGGTGGTTACACAAGCCGGTTTCTACGGTATTCCTTTAGAGCTCGCAAAGGAAAGGGCGGAAAAGTACCTTAAGAAACTAGATCTTTGGGATAAAAAAGATACCCAATCTCGAATGCTATCAGGTGGTATGAAGCGACGCCTCATGATTGCTCGTGCGTTAATACATGAGCCTAAAATTCTGATTTTGGATGAGCCGACTGCAGGTGTAGACATAGAACTTCGTCGATCAATGTGGGAGTTTATTAAAGAGCTCAATGAGCAAGGCACAACGATTATTCTAACGACACATTATCTTGAAGAAGCAGAACAACTTTGTCGAAATATTGCCATCATTAACAGTGGTGAAATCGTTGAAAATACCAGTGTTAAGGCTCTTTTAAAGACATTAAGTAGTGAGACATTTGTGTTGGATTTAGATGGCTCCCTTTCTAATGTAGCGCTTGAAGGTTATGAAATGAATTTAGTCGGAGATGGCTCTTCAATTGAAGTAGCAGTTATGAAGGGGCAAAACCTTAACGATGTGTTTGCTTATTTAACTCAAATGGATGTTAAGGTCA
The DNA here is from genome assembly GCF_016461785.1 of Marinomonas ostreistagni. Lineage (GTDB taxonomy): Bacteria > Pseudomonadota > Gammaproteobacteria > Pseudomonadales > Marinomonadaceae > Marinomonas > Marinomonas ostreistagni_A. The sequence goes on along the minus strand of NZ_JAEMUH010000002.1, from coordinate 44,354 downwards.
TCAGTATGCGTAATAAATCAAACCGCCTTGAAGAGTTATTTGTTAAGTTAATTAAAGGGAGTAAGTAGTATGTCCTCATCAGAAATTTGGATTGCTTTTTACACCATTTTACGTCGAGAAATTCGTCGTTTTATGCGAATTTGGCCGCAAACTCTTTTACCTCCTGCTATAACGATGACTCTTTATTTTGCGATTTTCGGTAATCTAATCGGAAGCCGTATTGGGGAAATGGGTGGCTTCAGTTACATGCAGTTCATTGTCCCTGGGTTGATTATGATGTCGGTTATTACCAACTCATATTCCAACGTTGCTTCATCGTTTTTCTCGGCAAAGTTTCAGCATAGTGTTCAGGAGTTGCTGGTATCGCCAACACCAAACTGGGTGATTTTGCTTGGCTATGTTCTAGGTGGTGTCGCACGTGGTCTATTTGTTGGAGCAATTGTGACAGTGCTATCACTGTTTTTTACGCACATGCACCTACACAATTTATTGCTGACGGTGCTTATCGTGTTTCTGACTTCGGTGATGTTTTCGCTAGGAGGCTTTGTCAATGCGCTCTATGCGCGTTCGTTTGATGATGTCTCTATCGTGCCGACGTTTATTCTAACGCCGCTTACTTACCTTGGAGGCGTGTTTTACTCTATCAGTTTGCTACCAGAGGTTTGGCAAGGTATTTCCATGCTAAATCCGGTGCTGTATATGGTAAATGCGTTCCGTTATGGCATTTTAGGTGTTTCAGATATTGACGTGACGTGGGCTTTGTTTATTATCGCTGCCTTTATTATTGCGTTATTTTATATTGGTCTATCTCTACTCAATCGTGGTAGAGGCATTAGAAGTTGAGGTGTTGAACATGGGTTTTTTGCCCCTAGGACAGAAAACGGAATATGTGTCTGAGTACGATCCAGGATTGTTGTTTCCCATACCACGTGTAGACAAGTGGAAAGACATGGGAATTGAGTCTGAACGCTTACCATTTCATGGTGAGGACATTTGGAATGCATATGAGTTGTCCTGGTTAAATAAAAAAGGCAAGCCTATTGTTGCGACGGCTGAGTTTCGTCTGCCTTGTCATTCACCAAATATCATTGAATCGAAGTCTTTTAAGTTGTATCTGAATTCGCTGAATCAGATGCGCTACGAAGATCAGTTTGAAGTACAAGAGTTGCTTGAAAAAGATCTATCAGCGGCGGCTGGTGCAGATGTGACGGTGATCATACGTGATGTGGAAGCCATGGAAGCACTTGTGGTACTGACGCCTGATTACTGCATCGATGATTTGGATGTTGAGATCAATGAGTATCATCCTAATGCAGATCTTTTGATGGTGGTAGAAGGTGAACAAGTAGAAGAGCGCTTGGTGAGTCATTTGCTTAAATCAAACTGTCCTGTGACGAATCAGCCTGACTGGGGTTCTGTATTCATAGATTATCGTGGATCTAAAATCGATCATGCTGGCCTTCTAAAGTATGTTGCTTCATTTCGTGAGCATACTGACTTCCATGAGCAGTGTGTGGAGCGAATATTCATTGATATCATGACGCAATGCAAACCAGAAAGTTTGATTGTCTACGCACGTTACGTACGACGTGGCGGATTGGATATTAATCCATATCGCTCAAGCACTCCTATTGTGCTTGGTAATGACCGTCTAACTCGACAATAACGACTTGGCTCCGCTAGTTGTATTGGCTGGCTAGCGGAGTGTTCCTAAGTATTTCCGTTCTAAGTCTGAATAAGCTAATTGAAGCCTATCTAATTCTAAGCTCTTTTTGTTGTATTCGTTTCTTAATGATTTCTCAGTAGAGCCAGATACTTGGCTTAATAGTTTGTCTTTCATGTGTTGAATCTGAGCAACCAGATCTCTGTGTTCCTCACGAAGGGCTTCCAGTTCAATTAACTCTTTAGGCATATCTTCAGGAGAGGTAAGATTTCTCTTGTCTTTGGCCGATCGCTCTATTTTCTCTCTTAATGCTATATTTTCTGCTTCTGCGCTTTCAAGTTCCTGAGCTAGTAGTTGAACGCAGGTTTCAGACTCTTTTAACATCTGCTCTAAATTGAGTACCTCTTTTTCTTGTTGTGAAAATGAATCAGCGTGTTCTTGGGTATCTTTATTGAGGTCCGCAATCCCGCCTAAAATCGATTCTAAGGCATCGCGTTTGTTGGTAGAGAGCGCTTGGAATTCACCTAAAACACCACCATCGCTGGATTTAAGCTGCTCGTCAATTTCTTTAAGTTGTTTGTCTTTGTCATGGATATCTTGTTTTAAAGAAGTGATTGATAGATTGGTTGATTCAAGCTCGGATTGTAGTTGCTCAATGAGTGACCTTGATTCATTAGTAAGTCTCTCCATGCGGCTAAGAGCAATTTGTTGAGCTTCTTCCTGCTGCTCACCTTTGTTTGATGAGCTATTTTTCAGTTGTGCCTGTAAGTGCTCAATAATTGCCTGTTGTCGTTTTGACAGTCTTTCTAGCTGGTGTAAATGTCTTGTTGAATGATGCTGAGGTTGATTTGTCTTATCTTCACCATGCTGTGAAGATTGACTGAATTGCTGATCATGATTTGCATGTTGCTCAAGTTTGTTAATTTGTTCTTGCTGAGATTTAAGCTCTAGGCGTAGCCGTTGTAATTCATTCTCTTTTACTTTGAGCTTATTAAGTTTTTGTTCGGCAAGCTCGATGTTTTTATACAATTCGTTATGCAGCTCACGCTGATTGGTTACAAGCTCTTCTTTCGAAATCAATAGCTCGCTGGCTTGTATAAACTCGGCATCCGTTTCTTTTAATGTTTCTGTTAGAGAGTGTTTATTAAGGTTGCGATTTTTAACGCTTTCTAATGTGCTGATGATACTGGCCATAAACCTATTGAGAATAGCTTGTGGTTTTTCTGTATCATCGTTCAGTAAAATTGCACGTTCAGCTTTAACAAGAGTGCCCCAAAGTTTAAAGCGTGTGACACTATCAAGGTCATCGGATGTACGAAGGTTTTTTAGAGTATCTGCGGCTTCATTAGCTTGATGCTCCAGTACTTTAGCAAATGCTTTAAATGGGGGATTTGCTTCGCTTGATTTGGCATTTTCATCGGTGTTTGATGAATTGTCTTGATGATCTGTTGATGGTGCTTGTTCGGCGTGTTCTGATGGTTGATTATTTTTCTGGCTTAGCTTACGGGTTCTCCAAAGTATCCAGGCAGATGCAATAGCCATCACGGTCGCGGCTTCTAGTAACACCCATAGAATCCATTTTTCCATATTATCTACCTTATAAATGAGAGTCGTTTAGATTTACTTGTCTAAGCACATTCGTTATCTTTAGGTATATATATGATATTAACGGAATTTTTCATCCTATGAGTAAAGAATTTTTACGATTTATGCGTGATCGTGTATCTCGCAACCAACTTGCTGAGCCAGCACCTTCAAAAGATGAGTGGTTTGATATTCTTGATGCTGCTAGCCGAGCAGCGGATCATGGGGCACTTAAGCCATGGCGTTTCAAGGTGTTCACCGGTAGTGGTCGCGAGCAAGTTGGTCAAGTATATTGGCAACATGCTAAGAAAGAAGTGCCAGAGCTCTCTGATGATAAAGCTGATACATTTATCAAAAAAGCTTTCCGTGCACCTGCCATTTTGTTGGTTTATGCTGAAATAGTGAAACACCCCAAAGTGCCGGAGTTTGAGCAAGTAATGGCGGCCTCTGCAGCAGCGCAACAAGCGCTGCTTGGTTTGGATGCTTTAGGGTATGGCGGTATTTGGCGAACGGGGCCAGCAGTATTTACTGATACAGCGAAAGACTTGTTTGATTTGTCAGATAATCAACAGGTCGTTGGCTTGATTTACGCTGGAACACCTACTCAAACACCAGAACGAGTTGGCGATACTGGAATTAATGAAAGACTTAGTTTTGTAGAGCTATAAAAGGCTTGCAATTCAATAACTTCGTCATTAAGATACGCTCCAAGTTTCGTAGATCTGCGAACAAAAAGTTTTGGTGAGCTGTCCGAGTGGCCGAAGGAGCACGCCTGGAAAGCGTGTATGTCGAAAGGCATCAAGAGTTCGAATCTCTTGCTCACCGCCATATCAAAAAAGACGTCTATCGACGTCTTTTTTTGTTTTAAAACTTTCATCTCTTGTTTCATTAATGCATACGAGCAATTGATCATTTCACGAGTTGAAGTGGTTGTCTGTATTTCTAATCAAATAATAGATCAATTGATTTAAGTAAAGTTGGCCGCCCACTTTCTGAGATTGAAGCTATGATAAAGCGAGCTGATGCACTCAAAATAGTTTCCTCACTTTCAATGCTGATTTTTTGTCTGAATTCTGTTTTAAATCTACTGATTGGCTTACATTGAGTTTCGATTATCGCTGTCATGCCACTTTTCAGTGGGGATCGATAGTCAATTTCTGCACGCATTACTACTAAATGTATGCCTGATTGAGTGATTTCGGCGAAATCTAGTCCTCTGTCTTTGAGAAAGGCATGACGTGCATGTTCAAGGTAATTTTGATAAACGGCATTATTTACAATGCCTTGCATATCACATTCGTAATCACGAACATGAATTAATAGGGTATGAGGTCTTACATCCATTAAGAAGATCTTTACTTTTGGTTAGCGACTAGCCGTACGATTTCGGCCCTGACGTTTCGCATTATCCAAATAACCACTGGCTCTCGCAATGAGATTGTTTGGGCTTTCTTGTCCTATAATCGTCGCTACACCTGCTGATACACAAATCTTTTCAATGATACCTTGTCCAGAACGATTTTTGAGTCGTTGTTTATTTAGATGGCCGCGGAGAATTTCTGCGTATTCGATTGCATAGTCTAGGGTTGCCTCATGCAATACAATTGCGAATGTGCCGCCGTTGAGGCGAGCTAAAGTGGCATTCTCAAGTTTTTTGCTCAATAGAATACGACCAATATGGCAAATTAGTGCTGTACCTGCTCTCCGCCCATGCTTGGTATTGATGTCTTTCAAATGATCGATGTCTAAAATCAATAATGATAGGTCATCTTCAGAGCCTGGTATCAAACTGTATAGCTGTCGCTCTAATCCCTTTTGATTGAAAAGTTGAGTTAAAGGGTCTAAATCGACATTATTCTTAATTTCGTCTAACTCAGCTTTAAGTTGAAGAACTTCTTCGTTAACTTGGTTGAGTGTTTGGGAAAAATGTTGTGCGTCCGCAAGGGCTTTTTTTGTGCCTTGATCTAAGTAACGAACAACTTTCTCTAAGTGTTTATGTCGATCGGCGCGTGCAAGCACTCGTTGGCTTTTTGTTACAACGCCTTCTAGCTCTTGTAGGCTATTAGACATGGTGTATGTATTAGTTGATATATTATCAACTAGGGCTTCAAGCTTATCTTTGTGTTCATTGTTATAGCGGGCTTCTTCCGAAACTAAGAACTGATGAAAAAGCTCTTTGGAAATAAAGCTTGGAAGGCTACCTAAACGACCTATAGTGGAATCAACGAGCTGATTAAGCTTGGGAGAGGTTTGACGAACATACTCGTACCAAATGCCATAGTTGTATGGAGTAGGTGCGATGTCCATTTTTCGCATCAGCGGCACGGCTTTGTGCAATAGAGCATTAGCTTGTCGCGGACTGTCAGGATGCATTCAAACCTCTTTTATGAATTTGCATTCACATAAATTTAACAATAAGGATTAAAAAATCAAAATAAAAATCATTGATATTTGGCGCTTTTTTTTGATTAATTCGTATAGCTTAAGTTACATAGGACTTGTTTTGTAATTTTATGTAACTCAACTGCCTGCGATTTTCGCTTTAATGTCGATGCCAGTTAAAAAGTCCAATACTTTTTGTCTCTGATCGCCTTGTATTTCGATTACACCATCTTTTACTGAGCCACCTACACCGCAATGGTTTTTCAGTTTTTTGCCTAGCACTTTTAGCTCATCGGCTGTCATGGCTAACTCTTTAATCAAAGTTACCCCTTTTCCTTTTCTTCCTTTGGTTTCAAGCTGAATCTTTACTTTTCCAGAGCCTAGAATTGCAGCGCTATCATTACATTGGCAATCGTCGATGGCGTAATCACATTCTGGGCAGATACGGCCTTGGTCAGTCGAGTAGACAAGTTTATTTTTCATGATGAGTTCTCAGTTACTTGGATGTTTCTCTAGCCAGCTCAATAGGGTTTGCATGTCTTGTTCAAGGGGGGCTTCGATAGACAGCGTCGATTGAGTGGTTGGGTGTATAAATGTTAGCGACTTGGCATGTAGCATTAAGCGTAGGTCTTCAGACCAGTGTTGGCGCATGACTTGGTTGTGATGCCTGCAGCCATATCGAGTGTCGCCTAGAAGCGGATGGAATATGTGCTTAAAGTGTCGTCTTATCTGGTGCGTACGTCCTTGTTCAGGCTTAACTTCAACTAGACTAAGGCGCATTTTCGGGTAGCGGCTCACAGGTATATTGATTTCGTAACGAGCTAGGGTCTTGAAGTGGCTGACAGCAGGTTTTTCAGTGCCCTCGATTTTAAAGCGAGAACGACCTTTTTCTTCGTTGAGCTTGGCAAGAGGGTAGTCAATTGTACCAAGTTCTTGCGGATAGCCTCTCACAATCGCTTGATACACTTTTTCGGTGGTTCGAGCCATAAACTGCTCGCCTAGTGCTCCCGCCACATCCTCTTTCAGAGCCATGACCAGTACACCTGAAGTTGCTCTGTCTAGGCGATGAATGGGGTAAACCCACTTTCCCAATTGCTCATTTAATCTTTGTACAACGGCGTCTTGCTCATGTTTGGCTAAGTCGGTGCGATGGACGAGCAGTCCACTGGGTTTGTTGACGACGACTAGGTCGTCGTCAAGATATAGTATGTCTAAGGTCATTCAGCTTTCTGATCAATAAAAGCGGTCATGTTATCACAGGCGATCTGCAGTAGTCGTGTCATAGCGCTGTGGCTGGCCCAAGCAACATGAGGTGTCAGAATAAAATTGGGGTAGTGGGCGATGGCTTGCAGTGGATGATCTTTTGGCATTGGCTCAACGGTGGCTACATCAAATCCAGCGCCAGCGATTTGTTGCTGTTTTAATGCGTTTACAAGAGCGGTTTCGTTGACTAACCCACCACGGCCAGTATTAATTAGAATGGCGCTGGGTTTCATCTTGGCGAATGTAGCTTCGTCTATTACGTCACGAGTTTGATCCGTTAACGGGCAGTGTAATGTAATGATATCCGCTTGTTTAATGGCCTCATCAAACCCGACATAACCTTCTCGTACATCAGGGGCCTGTTTGTGTTCAGCGAAGATGACATTCATGCCAAATGCTTCTGCAATGGTCGCGACACGATTGCCTAATGCGCCTTTTCCAATAATACAAAGCGTGCTCTGATCCAAATCTAAGATGGGGAAATCCATAAAGCAAAAGAACTCTGAAGATGCCCATTGCCCTTGTTTTACCGCTTCACGATAACGAGTTAGGTTGCGTCGTAACTCTAGAATCATCGCAAATGTGTGTTCTGGTACACTGACGGTAGAATATCCAGCCACGTTTTGGACGGTGATCCCTAATGCTTGGCAAGCTTCTAAATCAACATTGTTCATCCCTGTCGCCATAATCTGAACAAGCTTAATAGAAGGGCACTTTTCAAGTATTTCTCTCGATAACACAAACTTGTTGGTCATTACGATGTCAGCGTCTTTGATTCTATCAATCACATTGCTTTCGTTGGAATTGTGGTAATACCTGTATTCACTCACTTTTTCTGGAAGCAAAATGTCTACTTGATCAGGAAAAGATCCACGATCCAAAAATACAGCTTTCATCGTAAGTCCTTATTATTTGTTAAGCAGTGGTAAAAGGGTTGGTGTAATGTTGTTTAAAACAACAGGTTGGCCCTTAGCATTAGGATGAAGCCCATCATTTTGCATCAAGCTTGGATCGAGTGCGACATTTTCCAGCATGAAAGGCACATATGCGATTTGATATTGCTCGGCTAAGTCTTTGTAAAGGTTAAAAAACTGAGTGGTGTAAGTGCGACCATAGTTACTAGGTAAGTGATTCCCTAACAGGATAACCTCAGCAGATTTTTGCTGGATCAACTCAATCATGGAAGCAAGGTTTTGCTTGGCTTGGTTTAGAGGGTAGCCCCGAAGACCATCATTAGCGCCAAGCTCCAGAACAACCCAAGCTGGCTGATGTGTTTCGAGTAGTTTTGGAAGCCGAGCTAACCCGCCTTGCGTCGTTTCTCCACTGATACTGGCGTTGATGATCGTTATATCAGGGTGGCTTTGATTTATTTGTTCGCCAAGTAAACTTACCCAGCCTTGTTGTTGTCTTAAGTTGTACGCAGCACTCAGGCTGTCCCCAAATACCATTAAAGTCTTTGCTTGAACGTTGGTAGCAAAGATCGAGAAGAAACAAAGTAACGAAACAATTAATTTAGACATCATAGGCAATCCACTTATGCAGGACACGGAAACTTTATCAGCTTTAACAATAGAAAAGCTTAATCATTCTGTTGCAACAAGCAACGGTGAATTGGACATACTAAAAGGAATAAATCTGTCAATTCGTGATGGTGAGTCCGTTGCGATTGTGGGGGCCTCTGGTTCTGGGAAGTCGACATTACTGGGGCTGATGGCGGGCCTAGATCAGCATACACAAGGTTCTATCCGTTTGTACGATCAGCCTCTTGAACAATTGGATGAAGAGGGTCGTGCCGTGTTAAGAGGACAATATGTCGGCTTTATTTTCCAGTCTTTTCATCTGTTACCAAGTTTAACTGCTCTTGAGAACGTTATGTTGCCAAATGAGCTGAAAGGTGATCGTAGCGCCAAAGATCGTGCGCAATCCCTTTTAGATCAGGTGGGACTGTCACACCGTATCAGTCATTATCCACGTCAACTGTCAGGGGGGGAGCAGCAACGAGTTGCCATTGCCCGCGCGTTTGCTTCAGCGCCCAAAATACTCTTTGCCGATGAACCTACAGGTAATCTAGACAGCAAAAACGGTGCCTTAGTTGAAGATTTGCTTTTTGAATTAAATCAAAAGCAAGGCACCACCTTAGTTGTCGTCACTCACGATCCAGAGCTTGCCGCTCGCTGTGATCGCCAAATTGAAATTCACGATGGCGAACTCAAGGAGTCCTAATGTTTGCATGGCGATTATTGTTAAGGGAATGCAAAACCGGTGACGTGCTGACATTATTGGTTGCGCTCGTGCTCTCCGTTGCAACAGTAACGGGCATAGGTTTGTTTGTTGACCGATTGCAACAGTCATTTGAAGTGCAGTCCGCTAATTTGTTAGGTGCAGACCGTAGTGTGCGTCGTGATGACCCCATTCCCTCAGAGTGGATAAGTCAGGCCCAAACAGAAGGACTTGAAACCGCTCAAACGGCTTCGTTTTCATCGATGGTGTTCAGTGACCAAGGTCTACAGCTGGCTCAATTGAGTGCAGTGTCTAGTAACTACCCATTACGTGGAGAGTTTCTGGTTGATCAGCAATTGTTTGGTACCGGTGTTTCAACGACAGACGCACCTGCATCCGGCGAAATCTGGCTCTCTTCGCGCTTAGCCAGTTTATTAGAGGCTGATATTTCAGATGAGGTTCGTGTTGGGGAAGTAACGCTTCGGGTGACTAAGTTCTTAGTCCGTGACCCCGGTAGCGCTACGTCAGCTTTTGCCATTGCTCCTAGGGCAGTGATGAATCAAGAAGACTTAGCTGCAACCCAGATCATCATACCAGGGGCTCGCGTTCGCTATGCATTCTTGTATGCGGGTGACGCAGAGACTCTTGAGCGGTTCGACTTTAATCTACGGCCTATGTTGGGCGAAGGTGAACGAATTCGTACTCCGATTGAACGAGGTGAGCGGGTAGGTAACACTGTCAATCGTGCAGAGTCATTCTTGCTGTTGGCAGGCACTTTAGCAGTTGTTATGTCCGGTGTTGCCATGGCGTTGGCGTCTTCTCGATATGTGAAAAGGCATCTCATACAATTTGCTGTGATGAAAACGATGGGGGCGACACCTAAAAAATTGTCTTCACTAATGGCGATTCAAATTACGGCTATCGTGCTATTTGGTATCTTTATTGGTTCTGGATTAGGACTTTTAGTTCAAGCACTGATTGCTGATTTATTGTCATCTTTAATGAATACTGCACTGCCTTCTCCTAGCTGGAGTAAACTGTGGTTAGGGGCAGCGACGGCTATTATTTCCACCTTAGCATTCTGTGCGCCGTTGCTCGCTAGATTGGTTAGTGTGCCTCCGCTAACGGTGCTTCAACCTGCTGCTGCATTGCCCATGCGTTCAACGTCCTTGCTGTTGTTTGGCTTGGTGGGGATGTACGGTCTGATGATTATCTATGCTGGCGGATGGCAGTTGCCTTCCATTCTAATGCTGGGTTTAGCGGTTGTGACAGCACTGGTGTTCATCGTGGGTTGGGGCATGTTTGCGCTAAGTCGTAAACTCTCTAAGCAGTCGACAACTGGCTGGCAAGTTGGGTTAGCTGCTTTGCATAGGCGATTAGTCTCTAACTTGTTCCAGCTATTAGTGTTTACTTTGATCATTATGCTGAGTTTGATCTTGATCGGTGTGCAAAGCAACTTGGTCAGTGACTGGCAGGCTCAAGTGCCAGAAAATACCCCTAATCATTATTTGTTTAACGCACAAGCCCCTCAAGTAGAAGATATTAAACAATATACCCAAGAAAATGGGTTAGCTACTTCCGACTGGTTCCCGATGGTTCGAGGGCGCGTTATTAGGATTAATGGTGAAGACGTTGAGTCGTTATATCCCAATAGACGTGATGAGCCTGAAATTGCAGAGCGTGAGTTGAATCTAACCTGGGCTGACCAAATAGGAGAAGGCTCAACATTGTTAGAAGGGGACTTTAGCGCGCAAGGGGTCTCAATCGAACAGCAAGCGGCGATTGAAGCAAATGTGACAATTGGTGATGAGCTAACCATTAGTATCGGGGGGCTTGAATACACCTTGCCAATCACCTCGATCCGCTCTGTAGACTGGCAAAGTATGCAGCCAAACTTTTACTTGATCTTGCCTAAGACCGTTTTGTCGGATTATCAAGCGAACTATGTCAGCAGCGTCTTCTTAGATCAAACCAATGCGGCAGACTTCTACCGTTTTATGTCGAGTTACCCAACAGTGTCGATGTTAAATATTGGCGAGCTGTTGAAGCAAGTCCAAGATATTATCGCGCAATTGGCAAATGCCTTAAAAATTGTTTTAAGTTTCATCTTAGGTGCTGGTGCACTAGTACTGGTTGCGAGTGTGCGAACGACTCTCGATGAACGTTTACAAGAGGGCGCTTTACTGCGCACTCTTGGGGCGACGAAACGGATTGTACGCCAAGCGTTGTTGGTTGAGTTTGGTGCGTTAGGTTTATTTGCTGGTGTGATTGGCGCCGCGGGAGCAGAGATGGCTTTGGTTGGCTTACAGCACTTTGTATTTGAAATGGAAATCTCGTTCCATCTCTCTCTTTGGCTGATTGGCCCGATTGCGGGATGGGGAATTGTGACAATTATAGGTGTATTTGCGAGCCGAGCTGTGCTAAAAGTGCCGCCCATTCGTTTATTGAGATCCATCTAAGTACACTTATACATGTTTGAAACGCAACAAGGTTACATTGTCAGTCGTCACAGCAGTGATGAAAACGGTCGATTATCGATACATTATTACGTGAAGACTGACAAGGCGACCGTTAAAGTCACCATTGCCAATCCTGAAACATTATTTTTTACCAATGCACCTGTCGAGGCGATTGCGACAGATGTGCATGGCGTCGACTGTGAGCCTAGCCAACTCAAAACTTTTTCTCACGATGAAGTGACAGTCGTGCGCTGTCAAAGTTTGTTGCTTCAGCAACAAATGGTGGCATTGGTGAAAAAATTAGGCTTCACCGTCTATGAAGAAGATGTAAAGCCTGAAGACCGCTACTTAATGGAGCGTCATATTCGAGGCAAGGTCACGTTTATCGGCCAGCCAGATGCTTCGGGGCAAAGCTTCAATGAAGCCCGTTTAAAAGTAGGAGAGTATGAGCCTGCATGGCAAGTATGGTCTTTGGATATTGAGACCTCTGTTACCCGTAATGAGTTACTATCGATTGGTATTACATCCGGTGACAGAAAAGTTGTTTTAGTGGTGTCGCCTGAGCCAACGGATTTAGAGAACGTTTATACCTTTGCGGATGAACGCAAGCTGCTGATGGCTTTTATCAAGTTTGTCAGAAAGCACTCTCCAGATATTATTATTGGCTGGAATGTGATTGGTTTCGACCTAATGTTTTTAGATCAGAGATTTAAGGCATTAGGCATTAAGCCTGCTTTGGGTGTGCAAGGCGAAACGTGGCGCGTTCGGGAAGCCAAAGAAAGTGGTAAGGTATTTGCTAGCATAGCGGGCCGTGTAGTTTTAGATGGCATTACCATGCTTAAGGTGGGCGGTTACCACTTTAATTCTTACAGTCTTAACAATGTTAGCCAAGAGCTATTGGATGCTTCTAAGCTATTGACTGGTGGCAATCGTTGGCAAGAAATTGAACGTATGCATCGAGAAGAGTTAGCGAACTTTGTTGCTTATAATCTTCAAGATTGTGTATTGGTTGAACAAATCTTTGCCAAACTCCAGTTAATCGAATTGCAGCAAACCCGTGTTGATTTAACCGGGATACCTCTCTCACAAACTGGCGGTTCAGTGGCATCGTTTGAAAACCTATACCTACCTCGTTTACACCGTAAAGGGTGGGTGGCACCGGCATGGAGTGATGACAAATTCGTGCCAAGCCCAGGCGGCTTCGTGATGAACTCTTTACCCGGGTTATACAAAAATGTCTTAGTGTTCGACTTTAAGAGTCTGTATCCAAGCATTATCCGAACTTTCTACGTGGATCCACTTGCACGAGTAGTTGGGCAAGCGCTATCTCATGAGGAAGGTGTTGTACCAGGATATCGCGGAGCTTCTTTTCAGCGTCAATTTGCGATTCTGCCGGAACTCGTTGCTGAGTTAGCGCACTCTCGCGAACAAGCTAAACAAGATGGCAACGACATCTTAAGTTACGCTATTAAAATTATCATGAACTCTTTTTATGGTGTTTTGGGCTCGTCTGTTTGTCGTTTCTATCATGCGGAGCTGGCTAGCTCTATCACCATGCGTGGTCATGAGTTACTGGGGCGCAGTAAGCAGTGGATGGAAGAGCGCGGCGCCAAGGTCATTTATGGGGATACCGACTCTATTTTCATTACATTGTCAGATGAACTGAGTGAAGAGCAAGCGTGGGAAGCGGGTAAACAACTGTGCGCGGTGGTTAACCAATGCTTGTCTGAATGGTGTGGTGATTATGCTGACATTGAGTCACATTTAGAACTAGAGTTTGAGACGCTATATACGCGTTTCTACATGCCCACTATTAGAGGTCAGGAAGAAGGCTCTAAAAAACGCTACGCGGGTTTATCTGGTGGCGAACTTATTTTTAAGGGCTTGGAAGCTGCTCGTAGTGATTGGACACCATTGGCGAAACGCTTTCAGGTAGAGTTGTTTGAGCACTTATTCTTCGATAAAGATCTCAATCAGTATGTGAGTAGCTTTGTAGCAGAGTTATTGGAAGGGCGCTATGACAGTGAACTAGTTTATACCAAGCAACTCACTCGACCATTGTCAAAATATACGAAAACACAGCCTCCCCATGTGCGGGCAGCTCGAATGATTGATGAGCAACGAGCTCAGCAAGGACTACCGCCTGAATACGATCGTGGTCGTAAACGTGTTCAATATGTTTATACTTTAAGTGGTGTTTTGCCTTTTTTAGATGAGCAAGCATTAGACTCATTGGATTATCAGCATTATATCGACAAACAGGTTTTGCCAATTGCTGAAGGCGTTTTTCAAATGCTTAACTTGGAAGTTACTGATATACTGACCCCACAATTTAACCTACTATAAAATGTAAGGTTAATGGTGTGTAAAGATTAGTGAGGGTATCTTAAGACAAATGATGCCCTTGTTAGCTTGCATCTACCCCCAACTTTATGGAATGACAGTTGAGTAGAGTTACGACATGGCTTCTCCCCCAAAAAGAGTAATTACCCAAGATCGGCTTCGAAGTGCCGTTCAAAATTTGCTGCTTGAAACTGATTGGAGTGAAATCACAGTTCAACATGTATCAGGCTGTGCTGGTGTTAGTATCGGTACATTTTATAATTACTATGATAGTAAAGATGATGCCTTGGCGGATGTAAGGCAAAGCTTGTCTTTGCTTATTAAGAAAGATTTAAATAGCCTTTTATCAACGCAAACAACTGTGGAAGCAAGGATTTCCATGTTGTTAAAATATTTTATAAATGTACTGAACACAAAGCCAACTTGGGCAAATTACTTTTACAAGGCTGACCACTTTTCAGAGCGCCTTGAGGGAGGTTTAGTTTCCATTTTAGAGCCTCTCGTACTAGAGAGTGTTTTGTCCCAAAAGGGACATGTGACAGATGCTCGTATGACGGCCCTTTTTATCGAGAATGGCTTTTTTCCTTTGCTCAAATCCTGTCATCATCAGCATTTATCAATAAGCGATGAACAGGCTACGCAGATTGTGATTGTGGCACTTTCATCATTAGGTTTGAGTGGTGATACGCTATTCAAAGCTGCCAGCATGCTTTGTCCAGTAACTCCATTAGCCGCCCTTCCACAATCCATTTACGAATTGGAAAACAGTCAAACGGGATATGTCTAATTTTAAATTGTATGGAACCCTCGGTTGTCATTTGTGCGAGGAGGCGGAATCTTGGCTTAAGCATTTCTTTCCATGGGCAAGCTATATGTATGTGGATATTGCTTGTGATGAGAAGCTTGTAGAAAGTTTTGGTCTTCGAATTCCTGTGCTTTCGAATGGTATTGATGACGTGAATTGGCCTTTTGATATACAGCAAGTTCACAGGCTTTTTTTAGAGCAAGCAGCTATAGAGCCTCAGAAAACAACCACTTTGTCTTCTGAGGCACCATTACCTTCCAGACGGGTTTTATTGCCCCGAACTGAAAAATAGTTTTTGTGTATTTTGTGCCGTTATATGTTTGATAGATTCTAAATCTATGTTCTTTATCTCGGCTATTGCTTGTGCGATGTATCCTAAAAATTTAGGGTGATTTCTCTTTGGTCTGGGGCGTATGTTCCTTGGAAGAAGGTAAGGCGCATCGGTTTCGATAAGCAATCTGTCCATAGGCAAATATTTTAATGCTTCTGCTAAATCTTGATTTCGACGCTCATCAAGAAGCCACCCCGTTATTCCTACAAATAGACCGAGATCTAGATATGTTTTTAATTGCTCTTTGTCTCCGGTAAAACAGTGAATCACGCCACTATTTTTTAATCTGTTAACCTGTAATCTTTGGCTTAACTCTTTAAAAGCATCGCGTTCATGGAGATAAGCTGGTCTCGAAATGTTATTGGCCAGTTCAATTTGAGCTTCAAAGGCAAGAAGTTGTTCACTTTGAGTAGAATAGTTTCTATTAAAGTCCAGTCCCATTTCACCAACTGCAACGGCTTTAGAGTGCAGTTGAAATAGGTTTTTATATGCGTCGAAATGATGGGCTTTCCATGACGAAGCATAATGAGGGTGGCATCCTAGTGTATAGTGCATATTCTCACGGTTATGGCAAAGTTCAATTAACTTTTGAGCCTCTTCATAATTCGAGGATATACAGATGATGCCTTGGATACCTGCGCTTTGGTATTCTTGTTGAAACCCTGCTAAGTCCTTTATAAAGGATGAATGGTCAAGGTTGACGCCAATATCAAACATGAGAGCTCCGTGAGGTTTAGGTTTGCGAAAGTTTATCAGCCTCAGGTCGTGTTACCGAATGGTTTATCTGCAACGGCAACAAATTTATACGAAATTCTTTATAGATCATGACTTAACGGTTTTTGTGTGCAAAAAATTACTGTTATGTTGGGCAGAATTAACTATCATGATATTTAGACAAACTAAGAGTGTTAAACTTACGTTTCGGAGTATGCTATGGCAGGAATGTTAGATGCGGTTGACCAGAGAACCCAGCTAGTTGGTGAAAACCGACTTGAGCTGTTGATGTTTCGCCTGGGCGGTATGCAGCTATTTGCTATCAACGTATTTAAAGTGCAAGAGGTGGTGCAACTACCACGCCTGAATCTAATGCCCCATCGACACCCTTCGGTAGCTGGTGTGACACATTTTCGTGGTCGAACTATCCCTGTTATTGATTTGTCTGAATCGATAGGTCTACGACCAATAGACAAAGATAAGCCCTGTAATTTAATCGTCACAGAATATAATAATACCGTTCAAGGTTTTATGGTTGGAGAAGTTGATCGAATCATAAATATGAACTGGAGTGAAATTTTACCGCCGCCAGACGGTACGGGGCGTCAGCACTACTTAACAGCAATTACTCGAGTAAATGATCGATTGGTTGAAATCATCGACGTTGAAAAGGTACTTGCTGAAATTGCTCCATACAATACGAATATTTCTGATGAAGTGATCGATAAAGAGTTATTGGCTTTGGCTAAAGGGCTAGAGGTTTTGGTGGTGGACGATTCTTCAGTGGGTCTTGCTCAGTGTAAGTCGACACTTGACCATCTTAATATCAAAGTGCATTCAGCTACAGATGGTAAGCGCGGATTGGACTTGCTTAAAAAGTGGGCAGGTGAAGGGGAAGACGTACCGAATAAACTTTTGATGATGATCACTGATGCTGAAATGCCAGAGATGGACGGCTATCGTCTGACACGAGAAGTACGAGAAGACCCACGCTTGAAAGATTTATATATTGTCTTACACACCTCATTAAGTGGAAGCTTCAATAAAGCGATGGTTCAAAAAGTGGGATGTGATGACTTTTTATCGAAATTCCAACCTGACAAATTAGCTTCCATAATTCAGGATCGCATTCGTAGCGTAATGGAAGCTGAGTAGCTTACCTAACTTATCACCTTGGCGTTAGCCAGGGTGAATTTTCTTATGCTTTTATCTATTTATATTTTTTTAACTAGTGTGGCTGTAGTCCTAGTCAGTAGACCACTGCGTTTCGACCCTACGTTTATCATTTTACCAAGTGCCTTGATACTCATTGCAGACGTATATAAATGGGTGAGTATTTACCTAAGCTTAATTCCCTGTTTATTAATGTTTGCTTTATGTTTGGTTTTCCCCCTTAGAAATGAGTTGCAATTAGAGCGTTTGACTAGGATTGGAGCAGGGCTCTCTCTCGGTAGTTTTGTCGGAATTCAATGCTTAATATTGTTGCCTGTAAGCCTAACAATGTTAGTCATACTTATGATGTTGAGTACATGTATTGCGCTGCTCTTAAATCGAAATTCGTTTGTTAACCTCCTTTCTTTGCCAAAAGGTGTTTCTCTTTGGTTAGGTATGTTGATAGGCGTGGGACAGGTTCTAACTCTGGGGGCAGGTTGGTTTGTTCTGGCTGCCGACAAGCAATTAGGTAGTGCCAACCGTTATGTGCTTTGGTTGTTTTCTCTGATTGGTGTGTTAGTTGGAGTGATTGCATTACCAGAAGAGGTTCAATTGATAACTATTTCTTGGCCAGTACTGCTAGCAAATGGGCTAGGTCTTATGGCGGGAGGAGTGTTACTCAGATTTGTATCTCATTCATTATTTGAATCCAAAATATTAAATTGGACCGTATTGGCCATGTGCTTGAGTGTGTGGGGACATGTTTTAATCAAGCATTACGTTTTGTCTAGCTAGTAGGAAAAGTATGAGTCAGGAAACGAATAAAATTGGCGTGTTGCTGATTAACCTTGGAACACCCGAATCACCAACGCCAAAAGCGGTGCGAAAATATTTAAAAGAGTTCCTTTCTGATCCCAGAGTTGTTGATGTCAATCCTCTGATCTGGAAACCAATACTGAACGGCGTAATTCTGAACATAAGACCGCGCAAGGTTGCTAAAGTCTACCAGGAAGTTTGGATGTCTGATGGTTCGCCTTTGCTGGTGTTAGGGCAGCGACTTGAGAAAAAATTAAGCGAGACACTCAATGCTGAAGGGGATCGTTTTGTTGTGTCCATGGCTATGACCTATGGTAAGCCAAGTGTAGAAGATTCCGCGAAAATTTTTCGCCAGCATAATATCGATAAAATATTTGTTCTTCCTATGTACCCGCAATTTTCTCGCTCAACGACTGCAGCGGCTTATGACCGGCTTATGTCTTCGTTAAAGCGTTGTCCACACTGGCCGGCTTTATCACTGTTGCAAGATTATGCCGATCATGAGCAATACATCGATGCCTTAGTGAAAAGTATTCGGGCTCAATGGCAAGCTCAGGGAGAACAACGGCACTTGATGTTTTCTTATCATGGTATTCCAAAGCGTTACGTGACTGAGGGTGATCCTTACCAATCTCGTTGTGAAGCCACTACAAAAGCAGTTGTGGAGCGCTTAGGTTTAAAAGAATCTGAATATACTCATGCCTATCAGTCTCGTTTTGGACGTGAGGAATGGTTGAAACCTTACGCTGATGAAACCATAAAAGGTTTACCTTCGAAAGGCATCTCGAAACTCAATATGATTAGTCCAGCTTTTTCAATAGATTGTATTGAAACGCTGGAAGAAATTGATATGCAATTACGTGATGAGTTCACTGAAGCTGGTGGTCAGGCTTTTGATTATATTCCAGCACTTAACGATAGCGATGATCATGTTGAATTGTATAAAACATTGGTTCTTGAAAACACTAAACAATGGATGAACTAGATTTGCAAAAGCCCATCATTACTACCATTGCCTTTGATGCTGATGACACCTTATGGCGTAACGAAGACGTTTTTCTCAGTACGCAGCAGTATTTCGTAGAGATGCTGTCTTCTTATCATTCAAAGGAATACATTTTAGAAAGGCTAAATGAAGTGCAAATTTCTAACCTTTCAAATTTCGGCTATGGTATTAAAGGCTTTACACTTTCACTGATTGAAACGGCAATTTCATTGACCGAAGGTCGCATTACGGGATATGAGGTGCATGAAATTATCCAGTTGGCGAAGCAAATGTTGGCGGCGCCTGTTCATATGCTGCCTGGTATAGAAGATCTATTACGCTCCTTAAAAGGTAAATGCCAACTGATGGTAATTACGAAAGGGGACTTGCTGGACCAAGAGGGAAAGCTGGCTCGTTCTGGTCTGAGTGAGTATTTTGATTGGTATGAGGTAGTGAGCAATAAAAAAGTGGCTAATTACCAAAAAGTCTTTGAGAGTTTACAGTTATCGCCAAGTGAAGTCTTAATGATAGGTAATTCTTTACGCTCGGATGTGTTACCAGTATTAGATGCTGGAGCTCACGCACTCCATGTTCCATATCATACGACATGGAGTCACGAACAAGTGACAGATGAAGAGCTTAAGCAATACCCTGATATTCAATCCGTGTCGTCGGCATCGGAAATCGAAAATTGGATAAGAAATCATTTCCAGTTGAGTGGAGAGGTTAGATCATAATGTTAAAAAAACTACTATTACCTTGCATGGTGTTGATCCTATCCGTGACGGCGCCTGTACATGCTAATGAAACGTGGGAAAGCTTCAAAAAATCAGCTAGTGATGTGGCGGAAAAGACTCGTGATGTGGCAGGTGATGTGGCTGATCGTACTAGTGAAGTAGCGGGTGATGCCGTGGATCGTTCCAAAGAAGTGGGTCAAAACATCGCTGATAGTAAGGCTTGGAAAAAAACTAAAGAAGTTGGCAATGCAACGGCTGATGCAGCACGCAGTGGTGTAAATAAGGTTAAGTCTTATATCAACTCACAGAAATGTGCCGAAGAAGACAAGCTTAACTGTGCATCGGAGTAGTCACCCTTGAGTCAAGACGAAGGTAACGATCAACCTACTCATGTATCCAGTGCTTGGGAGCAGGAGTTTTTGAGCCAAGATAGCACTGGTTATATCGGTGCACCGAGTAAACGTTATCGTTGCCCTAAGTGTCAGCACCCATTAGTTCTAAAGAAAGGTAAGAACGGATCGTTTTGGGGGTGTGAGGATTTTCCTCGTTGTGACTATACAGCTAATAATGAAGAAGGGCGTCCTGTAAGGGCGAAAAAATTCTTTTGTCCGCTATGTGGTGGGCAATTGCGTAAGAAAACCTACTCTGAAAATGTATTTTGGGGTTGTAGCAATTACCCTGAGTGCAAAGCGACGTTAGAAGATGTGAATGGAGAGCCTGCCTCTGCCCGTAAGTATCCTTGCCGTGTCTGCGGTCACTACCTGGTTCGGAAGAAAGGGGCAAAAGGGTATTTTTGGGGTTGCATCAAATACCCTGAATGTCGACATACATTGCCCGATGACAACGGCCAGCCTGTACCCAGAAAGCTGCGTGGCTAGCGTTCCCCAAGAGTGTTTCTAAGTTAAGTCTTTTAAAGCATATTCGATGGTTGGAAATTCAAAACTGAATGATGATTCTTCTAATGCTTTAGGTATCACTTTTTGACCTTGTGTTAGCAAACAACTCATCTCGCCAAATATTCTTTCCAGCAACCAGGATGGTGTTGTGAGTAAAGCAGGTCTATTCAGTGCATCCGCATAAGCTGTGGCAAACTGCTCTTGAGTGATGACCTGAGGGGCTACTAAGTTATAGTGGCCAGAGTACGACTCTTGTTCTATGGCTGTCACAAGGAAGCGGCATACATCATGGATATGTATCCATGGAAAAAATTGTTCGCCAGTGGCTATTTTTCCGCCTAATCCCATCTGGAATGGGAGCTTCATTTTAGCCAAGGCACCACCGTGGCCTAGTACGACTCCTAGCCTAAAAATGATTGTTCTGACCCCATGATCCTGCAAGTGGGCAGCTTCTTGCTCCCAAGCTGCGCACAACTCGTGGGTGAAACCTCCATTGGGCTCGCTTTCTTCTGTGAATGTTTTACTTTTATCAAAGCCGTAATAGCCAACAGCAGAGGCATTTAAGAGAGTCTTTGGCTTAATAGTGAGTTTACTGAATAGCTCTTTGGTAAAGCTAACTCGACTATGAAAGAGCGTTTCTTTACGTGAAGTGCTCCATCGTTGAGCTGCAATATTTGCCCCTGCGAGATTAATGATGACATCAAAATTCTCTCCCGGTAATTCATCTAAAGTGATCTTTCTTACGTAAGAGGGAATTAAACTTTGGTGCTTATGAATAAGCGCCACCGATTCATAACCAGCGGCCGTCAGTAATGGGTAAAGGTTGCTAGCGATAAAACCATTTGCTCCCGTCACTAAAATTCTCATTGCTCACTCCTTAGAAGGATGGTTTTTTAAGTGTACGACATTTTTCGAATGTTAGATCAGAAGGATTTTCATGCTAAAGCAAATGAAAGTCGCTAGTCCCTTCTTTTTAAAAGGGTTAATCGGTAAAATACACTCCTCAACATAAGGTATGAGCATGCAACTAGAGCAATTTGACCACATTATTTTATTAGCACATGGAAGCAGTGATCCCCGTTGGAAGGTGCCATTTGAGCAGTTATTGTCGAGGGTGACTGGTGTCGTGTCTGAAGATAAGGTAACGTTGGCTTACATGGAATTGTGCAAGCCTTCTATCGAAGATGTTTTGCAAATTTTGCCAAGTGAGACTGCTCAGATCGCCGTATACCCTTTGTTTTTCGCACAAGGTAGACATTTACGTGTTGATGTACCTGAGCAACTTGCACAATTAAATACTGAACATCGCACTCTGACACTGCTTGACCCCATCGGGGACGACCCGGAAGTGGTTGCGGCAATGGAGCAGGCTATTCTCTCCAAGCTGACGTCAGAGTGACATATACAGTCAGCTTACTTAAATGAATGGATTGGTTCTGAATGCTATTCACCCATTTGCCCGATGAGATCTTTCAGGCTCTCTCGGGCTCCAATAAGGCGCTTATAGAAGCCGTACTATTTGATCTTTCCGATGTGTTCTATGATCACGCAGAAGATCCTATAAAAGAAAAATCAGCCATCATAGAAGCGATCGAAGATTCGCTCCATAAACTTGATACCTTAGCATGGCATGATGATCATAAGGATGGGTTTGATTCACCTAAAACGATCCATGAATACGCGTTGCGTATCTATCATCGATTAGTGAATACAGGTTGGCTGATTGAAGAGCAAGAGTTATATCGTGTCAGCGTGCTGATGTCACCACAAGTGTCGATGTTGTTGCGTTCACTCGTTGAAATTAGTCGTCACGGTAAACGCAACTACGGTGCAACAGTACTGAGTATTCTGAGTAACCTTGAATCCGTAGCTAATCATCCAATCGAGCGTGGTGTGACACTCAGTCAAACTGCTGAGGCAGCCCGCGAATTCTCTGCTCACCTAAACCAGATCTTATTAGGTATCCGAAGTCTTCAACGCGATTTGTTTGCTAAACGCGATCCGAAAGAAATTGTGGCAGGCTTTTTTGATTTATTTGTTGAAGGTATTCTGATTGCTGACTACAAAACGATCAAAACCAGCAATAACCCGTTCCGATTCCGTCGTCAAATTTTAGAGCTAACCCAAGGTTTCCTAGCCGAGCCAAGTTTGATGGGTAATATCGCACAATGTTATGCGGATCAACAGTTAATCTCTGTGGATCTTGCCCTAGCGGCAGTCGAGAAAGACTGTCGTGATATTATTCAAACGTTCACTACGATTGAGCAACGTTTAGAGCGTATTGATGAATACCGTTATCGACTTGAAAAACGTGCTGCCGATACTGCACGCTACATGGATTCATCTCGTCCTGGTTTAGCTAATAAAGTGGCAGGCATTATCACGGATGTCGCTACATTTGATAGCTTGCCTGTTTTGAAAAACATGGTAGGCACGAAAATTGTGGGCGTAGAATCTGGCGCACAACCAATGAAACGCCGTGAACCACCTCCACCTAGGGTTATTACGCAAGCAGAAGTGTCTCAGTCAGCCATTGCCTTTAGAGATCGTCAGCGACGTTTTCATGAGGCGCGCCAAGTGAGTGTGACTAAGCTGCAAGGCTACTTGGATCGTCAGTTATCAGAAAAAACAGCGATGCATATTTTAGATTTCACGATCGAGTCTGTGGAAGATTTTGTTTGCTTTGACCATCTTCGTTACATTGGTTCTTTAGGAATCAACGCGAAGCGAATCGAAAAATCCTTTGATGTGATCTTTACCGATCAATTTATAAACGTTCGCGAATTTGTCGAATGTAGAGAGTTTAACGTAGTGCGCAGGAGCAAATCGAATGCTTAGAGAATTAAAACGGGTCGTAGAAGAGTCCGGTAAAGACCCACAAGAATTTCAGCAAACTGCGAACTACTTATTGGCAAACCAATTTGTCAGCGCTTTCAAACATGGTCAACGACGTCATTTTTTGTTGGTTGAAATGTACCAGCAGTATTTTGGCAATCTTTTCGATGCTCTTGGAATGAAGCTTTACGTTAATGAAAATGAGCGTCTTGCTGGGCTTCTGCCAGTTGAGCGTGAAGCATTTGTTCGGTTAAAGACGGATGAAACCTTATTTTTGTTGGTGTTGCGCCAAATCTACGAAGAGAAAGTTGAAAACTTTGAGATCGACAATGGTTTCGTGGCAACGAATAGCGTTGCCATTCTCGAACGTTATGTTCAGTTAGTGAAACGTGAAATTCCAACTGAGACGCGTTTCAAAGATATTCTTACGTTATTCAGCAAACATGGCGTGATCATTCGTGGCAAGGCCTATGAAGAAGATGCCAAAAACTTAATGATCAACATTACGCCAGTCGTACGTTTAATTGTCACTGAAGCGTATCTTCGTCAGTTAGAGTCGTTTAATGGTGCGGATCCAGAAGAAGATGAAGTGCTGGATGAACAAATCGAGCAAAACCCAGAAGAATCGCAAGTGACGCAATAGGAATTAGAATGAAAAAGTTAAATCGAATTGTTCTGGTAAATTGGTACTTGCTGGGTGCTGAAGAAATTAACGTTCGTGGCAACACGGCCATCATCGGTCCGACTGGTTCTGGTAAATCTTCTTTGTTGGACGCTATTCAGACAGTACTTACTGGTGCGAGTAAACGTCACTTAAACTACAACGCCAGCGCTAACGACGGTAAAGCATCAGGGCGAAGTATCCGCTCCTATATTCTGGGTATGATTGACTCCGGCCAAGCCAGTGAAAAAGTTAACGGCGTACAAACACGCCAAGATGCTATTTCTTATCTTGCGCTGGTTTTTGAAGACTCAAGTACCGGTAAAGAGTCGACCGTAGGGCTGTGTCTGTCTGCATCGCTAGCAAGTCCAGAAGAAGATGTGCTTGGGCGTTTTGTACTGTCGAACTACGGTGTTCGTCGTGAAGATTTCATCGAAACCTTAGGTGAGAAGCAATACAAGGCGAAGCCTTGGCCTGAAGTCCGCGAAGCGATGAAAAAAGTTTGCTTGGATCCTTACATTAAGTCTGGTAGCGCTTCTGCAACACAGTACATGAATCGTTACTTGGAGGAGTTGAGTCCAAGTTCTGAACAGCTGATTACGCTGGATTCTTTCCTAAAAAACTTCAAGAACGCTCTCAAGTTTGTACCGATTGCGTCACCCACTCGATTTGTTCAAGATTTTGTCCTAGCGGAGCAACCTTTACAGGTAGGGGCTTATCAAAAGTCTCTTGTAGAATATCGTCAGCTTGAGGCGAAGACACAAGAAGTTGCAAAGCGTATTGATGATCTTAAGGCTATTCAAGTTGAATGTGAGAAGAAACATCAGCAAGAACAGACAGTAGTGAATTATCAATGGATTGCAACCGAAGCTCGCTTCGATCAACTGGGCAGCAAGCAAGATGAGATTCAAGATCAATACGAAAACTTCAAAGAGCGTGAAGAAGAGATTGACGAAGAAATCGTTGCCCAAGCGAACTTACTTAAGCAATTACAAGCGCAGCTGGTTCGACTTGAGCAGCAATATGAGCATTCTGATGTTGGTCTAAAGCTACAGCAGCTAGAACAGAGTAAAAAACTGTTGACGCTTGAAGGTCAACAAGACCGCAAGATGGTGATTCAAGCCCATCAAGTCATGCAATTGCTGGCGGCGTTGCAAGCATTTGAAGATGTGTTGTCCACAGAAATTAAAGAGCTCATTAGAGAAGCACAATCTTTAGTGGGTTCTATTGATAGTGAAGGTAACATTTTAGGCAGTGCAAAAGCGGTAAGCCGCTTACTGGTAAAAATTAATGATGCTTTAGATGAAGGTAAGGGCGCGCTTTTCCAGCAGCGTACACAGCTAAATCGCAATATCCTTAACCTAAAAGATGAGTGTCGCCAGCTTGAAGCCGACGTTTCATCTCTAAAAGGTGGCTCAAGTCCTTTATCACCCAATGTTAAACGCCTGATTGATTTATTAGATCAAGCCAATATTAAAGCGACACCACTTAGCCATTTAGCAGAAGTAACGGATCACAAATGGCAAGATGCCATTGAAGGGTACTTGGGCAGCCAGCGTGAAGCGCTGATCGTAGAGCCTGATGATGCGGAAGAGGCGATTCGTATTTTCCGTGCCCACCGTCGTCAGTTAATGGGCTGTCGGGTGATCGATACTACACAAACGCGCCTATGGTTGAATCGTGGCGATCAAAACTCTGTTTTGCGTTTTATTCGTTGTAATAATGATCATGCTCAAGCGTATTTGAATCGCCGTTTAGGTGGTATCAAGCCGGTAGATACTGAGCGTCAACTGCTGCGTGAAGACAGTGCAATGACTTCAGACGGCATGTTAAAGCTGTCTGGTACGATTTCGACTATCCGCTTCATGCCTCATATGATGGTGGGTATCAATACCGATGGCATGCGTCAGTCTCGTGAAGCGCAATTGCAACAATTGAGCGGCGAATTGATGGACTACATGAAAACGGACCAACGGCTAGAGCAAGCGGACTCTATGTTAGGACGTGTCATGGCAGCTAATCAATTTGACGCTGAAGCACTTCAGGAAGCCGGTGTTGCAAATACTCGAATTGCCCAAGATCTTGCAGATGTAGAGGCTCAAATTGCCGCATTGCAGCAACGTGATGATACCGATTTGCAAGAGCGTATCGACAGTTTGAAAGAACGCATTCAGTCAATCGAGCTTGAGCGCAAAAAGTTAGACCGAGAACGTCAACAGATTGCAGAGCAATATGGTTCTTTGAATACGCAAAAGAACCAATTGGCAGAAGCGTTATCAGCGTTGGATGAAGAACGTACTCGCATTACCTCCATCCCGTTATTCAATGCTGAATACGCGAGTGAGCGATATGACCTGCTTGAATCTAGCATGGTCAATGGTGCTGCGATTTACAAAGAAGCGATGAGTCGTTCTGAAAAGGCGACTGAAAAAGTCAAAATGTTTGATCAGAAGGTTCGTAAAGAAGTGGCTGATCACTACGCTAAGTATCACAACAGTAGTTTAGATGATGATATCCAGCTTGATTACTTGGAATCAAAATTTGAAGAATTTGAGCATTACGTAACGCACCAGATTAATGTATTAAGTGAAACGGAATTGGCGAAATATGCTAAGCGAGCTGAGTTAGCCCGACGAGAGGCAGAAGAAACCTTCCGTAGCGATTATGTGTCGAAATTAAAAGACTCATTGGATCAGGTGGCTTTGATCATTAAAGAGCTCAATAACAGCTTAAAACGTCGCCCATTTAACCAGGAAGTATATCAATTTAGGTTCTATCCAAATGGCGATATGAAAGATATTCTGGATTTAGTGGCGAAATTTAGTGCTCAAGATCAGGCTAATGTTGGCGGTCTATTTGACCCTGAGCAAACAGGTGACCCAGAGCATGCGAAAGCGATCGCTGTTATTCAAGAGCTGATCAGCGATGAAGAGAAGCAGAAAGATCTTGCTGACTACCGTAAGTTTTATAACTTCGAAGTCGATATCTTAGATTTAGATGGCCAGAAGAAAACAACATTGTCCCAGCGTATACAGACGGGCTCAGGTGGTGAGCACCAAATTCCGTTCTACTTGGCGATTGCTGCGGCGCTTTCTACCACTTATCGTCTTCATGAAACCATGGATGGTGATATTGTCGGTGGTTTCTCATTGGCGATGTTTGATGAGGCCTTCAACAAGATTGATATGGCGAAAACGTCCACTTGTATGGGCTTTATGCGTGATATCGGTCTGCAAGTAATTGCGGCGGCGCCGGATGATAAGCGTGCAGTGATGGCGGCAAATATGGATACCATTATCAGTGTGTGGCGTGAAGGCGGAGCGGTATCGATTGATGTTGCTTACCCGCAACAGCGTGGTAAAGCCTTGCTAAGTGGGGACCATGAGTTGGATAATGAAAACAACGCAGACCAGACAACGGTTGCAGCAGAGTAAACGCAGCGCGTGGAGTTAGTATGAGCGTAGAAAACGAAATCAGTGAAACCATTCAGCGAGCGTTTAATGTTCATCACATTGAGCTAGAAAACGAAAGCTACAAGCATAATGTTCCTGAGGGGAGTGAATCCCATTTTAAACTGACTTTAGTGAGTAATGTGTTTGTAGGGAAGCGTGCAGTTCAACGTCATCAACTGGTTTATGGCGCTTTAACTGATCAAATGAAGAAAATTCATGCATTAGCGCTACACTTATATACTGATGAAGAGTGGGAGGCTCGCCGCTATGAATCCCCGCAATCACCAAACTGTATGGGAGGCGGCCATTAAGCTAATACGCTAAGGTCATAATATATGAGCATCACAGTCACCGAACATAAAGTTAAGGGTATTGTCGAAATTTCAGTGGAAGGGAGTTTTGACTTCTCATTATTTAATGACTTCAGAGCATCCTATGAAGAATATGTTGGTAGTCAATATGAAGTGTTTGTTATTAACATTGAGAGCGTTGAATATTTAGACAGTGCCGCGCTAGGTATGTTGCTAAGCATGAAAGCAGCGCTGGGTGAAAATGTTGAAGTTAAGATTGATGGTGCGAATGGTTTTATCCGCAATATCTTGATGATTTCACGCTTTGATAAGAGATTCACGATTACTTAAGATCTTATCTGTTATCGACTTCCTAAAAAGCAAACCAACGTGTTTGCTTTTTTTATGCCTGTTAAGCTTTATTTTGGTGCGTTCATCTATGATCCGGTGCTATTGCTAAAGCGCTTTGGTAAGAAGAAGCTGTTTTTTATCTATTGAATTGGAGATTTTCAAGACAATTTAACCTTAAAGGTTCATTTATTGTTTGTGATGCTTTATGGTGCACGCTCAAAAAAATGATGGACTCCTTTACATGGCTATGAGCTCGACCCCGACGCTTTTTCAGCGTTACATGAATGGCAGCCTTGTGTTGCAAATTATTGTTGGCATTGTCTGTGGTGTTATTTTAGCTTCGATTGCACCCAGTGCTGGACAGTCCGCTGGGATATTAGGCGGCTTTTTTGTTAAGGCATTGAAAGGCATTGCGCCTGTGCTGGTTTTCTTACTCGTTATTGCTTCCATTGCAAATCATAAGAAAAATCAGCAAACACATATCAAACCAGTCTTAGTGCTTTATATCCTTGGAACACTGATCGCCGCAGTAACAGCGGTTATGTTCAGCTTTGCTTTTCCAGGTGAATTAAATCTGGTTGCGACAGATTTAAGTCGTGCTGCGCCAAGAGGTATTGGTGAGGTGCTACAAACCCTTGTATTCAATATGGTTGATAATCCGGTTAACGCTTTAGTTAATGGAAATTACATCGGTATACTGACTTGGGCAATCGTGATCGGAATTGGTCTACGTCAAGCTACAGACACAACAAAAGACCTATTGCAAAACTTAGCCGATGGCATAACGACTGTGGTAGGTTTTGTCATTCGTCTAGCGCCTTTTGGTGTATTCGGTTTGGTGGCCAATACCGTTGCTACGACAGGATTCGAGGCATTATTTAGCTATTCTCATCTTTTAGCTGTACTAATTGGTGCCATGCTTTTCATTGCACTAGTGACAAATCCGCTATTAGTCTTCCTAGCGACTCGTCAGAACCCGTACCCACTCGTTTTTCAATGTTTGAAATCTAGTGGTATCACTGCATTTTTTACTCGAAGCTCAGCGGCGAATATTCCAGTTAACATGGCGCTTTGTGAAAAGCTTGGTTTAGACGAAGATACCTACTCTGTATCGATTCCACTTGGCGCGACGGTCAATATGGCTGGGGCAGCAATCACCATTACAGTATTAACCCTAGCAGCGGTGAATACTTTAGGTATTCCTGTTGATATGGGGACTGCTATTCTTCTTAGCATCATTGCTGCGGTGTCTGCGGGTGGTAGCTCTGGTGTGGCAGGTGGTTCTTTATTGCTGATTCCTTTAGCATGTAGTCTTTTCAATATTCCTAATGACATCGCCATGCAAGTGGTTGCAGTCGGATTTATTATTGGTGTTTTGCAAGATTCTGCCGAAACAGCTTTAAACAGCTCAACAGATGTTTTATTTACGGCTGCGGCTTGTCGTCGCGTATAAAATTTATCTAAGAAACAATGTTTTTGAAAGCGAGCGCTAAGCTCGCTTTTTTGATTTTATCAATCGTTGATGCATGGTGATCATGCTGCCTACCTTAGTTTCAGACTTTTTCATAATGACTAATTGATCCACATAATGGGTCTGTATCGAGGTAGGTCATTATGCTATTTTGTGACCAATTCTCATTAACCCATTGTCATGGTCGACTGTTCGTTTGCGCCATGATTTGCTTTATGGATCCAGCGTCGCATGCGCAAAAACGATATTTACTTGACCCCATATTCAGGCCCAGCAGGTGGTTGGGGCGCATTAAAAAGCACCACTAAGCACTTATTGAAAAGTCGAAATGCCACCAGAAATATTTTTACACTGCTTAAGACAAATCAGCCGACAGGTTTTGATTGTCCTGGATGTGCATGGGGAGAAAAGCACGATCCCGCCAAAATACGGTTTTGTGAGAACGGGGCGAAGGCCGTAAATTGGGAAGCAACTTCTCGTAAAGTCGGCGCAGATTTTTTTGCTCGGCATTCCGTAAGCTGGTTAAAAGAGCAAAGTGACTATTTCTTAGAATATCAAGGGCGACTTACTGAGCCAGTGCGCTATATCTCGGATTCAGACAAATATGAACCGATTACTTGGGCAGATGCGTTTGCATTGATTGCCAAACATCTCAAGGCGTTGCCTTCGCCGCATTATGGCGCGTTTTATACCTCTGGCCGTGCGAGCAATGAGGCAGCGTTCCTATATCAATTGTTTGTTCGAGCTTTTGGTACCAATAACTTCCCAGATTGTTCGAACATGTGTCATGAGGCCAGTGGTTATGCGTTAACCAGTAGTATTGGTGCGGGTAAAGGTACGGTTACTATTGACGACTTTGAAGAAGCGGATTGTGTGTTTGTATTTGGGCAAAATCCCGGTACAAACCATCCACGTATGCTTGATACCCTGCGTGACTGCGTCGAAAATGGTGCTCAGGTATTAACGTTTAATACCTTAAAAGAGCGTGGATTAGAAAGATTCCAACATCCGCAGAACCCAGTGGAAATGCTGACAAATTCGTCTAAACCGCTCAACACTGCCTATTTTACACCGAAACTGGGCGGAGATATGGCGGTGATTCGGGGCATAGCCAAGCATTTAGTTGAACGCGAAGACGCAGGAGAAAGTCTGCTAGATTGGGCGTTCTTAAAAGATCATACACAAGGTTATGAAGCCTACCTTGATCGCGTTCGCGAAACACCATGGTCTAAGATTCTGGAGCAATCAGGCCTTAGCCGTGATGACATTGAATATGCAGCGAATCAGTATGCCAATGCAGAGCGAACCATTTGCACTTGGGCAATGGGGGTGACTCAACATTACCACTCCGTGCCGACTATCCATGAAATCATCAACTTCTTAAGCTTGCGTGGCAATATCGGCAAGCCTGGGGCTGGGGCATGCCCTGTACGTGGTCACAGTAATGTTCAGGGTGACCGGACTATGGGGATTAATGAAAAGCCGAGCCAAGTATTACTTGATAGCCTTGAGAAGCGCTTTGGCTTTAAGCCGCCTCAAGAGCATGGTTACGCAGTGGTTGATACCATTCGGGCGATGAAGGAAGGGAAGGTTAAAGCCTTCATTGCCTTGGGAGGCAACTTTGCTGCAGCAACGCCTGATACGCAAGCGACAGTTGAAGCGCTTCAACAATGTGATTTAACCGTTCAGATCAGTACCAAACTAAACCGATCTCATTTAATTACGGGTAAAGACGCCCTGATTTTGCCTTGTTTAGGGCGAACTGACATCGACCTTCTGCGTAGTGGAGAGCAAGTTGTCACCGTGGAGGATTCGTTTAGTATGGTGCATGCATCGGGTGGTGTTATGGAGCCTCTGTCATCGCAAATGCGTTCAGAGCCATGGATCATCGCAAGTATGGCCCAGGCGACGCTTGGGGAGTTTCCAGTAGACTGGATGGCGACCGTTGAAGACTACGGCCATATTCGAAATATGATTGCCGATGTCTTCCCTGCATTTACGGGGTTCAACGAAAAGATTAAGCAAGCTGGAGGTTTTTACTTAGGTAGTCACCCTCGTGAGCGCATATGGGACACCCCAACCGGAAAAGCCGTCATGCACTCACATGATCTACCCATCAGCATTTTGCCTCTCAATGCGAGTAAGATGATGAGTGATCAATCTTTAGTGCTACAGACCTTACGCTCTCATGATCAATATAATACGACCGTTTATGGTATGAATGATCGTTACCGTGGCATCAAAAACGAGCGACAAGTGTTGTTTATCAACCCATCTGACATCGAACGTTTAGGGTTCGAAGCAGGGCAGAAAGTAGATCTATTTTCTTTGTGGGATGACAAAGTTGAGCGAACAGCTAAAGGCTTCAAACTTGTGCCTTACGACATCCCAGAAGGAAATATTGCTGCTTATTACCCTGAAACCAATCCGCTGGTACCTTTAGATAGCATCGGTGAATTCAGTGATACCCCAACTTCAAAAAGTATAGGGGTGGATCTTAAGCCGCATGAGGAAGACGGAACACGAATTCTTTAGCAACTAGTCCGTTATCAGAAATAAATCCGGGCAAGGAGGCTCCTTTCCACAATTTTAGGCCACGGAACGGAGTACGCTCGACAGGAGCAATGTTCCCTCGCGCAGCGAGGTCCTACAGGAGCGTATCTTGGGACAGAACCAGCGCATACAAAACGAAAAAGGCGAATCCGTGGATTCGCCTTTTTGGTGTCTAAACTAATCTGTGATTAGTCTTGGTAGCTTTCTACAGGTAGACACTCACAGAACAAGTTACGGTCACCGTAAACGTTGTCGATACGACCTACTGGTGGCCAGTATTTACGTGCTGCAATCCATGGTAGTGGGTAAGCCGCTTCTTCACGAGTGTAAGCATGCGCCCAGTCACCATTTAGTAGAGACGCTGCTGTGTGCGGTGCGTTTACTAGTGGGTTGTCTTCTAGAGGCCATTCGCCTGCTTGGACTTTCGCGATTTCGTTGCGGATCTGGATCATCGCGTCACAGAAACGATCAAGTTCTTCGCGGCTTTCAGACTCTGTAGGCTCAATCATAAGTGTGCCAGCAACAGGGAATGACATAGTTGGCGCGTGGAAGCCGAAGTCCATTAGACGCTTAGCGATGTCTTCTTCAGAAATGCCAGACTCTGCTTTGATCGGACGAATGTCGATAATACATTCGTGCGCTACGGTGCCGTTTTTACCAGTGTAAAGAACAGGGTAGTGATCACCTAAACGTTTCGCGATGTAGTTCGCATTAAGGATCGCGTGGAATGTAGCATCACGTAGACCGCGGTCACCCATCATCTTAATGTACATCCAAGTGATGACTAGAATGCTTGCCGAACCGTAAGGTGCTGCCGATACTGCACCGTGTTGAGTTTCGTTCTGAACAACAGGTGATACTGCGTGGCCTGGTAGGAATGGCGCTAGGTGTGATTTAACACCGATAGGCCCCATGCCTGGACCGCCACCACCGTGTGGGATACAGAATGTTTTGTGTAGGTTCAAGTGCGATACGTCACCACCGAAGCTACCTGGAGGTGCGATACCTACCAAGGCGTTCAAGTTAGCGCCGTCGATGTAAACCTGGCCACCATTGTCATGCACGATGTCACATACTTCGCGGATTTGTTCTTCGAACACACCGTGAGTGGATGGGTAAGTCGCCATGATACAGCTTAGATTTTCAGCATGTTTCTCTGCTTTTTCTTTCAAATCGGCGATGTCGATGTTGCCGTTCTCGTCACATTTAACGATAACAACTTTCATACCGGCAAGGGCTGCAGACGCTGGGTTAGTACCGTGTGCAGAGCTTGGGATTAGACAGATATCACGCTGATCGTCGCCACGAGATTTGTGGTATTTGTCGATCGCGATTAGACCTGCGTATTCACCTTGCGCACCTGAGTTCGGCTGCAAAGAAATAGTGTCGTAGCCCGTCGCTTTAGACAGCATAGCAATTAGGTCATTAAGCAGTGCTTGGTAACCCGATACTTGTGCTTTTGGTGCGAATGGGTGGATGCGACCAAACTCTTCCCATGTTACAGGGATCATTTCTGAGGCAGAGTTAAGTTTCATCGTACATGAGCCTAGTGGGATCATGCTTTGGTTTAACGCGATGTCTTTAACTTCTAACTGACGCATGTAACGCATTAGTTCAGTTTCGCTGTGGTGCGAGTTGAACACTGGGTGCGTTAGGATGTCATCAGTACGCAGCATGCTTTCTTCGATACCGAAGCCAACTTCTGCGTCTAGCATTTCGTCAGTCAGTTCTACATCGAAGCTGCTTGCTAGGTTGTATAGATCTTCGATGGTGCTTGTTTCGCTGAATGATAGCGACAGCTCAGTGCTGCTTGCGCGGTACAGGTTGATGTTCTTTTCAGCTGCGCTCTTAAGGATTGCATCTGTCTTATCAAGCGTCTTAACAACAAGTGTATCGAAGTAAGTGCCATTGTAAGAGTAAGTGCCTTTAAGGGCTTTCGCGAAGATGTTTGTGAAGCCCGCTACACGTGACGCGATTTGTTTTAGACCTTTAGGGCCGTGATATACCGCGTAGAAACCGGCCATCATTGCTAACAGTGCTTGCGCTGTACAAATGTTAGAGGTCGCTTTTTCACGACGGATGTGCTGCTCACGGGTTTGCATCGCCATACGCAGTGCAGGCTTGTCGTGACTATCTTTAGAAACACCGATTACACGGCCAGGCATAGAGCGCTTGAATTTGTCTTTTGTTGCTAGGAATGCAGCGTGTGGTCCACCGAAGCCCATTGGTACACCGAAACGCTGTGCGCTACCCACAACGATGTCAGCACCCATGTCTGCAGGGGATTTCAATAATACTAGTGACAATAGGTCTACCGCTGTGGTGACCAAGGCTTTTTGCTCGTGTGCTTGAGCAATAACATCACTTAAATCGTTTACAGAGCCGTCGATGCCAGGGTATTGAACGATGACACCGAATACATCGTAGTTACCAAGATTGGCAATATCGTCAACGATGACTTCAAACTCAAGCAGTTCTGCTCGTGTTTTTACAACGTCGATGGTTTGAGGTAGCACATTGTCTGCGACAAACACCGTGTTGACTTTCTTTTTGCTGGAGCGCTGCATAAGCGTCATGGCTTCTGCTGCGGCAGTTGCTTCATCCAGCAGCGAAGCGTTAGAAATCTCCATGCCAGTTAGATCAATGATCACTTGTTGGAAGTTTAATAATGCTTCCAAGCGTCCTTGAGAAATTTCTGGTTGGTAAGGCGTGTACGCTGTATACCAGCCTGGGTTTTCTAGCAGGTTACGTAGGATAGGCGTTGGTACGAATGTGTCGTGGTAACCCATGCCGATGTAACTGCGGGCAACTTTGTTGCGACCTGCAATTTCTTTTAGTTGCGACAGTGCTTCGTTCTCACTGACGGGCTGTTTAGACATATCAAGATTGGCCAAACGGATCGCGTTTGGAATGGTATTCTCGATCAATAGGTCTAATGAGTCGAAGCCTAGAGTGTTTAGCATCGATTGCTGTTCGCTCGAATCAGGACCAATGTGGCGAGCGATAAATTCGTCTTTGCCTAGCAAATCGCGGATACACGATGTCATGGAAAGTCACCTATAAAAGAAATTGCAAGATAAATGGGGAGAAGCACCCCTCTAGAAGAGGGGTGTGGTATCGATTACTCGATAGAGCTAGCGTACGCGTCTGCGTCCATTAGCTTGTCTAGTTCACTGGCATCGCTAAGTTTGATTTTAGCGATCCAAGCGTCCTCGAAAGGTGATTCGTTAACAAGCTCAGGAGAGTCATCCAGAGCTTCGTTAACTTCAATAACTTCACCAGATACAGGGGCATAAATATCTGATGCAGCTTTAACGGACTCAACCAAAGAAAACTGTTCAGAAGCAGTGGTTTCTGCACCAACTTCAGGCAGTTCTAGGTAAACAACATCACCTAGTAGTTCTTGTGCGTGGTCTGTGATACCAACAGTAACAGTACCGTCACCGTTATCTAAAACCCACTCGTGAGAGTCCGCGTATTTCAAATTCGATGGAATGTTGCTCATGGCGATCTATCCTTTATTATAAATAGCCCGAGAATATCTCTCGGGCATTGCGCAAATTAGCGATAAAGAGGGAAGCGTTTGCAAAGCTCTTGTACTTCTGCCTTTACGCGAGCTTCTACTTCAGGATTACCTTCTGGCATTGCAACTAGGCCGTCTAGTACGTCACTGATTAGGTGACCAACTTTACGGAATTCTTCTTCACCGAAGCCACGAGAGGTTGCCGCAGGTGTACCTAGACGGATACCTGAAGTAACCATTGGTTTTTCAGTGTCGAATGGAATGCCGTTTTTGTTACAAGTGATACCAGCACGCTCAAGTGCGGCATCCGCTGCATTACCTTTTAGACCTTTTGGACGAAGGTCTACAAGCATTAGGTGAGTGTCGGTACCACCGGTAACGATGTCGCAACCACGCTCAACCATTACTTCTGCTAGCGCTTTAGCATTAGCAACAACTTGCTTGATGTAGTCAGTGAACTCTGGTTTTAGTGCTTCACCGAATGCAACCGCTTTACCAGCGATAACGTGCATTAGTGGGCCACCTTGGTAGCCAGGGAATACAGCAGAGTTGATCTTCTTACCTAGTTCAAGGTCGTTAGATAGAATCATACCGCCACGTGGGCCACGTAGAGTCTTGTGAGTTGTTGTTGTAACAACGTGTGCGTGCTCAAGAGGCGATGGGTGAACGCCTGTAGCAACTAGACCGGCAATGTGTGCCATGTCAACGAATAGGTAAGCGCCTACTTTGTCAGCGATCTCACGGAAACGCTTGAAGTCGATTTGACGTGGAATAGCAGAGCCACCCGCGATGATCATTTTCGGTTTGCACTC
Organism: Marinomonas ostreistagni; assembly: GCF_016461785.1. Lineage (GTDB taxonomy): Bacteria > Pseudomonadota > Gammaproteobacteria > Pseudomonadales > Marinomonadaceae > Marinomonas > Marinomonas ostreistagni_A. The sequence continues at coordinate 8,056 of NZ_JAEMUH010000002.1, read as the reverse complement.
AAGAGCTTGTGCTTCAATCGCATCGTAGTCCATCAACAATGTTTCTGGGTTTACATCGTATTGAACAGCGTTGAACCATTTGCCTGATTGAGCTGGTGCAGCACCGTGAGTTAAGTGACCACCTGAAGAAAGTGTCATACCCATTACAGTGTCACCTGGCTGAAGTAATGCAAGCATTACAGCACCGTTTGCTTGTGCACCAGAGTGTGGCTGAACGTTAACAAATTCGCAGTTAAACAGTTTCTTAGCACGATCAATGGCAAGTTGCTCAGTTACGTCTACCGCTTCACAGCCACCGTAGTAACGACGGTTAGGGTAGCCTTCCGCGTACTTGTTAGTCAAAACAGAGCCTTGAGCTTCTAGTACAGCTTTAGAAACGATGTTTTCAGATGCGATAAGCTCGATACCTGTTTCTTGGCGTTCTTGCTCTTCCACAAGCGTTGCGAATAACTCAGCATCGCGGTCTTTAAGCGCTTGGCTGAAAAAGGCTTCAGTGTTAGCCATTTTGAGATCCTCTTAATTGAAATTCATGTCGATGACATTCTGAGACAATTCTTATTCTATCATTTATGTCGGAAAATGAATTGAAAAAAGATCATCTCTGCTTTCGTACTAATCATCTGCATTGCTATGAGATGAATGCATCATAAACAAAAAGTTTCCGATTGGAAACATGTGTTCAAAAACAAAATCGCATGAATTCATAAATATGTCGCAAATAGGAAAATTGACCAAGCGTTTAGTTTTGTGCATTCTACTCGCGTAGCAACTGGTAGTGCTGGATTTTAATAGAAGAAAACTCATTCTTGGTTGCATTCATTTAGATTAACGAAGATACTTTGTTTCCGATTGGAAACATCCGAAACATCCCATTTTGATTTAATGTTAACCAGAGGTGCTCATGAAACGTACTCCTTTATATCAAGCGCATGTCGATGCTGGCGCTCGCATGGTCGAATTTGCAGGCTATGAAATGCCTGTTCAATACCCAATGGGGGTGAAGAAAGAGCACCTTTGGACGCGTTCCTCGGCTGGTCTATTTGATGTGTCGCATATGGGACAAGTTATTTTGCGTGGCGAGAACGTAAAGCAAGAATTAGAAGCGCTTTTGCCAGTCGATGTCATTGGTTTAGGACTTAATCAACAACGCTATGGTGTGTTTACGACTGCTAATGGTGGTATCTCTGATGATTTGATGTTTACAAATTGGGGCGATGAAGAAATTTACATGGTAGTGAACGCTGCTTGTAAAGAACAAGATGTTGCTCATTTGACTAACAATTTACCAACAACGTCAGTCGAAGTGGTTGATCGTGCCCTGGTTGCGCTGCAAGGGCCTAAAGCTCGTGAAGCGGCGGCTAAGCTATTGCCTGAACTAAAAGCATTAGTGTTTATGCAATCCACTAAGGTGATGTGGAACGATGTTGAGCTTTGGGTAAGTTGCTCTGGCTACACTGGTGAAGACGGTTACGAGATCTCTGTGCCAAACGAGAATGCCACAGCTTTCTGCCAAGCATTACTTGCTCTAGAAGAAGTGGAATGGATTGGTCTTGGTGCCCGTGACTCACTTCGTTTAGAAGCGGGTCTTTGTTTATATGGCCATGACTTAGACCAATCGACTACCCCTGTTGAAGCTTCAATCACCTGGGCGATTCAGAAGGTTCGTCGTGCTGAAGGTGAGCGTGCTGGTAACTTTGTTGGGGCTGATGTGGTTTTACAGCATTTTTCAGAAGGTGTTTCGCGTAAGCGTGTTGGTTTCTTGGTTGAAGGTAAGGCGCCAGTTCGTGAAGGTGTGGATATTGTGACCGAATCAGGTGATTTAGCTGGCTCTGTTACTAGTGGTGGCTTTGCACCATCCCTTGAGAAGCCAATTGTCATGGGTTATGTGCAGACAGATAAACTTGAGCAGCCCCTTTTCGCTTCATTACGTGGTAAACTTATCCCGTTAACCCCTGCGAAGATGCCATTCTTCCCATCACGATACTTCCGTGGCTAAGTCATTTTTGAATAAAGCCCTCGTGATGAGAGAGGGCTTTGATTTTGAGTGATTAAGTGAACGCACAATTTCTCGAAAAGACGTTTTATGACGTCTTTTTTTCGACCTACCAAACAGTTTTAAAGGGCGGTTTTGACGAACCATTTTATTTGGCTTGTGATGAGTCTGGTGTCAGTCAAATTCAATATCGTTACAACTACGCCTCAAGTGCTTTGCATGAAGTCAGCCATTGGTGTGTGGCTGGAAAAGAAAGGCGTCAACAAGACGATTTTGGCTATTGGTATGCCGAAGATGGTCGTACCCTCGCTCAGCAAAAAGAGTTTGAAAAATTTGAGGTGCAACCTCAAGCATATGAATGTCTATTCCATTGGTCATGCGGAATGAAATTTGATGTCAGCGTGGATAATTTGGCATTACCTGATTATGACCCATCTCCGTTTAGAAACGTTGTTTTACATCGAGTGTCAGAACTGATAGAGAATGGTCTTCCCAATCGCGTCTCACTGTTTGCCCAAGCTTTATTTGCTCGCCATTATCAGTCTTCAGAATCTTTAGTTATACCCCACCTAAGAGAGTGCTATGAAAATTATTGCCGATGAGAATATGCCGAATGTTGAAGCGCTTTTTGGCGGTTTAGGCGACATCACCCTAGTTAATGGTCGCTCCTTATCGAAAGAGCAATTAATGGATGCGGATGTACTGTTAGTGCGCTCTGTTACCAAAGTAAATGAGTCGTTGCTCGAAGGAACGCCTGTTAAATATGTTGGAAGTGCCACCATAGGTACGGATCATGTAGATACGGAATACTTATTGGCAAAGGGTATTGGTTTTAACAGTGCGCCTGGTTGTAATGCTGATGCCGTAGCCGACTACGTTTTTAGTTCGTTGTCATATTTGTATTTCACTAAGTCGCTAAACTGGCTTGAAGCTAAAATTGGTGTAGTCGGGCAGGGTAATGTCGGCCGTTGTGTAGCGTCACGTTTTGTTGAGTTGGGATGTGAGGTCATTGCTTATGATCCACTGGTGGAAGAGACAGTTGCAGGGGTAACTTTAACCACACTTTGTGAAGTGATGAGCTGTGATGTGATCTGCCTGCATGCACCATTAACGCATACTGGCGATTATCCAAGCTTTGATATGATTAATGATGAATATGTATCTCACTTGGCCGCAGGGCAAACAATCATTTCAGCTGGTCGAGGCGGTATTATTAATGAGGTCGGGCTGATAGAACGGTTTCACGCACTAGATGGTAATCTTAACTTAGTGTTTGATGTATGGCATGAAGAGCCGCATCCTAATATGCAATTGGCAGCAATATGTGATATCGCAACACCTCATATTGCAGGATACAGCAAACAAGGTAGAGAGAAAGGTACTTGGTTTATTTATCAGTCAGTCTGCCAATTCTTTGATATATCATTAAAAAGTAGTTTTGCGGAAGCTGTAAGTCAGGGTAGTATTTGTGAAATAAAAATGAACTTTGCGCTTAAGCGAGAGGAAGCTATCAACCGAGCAATTCAATGTTGTTTTGATGTGGCAAGAGATTCCGCCCGTTTTAAGTATGTCATGAGTGGTAATTTTGCTAATGGTTTTGATTGGCTGCGCAAAAATTACGTTGAACGTGATGAATTCAATACTATGACCATAGAGCATCCTGAATTTTCCAGTGAACTTAATGCGTTAGGATTTCATCAAGTAGGCCTTTAGGAGTATTAATGGCGGAAGTCACGCAAGTTGCTTTTGATGGTATTTCTATACCTGTCGGTACAAGTGTTCAAATTGAATTTATCTCGCCACCAGGTCGACATACAGTAAAAGTTTTGGGCCGAATTTCTGGGCGCTCTTTAATTGTCTCATGTCCTCGTGTGAATGGTAAAAATATCATTGTTCGTGATAACCAAGTGGTCAATGTGCGCTTGATGTCAGAGACAGTGGTGTGTGCATTTTCAACAAAAATCGCAAAAAGCTATTTGGAGCCTTCTGCGCATTTGCATATATCGACCCCTGAAATGGTTGATGCGTCTGAAGTGCGGCAGGCCGTTCGTGTAGAAACGCGATTGATATGTTCTATGGAGTCAGGAGGGGATCAGCCTATTTTGACGGGTGCGACGGGTGTCGTTGTTGACCTAAGTACCGGTGGCTGTAAAATCATTTCTAAAGAAGATTTTGGCTCTGTCAATCAAACCATGAAGATGGCTTTGAATCTTCAGATTGGTGGTTTTAAACATATACTAAAAATAGATTGTGAGATTCGCTCGCAAGAGATTCAGATGTTGGAGCAGTTGCAGGCCTCCATAGCTGACAATGCTTTTTTGTCGCGTATGAACGTAGAATATATGTATGTTTATGGAATAAAGTTCAACAACATAGAGAAAGAGCAAGGCATTCCACTATTGGCATTCATACTGGAAAGTATTTCAAAGAAGCAGCGTTAGATTTTGTGAATAATAAAAAAAGGCCCATCGGGCCTTTTTTATTGGGTCTGATTACAGCTTTTGTAATGCTGCAATTCGATCGTTAATCGGTGGGTGGCTGGAAAATAGCTCGCCGAAGCTTGATTTTCGGCCGCGGCGAATACCAAATGCAACCATCGTATCGGGCATGTGCGACACTTCATGCTCACTTTGAATTCGAGCTAAAGCTGCAATCATCGCGCCTTTACCTGCCAAGCGGGCTCCGGCCTCATCTGCGCGAAACTCACGGTAACGAGAGAACCACATCACGATCATACTTGCCAAAATGCCAAATAGAATTTCGAAGACCATGGTTGCGATGTAGTAACCCCAACCCACTGAACCTTCACCTTCTTCATCGCGGCGTAGGAACTGATCCACTGCATAACCTGCAATACGAGCAAAGAACATTACGAAAGTGTTCACCACACCCTGAATCAAGGTCAATGTCACCATGTCGCCATTTGCAACGTGGCCAATTTCGTGTGCCATGACTGCGCGGATCTCATCTGGTGGGTAACGGTCTAGCATACCGCTAGAAACGGCCACTAATGCATCATTCTTGTTCCAGCCAGTCGCGAATGCATTGGCTTCATGAGCAGGGAAAACAGCGACTTCTGGCATTTTAATACCAGCGTCATTTGCCAGCTCTTGAACAGTCGTTAGAAGCCATTGCTCCTTGTGGTTACGTGGCTGCTCAATTACTTGAGCTTTTGAACCCCATTTCGCCATTTTTTTAGAGAGCAATAAGGAAATAATACTTCCTGTGAAACCGAATACGGCACAGAAAATGAGTAGTGATGTGAGGTTTAAACCGCTGCTTGAAATGTAGCGCTCAACGCCCAAAACACTCAAAACGATGCTGGCAACGACCAAAACCGCAATGTTGGTTAAAAGGAAAAGCAATATACGCATTATAGAGATGCTCCAGAGTGAAAATACTATGGAGCATCATAGGGGCAATTGGTTCCTTTTCAAGTAGGATTTAATTGCGCAAACGAGATAAAAACGCAGCAAAGCGTTCCATGGCAGGCTGCAATTCTTCGACGTGTGGTAAGAATACGATACGTAAGTGATCTGGTGTTGGCCAGTTGAAGCCTGTTCCATGTACCAGCAAGACCTTTTCTTCTTTAAGGAAGCGAAGGGCCACTTCTACGTCATCTTTAATGTTGTAGACTTTAGGGTCGAGTCTTGGGAAGAGGTATAAAGCCCCTTCAGGCTTATGGCAATGAACTCCAGGGATGCTGTCTAGTATTTCCCATGCTAAGTTGCGCTGTTCGAATAATCGTCCGCCAGGTGCGGTTAATTCATTAATGGTTTGGTAGCCACCTAAGGCTGTTTGCACGGCATGTTGTGCCGGCACATTGGCACATAGGCGCATAGAGCTCAGCATGTCTATACCAGCAATATAATCTTCAATACCTGTTTTGGGACCTGTGATAATCATCCAGCCAGATCGGAAGCCAGCTGTTCGGTAGACTTTTGATAAGCCGCCAAATGTGACACATGGTACTTTTCCTTCCGTTAAAGTAGCGGTCGGAATGTGTTGGGCGTCGTCGTACAAAATTTTGTCGTAAATTTCGTCAGAGAACAGCAGTAGGCCGTGTTCTTCGGCGAGTGCAACCAATTCTTTCAATATGGCTTCAGAATAGACAGCGCCAGTTGGGTTGTTTGGGTTGATGATTACCAGTGCTTTGGTTTTATTGGTGATTTTTGATTTGATGTCGGCAATATCTGGTTGCCAGCCATTTTCTTCATCACATAAATAGTGTCGTACGTAACCACCAGATAGGGTGGCGGCAGCGGTCCAAAGAGGGTAGTCGGGCGCTGGAATAAGAATCTCATCGCCATCATTTAGTAAAGCCTGCATGGCCATCACGATAAGCTCGCTGACTCCATTGCCCATGCAAACGTTTTCGACGTTGGCTGAACGAATGCCTAGGGCCTGGTATTTTTGCATAACAGCCTTACGCGCAGAGAACAGGCCTTTTGATTCGCAGTACCCTTGCGCGTTAGGCAAGTTCTTAATGACATCAACTAGGATTTCGTCAGGAGCTTCGAAGCCAAATGGTGCTGGATTGCCGATATTTAGCTTAAGGATGCGGTGGCCTTCGTCTTCCATACGTACCGCTTCTTTAAGTACTGGTCCGCGAATCTCATAGCAGATGTTTGCAAGTTTATTCGATTTACGTATTTGCACCACGCTTCCTCATATAGGGTAATGGAATCAGTTATAATGTAGAGACACAAAAACAGGAGTCATGTTTTATGAGTAATGAACAACAGCCGAGCCAGTTTCAATCACTAAGTGATGAAGAGTGGAAGCAGCGTCTCCCAGAAGAAGTGTATCAAATCGTTCGTCAGAAAGGCACTGAGCGAGCGTTTACTGGACGTTATGAAAAGTTTTATGAAGAAGGTCATTACGAATGTGTTTGTTGTGGAGCGCATCTTTTTGATTCAGAAACAAAATATAATTCTGGATCTGGATGGCCGAGCTTCTATGATGCAGATAAAGAAAACATTAAAGAGGTAGAAGATAACTCCTGGATGATGCAGCGTGTCGAAATTGTATGTGAAAAATGTGATGCGCATCTTGGTCATGTCTTTCCAGATGGTCCAAAGCCAACTGGCATTCGATACTGTGTAAACTCTGCTTCGTTGAAATTTCAGCCTAAAGGAGAAGCTTAGGCTGAAATAGTAGGGGAGCTATTATTGGCCGAGTAACTGGACAAGCTTCTTGTCTTTAAAAGCTCGGTCAATGGTTTTGCCTAACAGTTCATTGATCTCACTTTCCACAACGTCTCTATCTGGTAGTGTGCCATATTGGTCTACCTTCTCTGATTTAAAAGTAGCGGTATATGTTTGCTCTCCTTGTGAAACCGTTGCACGTATTTGTGATGTCAGTTTAGCTTCTGTTTTAAGAGCAATGGTTTTAGTGACATAGCTAAGCTCATTCAGCTCAATGGTGAATAGTGTTGCTGGCAACTGGCCTTGATTGGTTTTAAAGCCAAGCATGTTAAGTTTGTTATTCATGTAATCGCTCAAGGCTTGTTGAACATTGTTGCCGATTTCGATATCTGCCTTTTCTCCAATTCCTGTTTTGATGTGACCAACAGAGGTTTCCTGAAAAGGTTTCACGACAACATGGATTTGGCGCTGGTTACTGTACTGAGCTTCTAGAGTTGTATCTTGAGGTTCGATATTGATGGTGTGGGTTGTGTTGGCACAGCCTTGTAGGCCTAGTGCAACAAGGACTAGGCTGCTTGCGATCAATGCTTTCATTGTTCTCCCTCTTTAATTGAGTAGTTGTTATAGGTAAAAGTACAGGAAACAACTTTTTTTCGCTTAGATTACAGATATTTAAAAAAAGTTGTTGATTTTCCGTTTGTTAACAGTAATATACGCACCCGCTTACACAGCAAGGCGCACAAGTGTCCCATTCGTCTAGAGGCCTAGGACACCGCCCTTTCACGGCGGTAACAGGGGTTCGAACCCCCTATGGGACGCCAATCTACGGATTGGCAAAACCATGCTAGCTTAGCTGATGTTTGTGAAAGCTTAAAGCGGGAATAGCTCAGTGGTAGAGCACAACCTTGCCAAGGTT
>NZ_JAEMUH010000019.1 GCF_016461785.1 Marinomonas ostreistagni | reverse complement strand
GTTTAATAGTGTGCATGCTCGTTTACACCGTGCCGGAGAACCTAAATAATCCTCTCTAAAAACCTGTTTTAACACCACTTTTTAGACTTACCCCAAAACAACTCAAGACACAAAATCGAGCATGCACGTTATATCATTTGTTCACAGCACATTATTCTGGCTGCGTCATTGGTTAGTTATTGATCTTAATACACTTTTGCTGACGCTTCTATGACAAAGCGAGAAACTGAATAGGATTCAAATCATAGAAACAGGCATCCAATTTACGAAGGCAAAAATAAACTGTATATTTATACAGCATTAAGTAATATATCCACAAGGAGTGTGCGATGTCTTCCAGCCCTTTTATGAATCATCTTCGTAGCGAGTTGCGTATACGTGGCTACAGTATGAAAACGGAAAAGTCCTACTTATACTGGATTCGTTATTTCATTCGCTTTCATCATTCGACAGGCGCACCGTATCTGTGCAAAACCAAAAGTTAACACTTCAATTCCATTTTTGGCGGGATTTTGAGAAAAAAACACTGAAAGCCCCAGTGCATCAAGCACTGAGGCGATTTGAGGACAATTGAAGCTGAAAAGTTAACGGTCTAATTTAATGGAAACCGGAGAAAGTTAACGGTGCAATTAAATAGTTAACGGTTTAATTGTTTGAATCCATCACACATACTGCCCTGCTGCATAGCCACTACTCCATGCCCATTGGAAGTTGTACCCCCCTAGCCAGCCGGTGACATCCAGCACTTCACCAATAAAGTACAATCCTTTTACGGTGTTGCATTCGAAAGTCTTTGAACTGACTTGGTCGGTATCGATACCACCTAAGGTGACTTCCGCTGTTCGATAGCCTTCTGTGCCATTCGGTTGTACGTCGAAATGAGTTAAGTATTGTGTCACTTCAGCAAGCTGGTCATTGGATAACTCGGCCATTGGTTTACTCAGCCATGAGAAATCTTGCTTCATCAGTTCAACTAATCGTTTTGGCAACAAGCTAGTAAGTTCTGTTTCAAGTGCCCTTTTCGGCTTATCTTGACGTACTTGCTTAAAATGCTGTTCAGAGTCGATCTCTGGCAATAGGTTAAGCTGAAGGTCATCACCTGGCTGCCAGAAGTTACTAATTTGGAGAATCGCTGGTCCACTAATACCTCGGTGAGTAAAAAGCATAGGCTCTTTAAAGCTTACTCCGTTCGCCGTAGCTTCAATGTCCACGCTAACCCCAGAGAGTGTGGATAACTTTTCTTTCATAGCTGGTTGAATTGTGATCGGTACCAAGCTTGCGCGTCTTGGCAAAACGTTTAAGCCGAACTGCTCAGCAACTTGATAACCAAAGCCAGTCGCACCTAAAGTCGGTATTGAAAGGCCACCTGTAGCCACCACTAACGCGTTGCATTCAATATCACCCACATTCGTCACGAGCGTAAATGACTCTTCATTTTTTGTAATCTGCTGCACGGACGTGTTAAGGCGAATTTCTGATCCAGACCATTCACATTCCGTTAAAAGGATTTGAAGCAGATCTTTTGCAGAATGTTCGCAAAAAAACTGACCCGGAGCTTTTTCAACATAATTAAGTGCGTGACGTTCTACCAAATCCACAAAATCGAAAGAGGTGTAACGCTTCAATGCCGAAATACAAAAATAAGGGTTGTTCGATAAGTAGTGCTTAGGTGCGGCATCAAGGTTGGTGAAATTACAGCGTCCCCCCCCAGACATCAGGATTTTTTTACCGGCCTTGTTAGCATGATCAATCACCAACACTTTCCGACCACGGTAACCGGCCTGCGCGGCACAGAATAAGCCTGATGCACCTGCACCAATAATTACGACGTCAAAGCTTTCCATTAATACCCCTATTTTCGAGTCGCGCATTATACCGAAATCAGGGAAATAGTCTTGCGCTAGTTCATTTGTTTACAGCAAATTGCGTTCCATTTTATTTCCACAGAAAAGGTGAAAAAGACTGTGGGAATATCAATTTTTTCCTTATAAATCAGTGCACTTTTTTAAATCAAGCACTTTTTTATATTTTATTTGCTTACTTCGCTCTGAATCAATAACCACCTGTGTTCAAGAAACCGTCAAGAAAAAGCTTGCATCGATTATCTGTTTTTTTATACAGTACTGTATATCGATACAGTATAGGTGAGTTTATGAACACTTTGATCCACTTCTTACGCGGTAAATCGTCTTACGTCATGTCAGTGATAATCTTGATGGCCATGTATGCTCCAGCAAAAGATTTGTTGAGTTTCGCTAGCCAGCGTGTTGCAAAATCCAGTATCGAACTTGCTAGCATTTCTTATGGTTCGGCAAACCCATGGCAAAACTCTGTTGCACAGGATGGTTTTGTAAAAGCCAGTCAATCGTTGAGCCAACCTCAACAAATCTTCACAAAGTTCACCCTTTCTAACCCAAGCAATGAGCCAGTGACTTATCGCAAAATATGGCTGTACTTCGAGCATGAAAACGGCAATAGAGAATATACAACCGATTACACCTTATACGATCCAGCAACCCGACAGAGGTTAATAGGCCATTCGATTGAGCTTGGCCCAAACAGTAATATTGAAGTATTGGCTTCTTACCGATTTATCCCTAGTTATAATGAAAGCGCCCCAGAGACTGTTTCCATTTCATGGGAAAGTGATAGCCATTACCGTGATGCGAGTTGCTCTTATAAATTACCCACAAAATCTCTTAGTCAATTCGGTGTAACCTGTGAATAACTTCCTCTAACTTAAATTAGACAGTGTTAGTTCATTGCTCTTAGTAAGAATAAGAATTGATTGATCTAGATAAGTTTTTGACTATTGATAATCATTTTCATTTCTCCTAGAATGTTCGCACATTTTGCATAAGGAGCAATAAAGCAATGAAAAAAGTGTTGACCCCTATCGCAGCAATCGTTGCTGCCGGCATGTTGACTGCTTGTGGTACACAATCGGTAAAAACTGACAATGTTGCCGTAACACCAGAATCCGTTGTTACGCATTACGCAGACATTGCAGAAGCTGCATACGGAGATTCGTACACAACAGCATTGACGCTACAAGGTAAGATCAATGCTTTCTTAGCTCAGCCAACCGAGTACAACCTTCAAGCTGCAAAAGATGCTTGGATTGCGGCACGTGCTCCTTACCAACAAACAGAAGTTTACCGTTTTGGTAACGCTGTAGTGGATGATTGGGAAGGTAAGGTTAACGCTTGGCCTTTAGATGAAGGCTTAATCGATTATGTATCTGCTACCTCTTACGGTTCAGAGTCTGACATTAACCCTCTTTATACTGCTAACGTCATTGCAAATCCTAAACTAATGATCGGTGGTCAAACCGTTGATGCAAGCAAAATCACGCCTGAATTGATCGCTGAGCACCTACAAGAAGCTGACGGTATTGAAGCGAACGTTGCAAGTGGCTACCACGCTATTGAATTCTTACTATGGGGCCAAGATCTAAATGGCACGAAACCAGGTGCGGGTGAGCGCCCTGCTACGGATTTCGATGTTGATAACTGTACTAATGGCAACTGTGACCGTCGTCGCCAGTATCTATCTGCTGCCACGGACTTGCTTGTTTCTGATCTTGAGTTCATGGCCAATGCATGGAAACAAGGTGGTGAGGCTCGTACGGCTTTGACTGAACAATCTGCTGAAGAAGGCCTTAGCACTATCCTGACAGGTATGGGTAGCCTTGCTTACGGTGAGCTTGGTGGTGAACGTACTAAACTTGGTCTAATGCTGCATGATCCAGAAGAAGAGCATGATTGTTTCTCTGACAACACGCACTGGTCTCATTACTACGACGCTAAAGGTATTGAAAACGTTTACCTAGGCGAATACAAACGTGTTGATGGCAGCTGGGTAAAAGGCCCATCACTGTCTGCTTTGATCGCTAAACAAGACCCTGCTCTAGACTTAGAGATGAAAGCTGACCTTAAGAAAACCGATGCTGCAGGTCTTGCTATGGTGGAAGCCGCTAAGAAAGGTCAAACATTTGATGTCTTGATTGCGATGAACAACACTGCAGGTAACGCTCTGGTACAAACGTTTGTAGACTCTCTTGTCGACCAGACTCGTACAACAGAGGACCTAATCCGTACTTTAGATCTACAAGATATCACACTTGAAGGTTCTGATAGTTTGGATAACCCAAGCGCAGTTTTCGAATAATCGAAACGTGTTTATGAAGGGGTGACCGTGTCACCCCTTTTGTCGTTTGAGAAAACCATGATGATCTTGTCGAGATACTACGTCGCAGTATTGACAGTTTTTAGTGTTAGTGTGCTGGCTGACAGTTCTAGTGATGCTTATAGACAGCCATTTTCCACACTTTCTGCAGAAGAAAAGCAGTCTTTTTACCTTGGGGAAAGTGTATTTGAGCGCTTTTGGGTCCCCTCCCCGTCTTCCACTACTGCCAGTGACGGACTAGGCCCACTTTTTAACGCTCGCTCTTGTCATAGTTGCCATATCAATAGTGGCCGAGGTCATGCTCCAACTTCCGATCAGCTCGGTAGCGAAGTGCCATCTTTCTTTATCCGCTTAGGAAGTAAAACTCAATCTTCTAATAACGCTGTGATAGGCGACTATATTTACGGACGCCAATTCCACCCGCTTAGCTCTACCAATATTAAGCCAGAAGGTGATTACCGCATCACTTGGCAGGAAAGAACGGAAACTTTCCCAGATGGATATGAAGTGCAATTGCGTCACCCAAACCTTCATTTCACCTCTCTTAATTATGGTCCGATGTCCGAAGAAACAGGGGTATCACTTCGTGTTTCACCACCATTGGTTGGAATGGGGTTACTTGATGCAGTCGATCCGCACACCATTCTAGAATTCGCAGATCCAGATGATGATAACAACGACGGCATCTCTGGCAAGGCTAATTGGTTAGAAATAAATGGCAAAAAACAGTTAGGAAAATTCGGCCATAAAGCCAGTGTGACATCGCTGACAGCGCAAAACCAATCCGCCTTTAATGGTGATTTAGGGCTTTCTACTCCTCTGTTCACTGCACCCAGCGGAGATTGTACTGCTGAACAACTAGACTGCTTAAACGCGCCAAACGGTAATAGCCAGCACATTGATAATTTAGAAGTTGGCGTGGAACAAAGTCGACTGCTAGATACTTATGTCGCCTTAAGTCGACCTCCTGCCATGAGGAATCTTAATGAACCATGGTTTAGACCTGCTAAGAAAATCTTTGATGATTTAAATTGCGGTAGTTGCCATCGCCCCAAACTAACGACAGGGTCCTCAGAATTTGCTGCGTTGGCTCATAGAGATTTTTATCCTTTTACTGATATGCTTTTGCATGACATGGGCCCTGATTTAGCAAACGAATTTCCCGTACTTAACGCTGCGCCACAAGAATGGCGCACCGCCCCTCTGTGGGGAATTGGATTGTCAGAAAAAGTATCCGGACGCACTGGATTCTTACATGATGGCCGTGCCCGTACGATAGAAGAAGCCATTCTTTGGCACGGTGGCGAAGCACAAGCCAGCAAAACGGCTTATAAACAATTAGATGCAAAACAACGCGAATTATTTATTCGATTTTTGGAGTCACTTTAATGATATTTAGCAAAAAAGCGCTTTTCTCAGCTTTGGCAATTATTAGTTCAGGTTCAACTCTGGCTGAAGACTGGGATGTCACCCTAGAGCAACTGCAAAGCCAGTTTATTGTCCCTAAGTACTCTGAGTTTAGTCAAAGTGCCGAGTTACTAGCATCTAAAACACAAACGTTGTGTCAGTCACCAAATGAACAGACTCTTACTGAGGCTAAACAAGCATTTATTGATAATGTTGAAGATTGGCAACAAGTACAATGGCTAAATTTTGGTCCTGTGACCTATTTCATGCGCTATTATGCATACGAATATTGGCCAGATGCGAAAGGGGTGACTCAACGACAACTTCGTGGTCTAAGTGCCGAACCAGAGATGATGCAGGCACCTAAATTTTGGACATCTGCCAGTATTGCAGTTCGAGGAATGACTGCGATTGAGTCGCTTCTATATCATGGGGATTTTAATGTTTTGACTCGACCGAGTGACTGTGAAGTGCTTCAGGCCGTCAGTCAGCATCATGCAAAAACATCAGAAGATGTTCTTAAGCAATGGCAGCAAAGCAAGGCAACTGATTGGGTTTTCCTTGAGGAGGGCTCAACAACGTCACCTCAGCACCTTGCATTAGAACAAATGATTCAGCAATGGCTGGAGCATATGTCGGTAGTTAAGGATACTAAATTTGAGGTACCAATTGGATACAATGGTAAAGCAAACCTTAAACTGGCCGAATTTTATCGCAGTGAACAATCGCTGGATGCTATTCAGTCTAACTTGAAGTCTTACCGAACGTTGTACCATGTCGGTTCACCTTCACTTTTTGACACAGCAAAAACTCAACAGCCTGAACTGGCTGAAAAGCTTGAAGATGCGTTGGCGAACAATCTAAAGATTGCGATGCAGCTTCCTTCGGACTTTTTCACCGGCGATTACACACAAGAAGAACGAGTTAAGATGGCTAAGCCATTAGTAAGCTCTATTTCAAATAGCCAACAAACATTGACCAATTTAGTGACGTCAATGGGCTTCCAAATCGGCTTCAACAGCCGAGATGGAGACTAAAATGCATATTAATAGACGCCAATTTTTAGCCTCATCCCTAGCTGCATTGACGATCCCCACTTGGGCATCGTCAATTCCTCTGAAGTCAAATAAAGAGATCTTTGTCTCAGCGTTTTCACAAAGTAAAACCGAACACTTCATCGGTGCATTCTTAAGTAACGGTGAGCTGATATGGTCAATGCCTCTTTCAGATAGAGCCCATGCACCTGTCGTCCATCCAACACACTCAGTGGTCGGGGCGGTCGCTCGACGTCCAGGTTTTTATATTGATTTTTTCAATCCAATGACAGGAGAGCACTTTTCAAAAATTGAACCGTTAGCCGAACACCATTTTTACGGTCATGCAGTTTTCACGGAAGATGGACGCACACTGATCACCCAAGAGAACCACTACCCTACTGGCGAAGGAAAGATCGTATTACGACAATGGCCAACAGGCGAAGTCATCAACGAATTTAAGAGTGGTGGCATCGGTCCACATGAGTCGGTTTTAATGAACCAATCCACCTTAGTGATTGCTAATGGTGGTTTAAAAACACATCCGGACAATGATCGAGAAATTCTCAATTTGGAGACAATGCAACCCAATGTCACCTATTTGTCATTAAAAGATGGTTCGATACTCAACCAAGTTGGTCATACGCCAGACCTTCACAAGTTAAGTATTCGACACTTGGATGTGAATGCCAAAGGAGAAGTCGCATTAGGCTTTCAATACCAAGGAGAATTGTGGGAACAGGTACCTTTGGTAGCACTCTCTAGTAAGGAATCTTCCGAATTAGAATATTTGCCTATTCCTGAGCATGTAAGAGCTCGCTTTAAACAGTATTGCGGCAGTGTTTGCTTTGATAAGTCAGGCGAGACATTGGCCATCAGTACCCCTAGAGGGGGATTTGTGGCCTATTGGGATATGCCCTCACGTTCATTCATAAAAGTTGATAATTGTCGTGATGTGTGTGGACTTGTCGCTACAGATCAAGAAAATGAGTTTATTTTGACCAGTGGGACAGGGAAGCAGTTGATTTCTAACCCGCGGAGTAGTCAAATTAGCGAAATTAATCAATTAGCCAATATACACTGGGATAATCACTTGCGGCGAATTGAAATTTAGATATAACTTTTTAACAAATTGCATCAAGCTTAGGATGGTCAGAGGCAGTTTTTTTAGGTAGTGTTGATCTTTTCAGCTGCCTTGCACATTTCTTTCATGTAGCTGCCTTAAATCTGATTGTAGTAGTTTGATGTTTTTAAACTTTTTTAAACAGTATTTTGTCCTTGATGACCTAGATAATGACGAAAAGCACTCTATTCGCTTTCGTATTAGTGCACTTAGAATTTTACTTTCCGCAAGTCTCATTGCCATTCTAGGGTTCACAATTCACAGTCTCATTGAGCTTGATGGTTCAGAAGAAGGCTTTCTATTCCTATCATTAGGCCTTCTTTATACCATCATGACATCTTGCCTAATGATGCTATCAAGACGTTTCCATAGATTTGCATCGATGGCTTTACCCGCTCTCATTGCATTGACAGGTGTGCTTTTTATAGCTATCTCAGGTACATCTAATGGTATTGAGTTTGGCGTGATTTCGCTCTATTCCTTACCGTTAGTTATTCGTCTTTTTTACAATTTTAAAATATCTCTTTTTTTTAGTGCTGCGAACGTTCTGACTTTAGTAACAGACTTATACTTAAGCCGTCAGCAAGACATGTACTGGGGTACAGGCACTTTGTATATGCAATTAATGTTATTTGCATTACTCAATTTTGGCCTACCGCTGTCTGTATCTCGTATGCTAAAAACGCTACACCTAAGTATTAATCGCCTAAGGGATTTAGCTGACCGACTAAATCATCAGTCAGATTTGTATGAAGAAATCTTTGAGCATACCGGCACGCCCACTCTTCTTTGTGATAAAAAAGGCATCGTCTTAAAGCTTAATCAAAAGGCTCTTGACCTTTTCCCAGAAGACTCGGCTAATGATATTGAAGGTACCAAGATTAATGATTGGATCGCCTCTACCTCTGATGCATCAAACAAATTTTTCTGGCAAAAAAACGTCTCCGAGTGCGTTCTTAAGTCTAATACAAAGAGCTTTTTAGAAGTTCACAGATCAAGCCTAACCACACATGGGCACTATGTCCTGCACTTGCAAGACATTACACACCTAAGGGCCCTGACAGAAGAACTTGAGACCACTCAACAAACTAACTCGCGTTTGGCGCACTTCGATTCCCTGACCCGATTGCCAAATCACCAAAACTTCTGCAATCAAGTTAACCATCGAATTAGAAATGTATCGGACTATTATACTGGCGCGATGTTTATTATCCGCATAAGCCAGTTTAAGTTACTGAATAAACAGTATGGCCGAGAGCAATCCAATAAAGTTATTTTAAACTTTTCCCGCACCTTGCAAGCGCGTCTATCAGATAAAACCATCTCCGGCCGTTTACGTGGTGTAAAATTTGCCTGTTTTATGCCGGTGGGTCAGACTTATCTAATTCAGCGCAATCTCAGAACCTTGATTAAATCTGTTTTGCCCGAGCAGATCCGGATTGGTGAAGACATACTTAACATTGATTACCAAATTGGTGTCGCCTATTACCAAAATGAAGGCGAAACCGCAGAAGAACTTTTAGAACGCTGTGAAATGGCGCTAGAATACTCCACCTCAGCGGAGCGTATTGCTTTCTTTGATCAACAATTAGAAGCCAAACTTATTCAAGAGCATAAACTTGGCTTGGCCTTGGGTGATGCGATTAAAAATAAGCACATCCAAATTTGGCTCCAACCTCAAGTCATATCATCTGGTGAAATACGATCCTTTGAAGCCCTTGCACGTTGGCGCCTAGAAGATGGTTCATACGTATCCCCGATCGTTTTCATTCGGCTTGCTGAAGAGTTAGGGTTATTACCTAAACTTGCTGAGAACCTATTAAGACAGTTAGTTGATGTTTTAGAAGCGTGGCATCAAGAAAGTATCAAAACCCCAATCGCTTTCAACCTAGCAGGTCAAGAGCTGATGAACGATGTGTTCTTTGCTCTACTCATGTCGATGACATCAGAGCGCCCATGGCTAAGCGAAATGCTGGAACTAGAAATCACTGAAACCAGCCCTGTTATGACCAATCCTCTTATTCATAAACGTTTACGTGCTTTATCGCAGTACGGTTACTCTATTGCCATAGACGACTTTGGAACAGGTCAAGCGTCGATGGGACAACTAATTGACATTCCAGCCAACATTCTAAAAATTGACCGACGCTTCGTTGCACCTCTTCCGGATGACAAGCGCCATCTAGATATCGTTAAATCCACCATCCAACTTGCTAGATCGCTAAATATGAGTGTCATTGCGGAAGGCATTGAAACGCGAGAGCAAGCCAATTTATTAATTAGCTTAGGGTGCGATACATTACAAGGCTACTATTTCGGAAAACCTTCTCCGATCTCTGAATGGACAGAAAACAATAACGAGAAAGCAAAGCAGCTGAGAATGGTGTACTAGTTATAATCAATTAAAAAAGCTGGCCGAGGCCAGCTTTTTTAATTAATTAGCTATATACATTAGAACAGTAACTTATCAAACACAGCACAATCTGTATAAGTATATTCTGTGTTAGCACGCAGTCTCGCGGCCTTATCAATCAATTTCTGGGACGCTTCTTTTTGTCTAGGTGATATGTAATCAGAGGCAACATTTTTACGCAGCGTGTCCAAATATTTTTCTAGCTTCGCAGTGCAATCGTCAGAAGTTTCGGCCATAGCAAAATTAGCACTGAAAGCAACCGCTAGGATGGAAAACCCTTTTACAATTCGGGACATTAAAACTCGTGTCATACATACCTCAAGACTCATCATTCACAAGGCAATTAAACCACAAATTGGATGCTTAGGGCATGAACAAACCATAAGTTTCACGCCCAATTCACTTTTCATAAAACCATCTTTTTAACCTTTCAGTTGTCCTACAAAACGAATGACTTGAGACTCTTCTGTCGCCCAAGACGTTACCAAGCGCACCAAAGATTTTGCATCATCCACAGGTTGCCAGACGAAGAACTCAAATGACTGCTTAAGTGTTTCAATTAATGTATTCGGTAAAATCGCAAACACTTGGTTAGCATCCGGTTCATCCTGTAAGTCGTATCCAGCAGCTTTAATGCCTTCTGCCAATTGTGCGGCCATCGCATTTGCGTGTCTTGCGATCTCCACGTATAGCAGTTCATCATTGAACAAAGTTTGGAACTGCACGCCCAGTACACGACCCTTTGCTAACAAACCACCTTTTTGCTTAATACAGATATCAAAGCCTTCTACTAACTCTGGGTTACTGACAACAATCGCTTCTCCAAGTAACGCTCCAACTTTAGTACCACCGATCCAAAAGACGTCGCACAGTTCAGCAATATCAGCTAAGGTCATGTCATTCTTATTAGACGCCAGCGCCATCCCCATACGAGCACCATCCATGAACAACAATAGTCCATGTTCTTTGGCGATCGCTGATAGCGCGCTAAGCTCCGCATGAGTGTATACAGTGCCCATCTCAGTGACATTAGAGATATAAATCAGCCCTGGTTTTGCCATATGTGGGAAGAAAGAGTTTTTCGCGATGGCCTCTCGAAGATTTTCTGGCGTTAGCTTGCCTTCTACACCTGGGACGGTAATCAGTTTATGCCCAGTTGCCTCAATCGCCCCCGCTTCATGTGACACGATATGTCCCGATTGCACAGTAATAACTGCTTCATAGGGCTTCAGCACACTACTGATCGATACGAGGTTTGCCAAAGTTCCACTGGCAACAAAATGTACACTACCGGAGAAAGACTCCCCGAGATGATTACGGATACGTTGCTTTGCATCCACTGAAAACACATCACCCCCATAGGGTGTTTGTTGGACCATGTTGGACTCAACCAAAGCATTAAGAATACTTGGATGAGCGCCCTCACTGTAATCATTTAGAAAGCTGTAACGCATGTAAACTCCTATCATTACGTTTGCGTAGACAATATTTATCTACCCAAGCGTATCAGGGTAACGCGTTGCCCACTTGTAAAAAACTAACAATCTATCGTTTTCATGAGAATTACGTTAGTCTGCTGCTACATTTCTACAGACGATTGGAGCTACCCATTCCATGTTCAACATTGAAGTCGATAACAGCCTGCCAAAAGCAGAGTTGTACCAGGATCTAAACCAACAACTGCAAGCCTTGCTAACCGGTGAAACAGACCTGATTTGTAATGCCGCGCAGTTCTCTGCTTTTATCATGCAATCACTGCCTGAATTAAACTGGGCAGGTTTCTATTTTGCCCGTCAAGAGGAGCTGGTGCTCGGGCCTTATGTTGGCAAAGTAGCCTGCACTCGCATTCCGTTTCAGCGTGGTGTTTGTGGTGCTGCGGCTCGAAGCCTAACAACACAGCGTGTCGACGATGTACATGCGGTTCCTGACCACATTGCATGTGATGCAGCGTCTAATTCGGAATTAGTAATCCCAGTGATCGTCAATGGCGAATTAAAAGCCGTATTTGATATTGATAGCCCTGTGACCCACCGCTTCACTCAAGAAGATCAAGAAGGCATCGAGACACTTGTTGCAAGCTTTATTGAGGCTAGTGACTGGAACTGGAAAGCCTAAGAGATAAAAAAAGAAGCATGATTGGATCACCAATGCATGCTTCTCAAAAGGGTGATGTTTTGAAAGGGTCAGTGACCCTTTCAATAATCTACGTAGAGAGTGCGTAAGCAGATCAAAATGACACCAACGGTCTTATATGTAGCCAAACATTTTTGGCAGATACAGCGCCAATGGTGGCCAGTATGTTGTCACCAGCATGACGGGTAATGCGGCAAAGAACATAAAGAACAACGCTGGTTTCATAACCTGACTCATACCCACTTTACCTATTCGACAGGTCATAAACAGTATCGGCGCCATCGGTGGGCTATTACAGCCAATAACAACACTGGTGCCTACGATCGCAGCAAACTGAATTGGATCCACACCGATGTTAACCATCACTGGCAGTAGCAATGGACTGATGATTGCCACAACACTGACATCATCCATAATCATGCCAAGCAGAATCAGAAAGATGTTTACCACAAGCAAAATAAGAATCTTATTTTGGAACGTTTCCATCAGCAGTTCGGTTAGCTCTTGTGGCACACGCTCAAACGTAAAAATACGACTTGAAACAAATGAGAACACAAGGATCACCATGATCACGCCCGTTGTTGCTGCTGCACTGACAAGGCAACGCGCAAGATCTTTAAAGCTTAATTCACGATACACAAACAGACCGACAGGAATTGCGTAAACCACAGCAATGGCGGCGGCTTCTGTAGGTGTGAATACGCCTCCGTAGATACCGCCTAGGATAATCACTGGCAACATCAGGGCAGGCATCGCCTTCCAGAAGTTTTTGCTGATAAGGTCTGTGCGCTCTTTGAAGGTCATTTTAACCACTTCACCAGGTGCATTACGCATCTTGATCCAGTTCAAAAGACACAACATGATGATCAACAGAATACCGGGACCGATCGTCGCCAAGAAACATGCAGCCACTGATTGACGAGTCACTACTGCATATAAAATCATTGTCAAACTGGGTGGGATTAACAGCCCTAATAGAGATGAAATGCCCAATAGCGCACTGGTATATTCTCGCTTGTAGCCATGCTTTTCCATGGGACCAATCATAATCGTACCGATTGATGCCACCGCTGCAGAAGCTGTGCCTGAAATCGCACCAAACACACCACAGGCCATAACCATTGATGAACCCATACCAGTACGAGATTTACCCACTAACGATTCAACGAAGTGAACCAATCGACTTGCCATGCCCCCTGCTTGCATCAGGTAGCCTGTCATCACAAACAATGGCAAAGCCAGTAGGATGATCGAGTTAACCGACCAAAACCCTGTGGTCATTAAAGAAGATACATCGACGTCGTAAACGATCGATAACACTAATGTCATGGCGGCAAATGAATAGACGACAGGTACACCGACCATCATCAATACAATTACTGCCCCTATGGCTAATAACGCGCCCATAATTTTCCCCAACCGTCACTAAACGTTAATAAATTTCTGGCAATCTTTAATAAAATCTCGGATCAAGTAGAAAACCAGCGCTAGGCTCCCTACAAATAAACTGCTTTGTGAGATATACCAGGGCAGTTTGAAAACAGGCGTTATCTGAGCTTTCTTTAGTGACCAAGCCAAAAGCTCATAACTCCAAGAAACAAAGTACAGCGCCATGACTATTGAAATAGTCGTCGCCAGTACTGCAAAACCAGCAATGAGTTTTTCATTTTTAAAAATGACTGACACAAAATCAGCCGTTAAGTGAGAACGATCTTTCGCAGCTAATACAGCGCCTAACATGTACAACCACATTGCAGAGATCAAAACCAATTCTTCTAAACCGAAGACGGGTGCGTTCAATAAAGAACGACTAAAAATCCCCCAAGCCAGCATAGAGGCAATGGCTATACTTAGGACCACAACAACGGGGATGACGATCATCGTCAATATCTTATCGATTAAGCCGATAAGGCTGTTGAGAGAGAACATAAAAAACCTCGAATACAGCGAGCGAAGGACAGGCAGTAGCTACCTGCCCCTCGCATAGAGAGTGGCAATCTTATTTTGGAACAGAAGCGTTGGCGCGGATTTCATCCATGATTTCTTTGCCTAGCGATTCTTCAGCAATCGGCCAGACTTCTTCACGTACTTTCTTCACCCAAACCTGCATGTCTTCAGCACTTGGCTCGATGTATTTCATACCGGCCTCTTGTGCTTTTTTGATCCACTTCTCATCTTCGATCTTGGCATCAACAAATTGCTTGTTAATCACTTGTTGTGCTGCGTCTTCGATGATTGCTTGATCAAATGCATCCAACTCTTCCCAAGCCTCGTCGTTCATTAGTAGAGCGTAAGAAGAGAAGTTATGTTTAGTGTGAACGTAGTAATCAAGTTGATCACGGAAGTATTCGTAATCCCAGTAAATAACGTTACTAGAATCACCATCCACTACGCCTGTTTGAATCGAGGTGTACACTTCATTCCAATCGATTGGAACTGCCTGGAAGCCCATCGCTTGAACAGTTTGTGGCAGTGGGAAAACTGGCGCTGAGCGCACCTTTAAGCCTTGTTCAACAGCTTGATCGTAGCTCGTCGCGTATTTTCCTTTGGTTGCTACACCACCAAACCCTTCTGGGTATGGGCCGAAGTATTTAAGACCGATATCTTTGTAAAGAGGACCAAAGATTTCTTTCAACCAACCACCTTCGCCATACGCTTTCAGAGCGTCATCCCAACCAAGAGTCAGGTATGGAATGTAGTTCACACCTAGACGCTCGTCGTAAGACGTTTGTGGCCACGTCAACATCATATCGATGTTGCCTTTTACTAGCTGGTCGAACAGTTCTTGCTGACCACCTAGCTCACCTTGATAGAAGATATTGACCTTCATACGGCCATCCGATTTTTCACGAATTAAATCTGCCCACATTTGCATCGATTTACCTGATGCAGAATCACGATCACCGGATTCAAGAGCCAAATTGAATTTGTGATTATCATCGCTAGCCAATGCAGAACCCATTCCAGCTACCGCTAGCGTGGTGGTCATAGCGATCAATTTCGTGTATTTCAAACCTGTATTGAAAACATTATTCATATCATCCAGTTCCTTTATTTTTAGCCATAAAACAGAGTCTTATGACTTACTTGTTAAATTTATTCTGGGATTTACAGAATATGTTTTGCGCTCAGGAACCGTCCAATAATATATTCACTAATCAAACCATAACCTAAAGTCATCGTTAATTATGTTTAGTGAGAATGTATCGAAGCCCCAAAACGAAAAAAGCAGCCTCTGTAATAGAGGCGGCTAAAAGTGGCTTACATGAAAGGGTCATGTAAGCACTGGAGGAAACACTGGTAAAACGCATCAAGACAGCCTCATGGTAGTGAGACTGTAGACATTGCGAGCACTATTGAAACAGAGGCACGCTAAAGCTCAATCCCTGACAGCCACTCTTTCCAGCGTAATGTTGCATTGGCTCCAACGGATAAAAAAGGCTCAGGTGGTAAGCGTTTCGGCTGCTGATGCTTCATAAACTCTGTTAACAGTTCTGTACTGCCCAACACCGCGTTCTCAACCGCCATCATGCCTGACAGCATCCCCTTAACCGTTCCTAAGCCATTCTGGCAACAGGCCGACCATACCCGCTTTTCGATTTCTCCAAATGCAGGCACTGAGTTATAGGTTAGACATAATCGCCCTCCCCATCGGTACTCCATCTCCACGCCATTGAGCATTGGGAAACGCCTTGCGAAGGACCTGTCTTGCAATCTGGCAGCATCCTTTAGATTACCATCTGTTGCTTCCATGCTCTGATTTAAGGTCGCATGGTTACGCACGATCACACGATGTCCAGAGCCTGCATGATCTGAAATCTTACGTATGGTGCTGCCCATGGGATCTGCTGGAAGTACCCCCCAATTATCAATACCACCTAGAGCCTTTAGCTCATGAGGCTTAAGTGAGCGAGTCATGGATGAGTAGGTAAATATGTGCAATAGCGACTGCTTAAAGAAGCCGAAAGATTGAATATGACCGTTGACCGCCATAATCACATTCTTAGCTTTAATGTTACCGTTCGCGCATTTCAATGTATGAACACTGTCGCCCAGCGACATTTCTTGAACTGGGGAGCACTCGTAAACTTGAACACCTTCGGACACTAGACCTTGATACGCAGAGTGAATAAAACCAGCAGGTTGAATCATCGCTGTCTTATCTGTTCTTAGCCCCTGAGTGTAAAAATCAATACCTAGTAGCTCTTTTAACTCTGATGCGCCTAACAATTCAAATGGCTCGTTGAGGGCAGCCAAATGTTTGGCATAGGTCTCGATACTGCGATAGCCACGTTGAGTCGCGGAAGCAGTAATTTTTCCAGAACGACTAAACTGTGCCTTATCCATGCCGTACTGCTGGGCAATACTTTCTGCTAAATTAATGGCCTCCCGATTAAGCCTTATTTGACGCAAATCCTGTTCTTTAGAACCAGCATAAGTGTCAGAGTTTAATTCGTGTGGAAGATCCAGCATAAAGCCACTGTTTCGCCCTGCAGGACCTTGTGCGATACCCCGAGCTTCAACCACCGCAATTCGCTCTTTGCTTCCTAGAAGTTGCAGCAAGCGCTTTGCTGCACCAAGCCCTGCAAAACCACCTCCCACAACAACCCAATCCACTTCGATATCTTGATCTAAAGCCGGAAAGGACGATTTATCACGATAAATTTCGTTCCAACCCGCTGGCCCAGGGTCTTTAGGAAGGCGTTTTGTCTTTATTGTTTTGACCATATGATTACCACATTACAACAAGCCGTAGGCCGCACAGAAGTACGGCCAGAATAGGTTAGGCATTACCCTATGTAATGCCTATAGCAATGCATTGCGACTAATGCACTATGCTGAGTGATCAGATAGATCCACCCAGATAGTTTTTAGCTCTGTGTATTGATCGTGTGCGTGGATAGAGTTATCACGCCCACCAAAACCTGACAGCTTATAGCCACCAAATGGTGTTGTGATGTCCCCTTCACCAAAGCAGTTCACCGTCACAGTTCCCGCTTTGATCGCACGTGCTGCCTTGATAGCGCGCTTTGAGTTCGCAGTGAAAACAGAGGCTGCTAAGCCGTATTCCGTATCGTTTGCCACTTCCATCGCTTCTTCGAAGCTAGACACCGTAATAACCGAAAGAATTGGGCCGAAGATTTCTTCTTGTGCCATACGATCACTGTTTTTCACGCCAGCGAAGATAGTCGGTTCGATAAAACGACCATCGCGGGCATTACCACCGATCACAACTTCGTAGCCTTCTTGCTTACCCAGTTCTAGGTATTCGCATACTTTGTTGAAGTGACCAGTATCGATCATTGCACCTAAGTTGTTTTGTGGATCCAGTGGATCACCCAACTGCCACTCAGAAGAGTACTTTTTAACCAACTCAAGCAACTTGTCTTGAATCGCTTCATGAACGATCAAGCGTGAACCTGCTGAACAGTTTTCACCCATGTTCCAGAATGCCGCGGCACATACTTGCTGAGCGACGTAATCAAGATCCTCTGCATCGTCCAGAACGACACATGGGTTTTTGCCACCTAGCTCAAGTACCACTTTCTTCAGGTTAGAGTCTGATGAGTACTGTAGGAAACGACGGCCTGTCACCGTGGAGCCTGTGAACGTCACCATATCAACGTCCATATGACGACCAATGGCTTCACCCACTGCTGCACCGCCACCTGTGATGACGTTAAGCACGCCTTTTGGTAGACCTGCTTCAGCGGCTAACTCGGCAATACGGATCGCAGTCAAAGACGTCTGTTTCGCTGGCTTAATCACCATTGAACAACCGGCCGCTAGTGCAGGGGCGATTTTCCAAGCCAACATAAGTAGAGGAAAGTTCCATGGCAGAACAGCACCCACAACACCAACAGGTTCACGCACGATCATCGACATAGCATCAGAGCCTACCGGAGCCGTTTGATCGTAGATTTTATCCATCAACTCAGCGTGCCAGCGAACCGTATGAACGAACTCTGGGATATCAATGGATTCACAATCACAGATAGGTTTACCTGAATCTAGGCTCTCCATCACAGCAAGTTCGTGTTGATGCTTTTCAACTAGGTCACATAGAGCCAATAGCGTCGCTTTACGCTCATTTGGATGAAGTTCACTCCAAACACCGCTATCAAAAGCTCCTTTAGCGCATGAAACAGCGTAATCCACATCGTCTGCTTGGCAGGCCGTAATTTCAGCCAGCACTTCACCTGTTGCAGGGTTCGTTGATGTAAACGACTCACCGCTCATGGCACGGTATGCTTCACCATTGATAAAGCTAGTAGTTGGCAGCACCAACGATTTAGCGATGTCTTTGTATTCTGAAGTGGTTAAAAATTCTGACATGTTCCTTTCCTATTTCTTATGATGACAAGTTCGTATCAATTAGATGCGTGATTACTCGGCAACGATGCTTGCAATGTTTTTCTGCA
Organism: Marinomonas ostreistagni; assembly: GCF_016461785.1. Classification (GTDB taxonomy): domain Bacteria; phylum Pseudomonadota; class Gammaproteobacteria; order Pseudomonadales; family Marinomonadaceae; genus Marinomonas; species Marinomonas ostreistagni_A. The sequence goes on along the minus strand of NZ_JAEMUH010000019.1, from coordinate 47,012 downwards.
GCGCAACAATCACTTGTTCTAGTTCAGTTTTCTCAGCTTCGTCTAGACCCATGAGCGGTGAACGAACGATGCCCGCATCGCGCCCATCAAAGGTAACGCCGTGCTTAACGCTCTGAATGAACTTGCCACCCTGCTCAAGAACACTCATCAACGGCATCATCGCTGCCATGATTTTGCGGCCTTTGTTAAAGTCGTTTTCAACAACACAAGCTTGGTAAAGTGCTACGTGCTCTTTTGGCAAGAAGTTAGAACCTGCACACACCCAACCTTTTGCACCCCAAGCAAAGAACTCAAGTGCTTGGTCGTCCATACCACAAGTAACTTGGATGTGAGGGAATTCGTTCATTAGCATGTGTAGGCGGTTGATATCGCCTGAACTTTCTTTGATGCCACAGATGTTGGTGGCACCTTTCACTAGCTCAAAGAATTCGGCTTCCATATTCACACCCATACGATCTGGGTAGTTGTAAAGCATGACTGGTAGGCCCGCGACGCGATCAATCTCAAGGGCAAGGGTTGCCAATTCTTTCTGAGTTGGCAGAGAGTAAGGAGGTGTCGCTAATAGAATGCAGTCAGCGCCTGCGCCCTTGGCACGCTCAGCCAACCAAATGGAATCATTAGGATTAACAGAGCCAGTCCCGAAAATGATCGTCAAATCAGAACCCACAGCTTTACGCGCAGTGGATAGCAGCTCTAAGCGCTCTTCTAGGGTTTCAACATAATACTCACCTGTAGTGCCACCGATCATTAGACCGTGCACACCAGACTCTTTTAGATACGCTACGTGTTGTGAAAACGCATCATAATTGATCGAACCGTCTTCAAAGAAAGGGGTAATAACAGGAGTGTAGATCCCTTCAAATTTCATTCTAATTGCCTTCTATACAAATACGCTGTGATGAGGGTGAACAAGCCACCTAACCTAAATTGATATTACCCAGCGTATTCAAACTGTCACAATCAACCATTTTTCCAATCTATTGATGACATTAAGTTATGGATAAAAGGCGAATAGATAGACAACGAGACAAAAAAAAGCGGCCAGATGAGCCGCTTAAAACCTTAAAATAAATTTGATAAATTATTTTTCAAATCTTCTAAAAACCATTTCCTAAAGGACTGTAACGCTTCATTCCCTTCATTACGTTCGGCGTAAGATAAATAGTGTCGTTTTTCCCGATACACCATTTCTTTTTCACCAACTTTCACCAGCGCACCCTGTTCGATTAATGGTGCGACTAAGTGATGCCAACCAAGACAGACACCTTGATTCGACACCGCCAACTGGATCAGCATATTGTAATCGTTCGTATTGAAGTAATGAGCTTCGCCAATGGCTTCTGATCCTAAGCTCAGGCTATTTAACCAAACATCCCAATCCACATGCTCCGCTACTTGTGAGCGTCCATAAGGAGTGAGGTTCAAAAGTGTCACGCCATCCAAATTCACAAACTCATCTAACTCCGGGTGTTCTTCCAAATAGAATGGCGAACAGACTGGGTAAATGAGATCATGGAACAACTCTTCTGAATGATAACCTTCTCGCGGATCACTCAGCTTGCTAATAAAAATGTCCGGATATACACCTGGCTCAGTATTCAACATATTACTGGTTGAGATCACATTGATGTCGATGTCCGGGTATTGCTGCACAAAGTCGGGTAAACGACTGGTTAGCCAAAATGATGAAAAAGCCGGCGTACAACAAATGCTGAGCTCTTTTTTCTTCTTCGCAGTGGTTTGAATTCTCTGAGCCGCTTGAGCAATGTTCACAAACGACAAATAGGCCGCATCATAAAATATTTGCCCCGCCTCGGTCAGCTCCACAGCACGCCCAGTACGTTTGAAAAGAGGCACCTCTAAAGCCACCTCCAGCTCTCTAATTTGACGGCTTATCGCCGCTTGAGTCACACAAAGCGACTCTGCCGCACGTGTAAAGTTGAGATACTTTGCTGCCGCCACAAAGGACTTCACCGCCCTTAGCGATGGCATTTTTAGCAAGATTTGATCCGGCTCAATTGGCTTTGCCATGGTATACTCTTTTTGGTCATTATCTATATCAACCGCGTAAAGCAATCTTCCCTAATGATCAGCGGCTACTGTTTTAAGACAGATTAAAACGATGAGTCAGCTCCTCTAATTCCTCACCTAGTTTAGATAACTTTTTCGTATGCTTCTCTAACTCAAGACGTGTTGTTTTGGTATGACCTGTTTGCAAGGTAATATCCTGAATTTGCTGAGTGATCGAAGCACTATTTTGCGCGATATCTCCCACCGATTGAGTGACATACTTCATATCGTTAAATACCGCAAATACTGCTTGATCTATTTCGACAAAAGACTGACTTGCGTTTTGCGCAGCATTTTGCCCATCTGCAGCCAGCTCAATACCTTGAGCCATTAATTGCTTGATATGAGAGCTATGTCTATTAAAGTCACTGATAATCTCACCAATCATAGAGGTAGCTTCCACCGTTTTCTGTGCTAGACCTCTTACCTCGTCCGCAACCACTGAAAAGCCTCGCCCGGCTTCACCCGCTCGGGCAGATTCTATCGCTGCATTTAAGGCCAATAGATTGGTCTGGTCCGCTAAGCCATTGATCACATCGACGATATTCTTCATTTTATCGCCAGATTCAGACAACGTTTGCGTGGCATCATGACTGTTATGTATTAGTGAGGCTATGCGCTCCATTGCTTGAACGCTTCCGCTCACAATTCCTTGTCCTGACTTACTTAACTCTTGGGCATTTTGGGCTGTTCGATTAACCGAAGAAGAACGTTCTGCTACATCTTCAGACATCACTGAAATATGTTGCGTCGAGTCCATGACTTGCTCTGTATTTCGCTCGACTTGTTCACTAGCAGCGGCCAACTGCAGAACTTCCCCTTCAAGTTGATTTCTAACAGCAGATAAGTCATCAGCGGCCCTAAGAACCTGCTTCATCAACTTTGAAACATCCTCAAGCATATGATTAAAAGAAAGCCGTAACTGATTTAATTCATCGTTTTGATTATTAGTTGTTTGGAGCCGTTTCGAAAAATCCCCTGCGGCCACGCTCGACATGACTTGCTTCATATAACTCAATTGATGGTTAAGCTGCCTCGACATAAACATCAAAGTGACGGTAATCAAAACACCCATCCCTAATAGGGCAGCCAAAACCACCAAAAATGCAGTACTTTTGGCAACAGACACTTGCTGCAAAACCAGTCCTAAAATATGCTCTTCGAGGTGTTGACGCTGCTGCGAGGAAATTTGATCAATCGTAAGCGACATGGTCTGTAACTGATCAGACAGTTGTTTATCTTTGGTGATCAACTGAGAGACTTGATCAAAGACTTGAGCATATTCCAATACAGCCTTACCAATATCATTGGATTCCCAACCAAAGTCTTCGACCATAGCAGTTAATTCAGTCAAAGCTTGCTGGATTTTAATTACATCAGACTGACTTCTGCTTTCAATCAGCCCTTTTTGCGCCAAGCTGATTGGAATACTGAATTGACTTACACGTGAAAGAGAGATGTCAAAAAGAACGTTTCCGTATTGGGTAAGCGTGGCATAATGTCCAAGGCTTCCAGACAAGCCCAATGTTTCTCGGTTTTCAAACCATACATGCTGAAGATCCACATATGTAGCGACTGTTTCTTCTAGCCGCCTTGAAAGTGTCACCACTTCTGCATCGCTGGTTCTTTGAGCTTGCTCTTTAAAGTACTGCGCCTGCATTGATAGGTCATTCAGCAATGATTCAAACCTTGCAGCCTCAATGATTGATAACGCATTCGCGCTTTGTTTTAACTTCAGCAATGTATTGGAAAAAGTTGTTATCTGCTGTTGATAGGTCGAGACATTGTCCTTAACATCGTTGGCTCTCTCTAAAGTTTGATAACTCCACAGAATGGCTGCCGCCACACACGACAACGCCACAACAGAAGTCACAATCGTAATCAAAAACCTTTGTTTCCATGACAAATTCAGCATTTTACAACCTTTATTTATGACATTTTATAGTAGTTCCTTTCGATTCTTGATAGTAACTACCGTCATCAAAGTGCCACAAACAACATTTTTGCAGATGAAATGATAACAACAGGTAATGATATAAATTGCCAAATCTGTAGTGATACAGCACTCAAACATGTCTTAGAGCTTTATGAGCCGACTCATGAATGACAATCAAAATGCGACTTAAGTGACGTTTTTTTTGCATCAGACAATAAGCAATAACCCCAGTTATAATCACTGGAGTTATTGCTAGTTATCTAGAAATTAATCCCCCATCACAATACCTTCCCGTCTTGGATCAGCACCGCCATATAGCTTTCCATTTTCGAGAACAATGCCTTGAAGTCCTGAATTAAGATCACGAATCGAAACTTTGAAACCCATGGACTCAAGGTCAGTAACAAAGGACTCCGCTGCCGTTCCCTTTTCAACATCGTATGTACCAAATCGATTCAACATGTTTGGTAGCGAAATGGCAGATTGCATATCCATGCCCCACTCTAAATGTGCAATCAAAGCTTTGGACACATAGCCAATGATACGAGATCCCCCCGGTGAGCCTACCACCATGTATGGCTTACCATCCTTCAAGACAATCGTTGGTGACATAGAAGATCTGGGACGCTTACCAGGCTCTAGTCGGTTAGCAATTGGGTAACCATCACTGTATGAGGCAAATGAGAAGTCCGTCAGTTCGTTATTAAGCAAGAAGCCATTACTCATTACTCGAGAGCCAAAGCCATTTTCAATCGTCGTTGTAATGGATAATGCATTCCCTTCTGCGTCAACAATCGAGATATGACTAGTACTTGGAAACTCAATCGCTTGATCATCCGCTAATGTCACAGCTTTCTCCCAGCGAGGGTCACCCGCTGACACTGACGTTAAGGCTTTCCCTGGCGTAATGAGTTTTGCCCTAGAGGCTAAATAGCCTTCGTCCAATAAGCCTTCTGGCATTGGCACAAAGTCTGTGTCGGCCATATAACGCCCGCGATCAGCAAAAGCTAAGCGTGATGCATCGCCAATGATTTGCCAAGCTTCTGCAGAATCGGCCCCCAAAGAGGCTAAATCAAAGTATTTTGTGATGCCTAAAATCTGACCAACAGTTAATGCACCAGAGCTTGGAGGCCCCATTCCACATATATCAAAAGCCTCATATGGCAGACAAGTTGGCTCCCGCTCTTTCACCTTATAAGTGTCAAAATCTGAAACTGACAAAACACCTGGATTATCAGAAATCGAACGCACGGCTTTAACAATATCTTTAGCTATTTGACCTTGGTAAAAACCTTCAGCACCCGCCTTTGCAATAAGATTAAGTGCATTAGCGTATTTAGGATTCTTTAATAATGTGCCTGCTGCTAGAGGTTGACCGCTTTTATCTAGGAAGTATTCCGCCGTTTCAGGATACTTAGACAAAGAGTCTTGCGTATCAGCAATGGCACCTGCCAACCTGGGGGAGACTTCAAACCCTTCAGTTGCAAGCTTAATAGCAGGATCAAACAAACTATTCCAAGGCAACTTACCATGAACATCATGCAGCTTTTGCATTAACGCGACCGTACCAGGTGTTCCGACTGACCGCCCACCAATCACAGCGTCGTAGAATTTATAAGGAGTGCCGTCAGGGTGTTGAAATAATTCAGGAGTGGCCTCAATTGGCGCTGTTTCTCGTGCATCAAACGTTGTAATTTTGCCTAGATTGGCATCGTAATAGACAGCAAAAGCACCGCCGCCAAGACCTGAAGACTGAGGCTCCACCAAACCAAGTACAGTTTGTACTGCAACGTAGGCATCCATCGCTGAACCACCTTTACTTAGGACATCATACCCAGCTTTCACTGCTTCAGGGTTTGCTGCGGCTACCATGAAGTGTTTCGCTTCAACCAGTGTTTTATGTTCTATTTTCCCTGCTGCTTCTGGAGAAAACGCATCTGCTGCTTGCCCTGCTGCCAGGATAGATGAGCTGGTTATGAGAGACATTGTTAATGCTAAAGTATTGATCGCAAATCGCATTGATACATTCCTTATATTATTATCGTTGAACAGAGACTTGATCCCCTAGCTCCATAGTATGAAACACTTAATCTCAAAAGAAGTGCTTAATATGCAGCAGAACCTGCAGGATATTCAGAATGAATTTACGAAAAATGGATTTAAACCTAATGCTTATTTTTCAAGCATTGATGGAAACAAAATCAGTAAAAAATGCCTCTGCGAAGGTCTCTTTAAGTGAATCAGCTTTTAGTCATGCTTTAGCGCGCTTAAGAGAAACCATGCAAGATGAGCTTTTTATTCGTCGTGGTAATCAAATGCAACCAACTGCGCTTTCATTAACCATCGCACCAAGTATCAATGAGTCTTTAATGCTTCTTCAGCAAGCTTTGGAAGCCAGCACGGGGTTCGACCCCATGATTGATAATAAGGCATTTACTATTGTGGCTAATGATTATGCTCAAATGACGCTTATTCCTCCATTGATGAAACAATGGCAGCACATGTCTAGAGGCATGAAGTTGTATGTGGAGAGAATGGACCCCAAAGCCATTCAAGCCATTGCCAATCACGAAGTGGATTTTGTGATAGCCACACCATTTGTAGGAGATATCCCATCGGTTGTTCAATCTGAGATTTTGCTGGAAGAGCCCTTTTTGATGATTGCACGCAATGACCATCCAGGCCTTAATCTTTCAGATCAGCGTTCTATTAGTATCGAAACTTACATCCACTACCCACACATTTTAGTAGTCCATTGGGACGGTAAACCCGGGACGGTTGACGAGCAACTAAGTAAAATGGGCTTAAAGCGCGATATTATGCTAACTCTCTCATCACCATTGGTTATTGCTGAGACTGTTGCTAATAGTGACTTTTTTGCGATTCTCCCACAATCTTTGGCGTTACAACTGTGTAAAGAATTCTCTATTACAACTAGAACGTTGCCCATCCCTTCTCAAATACATCAGTCTTGTTTGTACTATCACAGCACTCGAACACAAGAAAAGGCCTATCAGTGGCTACGAAGCCACTTTGTATCCATTAGCAAGGGAGTTCAACCAAGTCATCAATAGGAAATTATGTTTTTGAAGCAGACTGATTTTCTATGTCTTGAATTATCAGCTCAACGACTCCCTTCCATTGGTTAACTTTGGCTTGTCGCATTAATTTTAACGAAGGGTACCAAAATGAATGCTCTGTATCGGTTAGCCAGCGCCAATCAGGTCTGCTGCTTAATAACACATACCCTAACTTACCAAGTATTCCTGCCATATGTGCCACAGATGTATCGGATGTGACGACAAAATCACACTGATATAGAAGTTTAAGTGTTGTTAAGACATCTCCCCTTTCTGTTTCTATCCTATTGCCTAAATCGGTAATGATGCCTTCAACACCCAGATCGTGGATTTGCTGCCTTGCTGGACCAACTTGTACAGAAACAAACTCTACATTTTGAATTTTTAACAGAGGTAATAACGTCTTCAAACCGGGAGAACGAAACTTGTCTCCTTTGAAATGTCTATTGCCCTGCCAACACAAAGCAACAATAGGTTTTTTATGGGTTGCATTTGAAGGCCGAAGTTCTAATCTTGATACATAATCCAGACTAAAGTCATTAACGATTTTCTCAGGTAGATAAACTTTAAATACTTTTGCCAATGACATCAAAGGAACATACAGATCATACTCGGGCACCTCTTCAGCCTTACAAATAAACTCTATTTCTGGAAAAAGCTTATTCATTAAGCTTTTCAACATCGGCTTTCCGTAAAAAATTACTTTTCTAAAGGGTTTATTTAGCACTTCTGGGATAAACCTAAGAAACTGTAAACTATCTCCGATACCCTGTTCGTCAATGATTAGTAGTGTTTTTGATGGATTAATTTCACCATCCCAGTATTTTTTCTGATCTACTTTTAACGGCAGATTTGCAAGCAGTATTCGTGAATCAAAATGAAGCCAACCTTTTTCAAAGTCACCATTGAGCAGGTACGAAAAAGATAAGTCCCACTGGGCTTTAATCGACGGGTTGTTCTTTAAAATACTTTCAAGAATGGCGATGCTCGCGCTAACTCTACCTGAATGACGATAAAGCTTAGCCAGTTGTCGAAGTGTTAACTCATGATGTGGCCAATGCTTGAGAATAGATTTAAATAAGCTTTCCGCCTCATCAAAGGCCCCTTTCTCTTCTAGCAAAATGGCAAGGTTACCCATCGACTTAATGTGAGTAGGCTGTTTTTTTAACACTTCCCTATAAATATTTTCCGCTTTGCCCATCATGCCCAGCTTTTGGAAATGCTGGGCATGATCAAATAAATGCTCTACGTCCATTCACCACTACCAGAATCCGCTTACTCAAATCACACCACTAAGCATCGAAAGTTTCATAAATCGTTCCTGTGGTGGTGATAAAATCATCATTTTCTAAAACTAAATATACGGGTATCCAATGCTTATCTAGATTATTTTCAGTCACTAAATTTTGATAGTAATTACTTTCTTGGTTAGATGCATCTCTATCCAACACATTGTTAAAGAAAGCATTAATATAACCATCTAACGATAAATCACTTAAGCCCGATGTTTCATCGAACCATTCTAAAACAGTGTCAGCACTAAGCAGTCCGTCATTAACTTCTTGGGCAGCGATCGTTCCAAGTTGCCACATACTTTCAGAAATATACTCTTCAAAGAAGAGTTCGTAGAGACGGGCAATAGCCGACTCGACTTGGTTAGAGCTGATCACAAGTTGACTGTCATCATTAAACTCGAGCATCTCAATATTATTAAGTTCTGCCATCGTTCCAGTTTGTGAATTGGTTAAGATAATATGATCTTCCTGAACATCAATCCAGGTGAATTGTTGCGTTGCATTGATAACAACTTTATTGAACCCACTCTCACCAGAAATAATTTGTGCGCCACCGTCTTCGATAACCACTTCTTCATCTGCTATTTGATTTCGCTCAACATCTAATAAAAGAATGTCCACACTGCTAGCAAAATCCTCTAGCACATCTACTGCGGAGAAATCTTGACCATATTCAGACAGTGCGTAAGCCTCAAATACTTGAACCAGATCGTCTACAGATTGGCTGTAGGAAAGGATAAAATTACCGATAGCATTGGAAACCTCTTCATCTAACCAAGTATTGATCAAATAATGCCCAACTGCTTCAATTTCATTGTGCGCAATAATAATGGAATTGCCAGTATCGAAGCTGACTGTTTCAATATCAAAAAGCGTATTCACATCACCACTTGAAAGTTGAGTAATGGAGACCTCTCCTTCTTGCTCGCCTTGAGCAATCACATAGTCAGACCTATCCCCTCCAAAAAACGCTCGATCATATCCAAAACCACCGTTTAAGTGATCATTCCCTTCTCCGGCATAGAGCATGTCATCCTCAAGGCCACCAAAAACCGTATCGTCGCCTGATCCGCCATCAACGATATCATCTCCTCCACCACTTCCGATTATGTCATCACCGCCATTTCCGTAGAGCTCATCATCATCTTCACCAAGAGAAATAAACTGAGAACTATCATCAGCAGTTACATAGTTACTTCCAGCTCCCCCAGTTATCGTTGCACTTCCTATAATGCTTGCAAACTCAATATTGTCTAGCTTTAGGTTCGTACCAGACGACATGCTTCTCAAGTCAATGACAAAGGCTTCTGACTGAGCACCTCCATTTATAGACGACGAACCAGTAATAACAATAGGTGAGTCCAAAGACGACGCTGTTGTTGTAGGTACTATCGTTCTAATATCTAAAGTAGTGGTTGATGAAAGTCGGCTTAAAAACGTTTGAGCGCCAGATAACAGGTTTGATTCGCCAGTACTTCCTCTGGAATCAATTGCGTTAACTAATGTTGTCACCGCATCATTACCAGATTGAGCGGTTGAAGGACCTTCTGAGGTAATGCTAACACTTGGGGGTAAGGTTACAGTAACTACATTTCCACTACCGTTATCGTTTTGAATAATCGTTGAAGTCGTAGGCGTGATATTTGTGTTAGAAACAACTGTTGTTTCATTATTTGTTGGCGTAGTAGGTGTTGTCACGGGTGGGGGTGTAACCTGCACAGTTAAAGTATCGCTTACCGGGGACACCCCATTTTCACCGCCATCAGATAGAGAAATGTTAAACGTAGACTGCCCTCCAGTATTCCCAGCCCTAAATGCTAACAAATCATCATCGATATCTTGCTGGGTGAAAGTATCATTCAAATTCAGCGCTGAACCGTTCAAAAGTAAACTACTACCAAGAGTTGGTAAAGAAGTGAGTGTGTATGTCAACCCAATACCATCATCGTCAGGATCCCCTTCATTCAATTGAGCATTTGTAATGGTAGTAGTGTTGTTAGCAGCAATAGTGAAACCAGTATTTGTTGCAATTGTTGGCGCATCGTTTACTGGCGTGATCGTGATATTAATAACATCATCGCTGTCGGTTAAATTGTTTCCTGAACCTTGGCTACCACTATTGCCATCATTAAAACTTAAGGAAAGCTGAACATCCGAATCAGGTAGATCACTGCTATTGCTGTAAGAAATTTGTTGTAATGCCGCATCTACCAGAGCTTGTGTCGCGTTCGCATTAAACGTTAACACTAACCTCCCGGCTGAGTTAGTTGTCACTTCACCAATAGTGATGTTACCCACATCAAACATAGCTCCTTCTGTTAACAAAGATAATGTACCAGAAGAACCATAAATATCGTCAGCATTAGCACCACCACTTCTCTGTACCGTTAAAGAGGCGTCGCTATAGCTATCTAACTCATTTAGTTCAGGATCAGAAATGCTCATATTATCATCAAGCACGACAGCCGATCCCCCTTCTATAAAAGTAGGGGTCCCATCTACATTTGTGAAAACGGGAGCTTCATTGGTTGACACAACAGACACTGTCACTGTCGCAGTATCTGAGCTAGCCCCAGTATCATCATAAACAGAAATACTTACCGTTCGGTCTTCGTTACTGGGGATATTACTGACATTGGTATAAATAAGACTTTGAAGTAGTGTTTGTACGCGAGTAACCGTCGCATCAGAGTTGAAATCAACCCGTAAATCGTTTCCAACAGCAATATCATTAGCAAGTGTCCCTATTACCGTACCGTTAACAGACACATTCGAGCCAGATGTATTCCCAGCTAAACTGACCTCACCTGAAGAGCTAAATGAAAGTTGATCTTGAGATGCATTTTTATTCGTTGTAATGGAGGCAAGAAGATAACCTGAATCAAAACTGGCTGGTGAATCAGCATCAGTGAGCGTCAGGTCATTATTTAAATCTAGAGACACATTTAAATCGCCATCGCTAAACGTCACCGTATCTCCGGTTAAATTAGCAATCACAGGAATGTCATTCGTAGGAGTGACTGTAATGTCAATCGAATCCGTAAGACCATCGTCTGTGCCATCAAACGGCGTAACGCTAAGTGTTGCCGTCGTCGTGTCATCTTGAGCTGTTGTGTATCGAACGGCAGATGAATCACTCAGGAAAGTATTTAGGTCGTCGGTCAGACCTTGCAACGTCATAGTCGATGTTCCTGAATTAGCAATCGTCACTCCCGCTACGGTGCCATCTCCGTCTACTGTTGAAACTGTGCCCCGATCTACGGCTAACGTAAGTGTAATCGTATCTCCGTCGTTATCAGAGACCGTATAATCTGATAAATCAATTGCCGTCGTGATATCTTCTACGACAGCCTGATCAACCGGTGTTCCCAACAATTCTGGAATAGTATTTTGTGATCCTGAACCACTATTAGCATTCGTTACTGTGAAATCATAGAAACCAAACTGGTCTGTATTATTATTTGATGAGGTAAAAGTGATGGTAAACGAAGTGATCTGCTGATTAGCGAAATTGCTAAGATCGACAATGTGATCCAATGAATTGGCATCATCAGTAATAGTGCCTGTAACCGTACCTCCAGCTAACAATGCACCAGAGATACTCATGGAACTCCACTCGTTATCGGGAAAATCTTCAGCAACATTGAGTCCAGTTAACTCAAACGATGTCAGGTCCCCCTGAGCAGTAATGGTAAAAGATGAGTCGGCATTTTGTGCAAGCACATGAACATATTCAGTTCCATTCGCCCCTTGTATTTCGTCTAATGCTGGAACCGACAATTCAAAAAAACCATCGGTGCTGAGTCTTGTGCTTGGGTCATTAAAATCACTAGGAAAAAATTCTGGGTCTATCACTTCACCATCTGTTGGCAACAGCACTCCCGAAAACGAGGCAAACAATTCTTCGTCTAAATAGGAAAATTGCAAGCCATCGTCTGTTGTGACCTCTAATATCCAATCACCGCCTTTTTCGGCACTTCCGGTCAAGTCAATAGATGCCGCTACATCCGAGTCGGTTAGTTTCGCCAACTTACCTATAAACTCCAAACCGATATCCGTTTCAGCAATGTTACATCCATAGAGTAACAACTCACCGTTGGCTGCCAAGCTACTGTCGATTGTTTCTAATACATCGCGGTACTGAGCTAAGTTTTCAGAATTAAGTACCTCACCACCAAGAAACACTTGACCATCATCACCATGGGAAAATAGATGTATGGCTTCTAAATTCGATCTATCGGCTAACTGTTCGGCTAGCAGTACAAAGCCATCGCCTTCATCCGAAATCAGAATAACGTCTAATCCTTGTGCTTCGGCAGCATTCACTAGAAGCTGATATTCAGATATAGATTGATCAATGATGGCAACTTGCTTTGAACGAATATTTTGACTCATTAAACACCTCAAAAGACCCAATTTAGATAACCCAAAAATTAATCTAGCTATTCTGATTAAAGCATAAAGAAATGAATTTAATTATTTATTTTTGCTATATGAGCAAATTGAATGCAAGAAGAAAAATAGTGCAAAAATTTGACTTTTAATTGTTCTATATATAGAACGTTCGATATATGGAACAAATTATAAAATGCTCAAATAAGAAGCCAATTCTATGGAAAAACCGAATCTCGATATTTTAGGCCGGAATCTACAAGCCCTACGCCTTAAGAAAGGCTTGTCTTTATCACAACTTGCGCAAGATGCAGGCATCGCCAAATCCAATCTGTCTAGGATTGAACAAGGGGGTGGCAACCCAACTCTTGAAACGATCTGGCGCTTAGCAGTGCAGCTCAATGTGCCTTTCAGTGACTTAGTCGCCAGAGTACCTGCCTCATTGGGTGAAAATGGCATCGAAGTAAAGTTGATCGACCAAGGTACTGACAACCCAAGAGTCGATGTTTACTGGATGTCATGTGCTCCTAACACAATCAAACTGTCTGAGCCTCATATCACTGGATCGATTGAATCAATCACCATCATCAGTGGCGAATTGCTTGCTGGTGAGGAACAGGATCTACAAAAGCTTGGCGCTGGCGATACATTTACTTTCTCAGCAGATAAATCTCACTGTTACCAGACTGGGGATTTATGGACGACCTTGATCATGGTGATCACCTACCCTAAACAGGAGCAGTCAATATGAGTAGCATTGCACAACCCTTATCTATGACGCCTTGGAAACAAGGTGTTAAAGATGCGATTCCTCTACTTGGTGGTTATATTCCTGTGGCCATTTCGTTTGGTTTGATCTCCGTTCAATCAGGTTTCAGTGTGCTCGAAACCATTTTGATCTCGACCTTTATCTACGCCGGTGCTTCACAGTTTTTATTTGTCGCCATGGTGGCCTCTGGCGCTCCTCTTTGGCTGGTGATTATCATGACATTACTGATCAATGCACGACATGTGGTGTATGGCCCAAACTTAGCCCCCTACTTAACTAAAGACGCCCGTTGGGGGCCACTCATGCATGGTCTAACGGATCAGATCTTCGCCATCGCCCACACACGCTTACCGCAAATGCCCAGTGAATCACGTATTGGCTGGTACACCGGAGCCGCAACGCTGGCGTGGTTAAGTTGGATTGGAGGCACGGCTTTAGGGGCGATTGCCGGGGATGAATTAATGCAGCGCTGGCCATTAATAAATGAGGTCCTACCGTTTGCTTTGCCAGCTTTGTTCTTTGTACTCATCGTGCCTCGTTGCAATAACCTACAGTGGACGGTGACTATTGCAGGTGCCGCAGCCTCTGCCATGCTGCTGAAAGTCTTTGGTTTTCCAAATATCGCTATCCCGGCGGCAGCCTTGTGCGGTGCTCTAGCGTTCTATGCACTTAAGTTCACCGGCAAACCAGGAGCGCACTCATGAGCAACACGATTTGGATTACCCTACTTACCATCGCTATCGGTACGTATTTGATTCGACTGTTGCCATATCTATGGATGGCACGAAAACTAGAAAGAGAGAACACTCAAGAAGGCATTGCCAATATGCCAAGTTGGTTGTCGATTTTGGGACCAACGATGATCGCGGCTATGTTTGGTACCTCACTTGTACCTGGGAACCCTTCCGTGACAACGTGGTTTGCAACCTTTGTGGGAGTCATGATGACTTACTTAGTCTGGCGTCGAACGCGCTCGATGGGCTGGCCTATCTTTTCCGGCGTTGCGGTATTTGGCGTAGTTGTGGTGCTCTTAGGTTAATTCACTTTTACAAAAACGAGGCCAGCTATCTCAGCTGGCCTCGTTTTATTTGCCAAATTATGCGGCCGCAAGTCGCTGCACGGGCTGCTCCTTAATTGGCCAATGAAGGATACTTGCAATCAAAGCCAATACAGCACTTAACCACCAAACTACATCGTAGCTTCCGTTCATTTCATACAGAACACCACCCAGTAATACACCACAGAAACTGCCAATTTGGTGACTTAAGAAAACAACGCCGTATAACAGCGCCATATAACGGGTGCCAAACAGAACTGCAATCAGTCCCGATGTTGGTGGAACTGTTGCCAGCCAGAACAAGCCTAGCAATACACTGAAGCCTAATACACTAAAGGTGCTGGTAGGTAGCAGCATAAAGACAACGATCGATAAAGCACGGACAAAGTAAATAATCCCTAATACCAGCGACTTTGAGTATTTTCCTGACACAATCCCTGCAACATAAGAGCCAATCACGTTACATAACCCAATCACCGCAATGCTCCACGTACCTAGCCAAGGATCGAAGCCTAAGTCACGTAGATACGCGGGCATATGTACCGTCACAAACGCTAATTGGAAGCCACAGACGTAAAACCCTGCCGTTAATAATAGAAATGAGCGGTTATTGAGTGCTTCCCATAACGCCTCTAAAAGCCCTTGAGAAGGTCCATTATTTGAAGAACTGGCATTAGCACCTGAATATGGTGTGAGTGGCATGGCAAAAATCGCCATAGACAAGGCACTTGCCCCTAGTACCAACATGGCCATCTCCCAACCTAGAGAACCCAATAATTGCTGTGCAATCGGCACAACGAAGTACGCCAACCCCCACTCGACCCATCATGGCTCCAAAAGCTGTGCCCCCCACATAAAGCCCCATACTTTTACCTAAATGTGCTGGATCAATCTCTTCTGCTAACCACGCCATGGCAACCGCAGGCACGCCACCTAATAACAACCCCATCAAGGCTCTTAGGATTAAAAAGGCACTCCAATCTGTCATTAGGGAAGACACCACACATAAGCCTGCCGTCAATAGCATCGAAACGCACATCAATCCTTTACGACCTAGGGATTGGGAAAATGCACCCGCCAGTACAATGGCAAACGCTAGCACTCCAGTAGTGTAAGACAAGGTCAAAGAACTCTGTGCTGCGGAGACAGTAAACTCCTTGGCGAAAATAGGTAGCAAAGGCTGAACGCAATATATAAGGGAGAAACTGGAAAAACCTGCAAGAAATAATGCCCAGCCCGCACGGCGATAGGCAGTCGCCCCTTGCTCGATAAATACAAGCGAGGCATTGCTATTATCACTGTTAAGCTGGGTAGAAGATTGGGAAAGATAGGATTGCGATGTACTCACTTTAAGGTCTCCTTTTTAAAGTGAGACCATTTTAGAGCGCCACTAATAAGCGCTCTAATATATGGTACTATCGTATTCCATACCTAAAAAGTATCAACATGAATAACTCAACTCATCACCAGCCAGAAGCTGACGCATACCATCAAGGCGCCTGAGATTCGATTCATGGTGCGAATATTGTCTGAGTGACTTAGCAGGTGCTTTAGGCTTTTACCACCGATTGAGTAAATGCTCATGCAAATAAACTCTATTATTAAAATCACAGCCACAAGACTGGCTAACTGTGTCGCTAACGATTGGCTGCTATCGATAAAAGGCGGTAATAAAGAAATCATAAACGCCCACCCCTTAGGATTCGCCACGGCAGTCACAAATCCTTGAAGCATTAACTGTACATTGCTGCCGCTCTTTTGTTCATCGTTATGAGCTGACAAAGCTAGACTGCCCTTCGAGCGCCACATAGAAATGCCCAAATACAGCAGATACGCACCACCTGCGTATTTAAGCATGGTAAACAGCCACGGGTAGCTGTCGATGATCGACGCGACCCCTAATGCAGCGGCAAGTGACACTAACCCAATGCCGATTAATTCACCCAACATCATCCAAAGTGTGCGCAGATAACCGACTCTTAAGCCAAGACTCAAGGCCAACGTCATACACATTCCGGGAGTGATAGAGACAAAAAAGAAGGTCGGAATAAACACACTGAGTAAGACTAAATTCATTTCATTTTCTCACGAGCTGGTAAGGGGATAAGGACTAAAAATGTACCCCAAAACTTACGCTACTTTCTTAGCGAAATTGGCTTGACCCAAAACCCAAAATGCATGAATAATTTCATTAATCTTAAATTTGAGACATTAATCATGCAGCAACCCGCCCTTGATCGATATGACATCAGCATTCTTAACTTACTTCAGCAAAACAGCCAAATACCCCGTATTGAGCTTGCCGAGCAAATTGGATTGTCTTCGTCCCAGTGTTTTCGTCGAATTAAGCGGCTAGAAGAGGAAGGTGTAATCGACCACTATGTTGCAGTCGTAAACAAGAAAAAAGTCGGCATTGATGTTTCCGCCGTGATCATGGTGCAGTACCGGAAAAGCGAAGTCGATGCACGCAAAAGAACCATCGAACTGATTCAGAATCACCCCTTAATTCATGAGTGTCACTCCATCACAGGGGAAGACGACTTTATGCTGCACGTCTACTGTAAAACCATGGAAGAGTTTAACCACCTGATAAACGACACCTTACAAGCCAGCTTTATCTCCGGTTTGCACACTTATATGCTGCTGTCGTCGATTAAAAGCAAACAGGCATTGCAGGTTTAAGCACATTGATTATCTATGAAATAAGAATGTTGTTTGATGAATAGCTAAGTCTTGCTCAGTGTTTTAATTTATGAAAAACCAATCTTTCATATGTTAAAAATATCCCTATGGAACTAAGACATATTCGCTACTTTTTGGCGGTAGCCGATGAAAAAAACATGACCCGCGCGGCGGCTAATCTAGGCATCAATCAACCGCCTTTAAGTCAGCAAATTAAGGATTTAGAACGGGAAGTAGGCGCGGCTTTATTTCATCGCATCCCGCAAGGAGTGGAACTAACAGAAGCCGGTGAAGTATTTTACCAAGCCGTTAAAGATCTACCCGCCACAGCTCAGCATGCGTTGCACATAAGCCAAAGAGCAGCAAAAGGGCTATCCGGTAGTTTACACCTCGGCTTCACCGGAACCGCCGCGCTGAATCCAAAGATCCCAGCCACCATAAAAGCCTTTCAAGCGGCGTATCCAGAGGTAGAGTTGGTAATCAAGGAGGCCACGGCATTAAAACTGGTTGAGCTGTTGCTACACAAAAAGTTGGATATTGCCATTATTCGACCATCGAGCTCCGATGATCCAAGTTTGTATATCCGCGAGATCATCGAGGAAGAGCTAATCGCGGTACTACCGAGTGATCACCCCCTAGCCGCAACAGCAGAAAACGCAACCCTTGCCTTACAGGAACTGGCTGACTCCCCATTTATCATGACCGCAAGAGAAGACGCCATCAGCCTGCACGATGCGGTGCTGGAAAACTGTCGAGCAGCAGGCTTTGAGCCCAAACTCGGTCCCGCCGCACCTCAAATCGCCTCCATACTATCCCTCGTTGCAGCGAATCTAGGCGTGTCTCTATTGCCTGATTCCATGCGACAGCTGTCCATTGCAGGCGTTACCTTCCGACCCATTGCTGCCCCAACACCTAAGGTCAGCCTCGCTTTGGCTTATCGACAACGCCACCCGACTCCAACAACCTTAAATTTTGCGTCGATTCTTCGGGAGCTCAGCTTAGATTAATGATTAAACAGCTGCTCTAGCTGTCGGAGTATCCACTGTCCGGCTTCACCAAAATGCTGATCCCGTCGTTTTATCACGCCCACTTCGACTAGGGTGGACTGCGGGATGTTTTGAGTGGACAAGCTAATCAGAGAATCACGATACCAAGGGGAAAGCGCTATGTGTTCTGGCACCAACGCCCAACCAAGCCCCATGGACACCATTTCAGAGATTTGATAATAACTGTCGATGTGCCAGTAGTTAGACGTCAGCGGTGCCGCTCGGTTTTCTCCTAAACGGTCGCAAATCACCAACTGGCGAAAAGCTTGCAACTGGGACAAATTAGGGGATGCCTTTCTGCAAAGCGGGTGATCTTTGGCAACAATTAGAGTTTGTTTAAAATGACCTACAGAATGAAATTCTATGTCATCGTCTAACTGACTTGATCGGAACAACACCCCCATAGTGGCTCTGCCAGATAGCACCGCGGCGGCAATATCGTTTCTAGAGCCATGTGTGAGAGTTAGCTTTAAATTTGGAAATTGCTCAGCCAATCGCGCGAAAATGGTTTGAAAGCCAACGAGTGGGACCGCCTCATCTCCTGCAATGACTAACTCAATATCTTGACCTGCTACGGCAGCCATGGCTCTGGCATTTAATCTATCTCGCTGAGCCAATACAAACCGAGCCTCAGTTAGCATTTCTTGGCCAAAGGGGGTTAGTGTCGGCGTATGCAAAGAACGGTCGAATAGTTCAGACCCAAGATCTAACTCTAAATCAGCGATCGCAGTACTCACTCGGGATTGGGCTTTACCAAGTTTACGTGCAGCCGCTGAGAAAGAACCTTCTGTTGCGGCCATTTCAAAGATCTTTAATTGATCAATTGTCCAATTCAAACTCTCTTACTCCTGCGCCACTCCATCTCTTTTTGAGATGAACACTAACTTTGGTTCATCTTATTTTCATTTAATAATATATGGATATCAACTTCAGGTGACATCATGGAACACGCATCTATTTCCATCACAGGCTCTGTTCAGCGAACTTTTTGGTGGTTTGCCATCCCATCGGTGGCGGGCATGCTGGTCAATGGACTTTATCAAGTCATTGATGGCTTGTTTGTTGGACACTATGCCGGAGCAAATGGTCTTGCAGCCATGAACTTAGCTTGGCCAATCCTTGGTCTAATCATTGGCTTTGGGATTTTAGTGGGCATGGGGGGCGGTGCCATCATGTCTCAACAACGTGGCGCAGGTGATAAAACAAAAGCGTCCAGTAGTCTAACTGCTTCTTTATGGCTGATTCTATTACTTTCCATCGTCTCCAGTGGCCACTTAGCATTGAGTGGTAGCTATCTACTTACCTTACAAGGCGCTGAAGCAACGGCTTATCAATGGGCCCTTGATTACATCAGTGTTTTTCAATGGGGAGCGATCATGACGATTGCATCAGGTGCTTTGCCCATGCTGGTTCGCAATGATGATCGCCCTAACCTAGCTACGTTATTGTTAGGGATAGGTGCACTGCTTAATATCGTTTTAGATTATTTAATGCTCGGCCATTGGAATTTAGGTTTAAAAGGTGCGGCGATAGCTACGGTAATCTCTCAAGCCACTGTTGCTGTGTTTGCATTGCTTTATTTTTGTTCAAACAAAGCCAGCATTCGCTTAGTGCTGGAGTTTATTAATCTCAAACAACTGATGCAGGTACTGAAAGCAGGCAGCTCTGGCCTAGTGATGTTTCTATACTTTAGTTTTATTGTTGCTGCCCACAATACCTTATTACTTAAATACGGCTCCGTTGAGTATGTAAGTGCCTTCGCAATTATCAATTATATTGCCCTGCTCTATTACTTGATTGCAGAGGGGTTAGCGAATGGTATTCAGCCTCCTGTCAGTTATTACTATGGGGCAAAGCAGCCTAAGCACATAAAAACCACCATGACATTGGCTTTAAAAATCGTCTTAGGCCTTGGCTTATGCACTACACTGATCGCCAACATCTTTTCGGAGCAGTTAATCGGATTATTTACTACTGAACAAACTGGACTGGTTCAAATTACAATTGAAGGCATGCGACTGCATTTATTTGCTTTGTGCTTGGACGGTTTTCTATTCATCGCATCGGTGTATTTCTTGTCTATTGGACAAAACCGTGAAGCCATGCTCGTTGCATTGGGAAATATTGTGATTCAAATCCCTTTCTTGTTGGCCTTTCCTGCATTGTTGGGAACACAAGGAATATGGCTGGCGCTGCCACTATCCAACGTCGTGCTTAGTATTATTGTCGCACCGATATTGATACGGTCTTTAAGTCACCGTACTGAGTCAGTCGTCGAAATGAAAACCAAACAGGGACTGCCCTTCTTTTAAACATCATGACTCAGCAAAGTCCAAGGGAAGCTGTCGAGCTTCTTCTTCGGACTTTAGCATGACACTTAATCCTAATAGACGGATTTCACGTCCATTCTGGCGCTTTAGAACCTGCTCTAATAAATCTCTGAAGTAATCAAGATCCAACTTCTGGTGAACATGCTCAATAGTTGTAAGCTGGAAATCCGCAAACTTTACTTTGATACCCTGCTTAGTGATGCTTTTATCTTTAGTATGACGTCCAAGGCGCTGCTGTAACTCAGGGTATAAGCGCTTCTCGATCACCTGCCAACACTCATCATAACTTGAAATATTGGTGGCAAAAGTTCTTTCAACGCCAACAGATTTGCGTTGACGATGAGGCGTGACTTCTCGCGGATCAATCCCATGACTTCTATTCCAAAGAGAATCACCTAATCGCCCAAAGCGCCTTACGAGCGCTAAGTAATCGGCATTACGAATATCGGAACAGACATAAAACCCAGCGTTATTGAGCTTCTCAAGGCTGACTTTACCGACACCTGGGATTTTGCCAAGTGGCAACTGGTCAATCACAGATTGCACTTGATTAGGCGTAATCACAAATTGCCCATCCGGTTTATTCATATCAGAGGCAATTTTAGCCAAGAATTTGATCGGGGCGACGCCCGCAGAAGCCGTTAGATTTAATTCTGTTCGGATCTCATCTCGTATGGCCTCAGCAATAAGGGTCGCTGAACCATGATGTTGCTGGCAGTGTGTGACATCTAAATAGGCTTCGTCCAAAGATAATGGCTCAATCAAATCCGTATAGCGAGCAAAGATCGCCCGAATTTTAGCTGAGGTATCTTTATAAACCTGCATCCTACCCGGAATCACCGTTAACTGTGGACAAAGCTTCTTCGCAATCGCCGTCGACATAGCCGAACGAACACCGTATTTACGTGCTTCGTAGTTGCAAGTACTGATAACCCCACGTTGCTTTTCATTCCCTCCAACCGCCAACGGAATATGGCGATACTGAGGGAAATCACGCATTTCTACCGACGCAAAGAAGGCATCCATATCAATATGGATAATCTTTTTTTGGTAGCTAGAAGGATTTTGCATGGAGACAATATACTGTTTAAATAAACAGTATTAAGACATATCTCATCGTAGGCTGTCCAGCAGAACTTTTGACTCCACCTTAGCTCCTTAATAACGAAAAAACGCACATTGAGAGCGCTCAAGGTGCGTTTTATGTATCAACTAACCACTACTTAGCAAACAGTTGGCTCATATCTTTAAAGGCTTTGAACTCTAACGCGTTGCCACATGGATCGAGTAAGAACATGGTCGCTTGCTCACCAACTTGGCCTTTAAAACGGATGTAAGGCTCGATCACAAATTTGGTATCGAATGACTTCAAGCGCTCGGCTAAATCTTCCCATTGTTGCCATTCCAATACGACGCCAAAATGCGGGACTGGCACATCATGACCATCCACAGGGTTGGTCGTGGCATTTTCTTGAGAAGGTGTTTTTGGATGGCTGTGAATCACTAGTTGATGGCCGAAAAAGTTAAAATCGACCCAAGCTTCCGCTGAACGCCCTTCCTCAAGACCAAAGACATCGCGGTAAAAAGCGCGGGCTAAAGGTACATCGTAAACAGGGATGGCTAGGTGAAATGGTTGTAGGCTCATTTTGGCTTCCTTTTGTTGGCTAGCTAACGTTAAAACAACGTTTTATCTTGTTGTGGATTCATTCTAATGCTGGAAATGCAGTAAAAAAATCAATATATTTTTTACAGAAACATAAAGGAATTTTATGAATGATTCGAGAATTGAAAACGCTTCTTGTCGTGGCAAAAGAAGGCACTTTCGCCGCCGCTGGTAATAAAATTGGCCTAACTCAAGCTGCGGTCAGCGCTCAGATGCAGCGACTAGAACAAGAGCTTGGATTAAAACTGTTTGATAAGGTTGGACGCAGTGCTGAGTTGAATGCCACCGGTCGCCAGATTCTCGATCAAGCCAAAGACATCATCGATCGCTATAACAGCTTAGGTACTTCCACCGAAACGACCGTTAACGCGTTAACCTTAAAGATCGGCGCCATCTCCTCTGCGCAAAGGCATGCGTTGCCGCATATTTTACAGCACTATTTTCAATCACAACCCAATGTTCGCATTAAGATCTTACCAGGGGTTTCGATCAACCTTGTGGATCAAGTAGACAGCAGCGAGCTAAGCTTGGCTGTGACTATCATGCCACCCTTTCCTTTGCATGCGGATTTGATCTGGCGTCCTTTGGTCAGTGAGCCTTATGTTTGCGTCACCCCTAAGGATTGGGAGTGCCAAGACTGGCGTGAAGCACTCATCACCAAACCTTTTATTCGTTACGACCGAACCTCATTCGGTGGACGACAAGTCGACCGATTTCTTCAACGTGCGGCGGTTGATGTGGATGAGAAATGTGAAGCCGATGAACTAGAAGCCTTGATTGGATTAGTCGCTGCGGGGGCTGGCGTGGCCTTGATCCCAAAAGCGTTTGATTTTTCACCTTGGCAATCCTCCATCACAGAATTGCCCCTTGGCAAACAAACCTTTTTTCGAGAAGTCGGCTTAGTTTACCCAAGGAGCCAACAGCACAACACCGCCATCGCGGAACTGATTCAGACCATTGAGACTTATTACCAACAGCTGGATGAATAACTCCTAGGAAATAGAGTTCAAACGTGCTTCAAACAGCAATGACTCTTTTTCCTCTTCTTCCACTGGAATGGCCTCAAAGTGAACGCTATCTCCAGCCATCTTCTGCGAAAGAAGTGATCCGCCCCATGTTGTGACACATCCCATTTTGGGATATCCACCTATCGTTTGGCGATCTTTGAGCAATACAATCGGTTGTCCATCTTTGGGGATTTGAATTGATCCATAGGCTATTCCTTCTGAGATGATTCCGTCTCCACTGTATGCGATAGAACGTCCCTCCAGTCGATAACCCATCCGATCAAAACTTTGCGATACTTGATAGTTACTCGACAGGAAATGCGCCTTTTCAACACAACTAAAATGTTCGTGCTGATAGCCCATAATCATGGGGATATTGGTCTGGGAATAATCAGGAATCGCATGGCGGGGTACGCGATTCTGGTAGGGTTCCGAATAGGGCTCAAACGCTAATAAATCACCTTTCTGTAGTTTATCACCTTTACCGGTTAAACCACCTACATGTTCGCGCATCACAGTAGAAACACTGCTTAACGCCGCTTCACATTGAAAGCCGCCCTTCACCGCCAAATAAGCTCGTAAACCGTGCTGCGGTTGATGAAAGCTCAAACGATCTCCTGCTTGAATCGCATAGGTTTGCCATACTAAAAGCGGTTTATCGTTCAACTTGGCACCGAGATCAGCACCACACAATGCAATGGTGGTATCAGCAGTAGCTTGAAGCACTAACAGTCCGTAAGTGATTTCCACTTGTGGAGCATTGGGGTTATTATCTAACAATCGATTTGCTAGTCGAAACGCATATTCATCCATTGGACCGCCATTAGACAGGCCCACTGCATGGTAGCCATAACGGCCTAAATCTTGAAGCAAGGATAACACCCCAGGCTTAAGCACTTTAAACGCCATGGAAAGTTCCTCCTAACGCGACGTAATCATCCCTCGAAATAGCTTTGAACTGAATACGGTCTCCCACTTTCATCAAGGAAAGAGATTCGCTACTCCAATCAACCAATTCAATCGGGGTTCTGCCCACTAAGTGCCAACCACCCGGACTGACGCTTGGGTAAACTGCGGTTTGTTTTTCCGCAAACGCGACCGTACCTTTCGCGACTTTTAAACGTGGCGTATCACGGCGCGGCAGTTGTATACGTGGGTCTAGTGTCCCTAGATAAGCATACCCAGGCATAAAACCAATCGCATACGCTCGATATACTCGTTCACTATGTAACGCAATGACTTCTTCGGGTGTTATCTGGCAACGCTCTGCAACATCCAGTAAATCTGGAGCCACTTCAGGGTCATAAAAGACAGGAATCTCAATAGACTTACCTTTCGCCTGTAATGACGGTTCATTAGCAAGCTGTGAGAAAATACATTTAAAGCGCTTTCTGATGCTATGGCGATCATATTGATGACGATCAAATACAACCATTAACGTTGTGTAAGAGGCAATAATATCGACAATGCCAGGGTCATGCTCTAATGCTGCAACCACCAAAGCAATGTATTCCGATACTTCTTCGCTGACTTCTTTAGAAAACTCAAAGAAACACGTCTGACTGTTTAAAAATTGGCACTCAGTAGGAAAATTCATCTTACATTTACCCCTGCAACAAACGTCGAACACGTTTAACCGCTTGCAAGGCATGAGGATTATCGCCATGAATACAAATACTATCCGCATTCACGGCTAAAACTTGATCGGTTTCTGTCGTCACTTCACTACGCTGCAATAGCCCTAGCACTTGTTGTTCAATTAGTTCAACGGAGCTATGAACTGCATCAGTTTGAGACCTTGGCGTTAGCCGTCCATCCGCAGTGTAAAGACGATCAGCAAACGCTTCGTACAATATCGTCAACCCATAGCGCTCGGCATGACGAGAAATAGCTTCCCGCTCAGGTACGGCCATCACCATCAAAGGCAAGGTGTCACTGATTTCTGACACCGCTTGCATGACAATGTCTAAAGTCATTTCATTGGAGGCCATCTGGTTATACAACGCGCCATGAAGCTTCACGTAACTTAAGTTCATACCCTGAGACTGACAAATACCTTGTAAAGCCCCCACTTGATATTGAATAAGCGCTTTTAATTCCGCTGCTGCAATATCCATCTTGCGACGTCCAAAGCCCACAAGGTCTGGGAAGCCTGGATGTGCGCCCACTGATACAGAATGTTGTTTTGCCAAACTGACTGTTTTAGCCATCGTTAAAGGGTCTGAAGCATGAAAACCACAAGCAATATTAGCTTGGTCGACAAACGGCATAATATGTTCGTCTTGCCCCATAACCCAAGCACCAAACGCTTCACCCATATCACAATTTAATAACATCACAACTCCTTAACGCTGAGACATAGTCGTTGGTAAATACGTCACCAGTTCAGGGAACAACGTGACCAGTACAATGGCAAAGCCAATTAATAGGAAAAATGGCAAGGCAGCACGCGCTACATACAAAATATTCTTACCAGTTAGTGCTTGAATCACGAATAAGTTGAAGCCTACTGGCGGGGTGATTTGAGACATTTCCACAACAAATACGATGAAGATACCGAACCAAAGTAGATCAATCCCTGCCGCTTCGACCATCGGTAAAACCACTGCTACTGTTAACACCACTACGGAGATGCCATCTAAGAAACAGCCAAGCACCATAAAGAAAACCGTTAGATACAAGATCAAAAGCATCGGGGAAAGATTTAGCTCAGCAATCCATTCAGCTAGAGATTTAGGAATGCCAAGAAAACCCATCGCAACAGTTAGAAAATGCGCGCCTACAAGGATAAAGGTAATCATACAGGCACTTTTCACAGCACCGAGTAGACTCTCCTTAAAGCTATCAATGCTTAAGGCACCTGTTAACGCGGCTAACGCCAAAGCCCCTGTTACACCAAGCGCTGCGGCTTCCGTTGGTGTTGTTAAACCACCATATATTGACCCCAAAACGAAGCCAATCAGCCCCATCACAGGAAAGAGTCGACGAATGGCAACAATTTTTTGTTTAAGCGTCAAAGACACGGTTGTTTTCGCTGGCAGTTCATCTTTGTTTAATCGTGCCCAAATCATGGTGTAGCCCATGAATAAAGCCATCAGTAGCAAACCAGGAATAGCCCCTGCGACAAACAATCGAGCGATAGACACTTCGGCTGCCACCCCATAAACAATTAAGATAATGGATGGTGGTATCAGCAGCCCAAGTGTACCCGAACCCGCTAAGGTGCCAATCGCCATACGATCGTTGTAACCTTGCTTTTTTAACTCTGGCAATGTCATACGGCCAATGGTGGCGGCTGTCGCAGCAGAGCTTCCTGACACAGCAGCGAAGATGCCACAGCTTAAGATGTTTACGTGTAGTAACTTGCCTGGAACACTGCCAAGCCATGGAGACAAGCCTTCAAATAGATCAGTCGAAAGCCTCGTTCGAAACAGGATTTCTCCCATCCAAATAAACAAGGGTAACGCCGTAAGTGACCACGCCGTACTGGCTCCCCAAGAAGAGGTACTAAATAGCAAATCAACTTGATAGTTGCCTGAGAGCACTAAGCCAATCCCGCCAATGGCGATTAAGGTAAACGACACCCAAACTCCTAAGGCGAGCATGGCAATCATCGCCAGAGCTAACACAACTGAAATCAGTGTTAAATCCATCTTAGCCTTCCCCTAGTTCGTCTTCATATTTCATGTAATCAGGCACTTGTCCGTTTAGGGATTGCCACAATGCATCACATGTAGCCAATAGCAATGCACTTGCCCCAAGAGCTACGGGCACTTGTGGAATCCAAAGCGGCACAGGTACATAGCCATAAGAGACTTCTTCATAAATGTAAGACTCATACACCATAAAACAGCAGGCATAAGCGATCGCTGCACTCAGTAAGACAGCAAGTACTAATACGCCTCGTTCTTGCCACTGTCGTGCTATTCGGCCAAACCGTTGAATGACAAGGGTGACCCTAATATGCCCACCTTCACGAAAGGTATAAGCCAAGCCAAAAAATGTAGAAGCGGCCAAAGCGAACCCTGCAAAATCCTCTGCTGAAGGAACAATGAAGCCGAACATCCGACCGATGATTTGCAGCAGTAATAAAATCGTAATGGCGACAATACAGGCGCCAGAAAGCCAACCAGAGAGCTGGTAGACCTTGGTTTTCAAAGAAGTCATAACGCCTCCTAGAAAGGTCGCTGCGCCAAGTAAATTAGCGCAGCGAAGATGGAGGTTAAGGCTGGTATCGCTCTAGGATTTTGCTGATAGTGGCAGGATCTTCGGCTTCCCATTCAGAGGCCATCGTAGCACCAATTTCTTTCAGTTCTTTCACAAAGGTCTCAGTAGGCTCTGACACCGTCATACCATTATCTTTTAGGATTTGCGTGTCACTTTCACCACGCAATACAACACGCTTCCAGCCTTCGGCTTCTACATGTTGCGCCGCATCCATAATGATTTTTTGAGTATCTTTATCCAAGCGAGCAAAGGCACGCTTATTAACAATCACGATGTTTTTCGGAATCCATGCTTTGATATCTGTGTAATAGCTCACATAATCCCAAGCTTGCGTATCAGCACCTGTCGATGGTGACGTAACCATAGCTTGAATGATTCCTGTGCTAAATGCTTGAGGAACATCTGGCACTTGTACTGTGGTCGGAACTGTTCCCATTAAATCAGCAAGACGTGAAGTCGATGGACTGTTTGTGCGCATCTTTTCACCTTTAAGATCCGCCAAGTCTGAAACTGGCATTTTGGTGTACAGACTTTGGGCTGGCCAAGCGACCGTATACAGAAGCTGCATACCACTTTTTGCCAGCTTTTCCTCGACTGCAGGTTTAGCGGCCTCCCATAAGGATTTAGCATCAGGGTAGGTGGAGGCTAAGAAAGGGATATTATCGTGTTTGAAAACAGGGTCCTCATTACCCATGATCGCCATAAAAATTTCCCCCATTTGAACTTGCCCTGTACGAACAGAACGAGGGATCTCTAAGTGCTTAACAAGCGAGCCGCCCGAGTGAACGGTAATGTCTAAATCACCACCGGTTTTTTCTTTCACTTCTTCAGCAAATTCATAGGCAAGTTGCGTAGATAAGTTGCCATCACCATAGGGCGTTGGCATATGCCATGTGGTTGCAAAAACAGAGGTTGCGAGCAGGCTACTGGCAATTAGAGTGTATTTTAATGGTTTCATGAGCGTTCCTATTTTCGTTTTTTAGTATGGTTATTTTGACTTTCGTCATTGTGATTACTAAAAACTAAAACAGTTGATACACAAAAATCTAACTAATATTTTTTTATAAAACTCAAAAAATATTTATATATTTACTCGACAATTGCCAGTTTTGTCTGTGCCTGATTAACGAAGACTTTGGTTAGGTTTTGCAGGGTCGTTGAGCGGATAGAAGCATGTTGCCAGTACAGTGGAACATCGACCGTGAAACTTGGATGAATCATGGTTACTTTCCCATCGGCAAGCGCCTGCTGAATCATACATTCAGGCACCATACACCAACCAAGGTGCAGTGCTGCGGCTTCAACAAAGCCAGTTGAGGTAGGAATGTAGTGCGTTGGTGGGTACAAATCATGCCCCACTACTTGCTGAATAAAGCGATTTTGTAGCTCATCTTTACGGCTAAACACCAACATTGGCGCCTTGGTTAAACTCTCAAGGTTTAAGCCTTCGGCAAAGAAGCGCTGCTTAAATTCCGGCGATGCAATGGCGTGATAACGCATGGTGCCTAGCGCATGGATATCGCACCCTTGGATGGCTTTGGTTTCGGATGTCACAGCGCCTACTGCACTGCCATTTCGCAATAAGCTGAGTGAGTGGTCTTGATCATCTACGATGACATCAAATAAGTAACCAAACTCCTGATTTAAGGTGGCCAACGCTGGCAATACCCAAGTTTCTAACGAATCATCATTAACTGCGATGGCCAGTCGTCGATGCACAGCGTTGGGCTGTTCAAGCTGAAAGTCTTCATAAGCTTCTGTTTCTAGTGCCAACATGGGCTTTACTTTTCGCAGCAATTTTTCCCCTGCTTCTGTCGGTCGACAAGGTAATTGTCGAACGATGAGCACTTGTCCTAAACGGTCTTCTAATGCTTTGACCCGTTGTGAAATGGCGGATGGCGTCACCGATAAACGTTGCGCCGCCCCATCAAAACTCGCTTCTTCAATCACTGCTGCGAACGCCGCAAGTTGGGGATGTATCAAGCTCATGCGAATAGCCTTCAGATAAGTTTTTCTTAACTATACCTAGAATTATTAATTTTACTAACTTTCAATTTTCTCAGATCATGAGCCTATTCAATATCTAACCATTCACTGGATTATTAAATGTTACTGACAGCTTTAATTGCAGGTTTTACCACAGGCGCGGGACTTATCATTGCCATCGGCTCCCAAAACGCTTTTGTACTTAGGCAAGGTTTGATGCGCAACCACATTGGCATCATTGTCGCGATAACATCTATAAGCGATATTTTGCTGATCACATTGGGCGTGGCAGGCACTGGTTTACTGGTTAAAGAGTGGCCTAAACTGATGCAAGTGCTGCAATTTGGCGGAGCTGCATTCCTTGCGTTTTATGGGGTACAAGCCGCTAAGCGTGCTTGGTCGGGTGCTGGCGCTCTCAATGCCGACGATGCGGCCAACCATAATTCTTTGAAAAAAGCAGTGCTAACCTGCTTGGCGTTTACCTTCCTAAACCCCCACGTGTACCTTGATACCATGGTTTTACTGGGCAGTATTTCCACCCATTATCCAGGGCTGGGGCAACTAGCGTTTGGTATCGGCGCCTGCCTAGCCAGCGTGGCTTGGTTTATGTCATTAGGTTATGGATCACAACTTTTAATCCCCGTATTTAACAACCCAAATGCGTGGCGTGTACTGGACGCCATCATCGCAGTGTTTATGCTGACACTAAGTACTTTGATGTTGATGGGACCGTTGGCTTAAATAAAATTGGGGCAGCTTTGCCCCAATTGGTCTAACAAATACAGCTGGTCATTTTCACTAATGAGTATTTACAAACTAGGTTTAAATATCAGCTCAAGCAATCTCGATATGTCTTGTCGATGCTCTAAATTAAGCAACTCTTCAAGTAATGCATCACGGTGCTCTTCTGTAAGAACACTTTTAGTGTTTATATAAAATTTATCGAGGAAATCACTTTCCGACATTGGCGTTTCAGGGTCACCTTTTGCTTGAGTAATAGGACTCAAGAACGTTTCTCCTGTTTTCAGACGAATCTCTACACGAGACAAGATTTCGCTTGGAAACCTTTGTGAAAGCTCTTTTGATTCCACTATCTCTACTCTTTTCGCAAGAGCCAAGACGTTTTCATCGACAAGGAACTCATCCGTTAGCTGCTCAGGTCCGAATTTGCCAGCATGCACCATCGCAGCAACAGGATAAGCAAGCCCATACTCGGCTTCATCTCGGTTTTTAGGGGTATAACCTTGTAGCCTAGTCGATTCGTGGAAGGTTTCAATTCTTATGGTTTCAATAGCATTGCCACAGATCTCGGGCTGATCATTCAGAAGCCTCTCAATAGCAGTTAAGGCAGGCTGAGCCCAGCGACATACTGGCCAAGGCTTGTAATACTGATTGTCAATTTCCCAGCTTTGACCAAGACATTGCCAGTATTTAAGTGATTGCTCGAACTTCAATGTTTCTGCAGGAGCGCCCGTTATACCAGCCTGAGCCAAATATAAAGCATTAATGCCTGAATATGCGCCTGCGCTGTGGGCATCTCTTAACATAGTTGGGTAGTCTACCACTCTCATCATCGGGCACCTCGGTGAAAAGTACTCAGCGATACCAAGCGCATGCTCGATAACTTCTGGGTTACAAGACATCATTCTTCCACCAGCAAGCACCACACCAATACCTGAAAAGGCACCCGAGGCAGGGTAATACGGTGTTGATTCAATCAATGAGACGCCTGCTCTAAGGGAAGTCTCATATCCTATTGCTAATAGGCTAAGGAACTCATGGCCACTTATTTTATGACCAGCATCTTTATACGCATCCGCTAGAATCAGTAGGCTTGGGACAACTGTCGCGCCAGCGTGCCCTTTTGACAAAAAGTGTCCCTCATGACCATCAAGACTGTCTGCACCAAACCCACCAACCCATGCTGCACCAAGTGTTGAAACAGATGCCCCATTAAAAAACAGACGTGTTGTGTCAGCTGGAGTTCCACAGAAATGCTTCAAAGCAAAATCTTGAGCTGCTTTGACGGTCGAATTACGTGATGTTGCAGCAAGGATCCCAACAATATCCAGTAGCGAATGCTTTACTCTTTTAGCAGTTAATTCTGGCATCTCATTGAATTGAACAGCATCAACAAAATTAAATATATTCTTCATAACAAGCCTCCCTATAAAGCTTGTTAATTAATACATTTAAATATTCACACTCAAGATATATTTTTGTTTTTAATATTTCCAATACCTATTCTAATAATCATTAAATACCTCATGTTATCAATGATTACATGTTTTCAAATACCCCCTATAAAAAGTCATTTTGATGTTGTCGTTTACATTTCTAAAATGCAATGGATCGCAGAGAAAGAATCGTTCCATTAATAAGCCAGTCTAAATAAATACTATGGAACATTGGTTTGGGTCCCCTTTACCCGATTGCATTACAACAGTATTTATTACGGAGTGAACCAATGAATAGCGCAGAATCAACACTAGAATTAGTAAAGCAACGCAAACCTAGGCATGCTCTAAGCAGGGAGCTGTACACTAACGAAGACGTTTTCGCTGAGGATTTAAACCAGATCTGGCACAAGGAGTGGATATTCGCTGGCCACACCTTTGAAATAGAAAAGCCTGGTGAGTACTTTACACTACAAGTTGGACACTATCCTGTAGTAGTTGTTCGAGATGATCAAGGAATCGTCAGAGCATTTCATAACGCTTGCAGACATCGAGGTTCTCGTATTTGTCAAAATGACAAAGGCAAGAACGCAAAGTTAGTATGTCCTTATCACAAATGGACATTTGGACTAGATGGCAACCTTTTATTTGCAGGTAACATGGGGGCTGAATTTAATCCAAAAGAACATGGCTTAATGCCGGTAAACTGCGAGATTGTGAATAGCTACATCTATATCTGTGTTGCCGATGAAGCGCCTAACTTCGCACCATTTAGAGATGCTGTGACGCCTTTCATCGAGCCTCACTTTTTAGACAACTGCAAGGTAGCCTATGAATCTAATTTGGTCGAAAAAGGCAATTGGAAGTTAGTGTTCGAAAACAATCGTGAATGTTATCACTGCGATGGCAGTCACCCAGAATTACTGAATTCATTTGTTGAGAACCTATCTGTAGCAGGCGTTGGCGGAGAGGAAGATCCTGAACTTACCGAACATTGGAATAAATGTGAGGCCGCAGGCCTACCAAGCCGTTTGGTTATGGGAGAAACAGGCAATTATCGTATGACGCGCATCCCACTTTCAGCCAAAGCTGTAAGTTACACCATGTCCGGAAAGCCCGCTGTCAATGGTCGTCTTGATAAGTCTGGTGTCGAGGACATCGGTGCGCTTCTTTACTTCCTTTACCCATCAACTTGGAACCACTTTTTGGGCGATCATGCATTGAGCTTTAGAGTACTTCCTCTTAGCTCGGGGGAAACGTTAGTCACCACTAAATGGCTAGTACCGAAAGATGCTCAAGAAGGCGTTGACTACGATTTGGACAATTTAACCAAAGTGTGGCTTGCAACAAACGATCAAGACCGCCAGCTTGTTGAAGAGACATTCCGCGGTGTTCAATCTCCTGCATACCGCCCAGGCCCGTTCTCAGAGATAGCCGAGAATGGTGTATGCCAGTTTGTTGATTGGTACTGCGATACGATGAAAGAACGCTTATCAAAATAATCGCACCAACACTCTTTAAAGCGACCTCCGGGTCGCTTTTTTCGTCTACAGGAAGTTATTAAATTGAAAGCTATCATTCTCTTAATAACTAAAACTCAGCCTATTTAAAAATAAAACAGTGAATTTAAGTCTAAAACTGCAGGGATATATTGAACTCAAAGTGAAATACAACACATGACATAAATATGTCTTTCAATAAGCGAGATTAACGATGAAGTTTAAAGGTATCTATACTCCTGTTATTACTCCATTCCACGAAAATGGAGAGATTAATTTTGATGCTTTCGCAGAGCATGTTAACTACCTAAGCGACAATGGCATCCATGGTTTAATGATTGGCGGTACAACTGGAGAATATTATGTTGAAAGCCATCAGGAGCGTATTGAATTATTAAAAACTGCGAAAGAAGTGGTTGGTAATAAAACTTCTATCATTTTTGGTACTGGCTCAATAGACCCAGCTGCATCCATTGCACTAGCTGAAGACGGTGCAAAGCATGGAGCAGACGTCTTACTTGTTGCGACTCCACCTTACTCGTTGCCCACACAAAGAGAATTAGCACTGCATGCCCTAACGATAGATCGCTCAGCAAACCTACCGATCATGCTTTACAACTACCCTGATCGAATGGGCGTTAACATGGAAAGTGAGTTTTTAGACCGTGTTGGTCAGTCTAAAAATTTCTGTGGTATCAAAGAAAGCTCTGGCGACATCAACCGTTTACACATGCTGATGCGCGACTACCCACATATCCAAGCATCCTGTGGCATGGATGACCAAGCGCTCGAGTTTTTTGCTTGGGGAGCACAAAGCTGGGTCTGTGCAGGATCTAACTTCCTTCCTAAAGAACACATTGCTCTGTTTGAAGCATGCGTCGTCAACAATGACTTCAATACTGGTCGCAAAATCATGTCCGCGATGATGCCGCTAATGCATGTACTTGAGCAAGGTGGAAAATTCATTCAGAGCGTTAAACATGGCGTTAGTTTAGACGGGCGCAATGCCGGTACGGTACGCAAGCCTTTACGCGGTTTAAATGAATCTGATAAGCGCCAATTAGCACAAGTTATCAAGACATTGAAAACCACAATCGCCAACATCACCGCAGACACTTCAGCAGCAAAAGCACCTGCTAAAAAAGGAGATAAATAATGTCTAACATTTTGACACTTCAAGAATACGAAGCCATCGCAGCGTCTTTAACATTCCCTTCTATGAGCTTCATTGATGGTGCTTTTCGTCCGGCAAAATCAGGTAAAACATTTGCAACGACCAATCCAGCAACAGGTCAGCACCTAACGGACATCGCGGCGTGTGGGCCAGAAGATGTGGATTTCGCTGTTGCAAAAGCCCGCCAAGCCTTTGACGATGGACGCTGGAGCAAGCTTCACCCTAACGAGCGCAAGGAGATTTTGATCAACCTTTCAAAGCTCGTGAAGCGTAATCGCCATGAGCTTGCTGTGATGGAAAGCCTTGATTCAGGCAAACCCATCAGCGACTGCGAAAATATCGATGTCGACGAGTTTATTCACCTTATGAATTGGCACGCTGAACTGGGTGACAAGATCTATGACCAAACTGCTCCGGTTGGACCTGATGCAGTGTCCATGATCGTACGTGAGCCAGTTGGCGTCGTTGGTGCGGTTCTACCTTGGAACTTCCCGTTACTTATGTTGGTTTGGAAAATTGCGCCAGCTTTAGCGGCTGGTTGCACTATGGTGGTTAAACCGGCTGCACAAACATCACTCACAGCATTACGCATAGCAGAATTAGCTGCTGAAGCAGGTTTACCGAAAGGCGTCTTAAATATCGTCACAGGCAGTGGTGCTGAAGTCGGCGAGCCGATTGGTCTTCATCAAGACGTTGATATGGTGACTTTCACAGGTTCTACTTCGACCGGTCGCCGTTTCTTACGATACTCAGCTGATTCAAACATGAAGAAAGTGGTTTTAGAACTGGGCGGCAAGAACCCTTGCATTGTTTTAGACGATGCAGAAGACATTGATTACGTCGCACAACAGGTCTGTGCCGCAGCATTTTGGAATATGGGCGAAAACTGCTCAGCAGGGTCACGTCTTATTGTTCAATCTGGCATCAAAGACAAGCTTCTTGAGCGTGTGAAAGTTCATGCTCGTAGCTGGAAAGTTGGCAACCCGCTTGACCCACAAAATGCATTAGGCGCCATGGTTGATAAAGGCCATTTTAGTAAAGTAGAAAGCTACCTAACAAAAGGCAAAGAAGCTGGATACACGCTTGTAACGGGTGGAGAAAGCATTGATGGCACGTACATCCAACCCACCATTTTTGATGGTGTTCAAAACAGCGATGAGCTAGCACAAGACGAGATCTTTGGTCCGATTCTTTCTGTCATTACCGTTAACAGCTTTGATGAAGCGTTGAGCGTTGCCAATGACACAGATTACGGCTTAGCGGCTTCCGTTTTTACGGCCAACACGAAAAAAGCACTACGCGCTGCACAAGCCATTAAAGCGGGAACGGTAACAGTCAACTGCTTCGGTGAAGGCGATGCGACCACACCGTTTGGTGGTTACAAACAATCAGGCTTTGGTGGCCGTGACAACTCCATTCACGCGCATGATCAATACACTGAACTTAAGACCATTTGGATCGACCTAAACGACACGACCGTTGACGGTTCTATCGATTAATCTTTGCCGCACAATGCAATCAAACCATCTCTACTCTCGGTTTCCTAACTGATTGGTTTGATTGCATTTTCCAGGATGCTTTTATGACGACAATTCAAATCAAACGTCTGCCTAAAGACCCAGGTCCCGCTGCTTGGAATAGCATTATTCAATCGGAACCAGCCTACCCTAGTTTAGACCATTCCATTCAAACAGATTGGCTTATCGTGGGCGGAGGTTTTGCTGGTTTGGCTGCTGCAAGACGACTGGCACAACTACTTCCAGAAAGTGAACGAATCGTTTTGCTAGAGGCTAAACGATTTGCTGAAGGGCCTGCCGGTCGAAATAGCGGTTTTATGATCGACTTACCACATGAGTTAAATTCAGACACCTACGCCAGTGATAGCCATGAACACGATTTTAAGCAAATTCGCTTGAATCGACATGCCATTCAATTCGCAGCGGACATGGCAAAAGAATACGCCATGCCAGAGCAAGTGTTTCGACAATCTGGAAAAATCACGGCCGCTTCAACCGCAAAAGGTCAAAAGCATATTGCTACTTATTGCCAACATTTAGCGCATATTGGTGAGCCGTTTACGCTTAAAAATGCGACAGAAATGCAGCAGCTGACCGGGAGCGAATTCTATACTCAAGGTATCCGCACCGAAGGCGGTGCCATGATACAGCCTGCCGCATTTATTAGAATGTCGGCAAAAGGCTTAAGTGAGCGCGTTCAATTATTTGAAAACTCTCCAGCTATTGAACTGCACAGGGGGCAGTCTAGTCACACAGTCAAAACCCCAAGCGGAAAAGTAGAAACGAAAAACATCATCTTAGCCGTTAATGGGCACATCCAGTCATTTGGCTTCTTTCCCAAACAATTGCTGCATGTATTTACTTACGCCTCTATCACGAGTCCCCTGACTTCAAGCGAGCTAAAACGACTCGGAGGCACTTCTGATTGGGGGATATTACCCGCTGATCCGATGGGCACAACAGTTAGAAAAATATCTAACTTTTCAGGCAGTGGGGATCGCATCATCATCCGCAACCTTGCCACGCTCAATCAAAATCTTGAAGCACCAAGCACAGACTTAAAGCGTGCTGCAGCCATGCAAGATCATTCATTTCAAGAACGCTTTCCAATGCTTAACGGAGTTGAAATGGAGCACCGCTGGGGCGGACGACTGTGTTTGTCACTTAACTCTGTTTCAGCTTTTGGAGAAGTCGAGCCACGGATCTGGTCTGCCTGTTGCCAAAACGGGCTTGGGACAGTGAAAGGTACGCTTTCCGGCATGATGGCCGCAGAACAAGCTGTACTAGGAACATCTGACCTACTTCTGGATTTCCTTGCCCAAGAACAACCCAAGCGATTGCCCCCTGAGCCGTTTTTATCAGCAGGCGCTAACCTCACCATGCGCTGGAAACAGTGGTTAGCAGGAAAAGAGTTGTAACCGTCTTGTGACGGACGTTTTCACATTTAGGAGTCAACATGACTGAATTTAACACCTCTGATTTCATGAACCCCATGAAAACTCAAATCTGGAGCAACGGTCGCCACTTAGTTCGCTGCGTCAAAGTTATCCCTGAAACACATGATGTCACAACGTTCACATTTAGCATGAACGAACCGGTCATGTTCTTTTTCAAACCTGGCCAGTTTGTCACATTGGAGCTAGAAATTGCTGGTGAACGAGTCATGCGTTCCTACACAATTTCCAGTTCACCCTCAATTCCGTATAGCTTTTCCATTACTGTCAAAAGGGTTCCAGGCGGCATGGTCTCCAACTGGCTACATGATCACTTAAAATCGGGTGATCAAGTAGCTGTTCACGGCCCAGTCGGAAACTTTAACTGTATGGATTTCCCCGCCGAGAAAGTCTTGCTGCTATCAGGTGGGGTGGGCATAACACCGGTAATGTCCATGGCGCGCTGGTGGTTCAACACTGACTCCGAAGTTGATATGGTTTTTGCGCACAGTGCACGTTCACCAAGGGATATTATCTATGCCAAAGAGCTGGAATACATGTCCACGCGTATTGATAATTTCAAAATGCATTTGATTTGTGAGCAAACCAATATTGGCGAATCTTGGGCTGGTTATAGAGGCTACCTAAACAAGCACATGCTCAGTTTTATTGCCCCTGACTTTCAGGAACGGGAAGTCTTTTGCTGTGGCCCTGAGCCTTACATGAAAGCAGTGCGAACATTACTGGAAGAATCCGGTTTTGATATGAAACGTTATCATGAGGAGTCGTTTGGAGAAACGCCTATTAAGGATGTTAAGCAGGCGGAAATTCACGCTGATCAAGCCGAAGCTGAGGAGCCCAAGGCATTGGTCACACTGCGCATCCCTGAACAGGATATTGTTCATTCCGTGGAACTGGGATCGACATTAAATGAAGCCGCAGCAGAAGCCGGCGTCAATATCTCCAAAGCTTGTGGCTTAGGTATCTGTGGCGCTTGTCGTGTCAAAGTCGTCAACGGTGAATTCGATATGAATCACAATGGTGGCATCACCGATGAAGAAGTTGCTCAAGGTTACGTGCTTTCATGCTGTACCCGAGTTAAAAGCGACATTGAACTCGAAATCTGATTCAATTCCCCATCAGCAAATCAGCTTGATTCTCTAGCTGGTTTGCTGCATAGCTATAAATAACTTCTAATAAAATAGTTAGGCCAGATAATCATGGCTTAAGGAACACTTTTGAAACACACATCTCAATCCCCAAAACATCTAACCGAGCGCTACAAAACGGACTATGTGGCAGGACAAGACAACCTACAGTTAAGTATTGGCAAGGTGAGCGCCGACATACATTTCTCAGTATTTAGTCTAACAGCTGTTTTCGTTTTAGCGTTGGTCGCTTTTTCTCTTCTGTTCACGAATCTCGCAGCCGACATATTCGGTACTCTAAGACCGTGGCTAACCACTCAATTTGATTGGGTCTTTGCTTTAAGCATGAACATCTTTGTAGTGTTCTGTTTAGGGATTGCGATTTCACCATACGGCAAAGTACGCATTGGCGGCATCAGTGCTCGTCCAAGTTACTCATATTTAAGTTGGTTTTCCATGCTGTTTGCAGCCGGAATGGGCATCGGCCTCGTATTCTATGGTGTACTTGAGCCCATGCAGCATACGCTGTTTGCGCCATTAGGAGAGCAAGGGTTATTACGCTCTGATGGCAGTATGAATCCAGATATTTCCAGTCAAAAAGCGATAGAGCTTGGCATGGCAGCGACATTGTTTCACTGGGGTATTCATCCCTGGGCGGCCTATGCTGTCGTCTCATTAGGGCTAGGGATATTTTGTTATAACAAGGGGTTACCGCTAACCGTTCGATCTGCCTTTTATCCTATTTTAGGTGAACGTGTTTGGGGTTGGCCCGGACACTGCATTGATGCATTCGCAGCGCTCGCAACCTTGGCAGGGTTAGCAACGTCCCTCGGATTCGGAGCGACTCAAGCCGCAGCTGGATTACAGTTTATATTTGGTATCCAAGCTAACACCCAACTTATGGTTGCGATCATTTTAGTGGTGACTGGGATTGCCATGTATTCCGTTTATCGTGGTTTAGATGGTGGCGTTAAGCGCTTATCGGAAATTAACATGCTGATGGCATTGGTACTCTTCTTATTTGTGGTATTTCTTGGCAGTACGACCGAGATTTTAGCCACACTTTGGCTCGAACTTCGAGGCTACGTAGTTGAGTTGCCCGCTCTTTCAAACTGGGTGAACCGTGAAGACACCGGCTATTTTCATGGCTGGACTACTCTTTATTGGGCATGGTGGATTGCATGGTCTCCATTTGTCGGAATGTTCATCGCCCGTATTTCCGTAGGACGTACAGTGCGTGAGTTTGTTCTATGCATGTTACTCGTACCAACTTTAGTCAGTGCTATCTGGATGGCTGGATTTGGAGGAAATGCTATTGCGCAATTGCTGTCAGGTTATACCGATGTTCAACAAACTCTTTTAGATTGGACGCCTGAGCTGTCTCTTTTTGTCATGTTACAGCCACTGCCCCTATCAGAAATAACGTCTGTACTAGGCATTATCCTAGTTCTTGTTTTCTTTATTACATCCTCAGACTCTGGCTCACTTGTCGTGGATACTATATGTGCTGGTGGTATACAACAGACACCCGTTGCTCAACGCATGTTCTGGTGTTTATTTGAAGGGTTAATCGCTATCGCATTATTAATTGGCGGAGGACTAGGCTCGTTACAAGCCTTAGCCATTGCAACAGGTTTTCCATTTGCATTGCTCTGTGTCTTAATGTGCTACTCCATTTTCCGCGGTTTACAGAGCGAACCCTATCGCTAAAAATACGTAGGGAGGCTCATCACCTCCCTCGCTTCTTTAAGTACTGCCTTCATCCAAATCAGACTAAGCAATCTTTTCCTCTTTTAAGTGCTCATAACTCTCTACGAATCGACGGTATTTATGCTCACCACACTTATATGCGGCATACTTACTTGGGTTATCTTCTGAAACACATGTTGCAACTGGTTCCACCACAGCGTCAAAATCCATATCCATAAAAAATGGGTATGAATAACGCTCTTTGCCGCTGATATTAATAACCCTGTGATAAGTAGATACATAGCGATCGTTAGTATAGGTCTGCACTAAATCACCGATGTTAACGATAAAGCTACCTTCAATCGGCGGAGCGCTGATCCACTCACCTGAGCGATTTTTAACTTGTAAGCCACCCACATCATCCTGCGACAAGATCGTTAGAAAGCCGTAGTCAGTATGTTCACCAATACCGATCTTTTCCCGAGTAATACTGCCTTCTTGAGGCGGGTAATGCAGAATCCGTTGAATGCTAATTGGGTGCTTTTGCTTGTTGTAAAAGTAATCGTGTGGAAGCCCCAAACTCAATGAAATAGCACCTATGAGCTTGTTCGCCAGTTCAACCATCGCCTGATGGTAGGCTTCCATTGTGTCTTTGAACTCTGGCCAGTTTTCAGGCATCTGATTAGGACCAAAGAAAGGTGAGATATCGGATTCATCCTCCGCCAAGTCAAAACATTCCTTAAAATCTTTGGTATGTTCTGGATCGACATTTTCACCAAACATCGGTATATAGCCTCTCAACGTTTGGCCACTGTTTACAATATTAAGCTTCTGTTTCTCTTCAAAAGGCAGATTAAAGAAGCGCTCGGTCATATCCTTTACACGCTTGATTAAGTCTTTATCAACGCCATGGTTTACGATATATAAAAAACCCAAGCTTTCGCATACACGGCCTATTTCATCCGCGACACCTTGTTTATCAGTACCATCGATCAGTTTACTAATATCGATAACTGGGATACTTTCGATATCGGTTTCTGTTGCTTTTAAATAGCTGTGAACATCAGCACTCATGTTTCTCTCCTGTGATTTATTATCCACAGCTATTATTTTTCAATCAGACATTTTACGATCTAGAAAAAACGAAAAATCTTATAACGATTTCGAATTTCTTAAATGGGAAGGATAAAATCCATATTTATCTTTAAAACATTTCCCCATATAACTATGGGTTGAAAAACCGCAAGCATTTGCCACATCGGCTAACGGAATCCTAGTCTCATCTACTAGTTTATACACGTGCTCTAATCGAATGCTTAAATACTTTTTATTGGGTGTCATACCTAGATGCTTTTTAAAAACCACTTCTAGAGTTCTGACCGAACAACCAATTCTCTTACATAAGGTTTCAATGCTGTAAGGTTCTTCGATATTTTTATCCATCACTTCAATAGCAGCCCCCAATAATGGGGATTTCAAACGAAGATAAAGGTAAGCATTGCTGATATTAATTTCTTCCAGTGTTCTTATTCGGTCTGCTTGAAATTGAAATGAAGAGACCTCTTTCATTAATTCAGAACCATATAAGCTACCGACTATATACAACATCATATCTAAGGCAGTGGTCCCGCCTTTACAAGTAAATATATTCGCACTGACTGTATATAGGTTTTCTTGTAATCCAATCGATGGATAGAGCTCTTTGAAAATACTCTGATGTTCCTCTGTGATAGTACAAGTACTATTCTTGAGTAGTCCTGCTTTGGCTAAAAGAAAACTAGAGCTGGATAATGACGCAATCTGACCACCTCTATTCACATGTTTTTTTAACAGTTTAAATAAGCTTTCATCTTCGTAAGTTGATACATTTTTATAAGCACACAGACAGATAAGGTCTACCTCTTCGGTCTCACTAAAGTGCTTTTCAGTGAGAACCGATACATGATTGGCGCTTAAAACAACTTTCTGCTCTGGGTCTTTCGCACCACTAAAAACAGCACAGGTAAAGATTGAATCATTGGCGACATAATTCGCAGAATTTAAAGTATCCAAGGCCAAAGAGAACGATGTCATCGCAAAGCCTGGCAATAAAATAATAGCTACCTTTGTTGTCATAACTACACTCCTAAAGATGACAACGAATGAAAAAGCTGGCTTGAAGCCAGCTTATGCTAATACACCTGAATACTTGAGGCTATCAGTGTGTCGCGATTGAAACATCCGGGAGCGTTCGTTGTAGATTTTCCATCAGCCAAGTACGAAATTGGACAAAGGCAGGGTTGCCCTCAAACTTCTCGGGATAACTTAGGTAATGGCATTTTTCAGTAAAGGTGAGCGCTTGCTCTGTCAT
Source organism: Marinomonas ostreistagni (assembly GCF_016461785.1). Taxonomy (GTDB): domain Bacteria; phylum Pseudomonadota; class Gammaproteobacteria; order Pseudomonadales; family Marinomonadaceae; genus Marinomonas; species Marinomonas ostreistagni_A. The sequence goes on along the minus strand of NZ_JAEMUH010000019.1, from coordinate 4,485 downwards.
TCGAACTAGCTTCCCTTCTGCCACTAATTTATCTACCAAGTGATGCCATCCCAAACAAACACCCTGCCCCGCCGTCGCCATTTGAATCAGCATACAGTAGTCATTCGCACTGAAATACTTCTCCACCCTTTCTTCTGAGTCGTTCACACCGAAAGACTTTAGCCATACATTCCAATCTACATGCTCTGCGACTTGATCTCGCCCATAAGGCGTCAAGTCTAACAAGTCCATTTCTAACAAGCTTTCAACATCGTTGGTGTCGTTATGCTGCGCTAAATACTCAGGTGAGCAGACTGGATAAATCACATCGTAAAACAGTGGAATGGATTTATAGCCATCTCGTGGGTCGTACACTTTACTAATGTAGACATCTGGATTTGCCCCAGAAACTGACTGATGATCATGTATCAGATGACTGGTAGAAATAACGCTAATATGTACATCTGGCGCTTGATTGAAGAAGTCTTTTAAGTAAGGCGTTAGCCAAAAGGAAGTAAATGCTGGAGTACAGCATATGCTTAGTTCTTGTTTTTCAGGCGCCACTTTTTGAATCCGTTGAGCCGCCTGAGAAATATTCATGAATGATAAGTACGCAGCGTCATAAAATTTTGTTCCCGCATCGGTTAGCGATACGGTTCTTCCTGAACGCTGAAAAAGTTCAACACCTAGTGAAAACTCAAGTTCTCTTATTTGTCGGCTGATGGCCGCTTGCGTCACACACAAGGACTCAGCTGCACGAGTGAAATTTTGGTATTTTGCCGCTGCGACGAATGATTTCACTGCTCTAAGTGAAGGCATTTTCACAAGGGTTTGATCGGGTTCCATTTGCTTGACCATGATATTCGTACTCTCTCGATGTGGAATAAGATGGCTCATCAGAAGGTGGTAAAAATACAAGGTGTTATTGTTAGACTGGCAAATCACCTCATTGATAAGCTGAAGTCATTATTTGCTTCAACCAAATGTTAGCGATACCAAAAAAACGAAGAGTTTTTGCAATTTTTGTTGGTTTGTAAGAATTTTTTAACAAAATTGAATTAAAACGATCGGTAATTTCGTTTAGTAAATGAGAAGTCAGCAAGCTTTTGCCGACTCCTCAAGTGTCATTTTATTGCTTTGACAGACCTTTAGCTGTTGCCACCCAACTATCAAACAATTCTTGGTGACTTGCAATCCACTCCGCCGCATGACGTTTTATGTCCGCTTCAGAATTTTCGCCATTTCGCATCTTTAAGTTTTGTACACTTTCATCCGTGGTACTGATCTGCACCTGCGCTAATAGGGCCATCGCAGCAGGGTTTTCTAGCCCAAAGTCGCGATTCACGACAGACATAACCTCATCGACAGCAAAACCAAGGTTTTTATCTTTGTAAGTAGTGATCACGTCATTGTTTCCATCAGGCATGTCTGTAAATGGCACACTAAGCCAAGTAACATCTTCACCTTCTTTAAGAACACCTGATACCCATTGCGGTACCCAGGTGTAATAAAGCACTGGTTCACCATCGTTATAACGCGCAATCGTGTCCGCCATTAATGCAAAGTAGGAGCCTCGGTTGTGAGTAACCGTATCCGTTAATCCATAGGCTTCTAAATGGTGATCTATCATTAGCTCGCACCCCCAACCAGGGTTACAACCCGTTAAGTCCGCTTTGCCATCACCATTGCTATCAAAAAGCTTCGCGATCTCAGGCTTTTTGAAGTCTTCCAGATTGGTAATGTTATATTCCTCTGCCGTTTTCTTATCAATTAAATAGCCCTGAAGCACACCCGGCATCATAGCACCCACTTTCATCATGGTGTCATCGCCACCCGCTTTTTGATAAAACGTGTCGTGCAGCTTGTCCCATAAATGCACGGAGAAATCCGCGTCACCGTAGCTTAACGCTAACATCATGGTTGCGTATTCTGATTCTTTGGGCTCTTGAACATCGTATCCAAGCGCTTCAAGGCCTGCTATTGCAATCTCACCACGAAAGCGCTCCTCTGCTATCGAAGGAAAAATTGGCGTGATTTCTACACCTTCTCCTGGTAACGCTTCAGCGGAGAGTTGAGTCGACACTAAACCGATTGACGAAGCTAAAGTGACCGATGCGAATTGCTTAACAAATTTATTTGTGAAGTTCATACGTTTTCCTTTTGATGGTTTTCGTTATTCTTGTGTTGCTTTTTTAAACGATTGAGAACGCTTTGATTTACCGGATGAGAACAGAGACCGAACGAAGCCAATTGGACCCACTTCGTACCAATTCACCGCTCCACTTGCACTAGAGCTTTGCCCCATCGCCTGAGTCAGTCGGTCTAAGAAGATTGCCAACAGCACAAGGCCTAAACCGCCGACGGTTGCCAAGCCCATGTCTAAACGACCGATACCACGGAGTACCATTTGCCCAAGGCCTTCCACAGAAATCATCGAAGCAATAACGACCATCGACAGAGAAAGCATTAGTGTCTGGTTAACACCCGCCATAATGGTGGGCGTAGCAAGTGGTAATTGGACTTTGAAAAGCATTTGTTGTGGCGTACAACCAAACGCTCTGGCTGCCTCAATTTTGTCGGCTGGAATCTGACGAATACCTAAATTGGTTAAGCGCACTAACGGCGGTAATGCAAAGATGATCGTCACCAAAACACCTGGGACATTCCCTATACCAAATAGCATCACCACAGGCACGAGATACACAAAAGCAGGCAGTGTTTGCATGGCATCCAACACTGGACGAATGCCTTTTTCCAATCGATCATAACGTGCGCTTAAAATGCCCAGAGGGACACCGACAACGACGCAGAAAAACAGTGAAGTGATGACCAGAGATAACGTCACCATTGACTGCTCCCAAACCCCAATCAGACCTAGCAGAGTCAGGGTGATCGCACAGAAAAGCCCCATTCTTGGGCCTGCGACCTGCCAACCAAATAGTGCCGATAACAAGATACCAATCAACGGTGGAATGAAATTTAGAGTACCTTCGACTAGATCAAGTATCTGATCGATAGGCCATCTCGCTGCACGAAACACGTCACGAAAGTTTTGCACTAAATAATTAAGAATACTCTCCACCCAATCTCCGACTGGAATGGTGAACATTTGAAAAGGGTCTAAAAAACTTACTTCAAACATAATGGTTTTACCTTTTATCAATTCGCGTAGAGGGAGTTAGTTATTCGCTAATGAAGCGAGCACTGTGTCTTTAGACAAAATGCCCTTATAAACACCCCGATCATCTAAAACGGGAACTGGATAAGGAGATTCAGAAACCATTGAAATGGACTCTTTTAGAGACGTTGATCCATTTAACGTGAATTGATTAGGTAAGCACTTGCCTTTGAGGGACTCTAAAGACCAATCTTCGACCGATCCGATTGGCACAACACCTAGGAACTTTTGGTCATCATCGAGTAGATAGACAAACTCTTGCTGAGCATCAGACGCTTGAGAAGCAGCATCGTAAGATTTTGACCACGTCATGGCATCAGACGTTGCGATGTCTCGTATTTTGATGGTTTTTGCTGAATCCACACCTTTAAAGAAAGATGCAACATAATCATCCGCAGGGTTGTTCATAATTTCATCAGGCGTGCCTATTTGAACAATCCGCCCTCCTTCCATGATGGCAATGCGATCACCAATGCGTATCGCCTCATCTAAATCATGGGAAATGAACACTATGGTACGTTCTTGTTCTTTTTGCAGACGAATCAACTCGCCTTGCATTTCATAACGAATCAGAGGGTCTAATGCAGAAAAGGCTTCATCCATAAGCAAAATAGTTGGATCATTGGCCAGCGCCCTAGCCAGTCCAACTCGTTGCTGCATACCGCCAGAGAGTTGATCTGGACGACTGGATGCGTAGTTAGCCAAGCCAACTTGGTCTAACGCTTCAATCGCACGTTCATGACGAGTTTTCTTGTCTACTCCCGATACTTCAAGACCAAACGCCGCGTTATCAATCACCGACATGTGGGGCATCAGGGCAAAAGACTGAAATACCATGCTCATGTCACGGCGACGAACATTAAGTAAGTCTTTATCTTTGAGATTGGTAATGGTCTGACCTTTTAACTTGATAGAACCTGAGCTGGGTTCAATCAATCGATTCAAAAGGCGAACTAAGGTGGACTTACCTGAACCAGACAAACCCATAATGACAAATATCTCACCACGTTTGACCGTAAAACTTGCATCAAATACACCAACGTTTTGACCCGTTTCACTGAGGACTTGCTCTTTCGTGGCACCTTTATGCAACATCTCCATAGCCTTATCAGGAGAATCTCCAAAGACCTTGAAAACATTACTAACCTCTAAGATTTCTTGACCTTTACTCATATGTTCCTCGTAGCATTTTTGATCACTTTACTCGCGATCATTCGTTATTCTGTTGGTCATTAATTGACTAACATCTACGTTAAAAACTTTATGAGAGTGCGTCCAATCACAATTTATCGGTCAAATCTATAACCAAATATCATCAAATTACTTTC
>NZ_JAEMUH010000018.1 GCF_016461785.1 Marinomonas ostreistagni | reverse complement strand
TATATAAGTAGCGGGCTTTTAAATACGAACTAACATGTCGTTTTATTAGCCACCAACGTAGCTTAGCATGACACCAGCGGCTACTGCAGAACCAATAACACCTGCAACGTTTGGCCCCATCGCATGCATTAACAAGAAGTTTTGCTTGTTGGCTTCAAGACCGACTTTATTCGCAACACGCGCCGCCATTGGTACTGCGGATACACCCGCTGCTCCAATGAGGGGGTTGATGGCAGTTGATGAGAACTTGTTCATCAGCTTCGCCATCAATACACCCGCAGCAGTACCAATAGAGAAGGCAATCAAACCTAAGGACAAGATGCCGAGTGTTTCAATGTTCAAGAAAGCTTCAGCACTTAGTTTTGACCCCACACCTAAACCAAGGAAGATAGTTACGATGTTGATCAATGCATTTTGCGCCGTATCACTTAAGCGGTCTACAACACCACATTCACGCATCAAGTTACCAAAACAGAACATACCTAATAATGGTGCTGCTGATGGCAGGAACATCGCTACCAAGATCGTCACCACGATTGGGAAAACAATTTTCTCCCCTTTCGTTACGTGTCGTAGCTGCTCCATTTTAATAGAACGCTCTTCCACTGATGTTAATGCACGCATAATTGGTGGCTGAATCAATGGAACTAGCGCCATATAAGAATACGCCGCAACGGCAATCGCCCCTAGCAACTCTGGCGCCAATCGGCTAGCTACAAAGATAGCGGTTGGGCCATCTGCACCACCTATAATACCTATTGCTGCGGCATCAGCTAATGTAAAGTCCATAATGCCTGAAGCACCTAGCAATACCGCACCGATAACCGTCGCAAAAATACCAAACTGCGCAGCGGCACCTAAAAGCAATGTTTTAGGGTTCGCAAGCATCGGGCCGAAATCAGTCATTGCCCCTACACCCATAAAGATAAGTAGAGGGAATAGACCTGTTTCGATACCGCCATGGTAAATGTAGTACTGCAGACCACCCGGCGACACCATGTGCCCCGTTGCATCATAAACTGGTGCAGACATAAAGCCCGCACCTGGAATATTCACCAACACAGCACCAATACCAATCGGTAAAAGCAATAATGGTTCAAAGCCCTTTTTGATAGCAAGATAAACCAGCAATAGCCCTACCACCATCATGATGGCTTGGCCGAGTTCAAGCTGGTATATACCAGTATCGTGATAAAGGTTTAATAATTTCTGTTCCATTCGTTATCGACCTTTTACAGAGCTAAAAGAGCTTGGCCAACTTGCACGGCATCGCCCTCTTTCACGTAAACAGTTGCCACTGTACCGGCTTTCGGTGCAGAAATTTCTGTTTCCATTTTCATTGCTTCCATGATCATCACAGTTTCACCTTCTGCAACTTGCTGACCTGGAGAAACAAGCACCTTAAAAATATTCCCCGCTAGCGGTGCTGGCACGTCTTCTCCACCACTCGTTGGTGCTGGCGAAGCTGCTGGAGCCGACGCTTGAGGAGCAGAAGCTGGCTGAATATTGCTTACATCACCACCTTCTGACACTTGAACAACAAAGCTTTGTCCAGAAACGTTCACAGTATAAACAGCTGGACCTTCTGATGGAGCCGTTTTTGGTGCTGCCATCGGTGCAGCATCTTCTAATGTTGGAGCCGGTTCAAATGCCGACGCATCACCACGGTTTTGCAGGAATTTCAAACCAATCTGTGGGAACAGTGCATACGTCAATACGTCATCAATTTCATCTGACGCAAGTTTCACACCTTTTTCTTGAGCTAGTTGTTTAAGCTCTGCAGATAGTTTATCCATTTCTGGCTCAAGCAGATCCGCAGGACGACATGTAATAGCTTCAGCACCATCCAATACTCGCGCTTGAAGCTCTTTATTAAACTCTGCAGGTGCCTCACCGTATTCCCCTTTGAGAACACCAGCGGTTTCTTTCGAGATAGACTTGTAACGTTCTCCTGTCAAAACGTTCAGTACTGCCTGTGTGCCAACGATCTGAGAAGTCGGTGTCACTAGCGGGATCATACCTAGATCTTCACGAACGCGAGGAATCTCTTCTAGGACTGCATCAAACTTATCTGATGCCCCCTGCTCACGCAGCTGGTTTTCCATGTTAGTCAACATTCCGCCTGGCACCTGAGCAATCAAAATACGAGAGTCAGTACCACGAAGAGAGCCTTCGAATTTAGCGTACTTCTTACGAACCGTACGGAAATACGCCGCAACTTCTTCTAGCTTTGCTAAATCTAGGCCAGTATCACGATCTGTTCCTTGTAGCGCTGCAACAATAGACTCCGTTGAAGAGTGACCGTATGTCATCGACATAGAAGAAATCGCCGTATCAACGCGATCAATACCGGCTTCAATAGATTTAAGAATGGTCATATCTGACAAGCCAGAGGTCGCATGGGCATGCAGTTGCACCTCTAGTTGGGTCTGCTCTTTAAGCTTGCCTACCAATTCATATGCATCGTAAGGGGTTAGAATGCCAGACATATCTTTGATAGCGATCGAATCCGCCCCCATATCTTCTAGGGTTTTAGCGTAATCGATCCAATTTTGTAGGGTGTGAACGTGACTTTTAGTGTATGAAATAGTGCCTTGTGCGTGCTTACCTTCCGCTTTCACTGCTTTGATTGCCGTCTCTAAATTACGAGGATCATTCATGGCATCAAAAATACGAAACACATCTACGCCATTTTTCGCTGCACGCTCGACAAATTTGGATACCACATCATCAGCATAATGACGGTAGCCCAACAAGTTCTGACCACGAAGAAGCATTTGCTGTGGCGTATTTGGCATGGCCTTTTTCAGCTCACGAATGCGATCCCATGGATCTTCACCAATAAAACGAATACATGAATCGAAAGTTGCACCACCCCAAGACTCTAAAGACCAGAAACCAATTTGATCAAGCTTCTCCGCGATGGGAAGCATGTCATCGATTCGCATACGCGTTGCAAATAAAGATTGATGTGCATCTCTTAAAACGACATCCGTGATGCCAAGAGGTTGTTTATTGTTCGACATATTGTGGCCTCTAATCGTCTATGATTGGTATTAACGGTTACGATGTTGATGGATAGCGGCTGTAATCGCTGCTGTAATTTTAGGATCTGTAGCGGATGCAGAACTTGAAGCTGTAGGAGCAACACTTGGTTTCTTTGCTACTGGAGTCGCTTCAGGAAAATATTGATTTATAAACTTGGACATTAAGCCCGTCGCAATAATAAGTAAGCAAAGAAAAACGAAAACGAATCCCATGCCTAGCAGCATTAAGCCAAAACCATCGTTAATTAAGTTATTCATAGCACTTTCCATTAAAATCTGAATAATTCAGAGCACAGTCACTTTGTGTCACTCGGCAATTACCGTTTTGCACAAAAATTCCCCAGTGTTTATTCTTTTTGTATCACAAAGAATACTGATTTCATATTTTTTTGCTTTGGAAGTTACTAACGTGAACTTGCTTAATTGCGCCAGCTCCCTCCCCACTGAACACAATATCATACTGGCCGTCGCACCAATGGAAGGTGTCATGGATCATACTATGAGGGCACTTCTATCAAGAGTGGGCGGAATGGATTACCTCGTATCAGAATTTGTACGCGTCACCCAGCGACGCGTACCTGCCCAATCATTAAAACGCCTCGTGCCAGAGCTAAATAACCATTGCCAAACTCCGTATAAACACCCTGTCCACTTGCAGCTACTGGGCTCAAACATTGAAACCATGGCAAAAACTGCAGCAGAAGCAAGCTTAGCTGGAGTAACGCATTTGGACTTAAATTTTGGCTGCCCCGCAAAACGAGTGAATGGCCACGGTGGCGGCTCTTTCATGCTACAAGATCCCGAGACACTGTATCAGGTAGTCAAAGCTGTTCGTGAGTCGTTAGCAAGCAACATCCCTCTCTCTGCAAAAATGAGACTTGGCTATCTTGATGAGGATCTGTTTTTTGAAAACTTAGAGGCGATTGAAAAAGCAGGCGCTGACACATTAACAATACATGGCCGAACTAAGAAGGATGGCTACGGGCCAGCAGCAAGGTGGGAAAAAATAGGCGAGGCGGTAAAGCGCTCCAAGATGACGATCATCGCCAACGGTGACATTCAGAACCGCGACTCTCTTCAACGCTGCATCGCGATAACAGGCTGCACACATTTTATGATCGGTAGAGGAAGCCTTAGCAATCCATTTATATTCAGAGAATTAAAAGGAGGCAAAGCTGGAAGCCTCGAAGAGCTCTTTTTATTAATCAATAGCTATATAGACGATTTATTAGAGCACTATGACGACTTTGCTACATTAGGCCGAATCAAGCAATGGAGCGCTCATCTACGCCGCGATTGGCCAGTCATAGCTGAGAACCTAAAAGCTATACGCGCGACTCAACACACAAATGATCTTAAAATGCTAATGAAAAAACTAGAAGAGTAATATAACTAGCAGGGAAGCTTAGTTTTTTAGGACATCTGGCTTAATGAAAGAGAAGAGAAACAAGGGGTTAAATGGCGCATCCGGGAGGATTCGAACCTCCGACCGCTCGGTTCGTAGCCGAGTACTCTATCCAGCTGAGCTACGGATGCGTATTTAAAATGGCGGAGAGCGAGGGATTCGAACCCTCGATGAGTTTCACCCCATACTCCCTTAGCAGGGGAGCGCCTTCGGCCACTCGGCCAGCTCTCCGTCGATTTGTTGCGTATTATGAATATTCACAACATGAAACGCAACCCATAAATTCATGCGATTTTATAAAATATGAATAAAATCAATCAGTAGGAATTCGAAATATCGAAATCGATAAGAACATGTTTAGCTTGAATAACGATATGTTGAGATCTTACTGAGAAGGGTAAGTAATGGCGCATCCGGGAGGATTCGAACCTCCGACCGCTCGGTTCGTAGCCGAGTACTCTATCCAGCTGAGCTACGGATGCGTAACTACTTTTTTAAATTTTAGATGGCGCATCCGAGAGGATTCGAACCTCTGACCGCTCGGTTCGTAGCCGAGTACTCTATCCAGCTGAGCTACGGATGCGTAAATCTAAATTTCTTGCTATCAACTAAAAGGATAGTTTCAGTTGATTTTTTACTATTTTAAATGGCGCATCCGAGAGGATTCGAACCTCTGACCGCTCGGTTCGTAGCCGAGTACTCTATCCAGCTGAGCTACGGATGCACAGCACATTTAAAATGGCGGAGAGTGAGGGATTCGAACCCTCGATGAGTTTCACCCCATACTCCCTTAGCAGGGGAGCGCCTTCGGCCACTCGGCCAACTCTCCGTAACAAGTGCGGCGTATTATAGAGACCCCATTTGTTATGTAAAGGCTTTTTTCAAAAAAAATTAATCTTCTGAACTTTGACCGTCTTGTTCTTTCTGAATACGAAGATAAATTTCTTCACGATGCACTGAAACATCTTTAGGGGCATTGATACCAATACGGACTTGGTTACCTTTTACACCTAAAACGGTCACTGATACTTCATCACCAACCATTAAAGTTTCACCAACACGACGAGTTAAAATAAGCATAACACTTCTCCATTAATATCCTTGTGAGATGTCAGAAACTCCTGACTACTTTTGTAGGAATTTCCTTACAAGATCAATTGTAGCCGCTCTCATACTTCGAATCCATATCCCATCGCAGCGAACTTGTATCAAAGTGTTACGCTTCGCTAACTCCTGCAGTGGGATCGTTAAGTTTGAATGCTGAATGTAATGCACGAACAGCCAATTCCATATATTTCTCATCAATTATGACAGAGACTTTGATTTCAGATGTGGAGATAAGTTGAATATTTATTGATTCTGCCGCCAAAGCTTTGAACATGTTGGTCGCTACCCCAGCATGAGAACGCATGCCAACCCCTACGATAGACACTTTTGCAATGTTAGCGTTTGACAGCACCTCTTTGGCATTTAAGTCCTTTGCAACCACCTCAAGAACCTGAAGCGCTTTATCGTAGTCATTGCGATGAACAGTAAACGTAAAATCCGTTGTTCCATCCATCGAAACGTTTTGCACGATCATATCAACTTCAACATTCGCTTCACTCACCGGACCTAAAATCTTTGAAGCAACACCTGGCACGTCTGGAACGCCTTTTAATGTTAATTTTGCTTCATCACGGTTAAATGCAATACCAGAAACAGCTGGTTGTTCCATAGAAATCTCTCCGTCAGTGGTTATTAGCGTGCCCTCACCTTCAACAAAACTCGAAAGCACGCGTAATGGAACTTGATACTTACCTGCAAACTCAACCGAACGAATTTGCAACACCTTTGAGCCGAGACTTGCCATCTCAAGCATTTCTTCAAATGTTATTTTTTCAAGGCGACGCGCACTATCAACAACTCGAGGATCGGTCGTATAAACACCATCTACATCGGTATAAATTTGGCATTCATCAGCTTTTAGCGCTGCGGCCAACGCCACCCCCGTCGTATCTGAGCCCCCACGACCGAGCGTGGTGATATTGCCGTGTTCGTCCGCCCCCTGGAAGCCTGCTACGACCAATACTCTGCCAGCGTCTAAATCTGCTCGCATAGACTCGGTATCAATATCTTGGATACGTGCTTTACCGTGAGCACTGTCAGTCGTGATGCGGACTTGGCTGCCCGTATACGATTTGGCTTGTAAACCGCGCTTCATCAGGGCCATGCTCAATAACGCAATCGTTACCTGCTCGCCTGTAGACAACAGTACATCCATCTCACGTGCATCAGGGGTTCCCTGAATGCTTTTAGCCAATTCAATCAAGCGATTGGTTTCACCACTCATGGCCGACACAACGACAACAATATCGTCACCCTGCTGTTTATGCTTCAAGACACGGTCTGCTACCGCCTCAATACGCTCAACCGAGCCTACGGAAGTACCGCCATATTTTTGAACCAACAATGCCATATTCTATATCCCAAACTAAAAAGCGCCCCGATGGGGCGCATAAATCATTTATAGTCGTTCGTTAACCCAGTCTGGAACGACTGCCAGCACTTCCGCAACCCCTTCTGGTTTGCTTCCGCCAGCTTGTGCCATATCAGGACGACCACCGCCGCGACCATCCACATATGGCGCTGCCATTTTGATTAAGTCTCCAGCTTTGACTTTTGCTGTTAACTCTTTCGTCACACCTGCAATCAAACTCACTTTGCCATCGTTTACCGCAGCCAACAAAATGACAGCCGACTCAAGCTTGCTCTTCAATTCATCTAGCAAATCACGAAGGCCTTTTGGATCTTCAATCTCAACCTGAGCAACCAATAACTTGCCACCATTGATTGCGACAGCTTGAGACGCTAGGTCCGCGCCCGCTTGCGCAGCCAACTTAGACTTAAGTTGATCAATTTCTTTTTGCAATGCACGTGCTTGATCGTTAAGAGCAACCACTTTATCTAGTGCCGCTTCTTTGCTTGCTTTAAATAAGCCTGCAATCTGAGACAAAGACGATTCTGTTTGACGCGTCGCATCAATTGCAGCTTTACCTGTCAACGCCTCAATACGACGAACACCCGCCGCAATACCGCTTTCCTGAACAATCTTAAACAGACCAATATCACCAGTGCGCTTAACGTGTGTACCACCACACAGTTCAATTGAATAATCTGCCCCCATCGTTAAAACACGAACTTGGCTTTCGTATTTTTCGCCAAACAGTGCTTGGGCACCCTTTTCTTTGGCTGCCTCAATGTCCATGATTTCAGTGATGGTTTCATGGTTCAAACGAATCTGCTCATTGACCATGTCTTCTACTTGCTCAAGCTCTGCCGCTGTTAAGCCTTCAAAATGAGAGAAGTCAAAACGTAAACGCTCAGGGTTAACCAAAGAGCCTTTTTGCACAACATGATCACCCAGCACACGGCGAAGCGCTTCATGTAAAAGGTGAGTCGCCGAGTGGTTCAATGCCGTTGCATTACGTAGGGATTTATCAACCTCTGTGGTAACCACATCGCCGACTTTTAAGGCACCTTCACGCACTTCCACATGATGCAGATGTACTTTACCCTGTTTAGTAGTGTTCGTTACTTTCACTGCAGCAGGGCCTCGTAACCAACCTTGGTCACCCACCTGACCACCAGACTCACCGTAAAACGGAGTTTCAGCCAAGATCACTAAGCCTTTTTGACCTTGCTCTAGGGAATCAACAGACTCACCTTCTACAAGAATTTGCTCAACAGCGCTTTTGCCTTCTAAGTCAGAGTAGCCTGTAAATTCTGTTTGACCGTCAACACTAACAGAACCAGACATATCCATACTGAAGTTACTCGCCGAACGCGCACGTGCACGCTGAGCTTCCATTGCCGCTTCAAAACCTTCTTCGTCAATTTCAAGACCCGCTTCACGTGCAACGTCATTTGTTAAGTCAGCAGGGAAACCGTACGTGTCGTAAAGTTTGAAGATAGTCTCACCTGGGATAATTTTACTATCTCCTAGGTTAGAGATGGTTTCTTCAAGGATACGCATACCTTGATCTAGCGTTTTCGCAAACTGCTCTTCTTCTTTCAAAAGGATCGATGCTACACGATCAGCAAGTTTACGTAGCTCAGGATAAGCTTCACCCATCTCAGCATCCAACGCTGCAACCAGCTTGTGGAAGAACGGCTGCTTCTGACCTAGCTTGTTACCGTGGCGCACTGCACGACGAATAATACGACGCAGGACATAACCACGACCTTCGTTTGAAGGTACAACGCCATCAACGATCATGAATGAACATGAACGAATGTGGTCAGCAATAACACGTAGAGATTGAGAAGAAAGATCTCCAGTCCCTACTGCCTCTGCAGACGCTTTGATTAGGTTTTGGAACAAGTCAATTTCGTAGTTTGAGTGCACGCCTTGAAGGATGGCCGCGATACGCTCAAGACCCATACCAGTATCAACAGAAGGCTTAGGCAGATTTGCCATTGTGCCATCTGCTGAACGGTTGTACTGCATGAATACAACGTTCCAGATCTCGATAAAACGGTCGCCATCTTCTTCTGGAGAACCTGGAGGCCCACCCCAAATATGCTCGCCGTGATCGTAGAACACTTCTGTACATGGGCCACAAGGACCAGTATCGCCCATCGCCCAGAAGTTATCTGATGCGTAACGTGCACCTTTGTTATCGCCAATGCGAATGATTTTCTCGGTAGGAACCCCGATTTTATCTTTCCAGATGTTGTAAGCTTCATCGTCTTCGGCATATACCGTTACCAAAAGCTTTTCTTTCGGAAGACCTAAAACACCTGTTAGAAACTCCCAAGCGTAAGAGATAGCGTCTTCTTTGAAGTAGTCACCGAAACTAAAGTTACCCAACATTTCAAAGAATGTATGGTGGCGGGCCGTGTAACCTACGTTTTCCAGATCATTGTGTTTACCACCTGCTCGCACACAACGTTGTGATGTGGTCGCTCGTGTGTAAGGGCGTTGATCAGCCCCAAGAAAAACATCTTTAAATTGCACCATCCCCGCGTTTGTGAACAACAAGGTCGGATCGTTTCCAGGAATCAGCGAGCTGGACTCGACAATTTGGTGCTGTTTGCTTTCAAAGAAAGACAAAAATGACTGGCGTAACTCAGAACTCTTCATATTGGATGAGACTCTATTTCTAAATATCTGGCAAATTAAACAGTACGACAGGCTCCTAACAGGGGGCCATCATGTACTTTAGAAAGGTAGAAAATAGTACACGGAAATAGAGTAGTTGATCAAAACTTAAAAAATGATTTTTGCCATTTTTTGATCAAAAAAGACGGATTGATAGAGTTTTCACGCTATCAATCCAAATTAATGAACAACAATTAACGCTAATCTTTAGTCCGATAAATGCGTATAGGACGAGATGTCATACGCGTCACCAACTCATAACCGATGGTTTTCGAGCAGTGGGCGACATGCTCAACTGGTACACCGTTACCCCAAAGAACAACCTCATCGCCGATAGCAAGATTCGTACAGTCGCTACCTGCGAGTTTCGCAGTAATCATATCCATGGAAACCCGACCAGCTAGTTCAGCAGCGTTACCGTTAATAAGCAAAGGGGTTCCATGATCTGCGGATCGGGGATAGCCATCTCCATAACCTGCTGCAATCGTTACTAATTGATGATCCTCTGGTGCCTGATAAGACAAACCATAGCCCACTTGATCGCCGGCTTTTATGTGTCTTACAGAGATAACCTTTGAACTCAATGTCATAGCAGGCTTTAGTCCAAGCTCTACACCACTCACCTCAGCAAATGGCGAAATACCGTACAACATGATTCCTGGGCGAATCCAACCACCTTCAGGTATATTCCATTTCATAATCGCAGCGGAGTTAGCCACACTGGCCTGAATATCACCAATAAGCTGACGCGTTTGCTCAAAATACGCCAACTGTTCCATCGTCGTCATATCAGACAAGTCATCCGCACAGGCAAAGTGCGTCATCAGCAACACTTCACCAACCAAACCTGAGTCTCTTAATGATTCAACGAATTCCGGAGCTATTTCTTGCGTTACACCCAGCCGGTGCATACCGGAATCCAGTTTTACAAACACCTTTTCGATCGACTTACCTAGCGCTAATAAGCTTTCTAACTGCATTGTATTTTCAATAGCAGCCCAAAAACCTTGCTCAGCACAAATCTCCCATTCAGAAGGCTCAAATACGCCTTCTAATAGCATGATTGGCTTTTTAATCTGTGCCGCTCGAAGCTCCAATGCTTCTTCAATAGTCGCAACCGCGAATGCATCCGCCTCGTCTGCTAAATATTGCGCAACACGCACGGCACCATGGCCATATGCGTCGCTTTTGACAACCGCAAACGCGTGACACTTTGGATGTAGTTTTTTTGCATAGCGGTAATTTGACAGGATCGCCTCTAAATCGACGGTCGCTGTAAGTGGCCTAGACATCGGTGCCCCTTATTTTACGTAACGTTTCACGGCAAGTTCCGACGAATCAATCGCCGTCTGGCTGCCTGCCATAATATCAGCAATAATTGCAGCGGAACCGCAACTCATAGTCCAGCCCAATGTTCCATGACCAGTATTGAGATAAAGCCCCTTGATTGGCGTCTCACCAATAATAGGCGTGCCATCTGGTGTCATAGGTCGTAAACCTGTCCAGTACTCCGCTTCGCTCAGGTTAGCACCTTGAGGGAATACATCGCCCACAACATGAGTAATGGTGTCCGTACGAGATTTTGGTAAATCTAGGTTGTACCCTGTTAACTCAGCTGTACCCGCTGCACGAATACGATCACCTAAACGCGTCACGGCAACTTTGTATGTTTCGTCCATGATAGTAGAGGTCGGCGCATAGGCTTTATCAGTAATTGGTACAGTCAAAGAGTAGCCTTTGACAGGGTAGATTGGCACATCTAAGCCAATTGCTTTAAGCATTTCTTTTGAATAACTTCCCAAACACACTAGAAGCTGCTCACAAGATACATCGCCTTCTTGCGTCACCACTGATCGCACTTGACCTTGCTCAACAAGAATACGCTCAATATAAGTGTTAAACTTGAATTCAACCCCTAATGACTCACATTCATTCTTAAGCGTCTGACAGAACATCAAGCAATCGCCCGTTTCATCACCAGTAAGTCGCAGACCACCTTTAAATTTATGGATAACGGGTGCTAAACCAGGCTCAACAGCCAAGATGGCTTTCGGGTCTAACACTTCGTGTGCTACCCCAAGAGACTTCAATACTTTGATATCTTTTTCAGCCCCTTCCACTTGTTCATCCGAGCGAAACAGCTGAAGTGTTCCACCTTGGCCATCATCATAGGAAACACCAATCTCTTTACGTAAATCGATAAAACAATCACGACTGTACTCAGCCAGCGCCATCATTCTAGATTTATTGGTGTTGTAGGCCGACGTTGTGCAATTGCCTAA
Source organism: Marinomonas ostreistagni (assembly GCF_016461785.1). Lineage (GTDB taxonomy): Bacteria > Pseudomonadota > Gammaproteobacteria > Pseudomonadales > Marinomonadaceae > Marinomonas > Marinomonas ostreistagni_A. The sequence goes on along the minus strand of NZ_JAEMUH010000018.1, from coordinate 63,406 downwards.
CATCTTAGACATCCACACCATTTTTTTAGCTTCAAGCTCTGGGCTAATTTTAAGAGGGGCATACTTTTGAAAGAGCCACTTCACCGCTTTTAGAGGGATACCCGGTGCGGCCCATGGTGCTGAATAACCAGGTGAAACTTGTCCGGCGTTCGCAAAACTGGTTTCCAATGCAACATCAGGTTGGCGATCTAAAACCGTGACCTGAACACCTTTTTTAGCCAAGTAGTAAGCAGACGTTAAACCAACAACCCCAGCACCTAGTATACAAACTTTCATAGCAGACCTCTCAAAAAGAACTATCCACTATTCTTACAGAAGAATTTAAGAATTTCTCACTATATTTAAATACAAACAAAGAATATAAAACTACAAAGAATTATTTTTAAAAAACAATCTATAATTTTTTGATTCAATCATTTTAGGTATAATTATTTTCATTTTTACAGCGATCAAAATATGTCACATAGCGATATCAGAAATTACGCTCTATGGTTATTAGGCTCCAGAGAGCACTCGACTCATGAAATGCGTCAAAAACTATTACGCAAAGGCTTTGAAGAAGAAGGTATCGCGCTAATTATTGAAGACTTAACATCGATCAATTATTTAAGCGATCAACGTTTTGCCGAGGCTTTTTGCCGGAGCAAAGCAGCCAAACCATTAGGAAAGCAACGCATCCTGAATGAACTCAGGCGAAAAGGCATCAGTGATGATCAGACCAAACAAGCGCTCAACTCGCTAGATGTGGACTGGTTTGAATTGGCATTAAATCTAAAACAAAGGAAATTTGGGGATGCTGTGGAGCAAGATTATCAAAAGAAATCAAAGCAAATGCGCTACCTTCTCTACCGCGGCTTTGGCTATGATGAAGTTCGCTACGCGATCGAAGAGGATAGCGCCGAACAGGAATGATAGCTCCTGCTACCTACAACCATATTTATAAAGAGGATTAAGACATTAACGAATTTAGATAACGCTCTTCCATATTGACATAATTCACCTGAACCGTTTCGATCTTCATATCCAACTCTTTAATCTTTCGCTGTAACTCTTCAACCGCCTCAGTATCCTCTGTCGTGTTTGAAAGTTGCTCTAACAAACTTATCTTTTCGCTTTCTAACTCTGAATTCACCTCTCGAAGATTATTCAACTCATCTTCTTCATGAGGAGAAAGAGTAAGCGATTGAGAATGGTCGCTTTCGAGACGAGCTAGAAGCTGCTCATGCTCTAGCCGCTCTTTATCTAAATCACGCTCTAAAACATTCACATAAAGTTCTGACTCATTCACAAGCTGCTGCAGAGTCGCCAATTTCTCACCTTGCACTTCCTCAAAATTAGCGTACTCGGCTGTCAGGGGGGCTGTATCCATAAAGTTCGCAATCGCGTCAACTGAGCTTTGTTCACGTGCTATGGCAGACTGAGCACGAAGCTTAGCTTCTTGCCCAGACGCTTTAAGTTTTGCGTCTTTCGCCCTCAGCTCTTCCTCACGCTTGCGCATGTCCACATTCAAGTTGTATTTAATGGTCTGTAAACTTTCTAATTTATGCTCAAGTGCTTTAATGACTTTGTTACTTTCTAATAAGCTTTTCTCTAGCCGAGCAAATGCAATATCGTAAAAAGCTAGGTGGTCGTGCTGACCATCAGAGGTATCACGTAAAGATTTAAGCTGCCCTTTTAGCTCTTCTATTACTTGACTACGGTAGTCCGATAAATGCTGCAACTCATCAACCTTCTCATCCAACTCCGATTTTATGGGCTTCAGAAAACTATCTGAGGACGCACTACCCAAAAACTCAGATAACATCCCCATGTACTCTTCATCAGACTTAGCGGAGCTGTTAGAAGATAGCTTTAACTGCTCACCCAATTCATAAAGGCTCGCTAATTCAGCACGTATTTCTGCTAGTTCCTGGTCCAGTGCAACTTCTCGCTGCAATGAGTCCTGTAACTGATCAAGCTGCAAGTTTAGCTGAGCAGTTTTATTCATTTGCTCAAATGCAGCGTCACCAGTCTTCTGGACAATTTTATTGAGCTGCTTAAGCATTTGGTTACTGACAGACAAGCGTTTTAATAAGGCATCAATTTCCTGAGCTTGTTTTAAGCGCTCTAAAACAAACTCAAACTGATTGAGGTAATCCGCAACGTTCGCACTGTCTTGTTCAACCAAGCCCCGCTCAATCTCTAGAAAGGTTTGCCAGCACTGCAACGTGAGAACATCGCCACCACTACCTTTTTGCCCTTCAATCAACTCTTGGCATAAAGCACTTTGTTGGGAGAGTAATTCTAGCCATTTTTCTTTTTGCGATGGCCCCTTCACAGTTTCCGAAGCAACCGCTTCCACAAGACTTTCTTTGTCCGAGTCAGGCACGTCAACATCTTCTTCATCCTCCGCTACAGAAGACAAATTACGCTTAGTTCTCCAATACCACCATATGCTCGCCAGTAACATGACTGCCGATACACCTGTTGCTATTACCAATGTTAGAAAAACTGTCATCCTGTACACCTAGGTATCAACGATACGAATTACGTAAGAATAGTTCCTTCCCGTAACAGACTCCATAGGCCTTACTTTTTTTAACACTGCAAACAAAAAAACAGCCCTCTTGGACTGTTTTTTTTAATCTAAATCGTAAACCCGACTAGCTAGTGATATTAGAAGTCTAGTTCTTCATTCGCATCGTCAGTTTCTGCGGAAGCTGCTTCATCCGCTTTCTTCGTCTTAGTCAGTAGTGCGTCACGAATCATGCCTTCGACCTCCTGAGCAATGGCAGGATTATCTGCTAAGTATTGCGCAGCATTGGCTTTACCTTGGCCAATCTTGTTACCGCCATAAGCGTACCAAGCGCCGGACTTATCAATGAAGCCTTGCTTAACACCCAAGTCGATAATTTCGCCCATGCGGTAAATACCCGCACCGTACATAATTTGGAATTCGGCCTGTTTGAATGGCGGCGCAATTTTGTTCTTCACCACTTTTACACGGGTTTCGTTACCAATCACTTCATCGCCCTGCTTCACAGAACCGATACGGCGGATATCTAAACGTACCGAGCTGTAGAATTTCAGAGCGTTACCACCCGTTGTGGTTTCAGGTGAACCGAACATCACACCGATCTTCATACGAATCTGGTTAATGAAGACAACCAAACAGTTCGCATGCTTAATTGAGCCAGTCAGTTTACGCATCGCTTGAGACAGTAAACGCGCTTGAACACCGACAGAAGAATCACCCATTTCGCCTTCGATTTCCGACTTAGGTACTAGAGCAGCTACAGAGTCAACGATCACAACATCAACACTGTTTGAGCGCACTAGCATGTCACAGATTTCTAAAGCTTGTTCACCGGTATCTGGCTGAGAAACCAGTAGCTCACCGATGTTCACGCCTAGTTTTTCTGCATAAGATGGGTCTAACGCGTGCTCAGCATCGATGAAGGCACAAGTTTTACCTTGCTTCTGCGCTTCCGCGATAACACTTAGAGTCAGAGTCGTTTTACCTGAAGATTCTGGACCATAGATCTCACAGATACGACCGTATGGCAGACCACCGGCACCCAAAGCGATATCTAGACCAAGCGAACCAGTCGAAACCGTTTCAATGTCTAATTTTGCACCCTCACCCATTTTCATGATGGCGCCTTTACCAAATTGACGCTCGATTTGTGAAAGCGCTGCGTCTAACGCTTTTTTCTTGTTGTCTGCCGTGCTAGCCATATTTCAATCCTAAATGGTGTATCCGTAGATTTAAACTGCGCCTAATGTAACGCTTTTTAAAATTGTGCTCAAGAAAAATACTGTATAAAAACACAGATTTTTTATTTCATCAGCACTAACAATTGCGTTAGAGCATGAGCTACGGTTGCCTGACGAATCTCATGACGCGTCCCCGAGAACTGACAACGCTCTACCTTGGCATCCTGTCCTGTCAGCTGCCAACCAATCCAAACACACCCAACCGGCTTTTCGGCTGTGCCTCCACTCGGCCCAGCAACACCACTGACCGCAATCGCGACATCACCGCCAAATTTCAATGCACCTGCACACATTTCTCGAATCGTCGCTTCACTCACTGCACCTTCTTGCTCTAAGGTAGTCGCCGTTACGCCCAAACCAGCCATTTTGGCTGCATTGGCATAACTGATGATTCCGCCATAAAACCAAGCGGAGCTTCCCGCTATTTCCGTGCAATAAGCACCGATTAAGCCGCCTGTACAAGACTCCGCTGTTACTAGCATTTTCCCCTTTTCCATTAAGCACTCGGCGACGTCAGCCACTAAGTCATTAAGGATTTTGTCATCAACCATGTCGTTCCCTTAAATATCAATAGATTATGCCTTAGAATATCGGCCCTGTTTCATCCATACAACGTGAGTCGTCACACATGAGCCAATCCGATAAAGACAATCATACGCCAATGATGCGCCAATACTTTGGCCTAAAATCACAGCACCCTAATCAAATGCTGTTTTACCGTATGGGAGACTTCTACGAGTTGTTCTATGACGACGCTAAACGCGCCTCTGAGCTGCTAGATATTACCTTGACGGCCCGTGGTCACTCCGGCGGCAAACCGATCCCAATGGCAGGTATCCCATTCCATGCGGCTGAAAACTACATCGCCCGCTTAGTGCGAATGGGAGAATCAGTAGTTATCGCAGAGCAAGTTGGCGATCCAGCGACTAGTAAGGGGCCAGTAGAACGCCAAGTAGCACGCATCGTGACCCCTGGCACCATCAGTGATGAAGCATTCCTTGAAGAAAAGCGGGAAAACTTATTGTTATCCGTTGCTCACGTTCAACGCAAAGGTTTAGATGTTTTTGGCTTCTCTTACCTAGATATGGCCAGCGGCCGCTTCTGTGTCTTTGAAGTTGATGGTCATGAAGCACTAGCCAGCGAGTTACAACGTCTATCACCCAAAGAAATTCTGCTTTCGGAAGACTTCCCAGCACGCGATCTGATTACACTTGAGCGCGGCGTTAGCGAATTAGGCCCTTGGCACTTTGATTTTGAATCCAGTTACCGCCAGCTAATTCAACAGTTTAATACCAAAGATTTATCTGGTTTTGGTTGTGAAGCCTTAACAGCGGCTATCGCCTCGGCAGGTGCACTACTACAATACGCTAAAGATACCCAACGCTCATCGCTGCCTCATATCCAGGCAATTAGCGTTGAGCAACGCGATGATTCCGTATTGATTGATGGTGCCACTCGTCGCAATCTAGAGATTGACCAAAACCTCAACGGCAGTACCAGCAATACATTAATGAGTGTGATTGACAGCTGCGCCACACCAATGGGATCACGCCTTTTAAAACGCTGGTTACACACGCCGATCCGCAACCTAGAAGAAATTCAGGGACGCCAACAAGCTGTACACGCTCTTTTAAATAATTTCACCTTTGAAACGCTGCAAAGCACCATCAAAGCCGTGGGTGATATGGAGCGTATCCTGTCTCGTGTGGCACTGCGCTCAGCACGCCCAAGAGACTTAGTGCGTCTGCGCATGGCACTAGAAACCATGCCTGAGCTACGCCGTATTTTAAGCAAAATTCCTGATAACAGCCGTTTAGCACATTTACATGATCGTCTGGTTGAACAACCAGTGCTGACAGACGAACTAGCGCGCGCTTTAGTCGAAAACCCACCTGCCGTGATTCGTGATGGTGGCATGATGGCGCAAGGATACGATGAAGAGTTAGATGAGTTGATTTCTCTTTCCACCAACGCTACAGATTATTTGGCAGAAGTGGAGCGACGCGAAAAAGAGCGCACTGGCATCGCCTCTTTAAAAGTGGGTTACAACCGAGTTCACGGCTACTACATTGAAATCAGTCGCTTGCATTCGGACATGGCGCCAACAGAATACGTTCGCCGCCAAACCCTGAAAAATGCAGAACGCTTTATTACACCAGAACTGAAAGAGTTTGAAGATAAAGCCCTAAGCGCCAAGTCCAAAGCGCTAGCACGTGAAAAACAATTGTATGAACGACTATTAGATAAATTAAACGATGTGCTCGGCCCACTACAAACCGCTAGCCAAGCAGTCGCGCAACTAGACGTTTTAGGCTGTTTTGCCGAGCGTGCTAATCGTTTAAGCTTTTGCTGCCCAGAAGTACACAATCGTGGCGGTATGTCGATCCAAGCAGGTCGTCACCCAGTCGTTGAATCCGTTATTTCAGATCCGTTCATCCCCAATGACCTAGATCTTCATGAAGGTCGTAGTTTGCTGATGATCACAGGTCCAAACATGGGCGGTAAATCCACATACATGCGCCAAATTGCGATCATTGCCCTATTGGCTCACACTGGTAGCTTTGTGCCCGCAGAAGCCGCTTCTCTTTCAGTGGTCGATCGTATCTTTACCCGTATGGGATCATCGGATGACCTAGCAGGTGGACGTTCGACCTTTATGGTGGAGATGACAGAAACTGCTAACATTCTAAATAACGCAACTAAAGACAGCTTGGTGCTAATGGACGAGGTGGGACGAGGTACCAGCACCTTTGATGGTTTATCACTCGCTTGGTCGGCGGTTGAGTACCTTGCTAACGAGCTAGGCAGCTATGTATTGTTTGCCACCCACTACTTTGAACTGACCACCCTAGCCGAGCGTCTTCCTAGTGCCGCCAATGTTCATTTAACTGCGACGGAATACGAAGACGATATCGTCTTTATGCACCAAGTACATGACGGTCCTGCTAGTCAGTCTTATGGCTTACAGGTGGCTCAACTAGCAGGGGTGCCTAAAAGTGTTATCTTAGAGGCTCGGCAAAAACTTGGAGAATTGGAAGGCGAACGTACTGAAAAGCCAGTAAATGCAGTTCCACCCGAAGCCGTTCCACAGGAATTCACTGCGCCGCAGGTTAAAGAGTCAGCACCAAAAGCGATTGCTCCGATGAGCTCTTCACCGATGCAAGCAGATATGTTTGCAGTCGACGAAGCCAGCCAACTAAAAGAGGCCATCGCCGCAGTTGATATAGACAATACAACACCGCTTGAAGCACTTAATCTATTGCACAAATTGAAAAGTGGTCTGTAGCTGCATAAGCTAAGATCAGAAAATTTAGCGGTACGGCCAATTGTTCCTTGCCGCTATACAGTCTATGCCACTAAAATACTGGCAAAATTTTGAACTGATTCTAGGAGAGAAGTCGAATGGCTTTCATCGTTACTGACAACTGTATCCGTTGTAAATACACTGATTGTGTTGAAGTTTGCCCAGTTGATTGTTTTTACGAAGGTCCAAACTTTCTAGCGATTAACCCTGATGAGTGTATCGACTGTGCACTGTGTGAACCTGAATGTCCTGCTGGCGCAATCTTCTCTGAAGACGAACTACCAGACGGTCAAGAAGTGTTCGTTGAGCTAAACCAAGAACTATCTCTGATTTGGCCAAACATTACAGAGCAAAAAGACGCACTGCCAGATGCAGCGGAATGGGACGGCGTTGAAGACAAGCTTGAGCACCTAGAGCGCTAAGTTTGAGACGCTTTAAAAGAAGCAGCTTCGGCTGCTTTTTTTATGCTTGGGGAAAGATGACTTGATAAATCGCAGGCAAAGAAAAAGGCAGCCTAGGCTGCCTGTTTTTTTGCTCTATTCCGTTAAAGCGCTCGGTCCTTGAAGATGCGAATCCGTCGCCGTTAATCCGTAACTTGCCATCTTTGGCCTACGCTTGAGTCCCTCAAGCTGCTTATCCTGTAAAATCCGTCTTCGAAGTGATCCGTACTTCAATCCAGCTATCCCTCAAAGCTTCTTGCTTTGCTGCACTTCTCTGTGCTTCTCAATCCATGAGCTCCCTTTGGATGTCTTTAATTTACCTCATCCAGAGAAACTTTCAACTCACTAGAGAAACAGCAAAAAACATACTATTTATAATAAATTCAATAATTTAGGATTTTTTACCGATCAATTTTCCGTTATTCCTTGCATATTACCGAAATTCCTTACGCTCATGTCAGATTTGCCTTACAACTTTATTTGCTAGGAGCTAATCATTAAAAAAATAAGGGATGGATTGATCAATTTTAAAATTTCCGAACAGAAAAAGAGACCATGATCATGGTCAACCTTGATTCGATAATGTGGTTATCTATTGAAGCAGAAAAAGAAAAGGGCAGCCTAAGCTGCCCCGTTTTTGCTTTAGTCCTTTAAAGCGCTCAATCCATGAGTATGCGAGTCCATCGCAGTCAGTCCATAACTTGCCACCTTGGCCTGTAACTCTATTCCGTAGAGTCTGTTTGTCCTGTCAAAATCCGTCTTCAAGTGATCCAATCACTCTACTCCAGTTATCTTACAAAGCTCCGTGCTTTGCTGCACCTCTATGTGCGATCTCAATCCCTGAGCTCCCTCTAGATGAATTAAATGTACCCTAATTCAAATTTCTTGCAACTTTATACAAATTAATAAAACTAAAAATTTGTTTTTAACAATCAACAAATTAGATGTTTTCGTCCATGAATTTTCCATAAATCGCTTAGTATTACTGAAAAGTCTTACAGCAATGTCAGGAATTCCCTACAATCCATTTGGTCAGGATTAAATCTTGATACGAGGTTTAATCGAAAGTTAGAACGAACCATCAACAATTGTTAAAACGTTGCTCGAAAACTTTCTACCCACTTAACTGCTTCAGCGTATGTCTGAGCCAGAATCTTCATATCCTCTTCAGACTTAATAGGACGATTCTTTTCATAGGCCTCGATCAGGTCCAGTGTATAACCGACACGTCCCGACCGCTCTAATATGGCCCCTGTGAACTCAAGTGGGAGAGGTAACTCTGATAAGATATCTTCTAGATCAACACCAACACATACATCAATCATAGACAGCATGCCGGCTAAGAAGTAACGGTCTTCATTCGCATACTGTTGCGATTGAGCGAATAACTCAGCATGTTTCGCACGAAGTAAAACCTGCCCCTGAAGCACTTCTCGATCTGCCGTCATTTCTGACATCAGTAGTAAATTCGTGATGGATTTAAGTTGCTCCGTGCCAATCAACATAATGGCTAAGCGTAATGAATCAACCGATGCAACCAACCCCATAAGAGGAGAATTTAAATATTTAAGTAACTTATGAACCAAGCCAATGTCTTGGCTTACAATATTTTCCAGTTCAGCAATCGACATGTCACTGGCTTTCATCAATGAGGCCATCAGCTGAAGCAACGTCATCTGATTAACGCTGGAAGCCTTTTTAGACAATGCTTGCGGCTTTTCAAAAAAATAGCCTTGGTAATAATCTACTTCAAGCAGCTTTGCAAAGTGGTAGTCTTCCCAAGTCTCAATTTTCTCAGCAATGATTTTTACATCATAAGGACGTAATGCTTCTACTTGCTGGTGGAATGCATCTTTTCCTAACGCTAAAATGTCGAGTTTAACGTATTCCGCAACCTCCACAAAAGGTGCAAGCTTTGGCTCAAAAACAAAGTCATCCAAAGCGATTTTGAAACCAGCATTTTGCCAGCGTCGAAGCGAAGCTAATAGCACAGCATCAAAGCCAGCATTCTCTAATACTTCAATCACAGTATGATCTTTCGGCAAGGGTACGCCACTTGGGTTGACTAGGTATCCACGAGGGAAATTCACAAAGGCTTTGCCAGTACCCACGATGTTGTGCAATCCAAGGTCTAGCAAACATGCCGTAATCACTTGAGCCGTCGCCCCAACTTGATCGTAAACATCAGCACTATTGGCTCGTACGTCACGGCGATACAACAGCTCATAACCAAACGTAGATAAAGAATTGTCAACGATTGGTTGTCGAGCTAGCGCGACATTGTGATACATCATATATTCTAGATACCTTTCATCATTAGCTGCACTTTAATAAAAGTGCATCAATCTAGCTTTTATTTACGCAGTATATTGCCAAATTTCGCTTTGGGCGAGGGCAATAAAATTGTTAACATGAGCAGATAAAGAAAGCAAAATAAATTGTGGGGATACAAATGCCAACATACCGCTCCAAAACTTCCACTGGCGGCCGTAATATGGCCGGTGCTCGCGCCCTATGGCGTGCAACAGGCATGAAGGACGAGGACTTTCATAAACCAATTATCGCAGTTGCCAACTCATTCACGCAGTTTGTACCAGGGCACGTTCACCTAAAAGACCTTGGACAGCTTGTCTGCCGTGAGATCGAAGCCGCGGGTGGTGTTGCAAAAGAATTTAACACAATTGCTGTGGATGATGGCATTGCTATGGGTCATGACGGCATGCTTTACAGCCTACCTTCACGCGACCTTATTGCTGATTCAGTAGAGTACATGGTCAATGCGCACTGCGCGGATGCCCTAGTGTGTATCTCTAACTGTGACAAAATCACACCGGGGATGTTGATGGCAGCTCTGCGCCTAAACATTCCAGTAATTTTCGTCTCTGGTGGCCCAATGGAAGCGGGTAAAACTAAGCTTTCTGAACACAAGCTTGACCTAGTTGATGCCATGGTTATCGCAGCAGATGACAGTGTTTCTGATGAAGTCGTTGCCGAAATTGAGCGCTCAGCTTGTCCAACATGTGGTTCATGTTCTGGTATGTTCACCGCGAACTCTATGAACTGTCTAACCGAAGCTCTTGGTCTAAGTCTTCCAGGTAACGGTACTGTCGTTGCAACACACGCTGACCGTGAACGTCTGTTCCTTGAAGCAGGTCGCCGCATTGTTGAAATCACTAAGAACTACTACGAAAAAGACGAAGAGAAGTGGCTACCACGTTCTATCGCGACATTCGAGGCGTTCGAAAACGCGATGACTCTAGATATCGCTATGGGTGGCTCTACTAACACTATCCTACACTTGCTAGCGATGGCTCGTGAAGCGGGTGTAGACTTCACAATGAAAGACATCGACCGTCTTTCTCGCAAAGTGCCGCAGCTATGTAAAGTGGCACCGAACACGCAAAAATATCATATTGAAGACGTACACCGCGCTGGTGGCATCTTTGGTCTACTAGGTGAATTGAATCGCGCTGGCGCACTGCACAACCAAGTACATACAGTTCATTCTGATACCATGCTGGATGGCCTAAAAAAGTGGGACATCATGGAATCACCAACACCTGAAGTGGTGGAATTCTACAAAGCAGGCCCTGGCGGTATCCCAACACAGGTAGCATTTAGTCAGGATTGCCGCTGGCCAACACTTGACGGTGACCGTGCTAACGGCTGTATCCGTTCCCTAGAAAACGCTTTCTCTCTAGAAGGCGGTCTAGCGGTTCTTTACGGTAACATCGCTCTAGATGGCTGTGTGGTTAAGAGTGCTGGTGTAGACGAGTCGATCCTTGTATTCGAAGGTCGTGCCCACGTAACAGAATCTCAAGACGAAGCGGTAAGCAACATTTTGGCAGACAAAGTGGAAGCTGGTGACATCGTTATCGTTCGTTACGAAGGCCCTAAAGGCGGCCCTGGTATGCAAGAAATGCTATACCCAACGTCTTACATCAAGTCTAAAGGTTTAGGCAAAGCCTGTGCCCTACTAACAGACGGTCGTTTCTCTGGTGGTACATCGGGTCTATCCATTGGTCACGTTTCTCCGGAAGCCGCTGCGGGTGGTGCTATCGGACTAGTGGAAAATGGCGATCGTATCTTGATCGACATTCCTAACCGTTCCATCAACGTATTGCTATCTGACGAAGAACTAGCCGCTCGTCGTGCAGCGATGGAAGCGAAAGGCGCAGACGCATGGAAACCTGCTGAACTTCGTCCTCGTAAAGTATCGCCAGCTCTGAAAATATATGCACACTTCGCAACAAGCGCAGATAAAGGTGCGGTACGCGATCTCGATCAGCTTGATTAATTCATACTGACACAACCCCAAAGCCGTTCCTTAACCTGAGGAACGGCTTTTTTAATGATATTGGACACAATACAATGCTAAGTTATCGACACATTTACCATGCCGGCAACCATGCCGATATATTGAAGCACTTGGTTGTGAGCCAAGTTTGCCAACACTTAACCAAGAAAGACGCACCGTTTTTCTACCTTGATACCCATGCGGGCATTGGTTTATACGAGCTAGCATCAGATCAAGCCCAATTGAACCAAGAATATGACACGGGTATCAGTCGTTTGATGGAACGCAACGATTTGCCTGAGCCTCTTGAGCAATTTGTCGACCTTGTCAAAGACTTGAACCCAGAAGCTAAACTTAACGTTTATCCTGGTAGCCCTATGGTGGTGAATCACTATCTGCGCCAGAAAGACAAACTGCACTTATGTGAACTGCACCCAAACGACTACCCACTACTTGCTTCACTTTTCCCCAAAAAAAGAGTCGCAAATGTGGTAAAAGAGGATGGTTTCCAAGCGGTTAAATCCATGCTGCCACCGCCACAGAAGCGTGGTTTTGTATTGATGGACCCACCATATGAAGTCAAAACAGATTACCAGAAGGTAGTAAAAGCATTAGAGGAAGGCCATAAGCGTTTTTCACAAGGCACTTACGCAATATGGTATCCTGTGTTAAATAGACGCCAAGCGGATCAGTTGCTGAATGCCGTCGAAGCAACCAAAATTAGAAATACATTGTTACTAGAATTAAATATTCGCGGTACAGAAACCAAGCGCGGAATGGCAGGCAGTGGCATGATCATTGTTAATCCACCTTGGACACTGGAAAAGGAAGCGGAAACGTTTCTACCGTATTTAAGTGACGTGTTGGCCGAAGACCAAGACGCACACTTTCAACTACGCTGGATTACACCAGAGTAACGCTCATAGGCGAGCATACTGACTTGATAAGGAGCCCAAAATGTCAATCCCTTTTCCTACTGCTTTTCACCATATGCCGACACCAGCGTTTGTTGCTGAAGTCAGCAGCGGTGATATCGTAGCAGCCAATGCTAGCCTAGAGCATCTTTACTTGAATGTTGGGGCCGCGAGGCAACATACTTGGTCCAGCCTTGTAAACGATGCATCATCTCAGCTCTCTGAGATTGTTACTAAGGTACAACGGGGCGAAGTGGAGCGTATCAGTGCACGCCTTGAAGTGGGTGACCGTACATTAAGTGCCGAGATTTCGATTATTGAGCTCGATGACCAGCATATACTGGGTTACATTTCCCATACTGAGCACTTGGACTTTAGTGTCGCAGAAAACACTTTGCTTAAGTTTGCACTGACTGAATCCTCAGCCGGTATTTGGATGTGGGAAATCGAGGGTGATACTATCTCCTGCTCACAATCAATCGCCTCGTTACTGGGCTGCTCATTAGAAGAGACGCCACACAGTGCTGAAGGGTGGCACGGCCGTGTTCATAAAGACGATCTACCCAAAATGATGCGTACGATTCAAGAACACATCAAGCACAAACAACGGTATTACGAAGCTGAATATCGTATTCGACGCGGTAACGATGAGTACATTTGGGTACGAGAGAGAGGACGCACCTACAGCCAAGATTCCAGTGGCAATGTCGCTAAAATCATCGGCTTCATTGAGGATATAAGCTCCCAAAAAGCATTAGAGGAGCATTTGCGTTCTCAAGCGACTTTTGATGAACTAACTGGGCTTTTGAATCGCGGTGCAGCGTTGACCCATTTTACAAAACAGCTTGGTCTTGCTCGTCGCCAATACACCCCACTCACCATGGCCAAAATTGACCTGGATGCACGTGGCTTACTTGCAGACATGCCTTTAGAACAGCGCAACACAGCGATCCACACGTCTGCTCGCTTTATCTATAAGAAGATTCGTGAGGCGGATATTTTGGCCCGTGTTGCTCAAGATAAGCTGTTGTTATTATTACCAAATACCAGCTTGAAAGATGCTCAGAAGTTGATTAATAGCTTCTTAAAACCAAGCCAAGAAGAGCTAAAAGTATTAGAGTTCTCTGATGCTAGCCACCTTAATCTTTGTGTCGGCTTAGCCACTTTCCCTGAAGACGGCGAAACCATCGAAGAACTGGCACAAAGCGCTAACTCAGCGGTGGAAAAAGGCAGAACATCAGGCGTCGCTATTTCCATAGCAGAATAACCCATATCTCAAGCAAAACTAAAAAAGGAGCCGCGGCTCCTTTTTTAGTTTTTTGCAACAGATCATTCACCCTGCAGTGTCAATACAATGCTGCGTGCGCCACCATGATTACGATGCTCACAAAGGTAAATCCCCTGCCAAATTCCTAAGTTTAAATCCCCATTCGTCACGGGAATATTCAAACTTGAACCAAGAATGCTGCTCTTAAGGTGCGCGGGCATGTCGTCGCTACCTTCGTAAACATGCTGGTAGTAAGGTTCGTTCTCCGGCACCGCATGATTAAAGTAGCTTTCAAAGTCAACACGTACCGTAGGATCGGCGTTTTCATTGATGGTCAATGACGCAGAAGAATGCTTGATAAAGACATTCAGCAAGCCTATATCGAGCTTTCGAAGCTCCGGTAGCTGACGTAAGATCTCGTCCGTGACCAGATGAAAGCCACGCTTACGCGGTGACAGCTTGATCTCTTTTTGCAACCACATAGCTTAGCCTTTTTGGTAAATACTAAAGCGGTAGTCGTAAGGATTAGGCCCTTGCGCTGCAAATGCTTCTTCGCCAATCTTTTCATAGTTTTCCCAGTTTACTTCTGGGAAGAATGCATCGCCTTCAATCTCTGCATCCACGTGGGTGATGTAAAGGCGGTCTGCGCGTTCAAGGGCCAGTGAATAGATTTGCGCGCCACCGATAATCATCACTTCTTCTTGACCATCCACAAGACAAATGTCTTCACCCAATTGAATAGCTGCCTCCAAAGAACCGACAACATCCACACCTTCTGGCTGGTAATCTGGATTACGGCTAATGACAATATTACGGCGACCTGGAAGCGGCTTGCCAATTGATTCAAAGGTGTTGCGCCCCATCACAATAGGCTTGCCCATGGTCGCTTGCTTGAAGTATTTAAGATCATTCGGCAGATGCCAAGGTAGGGAATTGTTAATACCGATTACACGGTTAGTCGACATGGCAACGATTAGGGATAGCATTTTCTCTCCGAACTCTGAAGGCAATTTGATATACTCTGCGCCAATATTATACCGACCATGGACTCAATTGCATGAAACAATATTTAGATCTTTGTCGTCGCATTATTGATGAAGGCGAATGGGTAGCAAACGAACGCACAGGCAAACGCTGCCTAACCGTGATTAACGCTGACCTAACCTATGATGTCGGTGCTGGTGAATTCCCATTAGTCACGACTCGAAAAAGCTACTGGAAATCTGCAATTGCCGAAATGATGGGCTATTTACGCGGCTATGATAACGCAGCAGACTTCCGAGCACTGGGCACCAAAACTTGGGATGCCAATGCCAATGAAAATCAAGCGTGGCTAAATAACCCTTACCGCAAAGGCGAAGACGATATGGGTCTTTGCTATGGTGCAATTGGTCGTAACTTCCCGAAACCAGATGGTGGCACGATCGATCAATTACGCCAAATTGTGGACGATTTATCAAAGGGTGTAGATAACCGAGGGGAGATATTCACCTTCTACCATCCCGGCGCACTGCATATGGCGTGTCTACGCCCTTGCATGTACAGTCATCACTTTTCCCTACTGGGTGACACCTTGTACCTGAACAGTACTCAGCGTAGCTGTGACGTGCCGTTAGGGCTTAACTTCAATATGGTACAAGTGTATTTCTTGCTGGCCATCATGGCGCAAATCACAGGAAAGAAACCAGGCAAGGCCTACCATAAGATTGTTAATGCGCATATCTATGAAGATCAGCTGGAGCTAATGCGCGATGTTCAGCTTAAGCGCGAGCCACTCGCGGTGCCAACATTTAAAATCAATCCGGCTATCAAATCGCTAGAAGACTTAGAAACATGGGTAACATTGGATGACTTCGAGCTAGAAGGCTATGAGTTTCATGACCCCATCGCTTACCCTTTTACGGTCTAACCGTTACGCCCTGCTAGAAACAACAACGCCGTATCAATGATACGGCGTTGTTGTTTTCGAGACAGGTAAAGCCTTTTACTTTTGTGGATAACGTTGCATTTTGAAACCAAACACCACAAGTGCAATACCTAATAGTACCATCGGAGTCGAAAGGATCTGACCTTGGGTTAGCCAACCAAACGCGATGTACCCCAGTTGCGGGTCCGGCTCTCGCACGAATTCCACCAGAATTCGGAAAATGCCGTAGAACAATAAGAACATGCCTGATACACAGTAACGTGGTTTTGATTTCTGTGAGAAAAACCAAAGTATCGTAAACAGAGCGACACCTTCTAGCGCAAATTGATAGAGCTGAGACGGGTGACGAGCTAGCTGAAGCGGATCCGTAGGGAAGATCATTGCCCAAGACACATCGGTCGGCTTCCCCCAAAGTTCAGCACCGATAAAGTTGCCAAGACGTCCAAGCCCTAGACCAATCGGAACAAAGGGTGCGCCAAAGTCCAATATGTCGATGATGTGCTTTTGGGTTTTACGAGAAAACCACCACATGGCGGCAATCACCCCTAATAGCCCACCGTGGAATGACATCCCACCTTCCCAGATACGGAACAACACCAAAGGATTATCAATAAAGGAAGGGAACTGATAAAACAGAATATAGCCGATGCGACCACCAAGGATGACCCCCACCGCGCCAAAGAAAATCATGTCACTGACTTGCTCTGGCGTCCACAAACCATTGGAACGCCTAGCGCGATAGACGCCTAGGTAATAGGCCGAAACAAAGCCAATTAAATACATCAGGCCGTACCAATGAATGGCAATAGGACCGAGCGATACCGCTACCGGATCGATATTTGGATAGGCAATCATAAAAAGTCTAGTTATTGGTTAGGTTATTGAAGAGCAGCCGTCTTCGACGGGCGAATCAAGCGTTCGACACCAGCTTCTCTGGCAAGTTTCATCATCGTCTGACGTACTGCATCGGAATGCACTAACGGTAGTACCTGCCGAAGCATATCTTGCGCCTGCTCCATGGTCAGTTTACGCAGTACTGCTTTCACTTTCGGTAAGCTTGTTGAACTCATAGAAAGGGTGTCATACCCCATCGCCATGATCAAAATGGCACCAAGCGGATCACCGGCCATCTCACCACATACGCTGAGCTTCACCCCTTCTCCTTTGGTGCGCTCGACAATGTCAGATAAAGCACGTAGCACCGCTGGATGGAAGGTATGGTATAAGTTTGCCACACGCGAATTATTTCGATCCACCGCTAGCAAATATTGAGTCAAGTCGTTACTGCCCACCGACATGAAGTCGACCATGCCAGCAAGCTCCTTGGCTTGATACACAGCACTTGGCACTTCGATCATGACGCCAACCAACGGCATCACCACATCATAACCTTCCTCTTTGACTTCAGCGTAGGCGCGGCGTATCAAAGCCAACGCTTCTTCTACTTCTGCCACGTTGGAAATCATTGGCAACATGATTTTAAGGTTGTGTAAGCCAGCACTAGCTTTAATCATGGCACGAATCTGCGCCATGAAAATTTCAAGATGGTCCAGTGTGACACGAATACCACGCCATCCTAGGAATGGGTTTTCTTCGTTAATGGGGAAGTAAGGCAGCGCCTTATCTCCACCTACATCTAACGTACGAATCGTTACTGGGGCTGGAGCAAAGCCTTCTAATTGCTGACGATATATTTGTTCCTGCTCCGCTTCGGTTGGAAAACGATCACGGATCATAAACGGTACTTCGGTGCGGTAAAGCCCGACACCTTCTGCACCACGATCTAGAGAGCGATTAATATCCGCAAGCAAGCCTGTATTTACATACAAGCCTATACGCTGGCCATCTAATGTCTCACAAGGCAGGTCTTTAAGCTGTTCGTACTCACTTTCTAATTGGCGTTCTTCATCGACAATCTGCTGATAGCTGTCGATGATAGCCTCTGAAGGGTAAGTAAAAATCTGACCAGAATAGCCATCGACGATCATATCGATCTTATCGAGCTTGCTATACGGTAAATCGACCGCCCCCATGACAGTAGGGATCCCCATTGCACGTGCCAAAATTGCCACGTGAGAACTGCTGGACCCCATAACAGACACCAAGCCTTTTACTTTATCCAAAGGGAACTCACCTAGCATCGAGGCTGTTAATTCCTCACTCACTAAAATAACAGGTTCTGTCAGGTCTTCTGTGACGCTTGGCGTTTTCTCTTGTAAGTGGGACAGTATACGACGACCTAGATCACGAATATCTGATGCACGCTCACGGAGATACGGATCTTCCATTTGTTCGAAAAAGGAAATATGTAGCTTAATCACTTGACGAAGTGCACCAGGAGCCCAGTTACCTTCTTCGATTTTTCTAACAATTTCAGCGGCCAATGAATTGTCATCGAGGATTTTCAAGTACACATCAAACAAGGCTTTCTCGTCATTGCTGATGTGCTGACTTAAACGACTACTGACTTTTTTAATGTCACTACGGACCGCCTCTAAAGCTTGGTAAAAGTCTTCCACTTCAGATTCGGTACTCTGAGGAATACGATCAGGAATCACATCTAAATCTGCGGGAGGGAAAATAACCACCGCTTTGCCGATAGCAACACCGGAGCTTCCAGCAATACCTTTGTAGCGAAAGTCTGAACCTGGAGGCGGCGTATTAGGCGTTAGGGACATCATCGCCCCTGTCGCCTCAGCATGAGCGATTACACCCGCCAGCTGTGCTGACAACGTGATTAGAAAGGCTTCTTCACCTTCATCAAAGCGACGGCGCTCTTCGTGCTGAACCACCAATACGCCAAGTACCTGACGGTGGTGAATAATCGGTACACCTAGGAAGGATTTGTAACGCTCTTCGCCGGTACCACTTAAATAGTGGAACGCTGGGTGAATATGCGCATCCTCTAGGTTCACAGGCTCAGCACGGCGCCCAACCAAACTGACTAGGCCTTCATCCGATTTCAAGCTGAGCTTGCCCGCAGCATCAGCGTTTAAACCGCGGGTCGCCATTAAGATATAATCTTGTGTGTTGGGATCCACTAAGTAGATTGAGCATACTTCAGAGCGCATCGCACGTCTTACACGTCGTACGATGATGTCCAGCGCAGCCTGCAATGACTGTGCTGCCGTAACCTCTTGAGTGATTCGTCTCAATAAACTTAACATAAATCCTCTACTTTCTTGAGCAGGACTAAGCTTATGCAGGCTTGTTCCTACGCTTTAGCCATCGATGTGCATTAGGGACTAACTCCTTAAGTGCACGGCGATAAACATCCTTTTTGAACGCTACGACCTGGCCCAACGGATACCAATAACTTACCCAGCGCCACCCATCAAATTCAGGGCAATCTGTACCATCAACACACACGCACGCGTCAGCGCAGCGAATGGATAGCAAAAACCATTTCTGTTTCTGTCCAATACACAGGGGTTTGCTATTATGGCGAAGCATTCGCTTCGGTAAACGGTAACGTAACCACCCTCGCGTTCTACCAACAATCTCAACTTGATGGGGTTCTAGTCCCACCTCTTCCTTAAGCTCTCGGTACAACGCCTCTTCAGGGGTTTCATCCGCTTTTATGCCGCCTTGGGGGAATTGCCACGCGTTTTGTCCAACACGCCTCGCCCAAAGAAGCTGGCCACGCTCGTTCATGAGGATGATGCCAACATTCGGTCTGTATCCGTCTGCATCAATCACGAGCTCTCACCTTATAACTAAAATCTAATGCTCATCATTGTTCCATAATTCGGTGTTCCACACAATTAATCGGGGTGTTATTTGTCAATGCCATCGCTATACTGTGCAACACAATACAATCAATAGGTGATGCTGTGACACTGGCAATTTTTGACTTAGATGGCACGCTACTAAGCGGCGACAGCGACTACAACTGGGGACAATTTCTTGTCGAGAAAGGCCTTGTAGACGTCAAGGAATACAAAGAAGCAAACGATCGTTTCTTTGAACAATACCAAGCGGGCATTCTGGACATTTTTGAATACCTTGCGTTTAGCCTTAAACCTCTGACACGTTTTAGCAAAACGGAGCGCGATGCGCTTCATGCAGAATTTATGGACACAAAAGTGCGCCCAATGATGCAAGAGGAAGCCACCAAGCTATTGAAGCATCATAAGGATCAAGGCCACTTCCTGCTATTGATCACGGCAACTAACCAATTTGTTACAGGCCCTATTGCTGAAACACTGGGTATGGATCACATTATTGCGCCTGTGCCAGAAGTCATTAACGATGAGTACACAGGCAATGTAGTGGGCATTCCAAGCTTCCAAGAAGGCAAGGTGACACGTCTTAACGATTGGCTGAAAGAAACGGGGCACTCTATGGAAGGTAGCTACTTCTACAGTGACTCACGAAATGATTTGCCACTGCTTGAGTTAGTCGACCACCCTATTGCCGTGGATGCTGACCCAACACTGACCGATATCGCCAAGGAGCGCGGCTGGCCGCATATTTCCTTACGTGGAAACTCTATGTAAGGCACGACATATACCGAGGCGCTAGCGCGCTTCGGTTCGCTCACGTTTCAAGCCCGCTGTTATCCCTGCTCCAAACTATCTATATTTCGCAGCCCCTCATCCCATTTTCAGCAATGCTGCACACTGAGTATTTGTTCATCTCTCCCTCTATTAAAATTGTTAAAAGCAAATGAATAAACCTAGGTTAATTACGCATCCTTGAGAGCACATTACAGTGATGATTCAACACACTCATCACAGGATTTTATAATGAGCACTCTTCCAGCTTTACAATGGCGCTACTCCCCAAAACACTTTTCCGATCGCAAAGTACCTCAAGACCAACTCCTTGACCTCATCGAAGCAGCTCGCCTTTGCGCTTCATCTTATGGCTTACAGCCTTACAAAATATGGGTAGTAGAAGACAAGGTTATCCGAGAAAAATTGGCGGAGCACGCCTACCAGCAACCTCAGATAAGACAAAGTTCCCACTTATTAATCATAGCGAATGAGACGCAAATTGATGATCAAATTGTCGACCGCTACTTCCAACATTTCTATCAACAAACAAATACAGCTGCTGGAAGTATTGAGGGCTACGCCGACCATATCAAATCAGCCATTGCGAGTCAGACTTATCAACAACGACAATCTTGGGCACAACAACAGGCGTATATTGCTCTAGGCGCTCTTTTGAGCGAAGCAGCAATGCAAAAAATAGACGCTTGCCCCATGACGGGATTTGAGCCAGATGCATTTAATCGCATCCTAGGTTTATCCGAGAAACACCTAAACGCATGTGTTATCTGCGCTATTGGCTATCGAGAAGAGATGGCAACACCCACCAAAGTTCGTCTTCCCCTCGAAGACTTCGCGCATTTTTTTGCATAGGAGTGATGTTTAGATGATCTTCAATCAATACCTAGAAGCCCTTGAGCTTAGTGCGCCAAGGGAGCCAAGCTTGGCCTTTTTAAACGCTTTTACGATACAGCACATCGAGCGCTTCACGTTTAATAATTTGGCCGTTGTTCTGTGCCAAGATATCCCGCTCGACTTGCCTGTGCTCTTTAATAAAGTGGTACTTCGTGGTGCGGGTGGCTATTGCTTTGAACACAATAAACTTGCCTATGAAGCCTTGTCTCATTGGGGGTACAATGTCCGTTTGCTGCTGGCTCGAGTCATCAATAACAACGAACGGCCCGTACCGAGAACCCACCGCATTACTCTGGTAGAGCTAAACCAACAACGTTACTTAATCGATGTGGGCTTTGGCGCAGCGTGCCCGACGTCCCCCATTAACTTGGATAACCCACTGCCACAGCAAGCAGGATTTGAACACTATCAAATTCAGAAAAACGATCGCGGTGAGTATGAGCTTTGGCAATGTCATGAAGATGGTCCTTTTTTGCTGTATCGCTTCGACTTAGCCCAGTACAGTGATGCGGATTGCGAGTTGGGGCACTTTTACTCTCATAAACACCCAAACGCTGTGTTTAATAACAATTTGGTCGTCAGTAAGAAAACATCTACCAACGCCATATCCATCGCCAATCAACGCCTAAAATACAGCTCCGCATCAGGCACTAATATAGAGTTCATTGAGTCATCAAAAGCTCTGTTTGAGGCTCTGACAAACCTCTTTCAGCTAACAGTTGAACAAGCAGTCTGTGAATATTTATTTGAGCATTTCATTGTACCTAAAATCGATCATTCGAAAATATAAGGAGGTGCGGTTTGCAATCGATTCTTGCAGCCATAGTTTGGGCATGGCTAATGGCTTCGTCATTCATAGTCTCCGCTTACGTGACGCCCTATGCTTCACCACTTGCGGCGACAGGGTTACGCTTCCTGATGGCATTGATGCTGATGACGCCCATTTATTATTGGTTACCCAAACAGCCGGAACATTCCCTCAACAACGTACTTAGATCTACCTCTTTAACCCTGAAATATCTATTGATCAGTGGTGCATTAGTGGGCTTTTTTATTGGACTATTTAGTGCACTGAAAACCACAACGTCATTGAATACCTCAGTGATGTATACCTTAGTACCACTGCTTGGGGCTATCCTCATGTCGGCTTTTGGTAAAAGAACGTCTTGGCGACATTGGCTGGGCTATATTGTGGGCTCGGCAGGCGCCATCTGTGTCCTAGTCTTTACGCGAGAAGGGACTCTTAATTGGCATCTAGGCGATGGCATTTATTTTATTGCCTGTACATTGCTGGCTTTGCACGTTGTTAGCGTTCAGCGCTGGGGAGGAGACGTTGGCGCCTTTATCGGTGCCTTTCGCATCATGTTTTTTGGCTGTGCTTGGCTTATTCCAATCACACTTCTGTGGGGAGAGTTATCCAATGTCGCTTGGCATGCGCCTAAGTTTTGGTGGATCATAGTTTATTTAACCTTGTTTACCACTTTACTCACGTTTGTTTTACAACAAGTGATTATAAGGTTTGGCGGGGCTTCCCGCTTACTGGCCTTTAGCTATACCGTGCCAATATGGGTGGCTGTATATCAAGCCCTTCAACATCCCTCCGAGATTCTGTCCTATGGCTTTATTATCGGTTCCGGTATGGTCTTAGTCGCTCTTTTTATGATCGATAGCCGTAAAAACCTGCAAATGGAATCGTCTAATGGATAAACAGTTTTTAATGCAACAGCTGAGGCACTTCTTTGATCAATACCAAGCAGGTATAGATTGGGAGAGGTGCAAGATCGAGCCAAAGGTACATGTTCTCAATAAAGGCGAGTGTTTACTCAAACAAGGTGAGCTCAGTGATAGGATGTTCTTTCTTGGTAGCGGCTTAGTACGTTACTACAGCCTGTCTGAGAGTGGTAAAGAATACACTCAGACGTTAACTAAGGCGCCTAGACTGGTTGGCTCAACCCAAGCACTGACCCTAGCGCGGCCAGCGTTATTTAGCATCGAAGCCTTAACAACCAGTGTGGCGCTATCTTTTCATTGGCAATTGTTTTACCAGCAAATGAGCCAGGATTTGGCTTTCACTCAAGCTTACGTACGCTTTTTAGAAAGCATTTTCATTAGCAAAGAGCAAAAAGAACATGCAATGGTAAAACATTCCGCAACACAACGTTATTTGGACTTTTGTCGTGATTTTTCCGAGCTAATGGAAACGCTCCCAAAGCAGCAGATAGCCTCTTATATTGGTATTACTCCCATTGCTTTAAGCCGTATTCGTACGCAATTAAAAAACGACGAGCAATAAAAAAACGCAGCCGTAGCTGCGTTTTTTTAGGATCTTACAGGCCCATATTATTATGCACTCGATAAAACAGTGCTTTTAAGTATTCTGTTTCTGGAATCGCTGGGTGAACCGGATGATCCGGCGCTTGCGTACCGCGGTAAATCAATTGCGAGAAGCGTTCTAGCTGACGACTATTACTACGCACGATATCGTGTAAACGGCCCGTCTCAAGGTGCATTGAGCAAGAACCCGACACCAAAATACCGCCTTTCGCCACCAGACGCATGGCTAGCTGGTTAGCACGGTGGTAGGCACCTTCTCCGGCTTTAATGTCTTTACGACGAGCAATAAACGCTGGCGGGTCCATAACCACAACATCAAAGCGCTGTTTCTCTTCAATCAGAGCGTTCATCGCTTCAAAGGCGTCACCCTGCATAAGATTGGACTCACCTTCATACTGGTTCAACGCCAGGTTTGCATCCACATGATCGAGTGCGGCTTCAGAGGCATCAATGAATGTTACTTCTGTCGCACCAGCCGCTGCCGCTTGCACGCCCCAACCGCCTACATAAGAAAATACGTCTAGTACTTTCTTACCTGAACAAAAGGTCTGCATGGTTTTGCGGTTTTCACGGTGATCGTAGAACCAACCCGTTTTCTGACCATCCCAAACCGGTGCTTGGAACAAGACATCGTTTTCTTTTAGGTAAACCACTTCCGGCACATGCCCGAAAACTTCTTCAACATAAGTATCTAAGCCTTCTACGTTACGCATCTTGCCATCATTTTTCATCAAGATCGCACTTGGCTTAACGACTTCCTGTAGCGCTTCGATCACTTCATGCTTAACACGCTCGATGCCCGCAGTAGAAATTTGCACGACTAAGATATCGGCAAAACGGTCTACTACTAATCCAGATAGCCCGTCAGAATCACCAAACACCAAACGGTAGTAAGGCTCAGGGTAAACACTGTCACGCAAAGACAATGCGATCTTTAAGCGGTGAACAATAGTGGATTTATTTAAAACTGTATCAGTACTTCGGCTAATTAAGCGACCACAGATCAGCGTATTAGGGTTGATCATGGCAACGCCTAATGGCTTTCCATGAGCCGTTTCGACAATTACTTGATCTCCCGCATTGAATTGCTTTAAAGGCGTCGCATCTGTATTCACTTCATTGCTATAAATCCACTGATGGCCGGCACGAAGTCTTCTATCTGCTTGCCCTTTTAACCGAATTACACTCAAAGTACTCACCAAAGTTACGTAAAAAACGCTATTATAAATGTTCAGTTTCTGATTGCTACGTTAGTGATGTAATTCGACACATTTTCAACCGCCAAAATTTGCACAGAGGTTTTGATGTCTACGGGTCTAAATGACGAACAACTCAAACGAGTTCTACAGGGCATATCTATCCCACCACAGCCCCAGGTCATGGTAGACCTACACATGGAGCAAGCAATGCCAGAGCCTGATATGGGCCGAATTGCTCAAATCATTTCTCAAGACGTCGGCTTGTCAGCAGCGGTACTTAAATTTGTTAACTCGGCCTACTATGGCTTACCAAGAAAAATTTCTTCTATTCAACAAGCCGTGATGATGCTGGGCATTAATTCCATCTCCAATATCGTGAACGGTTTAGCCGTGAAAAGTGAGCTCTCTGACGGTGCCATTGAAGAGCTACACAACTTCTGGGACAACGCCATGGATGTTGCCTCCGTGTGTTCTAGCATTGCCAATCAAATAGGCTTTAAATATCAAGACGAGTGCTATGCATTAGGTCTATTCCATAATGCAGGCGTCCCACTCATGATGAGTCGCTTTGATGGTTATAAATCTGTTCTAGAGCAAGGTTACCAAACTTACGATTTCGAACTGACTGACATGGAAAACAAAGCCTTTCGAACCAACCATTCAGTTGTAGGCTACTACTTGGCAAAATCATGGGCTTTACCCAAAGCATGCTGTTATGTCATCGCTCACCATCACCGAGCGCAAAAGCTGTTTAATGAACGCATCGCTGGTGACAGCAAATATCTAACATTTATGTCTATTTTAAAAATGGCTGAACACATCAGTGCTACTTATAAACTTCTCGGTAAAGCTCCTGAGGATTACGAATGGCAATTGATCGGCCACCATGCCCTAGAGCATCTTGAACTGACTGAATACGACTTTGAAGGAATTATCGACACCTGTCGCGAACAAGGTATAGGTAACATGTAAGCGAACTTTCTTACTTATTAAAAAAGAGCGCCACGGCGCTCTTTTTTAATTCTATAACCTCTACCTAAGCTTTGACTTCTGTTGGGAACATAACAAGATGGTCTAAATTAACTGTCAGTCCTATTTCTTGCCCAATAGAGTGATTATGATGAGATGACGCAAAACAGTAGATCACCTTTCCTGAAGGTAATTTTACTCGATACAAAAAGTAAGAACCGCGAAACCATTTACTAACAATGAGTCCTTTAAATTCACTGTCATCGTCATGCAGTATGTCATCAGGTCGAACCAACAAGTCTACCTTAGCACCGGATTCAAAGCCGTGGTCCATATCCCCCTGAATTTCGCCAAGATCAGAATGTACGCAGTTCTCACCACAGACAACTGCAGGTAGGAAATCCCCTTGCCCAATAAACATGGCAACGAAGCGAGAAACAGGCTCGTGATAGATTTCATAAGGCGTTCCAACCTGTAGAATCTTACCCGCTTCCATAATGGCAACTTTATCAGCCATAGCAAATGCCTCGGCCTGATCATGGGTGACTAAAATCGCACTCACTTTTTCGTGCAACAAAATTGCTCGAATATCAGGCACAAGCTCTTCTCTCAATTTAGCATCCAGTCCAGAGAATGGCTCATCCATTAAAAGTAATTTTGGTTTAGGTGCTATCGCTCTTGCTAACGCAACGCGCTGTTGCTGCCCACCAGAAAGAGAATGCGGATAACGGTCTTTAAACCCAGCTAAACCAACAAGCTCCAGTAAATAGTCAATGCGGGCATTAGCCTCATGCTTAGACCAATTTTTTAAGCCAAAGGCGATATTTTCACCGATAGACAAATGGGGGAACAAAGCAATATCTTGAAATACCATGCCGATGCTGCGTCTTTCTGGACTAATCATTTCTTCCGGTGAAGACAGAACATGATTATCTAACGAGATGTTCCCAGACATTAAAGGCTCAAAACCCGCAATGGCACGAAGTAATGTTGATTTTCCACATCCACTGGGACCTAGTAGGCATCCAATTTCGCCTTGTACGATTCTAAAATTCGCATCCTGAACAATCGGTATACCTTGGTAACCAACGGCAATATGATTGAGTTTCAGTTCTTTCAACATTTTATTTGGTGGCATGGCTGTCATGTCGTTCTCCAATAACCTAATGCGCACTGGATGAAATTGAGCGGCTTAATAAAATAACAGGAAGTAGCCCAACCACAACAATCATCAGAGAAGCAGGTGCTGCATCCACTAATCTTTCATCTGAAGCGAGTTCAAAAGCACGTACTGCCAGCGTATTAAAATTAAATGGACGTAATATAAGTGTCGCCGGAAGCTCTTTAAGGACATCCACAAAAACAATTAATAGCGCGGTCAACACTGAACTTTGTAGTAACGGCACATGAATTCGGCGTAATACTTGAGCAGGAGAGCACCCTAAAGAACGCCCTGCCATATCCATACTTGGTTTTACTTTCCCCAAACCACTTTGCACAGAACCGAGTGATACGGCCATAAAGCGCACAGTGTAGGCTAACAACAAGGCAATAATAGTACCTGAAAAGAACAAACCCACCTTTTGATCAAAGGCATATTTGAACCAATCAATAATACGGTGATCAATCCACGCCAAAGGCACAATGACGCCAATCGCTATGATAGTGCCCGGCAAGGCATAACCCATCCCAGATGTCACAATAGCGGTTTGTACTCCCTTGGTAGGGTGCAAACGACCAGCGTATGCGAGCACCAGCGCCAATGATACAGCGATTAACGCCGCCAAAGCAGCAAGGTACAAAGAGTTCCAAGATAATTGAATGAAGTCCCAGCCAACGGTTTCTGCTTCAAATACAGCCCAATACAACAACACGCCAGCGGGTATCATAAACCCAGCAATCACAGGGAGAGCACACGCAAACCAGGCTGCTAGGCCATAACCTCCACGCAACTCAACCTTGCGCTGACTTGCTTTTCTCAAACCAGAAGCATGATAAGAAATTTTTCTTCGAGAATAGCGCTCTGTAAAAATTAAAACCGCAACAAACAAAAGTAAAATGCCTGCCAGCTGCGACGCGGCGGCTAGGTCACCAAATCCATAGAAGGTACGCATAATACCCGTGGTGAAAGTAGTCACACCAAAATACTGTACCGTACCGTAATCCGCTAACGTCTCCATCATGGCTAATGTCACACCAGCTACAATCGCTGGACGAGCCATTGGTAATGCCAAGCGAACAAAAGCTTGAGGTGCTGAATAGCCCAAAGTGCGACAGACTTCTAGGGTGTTAGCTGATTGTTCTAGAAATGCAGCTCGACTCATTAAATACACGTAGGGGTATAACACCAGCGACAGCATAGTGATCGCACCGCCAAGC
Organism: Marinomonas ostreistagni; assembly: GCF_016461785.1. Taxonomy (GTDB): domain Bacteria; phylum Pseudomonadota; class Gammaproteobacteria; order Pseudomonadales; family Marinomonadaceae; genus Marinomonas; species Marinomonas ostreistagni_A. The sequence goes on along the minus strand of NZ_JAEMUH010000018.1, from coordinate 35,209 downwards.
GAGCGCATTTCAAAAAACCAATATTCTCCATAACCAAGCCCTGTGGTATCGCGAATAAACGTCTGAATTGGACCAGCAAAGTCAAATAAGCCCGTATAGGTGTAGGCAATAATGTAGGCTGGCATTGCCAGTGGCAAGAGCAATGCCCAAGAGAACAAGCTTCGACCACGAAACTCACAAACACTGGTCAGCCAGGCTGCAGGAACCCCCATTACTAATGTACCAAAAGTCACACCTAGCATGAGCAACAATGAATTGGACACATAGTCAAACAACAGGGTGTTGTATAAGTGCTGCCAAACACCACTACCACCTAGAAAGATATTAATAGCGATGACGAACACAGGCACTGCTAACACTAATGCTATAAAAATGGCAGAGATTTTTAACAAAGACACCCTACTTCGCTTTTGCGAAATAGGGTGTACATGGGTCAGAGTCGACATGGACAGATGTACCCTTTTATTATGTAATTATTTCCAGCCAGCAGCGTCCATCATCTCGACGGCTTGACGGTTGTTATCACCCAATACACTCAATGACATGGAGTCGGCCTTGAACTCGCCAAAGGGTTGCAAGCTTTTTGGTGGCGCAACGCCCTCAACTACAGGGTATTCGTTATTAACATCTGCATACCAAACCTGGCTTTCATGATTGGTTAAGTATTCAACTAAAAGCTTAGCATTATCAATATTCGTCGCAGAAGCGGTTAAACCAATACCACTGACATTCACATGAGCGCCGCGTTCCCCTTCTGCTTGGTTAGGCCAAAACAAAGCCACCGTGTTATATACTTCACGATCTTTGGCATTGTCACTTTGCCCTAATCGACCGTAATAGTAAGTATTTGCTAACGTAATATCACAAACGCCAGCAGCAACAGCTTTTAGCAAATCGGTATCACCACCAAACGGAGGGCGAGCTAAGTTGCCAACAAAACCATTTAACCATTCTTGCGTTGCTTCAGCGCCATCGGCCTCAATCATAGAAGCGACCAAAGACTGGTTATAGATATTTGAGGAAGATCGAGTACAGATACGACCTTTCCATTTTGGATCAGCTAACGCTTCGTAGGTAGAAAGCTCTGCAGCATCCACTTTTTTCGGATTGTAAAAAATGACACGTGCTCGTTGAGACAGTCCATACCAGTAACCATCGCGATCATGTAAGTTATCCGGAACCACTTGGTTCAATACGTCCGTTTCAAATGATTGCAGCACACCTGCGTCTTTCGCGCGGTATAAACGCCCGGCATCGACGGTAATAAATACATCGGCAGGACTGGCATCACCCTCCACTTGAAGACGTCGTAACAACGCATCCGCATCACCTGTCACCAAGTTAACCGTCACATCGTGTGCTTTTGAGAAAGCATCAAGGGCGGGGGCGATCAACGCTTCTTTTCGTGCAGAGTAAACATTTACTTCGCCTGCTGCATAGGACACAGACGAAGCGATTGTCGCGCCCGCTAAAGCCATGAGGGTAACACTTTCTTTGAGCCATGAGCGCTTTGACGCGCGCGAGAAATCCGCTAATGCATTCATCGTGACAACCTTAAAAAACCAAGCTTAATCTTAAAGCTAGAAACAGCTTACCTTAGAGAGATACTATAAATGAAAACTGTTTTTGTTTACATAGCTTTTCAATCGAGTACTGATTTGCATTAACAGAAGTTTATCTCTTTAAAAGGATTCAACAACTGTATAAAAGAGAGCCTCAGCTCTCTTTTATAGGACGTTAAAAAATTCACTACGCAGCCAGATGCAATACTTGAGCAAGGTGACTAGAATGATCATTCATTGGTTTACGATACTGAACCAGTGCATCACAAACTTCTTGTGGGAAATGCCATTTCATCAGTAACTCACGACCAGCATCTTGAGAGGTAAAGCCAAACCGTTCAAGTTCTGCAGCACTTCGGCTAGATTTGCTTTCTTGAATCAATTGTTGAACGGCTTTCGCTCGATTTGGTTCTGCTAAATGTAACAGCAACCGACCAATGTTATGCACAACCCCTGTCGCAAAGGCAGTATCTGCGTCAACTAAAGGAGAATGTTTAGCCAACCATTTAGCCATTTCAGCAGTCCGAAAAGTCTCGGACCAAAATTGTTTAAGGTCTAACCCTTCTACTTGTTTGACGCTACCAGCAAAACCCGACGCAATAACAAGCGTTTTAAGTCGCTCCATACCGAGCATCACGACCGCTTCATCAATCGAAGCTACTTTTCGAGAAAGTCCAAAGTAGGCGGAGTTGACAATTCTTAAGACCTTAAGAGAGAGAGTTTGGTCTTTGGCGACTTTAGCAGCGATTTCACTGTACTTAGCGTTAGGATTATCCAAAGCCATGATCAGCTCTCGAACAACTTCAGGAACATTAGGTAATTGATCTGCTTGATTTAATAAGTCGGCTGGTTTCATAGTGCATCCTCGTCAATGAATACTCATTAACTATAGACACTCGTAAAAAAACCGCATCAAACGATACGGTTTTTTTAAGAATATTATGTTGATCTGTAAATCTACTAATTCAAACCCGCGGCATGGGCAACAAGCTTTTGCTTAATTAAAGGAGATTTATGACACAACTTTAAACCCAAGTTGCGCAGCTGAACTACAGCAGGCTGTTGCGTGGTGAAAACCCGCTTAAACGCCTCCATAGAAGCGGACATCGCGATGTTATCCAGCATACGTGCTCTCTGGTAGCGGCGCAGAATTTTTAGACCACCTAGCATTTCGCCACGCTGATGGGCTTTTACTAAGATTGGCACCAATGCACTAACATCGGCAAAGCCAAGGTTCGCCCCCTGACCTGCTAACGGGTGAATTGTATGGGCTGCATCACCAATCAAGACAAAACCTTGTTGGACATAGTGTTTTGCATGGCGCTGACGCAAAGGAATGGCCATACGTGGTACGGTGAGTGATAAAGCGGTAAAGCGTCGATTGATAGCGTAAGTAAGACGACGACAAAAAGCGTCTTCTTCAAGCGCCATCAATTGCTCAGCATCGGCTGGAGACACTGACCAGACAATGGAAACATAATGCTTGTCAGCCACACTCGGCATCGGCAAAAATGCCAAAATTCCTTCCTCACCAAATGCTTGCCAAGCAGTGTTCTCATGGGCGGCATCGATCTCTACAGTAGTAACGATTGCATGATGGCCATAATCCCATTCAACGGTATCCACATTATTTTGCTGACGTAGACTTGAGTTCGCTCCGTCAGCTGCAATGAGTACCGCTCCTCGAAGCGATCGATCAGAGGCCAACACCACCTCAACACCACTTTCCTGTTCCTGATGTGAAGCAACAGCATCGTCAAAGTACAGGTCAATGCCACGGGTATCATGGACACTCTTCATTAGGGCATCACATAAGGCAGCGTTTTCCACAAGCTGGCCCAATGAGGCAGCCTGTTGATAACGCATGTCGAAATCCACATAACCATCCCCAAGACCGTCCCAAACCGCCATACGCTGATAGGGAGCTAGACGCTCTTTAGCAATGCGTTGCCAAGCCCCTGCTTGCTCTAAAAGCGTTTGTGATAAAGCTGAAATCGCGCTGACACGAGCATCATAAGCAGGTGGTGTGGACAAGGGGTAGCGGCCAGAGTGTTTGTCGATTAACGCAACAGTTAGCCCTTTTTGAGCCGTCAAGACAGCGGTCAATGCGCCGACCATACCGGCGCCCACAATGATTACATCGTATTCTCTGGCCATTCAGATCCAATCCCCAAATATAAGTTACTTCGCAGCCATTAAGGCTTCAATCTCATGAATTTCTTTCGGCAGTCCGTGGGTCAATACGAATGGGCCGTTTTCTTGGATGAGAATGTCATCCTCTATACGAATACCGATGCCGCGCCATTTCGCATCCACATTTTCATTATCTGGATTCACATACAAGCCAGGTTCCAGCGTCACAACCATGCCAGCCTCAAGAGGTCGTGCTTCACCATTTAGCTTATAACGACCACAGTCATGAACATCTAGCCCTAACCAATGGCCAGTATTGTGCATGTAAAAGTCGCGATACGCCTTGCTCTCAATCAGTTCATCGACTGAGCCATTTAACAGTCCAAGCGCCACAAGACCTTCAGTCAGCACTTTCACTGCGGCATTGTGGAACGCGTCATAAGGCGCCCCAACTACCATTTGCTCAAGACCTGCGTAGTAAGCATCCAATACCACTTGATAAAGCTGAGCTTGTGGCTCACTGAATTTACCGTTGGCAGGGAACGTTCGCGTAATATCCGACGCATAGCAACCTAATTCACCGCCCGCATCAATCAAGATCAAATCACCGTCTTCGATCTTTTCGTCATTTTTGATGTAATGCAAAACGCAGGCATTTTTACCCGATGCAACGATGTTGTTGTAGGCTGGCACTCGCGCACCTTGTTTCATGAACACATAATTCAGCTCTGCTTCCAATTGATATTCCATCATCCCTGGATGGACCGATTTCATGGCTTGGGTATGAGCTTCAACACTGATCTGCGCGGCACGCTCCATGATTTCGATCTCACCAAGATCTTTGATCAAGCGCATTTCGTGCACAGCATCACTTATATCGATGAGACCTTTTGGGGCTACGGCACCCTGACGCGCTCGAGCCGCCAGCTGATCGCGCCAATTCAATGCTTGATCACGCAATGGCTCGTCATCGATCAATAGTGCGATGTGATCAGCACCATCTAACAATTCCAAGGCAAGCTCATCCAGCTCATCCAGTTCAACCGCTTGGTCCAGTCCAAATGTCTGCATCGCCCCTGTAATGCCATGGCGAAAACCATCCCACTGTTCACGCTCTGGATCTTTCGGTAGCACAGCCATGTGACTCACACCAGAAGGCAAAATAAACAGCACAGCACTGGGTTCTTGATAACCGGTTAAATAAAAGAAGCTAGAATGTGGTCGAAACTCATAATCGCAATCGTTATTACGTGTCACCAGTTCACCTGAGCGTATGATCGCTACGGTATTTTCCGAGCCAAGTTGACTCATCAAACGCTGTCTGCGTTCACGATAAATGGCTTTCGATAAATTCATTGCTTACTCCTTTTACGTCACACTAAAGGATTAGTGGAACAGTGGTGCTTGACCGGCATCGTTATCATTTGAAATGGAATGGTGCTCAGAATACAACATCATGGCCGAAAGACGCACGTACTCAACCAATTCGGTTAAATCTGTCTCATTGTCATTATTCTCTTCCAAATCTTGCATGTCTGCTTGCATGGCAGAAATGTTGGCAAAGTCTTGTAACACCTGTTTTGCGTCATCGGATAAATTTGGCTTGTGACCGGATAGACCGTAGCCAGCTAAAAATCCATGAGCCCATTGCGATAAAGTAGTACCGCGTTCACTTAATGGCGCATCATCATCGCTCATACAAGGCACCAACGCATATTCGCCATTTTGATACAGCGCGATGGTCGACTGGTACAGCTCAACAATGGCTGCGCGACTCGCTTCTTCTTTCCAACCTTCGATATCGCAGAACTCTGCAACCATCGTCAGCCAGTCTTCTAATGGCAAACCTACGCCTGACGCAAGGTAACCACAAAGCTGACCATGTAGCTCTGCAGGGGACGCTGAAATCGACTCGGTTACGAATACATCGGCAATAAGATCGAAATCCAATGCATCTAAAAGCATGTCTGTGGACATAGTAAAACCTTATTTTTCGAATAAATAATAAAGCCGTACCCTAGGGTACGGCTCTGAATGGATCTACCTAATATAAGTCATACTTACTTAGGCACAAGTTTAGCCTATTTGTTTCAGGCCAGACTCAAGTGTTTGCAGGATCAGGGTGTTAATCGTCATTGGACCTACACCACCTGGCACAGGTGTGATCGCCGCTGCACGGTCATAAAGAGGCGCAAGCTCAATGTCACCAACACCACCTGGATGGTAGCCAGCATCGACAACAACAGCACCGTCTTTGATCCACTCTGCTTTAATAAGCTCTGGCTTACCCACTGCGCCAACAATCACATCGGCTTGTTTTACAAACTCAGGTAGGTTTTGAGTACGAGAGTGACAGATCGTGACGGTCGCGTTGGCATTCAGCATCATCATTGCCATTGGTTTACCCAAAATTGGGCTACGGCCGACAACGACTACATGCTTACCAGCAAGGTCAATGTTGTACGCATCAAGTAAACGCATGATACCGGCTGGCGTCGCAGCGCCATATGCTGGCTCTTGCATCGCCATACGACCAAAGCCAAGGCATGTAACACCATCTACGTCTTTGTGCGCAGCAATGGCATCAAAGCATGCACGCTCATCAATCTGAGCAGGCACCGGATGTTGTAACAGAATACCGTGAACATCAGAATTCGCATTCAGCTCTTCGATCTTCGCTAGCAACTCTTCTGTGGTAGTTGTCTCAGGAAGCTCAATCGCAAGTGAGTCCATTCCAACGCGACGGCAAGCATTGCCTTTCATTTTAACGTACGTCGCTGAAGCTGGATCCGCGCCTACTAGGATCGTCGCTAGAATTGGGGTACCGCCGGTACGCTCTTTTAGTTCAGCAACTTGCTTTGCCAAACGCTCTTCGGTTTCTTTCGCGCATTGTTTGCCGTCAAGAACCAGTGCAGCCATGAATGAACTCCTGCAAAATAAAAAAAGTCTGTGGTTTAAATGGGGGACGCAGATTATATCCTATAATCCTCGTCCTGCCGCCCCTATCGACGTAAATACCTCAGGAAATATTCGTCATTCGTTGCTCATTGGTAAGATATGATCCACCATTAATTGTAAATTGCGCTGCCCCCTGAACTCATTGATATCTAATTTGTACACCAATCGCGCCAATTGCGCCTGATTAGGCCAGACTGACAAATCACAAAAGAAATGAATGCCATCAATTAACATGCCGCTGTTAGGTTCACGTAAAGTCAATTTTAGATGCTTCTCGCCTACAATTCTTTGCTGTAATACCTCAAACGTTCCATCAAAACATGGCTCAGGAAAAGCTTGCCCCCATGGCCCCGCCACGCGAAGTTGCTCTGCAAACTCTAAGCTGAAATCTTCTGGGGCAAGCTCACCATCGGTATAGACGGTAGCCTCAAGCTGCTCTGGCGTTACCCACTCTTCGATAATCTGATCAAAGGCCTTAGAAAAAGCTTCATAATGCTCGGCTTTAATCGACATGCCTGCCGCCATTGCATGACCACCAAATTTCGATAATAGTGCAGGATGACGCTTGGCCAGCAGGTCTAATGCATCACGAATGTGCACGCCAGGAATCGATCTAGCAGACCCCTTTAGCGTCTCCTCATCCGCTTTTGCAAAGGCAATAACTGGCCGATGACACTTCTCCTTCATCCGTGAAGCAAGGATACCAATAACCCCTTGATGCCAATCTTCTTGATAAAAGCACATGCCATAGGGCAAATCCGATACTTCCTCGATAGAGGCTAAGGATTGCTCGGCTTGTTGCTTCATATCCGACTCAATGGCTTTACGCTCTCGGTTCAGCTGATCTAACTGTTCCGCATAAGAGCGTGCTAAAAATGCTTGCTCGCTCAGTAGGCACTCAATGCCGATCGACATATCATCTAAACGCCCTGCCGCATTCAAGCGTGGCCCCACGACAAAGCCTAAATCGGTCGCCTTAACTCGACTTGCTTCTCGCCCGCCAAGCTCTAACAAGGCAAGGATGCCTGGACGAGCTTTACCTGCTTGAATACGTGCTAGTCCCTGTTGAACCAGAATACGATTGTTCGCGTCCAACGGTACCACATCGGCTACTGTCCCAAGCGCCACGATATCAAGGTATTCGGACATATTTGGACGGGGGATGTGCGCTCTTTCAAACCAACCTCGTTGCGTAAGCTGAGCTCTTAAAGCAGACATAACATAGAAAATCACACCAACGCCTGCTAACGATTTACTCGGAAATTGGCAGTCAGGATGGTTGGGATTCACAATGGCATCTGCATTGGGCAGTACATCCCCTGGCAAGTGATGGTCTGTCACAATCACTTGCATGCCTGCTGCTTTTGCCGCGGCCACGCCATCGATGCTGGCAATACCATTGTCTACTGTGACCAACACATCCGCTTCTTGCTCTTGCACGAGTGTGACGATTTCAGGCGTTAAGCCATAGCCATATTCAAAGCGGTTCGGAACGATGTACTGTGGCTCCACCGCACCCATTGCAGTCAATGCAAGAATACCCAGAGTGGTAGAGGTGGCACCATCAGCATCGAAATCACCGACAATAACAATACGCTTCTCTTGTTCTATTGCGTCAGCCAATATGGTCGCAGCATTGTTGATATCAAAAAATTGCTTAGGGTGCGCCAAACTGGCGAGCTTATACTCTAACTCCTCTGGCCCTATCACACCTCTGGCTTGATAAATGCATGCAAGAGTTCTCGGAAATGTCTTTGGAAACAGGTTTTCAAGATGACGATCAATAGATCTTTGAATAATGCGCATGAATCGGACGTTCTACAAAGTATTTAAGTATCAGGTTTGATACAAAGATTAACATAATTTTACAACCTAATTTCGCGCTATAAAGGTAACTTGAAACATTCTGTCTTTAGTCTATGCACTTGGATTCTTAATTTTTTTTGTAAGGAAGTAAAATGAATCTGACTATAAAAACTCGCTTAGTTCTGCTTGGAACTTGTCTAGCATTTATTCCGACCTTAATAGTGGGGTTTATCTTAAGCGAGAATGCTTTAAAGGCAGGCTCAGACTCTCTTCGAGAAAGTGCACAGTCTCGTATGACAGCAATTACAGATCTGACAGCAGAGTCCATTACGACATATTTTGATTTTATCCAAGACCAAGCAACCAGTTACGCTGCCAATGTTTCGGTCATTGAAGCTAGTAAAGAATTTAACCAAGCATTTTTTAGCTATGCGAACGAGCATAGTTCAGAGCTAAGCAATAGTAAGAAAAGCTTAGCGAGCTACTACGATAATGACTTTGAGCAACAGTATAAAAGCCTCAATCAAGGGCAATCTTCGAATCCCAGCTCGATCTTAAACGCTTTAAGCCCTGAAGCAGTCTTATTGCAATCAGTATATATTTCGGACAACAAAGCCCCCTTGGGCGAGAAAGACTCGATGATCAGCGCTAACAATGGGTCCACATACGATGCTGTTCATAATCGCTATCATCCGATGATGCGAAACTTTCAACAAACATTTGGTTATTATGACGTATTTATTGCTGAAGCAAAAACTGGGCATATTATTTATAGTGTTTTTAAGGAATTGGATTTTGCTACATCCCTTCTAACAGGGCCTTATAGCAATACAGGCATTGGACAAGCATTTAAGAGTGCTTTAAATGGTGCTGAACGTGGAAAAACTTACCTAACAGATTTTGCTCCTTACGGTCCTTCATATAATGCGCCAGCATCTTTTATCTCCACGCCAATTTACGATGGCAACTCACTCATTGCTGTGCTGATTTTCCAAATGCCTGTGGATCGCATCAATGACGTTATCAACCATGAAAAATCTTGGGAGCACAATGGGCTAGGCCAGACAGGCCAGAGCTATTTAATTGGAGCAGACCAAAAACTACGCAGTAATGTTCGACAGATGTATGAAGGTAAGGAAGAGTATTTATCTGAACTCAGCCAAGTTGGAGTAAACTCAAGCCAAATAAAAGAAATTGATGTACGCGATACGACTATTGGGCTACTAAATATTACCCACCAATCAGTCGAAGAAGCTCTGAACGGTAGATCAGGCAATACTATTGAAATGAACTACCTCGGACAGCAAGTTCTAGCTTCTTACCAGCCATTGTTCATACAAGGGCTGAAGTGGGGGTTAATTACAGAAATCCATGAAGAGGAAGCTTTAGCTCCGATCACAGCGTTATCCAATACCATACAAAGAAATATATGGATTGCAGCGATCACAGCCTTAATCGTAGGGGCTATACTTGGTTACCTCGTTGCGATGTATTTGACTCGCCCTATTAAGCACATGATTAATATGGTAAACGAGCTCTCCAGCGGAGAAGGAGACTTAACACAACGCTTACCGATTAACGGCAAAGACGAGCTTTCAGAACTCAGTTCAGGAATCAATAATTTTATTGCCCAAATTGATAGCACACTTTCTAACGCGCTTAAATCCGTCGCTAGATTGATCCCTATTTCAGAGGACACAGCATCTGTAATCAACAAGCTCAATAGCGCGAATGAGAACCAGCAGGCACAAGCGGAGCACTTAAACTCTCTCTTAACTCGCACTAATGAAGCATCAGAAGCAGTATCTATTGAGCTTAAAGAAGTAGACGCTGCCACCAAATCCGGTGAGATTAAGGTGAATTCAAGTAGCCGTGAAATCAGTAGTGTAGCGGATACAATAGGAACTATGTCAAATGACATCACTGCAGCGATGAGAGCCCTTGAGACCCTAAAAGAAGACACACAAAAGATCACTGGAGTCATCGATGTTATCAATGGCATTGCTGAGCAAACAAACCTATTGGCGTTAAATGCAGCCATTGAGGCCGCTCGTGCAGGTGAAGCCGGACGCGGATTTGCTGTCGTTGCCGATGAGGTTCGTACGTTAGCCTCTAAAACCAGCGAATCCACCAATGAAGTCGCAGCCATGGTTTCCGCTATCCAAAACAGCACCTCTAGTGTGTCAGACCTCATGAATAGCAGCGGCCAAAGCGCAGAACGGTCGGTCAACCAAGTTCAGGAAAGTGTTCAATCGCTGGATAGCGTTAATGAAGCAATGCACACTATCACTATGAAAGTGAGAGAAATCAGCCAATCAATAGATACTCAGCAGAGTAATTTTGTGCAAGTAACCGATAGCTATACACAAATGAATTCTAGCTTCGAGGAGGTCCGTGATCAGAGTTTACGCTCAGGACAAGTGGGCAACGACGTAATGAAGCTAGGGCATAAAATTACAAACCAGCTCGAACGTTTCAAAGTGTCAGCAGAAGACATATCAATGTCACGGCGCAATGAGATTCGGGAAGACAAATAAAGTTTTGCCGACAAATGTTACCTAGAGGATCATCAAAATATATCTTTAGAGTATTTTAGAACTTGTAACGCACCGCAAGGGTGCGTTACATAAATCAAATTATTTAGCACGTTTAATGGATTTAACTACACGATCGCTAATTTTTACCTCTCATTTAAAACAACCTCAGTTATTATCCACGCCCACTAAAAATCCCACTCTATAAACGTTTAAAGGTTGGTTTTATGGGCAGTCATACCTCATTTTCAGGCCAAGATCAGTCAGGCCAAAGCACATCAGGACAACGCTTTGCCTTGATCGCACTTACATCACTATTCTTTATGTGGGGCTTTATCACCTCACTGAATGACATTCTCATCCCACACTTGAAATCTGTCTTTTCATTGAATTACACACAAGCAATGTTGATTCAGTTTTGTTTCTTTGGTGCATACTTTTTAGTCTCGGTTCCAGCAGGCAATCTCGTCAAAAAAGTGGGCTTTCAGCGTGGTCTAGGGATAGGACTTATGATTGCGGCGGCAGGCTGCTTGCTATTCATCGGTGCTGCCAAAGTTCAAGTCTATTGGGTCTTCCTGACGGCACTCTTCGTTCTTGCATCGGGTATTACGATTCTTCAAGTTGCAGCTAACCCTTTGGTTACGATTATGGGCCCTGAAGAAACCGCTTCTAGCCGTCTAACGATGACGCAGGCATTCAACTCCCTAGGTACAACCGTTGCTCCAATCATCGGTAGTATTTTAATTTTCTCAGCGACAGCAGAATTTGCAACCAAATCACAAGAAGCAGAAAGCGTTATCTTACCCTACTTCGGCCTAGCAGTTGCTCTGATCGCATTGGCACTGATTTTTACACGCATTTCACTGCCTACCCCAAACTTGGAAGAAGACACTCAAGTTGGAACCGAGCAAAGCAGCCTGATGGAGTTTCGCCATCTAGTGTTAGGTGCTGTAGCCATCTTCATGTACGTTGGTGCTGAAGTATCGATTGGTAGTTTCTTAGTGAACTACTTCGGTCTTGAAAACATTGCAGGCATGCCGGAATCTGAAGCAGCACATTACATTGCTTATTACTGGGGTGGTGCTATGGTTGGCCGCTTTGCTGGTGCAATTTTGATGCAGAAAATCGCTGCAGGTAAGCTATTGGCATTCAACAGTGTTGCATCTGCGGCTCTGATTGCCCTATCGATTGCGAGCGAAGGCTCTGTCGCTATGTACTCCATTCTGCTGGTTGGTCTTTGTAATTCAATCATGTTCCCAACCATCTTTAGCTTGGCGCTTAAAGGTCTAGGCGTAAACACTAGTCGTGGCTCAGGCTTATTGTGTCTAGCAATTGTAGGTGGCGCTATTGTCCCTGTTATGCAAGGCGGTTTAGCGGATAATATTGGACTACAAGTATCATTTGTATTACCTCTGATTTGCTACTTATACATTGCTTATTACGGCCTAATCGGTTCAAAAGTTCGCTAACAGACAGACGTTTACATAAAAAAGCCTTTGAAGTGATCTCCAAAGGCTTTTCGATACTAAATCTATAATGGTTACTTTGCTGCAACCACACAATTTCTTCCGCGACTTTTCGCTTCGTATAACGCTTTATCTGCACGCCCTACGGCCATCAAAAACGTTTCTGTCGCACCAAGTTCAGATATACCAATACTGACCGTCGCACTAATTTCATGGGACTCATCAAACTTCAAGGAAGCATTTTCTATTAGATTACGTACCGATTCAGCAAACTTTTCATGATCATTTTGCAGATCGACTACTAATAAAAACTCCTCCCCTCCCCATCTAGACAAAAGACATTCTCGGCCCACTAGGAAACCTGTCATACTTCTAGCCACAAGTTTCAGATACTCATCACCATACTCATGACCATACTTATCATTAATTGATTTAAAGTGATCTATGTCCAGCAAGAAAATAGACGGCTTATACCATGCCTTATTTTTTAGTTGCTGTTCTAAGCCACGACGATTTAATAAGTTTGTCAGAGGGTCCGTCGTTGCAGCTAACTCAAGCTTACTCGACAACTCTTGTAATGATTGATTGAATCTTGATGAAATGTACTCATAGATCGTTGATAAGAAAGCAATCAGTATAAATGAATACACTATACGGGACTTCAAATCATGGTGATAACCTAGCTGGTCAAATGGAGATGAAATAAAGAACAGGATATATACCAATGCCAATATAAAGATAAAAACTTCAAGCAGTCCACGCTTCAAACCATGAAGAAAGAGTGATACAGGAGGAATACAATAAATCCATACATGACCCGTACCATTTACTCCACCGCTGTATACTAAGTACAACATTAGAGTGTAAAGCGGATATAAAATGACATTAGCTGAAAATAAATAATTGTTTGTTTTACGCAAATACAAATGATTTAGCGTATAAATCGTAGCAATACAGAGCAAACTGACGCCAACAAGAAGGTTACCCTTCAACAAGGACAAGATGCCTAGTGGAGCAGTAAATAATACTCCAACTAAACAAAATAAATTGATTATGAACGTTCTTCGAGAGGTATTAGTAAAAGAATGATTTATAGCCCCAGCATTCAATGTCATTGAAAACCATTGCTTCCATCGAATACTCCATGATGTTGTTTTTTTCTTAGACATACTTCGTAGATATCACATTTCGATCATATACACATGACAATAGCTCAAAAATCAAACAGAGGGCTAGTAAAGTTTTTTATTTTGCTGGATAAAGACGAGACAATAAGACAGGCACAGCAGTTTCAACTTTCAGAATACGGTCTCCTAGATGCACACATTGCATTCCAGCGTCAGACCATTTCTGCATCTCAAAATCATTCCAACCGCCTTCAGGACCTATCGCCAATACACAAGCTTGCTCTAAATCAACCGGACAAGGTTCTGCTTGATATGGGTGTGCGACCAACCCCATGCGTTCCACCAATAAATCAGGTAAAACGTCTTCAACAAAAGGACGAAAGCGTGTGTACTGATGCACCTCAGGCAGCACCGTATCTCTAGCCTGCTCAAGACCTTCGACAAGGCAATCATAAATAGAATTTTCTTTTAAAACAGGACTTTGCCAGTAGCTTTTCTCTACTTTTGCTGAATGTAACAAGTGGATTTTTTTAACGCCCATGGCCGTAATATTCATCAAGGTTCGCTTGAGCATATTAGGGCGTGGCAGCGCCAACACAAGCTCCATTGGCAAGGGCTTTGGCGGCTCATTTTCCAGCGCTTCCATAGTTACTAGCCAGTCGGATTTATCCAGCACGGCATCACCAATCAAACCATTTAATACCCCGACACGAAGCTTATCGCCATGGTCTTTCTTCAATACTTTGGAAATGTGCTCAATCTGACGATCACTCAGTTTGTATTGTTGATCCGAGAGCGCCTGTTCTGGTGCAAGCAATATAAGATTCATGGGCTTAAAACTCAGTCAGTAAGAGAGGCAGTAAAGGAAAAGATAGTAAAAGAGGAAGAGATCGAGCAAGCAGAAGCGATCTGCTTGCTCGAAAGAGGCTTAAATGCGCTCTGCAACGAAGCCTTGCACGGCAGCAAGATCGTTATCGATCACATCGTACGCTTCTTCGCGCTCGAATAGATCTTTCATATGCTCTGGCAGACTCGGAGACTGACAGCCCGCTTTTTCCACTGCTTCAGGGAATTTCACAGGGTGTGCTGTCGCCAAGGTAATCATTGGTACAGACTTGTCTTTCCAGCACTGACGAGCTGCTTCTAGACCGATCGCAGTGTGTGGATCAAGTAGGTACTGAGTCGAATTGAAAACCTCAGAAATCACTTCACAGGTACGAGCATCATCGACTTTGTAACTGTCGAAATTCTCTTTTACGTACTTCCAAGCTTCGTCATTCAGCGTCACGTCACCGGCGTTAAAGCGCGCCATTAGATCGGCTAATTCAGCGCTATCACGACCATGCGCATCAAACAACAAACGCTCAAAGTTACTTGAAACCATGATGTCCATACTTGGAGAAAGCGTTACGTTTAGGGCCTGACGGCTCATATCGTTGGTTGCAATCGTACGGTGTAGGATATCATTCTGATTTGTCGCTACCACAAGCTGATCAATTGGTAGACCCATTTGCTTAGCCAAGTAACCTGCAAAAATATCACCGAAGTTACCTGTTGGTACAGAGAACGATACTTTGCGGTGCGGACCACCAACAGCCAAAGCAGAAGAGAAGTAGTAAACGATCTGAGCCATGATACGTGCCCAGTTGATTGAGTTTACAGCACCCAGTTTCGCACCTTTTAGGAATGATTGATCAGCGAAGCTTGATTTCACCATGCCCTGACAGTCGTCGAAGTTACCTTTTACAGCAATGTTGAACACGTTATCATCAATCACTGTCGTCATCTGACGACGCTGTACTTCAGATACACGCTGGTAAGGGTGCAGGATGAAGATGTCTAGATGCTCAGAGTGACGGCAGCCTTCAATTGCAGCAGAACCGGTATCACCAGACGTTGCCCCTAGGATCACTAGTTTCTCACCACGCTGGCCTAGTACATAGTCCATCAAACGACCTAGCAATTGCAGAGCGAAGTCTTTGAACGCCAACGTTGGCCCACGGAATAATTCCAATACCCATTCGTTGTTGTCTGTTTGCACCATTGGCGCAACCGCTGAGTGATTGAAGCCAGCGTAAGCTTCATCAATCATGCGTTTGAATTCTTCAGCAGGAACTTCGCCTTCTACGAAGGGCCACATTACTTTGAACGCAAGCTCTTGATAGCTCAAAGATGCCCATGAAGCGATTTCTTCAGTCGAGTACTTTGGTAGCTGCTCTGGAACGTAAAGACCGCCATCGCTCGCCAAACCTGCTAGCAAAACATCGCCAAAGCTTAATGCTGGAGCTTGGCCACGAGTTGAAATGTATTTCATCAATTTATCCTCTTACGCCAGATTTTCTACACGGATGCGCTGAACAGCGCCTGCAACATCTGGCAAAGCTTCGATTGCTGCAATGGCAGCATTCATATTGCGTTCTTTCACGTCATGAGTCATGACAACAAGCGGTACTAGATCACTGCCTTCACGTTCGCGCTGAATCACAGACTCAATGCTGATACCGTTCGTTGACAGAATTTGGGTAATGTTCGCAAGTACACCTGCACGGTCTTGAATTGTCATGTTTAGGAAGAAGCCACATTCAATTTCATCCATTGGTAATATAGCTTCATCAGACAATTGATCGGCTTGGAATGCCAAATGCGGTACACGATTCGTTGGATCAGCGGTCAGAGTTCGTGCCACATCAATAATATCAGCGACAACTGAAGAGCCCGTTGGCAATGCACCCGCACCCGCCCCATAGGTTAATGTTGGGCCCACGGCATCACCTTTCACCATCACAGCGTTCATCACGCCATTTACATTGGCTAGTAGTGCTTTTTTGGAAATCAATGTAGGGTGAACACGAAGCTCAACACCCGCCTTAGTACGACGAGCAATACCTAGATGCTTGATGGCATAACCCATTTCCTGAGCAAATGACACGTCTTCCGCAGTAATACGGCTAATGCCTTCGGTATAAGTTTTCTCAAACTGAAGCGGAATACCATAGGCAATGGATGCAAGAATCGTTAACTTATGTGCCGCATCAATGCCTTCTACATCAAAAGTTGGATCCGCTTCGGCGTATCCTAGTTCTTGAGCTTCTTTAAGAACATCATCAAACGCACGACCTTTTTCACTCATTTCAGTCATGATAAAGTTACCAGTACCGTTGATAATACCAGCCAACCATTCGATCTTGTTTGAAGACAGACCTTCACGAAGGGTTTTGATGATTGGAATCCCACCGGCAACTGCGGCCTCAAAAGCCACCATGACACCTTTCGCCTGAGCTTTTTCAAAGATTTCATTACCATACTCGGCAATCAGAGCTTTGTTTGCAGTAACGATATGCTTGCCATTTTCAATAGCTGTTAATACAAGCTCTCTAGCAACGCTAGTACCACCGATTAACTCAACGATGATGTCGACTTCTGGGTTATTGGCCACATCAAAAATATCGCGGGTAATATCAATATCAGTCGTGTCACAGGTAGGATTGTCACGACGCGCACCAATTTGCTCAACAACAATGCTTCGGCCTACACGTCGCGTAATTTCTTCTGCATTTTCTTGCAGAATGTTAAATGTACCGGAACCTACTGTTCCAAGACCACAAATTCCGACTTTTACCGGTTTCAAAACGATACCCCACAACTGACGGTTTTAATAATATTGATTTTCGCTGATACCAAGCGATTTTTTAGTTCAATGATTATACCGTCAGAAGCGGATAAACCCAACGCAGAAAAGACTGAACTGCCTCATTGTTTGGTAGATTCTTTGGCTATAACGCTATAGGTTTAGTTCTTTTGCCAGCTCATCTGCTGGTAAGTACCCTGGGATGAATTTACCATTATCTAAAATAATACTTGGCGTCCCTCGCACCCCTACAGAATTTCCAAGACGATACTGGCTAGCTATAGGGTTAGTGCATTTATTCTCTGGAACCTCACGACCAAGTTTCGCCTCGGTCATCCACTTTTTCGGATCATCAGAACACCAGATATTCACCATGGTGTTATACGCTTCAGAACCGATTCCAGCACGTGGATAAGCTAAGTATCGTACCGTAATACCACGCTCATTAAGGTCTTCAATCTCTTTGTGTAACATGCGGCAGTAACCACAATCGACATCAGTGAAAACGGAAATATGAGCTTTTTCATCTTTCGCCTTGAACACGACCATCTCAGACTCAGGCAATTGCTCAATCTTCGCCAGCTTCTTCTGTTCTGTTTCATTAATTAGCTGTTTCTCTTGGACTTGGTACATATCACCCGCGACAAAATACCGACCATCTGGCGTTACATGAAGAATTGGCCCGTTATTCAATGTCACGACATACAACCCACTGCCCACATGCTGCTCAATGGATTCGATTGAATATTGCGGCAAGGCGTTGGCCATTGCGGCTTTGACTTCTTGTTCCCCAGCACTTGCTTGCATGACACTGAACAGTGTTAAAGCGGCAACTGCAGCTTGCTTGATTACCCGTTCCATACTGACCTCTGAATATCATAGTTCGCCTATTAGGCCATCATAAGCTGATGAAGTTCCATAAAAAAAGGCGACCTAAGTCGCCTTTTTTTAATTCTACGGAGAAATTAACGCTTAGCCAATTTCTCTTTGATACGTGCAGATTTACCTGAACGATCACGTAGGAAGTAGATTTTCGCTTGACGAACGTCACCGCGACGTTTCACTTCAATGCTATCAACTAGTGGGCTGTAAGTTTGGAATGCACGCTCAACGCCTACACCACTAGAGATTTTGCGTACAGTGAACGCAGAGTTTAGGCCACGGTTGCGTTTTGCAATTACAACACCTTCGTAAGCCTGTAGACGCTCACGAGTACCTTCTTTAACTTTTACTTGAACAACAACAGTATCACCAGGACCGAAAGCCGGGATCTCTTTTGTCATTTGTTCTGCTTCTAGCTGTTGAATCAGCTTAGTTTTGTTGCTCATGGATGTGACTCCTAATGAATATGGTTTCTTATCAGCGCGAAGGTTTAACGTTCTGATAAGCTCGCGATTCTTACTCTGCCGAGGTTGAAACTTCAGTCTCACGAATAAACTCTTTTAACAACTCTTGCTGTTCCTTGTCCAACTCAAGGTCTTGCAGGAGGTCAGGCCGACGTTGCCAAGTTCTTCCGAGCTTTTGCTTTAATCGCCAGCGCCGTATCGCCTCATGGTTGCCGCTAAGTAGTACAGGTGGTACAGGTTCACCTTCAAGTACCTCGGGGCGAGTATAGTGAGGGCAATCAAGTAATCCATCGGCAAACGAATCTTCGTCTGCAGAGGCTTGCTTACCAAGCACTCCCGGCACCATGCGAAAGACAGAGTCCATCAACACCATAGCCGGTAACTCTCCACCACTTAGGACAAAGTCGCCGATTGACCATTCTTCATCAACTTGAGATTGAATCAAACGCTCATCAACGCCTTCATAACGGCCTGCTACCAGAATAAATTCTGCTTCTTTAGCAAGCTGTTGCACGCCTTCCTGTGTGAGCGTGCGCCCCTGAGGGGATAGATAAATAACTTTTGCATTGGGAACCCATTGTTTAGCGTTCTCAATCGCATCTTTTAGGGGCTGAACTTTCATCAGCATCCCTGGGCCACCACCATAAGGACGGTCATCGACCGTTTTGTGCTTGTCATGCGCAAAGCTTCTTGGATTAAAAAAATCCACTTCTACTATGCCGAATTTTACTGCTCTGCCCGTTACACCATACTGGGTAATGGCTTGAAACATCTCCGGAAACAGCGTTACAACACCGATTCGCACGCTAGGCCTCGTCTGATCTATTTAGAAGTCTGGATCCCAATCCACAACCATTTCTTGTTTTTCCAAATCAACATTTAGAATAAACTGATCTGGTGCATAGGGGATCAAACGCTCTTCACGATCATAACTCCCCTCACAAGCTCGTACCACTAGCACATCGTTTGCGCCAGTTTCCATCATTTGTGAGACTTTACCTAGAAGAACACCCTCTTTGGTAATCACCTTCAGACCTTCAAGCTGTGACCAGTAATATTCACCGTCTTCAAGCTCAGGAAGATCCTTTGCATCAATATAGATATCCTGACCACAAATCTCTTTAACAAGATCACGATCGTTATATCCTTTAATTGCTGCGACCAAACCGCGCCCTTGGGTACGACCTTGGCTTAATTCTACGACCTTCCACCCACTAGGAGTTTTCAGCCACCAATGCTTGTAATCAAAGATCCCAACCATTGGATCGGTGTGCGAATATAATTTCACCCACCCTTTAACACCATAAACTGATGTAATGCGTCCAACTACAAGCGCCTGCTCAGGAGCTTTCGCCTGTTTTACAGTAGACATAGCATTACCTCAGTATTAAGCGTTTTTGCCAGCTTCTTTAACAAGCTGAGCAACACGGTCAGAAAGCTGAGCGCCTTGGCCTACCCAGTGATTAACACGGTCTAGGTCTACACGTAGACGTTCTTCTTGACCACGTGCAACTGGGTTGAAGAACCCTACACGTTCGATAAAACGACCATCACGAGCACGGCGGCTGTCAGCCACGTTCAAGTGATAGAATGGGCGCTTCTTAGAGCCACCACGAGAAAGACGAATAGTTACCATATGATTGGTTCCTTATTGCTTAACGAAACACCTCTTGTTAGGCTCTTTATGAGTCCTACTACAAGAAGGCGGCATATTCTAGTCGATTCAACAGCAAAACAAAAGGGCGAATTGATCGCCCTTTAAACATTTTTTTCATTCTAAGTACATGTTTTAGAATTTCGGAAAATTTCCACCACCAGGTAAACCGCCTGGCATCATGCCTCCAAGGCCACGCATCATTTTCTTCATGCCGCCTTTAGAGCTGAATTTCTTCATCATCTTTTGCATTTGCTTGTGCTGCTTAAGTAGACGATTTAAGTCTTGAATCTGCAAGCCTGCCCCCGCAGAAATACGCTTTTTACGCGAGCCATTGATCACATCAGGGTTGCGGCGCTCTGCAGGTGTCATAGAATTAATCAGCGCTTCCATTTGCACGAACATTTTATCGTTCACTTTATCTTGGATATCGCCTAGCTGCCCCATACCCGGCAACTTATCTAACATAGACGTCATACCGCCCATGTTTTTCATCTGCTGTAACTGTTCGCGGAAGTCCTCTAGATCGAAACCCTTACCTTTTTTCAGCTTGCCAGCAAGTTTTTCAGCTTTATCCTTGTCGATCTTCTGCTCAGCCTGCTCGATCAAAGACAACATGTCGCCCATGCCAAGAATTCGAGACGCTAAACGATCAGGGTGGAATGGCTCTAGGGCATCGGTCTTCTCACCCACACCCAAGAACTTGATTGGCTTACCTGTAATATGACGCACTGAAAGTGCAGCACCACCACGCGCATCACCATCGGTCTTGGTTAGAATGACACCCGTTAATGGAAGAACATCGCCAAACGCCTTAGCAGTATTGGCAGCATCTTGACCAGTCATGGCATCCACGACAAACAGTGTCTCTACCGGATTAATCGCACCATGCAGCGCTTTAATCTCCGCCATCATGTCTTCGTCAATCGCCAGACGACCTGCGGTATCGACGATCAACACATCTTTGTGGGCCTTTTTGGCCACGTCGATAGCATTGTTTGCAATATCAATCGGCTTCTGAGAAATATCACTTGGAATGAAATCCACACCGATATCATTAGCAAGTGTTTCTAACTGCTTGATCGCAGCAGGGCGATAAACGTCAGCACTGACCACCGCAACCGATTTCTTCTGGCGCTCTTTCAAGAATTTCGCCAACTTACCTGCCGAAGTCGTTTTACCTGCACCCTGAAGACCTGCAAGCAAAATAATCGCAGGTGGTGTGGCACGAAGATTTAATTCATCGTTCGCTTGCCCCATGACCGCTTCTAATTCTTGCTTAACGATCTTCAAGAAAACCTGGCCAGGGCTTAAGCTGCGTGTTACTTCTGTACCGACCGCACGCTCTTTCACCGCATTAATAAAGTCTTTTACCACGGGCAACGCGACGTCAGCTTCCAACAACGCCATGCGCACTTCACGCAATACATCTTTAATATTGTCTTCGGTGAGTTTGGCACGACCACGAATTCGGTCTAAGGATGACGTTAAGCGTTCTGATAAATTGTCAAACATGTTGCCCTCAAAAAATTGCTCTAGATGGAAAAAACCGCGTTATTCAGTTTATCCAAGGTGAAATTGACTTTATTATAACGAAGATTTGATCGTCACCCTATAGTTTTAATAAGTGGATCGCCGTTACATGACACATCTATCGCTCTGGTTAGCTTGCATTTTATCTATCACTGCAGGTGGGACTTACTATCTACGTCCAAGCATACGCACGACACAAACGCTTGGTGCGATTGCAATTGTCGTTCATACCATGGCCTTAATTCAGCTGCTTGGTAGCAAAGATGGCTTTGACTTCTTAACGATTGGCCTATTAATCGCCTTAATCGGTAATTTGCTATTATGGTTTAGCAATCGGGATAAAGACCTTTCTTTACTGCTTTCGATCGCGTTTCCACTCGCCTCGATTATCATTGCTCTAAATGCTATTGAGCCTTGGAGTTTACAACAGCTCCATAGCTCATCCCTCGGCACCTCTATGCATATATTAATCGCATCAGTTGCTTACAGTTTATTCACAGCAGCTTGTGGCGTCGGTATTTTGCTTGCCATCCAAGAATACCAACTCAAACATCATCGTTTAAAACAACTACTTCGCGTTCCGCCACTACAAGTATTAGAGCGATTAATGTTTGAATTTATTTGGGCGGCGTTTGTCTTATTGAGCATCACGATCGCAACAGGTTTCTACTTTATTGAGGACATGTTTGCTCAGCACCTTGTGCACAAGACGGTTTTCACTATTGCATCTTGGTTTGTTTTTGCTGGTTTATTAGGTGGCAGGTTGTATTTAGGGTGGCGCGGCCAACTGGCGGTCAAACTGACATTGAGCGGCTTTGTTCTGCTTATGATTGGCTACTTTGGCACCCAAATAGCGGTAGAAATTATCAATAAATGATCAGGATATTTGACAGGGCTTGCAGCAAACCTAATAATCCGATCAGATTCTATAATTGAGGCATAATTTTTTTGAACGAAGTTCCCTTAAGTATTCTAGGCGGAATACTGTTTTTTCTAATCATTTTATCTGCATTCTTCTCTAGCTCCGAAACAGGTATGCTGTCGATCAACAAGTATCGACTCAAGCATCTTGTTAAAAGCGGGCACCGCTCGGCTAAGAAAGCCAGCAAATTATTAGAACGCCCTGACCGTCTCATCGGCGTTATTCTGATTGGTAACAACTTCGTTAACATTCTCGCCTCCGCAATCGCCACCATTATCGCTGTGCGGATTTGGGGCGATGCAGGGGTAGCAATCGCAACAGCAGCTCTGACATTAATCGTTTTGATTTTTGCCGAAGTGACACCAAAAACGATGGCAACCATCCACCCGGAAAAGATAGCCTTCCCTGCATCTTGGGTATTAACCGTACTTTTGAAGGCACTTTATCCGCTGGTTGTTATCGTCAACACCATGTCTAATGGCCTAATGCGTCTAGTCGGCGTTAAACATGTTCATGGCAACCATGACAAATTGGGGTCAGAAGAACTTCGCACCGTTGTTAATGAAGCAAGTGGCCTGATCCCCGCTGCTCACCAAGAGATGCTATTGTCCATTTTGGACTTAGAAAAGGTCTCTGTTGAAGACATTATGGTGCCGCGCAACGAAGTAATCGGTATCGATATCGAAGATTCGATTGAAGAGATCATTCAGCAAATTTGTGACTCTCGACACACTCGCATGCCTGTTTACAACGGCGAGATAAACAAAGTCATCGGCATCCTTCACGCTCGTCATGCAGCGCAATTCCTTCGTGAAGAAAACCCTTCTAAAGCAGCACTTTTAAAAGCAACATTGGAACCGTACTTCATTCCAGAAAGTACTTCTATTAACACGGTGCTATTAAACTTCCAGAAAGATCACCAACAAATGGGGATCGTCGTGGATGAATATGGCGATGTTCAAGGTATTGCAGCTCTCGAAGATATCTTAGAAGAAATTGTGGGCGAGTTCACACCGCCACAAGAGGATGAAGAGGAAGAGATCACGCTACTAGATGATGGCTCTTTCCGCATCGAAGGTTCGACCCACATTCGTGACATAAATAAAGCGCTAAGCTGGCACCTACCGACTGATGGCCCAAAAACACTTAATGGTCTCATTATTGAGACATTGGAGTTTATCCCGGAGCACCCGATCAGTCTTTGGGTCGATAATTACATGATTGAGATTCAAGAAATCGAAGATAAAGTGGTTAAGTTCGCGCGCTTAGAACACAAACGCTAACAGGTGACATTATGAGATTTTGCCCGAAATGTGGTCATCAGGTGAATATGGAAATCCCCGCTGGAGATAACCGCGAGCGCCCTGTATGCCCTAGCTGTGAATTCATTGATTACGACAATCCCAGAATGATCACTGGCACGATCCCACTTTTTGAGGGCAAAATCTTACTCTGTAAGCGCAGTATTGAGCCGCGCTTAGGCTACTGGACTCTTCCTGCTGGCTTTATGGAAAACGGCGAAACAACATTAGAAGGAGCTTTGCGTGAGACCCTTGAAGAAAGTGGCTCGCAAGCCATTGCTAAGCAACCCTTCTCGATGATCAGTATTCCGCATGTCAACCAAGTTCACTTGTATTATTTAGCAGAGCTTGCACAAGCGGACTTCCACCCCACATCTGAAAGCTCAGAGGTGGAGTTGTTCGAGCTGGATAATATTCCATGGGGAGAACTTGCTTTCAGCAGCGTCACCAAAACGCTGGAATATTTCCTAGAAGATCATAAAACTGGCCAGTATGGTTTTCATGAAGATAAAATCCTCGTTAACTCTCAATAGCAATTAAATGATAAGCCACTTCTTCGTAGGGGTGGCTTAGTTTCAGTGCTTTTACCACCCCATCTTTGAATTCCTTAAGCAACACCATCTCTACGCGATATTCGTCTACCGCCTCTAACAGACCAGACTGTCCAATAAAGGGATTAGCCATATCAGATGGCCGAAACTGCCCTTGTCCTTTCACTTGCCAACAACAGGCTTCATATTCACCTATTTTGCCAGCACCCGCGGCAAACACCGCCTCTTTAACGATTTCCAAGTGCGTTTCTGGCACATAAAACACCAATGAATACATCACAACCCCTTTCTATCACTTGTAACTCACTACTCTAAAGCAGCCCCATTTGCTCACTTTGAACAGGCAAAGCGATCTGCGACGAATAACCCGCCAGCGAGGCTTGTAGCTTTTCATCTAGCCAGCTTGCCAATGTCGGTGCCGCTATGTTGTCTGAGGAGTGCACAAACACCGTAGGCTCACGCCCCTCTTCTAGCCATTGTGACAACTTCATCACCCATTGATCTAACCAAAAATGGTTACGCTCCAGATCAGGGTGACCAATAAAACGTATAACTGGATGAGAAGCTGTTGCCGCTACATGACAAGGCACCCGAGGCTTTTTACGCTGAGCATCAATCAAGCTTTCACAATACGCCTCTGTTGAAAACACAGGTCGCGAATCCATTACGACTTTGTCGCACTGGGCATTTGCCAACAGACGCAATAACGCGCTTTCGTTTTCAGTTTTATCAAAAAACTCCAAACTGCGCACTTCTACGCTCAATGGCGTAGACAGTGTCCATCTCGCACAAAGTTCAGAAATCAACGGTAAGTGTCGAGGCTCAACAGTTGCAGGAAACTGCAACATAGTGGGTCCTAGCAAATGACTTATCGGCCTCAGTAACGCCTGAAAGTCTGCCCAAGCCTTATAGCAATCAGCTTCCCCCACTTCTTCAAACTGATGTGAAATATGTCGCGGCACTTTGAACACAAAGCGAAAATCATCATCAACTTGAGATGCCCAACGCTCGATCTGCTCAGGTGCCACATCCGTATAAAATGTACTGCCAACTTCGACGCTCTTGAAATATTTAGCGTAATGCCTCAGCCGTGCACCGGTTGCTTCTGAACGCGGATACAGATAATCCACCCAAGCAGGGTGCTGCCATTGAGCCATACCGTAGCGAATCACGTTACATTGACTCCACGTACTCTATCAGTTCAATGAAATACGTCTTCTCACCGCCTGCACGGCGCAATAGCACTTCATCCCCTTCGCGGCGCTTTAACAAGGACTTAGCCACCGGAGAATCCATACTGATGTAAGCCTCATTGTGATCAATCTCATCCGGCCCAACAATACGAAAACGCTCTTGGTTCCCTTCTTCATCTTCCAGAGTGACCCAAGCGCCAAAAAATACAATGGAGCGATCTAGCGGTAATCGATCAACAACCGTGCACTGATCTAAACGCTTCTCAAGGTAACGTACACGGCGATCAATCTCGCGCAATTGCTTCTTACCATATATATATTCAGCGTTTTCAGAACGATCACCTAGCTTCGCTGCATCGCTCACACTTTGAGTCACTTCTGGACGTTTCTCCTTCCAAAGATACTTAAGCTCAGCCAAAAGCTTGTCTGCGCCTTCTTTTGTAATGTAGGCACCTTTTGGAGCGCCCGGCGGACGGTATCTACTCATAAATTCTCTCTACTATCTTCTATCTAATAAACCTTTATACGCTCGACAAACAAAAATGGCGCTACGAAGGCTCGTAGCGCCATTTTAAATCCTAAGCATAAATTAGTCTGCTTTAGATAAATGCACATCCATTTGAGGGTAAGGGATACCTACACCATTTTCATCAAATGTGTACTTCACTTTCTCTAGTAAGTCAGATTTAAATTGAAGCAAGTCACTTGAGTTCACCCAAGCACGAACACTGAAATTTACAGAACTGTCCGCCAACTCAGAAACAAAAATCGCATAAGCAGGATCTTTAAGAACTCTCTCATCACTGTCAAGAATCCCTTTCATCAAGTCACGTGCTTGACGAATATCAGCATCGTAACTAATACCGATCGTTAAATCCAAGCGACGTGTCGAATGTGCCGAGAAGTTAATAATGGTGTCATCCATAACCGATGAATTCGGCAAAATCACACTGCGATTATCCAATGTCTTAAGATAAGTATGAAACAGCTCAATACGATCGACTGTCCCCATTTGCCCACCAACTTCAACAAAATCGCCTGTTTTAAATGGACGTAACAGAATGATCAACACACCTGAAGCAAAGTTTGACAATGAGCCTTGTAGCGCTAAACCTACGGCTAGACCTGCAGCACCCAGAATCGCAATAAACGAAGTGGTCTCAACGCCAATTTGCCCAAGCGCCATTAACACGATACCAGCGAACATCAAGGCGTATAGAATGCTTGATGCAAAGCCAGCGACAGCCTTGTCTACTTTAGAGTGCAGTAAACGTTTTTCTATCCAACCAGATATTTTCTTAGCAATCATCTTACCGATAAAGAAAATTAGAATGCCGACTATAATCGCAACACCCTTTTCGGTTAACCAAGGTAGCCACTGACTCCCTTCATCTAACAAATTTGTTAATTCATCCATATATCTCGTTCTCTCTTTATTAATTAAGCTAAGTAGTCAACCCGATGTCGCCAGTCTTCAAGAAGATCTTGCAAAATCGTCAAACCTTTTTTCGAAAAAACCACGTAACTTTGGCCACTTTTCATGACAGTATTTATCACATGCTCATCATCAACTTCAATGCAGGTATAGCGTAACATCTCAATTTCCGTATCGTAACGCACAGTCATACCAATAAAGACATGCCAGTCTCGCTCTAATAAATCTCCAGCAACCGCTTGCTCTAGTAAGCGTACACACCCTAAACGATCAATCTGATAATAAGGCATGCGCTGTTTATACTTAATAAAGAATACTAGAATAGAAACAAATAAAACGAAGCTTATGATGACTGCGAGAATAATTTGGGCCATCGTTAGTCAAACTTATATGCTAACAAATAGGTTTTCGCTTGGCGCAGTTGCTCTAGATGTTTAACTTCCAAAGCCTCCATTTCATCACGATATTTACGTCGTGCTTTCAGTGGTAGCTCGTTCCATTGTTCGTGAGTAGGAATATGCTGCGTCCCCTCTTCGATCGCATAGATTGCCTGGACATATTCATGCTCTGACAAATCGACGCTCAATTGATCGAGAAGGTTCTTTACACGAATCGACGCCTCTGTCCAGGTTAACTTCTCGTCAGCCTCTACAGCCTGCATTATTACCTGAATGCTCTCGATGCGCTTGGCACGTTCTTCTTGTAAACGCAGCTCTCCTGCTTTAATCCGTTCATCACGCGCACGATTTTGCTTCAGCTGTTTTGATATAAAGTAGATAGATACTCCCATCACAGAAAAACACACTGCTAGGGCAATTAAAAAGGCACTGATCGACATACGTCTCCCGAAGTTTCAAAACTGTAATAGCTACATTCTACACGGGGTTCAAGCAACGATCAGCAAAAGAAGGGAGTTAGGGCATTGGCTATTTTAGAGACCACAGCCATGCCCTCTCGTATCAATCTTTATCCTGCATGATATGACGATAAGCAATAACGCCAAACCAAGCCATAAAGACTGTACACAAAGCAATCACAATGATACTACCGATTACCACACCATCCATTAACATAGCAGCCTCCTCTCTAACATTAGCGCTAAGGTTAGATTAGTTGCCGTACACCTAAAAATGGCTGATACAAATCAGTTTACTCACCTGCTACTTGCAAAACATCTAATAAAGGGTGATACAAGTCAGGGGTTGCCGCCAGCAAAAATTCACCATTGATCTTTTTTGGCCACTTTGAGTTTTGCTCATGAAAGTGCCCCACGATTGCCCCAGCTTCTTCTGCGATTAATGCTCCTGCCGCCATATCCCAAGGTTTTACCGTCTCGTAATAGGCATCCATCTGCCCCCGTGCCACCGCACACAAATCCAATGCAGCTGAGCCATTTCGACGAATATCTTGGCAACGAGATAATACTGCCTGCAGCTGCTCAATTAGAGTTGGAAGTGTCTCTTTGTTGTAAGGAAAGCCCGTTGCTACAATCGCATTACGAAGGTCACTACGTTGGCTAACTTGAATAGGTTCACTATTTAACCAAGCTCCTTGGCCTTTCACAGCAGTATAGGTTTCCTGCAAAAATGGGGCGTGTACAACACCGACCCAACGCTCACCTTGGTAATACACCGCAATAGACACCGCCACATGTAACAAACCTTGTGCGAAATTGATCGTGCCATCAATCGGGTCGATCACCCAAACTGGAACACTTGCACCCTGAGCGAAGGCCAGGTCAGGCGAGGACTCTTCCGATAATATCAAATGATCAGGGAACGTTTGACGTATGTTTTCACAGAGATATTCATCAATTGCTATATCGGTCGAGGTCACTAGTTCATGCCCAGACTTATATTCCCGATCAAAATTCGATTTTTGGCGCGCCTCAATCATCATAGCACCAGCATGCTTTGCCCAGCTTTTTGCATAGTTATGCCATTCATTTACCGTTACGTCATCCATGATCCACCTCCTTAAGCAAATCGAGCTTGAAGCCAAGCAGCAATATCTGCCACCTGTTCAGGGCACACTGAATGCGGCATTTGATAAGTATTGTATTCCAACATATAGCCCAGCTTTTCCAATTGCGTTCTTGCTCGAACAGCCAACTCTGGCGCTACGACAGGATCAAACGAACCATGGTGTATCAGTAATGGTGTCTCACCATTGGCACTATCGTTTGCGCTTGGCACGGTTGCCGAATCTGCCAAGTAAGTCGACAACGCCATCACACCTGCAAGCTTCTTCTTACCATACAAAGCGACCTGATAAGCAATCACCCCACCTTGAGAAAAACCCGCGATAACAACGTTTTCATTAGGGATACCTTGAGCAGCCAACCCATCAAGAATCTCGTCAATCTGCTCGGCCGATTCTCGAATGTTATCCATGTCCACTTTGCGATCAAGGGACATTTCAAGAATGTCGTACCATGCTCTCATCTTCATTCCACCATTAACCGTAACTGGACGGATTGGCGCATTTGGAAACACAAAACGAATCGCTTTGTTAGAAAGCCCCAATTGCGGAACTAATCCTTCAAAGTCGTGACAATCTGCTCCAAGTCCATGCAACCAGATGACTGCAGACGTTGGATTTTTAGCTGTATCAACAGTGATAAATTCAAGTGTTTGTGACACCTTAGTCTCCAAAAAAAAATAGGCTATCGTTTAGCACAATAGCCTACCACAACTCGATAAATGCCAAGCAAAGTTAATGAGACTTAGGAAGAATTGTTTCAATAATCGTCTGGTCTTTATCCAAAACAAATTGAACATCAGCTTTTTGCAACATTGAACAAATCATATGACGAGTGATGCGTTCGTAATATTGCATAAAGCCTTTAAGGACCTCTGGCGACATTACCTTTAAGTCCAAGGTATCAAGAATACCGCCATGGATATCATGAAGATGCGCCTCTAAAATACGTTCCTGTTTATTTCGCCAATCATAGACCACATCAAAACTTGGTGGCTGCATCCACATAGATATGTCAACCAAATCAAATAACTGCTTATAATCCTCTTTAAGATGGCGATTAACTTCACTGCGCCATATTGCTCGAGAATCTTTCTCCTTTTCCAGAATATTTATTGGTTCGACAAGATGCTCTTCTGGCATTGCCTGCGCGCCAACACACCACCCTTCGAAGAAAATAATATCCACCGGTCCTGCTACTTCTTGCCATCTATGAACAGGTTTGCGGTCATCTAAGGATTTATCAAAGGTCGGCACATACATCACCTCACCGGACTGTAGGTTCTTTAAGCGACTAAATATGTTTAGTGCTAATTCAACATCGTGGGTCCCAGGGACCCCTCGTGTCGAAAAAAGAGAGTGTGCTTGGTTGGCATATGACTTTCGATCAGATCGCTTCAAATATAAATCGTCTAAACTGACAACAATCGAGTTCAGATCAAATCCTTTCGCTAAAATATGGCTAACAACGGTACAGAATGTCGTCTTACCACACCCTTGTGGACCACCCAATCCAACAATGATAGGACCATGTTTAGGCTTAGATTGCTGAGCAATCCAGCGAGCAAAGGGCAAATAGAGGTCATCAATTCTATTTGCTAGAGACTCATCAGCGTACAATCCCTTAAGTGTTTGCTCGACTTCAAAACGCAAACGTTCTGCTAATGAGGCTGGTAGATTATGAGCCTGACTGAGCAAGCTTAATTCCAAGGTATTCATCATACGCCACCTCCCGCATCATCGATGCAATAATTATAGATGGAGTTTGTTTTTTAACCACAAGGAAACCGAAAAACTGGATTAATACCGCAAGTCGAATCACCTTACACACAGAAAAGAGTGATGTTTAAACAAAATTACTTCAAGATCCCCCCTTAAACACCGTAAACTATGCTGTGAGGGTGAATTTTAAGGCGAACATATGCGCTTTATAAGTTATTGTGGTTGTACTGGAGGAAACTTAATGACATTTAAAAGCCGCTTAATCATGTTGACATGCAGCATCAGTTTATTGTCAGGTTGCGTCGTTACACAACCATCTTCCGCTGTGTGTACGTCCACTTCACCATGTGTCGATGGTATGGCTGGTGTAGCACGGGCATCTAACAATAACGATCAGCCTTCTCGAGAAATTGAAGTCATTGATGTGATACCAAGAGATCCTATTATTATAAATGCCACGGGGTACTCAGCTCCGATTAGCAGTAAGAGCTTATCTAAAGCTCAAGCACGCCTGATGTCTCTACGTGGATCAAAATTAGATGCTTATCGGAACTTATCAGAAAGGGTCTATGGCATCAGTTTAGATGGCTCAAGCTCGCTCAGTAATATGATGATGCAACATGATGAACTACGAGCTTACGTCAATGCTTACTTGGTAGGTGCTAAAGTGATTTCGCAAAGAGAATTAGAGGATGGCACCTTCGAAACGGTTGTCGAATTAGCACTGCAGGAAAACTTTAGACAATGCGCATCCTCTCCTGCAGAAATCCGCTCAAACCCAAATTGCCAACTCACAAAGCGTAGCTCAACCACAGCAGCCACACCGAAAAAACAACCTTCCAGCTTTTACAGCGTGCAATAGATGAAGATATGGATTTTACTGGCCACAGCACTTTTCTCCAGCATTACTTACGCACAAGTAATCAGAGCTGATGGACAGGCAATAATATACAATCAAGATATCAGCGATGCCCGATACCGCGCTACCCAGCAAGCCATCAAGCAGGCATCTCTGCAAGCCAGCGCTCAAGTTAGAAGTGTCGACTCTCTGACAAACGGCTCATTAGGCTCAAGCACATCGATTCAATCGGCTAGTCAAGCTCAAGATGTAAAAATCATATCAGAACAAGTGATTGATGATTTACTCACTCTCACCATAGAAGCTGACATCACTCCCGAAAGCATGTGCGACAATGGGTCAGTGAACCCCTACCGGAAGTCGGTTGGAATCACCGGTTTTGCTTTACAAACGCCACAACAAGCCACCCTTGGCGCTTTACATAATATTGGCCGCGAACTCCCAAAAAGCCTCGCAGATGCTATAAATCAACAAGGCTATCTGCATGCTTTATCAGCGACTAATATCAGTGTTTATCCTGACTTAATCAATGCTCCGACCTCAGCAAATAATGATGGAACATTAACGGATGTCGCTCGCATCGGTGAAGACCTTGGTGTTCAATATGTAATCAGTGGTGTTATTCGAGATATTGGCGAACTGTATCCGAAGCATCCCAATCAAAAGACCCCCTTAAACTCACTTTTGAGCTGGGCAAACAAAGAAGATGACCAGCGTAAATTCATTCTTGATATATATCTTTATGATGGCTTTAGCGGTGCACTCATTTTTCAACACCGTTATGATGAAATTGGCAAATGGGACACGAAAGAGACAAATAAGATTGGCTTCGGAAGTGCGCAATTTTGGCAACTCCACTATGGTAAAGTTGTAGCCCAAGTCCTAAAGGATATGTCTATTGATGCAAGCGATGACCTAAGTTGTCAGCCTTTTGTTGCCAACATTTTCCGTACTGAGAGCAATAGAGTTTACCTCAATGCTGGCGCCTTAGCAGGCATCAAGAAAGGTGATCAATTCCAAGTGTTTCGCCGTTATGAGATATTTGACCAACTACAGAATGCACAAACACAGCTCAACAATGCCAATATCAATGTTACAATTACCCAAGTACAACCTAACTTTGCCATTGGTGAGCTAGCGGTTGAGGCAAGAATTTTAAATGTACAACAACAAGATGTTGTGATTGCTTGGTAAAACCATAAAATCAATTTCACAATATTCGTTATTAGGATAGAAGCAACATGAACAACGAACTACTGCATCACTTAGAACAACGTATTAATGCCGCTGTTGAAGAAATCTCGACTCTTCGTCAACGTATTTCTGAGTTAGAAATGCAGAACTATGAACTCTCAGAAGAACGCGACGAAATAAAGTCTCAGCTTTCACAACATACTGAGCAGCAGACAAATTGGGAAAACAGCCTTAATCAAATGCTAAGTAAGCTAAACCAACTGGATTAATATACCCTTTATGAAAAAATTTGTTACAGCGGCACTGTTGACGGGTGCTACCAGCGCATTTGCCGCTGGACAATTTTCTCCTCTTATTAGTTATGAGCTGGTTTACAGTGAGCCATCTACTGCAACCAGCAACACAGCCAGTATGATCAACACCTCTATGCAATACACTTTCCCTAGAAGTCTATCAGTCTATGGCGGTTTCTCTTTTATTCTTCGCGACAGTTTTGAGACAGCAGCTCAAGCTGGGGCTCGTTTTTACACACCAAACCCATTGTTTTATGTAAATGGTAAAATGCCTGTTTGGACCTATGTTGGGCTAGGAGCTAACTTTTTAGATAATGTTGCCTTTTATCCCGAAGCAGGCTTCCGAATAGGCATCAATGATGACACGCGCGTTGATGTTTTTATGAAGGTGTATAACAGCAATGATACTGCCTACGACAAACATGCCACTGTAGGCATTGGATTGACATTTTAACATCATGAAATGGTTTGCTTTAATCATCATCTCAATCGTTGTAATTAACGTATATCGCTGGACAGATAGCAGCGTGAACACTGCAGTGATACTACCTACTACCCAGCAACTGAATGAAATGGTTGGCCGTGAAGGCACTCCTAAAGTCCCTTTACGACTAGTCGATGCAGGAAATTAATTTATGGACCGCTTAATAAAAGCACTTGAAGACCGAATTGCACTGCTCGTTGAAGAGCTAACAGATGCAAGACAGGAAATCGAGCAATTAAAAGCAGCCGTCCCTCATGATCAGATCAGTACACCAAGTGATGCGTCACTGGACTTACTGTCTTCTATGAGTCACAAACGATCAACAGAAGAGCAGCTTCAGCTTTACATCGAAGACAGCTTAGATTTACTCTCGCCGGAAGAGGAATCGCCTTCAACTGTTGATGACACTCAAACAAATTTTAACTTTGACCTTCTACATAATGCTTTTGAAGATCAACCAACTGAAGAACTTACAGACACTAAAGACTCTCCTATGACTACTGAACAACAAGCCATGAATACCGCTGATATCAAAGACACTGCTGCGACAGAAGTTGAGCAAGCTCCAGAGCAAACTAACTCCCCTGAAACGGCAACACTCAGCACAGAGGAGAAGCGTCGACAAAAAAATCAAAAGAACAACCGTCGACTTATTAAATTGTTGGAAGAACGCTATCCAAAAGCATTTGACTGGAACAACCCTCGCCCACTGAAAGTCGGTATAGACAAGGATATGGTTCTAGATGAGCAATTCAATGCCAGCAAGCAAAAACGCGCTATGGCAGCCTACACTCGCTCAGATCGCTATAAAAAGTGCCTACTATCCGGTCAACCTCGTATCGATCTAGAAGGCAATGCAGTGAGCAATGAGCCAGCTCTCCCTAACGCCAAGAAACCTGCTGAAAACAAAAAACCTATGCCTAAAAGCAACAAAGGCAAACGCCCACAAGGCAACTCAACACAGCCAAACAAGGGTAAGGGGCGTCCTAGCAACAAAGCTCAGGCTCAGCCTAAACAAGATCCTCAATTCGATAACCTTTCAGCAGAAGAGCGTATGCAGGCCAAACTTACGCAACTTCTTAATAAAAAATAGAAAAAAGGCTTTACAACGCATTGGGGCATAGATAATATATGCCCCGCTGCTGTGGAGGGGTTCCCGAGTGGCCAAAGGGAGCAGATTGTAAATCTGCCACGAAAGTTTCGGTGGTTCGAATCCACCTCCCTCCACCATTTCTCTTATCTGTCCATATATCTAATTTCCCTATATATATCTCACACCTTTTTATTATCCAATATCAATTGGCTCGAATACCTCAAATCAAAAAAAAAGACACACCGTAAGCCGTAAGCCGTAAGCCGTAAGCCGTAAGCCGTAAGCCGTAAGCCGTAAGCCGTAAGCCGTAAGCCGTAAGCCGTAAGCCGTAAGCCGTAAGCCAGGATATATTGACCTTAGACCTCAGCAAACTCAACTAAAGCAGAAAGCAGAAAGCAGAAAGCAGAAAGCAGAAAGCAGAAAGCAGAAAGCAGA
>NZ_JAEMUH010000017.1 GCF_016461785.1 Marinomonas ostreistagni | reverse complement strand
GGGGTCGCGAGTTCGAGCCTCGTTTCCCGCTCCAATTCTCTAACTCGAAAGAGTAGAGAGCTTCTACGGAAGCAATGATGTGTCCCATTCGTCTAGAGGCCTAGGACACCGCCCTTTCACGGCGGTAACAGGGGTTCGAACCCCCTATGGGACGCCACCTTTCATGATTAAGGTGCCATATTAATCATCTGAAGTACGCTTCAACTACGTCCCATTCGTCTAGAGGCCTAGGACACCGCCCTTTCACGGCGGTAACAGGGGTTCGAACCCCCTATGGGACGCCATCTATCTAATCTGTTATGATTTAGCTTTTTCAATGAGATCAATCATATGCAGTGGTTCAGGAACTTCCTTCCAGACACAAATGTTTCATTGTCAGACCGTGGTTTAGCCTACGGTGATGGTCTATTCGAAACGCTCTCAGTACTGCATGGTGATGTGGTTAATCTTGATATTCATCAAGCCCGGCTAAAAAGAGGCTGCAATAGACTCAATTTTGCAGTTGATGATCACTTCTGGCAGAAGATCTGGTCTTTTGTCGATCAACAAGCTCAAGAGTACCCCGATTCTGGTTTGAAAATTATTTTTACTCGTGGATCTGGCGGTCGTGGCTATTTGCCACCAGATAGTCCTAATTTTGAGTTTATTCTCGGGGTATTCGAAAAGCCAAACTATGCGGCAATGCACCAAGTGGGTGTATCGTTAACGACTTCCCCTATCAATGCCTCCATTAATCGATCATTGGCGGGGTTAAAGCACCTTAACCGCTTAGAAAATGTGATGGCAAAATCCTGTCTGCCTGCAAACTACTATGAAGCTGTTCTAGTCGATGCTAATGGCTTTATCGTTGAGTGCATCCAAAGCAATCTATTCTGGTTTTACAAAGGTAGACTGAGGACTGCTGCTCTGATGGTAAGTGGTGTTCAAGGCAGTCTGAGAAGTCGTATCCTAGCGGACTTTGATGGGTGTATTGATATCGGCCGCTACACGCTTGAAGATTTAATGTTGGCAGATGAGATCTTTGTGTGTAATGCAATGAGTCAAATAATGCCTGTGGTTAGGTTTGACGACAAAACCTTTCCAATAGGCCCTATGACCAAACAATTAATGGAAAAAATAAATCCAATATGAAGTATGTAAAGTGGATAGTACTGATACTGGTTTTGGTCGCGACGCTTTCTGCGCTAGCGGCAACATGGGCTTATAAATCCTTAACGGAGCCGCTTCCAATTAAAGAAAGCATGACATTTGATATTGAGCGTGGCACTTCTATTATCAAGCTGGGTTATAAATTAGCGGATCAAGGCTGGCTTCCGCATCCATTACTGGCTCGATTAGCCCATGAGTTAGATCCATCATTAACGCCAAAAGTTGGCAAATATCAACTTGAGCCAGGCATGAGTTTCATGGACGTGTTGGCGAAATTTGATTCAGGCGAGACGATTTATTACCCCATTACACTTCTAGAGGGACACACTTACCGAGACTACCTTGATGCAATGAAGGCGAAAGGTAATATTGAGATGACGTTGGATGGCCTTTCAGCAAAAGAAATTGCTGAAAAGTTGGGGGTTGAGCACGACTCACCCGAGGGTTTGCTGTTTGCAAACACTTATCGTTATCACGATGGCGACACGGATTTAGATATTTTTTTGCAAGCACATGCATTACTTAACGCGGCTTTGGATGAGGCTTGGGAAAATAAGGCGAAGGATTTACCTATTAAATCTCCTTATGAAGCATTGATTATGGCTTCAATTATCGAAAAAGAAACTGGTGTTGCAGCGGAGCGACCACTAATTGCAAGGGTATTTATCAGTCGCCTCGAAAAGGGAATGCGATTACAAACCGATCCAACGGTAATTTATGGTATGGGAGAGCGTTATAATGGGAATATCACCCGCGCGGATCTACGTCGACCAACTCCTTATAACACTTATCAAATTAATGGACTACCGCCAACGCCAATCGCAAATGTTGGCAAAGAAGCGATTGTCGCGGCTTTGAATCCTGGCGAGACGAAAGCTTTGTATTTTGTTGCCAAAGGGGATGGTTCACACGTTTTTTCAAATACGTTGCGAGAGCACAATAATGCGGTTGCTCGCTACCAGCGTTTCCAGCGTCGTAAAGATTACACGTCAACTCCGACTCAATAGAGGTTTGTATGAAAGGTAAATTTATTTCCCTAGAGGGCGGTGAAGGCGCAGGTAAAAGCTCGGCAATTCACGTGATTAAAACATGGCTTGAAGAACGCAATATCGAGTATGTTCTTACTCGAGAGCCAGGTGGTACGCCAATGGCTGAAGAAATTCGTGAGCTTGTTTTGGCGTCTCGAGATGAGGCTGTTGCTGCAGATGCTGAGCTGCTATTGGTGTTTGCCGCTCGAGTTCAACATATCAATACAACCATATTGCCAGCTTTGGCTGATGGCAAATGGGTGATCAGTGACCGGTATGTGGATTCAAGTTACGTGTATCAGGGGATTGGGCGAGGGATCGATAAATCCATTATTGATATGTTGAGATCTTCGTTTTTAGAAGGGTGTATGCCAGATAAAACCTTATTACTGGATGTGCCAGTCGAATTGGGATTAAGTAGAGTTGCCTCCCGTGGTGACGCTAACCGACTTGATGGTGAGTCGACGGCCTTTCATGAAGCAGTAAGAAGTGGGTTCTTAGAGCTAGCTGCTGAAGAACCAGCACGTTTTGCCGTGTTGGATGCGAGTCAGACGATGGATAATGTCGCTGAGCAAATTTTGCAGCAACTGAGCCTGCTAGAGAAAACTTCATAATGACTGAATTGGCCCCATGGTTAACAGATGCTTATCAGCAGGCTCAGGCTTGGCGTCGACAAAGTCGTTTTCACCATGCTCTGCTGGTCAGTGGGATTAATGGTGTTGGACAAAGTGAGTTTGCTCAACAAGTGGCCCAACTGTTGCTTTGTGAGCATCCAGATAAAGCGCCATGTGGCACATGCCATAGCTGTCAGGTAGCGAAAGCTGATACCCATCCCGATTGGCTAGTGTTGGACGGTCGTGAAGGTGGTATTCGTGTCGATGCAGTCAGGCAAGTTGTAGCAAAAGTGGCGAATAAGCCGCAGTTAGGCTTTTCTAAGGTGGTCGTTATTCATGAAGCCCATGAAATGAACGTTAATGCAGCCAACGCAATCTTAAAAGCCTTAGAGGAGCCGCCATCTTCGACATACTTTATTTTGACAACCCATACGTCTAGAGCATTAATGCCAACCATACTAAGTCGATGCCAAAGATTGATGCTGCCGGCACCTGATCCAGGTATTGTTGTTGGTTGGGTTAATGATCGAGTTAAAACAGATATTAGTGATCTTCTGTGGTTCTCTAAAACGCCATATCAGTTACTTCGTCTGATTGACTCAAAGCAGCATGAGTTACTTCAAGCTTTGCCGGATCATCTAATGCAGTGGCTTGATGGTAATATGCGAACAGACGAGTTAGCGGCGAAAGTTCCAAAAGATGGTATTGGACTATGGCTTGATGGCCTGTTGGCATTGCTTGCGGCAGCCATTCATTATTCGGCCACTGGTCAAAAGAACAGTCAAATTGAAAGCGTATTAAATGCTCTATTGTCTCGCTATGATG
The DNA here is from genome assembly GCF_016461785.1 of Marinomonas ostreistagni. Classification (GTDB taxonomy): domain Bacteria; phylum Pseudomonadota; class Gammaproteobacteria; order Pseudomonadales; family Marinomonadaceae; genus Marinomonas; species Marinomonas ostreistagni_A. Next base: position 74,141 of record NZ_JAEMUH010000017.1, on the reverse strand, counting down.
TTTATTGTTTGATGAATTTTAGTTCGAGTTTAACTGGGTTGAAGCGACAACTTGATATCACACATCTTAACCCCACTATACAGATAGTAGGCGAATTAAATTCTTGGTAAATACATGCTTGTAGATTCACATTGTCATCTAGATAAACTAGATGTATCGGGTTATGAGAAGGGTACCCAAGGTGCCATAGATGCTGCGAGAGACTTAGGTGTTTCTCAGATTTTAACTATTTCAGTTGATCTTGAAAGTTTTGAAGAAGTGTATCAATTCACTGAGCGCTCTGGTGTGATTGCCAGTTGCGGCGTACATCCACTTCATAAGGAGGGCTTGCTGTCATCGGATGACAAGCTACTAGCCTTGGCATCAAGAGAGAAGGTGGTGGCGATTGGTGAGACAGGTCTAGATTACTTTTATGATAAAGAACCTGAAAATCACCTTATTCAAAAAGAGAGTTTCGCGATACATTTGGCCGCCGCTGGTGAGCTTGAGCTGCCAACGATTATTCATACTCGTGATGCGAAGAATGATACGTTAGATCTTATTCGTACGCATGGTAATAAAGATGTGGGTGGCGTGCTCCACTGCTTCACTGAAGATTATGATATGGCGAGAAGGGCGTTGGATCTAAACTACATGATTTCGATTTCGGGGATTGTGACCTTCCGCAACGCAGAGGATCTTCGCGACACAGTCAAGAAACTACCTCTAGATGCGTTATTAGTCGAAACGGATTCTCCTTACTTAGCTCCGGTACCACACCGCGGTAAAAAGAATGAGCCGAAATACGTGAGAGATGTTGCCCAATTTGTAGCAGACCTAAAGCAGGTTCGTATCGAAGAGCTTATGGAAATTAGCTCGGAGAATTTTCATCGCAAATTTTCAAAAGTTAAACGCGATAATATTTTAGTTTAAAAATAACACTTAAATAGCCAGTTTTTTAATGTGATGGCTATGATCAAAAGGACCTGTTAGATGTCAGAAATGGTTCATGCCTTAGCGCCGAATGCGCTGGCAGCAAAAATCGAGAAAGGAAATCTACCTTTCAAAAAACTGAGTGAGCTAGAGCCCCTAAGTGGCATTCTAGGTCAAGAGCGTGCCGTTGAGGCCATCCAATTTGGTGTAGCGATGCACCGACCTGGTTATAACATCTTTGTCATGGGGGGGGCTGGCACAGGTCGTTCTTCTTACGTGACAAGTTATTTAAAAAGTGAAGCAAAGCGTAAAAAAACACCAAGCGAGTGGGTATACGTTAATAACTTCAAAGACACACATGTACCTAAGGCTATCGAGTTTCAGCCAGGACAAGCAAAAGTTTTCGAGCAAGATATTCGTACCTTAATTGATGGCTTGATGGGGACCTTCCCTGCAGCCTTTGAACATCCAAACTACCAGCAACAGAAAAGCGCTATTGATCGTGCCTTCAACGATCAATACGAAGCGGCGATTAATCTAGTAGAGCGTCATGCCTCGAAAATCGGTGTTGCAATGTTTCGTGATGCATCATCTGTAAGTTTCGCGCCAATGCGTGATGGCAAGGCATTAGAAGAAGCGGACTTCGCAACGTTAACAGATGATGAGCGTGATGCTTTTCAAGCTGGTGTATCTGAGCTTGAAGGTATGCTTAACGATGAGCTGTTGAGCCTGCCAACTTGGAAGCGTATTTCATATGAGCAGTTGCGAGAGTTGAATTTAAATACGGTTAAAGAGTCACTTGATCCGTTGATGGCACCTTTGTTTGAAAAGTATGCCGATCAAGAGATTATGATTCAGTTTCTTAACGAAATGCGTGAAGACCTCGACAAAGTTATCATTGATCAGTTTGTTGATGATAAAACGTCGGATAACCGTGATGAATCCAGTCGTCGAACTATGTACGAGGAAATGTATCTACCAAATGTGGCGGTGACGCATACTTCTGATGGTGGTCAGCCGGTTATTTACGAACCTCACCCAACTTACCGTAATCTATTTGGGCAAGTGGAGTACAGCTCTGATCAAGGTATGTTGGTTACCAGCTATCGTTTGATCCGCTCGGGAAGCTTGCATGCGGCTAATGGCGGTTATTTAATCCTAGATGCTGAGAAACTATTAACCGATCATTACTTATGGGAAGCGTTAAAACGTGCACTAAAGAGCAAGGCCCTAAAGATTGAGCATCCATATGCAGATATGGGATTGATGAGTACAACCACTCTATCACCTGAAGATCTGCCATTGCAGGTGAAAGTTGTTCTAATTGGCTCACGTGAAATCTATTATCTGTTGCAAGACGCAGACCCTGATTTCCAGGAAATGTTTAGAGTATTGGTAGATTTCGATGATTCGTTGAAGCGCGATACGGAAACTGAGCTAGCGTTTGCTCGATTATTGAAAGATCGAGTGGCCAAAGAGGGCTATGCAGATGTTACGGATGCGGGTGTAGCGAGGCTAATCGAGTACAGTAGTCGACTGGCTGAGCACCAAAAAGAAATGGCCGCAAAAATAGGCGATGTGTTCGAACTTTTAGGTGAGGCTGACTTTAATCGTGACTTGGCAAAAGACGATGTGATTACCGATGTCCATGTGCAGCGAGCGCTGGCAGCGAAAAAGCATCGAACGGGTCGTGTTGCCGAAAAGATCATTGAAGAAATTGTTGATGGCACCATCTTGCTTGAGAGTGATGGTAAAGCCATTGGTAACATTAATGGTTTAACTGTTATGCAAATTGGCGACAGCAGTTTTGGAGCGCCTGCAAGAATTTCTACTACAGTGTACCCAGGCGGAAAGGGGATCGTTGATATTGAGCGTGAATCGAACCTAGGACAAAGTATTCACTCTAAAGGGGTGTTGATTCTTTCTGGTTATTTAGGTCATCGTTATGCGCAAGAATTCCCATTAGATATCAGTGCTTCCATTGCAATGGAGCAAAGTTATGGTTATGTGGACGGGGACAGTGCTTCGACAGCCGAATTATGTTGTTTGCTGTCTGCTTTGATCAACGTGCCATTGCGTCAAGATTTGGCCATTACTGGCTCACTGAACCAATATGGTCAAGTTCAGGCTATCGGTGGTGTGAATGAGAAAATTGAAGGTTTCTTCAATGTTTGTCATGCCCGAGGATTGACTGGTACTCAAGGCGTCATTATTCCAAAGTCAAATGTCATTAACCTAATGTTAAATGATGATGTGATTGAAGCGGTAGAAGCGGGTCAATTCCATATTTATGCAGTGGAAAAAGCAGACGAAGCATTGCATCTTCTAACTGGCTTGGAGCCTGGAGAATTGGATGCAAATGGAAAGTACCCAGAAGGTACGATCTCCGCTAGGATTCTTAAGCGCTTAGAAGAAATCTCAAAGCTAGGGGAAGAGGAAGAAAACGCTGATAAAGATAAGGCGGTGGAAGAAAGTAAGAAGGCTGATAATGGTAAGGAAAACGCAGGCACTAAAAAAGGCTAGCGCTTGCCCTGAGTTCGTTTAATAAAACCTGCTGTACAGTTATCTGAGACTAGCCAGTAAAGCGTGTAATAGAGGTCGTCACTTTCAAAGTAAGTGGCGACCTCTTTACGTTTACTGGGGTGATGACGTTTCAAAACCTTTGGTTTTCTGAAGCTATTTCCGTTCATTACGCTTTGGGAAGCGCTCATAGCAGCTTCTATAGCGTTCTTATCACTGCACTCTGCGGCGCTGACAGTTTGCCAAAATGTACAACTCACCAGTGTAATACTAATCAGCGATTGAATGTAACAAGGTATATTCTGTTTAAATTTCATTTGGTTTCAACTCAATGCTTGGGATGAGGGTGTTGTCTAGTACATGGCGTACTTAAGTCACCAAAATATCAAAAAATCTTATGTTATTTCTAATTTATGATGTCATTTTGATGCATTCAATCGAAATAGTCTCATTTAATATAGGAAATTGTGGAACCTTGCTGATTTAGGTGACTCTATAAGATAAAGTGGATGTAATTGACTTGGCTGCAATAGGAGAGATGGATGTTAAGTAAGAAAGTACTTGTAACCAGTGTTTTAATGACGGCTAGTTTTAGTAGCCTTGCTCATGCTAGTTGTGATGACACAGCTTTACATGAGCACATGGAAACCATTAAAACTGAAATGAAAAGCTTGGCTTTTGAAGTAAAGAAAGAAGATTACGCAGCGGCTGATGTGCGAATTGACAAGATTATTGCGGAGCTAAAAGATGCTCGTAATGAAAAGCCTTATTTGTTTACAGAGGAAGGCTTGTCAGGCGATGAATTAGCAAAACGTCAAGCTGACTACCAATCTGTCATTGATGATACAGTGACTGCATTTATGGCTTTGGATAAGGCTGTTTCTGAGGAAAATGCAGACAGTGCTAAAACAGCACTAGGCGAAATAGGTAATCTACGTAAAAAAGGCCATCGTGCATTTAAAGCAGATTGCTAATTAGTCAATGAGATCAGCGTGACCTAGTCGATCTAGATTGCTACAATACATGTCTTGTAAGAGAGGTGAGTTATGTCTCGCATGAAGAAATCCCGTAGCATGAAAGGGAAACTTGGTAAAACTGGTACCAAGGAAATGCTAAAAGAGCAGAAAAAAGCACGAAAGGCGGCTTCTCCTTCGCGCTTTGATGCCAAGAAAACTAAGCAAAGAAAAGAGCAGGCTCAACGTAAGCTAGGTCGTCTGGGTTTATTGCCAGAAGCTGAAAAAGTTGAGCCAAAAGTAAGACCTAAGCGTTTTACTTTTACGCCAAAAGTTGCAGAGGCAACAGTCGCGGAAGCGCCTGAAAAAAGTGCTGAACAACTCGTTAAAAACGATTTGCTTGATGCATTAACGGAAGAAAATTAATTGTGAATCGAAAAGGCTGCATGTTAATGCGGCCTTTTTTTGTGCCTAAAAATAATTACAGGGGACCGTTTGTATGGGATTGAAGGCAACCGTTCCAGCACAGAGCGTGCGCTATTTGTTAAGTGCCGTAGAAAATCAAGGTTGCGATGTCATGCCTCTACTTGATGAAGTAGGCATTAGTAAGCAAGATATTGACACTAAGGAAGGGCTTTCGGCATACCAGTATGGCTTGCTTTATCAGCGTATAATGCAACGTATGAATGATGAGTCATTTGGTATATTAAGTGGTGGTAGAATGCCCAAAGGTTCTTTCAGAATGATGTGCCTTTGCATACTACATTCTAAGAATTTAGCGCAAGCATTACGCCGTTGTAGCGATTTTTATGAAATTTGTAGAGGGCCAACCATAAAGCCAATTGTGGTGCAAAAAGGTCGCTTTGCGAAAGTGACTTTTGCGCCGATTGAATCCATAGAGCTAGAGAAAGATATTTCTCTGGATCAGGCGTTTGAGTCTCGAGAGCGTGTCAGAAGTACACTGTCAATGTGGCACCACTTTATTAGTTGGTTGATTGGCCGGCGACTCGTTTTAAAGGCTGCCTATTTCACTGCTTCGCGCCCAGATGATGTGGAGTACTATCAAACCTTATTTCAATCTGACATTAAGTTTTCTCAGCACGGCAATGCTTTAGTTTTTCCTGCCTCATATCTTGATATGCCTTTGGTTCAGAATGAAGAGAGCTTACGTAGCTTTCTGAAAACAGCACCTTATCAACTGCTTGTGATGGTGGATAATGACAATAGCCTTAAATCCCGTGTGATTTCTATTTTGGGGAAAGACTTTTCGCAAGAGATGCTCTCTGCTGAGGAAGTGGCTCAATTGCTAAATATGAGTGTTTCCACAATGAGGAGACGTTTAACGGATGAAAATACCTCATTTCAGCAAATTAAAGATGAATGTCGAAAAGAAGCTGCGATTACTTACATCAACGCACCACAATTATCTTTTAATGAGATTGCTGCGCTAATGGGGTTTGAAGAGCCAAGTGCGTTCTATCGTTCATTTAAAAAATGGACTGGGATGACGCCGGGTGAATACCGCAAACATGCTGATTTTAAGGCACTTAAGTAGTGCCGCTACCAATATAGTTGAACTCAAATGTTAGTGAATTAGCGATCATTTGCCATTGTTGAAAACGCGTATATTTACCACTCTTAAAACAATAAAAATTATAAGGAGTGAGACAATGGGCGGTTACCAATACCCAGCTACTGAAATTAAGTTTTGCCTCGAGCATATCGCAAAATTAAAGCGTCTCGAGGCACAATTTCCAAATTATAGTGACGATTTACTGGAGCCAATTCTCAGTGAAGCTGGAAAGTTCGCTGAGCAATGTGTTGCTCCGACAAATCGCCAAGGTGATTTAGATCCGCCAAAGATGGTTAATCGTTGTGTTCAAGAAACGGCGACATTCAAACCCGTCTATGACGCATTACAAGAAGCTGCTTGGACCACGTTAAGTGCCCCTGAAGAATTTGGTGGTCAAGCGTTACCACGTGCTTTGGAGGTGGCCTTTAACGAAGGTGTACAATCGGCTAACCTTTCCTTCTCGTTGTGTCCGCTTCTTACTCAAGGTGCGGTAGACGCCATCGAAACCCACGCAAGCGATGAGCTGAAGTCTACCTACCTCCCTAATATGATTTCTGGGAAATGGACTGGCACCATGAATCTAACTGAACCTTCTGCCGGCAGTGATTTGGCTGCAATCAAAACTAAAGCCGAAAGGGAAGGTGATCACTACCGTATATATGGTCAGAAAATCTTTATCACCTGGGGTGACCATCAAATGAGTGAAAACATCATTCATTTGGTATTGGCTCGTTTGCCTGATGCGCCTGAGGGTGTTAAGGGGATCTCGCTATTTTTGGTACCAAAATATCTCTTAGATGAAAACGACCAGCCAGGTCTTCGAAATGATGTTTACCCTATCTCTTTAGAGCATAAGCTTGGTATCCATGGGTCGCCGACTTGTGTCATGCAATTTGGTGAGTCTGAGGGGGCATTAGGCTATTTAGTGGGGCAAGAGAACAATGGTCTAATGGCAATGTTCACGATGATGAACAACGCTCGACAAAGTGTTGGTTTACAAGGGTTGGCAGTGGCTGAAGCGGCTTATCAAATGGCGCTTGAATACGCTCAAGATCGAAAACAAGGTAATGTAAAAGGCGTAGAAGGGAAGGTTGCTATCGCTGAACATGGTGATGTGCGTCGCATGCTATGGCAAATGGCCAGTATGCTGTCAGCGATGCGTGCCTTGATGTACACCGCTTCAGTGGAAGGGGATCTTGCCAAGATTGACAAGTCTCATCTCGTTAGAAATGAGCTGTATACGCCAATTGTGAAAGGCTGGCTAACTGAGTTGGCGCTCGAGATTACTTCTACTTCAGTACAAGTTTTCGGTGGCATGGGCTTTATAGAAGAAACGGGTGTTGCTCAGCTTTACCGAGACGCACGTATTTTGCCAATTTACGAAGGCACCAACGGAATCCAAGCACTCGATCTCGTTGGTCGTAAGCTGAAAGCTGACAAAGGTGCTGGCATGGCCGCGTTAATTGAAGAGATAGCTACGGATCTGGCAAGCTTTGCTCAGCATGATGAGCATGTCAAAGCTCTTTCATTGCAAGTTAAACTGCTGCAGTCCTCCACAGAACTGATGTTGGATCAGCAAGTAAATGTTTCAGAAGCTGCTTTTGATTACATGATGCAATCTGGTTACGTGTTAGGTGGATGGTTACTGCTCAAAGGAGCGCAAGACGCTGCTGCGGATAAAGCTTGGTTGGCAAAGACAAAATTCTATTTTGATCACATTCTTCTTCGAGCCAATACCGCCGCAGAATCTGTAAAGGGATTCAAGGGCGATCAATCTATACCAAATGTTACTCTATTAAATAAATAAAATATATTTAATGGGTAATTTACTAAATGAGGTATTCATTAATTTTCAACACTGGTTTAATAAATGGATACCTCATTAATTATAATAAAAACATCTAATAATTTTCCCTCAAGCTATAGCCAAATCTTTAGACAATAGGAATAATTGAGCTTCTTGTAGAAGGAGTTATCAATGCAAATCTGGGTGGACGCTGATGCATGTCCCAACGCCATCAAGCCTGTTCTATACAAAGCTGCAGAACGATGTGAAATAGTCTGTGTTTTTGTTGCCAATGTGGCGATTGCCTTACCAAATAGCAAGTGGTTAACACGTAAAGTCGTTCCTAGTGGCTTTGACGAAGCCGATTTGTACATTGAGCAGAATGTAGCCAAAGAAGATTTAGTGATTACCTCAGATATTCCCTTGGCGTCTGATTGTATTGCCCGCGGTGCAACCGTTCTCACCTCTAAAGGTGAGCTATTTACCCTCGAAAACATTAAGCAGAAGTTAGCCATGCGCGACTTTATGGATCAGATGCGTTCCAGCGGATTTGATACTGGCGGCTCCGCTCCTTTTAGTGATAAAGATAAAGCTAATTTTGCGAACACATTAGATAGACTTCTCGCTAAGCGCCCCAAGTAGATGTGAAGAGATGAATGATTTGCTAAGCAAGCAGAAATGTTTAGCAAATCATTCACAATTTGGGGATTTTTAAATGAAACACATCGTTGTTCTTGGTGGCGGTGCAGGCGGTCTTGAGTTAGTAACCCGTCTTGGCCACAGCCTTGGTAAACGTAAGCAAGCAAAAATTACGTTAATCGATCGTTCTCAAACCCATATCTGGAAGCCTTTGCTGCATGAGGTGGCAACTGGGTCTATAGATATCAATACAGATGGAATTAATTACCGTGCCCACTCAGCTAAGCATTATTATGATTTTCAATTAGGCACAGCCATTGACGTAGATCCAAATCAGAAATGTGTTCGTCTTGCGAGCATGGAAGACGACAAGGGCCGTGAAGTGTTGCCGGTCAGAGAAGTCTCTTACGACATACTTGTGATGGCTGTAGGCAGTGTGAGTAATGATTTCGGTACGCCAGGCGTTGCGGAACATTGCTACTTTTTAGATTCCCATCGCCAAGCAGAGCGTTTCCAGCAAGCCCTTTTGACTCAGTTTCTGCGTATTCATCAAATGGGGGGCGATCAGCAACTTAACATTTCCATTGTAGGTGGTGGTGCGACAGGCGTTGAGTTGTCGGCAGAGCTGTTCCATGTTGCAGACTTACTTAAAGCCTATGGTATGCCTGAAATGTCCTCAAAGAAGGTAAAAGTAGAGCTAGTTGAGGCTGGCCCACGCATTCTGCCTGCTTTACCAGATCGTATTGCGAATAATGCAAAGAAAGAACTGGAAAAACTAGGCGTTCATGTGCATGAAGGCACTCGTGTTACCGAAGCTCGAAGGGAAGGGTTGGTGACGGCTGATGAAGAAGTGATTAGCGCAGACTTAATGATCTGGGCCGCTGGTGTCAAGGCACCTGAGTTTATTCAAAACATTGAAGGACTCGAAATCACAAGAAATAACCAGATCCTAGTGAAAGGCACGTTACAAAGTACTGAGTTTGACGATATGTATGTCATTGGTGACTGCTGTGCTTGTAAGCAAGAGAACGGCTCTTTTGTACCGCCGCGAGCTCAATCCGCGCACCAAATGGCGTCCTTAGTTCATGAGAATATTTTGGCCTCGCTAAAAGGGGAGTCATTAAAGGAATATGAATACAAGGACTACGGCTCTCTGGTGAATTTAAGCCGTTACAGTACCGTAGGTAGTCTAATGGGCAATCTGATGAAGGGATCTATGTTTGTGGAAGGGCGCTTAGCTCGATTTGTCTACGTTTCTCTTTATCGCCTTCACCTAATTGCCATACACGGTTGGTTTAAAGCAATGATTATCCTAGCGGCTCAACGAATCGGGAAAGTTGTTAAGCCAAAATTGAAGCTTCACTAGGGAAAAGTTCTGCTCACACTAAGGGATGGTGTTTGCCCTTAGTGTGAGTGAGCGTTTATACGTTCTTAAATGATTCTTCCTGAAAAACAATATCATCGCGAGATACATTGGCTATGTCTCGATGACCGATAAACGCCATGGTAAGTTCTGCTTCTTGGTGAAATATTTCCAGCATTTTGGATACGCCCGCTTTACCCATGGCGCCTAAACCGTAGACCATCGGGCGACCTACCATAACACCTTTTGCCCCCAGTGCTTTTGCACGAATGATGTCTTGTCCACTGCGAATGCCGCTGTCTAGCCAAACTTCTATTTGATCGCCAACTGCCGCAACAATCTCTGGAAGAGTGGATATCGTTGATCGTGCTCCATCCAACTGACGGCCACCATGATTGGAGACAACTATTGCATCAGCGCCTAGTTTCACACACTCTTTAGCATCTTCAACTTCCATTATGCCTTTGATGATCAAAGGGCCTTGCCAAAGCTCTCTGAAAAAACGGATGTCTTCCCAATTCAACTTGGTGTCAAATGAGCCGGCTGTCCATTTCATCAAATCAGACATGTCATCTACGCCGGTCGCACAACCTTGGATATTACCGAAGGCTTTATTACGAGTATTGGCCATACCAAGAGCCCACTTAGGGCGACGGGCAATGTCAATGATATTGGGTAGAGTTAATCTTGGAGGTGCGGTCATACCATTGCGATGGTCTGCGTGACGACGGCCAATCATTTGGAGATCGAGTGTTACGACAAGTGCGCTACAGCCCGCTGCTTTTGCTCGTTCAATAAGCTTCTTAGTAAACTCACGATCTTTCTGAACATAAAGCTGGAACCAAAAAGGCTTTTGAGTTTTTTTGGCAACCGCTTCAATAGAGCAGATGCTCATCGTGGATAGGGTGAAAGGAATACCAAACTCTTCTGCGGCTTGCGCAGCAAGAATTTCACCGTCAGCATGTTGCATGCCAAGTAACCCAACTGGGGCCAATGCCACAGGCATTTTAACATCTTGCCCAACCATCTGAGAGGCTAAAGACCTGGGTTCTAAATCCCTTGCGACCCTTTGGCGGAACAAAATACGCTGGAAGTCAGATTTATTTAGCCCAAGTGTTTGTTGGGTCCATGAGCCCGACTCACAGTAACCCTGAAACATTTTAGGAACGCGCTTGTGATATAAACGCTGTAAATCTGCAAGCTCACAAATTTGACTCATTTGTTACTCCTGTTGGTGAGTCCTGTAAAGCGGCAAATTTATCATATCTTGTCGGGCTAACTAAGGAGTTTACTTTGATGTAATACGAAAGTGGTAGAGACGTTCAGATATAGGAAAATTATCTAGATAATGTAGTCGTGATGGCCGCCAGGAAACTCTTTTCGATGATAGTATTTTTGCTTGTGGTCATACATTTTTCGATCCGCTTTTGATAAAAGCGTCTCTATTGTATCATCATTGCCTTGTTCGAAAACGGCATAACCAATACTTACGCTGGCGTAAAGTGATTGTTTCTTCCATTTCAGTTCATTTTCTAAAATAGCTTTTTCAATGTTTTGCGCGAAAGCATCTGCTGCTTCTTGGGTCGAAATTTTGGTAGAAATAATGGCGAACTCATCACCGCCAAGACGTGCTAAACATCCATGTTCATTAGTGACCTCTGATAGTCTTTTGGCGACATGTTTCAATAAACGGTCTCCAGCCTCATGACCATAGTTGTCATTAATAGATTTGAAGTCATTTAAATCAATGCTGAATAATGTAAATCCTTGATTCTTTGTTGTTTTAAATCTTATTTTTTCAAGAAACTGGAAGAAGTACCTACGATTATTTAAATGCGTTAACTCATCTTGAATAGAAGCGTAATGAGCTAAAGTGTAAGCACGAAAAAGCATTAAAAAAGCAATGTATAGAATGCCGCTTGCTCCAACCCCCAGTATATAAATACGTTGATCTACTGAAAATAGAGTGGATTGTGTGTCTGAGCGGTATCGAACAGCCATTGTCCATTTTGATTGTGGCAAAAAAATTGGCACAAATTCATCTGCTATCTGAAAGAGGCGGCTGTCACCATAAAAGACTTGATCATCGCCATCTAAGTTTACGCGCTTTAATGCGATATCCGCATTTTTAACGTTACTGATACCACTATTATTAATAAGTTGTTCCAAATTAAGTACGACGCTAGCTCCTCCCCAATACTGCTTATTAATTGGGTAATCTAAGAAAATTGGAAAACGCGCGATGACAGCTTGACCACCTTGCACCAATGAAATTGGTCCATCTAGATAAACACTGCCAGAGTTGCGGGTATAAACGATCGCTTGATACTGCTTAGGAATATTTCGGAAATTGATTCCTATGGCCGCTTCGTTGCCTTTAAGTGGATAGATATGACTAATAACATCGTTGGGATATAGGCCAATGTTGCGTACATAAGTTGAGTTATTAACGAGCTTTTGTGCAATTTTATCCCAATGCTGTAGCGTGCTTTCAGTGTTTACCATAAGAGACGTCGTTAAGGCGTCAGCGAGCGAGACTTCTTTATAAATTTCAGACTCTATTTGTGCTCTAATTAAGGCTACCTCTTTTAGGACGCTTTGCTGTTGGAGTTTGTGATTGTGGTTTTGGCTCAAAGTAGAATAAAAATCAATCACATAAAAAGCCGAGAGCCAAAAAGCTATCGTAAAAAGAAAAAAAGCTAATAATTTGTGGTGCGTGTAGGCTTTAAACATACGTTGAGGCACTGCAATATCATTGCTGCTCGTGCATTACCTATTTTGAATTTGTTTAAATACTAGTGGGTACACTGCAGGTTTTAAACAAGTTTCAGGTTAAAATTCGTAATGAATCTAATCTTTAAACTGTTCAGCGATTTCTATAAATGCTAATTCCGTTGCTAAGAATGCATCCACCACTTTTGGGTCAAAGTGCTTTTCACGACCATCAAGAATGATGCCTTTGGCTTTTTCATGAGAGAACGCCGGCTTATAGATTCGTTCTGAAATAAGCGCATCATAGACATCTGCTAAAGCCATAATGCGACCTGAAATAGGGATGTCTTCACCTTTTAGACCCTTAGGATAACCAGAACCATCCCATTTTTCATGGTGGCACTCGGCAATTTCTCTAGCAAACCGTAGAAATGAGGTATCGCTTTCACCTACAGCATCATTTGCTACGGCTAAAGCTTGAGCACCAAGTTGGGCGTGAGTTTTCATAATCTCGAACTCGTCTACGTCTAGTTTACCTGGCTTCAACAAGATGTGATCAGGTATTCCGACTTTACCAATATCGTGCAATGGTGCCGAGCGAAATAATAAGTCAATATTCTCATCATTAAGCTCATCTAAGTGGTGACCATCTGCCATTAATTTTGTCGCCAACGTTTTCACATAGTGCTGTGTTCTGCGTATATGGTTTCCGGTCTCGTTGTCACGTGTTTCAGCTAATGAAGCAAGTGCATGGATGGTAACATTCTGAGTGAGGAAAACCTCTTGAGTACGTTCTACAACTTTTTGTTCAAGTTGTTTGTTTTGACTTTCAAGAGCTCTCTGCGCTTCTTTAAATTGTAAAATGTTTTGTACTCGTGCTAACACAATGGATGGTGATAACGGCTTGCTAATGTAATCCATTGCTCCGAGAGATAAGCCCTTTTCTTCATCTTGATGATCGGACATGGCTGACACAAAAACAATCGGGATATCCTTTGTTTCAGGTTTGGCTTTTAGAATGCGGCATACTTCATAACCGTCCATCTCTGGCATCATAATATCTAATAAAATGATGTCTGGAATGATGACTTGCTCTATACGTTCTAACGCCTGTTTACCAGACTTCGCAACGATGACTCGATATTGATTACGCAATGTGCCAGAGAGAACACTGATATTAACCGGTTCGTCATCCACTACTAGTACGGTTTTAAGATCTGATTCGCTCATGGTCTCTCCTTCATTTCCAATGGCTGCTTTATTAATCAGTACTTGCTAGTCACAACCTGTAACAAATTTATTCACATATGCTATAGCAAAGTGGAAGCGTTGTGTTAGCCTGAATGGTATCAACTTGGTTAAGTTTTGTGAGGGATTACCATTATGATGGGCGTTGTTTACACTACCTTTATGGACATGGTTGAAGATAAGTTCTCAGATGAGGTACTCGATGAGATCTTAGAAACACCTAACTTGAGCACTGGCGGAGCTTTTACTTCTGTGGGCTACTACGGCCACACCGACATGATCAAATTGGTTGTTCGCTTAAGTGAACTGACAAATTTGCCTGTTGACACCCTGATTGAAGCATTTGGCGAGCATCTGTTCGGTGTACTTATTTCTAAATATCCGATGCTTGCAGAGGGGAGAAATACATCACTTGAACTACTTGAAGTGGTCGACACTGCGATTCATGTCGAAGTTCTAAAACTGTACCCTGATGCGGAATTACCTGAATTTCGATGTGAGCGTATCGATTCTGTCACTCTGCACATGGAGTATCGCTCCAAGCGACCTTTTTCAAGGTTAGCGTTAGGATTGATCAAGGGCTGTGCTAAACATTTTGGGGAAGAGCTTGCTATTACTCATGAAAGCTTTGACTCAAATGAACAATTTGAAACTCATTTTAATATCTCACGTGTAGCATGAGCGATATTGAACAGCGACTGCAAAAACGCTTAGAAAGAGAGAAACGTGCTCGACTTGAAGCGGAAGCGTTGTTGGAACAAAAAGCGAGCGAATTGTTTAAGGCTAACACCCATCTTCGCGATTTGGTTTCCCAACAGGAAGAGCTTGTAAGGCGTAGAACAGAAGAATTACGCTCTGCTCTCGAGCTTGCAGAGACTGCTAACCGTCATAAAAGTTACTTCTTGGCCAACATGAGCCATGAAATTCGTACACCAATGAATGCCATTATTGGGTTGTCTCATATATTAAATGAAACAGATTTAGACCATGCCCAGCGAGATTATCTTAATAAAATACAACTTTCGGCCAGTAATTTATTGGTCATTATAAATGATATTTTAGATTTTTCTAAAATAGAGTCTGGACAACTTAAAGTTGATCAGCATGAGCTGTATTTAGATGAGGTTTTGAGGCAGGTATACGACATAAATCATTTGAATGCTCATAAAAAAGGGATTGAGCTTTATGTTGACTATGACTTTAATGTTCCAAGACACTTGCTTGGAGATGCGGTTCGTCTCAATCAAATTCTTACCAATTTAGTTAATAATGCGATCAAGTTCACCCAGCAAGGATTTGTTTCTGTTTCTGTATATTTGTTGGAGCTAACTGAGCATCAAGTAAATATTGAAATAGTGGTTAAGGATACTGGCATTGGCATTAGTAAAGAGGCACAAACGTCATTGTTTGCGCCATTTACACAAGCTGATGTTTCGACTAGTCGGACTTATGGGGGGACTGGACTTGGACTATCTATTACAAAACAGCTTGTGGAAATTATGGGCGGAGAAATTGCCCTAGAAAGCAAGCTAGGAGCTGGTTCTTCGTTTCGTATTTGTTTGAGCTTACCTTTGGCTTCGAAACCAGAAAAGGTTTTTGTCGAGCTTAATGACCTAAAATCGGTAACATTATTAACGACTAAGCCTTCGGTGCCTCGTTTTTTAAATTCATTTGGTCCTATTGTTAAGCATTTCTGGCCAGGTGACATGCCTGATTTTCCAGCTAACCAATTACCTCCTGAGAGCATACATATCATCGATGCACGAGGGATGCCCGAAACCAGTGTATCAAAATGGATTGATTGGCTTATGGGGGCGAGTGATAACATAGATGAAAGGATCATTATCATTTGCTCACAAGCTCAAAAATGTACTTTTAATAGCCTTGCTAAAGGCAGCTTTCGATTTCTGACAAACTTGCGTACTCCTGAAGAGCTGTGCCATCAAATATCCCTTGTGCTTTCTGGAAAACTAGATTCTTCAGCTGCAAGCTTCATAAATAGTGATCAGGGCGTTTTAGATGGCATGAAGGTGCTTGTTGCCGAAGATAATCCTATTAATATGATGATTGTTACAAGCCTTTTGGAAAAATTAGGTGTCATTACTTACACTGCGACAAATGGCGAAGAAGTTTTAGCTATCCTAGCTAACAAGGATTTTGACTTAGTCCTTATGGATGTTCAGATGCCATTAATGGATGGCTTTGAAGCGACTCGAATGATTAGGAGCAAAGCACAGTATGCGGATTTACCGATCATTGCATTAACCGCTCATGCCATGGTAGGAGATTATGATAAAAGCATTGATGCGGGAATGAATGACCATATCACTAAACCTATTGATCCATCTGAGTTAAAGCAAGTTTTGATAAAGTGGCGCGAAGCGTCAAATCAATCAGGTATTCAGGTCATCAGTCAACATAGTCAGCTACCGGAAAGTTTGCCTGGTTTGAACCTGAAAAAATCACTGGAGCGTATACCTGGGGGACTGACTCAATATCTGGATTTATGGGCAAGATATAAACGTAAGTATCCGAAACTCAATGATAAAGTTCGTGAATTATGTGACCTAAACCAATTAGATACGTTACGGTTTCTTGGCCATGATTTACGAGGGATTTTTAGCAACTTAGGTGCGGTTAACCTTCTGGCTACAGCAAGGGAAATAGAAAATATTAGTGTACTGAACCTTAAATTTGTGGAAGCACTGATTGATCGGGTAACACATGAATTATTAGAGCTAGAAGGTAACCTTGAATTACTACAATCCATAGTTGAGAAACCAACAAGTTCTAATGATCAAAATGGATCAGAATCATTGTTATCTATTCTAAATTTGATCAAACGCTATTCAGAAACGGGTGACGCACAAGCACTAGATTTCTTGCCTGAGCTGGAAAAATTTTCCGAAGCTGCAGACGTTGCGGATGCACTGAATGAATTATCGAGAAGCCTTGAAGACTTTGAGTTCACTCATGCTGCGAAAATTGCAGATAGTTTGTTAGAACAGCTGCATTCATAAGTTTCTTTTATAATCTTGGTATACACTATTGGTAATAATAAAAACCAAGGCTAGGTTAACGCAATTATGAAGATTTCTATTTTAGATGATTACCAGAATGTTGTACGAGATTTAAATTGTTTTGCCTTGCTTGACGGGCATGAGGTCGAAGTGCTTCAACAGACCTATACAGAATCTGAACTAATAGAAAAATTGAGTAATACTGAAGCGCTTGTCCTTATTCGTGAACGTACGCTAATCACAGAGTCTCTCTTACAAAAACTACCGAACTTGAAAGTGATCAGTCAGACAGGAAAGGTCAGTCACCATATTGATGTCGACGTATGCAAACGTTACGGTGTTGAAGTACTAGAGGGAGTTGGTTCACCTGTAGCACCTTCAGAGTTGACTTGGGCGTTAATAATGTCAGCGATACGACATATTCCCAGTTATAGCAGTAACTTAAAGGGACATATTTGGCAAAGTTCAGGAAACTTAGGGTTGGGTCGGTCTTTAAAAGGTTTGACGCTCGGAATTTGGGGATATGGCAAGATCGGAAAGCGTATTGCTAGCTACGCCAAAGCTTTCGAAATGGACGTTCTAATCTGGGGTAGAGAGGCGTCACGTGATCAAGCAGTGCTAGATGGTTTCAGTGCTGCATCCTCTAAAGCCGATTTCTTTTCTAGAGCAGACATTATTTCATTGCATTTACGCCTCAATGAGGACACTAAGCACTGTGTTACTGCAGAGGATCTTTCGCATATGAAAGAAAATGCTCTTTTCGTTAATACAAGTCGAGCTGAACTTGTCGAGCATAACGCTTTATTCTCAGCATTACAGCACTGCCCAACAAGACAAGCAGCGATAGATGTGTTTGATAATGAGCCAGCATTGCTGGATCCACTATTAAGTCTTGAGAACGTGACTGCAACACCTCATATTGGCTATGTCGAAAAGAATAGTTATGAATTGTATTTCGGAAAGGCATTTGAAAACTTATTAAACTGGTGTCAGTAGCATAATTTAGTTTAATGACTTGGCTTGTTCGTTACGTTATAAATTAATGTCTATCCTTATCGCCGAGTCATAAGGACCTAAGCTCACAGCCAAAAGAATGAGTGATAACGCTGACTAGCTATTCTTTTTTTGTAATAGTGCTTCAATATTCCTAAAGCATGTATCTCTTGCTTTACCTTTCAATTAGCATCGCTAATTATTTCTTGATGGCAGGTATAGGCTTTGGACGTTG
The DNA here is from genome assembly GCF_016461785.1 of Marinomonas ostreistagni. Classification (GTDB taxonomy): domain Bacteria; phylum Pseudomonadota; class Gammaproteobacteria; order Pseudomonadales; family Marinomonadaceae; genus Marinomonas; species Marinomonas ostreistagni_A. Next base: position 56,187 of record NZ_JAEMUH010000017.1, on the reverse strand, counting down.
TTCTTAATACTACAGCACCGATTTTTTTACTTATTTTTTTAGGCTTTCTAGGCACTAAACTCAAATTTTTGCCTCAAGCATCGCTTCCTGCTTTAAGTCGCTTTGTATTGTACTTTGCCTTGCCATCAGTGATGGTGACAAAAATCTCATCACTGGACTTGCGAGAGGTTGTGGACTTTGCCTATATATTGGTCTACGCATTCGGTGGCCTCACAGCATTTCTGATGAGCTTTTTTATCAGTAAACGCCTACTTAATGAATCTGGGGGGAATAGCACTATTTCAGGAATTGGGGCCATGATGCCAAATAGTTCATTTATAGGCTATCCAATTCTTTTGCAGTATTTGGATAATGCCCCCGTCCAAGCTTTTGCCATGTCACTCGTTGTAGAGAATATTTTATTCTTGCCACTTGGTTTGATATTGGCGGAAACATACTTCAAAAAAGATTCAAACGAAGAAAAACAAGTGTTATTAACCGTTGCAAAACGTGTTGCAACCAATCCAATTATCCTTTCTGTATTTCTTGGTGTATTGATGTCGTTGTCTGGTATGACTATGCCAACTTCTGTGGAAGGTTCACTTGGCTTACTTGCATCCGCTGCTGCCCCCTGTGCATTAGTTGTAATAGGGGGGTCTCTTGTTGGTGTATCAATTAAAGGTAGTAAAACTAGAATGGCGATCGTAGCTGTATCAAAGTTATTGATATTCCCCGCAACGGTGTTCTGTTTGCTAATGTTTTTTCCGAATATGCCGCACGTGCTTCAAGTCTCAGCATTATTATTTGCAGCTGTGCCAATGTTTAGTATCTACCCAATCATTGGTGAAGCCTACGGGCAGCGAAGCTTTTGCTCAAGTACATTGATGCTTACAACGCTAATATCATTTTTCTCTATTAGTATTATGTTGTTAATACTTCCTTCATAGGGTTTTGTTATCAATAGATTAATCAAATAGTTATGCATTCCATTTCACATCCTAATTATGTCGTAAATGATGTGATAGTCGGCGCAATCAGCAAGATGTGGTTTTTTTAAAAGCACTATTATGTCTCTCGACATCGCATTGCAAATTTGTTCTGCCTTATCTTGTAAGCGAAGTCCTCTATGGAATGGTGATCTATTTTTATCATTGTCACTGAGTTGGTAAGTCATCATAAATGGGGGATTACTTATTGACTTGGTGCCTTTTTGAACCATTTAAAAAGGCTAGTGATGATGATTAATATCACCCTTTAAGGGAAGTATGTGCGACTCTTCAAAACCCCGCATACTTCCTTTTTTTATGGCTTAATGCTCTCACCACATTCTATTTGATACGATAGCTCGACCACTTTTTGTAATGAACTTTTACCTTGCAGATGATCTAACAGAGCTGTTGCAGCGAGTCGCCCCATTTCTTCGCGAGGGGTAATCACCGTTGCTAATAAAGGGACCATTGCACGAGCAATGTCATGCCCATGAAAACCGGCAATGCCTATTTGCTCAGGTACTTTAAGTCCTTTCTTTTGACAGGCATATAATGCGCCGATGGCTAAGTCATCATTGGTACAAAAGATGCCGTCAATATCTGGATGCTCTGCTAAAACTTCGTCTAAAAACTGTGCGCCTAGAGTAAATGAAGAGGCACTTCGAGTTTCTTTTACAACACATTTAAGACCGTGTTGGTTCATGGCTTGTTTATAACCATCGATCTTTTGTAGGGTGCGTTGATCCATTCGAGCAGCAAAATAAATGATATTTCGGTGTCCATGATCAATCATGGTTTGGGTCATTTCTCTAGCGGCTGCACAGTTATCTATACCGATAGTGTGGAGCGGGCTTTTGGAGGTAGAGTCCATGATTTCAATGACAGGTACCCCCGCATTGTCCAGCATTTTCTGTGCTTTGGGTGTGTGTTGGCTTTCTGAAATGATTAGCGCATCAACATTGTATGAAAGTAGAGTGGCGATGCGCTGTTCTTCAAGTTCTTGACTGTAGCCAAAATGTGCCAGCATGGTTTGATACCCCTCTGGTTCGAGCACCGTTTCAATACCACGTATGACTTCTGCAAATACTTGATTGGTCAAAGAGGGTAACAAGACACCAATAGCATGGCTTTTTGATTTGGACAAAATGTCGGGTGCGCGATTAGGTATATAACCGAGTTCATCTAGGGTGGCTTCGATTTTATCACGTAATGCATCAGATACTTGTTCTGGGTTGCGAATAAAGCGGCTGACGGTCATTTTCGTGACTCCGACTCGGTCCGCCACATCCTGTAAAGTAGCACGCTTTTTTTTCATTGTTTGGATCTTGTTTACTTTGTTAATTGAGACAATAACACAATGCACATCTTATGCGCATTGTGTAATGAGCCAAAAAATAAATGAATAATAAGAAGTTAGCTATCTTTATATGTCGAAAAGCAGTTCGTTTAGGTTAACGAATCTGAATTTCTGTAATGCATCTCTGGAATACTTCTTCGATTGACATACGTATATCTACTGCGAATACATCTGCTTCTTCATTAGGTTCAACTAGGGTCGCAAATTGACTCTCAAGCATCTCTTTGCCATTAAAATAGTGACCGTCACGTTTTTGATGACGTTGCCAAATAGTGTCGAAGTCACCCTGAAGATAAATAATCCTTAGGTCATTAACACCGTGACGCAATATATCTCGATATTCAGGCTTTAATCCCGAGCATGCAACGACTGCTGTTGGCTGATCTTTTAAAATACTATTAAGTGTTTTTAGCCATCCAAATCGATCCTCATCAGTAAGTGGAATACCTTGGCGCATTTTCTCGACATTGGCTTCGCTGTGGTAATCATCACCATCAAAAAATGGAAATCCTAAGTACGCTGCAATCTTTTGTCCCATTGAAGACTTTCCGCAGCCAGAAACTCCCATCACAATGATTTTATTAATCATTTTTTCCCCTCTAGCAAAGTGCCAACTGGCACTTTGCGAAATAACTTGTGTCTTTACAGGTTGGTTGGCCGCTTACTTCCACCAAATTGCCAACTCAGGGAAGATGATGACTAATGCTAGTACGCTTACCTGAAGGGCGATAAATGGTAATAAAGAGCTGAAAATTTCACCTAAGCTGATGTCTTTTGGTGCCACAGATTTTAAATAGAAAGCGGCTGGGCCAAATGGAGGTGACAAGAAAGACACCTGCATGTTTAGACAGAACACAACACCAAACCAAACAGGGTCTAAACCAAGGTTAGTGATGATGGGTACAAAGATCGGCATGGTAAGCAATGCAACGCCCACCCAGTCTAGGAACATACCCAAAACTAAAAGGATCGCCATCATGATCAGGATCGTACCCATGACACTGCCACCGGACAGAGCAAGGATCGTTTCTTCGACGAAATCGATGCCGCCCATTAGGTTATAAACACCTACTAAGGCCGTCGCACCAATACCGATCCAAATGATCATGCCACATGTGCTCATGGTGGCTTTCGCACTGTCCTTAAGCATCTCGAAACTTAGTTCACCGCGTATCCAAGCACTTATAAAGATACCCACCACACCTAACGCAGAAGCTTCTGTTACCGAAGCGATACCGGTATAGATACTGCCAAGCACGACCGCAACAGATAGCACAGGGAAAAACAGTGCTTTGAAATAGTTGATGTCGCTGTCTTGCGCTAATTCTTCTTCTGTTGGCAGTGGCGCGTATTCAGGGTGTAGGCGACAAATGACTAACACATAAATCATGTATGCCGCAGCTAGAATCAATGCAGGCAGGAACGCCGACTTGAACAGGTCGCCAATTGATACACTTGCAGTTAAGCCGTAGATAATTAATACGATGCTTGGTGGAAGCATAGTGCCCAGTGCGCCACCCGCGCAGGTGGTGCCGATAGCAAGCTTGCGGTTGTATCCAAGACGCAGCATCTGTGGTAATGCAAGGATACCTAGCAGTACCGTCTCACCACCAATTACCCCAGACATGGAGGCCAAAATCACGGCTACCACAAGAGTTTGAACCGCAACCCCACCGCGAACTTTACGACCCAGTACTTTCATGGCGTCGAATAAGTCTCGTGCAATACCCGAGCGATCAAGTAAAGCAGCCATCAGTACAAACATTGGGACGGCTAAGAATACGTAGCCACCGACAAAACTGTACAAACGGCTAGTCACCAAGGGTAGGGCATCAATTCCAAACCAACCGATTGCAAATACCAGTGCCACAAGACCTGTCACCATAGCCAACTGCATACCTGTTAGTAGCAGCAGGATCATGGACACCAACATTAAAAGGCTGCCGTAGCCAATGCCCAAGCTAGATAAATCAAACATCTTATGACTTCCTTAGGTTCAGTACTTCTTGAATTAAGTGAAGAGCGAACTGAATGAACATCACGCACATAGTGATGAAAATGGTAATTTTCACGTACGCTGGAAACGGAGGATTCCACGCTGAGCCTGACGTCTCAAAATGAATGTCGCCAAATGGAGACAGCACCGCGCTTTCGGTCATCTGATAAGCGGCATAGGCAAGCAATCCAGCAAAAATCAGCCCCATAATGTGATGAAACACATTTAGATATTGGCGTGTACGCTCTGATACCGCGTCGTAAATCAATACAACGCGCACGTGTTTGTTGGTTGCTAAGGCATAAATGCCGCCGAAGACAAAAAGGCATGCTCCTAGAAAGGAAGCAGATTCATGTACCCATATAGTTGGGGCATTGAATACATAACGCATCACCACTTCATAAAACGAAATGGCAACCGTAAACAGAAACAACAGACTTAACGCATTGCCGATACGAACAATGGCTTTATCTAAAAGATTGCGTGGTTGTTCTGAGGTATCTTCAGTATCTGTAATGGAGGTTTCTTTGCTCATGGGTAGGATCCAGTTTAAAACAGGAGCCTGCTTACTTGTCATTTACAAGTTCGCAGGCTCCTGCTTTGGTTTGGCGATGGTCTTCGTAGTGATTAAAGAAGGCCGTTTTCTTCTAAGTAAGAAGTAATGGAGTCATACACTTTCTGTGCATTTGGAGATTGCTTAGCAAACTCTTCCCACTGTGTACGAGCGATCGCACGGAACTTCTTACGCTCTTCTGCAGACCAGTCGTGGATAGTAATGTTTGGATCTTCTTGAGCCGCTTTGACTGCTTTTTGGTCAGCAATGCGTAGCTGAGTTGTGATGTCGTTAGCGAAATCACGAACCGAAGTCGTCATGATTGCTTGAAGATCTTCTGGAAGCTTGTTCCACTTTTTCATGCTCATTGAAACGTCGATCAATGGTAGCGAGTGGAAGCCAGGTTGAACTGGGTGTGTCGCAATGTCGTTCATGCCCGCTTTCTGGTTCGTAGAGAATACGGTGTAATCAGCAGCGTCGATAACGCCTTTGCTTAGACCAGTAAATACTTCAGAACCAGGTAGGTTTACTGGTGCTGCACCAGCCGCAGCAAATACACGCTGTACTAAACCTTCAGGTGCACGAAGTTTTAGACCTTTTAAGTCTTCAACGCCATCAAGTGGTACACGCGATACGAATGATTCAACACCCGTTGTAGAACCACCAATGAATTTCACGCCGTAAGGAGCGTAAAGTTCATTCATTAGCTCGTAACCACCGCCGTAGTTAATGTATTGCAATAATTGGCTAGTATCAGACCAAGCACCAACGGTGTTACCAATCAGACCGAAAGCAGCGTCTTTACCAGAGAAGAATTCTGTAGCGGTAATCTGACCATCAAGAATGCCCATTTTGATGCCATCAAGGGTCTCGGTGTGTTTAAAAACACTGCCAACCGGAAGCAAGTTGATCTTGATTCGACCGCCAGACATAAGCTCTACACGCTCAGTCCATTCTTTTTGGATTTGGAAGTTTTTGTCACCTGATGGGTCAGATGATTGGAATTTAAAAGTGTAGTCAGCAGCGAATGCTGAAACAGATAAAGCGCCAGTAAGTGTGGCCGTGAGTAACGTCTTGGCAAATGTGCTCATGAAGTCTTCCCGCTATTTATTGTTTTGAAGGAATGATAAAGAAACCAGTTACATGAAGCATGTTACCGGTAACTGATCGTAATGTTACCGATAACATTTTGGTTAAGTCAACCGTTTTGCTTTATTTCTATCGATGTAGAGGGCACGTTTAGTACGGTATTGATAAAAACTGTTTATCTATTAATGAGATAGAAAGGTTGACTATTCTAAAATGTATTTCTAATCGTTCGCTTTAGCAAAGGCAGCTTTGAATTGTTGTAGCAACCACGTTAAAGCAGGGCCTTTTGAGCTGCCTCGCTGCCAGACAAGATCGATTGGCGCTTCCCATATTTTCTGATCAAACTCAACGTCCACTTTTACCAAACGCTTGTCTTTGAGCGCCTCTTTAACAAGATGGTAGGGCAAGTAACCCCATCCAATTTTACTTAAAATTAAGTCTAAGGCTATTTGAGTGCTTGAACACCACCAAACATTTGGCGTCATACTAACCAACATTGACGGCTCAATTTTTTTTCCACCGCGAATAGCAACTTGGCGGTAGGGGTAAAGAGCCGTTTCTGTTACTTGTTTCTGAGCTGCTAAGGGCGATTCTACATGGCAAACAGGTAACATTTTGATTTGACCAATGTAACCAAAATCGACTTCTTTAAATGTTTTGATTTCAGAAAACATGAGTCCCAAATCTGCTTCTCTTGTTTGTATATGTTGAATGATATCAGGTGTTGGTAGAGCGAATAACTCAAGCTGAGTATGTGGATATTGTCTAGAGAATTGCTCAAGAAGTTCGAGTACTTCTGGTGTTACCAAAGCATCATCAATTGCTAAGCGTATTAAACCTTCTTCTTGTCGGTTAACGGCATGGGCAATTTGTTCGAACTCATCCGATTGCGCCAGTAATGCTTTGGCGCTCCGATAAAGACGCTCTCCTGCTGGCGTTAACGTTGGTTTACGAGTGCTACGATCGAACAACGTGACATTAAGATCAATTTCCAACGCATTGATACCGTGACTGACAGCAGATTGCACTTTACCCAGTTTTCTAGCGCATGCCGAAAAAGAGCCTAAATCCGCAGATAAAACCAACATTCGAATGTGTTCTAGATTTTGCATATGAATTATTTAGATGGTTATTAACTATCGAACATCATATTTATAGATATTATGTCGGTCAAACGTTATCAGTTCTTCTGAATTTGGAGGTAGATATGAGCTGGTTATTTTTGTTACTGGCTGGGCTGACAGAAATAGGTTGGCCGTTAGGCATGAAAATCGCACAAACTTCTTCAGTGAAGTGGCCCGGTATCCTGATGGCGATTGCCTTTATGGCGGTCAGTGGTTTATTTCTTTGGCTAGCGCAAAAGCAAATTCCAATTGGTACGGCCTATGCTGTATGGACTGGGATTGGTGCAGCGGGCACTTTCTTAGTTGGGGTGTTGTTTTTTGGTGATTCAAGTTCTGTAATGCGTTATTTCGGTATTCTGATGATTATTTCTGGTGTGGTCGTATTAAAACTTGCCCACTGATAAAGAGAACAACAAATGTAGTAATTGGTTTCTGACTAACGAATGTAATAGAGTGAGGTCATCATCTTTTCTACAAAGAAAAATTATTAGCGCAAGGAGCATGCATGCTTTCAATACAAGATAAGCAAATTCTTATTGAGATTGTTCGAGACGTTGCTAAAACAGAAATCTTGACAAGATTTCGATCTCTAACAAGTGATGCGATTGATACCAAATCTGGGTTTGATGACTTGGTTACAGTTGCTGATGTTGCTGCTGAGAAGGCGATGACTGAACGCTTTCAAAAAGCGTTGCCGAATGCTTTGATTGTTGGAGAAGAGGCTGTTGCGGAAGATGAGTCTGTATTGGACTTGCTGGACTCTTCAGATTTGGTGCTGATTATTGATCCAATCGACGGAACTTGGAACTATGCGAATGGTATGTCGACGTTTGGTGTCCTTATTGCTGCGACCTTTAAAGGCGAGACAATCTTTGGGCTTCTTTATGATGTGGTCAATGATGATTGGATTGAGACTTCTAAGGGGCACGGGACTTGGTATGTTAAGCCGAACCACGCACCAAAGCAGATTGTACTTTCTCAACAAGAAACTGATCCGCTATTAGTGGGCGTATTCTCCCCCTTTCTGTTTAAAGATAAAAACGATCGTAATTTGGCAGCCCAAACACAAGTCAAATACGCGAGAGTGATTGCGCTTAGATGTTGCTGCCATGAATACCGAACTATGTTGAGTGATAACGTTGACTTCTTCATAAGTCCGAAGCCAAATTCATGGGATCATGCTGCCGGTATCTTGGCCATCCAGGAAGCTGGTGGAATCGTGCAGATGCTTGATGGCCGGTCATACCGACCTGCAGTGAGAGAGGGAATGATTGTAGTAGGGCGTTCGAGAAATGTGGTTAACAAGATTATTAATGACTTTAGTTGGTATGGCTAACCAGAGGTTACAGTTCCAAGCCGAACTCTGGAGTTGATTGATCTAAGTTTTGCAAAAGATCAAAGATCAACTGTCGAATTCGTAGAGCGTCTGGTCGCTCGGTTTCATTAATGCGCGACCATAAAGCGATATCTCGTCTTGGTTGACTTGGCATATCTTTAATATTGAGCATTTGCTCTGGTTGCAGTGCACCGCTCATTAATGCAAGACGAGCAGGCAGCTGAACCAACATCTCGCTTGTTTTCAAAAGACTCATTACAGAATGGATGCTGCCAGTGAAACTAATCTTGGCGGCATTGTTTGGCGCAACGTTGTGCTGATGGTTCATAAAGCCAGCGTTAGCCCCTGCGATAAACCATTTACTTCTAGATAGGTCGCTTGTCATTACATCATTATTTTGACTGATCAACTTAGAGCGCGCTCCTGCGAAAATAGCGGCTCTGTCTCGAAACACTACCTCCCTATGTAACCCTCTTTGCGCGACGGTCAGATGTGCAGGGCCAATGATGAAGTCCAATTCACCCTTTAGAAGTAGCTCAATTTGTGCCGCCGCTGAGCCAGTTCTTAAATGGAAGACATATCGCGGATCCTGCAAAAATGCATGAGTCGTTTGGTGGACAGCGGCATATTCCCAAAGAGGGTCAATGCCAATAGTGAATTCGTTATGGAAACCGCTATGCCATTGGCGAATGATTTCTTCACTTTGTTCCGCATCTAATAAAATTTTCTCGCCAACTTTTCCTAAGCGTTCGCCTATTTCTGTCGCAACAACACCATAGCGGGTTCGAGTTAGCAGTGGCGCGCCGACTTTTTGTTCGAGCTGTTTAATGGCGCGAGTGAGAGTAGGCTGAGTGACAAAAAGTTGTTCGGCCGCTGAGCTAATGGAGCCTTGCTTTATGATGACTGCTAATTGCTTAAGGTGATTTGGGTTCATGTGTAAGCGCTCTGAAACAAAGGAAAGCTGATGAGTTTTTTATGGTTATTTGAGTGATTATAAATATGCAAAGCAGTTTTTGATATGAGAAAAGAAAAAGTTGCTGGTAATGGTCTAGGATGTAATAGTAAGTTTCTGAGTGGATTCGAATTCTTTTCTAAAGAGACGTTTATGAACTTTAATGAACCCCCGCTGTTTCCCCATCCCATTGAGTGGACTCTCTCGTTTTCAGGCATTTTTTCTGAGTTTCGTTCTTTAGCGGTACTACTTGAAAAGGTGGGGGCTGTATCACATTGGGCTGTTGTCGTTGAAAGTGGAGAAGGTTTGTATGTCGAGGAAGGCATAATTAAGCCAATGTCATCAAATTCTATTCGGTCTTTAGAGTGGTTTAATGTTTCAAATTACGCATCATTGGGTGTTCCTCTTTATGTCGACTCACATATTATTCATGAGGCTTTACCTTTAATACATACACTGCTTTCCTCAAAAGGTTCTCTTCCTAGCTTTTCTCCTAGTATTGATGGATGCACTAATATTACGGATGACCTACCATTTTTGATTTCTTCCGTTGATCAAAATTTTAATTATGTATATGTCAACAAGTACTATGAAATAGCATTCCACAAAAGCCGTGAAGAAATAATTGGTACAACGGTTGAAGAATTAGTTGGCCAGAAACAATTTGAAACGGTAAAGCCTTTAATTTTAAAAGCGTTAGCTGGAGAACATGTTTATGAAGATATAACTGTCCAGCTAACAGGTCATGCAAATGATCTCCATACTCGTTACGCCACATGCTCGTTTACACCAAAATACGTAGCTAATGAAGTAGTTGGGGTGAATATTTGTATCAGAGATCAGACCCCTCTGAAACGTATTACCAATGGTTTAAAGCAGTTTTATGAAATCACGACGGATATGGACTCCAGCCTTGAGGAAAAGACTCAGGCTGTCCTTAAGTTAGGCTGTACCATTTTGAATTTGCCAGTTGGTATTGTGAGTCATGTTGAGGGTCAAAATTATCAAGTAATGCAAGGGATTGGTGGGCCTGAGCCGGGAATGGTGTTTGATCTTGGAGAGTGCTATTGCGTTCATACACTAAATCGAGGCGAAGTGACGGGGTTTTACCATGCAGGCCAAAGCGAGATTGCAACGCATCCTTGTTATCAAACTTTCCAGTTAGAGGCATATCTGGGCGTTTCGTTAAAAGTCGCTAGCTCGGTTTGGGGGACGCTAAACTTTTCAAGCCCAGATGCGAGGCAGCAGGATTTTAGTGAAGATGAATATGAACTCGTTAAACTGTTTGGCCAATGGCTCCAAAGTGAGCTGGCAAAAGATCAAGAACAAAAAGTTGCCAAAGCTGCCGACGTACAACAACGTTTAATACTTGAATCTGTTCATGATGGCATTGTAGGGGTTGATCAGAATTGCAAAATAACTTTTGTTAATCCTGCGGCAGCAAACCTAATTCAAGTGGATCAAGCGCAGTTAATTGGTCAACCAATAACTTATCTGTTAAGGGATAGATCACGTAAAACACCAGGGCTAACACACTATGAGAACCTGATCACTCACGCGATTAAACGGGGGCACAAAATTAGCAGCAAGGGCGCTAATTTTTATACGGATAAAGGTGACGAGTTCCCGGTCAAATTTTCCTGTACGCCAGTTGAAGGTGGTGAACATGAAAGCTTGGTAAGTGTTCTGGCTTTCCATGACATCTCTGAACAGAAACTTGCTGAAAATGCGCTCCATCAGCAAATGGAGTTGTTTCGTTCGCTGTTTATGGATGCTCCTGAAGCGATTGTTGTGACGGATAGTGATCGACGTATTGTCATGGCAAATCCTCATACATTGGAGCTCTTCAAGTATCGTGAAAGTGATCTGATAGGCCAAAGCCCAGACTTTTTATATGCTAAGAACGATGACTTTTTAACCGTCGCACAAGCTTACACTGATCGGAATACGCCGGAACTTGCAGAGTATCAAATGCGTTACCGTCGAGCAGACGGGGCTGAATTTATTGCTGAAAATGTGCGAAGCAAAATAATGGACGATGATGGCAATTTAAAAGGTTACATCATTCACGCGCGTGATATCTCAGCTCGCCTGAAAATAGAGTCGGAAGTTAACAAAGCCCAAAACAGACTTAGTATTGCAACAGAATCAGCTGGTATTGGTGTTTGGGAAATGGATATTCAGCGAGCATCTCTTATTTGGGATCAGCGTATGTTTGAGCTGTATGGCTTAGCAAGGAAAGATGAAGTAGTTGATTATAATTTTTGGGAATCGCTAATTCATCCCGAAGATCTCGAATATGTACGACATGAATCAGATCGAGTGATTGAAGCACATCAAGATTTGAACATAGTTTTCCGTATTATTCGTGAAGATGGTGAAATTAGGTACATCAAAGCAAATGCTCGGACTGCTACTGACCAAGATGGGCAGCCTTTGTATCTTTTTGGAACAAATATTGATGTAACCGAGCGTTATGAAACCGAAGCTGTTTTAAAAGAGGCTAGGGAAGAAGCTATTCGAGCAAGCCAGGCAAAAAGTAATTTCCTAGCGACTATGTCACATGAAATTAGAACACCGTTAAACGGCGTTCTAGGCATGGCTGAGATTATGTCGAGTAGCTCTTTAAATAAACAGCAGCATAATTATTTAAGTATTATTCGAAGTTCAGGTGAAAGCCTATTAGAACTCATTAATGAAATCCTAGACTTCTCAAAAATTGAGTCTGGTCACTTTTCGCTTGATGAGATTGACTTTGATTTAGAGGCGTTAGTTTATGATCTTTCTCGTTTATTAGTTGTCAAAGCTGAATCAAAAGGTATTGAACTACTTGTTGAATTTAATTTAAACGAAAACGCTTTTGTTCATGGAGATGCCTATCGAATTAGACAGGTTCTTACAAATTTGGTTGGTAATGCGATTAAGTTTACTGAGCGAGGCCAAGTAATTATTCGTCTGGATGGGTCACCAAGTACGAAAGAAAATGAAGTTATCATCGATATTCAGGTGCTTGATTCTGGTATAGGCATCTCTGAAGAAGCTATTGAGCAACTGTTTAAGGCATTCGTACAAGCTGATAACTCGACGACTCGGAAATTTGGTGGAACGGGATTAGGTCTAGCTATAACCAAACAACTGGTAGAGCTGATGGGAGGAGAGATTGGTGTAACCAGTCAAGTAGATGTAGGTAGTGTCTTTAAGGTTTCTTTACCTTTACTTTTAGCTGAGAACGTTGAGCCTCCTGTGAGTGCCACTAAGCTTGATCACTTTGAAAAAGTGTTAGTAGTGGATGATAACGCTACAAACTTGTCGATACTTCGAAATCAATTAAATCAATGTTCTATTGAGGCAGAATTTGAGCAGTGTGCTGTTATAGCGCTTGATAAAATAGTTGATGCCGCTAAGCAATCTGTCCCTTATGACTTATTGATTCTAGATTACTTAATGCCCGAAATGGATGGTGTTAAGTTAGCGGAGTTACTGAAGGATATGATATCTGAGGATATGCGACCTCATATTATGATGATCTCATCTGCTGGTACCTTAAGCAGTGAAGATCTAAAAGGCGCTGATATTGATGTTTGCCTTAATAAACCTGCAAGTGTAAGAGATTTAAAAGCGGGATTTGATACTATTTTAACCATGCCATTTGCTAAAAGCAGAATTATTGATCAAAGTTATTCAATTGCTACACTTAGTGATGAGAACTATAACGAAATTGAAATGCCTTCTGCGAAGCTGTTGGTCGTTGAGGATATGAAAGCAAATTTAGCTGTCGTTAAAGGTATGTTGGCGCATTATGATTTGTTAATCGAAACTGCAGAGAATGGAGTGGAAGCGGTTGAGAGGTGGGAAGAGTTTAGTCCAGACATTATTTTAATGGATCTTCATATGCCAGTAATGGATGGTTTAGAAGCCATTAAATTAATTCGTGAAAAAGAACAGCAGCTTTCATTGGCTATGAAGACGCCTATATTAGCCTTAACCGCTGACATTCACCCTGATCGAATGGAGCAAGTTTATGCGGCGGGAGGAGATGGCTACATTACGAAGCCATTTAAAGGAAGTGAATTAATACGTGCTGTAGCGAGCTGGCTGAATGTTGATTCGAATGTAACCACGGAAAAAGAGAAGATAGAAGTGGAAGATGTACTAAACCACGTGGCCTTAGATGATACGGTATTATCTGGCTTAGAAGAGCTTTTAGGGGACCAAGTCAAAGAGGTTGTTCTCGCTTTTGTAGAAGATTCTGAAGGTATTATGAAGGCGCTTAACCAAGCTATTGCAGAGAATTCAGAGCAAGAGCAATTTTATCGGCCTGCCCACAGTTTAAAATCAGTCAGTGCAAACATTGGTGCAATGCGTTTAAGCCAGCTTGCTCTAACTTTGGAGCAGCAAGCTAAAAACGAAGCGATCAAAGACGCATCGTCTCAAGTTGCAGGGATAGCCAGAGAATTAGACTATGTTCTAGAAGCCTTAAGGCAGTCTGGGAGACTCGTGTGAATATATTAATTGCGGAAGATGCCCCTTCGGATCGAATGCTGTTGAAACTGCATTTGAAGAAACTTGGTCATACCGTATATGAAGTATCTGATGGAAATGAGTTAATCAGTTATTTTCTTGAGCATGAAAGCGAGTTAGACGTTCTCATTGTTGATCTAAATATGCCTAATAAATCTGGAGTAGAGGCTGTCTCGGAGATTCGTGCTCATCAAGGGTCTTATGCTGCGAACTGGATTCCCATTATCTTTTTAAGTGGCTCGGATGCTGAAGACGATATCTTGTACTGTATTGAAGCCGGTGCGGATGCGTTTTTGAGTAAGCCCGTACAACATAAGGTATTGTTAGCTAAGATCATTGCAGTGACGCGATTGGCTGAAATGCGAAAAGAATTACTTATTGCGAATGCCCGCTTAAAAGCATTGTCAACAACGGATTATCTTACAAATTTGCCAAATCGAAGAGCATTTGAGAATGCTTTAAAAGATGAAATGGGTAAATCAAAGCGCCACGATCAACCTTTAAGTGTTGCCGTGTTAGATATTGATCATTTCAAAATGATAAATGATACCTATGGTCATGATGCTGGAGATTACGTTTTAAAAGAGTTGGCTAATCGACTAATCAGTGATCAACGTAGTGGTGATGTATTCGGTAGGATTGGTGGAGAAGAGTTTGGTTTGATTCTGCCTCATACTAATGTTCGTGAAGCAGCTATTGCTTGCGAAAGATACCGTACGCTATTGTCGGAGCAGCCCTATATTTATGAGTCTAACGACTTAGACCTTACCGTGAGTGTCGGTGTTTGTATGTATGATGGGGATGAAAAGCAGTTCGAACTTATCAAAAGGGCGGATAATGCTTTGTACGAAGCAAAAAATTCAGGCCGCAATAAAGTGGTAATTGATGATGCATAGTCATATTAGAGTACTGCAATAATTTGAAAAGCCGAGCAGGGTAGATGCTCGGCTTTTTCATATCTGGGGCGATGGTTTTGCCACTCACCCCAGTTTCAAACTAACGTTGCGGGGGTTATGCAACGTTCGCCTGTTCTGAAGCGCTAACTTTTTGGTTTACTGTCGCAAGTACTGCTTGGATAGAAGCTGACACAATGTCGTTATCAATGGCTACGCCGTTGTAACGTTCTCCATCGATGTTTGCTTGAATGTACGCAATCGCTTGTGAATCACTGCCGACAGTTAAAGCGTGTTCTTGGTACTGAACAATGTCTACTCGAATGTTGAATTGTTCACTTAGTGCACTGGTAAAGGCTGACAGCGCACCATTGCCTTCACCTTGTACTGAAATATTGCCATCTTTATGGGTTAGCTCAGCGGTCACGCTATCACGATCTTTCTTGCTAAGCTCGTAGTTACCCAATGCGTATGGAGCGGAAGCTGTCATAAAGTTTTCTTCAAAAAGGCGCTTCATGTCCGCTGCTTCAATAACGCCGCCATCTTCTTCTGAGAATCGCTGAACGATTGGGCTTAGTTCAACTTGTAACCAACGCGGTAAGGCCAAGCCGTACTCTTGCTCAAGTGCAAAGGCAACGCCACCTTTACCTGACTGACTGTTTACACGGATAACTTCTTGGTAGCTACGGCCAATATCGCGTGGGTCAATTGGCAAGTAAGCCACATCCCAAGGTTTATCATCTGTTTGGTTCGCCAAACACTTCTTAATGGCATCTTGGTGAGAGCCTGAGAATGCCGTGAAGACCAACTCGCCAGCGTAAGCATGGCGTGGGTGAACAGGCAATTGTGTGCATGACTGAACAACGCTGATTACGCGGTCCATATCAGCAAAGTTCAATTCAGGGTCAACACCTTGGCTGTACATGTTCATGGCCATGGTCACAACATCCATATTACCGGTACGTTCACCATTTCCTAACAATGTACCTTCAATGCGGTCTGCGCCTGCCATTAAACCAAGTTCAGCAGCGGCAACACCACAGCCACGATCGTTGTGCGTATGTAGGCTGATGATAATGCTGTCACGTTTGCGAATATGACGACAGAAATATTCGATTTGATCTGCAAAGCGATTTGGCGTGGTGACTTCAACCGTAGCAGGTAAGTTGATGATGCATTTGTGCTCTGGTGTTGGTTGCCATACATCGATCACGGCATCACATACTTCTACTGCAAAGTCCGTTTCAGTGCCAGTGAAGCTTTCAGGTGAGTATTGGAATACCCATTCTGTTTCAGGATGTTTTGCAGCGTGTTCTTTAACACACTGAGCGCCTTTAACAGCAATATCTTTGATACCGTCTTTGCCTAGACGAAATACTTGCTCGCGCTGAGTTTTAGACGTTGAGTTGTAAACGTGAACAACAGCTTTCTTAGCACCTTTCAAAGATTCGTAAGTACGCTCAATCAATTCTGGGCGCGCTTGAGTTAATACTTGAATGTATACATCGTCTGGTACCTGGTCTTCTTCTACCAGCCAGCGAACAAAGTCAAAATCTAATTGTGAAGCAGCAGGGAAGCCTACTTCGATTTCCTTAAAGCCTACATCTACAAGCAGCTTAAAAAACTCTTTCTTTTGATCCACAGTCATTGGTTCAACCAGAGCTTGGTTGCCGTCACGCAGGTCAACGCTTGCCCAAATTGGAGCAGTTGTGATTTCTTGGTCTGGCCAAGTGCGGTTTTTGATTGAAACCGGCTCAAACGGACGATATTTAGTGTGATCAAAAGAACTCATATTCTTTTCCTTCCATAAGTAGATAGGCTGGTAGCCTGTATTAGTTCGAATGCGGTTAGCATCTTTCGACAAGAAATAGTGTATCTAAATTTTACCGGAAAATGATTGCGTTTTTAGCAGTTTTTTGGCTTTATTTTGGAATAATATTGCTTAAATTTCTAAGAAATTAATTTTTGGTGGCTGAATGGTTAGTTTGGATAGAATTGATGTGCGAATCTTGCAAGAATTACAGCAAGATTCTAGCTTGACCAATCAAGAGCTCGCAGATCGTGTTGGTTTGTCCCCTTCACCTTGCCTGCGTCGTGTCAAAGCATTAGAGGATAGCGGTATTGTTGATCGAAAAGTCATGTTACTTAAACGATCTGAGTTAGGGCTAAAACTGACGGCATTTATTCAGATCAGTATGGATCGACACACGCCTGATCGTTTTACAGTATTTGAGGAGCAGGTCAACTCATTTCCTGAGGTGCGTGCTTGCAACCTAGTAACCGGACAAAACTGTGATTACCTTGTTGAAGTCGTAGTTGAAGACATGGAAAAGTATCATGATTTTTTGTTAGGAAAATTAACAAGAATTCCAGGTGTTAGTGGCGTCCAATCTAGCTTCTTATTACGTAGTATTAAGGAAAATACTTCGTTGCCACTAGGGCACTTATTATAGTTTTCCTTAGTTGTGGGATTGAAAACCTTTATAATGTTCACATATAGAACATTATTTTTTATGTAAGAGAGCAGTATCAATGGATCAATTAACGGTTAAGCGTCGAGTAGTGATTCCAGTTCGAGCTGGTGACGTCATGGCCGAGTTTATTTCGTTCAATGGCGATGAGAGTGGTAAAGAGCATATCGCTATTTCTTTTGCAGGCATTGCAGGGGTAAAGCATGAAACTCCTTTAGTGCGAATTCATTCAGAGTGTTTGACTGGTGATGTATTTGGCTCTGGCCGATGTGATTGTGGTGAGCAATTGGATGAGGCCATCGATCGAATTAATGAAGAAGGTGGTTATATTCTTTATTTGCGCCAAGAAGGACGCGGTATCGGTCTGTATGCAAAACTTGAAGCCTACGCATTACAAGATCAAGGCTATGACACTTACGAAGCGAACGAAATGTTGCACTTGCCTCAGGATAGCCGTGACTTTGGTATCGCGGCGCGCATGTTAAAGGCGCTAGGTGTTGATAAAGTTCGCTTACTAACAAATAACCCTGACAAGGCTGAACAACTGACTCAAAACGGTGTTGATGTTGCAGAGCTTGTGCCGACACAAGTGCATGTTAACCAGCACAATCGCAACTACTTAGAAGCAAAAGTACGTCATAAGCAGCACACCATCAAATTTGACTAAATTGTTGTATTTAGATTGATTGTGTAACAGTTATAAAACAAAGGGAGCTATTAATAGCTCCCTTTGTTTTTGTTTAGCTTAAGATTATTTCTTTTTCTTAGCTTTGCCGGCTGCAATTTTCTTCTTGCTTGGCTTTTTCTTCGACTTAGTCACGCTTGCTGCGCGGATCTTAGTCTTTGGCTCCAAACCTTCTATTTTACTGAAGGCGATAGGGGCTTGCATGTAGCGCTGGATTTTTTCCATCATCGGCAAATCATGCATATCAACCAACGAATAGCACTCACCAGGATTTCCCTCGCGTGATGCGCGGCCAGCACGGTGAACATAGGAGTCAGCCCGGCGCGGTAGGCGAAGGTTAATGACCGTATTAATTTCCGGAAGGTCGATCCCTCGTGCCGCCACATCTGTAGCAACTAATACTTGCAAGCGTCCCTTCTTCATTTGCTTTAGGTGATCGTTACGGTCGCTTTGCTTCATTTCGCCGTGAAGACCGTCACATCGTAGGCCCCATTTACGGATGCGCTGTACCCATACATCGACGTGGTCACGGTTAGAAACAAATAATGCTGCCTGCTGAACGCGTTCTTGCAATAGTAGGTGTTTGAGTAACGCTTCTTTATGGGCGTCATCGTCAACACGCAGTGCGACCTGTTTGATCTGGCTTGGTACTGTGCGTGGTGAATCCGTTAGTTGAATGGTTTCCGCTTCTTCATTTAGTAAAGAGCGAGAGAAACGACTCATTTTTTCGCCATCAATGGTCGCCGAGAACATCAATGTTTGATGTTCTTTCGGTAGCTGTTTAGCAAGATGTTTCACGGCATCAATAAAGCCCATATCAAGCATTCGGTCCGCTTCATCGATGACAAACATTGAGCAATCACTGAAGTCTAACCAGCCTTTTTCATCTAGCTCGACTAAACGGCCCGGAGTGGCTATTAGAATGTCACAAGGCTCACTCAATTGCTGTTGTTGCATGCCGTAAGGTGTGCCGCCGACAATCACTTGTAACTTGATACGAGTATGAGTCAAAAGTTGTTCAAACACTTGGAATATTTGTCGTGCCAACTCACGACTAGGGGCAAGCACTAACGATTTAGGCGCCAGGCTCGATTCTTCGTCACGGTCTAAAATGTGCTGCACAACAGGTGCAGCAAACGCTAGAGTTTTGCCTGTACCTGTTGCAGCGCAGGCAAGAATATCTTGGGCATCCATAGCAAGCGGGATCGCTTGCTCTTGGATCGGTGTTGGTTCGCTAAGCCCCATGTCTTCAATGGCTTGCGTAATGGTAAAATCCAGATCTAATTCGGAAAAGGACATGTATGCTCTCAATTAAAACGTAAATTGTAGAGTGATTGTATCATTGTCCTGTTGTGGGCGTTGATTTCTTTCATTTAATTTCATTAATTCTTGTTAGACATTAGACCGCTTATTGGGAATGAAATAAAATGTCGAAAAATTACGAGGTTTATTTCATGCACTTAACCGAAGAGTTAGTGGTCGCCCAAACACAAAAGTGGGTCAGTTCTTTTATCGTTGCTATGAACGTATGCCCCTTTGCAAAGCGTGAAGTGGAGCGTGGCTCAGTGCGGTATGTTGTAGTGCGATCTCGCCAAACGATGATAGCACTTGAGGAGTTGATGGCGGAGATTGATTTTCTGGATCAAAACCCTGACGTGGAAACGACATTAATGATATTTCCTACGATGTTTCAGGACTTTGTTAACTACTTGGATTTTGTCGATGATTCAGAAGAGTTAATGTATGAGCAAGGCTGTGAAGGGGTGTATCAGTTAGCGACATTCCACCCACAGTACTGCTTTTCGGGTACAGAGCAAGACGATGTCAGTAACTACACAAACCGTTCACCTTACCCAATGTTGCATATATTACGTGAAGCGAGTTTGGAAAAAGCCATTGAATTTTATGGCGATACGGCAACCATACCTGATCGTAATATTAAATTAATGGAAGAGACTGGCCATGAGGCTTTGGCTAAACTTATGCAGCAATGCATGACACAAGTTTAAACACCGTTTACTTTTACTTGGTTGCGTGTATAGTGCGCGGCCTTACTTAATTCCTTGGAGTCAATATGCCAACCAATATCGGACGCATGAACCGCTTACGCGTAGTGAAAGAAAAAGATTTCGGCGTCTACCTCGATGCAGATCAACTAGGTGAAATTCTATTACCTAAACGTTATGTGCCTAACGGTCTGCGCATCGGTGATGAGTTGGAAGTGTTTGTTTACTTAGACTCTGAGGACGAATTGATTGCCACGACTCTTGTACCAAAAGTTCAGGTTGGCGAGTTTGCAGGGTTACGAGCGGTTTCTGTTAACCAGGTCGGTGCATTTTTTGATTGGGGGCTGCCAAAAGACCTGTTAGTGCCTTTTGGCCAACAAAAAACTCGCGTCGAAGAAGGTCAGGCTCATCTTCTTTTTGTTTACTTGGATCAGACAACGAACCGAATTGTTGCGACGACAAAAGTTGACCGCTTGTTGAATCGTGATGAGCCTTCGTACCGTACTGGTGAGCAAGTAGACATTATTATCGGTGATCGTACAGATATTGGCTATAAGTGTATTGTCGATAGCCGTTACTGGGGTGTTTTGTTTTTCCAAGATGTCGTGGGTCGCGTTTACAAAGGCGATCACTTAAAAGCATTTATCAAACGTGTTCGTGAAGACGGTAAGATTGATTTAAGCCTACAGCAGACAGGTTATAAAAAGGTAACAGGTTTGTTAGAAGAAATTATCGAGCATATGGAGCTGAACGGTGGCGAAATGCCCCTGACAGATAAGAGCGCACCGGATACCATCTTCAAAACGTTTAAAGTTAGCAAGGCGACGTTTAAGAAAGCACTAGGTGCGCTGTATAAAGATCAAAAAGTCATTTTATCGAAAGATAAAACAATGCTTAAAAAGTAAGCCTATCAGGTTCTAAGCAGGTTGTACGAGCCATCTCATGATGGCGATAAAGGATTCTATCCCCGATGGAATCGGGTCGTACGTGCCGCGTTCTGATGTGGCTTTTATGGAAATTGTAAGAAGCTTCTAGAACATTTCTAGAAGCTTTTTTTTGTGCATTTCCAAATTACTCTGGTCGTTTAGAGCCGCATAGAAAGCGTCTTGAAGGGGGGCCTGACCGTTTGAAGTTTGACGGTGGAAAAAACCCGAGATGTACTCGTTTTCTGTTTTACGATGGTTACGAATGTCTTCGAACATAGATGAGCAGTTTAGCGCGGTTAGACGAGCTACGTTTGCGATTCGGTTGTGCAATTGGTCGTGTGATAAATCGGATACCAGTTCCGCATACTTAAACGTACTTGATTGCATGATCTGAGCAAGTTCAGCCACGGCGGCATCAAAAATCTCTCGTATTGGCGTTTCAAGAACTTGGCCATTGCGAACTGAGAAAATGGCCGTAAGTGGGTTTATCACCGCGTTGATGGCCAGTTTTTCAATAAGTCTGCGTTCAATGTTTTCGCACTGAACACCTGGGTATGGAAACTCTTTACCAAAGAAGTTTTCATCCGCATCCGTTAACAACCCAAAAAAAGTATCTCCTAGGCCCGTTTTTTTAACGCGGTTGATGCTGAGCTTCTGAGCACCTTCGCTAGTGGTACCAGCCCACAAATTCTGGTGTTTTTTAAGGTGTGCAATTAAGTCATGTTGAGCGCCTAAGCCATTGCATAGGGTGGCAACTAGACCGCGTTTTTTTGTGTGCTTGCGAATATCTAAATAGGCCGCAACGAGATCAAATGCTTTAGTGCAAAGGAGAACCTTAGTGTATTTGCCTTCGAGCTGATCTTTGGAAATAAAACGAATGTCATATTCTGTGTATTGCTGAGATCCATCTTCATCTAAGTCTTCGACAGTGAGTAAGTCGCTTGGTACATCGCGACGGCATAGAACGGTAACAGGCTCACCTAACTGGCGTAACTTGCTCGCCCACAGTAAGCCGATGGCGCCATTGCCGACTACTAACCACTCATCTTTTGTCATTTAAGCCTCGTATTAGAAGTTTTTTAACGGTAAGCCTGCTATTATGCCGCCCCAAAGAGTAAATATCGAATGGAGGAGGCCAAAATGCCATCTTTTGACATCGTTTCTGAGCTGAACTGGCACGAAGTAACGAACGCAGTAGACCAATCAAATCGTGAAGTTTCAACACGTTATGACTTTAAAGGAATTGATGCGAGCTTTACTGTAAAAGATAAGCAAGCTGTTGTCCTTGAAGCCAAGGCAGAAATGCAATTGCGTCAGATGATGGATATCTTGGGGCAGAAATTGGTCAATCGTGGTATCGACCTTAAGACATTGGATCGTGGTCCAGTGGTTGAAGGTAATTTACGCGCGACTCAAGAGATTAAGCTAAAAGAAGGTATCGATCAGGCTGAAGCGAAGAAAATCGTTAAAATGATCAAAGACAGCAAGATCAAAGTGCAGGCGCAAGTTCAAGGTGAACAGTTGCGTGTGACAGGTAAAAAACGTGATGATCTGCAGCAAGTGATGCAGTTATTGCGTGGCGCGGACCTTGATTTGCCAGTGCAGTTCAATAACTTCCGTGACTGATACTGTGTGATGAACATAGCAAGATGATGTTTTCGAAGAGGTGCCTAGTGCGCCTCTTTTTGCATGAGCTTTTGACCTACCACAATCCAGCCTTCTTGTTCTAATTTCACTTTTTGTCGTTCGTAAGCATCTGTTCCTTCGATGAAACTAATCCTGTGTTGGCTATTTACAACTCGATACCAAGGCAGATGAGTGTCCGAGGGCAATTTTTTTAAAATCTGCCCGACTAACCGTGCGTAGCGCGCATTGCCGGCTTGTCTTGCAAGTTCACCGTATGAAGTGATTTCACCTTCCTCTAAGTGTGCAAGAACAAATAGAACACGTGTTTTAAATGCCTCTGTCTCTTGATTCGCCAAGAATCACCCCTAAATAGTCAAAGATACAATCAGAAAGAAAGAAGGTTACCATGCGTTTTGCATTATTGCTTTTTATATTAATTCCTGTGGTTGAGCTCTCCGTATTGATAAAAGTTGGCTCACAAATCGGCAGCTTGACCACCATTGCACTTGTGTTTTTGACCGCCATTATCGGTATTACGTTAATTCGTCGCCAAGGCTTTGAAACCCATCGCAGTGCGCAAGAGAAAATGCGCCGAGGTGAACTGCCTGCCTCCGAAATGGCAGAAGGTATCATGCTGGCTTTTGCCGGCGTCTGTCTGTTAATTCCTGGCTTTGTGACGGATGCTATTGGTGCACTGCTGTTGATTTCACCCTTACGAAAAGCAGTTGCTGCTAAGGTATCTCTAGATTTTCTAAAAAGTCGCATGAACATGCGTGCGGCATGGTCTACCCGTGATTCACAAGGTCATTACACACGAGAGGATATCATCGATGGTGAATACCGCTCTGAAACCGAAAAAAAAGATCACATTGAGAAAAAATAGTTGTTTTTGGCCCTTGAAAAAAAATGGGCTAGCCGCATAAATCAATTCGATAACGAATCCCGCCAGAAGAGTGGGGCTAATCCGGCCAGGGGAGTCCTGGTATTGATTAACTTTGGAGATATAGATCAATGAATATTCGTCCTTTGCACGATCGCGTTGTTGTTCGCCGTAAAGAAGAAGAAACAACTACTGCATCTGGTATCGTTCTACCAGGGTCTGCCACTGAGAAACCAACTCAGGGTGAAGTCTTGGCTGTGGGCACGGGTCGTATTCAGTCTAACGGTGACTTACGCGAGCTTGCAGTAAAAGTAGGTGATACCGTTTTATTCGGTCAGTACTCTGGTCAAGCAGTTAAGCTAAATGGCGAAGAGTTACTTATCATGAAAGAAGACGAAATCTACGGCATTATCGAAGCCTAAGTCTTGTTTGTTTAATCAACGATTAGCGTAAATTAATAAATTTAGGATTAGAGAAAATGGCTAAAGAAGTAAAATTCTCAGACAGTGCACGTCAAAAAATGCTGAAAGGCGTTAACGTACTAGCGGACGCTGTAAAAGTTACACTTGGACCAAAAGGTCGCAACGTAGTTATCGAAAAATCATTCGGTGCGCCGCTAGTGACTAAAGATGGTGTAACGGTTGCTAAAGAGATCGAACTTGAAGACCGTTTTGAGAACATGGGTGCTCAAATGGTTAAAGAAGTATCTTCACAAGCAAACGATGTAGCAGGTGACGGTACAACAACAGCAACAGTTCTAGCACAAGCTTTCGTTACAGAAGGTCTTAAAGCTGTTGCTGCAGGTCGTAACCCAATGGATCTTAAGCGTGGTATCGACAAGGCGACTACTGCTGTTGTAGCTGAGATCGCAAGCCTTTCTACACCTTGTGCTGACACTCGTGCGATTGAGCAAGTAGGTACAATTTCTGCAAACTCTGACAGCTCAGTTGGTAAGATCATTGCTGAAGCAATGGAGCGCGTTGGTAAAGAAGGTGTGATCACTGTAGAAGAAGGTTCTGGTTTCGAAGACGAGCTAGCTGTGGTTGAAGGTATGCAGTTTGATCGCGGCTACCTATCTCCTTACTTCATCAACAACCAAGAAACAATGAGTGCGGAACTTGAAAACCCATTCATCCTTCTAGTTGATAAGAAAATCTCTAACATCCGTGATTTGCTACCTACTTTGGAAGCGTCTGCTAAAGCGTCACGTCCTCTGCTAATTATCTCAGAAGACGTAGAAGGCGAAGCGTTGGCGACTTTGGTTGTTAACTCTATGCGTGGCATCGTGAAAGTTGCTGCGGCAAAAGCACCTGGTTTCGGTGACCGCCGTAAAGCAATGCTTCAAGATATCGCTATCTTAACAGGTGCAACAGTTATCTCTGAAGAAGTTGGCCTAACGCTAGAAGGTACAACTCTTGATCAACTAGGTACTGCTAAGCGTGTTACATTGACAAAAGAAAACACTACGATTGTTGATGGTGCAGGCGACAATGCTTCTATCTCTGCTCGCGTTGAACAGATCCGTGCAGAAATGGCTAACTCAACGTCTGATTACGACAAAGAGAAACTACAAGAGCGTGTTGCAAAACTTGCTGGTGGTGTTGGCGTTATCAAGATTGGTGCAGCGACTGAAGTAGCAATGAAAGAGAAAAAAGCTCGTGTAGACGATGCTCTTCATGCAACTCGCGCAGCAGTTGAAGAAGGTGTTGTAGCGGGTGGTGGTGTTGCACTTGTACGTGCTCTGTCTAAGCTGTCTACTCTTGAAGGCGACAACGAAGACCAAAACGTTGGTATCGCGCTAGCCCTTCGTGCAATGGAATCGCCAATGCGTCAGATCGTTTCAAATGCGGGAGACGAAGCGTCTGTTGTAGTAGACAAAGTTAAGCAGGGCGAAGGCAACTTCGGTTACAACGCTGCAACGGGTGTTTACGGCGACATGATCGAAATGGGTATCCTTGATCCAGCTAAAGTTACTCGTTCAGCACTTCAAGCAGCCGCGTCTGTTGCTGGACTAATGATCACAACTGAAGCAATGATTGCTGACATTCCACAAGAAGGTGGCGCTCCAGCTATGCCTGATATGGGCGGCATGGGTGGAATGGGCGGCATGATGTGATCCTAGGGATTGCATTTGCTTCTTGATTTCAGCGTAATATCTTTTAAAAGCCCTACACATTTGTAGGGCTTTTTTTGTGTTTGTTAGATAATAGATAGGGCTTTTTAACATTTCTATTTCTGATGTTATAGGTTAAAAGCAGGATTTGTGGCTATTCATTGATTGCCAATTGTATGTTAGACGATGGTCAAAGTCTGACATTAGCCAAACCATTGATTCTAAAGCTATTGATAAATGATCACCTGTATAAGATACTTGAGCTAAACTTGTCGTCAGTTCTTAACAAGAAAGGGAAGCTTATGCTCAAAAAAACGCTGATTAGTTTAGCCGTTTCCAGCGCACTGTATATGTCCAACGGATATGCATTGGAATTAGGTGAACTGACTTCCCAATCTCAATTTGATGAGCCATACCGTGGTAGGATTCAACTTACTGATGTAGATGGCTTAACGCCAAACGACATTTCCATTCGCTTAGGTTCGGAAAGTGAATTTAGACAAGCAGGATTACCTCTGACGAGGACCTTGTCACAACTTCGCTTTAATGTAGTTCGTGAAAATGGACAGTTGTCTGTCGCGATTCAATCTCAAGCTCCTCTAGATGTTGAACAATTAAATTTCGTTCTTGCTGCTGGGTGGCCAAACGGGCAGGTAGTTAGAGAGTACAGAGAGCCCTTAAATCGCTCCGCTCTAGTAGAAAAAGCACAACCAGAGGTGGTTCAATCAGTAACACCTTCTGAATCTCAAGCTTCATCCAATCAAGTGTTTCGTAATGAATCTCAACAAGCCGCGAAGATGCCAATAAAAGGTGAACTGAATGTTGAGAAAGGAAACACACTCTGGTCCATTGCTGGCGCCAATCGACCTAACAATCAGCTAACCATTTACCAAACAATGATGGCTATACAAGCGCTAAATAAAAATGCGTTTTATGCCAATAATATCAATTTGCTCCGTGAAGGAGCGGTGCTTCGCTTACCAACGAGAGAGCAAATTGCGCTTTTCAATAAGGCCACTTCAGAAGAAGAGTTTGAGCGTCAGCATGCCGCTTGGATGGCGCTGAAACAAGCTGGTTCTTTAAATGATTTGATCAGCAAAGAGCAAATGAATACTCAGGCAATGAGTAATGTCAAACCTGCTGATGCCAAAGTCGCGACTGATACTTTGCGTTTAGCTTCGGGTCAGAGTGTTTTGCCGGAAGAGAATGCAAGCTCGAATGAAGCGGATATTCAACGTATTGGTGAGCTAGAGTCAGAGCTCTCTGCAACCAATGAGCTTTTAGATAAGGAAGTCAGGGAAAAGGCTGAATTAAACGATAAGCTTGGCGAGCTAAATGAACAGCTTGCTACGTTAGAGCGCTTAATTACTCTTAAAGATCAACAAATGGCTGAGCTCCAGAGGCAATTTACAAGCGCTCAACAAGCTATGCAGGAGCAAAAAAATACCGTCGATCAGTTGCTTGAAGCAGACCAGCTTCGTCGAGAGCAAGAGGCGGCTGAAGAGGCTTCATGGACAAATAAGGTGTTCGGAAATCCCATCATCTTATCCATTGCGGGTGCCGTTCTTCTATTACTCGGCTTACTTGTCGGCATGTTAATAAAGCGCTCAGGTCGAAATAAGCCTTCAAAAGAAAGTGAATCCAAAAGCGATGACGAATTTGATATTGCTCCAGTTGCAACTGCGGCAGCCGCCGCTCCTGTCGCTGCAGCCGTTGCAGAAACGGTGACTCAAAAAGAGCCTGAGCCATTTGATGAGCCAGAAGAGCATATTGAGGAAGAAGATCCTTTTGCATTTGACTTTGAGGTTGATGTTCCAGAAGAAGATGATTTTGGCGGCTTTGATGAAGCGGTGGCCTCTTCAGAAGTAGAGCCTGTTGTGAATCCAGAGGACGATGCCTTTGATGAGTTTGAGGTACCAGAGCTTGATGATGTCGCAGCAGACTCTGGTTTTGATGATGCTCTTGGTGCCGAGATGGATGAGTTAGCGGATGAAGAGAATGAAGATCCATTTGCAGAATTTGAAGTAGAAGAGACAAACCTTGACCCTGTCGAAGATTTAATGGGGGAAGATCCTTTAGTCGAAGAATCGGTCTCTGATGATGGTTTTGATTTAGAAGACACATTATCTGAGTTAGATGTTCAGTCAGAAGAGTCTAACGATGCCTCGGATGTTGAATCTGATGATGCTGATTACTCTGAGGAAGAGTCCTTTGTAAATAGCCTTTTAACCGACGATGAGCAAGAGGATGCAGATGAATCGGCCGTTTTCGATGCTGAGCCTGATGCTGCATTGGCAGAAAGCATTGATGAAGTGTTGGCAGAAGCCAATGAAGAGGATTTTGGCGGTTTAGATGTACCAGAATTTGGTGCCGAACAAGCAGCTGAAGATCTCGAATCCGAAGGAGACGATGATGAAGAGCCGATCGATTTCTTTGATGCAAGTGGTGATGAGGTTGCAACGAAATTAGATTTAGCTCGTGCCTATATGGATATGGGTGATGAAGAGGGTGCACGTGTTATACTAGAGGACGTAATCAATTCTGGTAATGAAAGCCAGGTTGCCGAAGCCAGTAGTATGATGGAGCGAATGTTCCCAAGTGAGTAAACATAAATTGGCTCTTGTCGTCGAGTACGACGGAGCAGCTTATAAAGGGTGGCAAGCTCAGAAGTTTGATGTAGCCACTGTCCAAGAAAATTTAGAAATTGCCCTGTCAAAAATTGCAAATCACACTGTCAGTGTGATTTGCGCGGGTCGAACCGATGCTGGTGTTCATGCTAGTGCTCAGGTGGTGCATTTTGAAACAAGTGCTCAACGTCCTTTAAGAGCCTGGACTCTAGGTGTGAATACCCATCTGCCTCCCGACATTTCAGTGAAAGCCGCAGCGAATGTCCCTCAAGAATTTCATGCTAGGTTTAGTGCGGTTAGTCGCCGATATCGTTACGTTATATATCAATCGGAATTTCGTCCAGCTGTGATGGGCAAGGGCGTGACTTGGACGTACAAAGCGTTAAATGTCGAAGCAATGAAAGCTGCTTGTGAGTATTTTATTGGTACACATGATTTTACGTCTTTTCGTGCGGTGGGGTGTCAAGCACATAGCCCAGTTCGAACAATTTTAAACTTTTCGGTTGATCAGTTTGGTCAGTACATAGTGTTGGATATTCGTGCTAATGCATTTTTACATCATATGATTCGTAACTTTGCAGGTGTCTTGATGACGATTGGTGCTGGTGAGCAACCTGTTGATTGGGCAAAGCAAGTGCTTGATGCAAAAGATCGTGCAAAAGGTGGGGTCACTGCACCGCCTTATGGCTTGTATTTTGTGGATGCAGAATTTCCAGACCATTTCGGTGTGCCAAAACCTGCATTAGGTCCTCACTTTTTACCATTTAAAGAGGAGCCGCCTTATGTCTTGCCGCGTTAAAATTTGTGGTATTACAAATCTAGCGGACGCATTGCATGCATCGGATTGTGGTGCAGATGCGTTAGGTTTTGTTTTTTATGACAAAAGTCCTCGCTATATATCTCCAGAAGAAGCAAACCAAATCGTAGCTCAGTTACCGCCATTTATTACACCTGTCGCATTGTTTGTTGATGCAGAGGATGCCTTAATTGAGTCTGTTGTATCAGGTAGCTCTCGTTGGACACTGCAGTTTCATGGCAATGAGTCTCCTGAGCAATGCCAGCAATGGCAGCGTCCATATTTCAAAGCGATTCGTATGAAGCCTGAAATGGATATATTAAGTGAGGCTTGTCGTTATGCCAGCGCAACAGCAGTGCTGTTGGATGCTTACAAGGCGGGTGTCCCAGGTGGTACAGGTGAAGTATTCGATTGGCATTTGATTCCAGATGAATTGTCAAAGCCCCTGATTTTGGCTGGGGGATTAACTCCAGAAAATGTTGAGGACGCTGTAAATACAGTTCAACCTTACGCCGTAGATGTGAGCGGTGGTGTAGAACAGCAGAAAGGGGTCAAGGATCCCATTAAAGTGATGCAGTTTATAAATGGAGCTAAACGTGGATAAGTCAAAAATTTCCTTGAATTTACCAGATGAACACGGCCGCTTTGGCCAGTTTGGTGGCGTGTTTGTATCTGAAACTCTCATGTCAGCATTGGAAGATTTGGCCGAAGTATATGAAACTTTGTCGAATGATCCTGAGTTTCAAGCGGCCTTTGATAAAGATTTAGCGCATTATGTTGGTCGTCCCTCTCCATTATATTTTGCCGAACGCCTAACAGAAAAAGTGGGTGGTGCTAAGATCTACTTGAAGCGAGAAGACTTAAACCATACAGGTGCTCATAAGATCAACAACACCATAGGTCAGGCTTTACTTGCCAAACACATGGGTAAACCGAACATTATTGCTGAAACAGGTGCTGGCCAACATGGCGTTGCATCGGCGACCGTTGCGGCTCGCTTAGGTTTGAAGTGTAAAGTGTTTATGGGATCTGAAGACATTCGTCGTCAGGCACTCAATGTGTATCGTATGAAGCTTTTAGGTGCTGAAGTTATTCCCGTTGAATCGGGTACAAAAACCTTAAAAGATGCATTAAATGAAGCCATGCGCTACTGGGTGAGTAATGTTGATGATACGTTCTACATTATCGGTACTGCAGCCGGTCCTCATCCATACCCAAAATTGGTGCGTGACTTCCAAGCAGTTATTGGTCGTGAAACTAAAGCTCAATGTCTAGAGCAAGAAGGGCGTTTGCCTGATGCTGTCGTTGCTTGTGTTGGCGGTGGTTCTAATGCGATCGGTATGTTTTATCCGTTTATCGAAGATGAAAGTGTCGCGATGTATGGTGTTGAAGCCGGAGGCGATGGTATTGAAACAGGTCGTCATGCGGCACCTCTAAGTGCTGGTCGTCCTGGTGTTTTGCATGGTAACCGGACTTATGTCATGGCTGATGAAGATGGTCAAATCCTTGGTACACATTCTATTTCAGCGGGTCTTGATTACCCAGGTGTTGGTCCTGAGCATTCTTGGTTAAAAGATGTAGGTCGTGCTAATTATGTAGCGATTAACGATGATGAAGCGATGCATGGATTTCGTGAGCTAACTCGTCTTGAAGGGATTATGCCTGCATTAGAATCCAGTCATGCTGTTGCGTATGGTATGAAACTGGCGGCAACCATGGAGAAAGATAAAATTGTTGTGATCAACGTTTCGGGTCGTGGTGATAAAGACATCCACACAGTTGCAGAAATTGATGGTTTGGAGATGTAATTATGAGCCGTATCGAACATTGTTTTGAGCAGCTGAAGGCTGATAACAAAAAGGCATTAATTCCATATATCACAGCAGGCGATCCAACCCCGTCATATACTGTTGAGTTGATGCATGCATTAGTTGAGTCTGGTGCAGATATATTAGAAATAGGTATGCCATTCTCTGATCCGATGGCTGATGGTCCAGTGATTCAGCTGGCCTGCGAGCGAGCTCTTGCAGCGGGCATGACGATTCGTAAAGTGCTTGAAATTATTGCCGAGTTTCGTCAGGTTAATCAGCAAACACCTGTTGTTTTAATGGGCTATTTGAATCCAATTGAGTTCTTCGGTTATCAAGCTTTCTCTGATGCAGCAAAAGAAGCCGGTGTTGATGGCATTTTATTGGTAGATTTGACTCCAGAAGAGGCGACAGATGTTGTAGAATGCTTCCGCAGTAACAGCATTGATTTGATTTACCTTTTATCGCCAACAACAACCCCAGCGCGTGCCAAAAAGATTTGTGATTTGGCGTCTGGATATGTCTATTACGTATCGGTAAAAGGGGTGACAGGTTCGGCAACATTAGACGTTGATAGTGTTGCGTCACATGTTCAATCATTACGAGAAATTACAAGTCTGCCGATAGGTGTTGGTTTTGGTATCCGTGACGCACAAACTGCCCATGCAGTTAGCCAGTGTTCAGACGGTGTCATCGTCGGTAGTGTTTTAGTTAATGCCATCGCCCAAGCGAAGGAAAGTTCACAAGATCAAGTTGCTGATGCGCTACGTTCAATCTTGTCTCCGATGCGTTCGGAAATGGACAAATAAGCAAAAGCGATCAGTTAGTAATTAATTTGGAGAGTTAAATGAGCAGTTGGTTAGATAAATTTGTTCCTTCGATTATGCGCAGTGAATCGAAGCGTGCACAACAAGGCGGAGTCCCTGAGGGTCTTTGGAAAAAGTGCCCAAAATGTGACAATGTTTTGTATCGTCCAGAGCTTGAAAAAAACTTAGACGTTTGCCCTAAGTGTGAACACCACATGCGTGTGAATGCACGACGCCGTTTGGATATTTTTCTTGATAAAGAAGGGCGCTCAGAAATCGCAGCTCACCTTGAGCCAGAAGATAAGTTGAAGTTTAAAGACTCCAAAAAATACAAAGACCGTCTGCTTGCGGCGCAAAAAGCAACCGGTGAAAAAGATGCCTTGGTTGCTATGGAAGGTACTTTGAATGGTATGCCCGTAGTAGCGGTGGCATTTGAGTTCAACTTCCTAGGCGGCTCAATGGGCTCAATTGTCGGTGAGAAGTTCATCCAAGCTGTCAATGTCTGTCTTGAAAAACGTATTCCATTGATTTGCTTCTCTGCATCAGGTGGCGCACGTATGCAAGAGGCCTTAATCTCTTTAATGCAGATGGCGAAGACCAGTGCAGGTCTTGAGAGAATGAAGCAACAAGGTATTCCTTACATTTCTGCTATGACAGATCCAGTGTTCGGTGGCGTGTCTGCGTCGCTTGCTATGCTAGGTGATTTGAATGTGGCTGAGCCAAATGCGTTGATTGGTTTTGCAGGCCCACGTGTTATTGAACAAACAGTACGTGAAAAACTGCCAGAAGGCTTCCAGCGTTCTGAGTTCCTTCTGGATAAAGGCGCATTGGACATGATTATTACACGTCATGAAATGCGTGATCGTTTGTATAGTATCCTGTCTATTTTGACGAACAAAGCAGCCTAATTAATGTCCGCTAAGTCTTTATCTGAATGGCTCTCATACATTGAGAGCCAGCATCCAGCTGAGATCGAACTCGAGCTGGAGCGTGGTTTAAAGGTTTTAAATGCCTTGAACCTAGGTCGACCAAAAGCAAAAGTCATCACTGTTGCTGGAACAAACGGCAAGGGGTCAACTTGTACCATGTTGACCCAGTACTTGGTGAATGCTGGCTTTAAAGTTGGTACTTACACATCCCCTCATTTTCTCAACTTCAATGAGCGCGTTCAGATTGATGCTCAGGAATGTTCAGATGCTTTACTCTGTGAAGCATTTGAAGTTATTGAGGCGATACGTGGTGATACACCCCTAACATACTTCGAGTTTTCAACCTTGGCTGCGCTTTGGGTGTTTGATCATCTTGGTTTAGATTACTGGGTATTAGAAGTAGGTTTAGGTGGCCGATTAGATTCCGTTAATATGGTCGATACAGATCTAGCTGTGATCACTTCTATCGCGCTTGATCATGTTGACTGGCTGGGTGACTCGATTGATGGCATTGGCTATGAGAAAGCCGGTATTGCCAGAAAAGCTAAGCCTTTGGTATCAGGAGTGGTCAATCCACCTGCAACGATCGCCAAAACTGCCGAAGAGGTTGGTGCTTCACTTCTCCAAAAACATAAAGACTTCACATTTAGTATTGATGGTAAAAAGTGGACATGGAAAGGCTTGGGGTTAGAGTTTTCTGAGTTGCCACTGCCAAAACTCCCTTTGGAAAACGCTGCAACAGTGATCGCAGCATTACTCCAACTGGATGTAGAAGTAAATTATGTGGACCTTGTTGCTTTATTTGAGTCCGCCACTCTCTTGGGGCGTTTTCAACGAGTTGAAGAAGCCCCCTGCGTGTATATCGATGTCGCTCATAATCCAGAGGCAGCGAGTCAACTTAAAATGCAAATATCTCAACTTGAACAGTCTGCGATTGCTGTTTGTGGCATGTTAAAAGATAAAGATATAGCCAGTGTAATGGATACGTTAAAAGATTCCTTTATAGCTTGGAATTTTATCGATTTACCTGGGCCAAGAGGTGCCAAAGGTGAGGAGTTGTCACGCTATGTGGAAGGTGATGTCCTTTGTCATCCGTCTATGTCTGAAGCGTTAGATCAGGCTAAACAGATGGCAAAGACAAAGGATTCTGTTGTTATCGTATTTGGCTCTTTCTTAACTGTGTCAGAATACCTGTCAACACATGTTGTTAAGTAGGTGACTGAATGTTGGATGCAAAGTCGAAATATCGCTTAATTGGTGCAGGCTTACTTATTGCATCGTCAGCAGTCTTACTTCCATTAATATTGGATGGTGAAAGGCCTGACTCATTGGATGTTCAAATTAGCGTTCCAGAGCGCCCAGAATTTCCTGAAATAGCGATTGCTCCGGTGCAGCCTATTTCTGAAATGGACATGGCAGACGAGCCAGTAGATGTGAACGAAATAGAGCTGCTGCCTTCAGAAACCAAGGCTCAAGTAGTGCCAACCCAAGAGCCTAAAACAGTATCAGAAGTCATTGCTAAGTCTGAAGAGAGTAATATTACAGCTCCTGAAGTTGTAAAAGTGACTAAAGAACCTGTGCCCATTGCAGACCGTTGGACTTTACAGGTGGCGACATTTGGTAAGCAAGAAAATGCTGCGCGTACCTTAAAAAAGTTACAGGATGCCGGCTATTCAGCTTATGTAATTACCACAAATTCGCTCTTCAAAGTATTTGTAGGGCCAGAGCTGAAGCGTGAAGAGTCAGAAAAGATGAAACAAAAGGTGCTGAAAGAGTTTAAACTCAGCGGCATCGTTGTGAAGTACGCTCCTAATTCTTAATTGTTTTTAGCTTGCTGCTTGGAATACTGGCAACTTTTGGTAAACTGCGCAGCATATTTTAGAGGTAGGTATGGATCAGATTCAGTCCATCACAACTCTTGACTGGTTAATCATTGCAGTCGTTGTTTTATCGACTCTATTGAGCTTAAAGCGAGGCTTCGTTAAAGAAGTCATGTCATTAGTGACTTGGGTTGTTGCTTTTATTGTAGCGGTAAAGTTTACAAGTCCGCTTCAATCTTTGTTAGTTGACCAGGTACAGAATGATCAAATTCGTTATATCGTAGCGTTTATAGCTTTATTTATAGCAACATTAGTGATTGGTGCTCTAGTTAATTTTATTCTTGGGTCCTTAGTGCAGGCGACAGGTTTAAGCAGTACCGACAGAGTCATTGGAATGTTATTCGGCTTTGTTCGGGGTGCTTTGATCGTCGTAGCATTTATATCCCTATTAAGCTTAAGTCCGGCAATTGAAAAGTCGGATATGTGGAAGTCGTCACAGTTAGTTCCACAGCTGGTTGTTTTGAAAGATTGGGTACGTGAGATTTTAGGCAAAGGGGGGGATGTTTTCGACACCTCTCTTATTGATCGTACTTTTAGTAGTTAATCGCATTTTTGCGAAGTAAAAAATAGACGGCGAAGTCGTTTTCCCCAAATCACGAGGTATATATACATGTGTGGTATCGTTGGTGTCGTAGCCACGTCTATGGTTAACCAAACCATTTTTGACGCTCTCACGCTTCTTCAGCATCGCGGTCAGGACGCTGCTGGTATGGTTACAAGCCATAACGGATTATTATGCTTGCGCAAAGATAATGGTCCAGTGAGTGAAGTGTTTCGTACACGACACATGAAAAAACTGCACGGCAATATCGGCATTGGACATGCACGATACCCAACAGCGGGTACGTCTAGTTCAGCTGAAGCTCAGCCGTTTTATGTGAACTCTCCTTACGGTATTTCGTTGGCACACAACGGAAACTTAACGAACACAGCAAAACTTAAGCAAGAGGTGTTCGAATCGGATCTTCGCCATATCAATACAACATCTGATTCCGAAGTTTTGGTTAACGTATTAGCTCATGAACTTCATGAAGAAGGTAAGCTTGTCCCGACACCAGAAGATATTTTTAACGCATTAGAGCGTGTTTATAAACGTATCGAAGGTGGATACGCAGTTGTGGCTTTGATCACTGGCTACGGTATCTTGGCGTTTCGTGATCCAGATGGGATTCGTCCTCTTATCTATGGTTCAAAAGAAACGGAAAATGGCACAGAGTACATGGTCGCTTCTGAGAGTGTAGCGCTTGATGCAGCGGGCTTTAAAATTGAGCGTGATATTCGTCCAGGCGAAGCCATGTTCTTTGATGTGAAGCACAACGTTTATCAACGTCAATGTACAGAAGCGAAAGCACCCCGTCCATGTCTGTTTGAATACGTCTACTTTGCACGTCCTGATACAGTGATAGATAGTATTTCTGTATACAAAGCACGTATCAATCAGGGAGATCGTCTTGCGGCTAAAATTAAGCGTGAATGGGTTGATCATGACATCGATGTAGTGATTCCAATTCCTGATACGAGTCGTACCGCTGCGCTACAGATTGCCCAAGAGCTAAATATTCCATTCCGTGAAGGCTTGGTGAAAAACCGTTATATCGGTCGCACCTTTATTATGCCTGGTCAAACTGTACGTAAGAAGTCTGTTCGCCAGAAGCTAAACCCAGTACCATTCGAGTTTAAAGATAAGAATGTTCTTCTAGTCGATGACTCGATTGTTCGCGGTACAACAAGCCAAGAAATTATTGAGATGGCTCGTGAAGCAGGCGCTAAGAAAGTTTACTTGGCGTCAGCGGCGCCAGAGGTGCGGTACCCTAACGTTTACGGTATTGATATGCCTGCAGCGACAGAGTTGATTGCGCATGAACGTAGCGTAGATGAAATCTGTCAATTAATTGGCGCTGATCGTTTGATCTTCCAAGATTTAGATGACTTGATTGCTGCGTGTATTGATGAGAAACATTCTGATGTGCGTGAATTTGATACGTCTGTATTTG
Source organism: Marinomonas ostreistagni (assembly GCF_016461785.1). Classification (GTDB taxonomy): domain Bacteria; phylum Pseudomonadota; class Gammaproteobacteria; order Pseudomonadales; family Marinomonadaceae; genus Marinomonas; species Marinomonas ostreistagni_A. The sequence goes on along the minus strand of NZ_JAEMUH010000017.1, from coordinate 19,851 downwards.
ATGGTAAATACATCACAGGTAATATTGACCAAGCTTATTTACAAGGTTTGGCTGATGCGCGTAGTGATTCAAAGAAAGCTTCTACTGAAGAAGCTTCAAACAGCGACCTAATGCACCCAATGTAACACCATTGGCTTAGTGCTTGTTATTGCTCATACTAAGCCAGGCTCTGACCTGGCTTAGTTGTTTTTAAAGTGTCAACTTGGAGTGACCTATGTCTGAATATAAAGATGCAACGCTCGCTATTCGAGCGGGTATTCGTCAAACCCTAGAGCAAGAGAACAGCGAAGCTATTTTTATAACTTCGAGCTTTGCATACTCTAGTGCTGCTGAGGCGGCTGGTAAGTTTGGTGGTGAACTTGATGGTAATATTTATTCACGATTTACGAATCCAACTGTCGAGATGTTCGAGAAGCGTTTAGCTGCTCTTGAGAAAGGGGAGGCGGCCATTGCAACGTCTTCAGGTATGGCGGCTTTAATGACGCTAGGGTACTCACTTTTAAAATCTGGCGATAAGGTTGTTTGTTCACGCAATATATTTGGCTCAACCGTTAAATTTTTCAATGCGTACATGGCTAAGTACAATGTTGAAATCGCCTACGTCGATGCGACAGATTACGAAGCATGGGAACGTGAAATCGATGAAAATACACGCCTTTGTTACTTTGAGACCCCATCAAACCCATTGTATGAGGTAGTCAATGTAGCCAAAGTTGCGGAGCTTGCTCATGCCAAAAATGCTTTGCTTTGTGTTGATACTGTTCTGGCAACACCTGCATTGCAGAATCCTCTGACTCAAGGTGCTGATATTGTGATGCAGTCAGCAACGAAGTTTATCGATGGACAAGGTCGCTGTTTAGGTGGCGCACTTATTTCTTCGAAAGAAATTGTAGAGCAATTTGTGGCATTTATGCGCAGTGCGGGTCCCGCAATGAGCCCATTTAATGCTTGGGTGCTTTTGAATGGACTGGAGACGCTTGGGCTTCGTATGAAAGCCCATTCTGCTAATGCGTTAGCGTTAGCAGAGTTCCTTGAGAAGCATCCAAAAGTGTTGAAGGTGAATTACGGTGGTTTGCCTTCGCATAAGTACCATCAACTAGCAAAAACACAACAAAAAGACTTTGGCGGTGTCATGTCCTTTGAACTAGACGGCGGTCGTGAAGCAGCTTGGTCATTTATTGATAATGTTAAATTAATGTCTATAACAGGTAACCTAGGTGATACAAAGAGCCTTGTTACTCATCCTGCAACCACTACACACGGGCGTTTAACTGATGAAGAGAAGTTGGCCGCTGGTATAAAAGAAGGCCTTGTTCGCCTCTCTGTTGGTTTAGAGGATATCGAGGATATTATTGCTGATGTTGAGCAAGCACTAGAAAAAGTTTAGGTTGTATTGAATAAGAGCGGGAGCGATTTAGCTCCCGTTATCATTTTAAAAAGCGTAGCTTAGCTAAGTTTACATATCATATTCATCATCAGCTAAATCTAATAGCTTCTTTTCATTTTTAACAATGCGTTCATGTGCGGCTTTTCTGAGGGCTTTCTTTTGTGTCTCAAGAACAAGTTGATCAATAAATTCTCTAACTTCTTCTTCCATGGCTGTAAATTGCCAGCCAGAACGACTTGGTTGCTTGTATACAAGTCGAGCGTTAACTTTACCAATCACTACATCATTTTGATCAAGTATAAAAGCAACTTGATCATTGTTATTAATGGCTAAGTCCAAATCGCTCATAAGTGCGACGCCGTCCATACTGATATCAATGCATTCGAGTGTTGTCACCGTGTTATGAGTAAACGAAAGCTTATGACCTTTCGGGACGACTCTTATGGCATTTCTACGCTCAGAAGATGAGTACTCAATGTTTTTGTCATCAGTCATGCAGTACTCCGTGCAAGTCCAAGCAACATATTAATTATTACTTTTATCAATTGGTTTATCTTTATCTCGCTGTAAGACAAATTCAACTCTACGATTCATTGCTCTATGTTGTTCTGAATCATTCCTTACTAATGGAATACTGTCGGCATAGCCAGTTGCAGTCATTCTCTCTGGAGGAATTCCGTTTTCTAAAAAGTAACGAAGGGTTGTGGTTGCCCGAATGGCAGATAGCTCCCAGTTGCTCGGAAAACGCGTAGTGTTAATGGGAATGTTGTCCGTATGGCCTTTTATATTAATATTGTAATCAGGGTAACGGTTAAAGATACCTAGCAAGGTTTCATAGATGGGTTCTGCGCTGTAGAGAATCTCAGCTTCACCTGATTCAAATAGAGAGTGACCATCAATTCGGATAGTAATTTTTTCGCCGTCCTCAAAAACCATGACTTGGCTTTCTAGATTATTGGCTACAAATTTACTGACTACATCATTAGCGATTTCATTGACTTCTTCTCTCACTTCCTCGTCAACAGGATCTTTTGCATACACCAGTTCTTGATTTGTAGCCATTTGCGGTTCGGCGGGTTTGATGGTCTCAGTGCCGCCGCCAGAATAACGAACGGGTTCCTGCCTAATTAATGCGCCGTTACTGTTAAGTGCTATTTGGATAGAAGAAAGTGCTGCAACCAGGGTTGTTTCAGTCATTCGGGATAAGCTGTAAAGCAGAATGAAAAAAACCAGCAATAATGACATTAAGTCGGCAAAGGTGAATATCCAGCCTGCGGTATCATCATCCTCTAGAAAAGGGTCTGTCATATGCTTTATTCTCCACCGATTCCAGCTGGCTTACGCTGATGCGCAGGGATATAAGATGAAAGGCGTTCGTATACAGCCAAATAATTATTGCTACCCAAGAGACTAACAGTTCCGTCCCTAATGATTTCTAAGGTTTGGATTTCAAGTATCGTTCTGGCTTTTAGCTTACCTGCAATAGGGTTAAAGATAACAGTTGCTAATAGGGATCCATAGAACGTTGTAAGAAGTGCTACGGCCATAGATGGGCCGATGGTTTCTGGGTCGTCAAGTTGCGACAGCATTTGGATCAAACCAATTAATGTACCCAGCATCCCAAAGGCTGGAGCATAAGTGCCCATTTTCTTAAATACATCCTGAACAACAAAGTGACGCATCTTTAAAGAGTCAATGTCCGCTTGAAGCGTTTTGCGTATGTACTCTTCATCAGAGGCATCTGAAGCCATACCAAGTGCTCGTTTCAAAAAAGGTGAGTCGGCTTCTACGCGGCTTAATGCTACCAAGCCTTCGCGTCGTGCAATCTTGGTAAGTTGCAACATTGTAGAAATCATGGCCTGTGGATCTTGCTTGTCTTGAGCAAACACAATAAACATAGCTCGCAGGGCTGCCATGGTATCTTTGAATTGAAAAGTAAGAAGTGTGGCAGCAATGGTGCCACCAATAACTATCATTATGCCGGGAATATTTATGAAAATTGAAAAATCGCTACTGCCTAAGAAAATTGCAGAAACAATTAGTGCAATACCCGAAATAATACCGATAAACGATGCAAAATCCATTGATCAAACTACCTAACTTTTGCAAAAAATGTCATTTCATTATGTCGATGCAATACATTGACCACAAGCTAATTGTCAGTTTTTTGTATGCATTTTTGTACGATTTTTGTCATTTTTGATGTGACTAAATCTCTTTTCGTTTTTTCTTTTGGCCCAATACTAACAAACAAGGTGTCAATATAAGAGTAAGTGGCGTTGCAAATGCAAGGCCCCCAGCTATGGCCGTTGAGAGTTGAGTCCACCATTGTGAAGAGGGCGCTCCAATACTGAGTTCTCTGTGAATAAAATCAATGTTAAGCTGAAATACCATTGGTAGGAGGCCCAATATAGTGGTGATAGTCGTCAACATGACTGGGCGAAGACGTTGAACCCCTGTTCTGATAGCCGCTTCTTTTACGTCCATGCCTTGTTGTTTTAGGCCATTAAACGTATCGATTAATACAATGTTGTTGTTCACTACTACACCCGCTAAAGCAATAACACCAACACCACTCATCACGATGCCGAAAGGTTCACCTTTCAGCATCAAACCCACAAAGACTCCGATAGTTGAAAAAATAACTGCGCTTAGAATGAGTAAACATTGAAAAAAGTTATTAAACTGGGTGACTAGAATGATTGTCATGATAAAGAAGGCAACTGCAAAAGCTTTCATTAAAAATGCACCCGCTTTTTGCTGATCTTCTGTATTACCTCTGAACTCGTAATCTAAAGAAGTAGGAAGATCCGAATTGGATAATTTTTGTTGGATTTGTTTAATAACTTGGTCAACAACTAGACCATCTTTAACGTCTGCGGAAATTTTTACAGCTCTTTTACCATCAACTCGATGAATATAACCTTGTTTTGGTGCGGCAATAGTACGAACAAAATTGCTAATTGGGACAATCCCCGAATTTGTTGGTATATGGAGCTGATCTAATTGTTCTAGGTTTCTCTGCGATGTCGGGAATCTCACCACAATATCGATTTTATCTTCAGCGCCATCCGGTAGAAAGTCGCCAAGTGTAATGCCCGTTGTCACCAATTTAACAACGTTGCCAAGCATGTCTACATTGACGCCAAATTTGCTTGCTTCCGCCCTGTCAATTTCTAGTCGCCACTCTAAACCAGGTAATGATCGATCGTCATTAACGGAGACTATTTCAGGGCGGGTTCTAAGCTCTTCTATAATTCGATCTGCCGATTCATTGATTACAGCACTATAATTAGAGCTAAGTTGTAACTCAATATCGGAACCAGACTGTGGACCGCCTTGTTCTACAACGGTAGAAACAAGAATGCCAGGTATACTTTTAGCTTTATCTCTAAAATCTTGTAATATTTCAGAGGCTGGACGCCTTGAAAACCAATCAGTAAACTCAAGTGTGATGATGCCTACAGCATCTGGAGATCCATTATCTGGCGCTGAACTATAGGTAGTGGTTGTGACACTTTTAAAGTCTGGTTCATTCAACGCTAACAGCTCAACTTGCTGAACCACTTGATCCTTTTCAATTAAAGATAAATCACCTCGAGCGCGTACTTCGATGTTGGCAACTTCTGGTTCGATATTGGGAAAAAACTCTATACCTTTACCAAACTGTGAATACAATGTAATCACCCCAATTAACGCCGCAATTGCGATAAAAAGAACCTTAATAGGGTGTTCTACAAGTTTGGTTAATAGTCTGCCATATCGACCTGTTAACCCTTGTAAGTCATTTAGATTGCCTTCTTCTGTGAGTTTTAATGAGGCTAGGGTAGTGTCAGAGTAAGCGCCTCTTTTCCCAAAAATTGCGCCCATAGTTGGTAAAAAAATGAGTGCCATGAGCAGTGAAGCTGAAAGCGTAGCGATGACTGTGATTGGCATATAGCGCATAAACTCACCGACAATATCTGGCCAGAATAGTAAAGGCATAAATACTGCCAGTGTGGTTGCTGTAGAGGCTATGATAGGCCATGCCATTCTCCTAGCTGCGCTAGCATAAGCTTGTTGTTTGGTTTGCCCCTCAGCCAGTTTTCTATCCGCGTATTCTGTGACAACGATCGCTCCATCGACTAGCATTCCAACACTAAGGATTAACGCAAAGAGAACGACCATATTAATGGTGTAGCCTTGAAGGTTTAGAAATAGTATTCCGGTTAAAAATGCCCCTGGAATGGCTAATCCGACAAGTATCGCTGAACGAATACCTAATGCCCAAACGATAACAACCATCACCAGAAGTGTAGCCGCCAGAACGTTATTAAATAAGTCATTCAAAGACGTTTCAATTTGTCCTGATTCGTCTTGAGTCAAAGAATAGTGAAGTTCTTCAGGCCATGTTGCTTGATTGTTATTTATGACATCCTTGACTGCATCAATGGTTTCAATGATATTGGCGCCTACTCGTTTGGAAACCGCAAGTGTAATACTAGATTTGCCGTTTGCACGTGCATAACTAGTGGCGTCTTTGAAGGTTAATTCTCCTGTGGCGATATCTTTCATCTGTACGATGTTTGTACCTGATACCTTAAGGGGTAAATTTAAAATATCTTCCTTAGTTTGGAGTAAGCCTGGAACCTTTATGGGGAAGCGACCTGCTCCAGTGTCCAAATTGCCCGCTGCCACTAATCGATTATTGCTGCTTAAGAGATTCAACACATCGGTCAATGAAAGTCCGTAGCTGTCTAGTTTTTGCTGATCGATAATGATTTCAGCTTGTTGTTCTCTGTCACCTTGAATATTGGCCTCAAGTACGCCTTTTACAGCTTCAATGTCGTCTTGTAGGTTATTGGCTATACGGCTTAGTTGTGGAAAATCTATGTCACCGTATAAATTAATACGCAAGACAGGAAAGGTAGATAGGTTTATTTCCGTGACAGTAGGCTCGTCTGCATCGCTTGGTAATTCACTTTTGGCACGATCCACTTTGTCTTTAGTGTTGATAATCGCTTGATCAATATTTGTACCTGATTCAAATTCGAGTATTAAGGAGGCATGGCCCTCTGAAGCGGTGCTACGTATTTCTTTCAGCCCTTCCACGCCTCTAAGCTCTTGTTCAAGTGGGTGAACGAGTAAACTGTCAGAGTCTTCAGGAGCAATCCCCTCAAGTGAGACTGACACGTAAGCCATTGGGATCGTAATATCCGGTGTGCTTTCTTTGGGTATCTCAATGTATGAAACAACGCCAGATAAAATAATCAGTACAAATATAAGAAGAACCGTTCGAGATCGGGTTAGTGAAGCATCAATTATAGTTCTCATTGAGCCTGTACTCCGTCCGTTACTTCTGCTTTAACGAAGTCGCCATCCTTTACGAATCCTTGCCCAGAGGTAATGATGGTTACAGTATTGGGTAAGCCCGAAACCCAGGCGTGATTGCGATCAGATTTAATAACTGAAACCGCTCGACTGACGACAGTATTACCTTCAAGGGTTTTTACCGACATATCTCCATCATCATTGATAGAAAGTAAAGCCGGAGAAATGGGGTGTGCATTGGACTCTTTTAAAGGAAGGTTGATATCAACAGATATTCCTGCAGGGAGTCCTTTAGCGTCATCTAGTGTGATCTCAACAGGTAATGAGCGTGTCGCTTCATCAGCGATCGTATCAATAAATGTAATGATACCTGTTATCTCAATGTTGTTAGGTCCCTTTAGATTAACGGGGCTACCAACCAATGTTTTCCCAATATACTTTTGAGGTATTAATGTCGTTACTTTTAGAGGGGAAACATCAACGATTTGTGCAACGTCAGAGCCTATGTCTAACCACTGATTTTTTTCAATCGCGAATTTGTTCAATACGCCAGATGAATGTGACGTCATAGAGGTTTTTTCAATATCTAATTCTAGATCTATTAGGTTTGCTTTTGCGCTTGCTAATGCTGCTTCTGCTTCCGCAACACTTACCTGAGAGGTTAATTGTTGATTGTTTAAACGCAGAACTCCTTGGAGTTCAAGTGTACGTTGTTTTACAAGGGCTTTGGCGTAAAGATGGCTAGCCTTCAAAGAGCGATCATCAATTTTGAATAAGACTTTACCTGCTTCGATGCTCTGACCCTTCGTAACGAAAACATCCGTAACATATCCAGCAATCCTATTTGTGAGAGTGATTATATTGTCTGCGGTGGTTTGACCACTCAAAGTAATAGACTCAGTTACAGGTACGGCTTGTGACGTTGTGGCTTTGACAAAAAATGCTTGATCAGCATGATCGCTTTCGGGTGAGGAAGAATCTTGTGTGTTTGATTCTGACTGAGCGTGAGTGATGCCATTGCTTCCACTTAGCATCCATACAATTGTTGTTGCAACGATTACTACAGCTAATGCTGGACCAAGTTTGTTTTTGATCTGCATGTCTCACTCCATGATAATTATTTTTATGGGATTATAAGCCTCTAAGCAATAATCATGACATACCAATATTACATTAATTGATATCTTATGATGTCAGCACAGGTCGTGAGATTTCAAAATTACTGTCGATTATTGATTTTTTCATTAAAAAACAAAGCAAACATAATGCCTTTTATTAATTTTTATTGTCGAACAGTGGTAACATGTCGACACTAAATTGACCCTGTTTTTACGGAATACTATGAGTTTATTAACACTCGACCAAGTGAGCGTGGCGTTTGGCCATCATCCGTTGTTAAGTAAAGTTAGCTTCTCTGCAGAAGCCGGAGAAAGAGTAGCGATCATCGGCCGCAATGGCGCAGGTAAGTCTACCTTTCTAAAAATTATTGCGGGTGAGATTATTCCTGATGAAGGTGTAATTCGCGTAGAAGGCGGCATGCGCGTTGCTCAGTTGCCGCAAGAATTGCCAGCAGCGAATAACAAGACAGTACGTGAAGTTGTTAGCGAAGGTGGTGGTGACATCCACCAATTGATGCAACGCTACAATGAGCTGCTCGCCGATTTTGACGAAGCCCATCATGATGAATTAGCACGCATCCAAAACGAATTGGATAAGCGCCAAGGTTGGGACCTTGATCAGCGAGTTAACCATATGATTCAACGCTTGGCATTACCTGCTGACAAACTCATGTCAGAACTTTCAGGTGGTTGGCGCCGTCGCGTTATCTTGGCTCAAGCTTTGTTGTCGAATCCAGATGTATTGCTGTTGGACGAGCCAACCAACCATTTGGACGTTCCGACCATTGAGTGGATGGAAAGTCAGTTGAAACAGTTCCGTGGCTTGATTCTGTTCATCACCCACGACCGTCGTTTCTTGGAAAACCTAGCCAACCGTATTATTGAGCTTGATCGCGGCAATATGTTGTCTTTCACTGGCTCTTTGTCAGCCTTCCTAGATTACAAAGAAAAGCTTTTGGAAGAAGAAGAGCGTGCCAATGCATTATTCGATAAGAAATTAGCCGAAGAAGAAGCTTGGATTCGACAAGGTATCAAGGCGCGTCGTACCCGTAATGAAGGTCGTGTTCGTGCTTTGAAAGCATTGCGTGAAGAACGTAAAGAGCGCGTGAACCGTCAAGGTACGGCGAAAATGACACTGGATAGCAAAGAGAAATCCGGTAAGTTGGTGGCTGAATTTACTCAAGTTGCCCATTCATTCGGTGACAAAGTCATTCTTAAACCAATGGATCTTGTTGTAGGCCGTGGCGATCGCATTGGTCTAATCGGTCCTAACGGATGTGGTAAGAGTACTTTCCTAAAGATTCTTCTTGGCCAGCTGACGCCTAACCAAGGAGCTGTCCGTCAAGGTACTAAGCTTGAAATTGCGTATTTTGACCAACTACGTGATCAGCTAGACCCTGAAAAAACGGTCGCAGATAACGTGGGCGAAGGTAAAGATACCATTGAAATCAATGGTCAGAACCGCCACATCATTGGTTACTTACAAGATTTCTTGTTCCCGCCAGAACGCGCGCGTACACCGGTAAAAGCTTTATCAGGTGGTGAGCGCAACCGTGTACTACTGGCGAAGCTTTTTACAAAGTCAGCCAATCTATTGGTATTGGACGAACCGACCAACGACCTAGACGTAGAAACACTGGAGCTTCTCGAGGAGCTATTGATGAACTACGATGGGACTTTGCTACTAGTCAGTCACGACCGTGCATTCCTAGATAACGTAGTCACCAGTACGATTGCTTTTGAAGGGGAAGGTAATGTTCAAGAATACGTCGGTGGCTACGAAGATTGGATTCGTCAAGGTGGTAAATTCCCTGATGAATCGACCGCAGAAGTAGAAAAGCCGGAAAAGGCTGAAAAGAAAACCGAAGCACCTAAAAAAGTCGCGGAACCAGCCAAAACAAAGAGCAAACTAAGCTACAAACTTCAGCGTGAGTTTGATTCGATGCCTGACCTATTAGCCGATTTAGAACAGCAGCTAGAAGAACTAAATGAAGTGACTTCATCAGCTGATTTTTACACGGGCGACCAAGAAAAGGTTCAAGCTACTCTGGCGAAACTTAGCGAAACAGAACAAGCGCTCGAAGACGCGATGGAACGTTGGGTCGAGCTTGAAGAAATGCAGAACGGATAAATACTATGTCAGATGAAATCAAATCGATTGGTTTTGTTTCGCGCTTCTTTGGCGCGTTCGGCCAATTTTTTAAATATATGGGCAATGGTCAATACGCTGCCCGCTGTTCAGCGGTCGGCGAAGGCCAAAAGTTTGCCTCAGAAGTAGAACCCGAAGTTATCACGAAAACGGTTGAAGTGGTGAAGGAGGTTGAAGTTCAAGCGCCTAAACTTGATACCGTTAATGAAGACGGTGCACTTCAATTGCTCCAACTTTTACAACAAGAAGCACGCTTTATCGACTTCGTAAAAGAGAGTATCGATGGTTACAGCGATGCTGACGTTGGTGCAGCAGCTCGTCAGATTCATGCAGGTTGTTCAAAGGTGGTTAGTCAATACTTTACCGTTGATGTGGTAAATGGTGCACCTGAAAACAGCCGTGTTGAAGTGGCTGCGGACTATGATCCAAAAGCAATCAAGCTTGAAGGTCGCGTGCAGGGTGAAGGCCCATACGCAGGTACCTTGATTCATCCAGGTTGGCAAGTAACGGCAACCAACCTACCAAAAGTTTCTAACACAGACAGCCTACATATTTTGGCGCCTGCGGAAGTAGAGGTTTAAGTGGCACAGTATTTTATTGGTATCGATTTGGGTACCACTCACTCAGCAGTGTTTTATGCAGAGCAGGGCGAAGATGCAAGTCTTCAGCAGTTATTGATTCCTCAGCTTACCGCTGCGGGTCGAGTGGAAGAATTGGCATTGCTGCCATCTTTTGCTTACTTCCCGCACGCAACGGAATTTCTAGAAAGTGATCGTCAGCTTCCTTGGGGCAAAGTAGACGTTATCGTTGGTGCCTTAGCGCGAGAGCTAGGTGGTAAATCACAAGGTCGTATGGCGCAGAGCGCGAAAAGTTGGTTGTGTCATTCACGAGTGAACGCTGATGAGCAGGTGTTACCTGTTGATGCACTCGAAGAAGTCGAAAAAGTTTCCCCTGCACAAGTCACTGAATGGTACATTGAGCATTTAGTAAATGCTTGGAATCATAAGTTCCCTGACGCCCCAATGGCAGAGCAACAGGTGGTTATTACCGTGCCGGCTTCGTTTGATCCTGCTGCTCGTGCGATTACAGAAAATGCTGCGAATAAAGCAGGTCTTCGTGCGCGTCTTATCGAAGAGCCGTTGGCGGCTTTCTACGCTTGGTTGGCAGATCAACCTAAGTGGACGGATGCACTAAACGTTGACGATCATATTTTGGTAGTTGACGTAGGTGGTGGTACCACTGACTTGTCATTGATTCAAGCGGTTGATCAAGACGGTAGTCTAGGTCTTGAGCGTGTTGCGGTAGGTCGTCATATCCTTCTGGGTGGTGACAATATGGACATGACGTTGACGTACCATTTGGCGGGGCAACTAGCGCAACAAGGCACGCAACTTGAACCTTGGCAAATTACAGGTTTAACGCAAGCTTGTCGTGAAGCAAAAGAGCGCTTGTTAGGTAATCAAGATTTAGTGGATGCCACTGTAGTGGTACCCAGTCGTGGTCGTAGCTTGTTTAATAACAGCATTAAATCAACGTTGACCCAGCAAGATGTTCAGCAACAATTGTTGGCTGGTTTCTTTCCAGTAGTCACTTTAGGTGAACGTGCTCAAGCTGCTCAACGCTCAGGTTTTGCTGCCATTAACCTAGATTATGAAGCGGACCCTGCGATCACACGCCACATCTCAGAATTCCTTGCAACCGTTGAAGTAGTTCCTAATAAAGTACTGCTAAACGGTGGTGTGTTTAACGCGAAACCAATCCGTGATTTACTGGAGCAGCGTCTTCAGGAGATGCTTGGTGAGCACACAGAATTAACGATGCTAACGCCTGCGCACCTTGATTATGCAGTAGCAAAAGGTGCGGCTTTCTATGAGAAAGTTCAGCAAGAAGGCGGCGTTAAAGTAAAAAGCGGCTTAGCGGCGAATTACTACATTGGTGTTGCAAGTCCAATGCCTGCGATCCCAGGCATGGCTCCACCCGTTGATGCGTTGTGTGTGGCGCCATTTGGGCTAGAGGAAGGCTCTGACGAGCAGATGTTGCCAAACGAGTTTTCCCTTGTGGTAGGGGAAACGGTTACTTTCCGTTTCTTCCAATCACAAGGTGCTGAGGTCGATACGCTCGGTAAAGTTATTCCGTCTTTCTCAGTTCCGGCCTTAAGTGAACTTAGCCCTCTGTCTATTGCTTTGGACGCTGGACATTACCAAGAAGGCGACATGGTACGTGTTTGCTTGTCAGCTCGTGTGACAGAGCTTGGTCTTCTACTGCTTCAAGCACACGATGTGACATCAGATCTAGTATGGACAATCGAATTCCAAGTTAGGGAGTCTTAATGTCAAACGCTCGATATCGTATTGGTATTGATTTGGGCACCACCAACTGTGTGGTGTCTTACCTTGCGGCGGGCGAGACAGAGCCCAAATTATTGGAAATACCTCAGTTTATGGCGGATGGGACGGTTCGCCCATCCACGCGTTTACCGAGTGCGATTTACCTATTAGCCAAAGATGAACTAGGCAAAATCGAGCCTGTTCTTCCATGGCGTGGACAGGCCACAGACTTGATTGTGGGGCACGGCGCATTAGAGCTTGGTCAGCGTCGCTCTGGTCAATTGGTTCAAAGTGCTAAGAGTTGGCTTAGCCATCGCCAAGTTGACCGTCGCGAAGCGATCCTTCCTTGGGGTAGTGAAGCACCGCGTAAAGTCAGTCCGCTACAAGCCAGTGCCTTTATTTTGTCGCACATTCGAGCGGCGTGGAATCATGCTTTTCCTGCTAGCCCAATTGAAGCGCAAGATGTTGCGTTGACACTACCAGCTTCGTTTGACGAAGAAGCACGAGCTCTGACGCTTGAAGCTGCCCAACAAGCAGGCTTTGGCGAGTTGTACTTGCTCGAAGAGCCGCAAGCTGCGTGTTATCACTTTATTCGCAATCAAGATAACCTGGATGTCTTAGCGAAAGGCAAAATGCTTTTAGTGGTTGATATTGGTGGTGGTACCACGGACTTTAGCTTGGTTCGTATTGATACTACTGGCCAGAATAAGACTAGTCTCAAACGTGTCGCGGTAGGGGATCATCTACTGTTGGGTGGCGACAATCTTGATCAGGCGCTTGCTTACCAATTAGACCCTCGTCAGATCTCTGCATTGTCTGCTTCTCGTTTGGCGGCGTTGGTACAGCAAACCCGTAAAGCTAAAGAGTCTTTGTTAGGGCAAGATGCACCAGAATCCGTTACTTTAACGGTTTTAGGTGGCGGCAGTCGCTTGATTGGCGGCTCACAGAAATTCACGGTTGAACGTGCTCAATTGGTTGAGCAAGTGGAAACAGGGTTTCTACCGCTAGAGGCACTTGATACCAAAGTACAGAAAAGCGACTACGCTGTTCACACTCTGGGTTTGCCTTATGAAAGTGATGCAGCCTTTACCCGCCATTTAGCGGCTTTTCTTGCTTCCCACCGAGATGAAATAAACGCTGCAACAGGCGCCAATATGCCTGATGTGGTGTTGTTTAACGGTGGTTTGTTTAACAGTGATCTTCTAAAAAATCGTGTTTTAGAGCAACTTAACCAATGGTCTGATAGCCCTATTATTGTCTGCGATGCTTCAGAGCCAAACGATGCGGTTGCGAAAGGTGCCGCCCAGTACCTACGCTCTTTAGCAGGTGAGTCTGAACGGATCGAAAGTGGTGTGGCTCACAGTTTGTTATTGAAGCTTGCTGATGGTCAGTTCCTTGGACTGCTGCCAAAAGGTACGCCAAAAGAAGAGCAAATCAAGCTATCGCAAACCTTTAAAGTGAAAATGGGTGAACAGGTTCAATTTCCTCTGTATCGTTGTGATGACCATTTATCTTGTGATGTGGGGGAGTTGAAGTCTGATGAATCAGGCCTTCATTTTGTCTCAAACTTGGTAACTGAGCTAGATGGCAATGCCTCGAGCGATACTGTTGAAGTGGCTTTGTCTGCTACCATGACGGAAGTGGGTATTCTTAAAGTAGAGCTGCTTTCGCAGGCACCGGAAGATCAGTGGGTGCTGCATTTTGGTGTGGCTAAGTCATCAGAAGAGAGTGCTGCAAACGATCAAGATGGTCCGTTACACAGCAATATGGGTCAAGCTGAGGAGCATTTAGTGAAATGTTTCTCTACTGCTGGCCAAAAAGAATACCCAGATTTAGTAAAGTCCCTTAAGCAGGATTTAGACCGCTTGCTTGGCGATCGCGAAGAATGGAACTTGGCAACGTCACGCCGTCTAGCAGATAAATTGCTGGCCGTAAAAAGTGGTCGTACCAAGTCCCCACAACATGAGCGTCAGTGGTTGCAGTTGATTGGTTTCTGCTTACGTCCAGGCTATGGTGCTTTAGGCGATGAAGCTCGGGTTGAGCAGACGATGAATGCAACGAAGCAAGGCCCTAAGCATGATCAAGCACCGGTATGGGGGCAGCATTGGACCTTGTATCGACGAATTGCCGGTGGGCTTTCTGTATCGATGCAGGAAAGCCTATACAAACAGTTTGCTCAATATTACTCACCTACAGGGCAGCGTTCTCGCGAAAAGCAAAAAGCGCTTACCACAAAATCCAGTGATGACATGATTCGTATGGTGGGAGCACTCGAACGACTTCCTAAAGAGCGCAAGCTTGAAACGATTGATTGGCTTTCTAAGCGCCTTAAAAAATCATCTGAGCCAGACACGGCATGGTGGTCGGTAGGCCGTCTAGCATCACGCCGACTTCTACTGGATGAAGAGGCTAACAAATTAGACCAAGCGTTGGCGATCAAGTTGACTCAAGAAGCGCTAAAAGAAGATTGGAAAAAACGCAAGCAGGCGGGATTGGCTGCTGTTTTGATGGTTCAATTGAGTGCTGATGAGGAAAGTAAAGAACTGAAGCCATTACGTAAAAAGGTACTCGATAAGCTTAAGAAAGACAAATGTCCCGCCCAATGGTCTCAGCGTCTAGAGCAGAACAGTTCTGAGCTCACAGATGCCGACCTTTCTAAATTGGTTGGCGAAACCTTACCGATTGGACTATCTTTAGGTTAGTCTGCTGTTCAGCAGAGCTTATTCACCTAGTGTGAACTTGAGGGGAAGCGATGTGCTTCCCCTTTTTTATTACCTGTTTAAGGTAAGGCTAAAGGTTGCTTGGCAGCCAAAATACCATTTGCATCACAATAGATGTAATCACCGTTTGCGACAACGATACCAGCAAAAGACAGTGTTTTACCTACTTCGCCCAAGCCTTTTTTCTCGGTTGGCATCGGGTGAGCACACAAGGCTTTTAGGCCAAGATTAACTTGTGCTTGCGCAGCGACATCACGAACTGCACCATGTATGACCACACCTTCCCAACCGTTGGCTGCAGCTTTCTCTGCAAGCATGTCACCTAGTAGCGCTCTTCGTCGGCTTCCACCACCGTCTACCACAAGGACTTTGCCTTTACCGGGGGTTTGGACAAGTTCTCGAATTCGGCTATTGTCTTCAAAGCAGTACACTGTAACGACTTCGCCATGGAAGTTATCACGGCCACCAAAGTCCTGAAAAATAGGCTCGGCAATTTGTACATGCTTAGGATATAGGTCGCACAGGTCTGGCAGAATGTCTTTCATAGTGAAATTCCAAAGTAATGAAAATAGCTGTTCCTAATCAAAATTGATTTTTATGGGCCATCTCTTGATGGCGATATAACTTAGCTTCCCCGAACGGAGTCGGGTCGTACGAGTTAGTCATGACAATCACTTTAGAAGCATATGAAACGAGGCGCTATAGCGCCTCGTTTATGTTCGATATTTAAAGTGCCTTTTGAAACTATTCGGTTTCTAAATCACTTAAATCAAGGAGGTCATGGCCTGCTGCAAGTTGTAACAGGCTCATGATTTGTTCGTCTGGGCTTAACAGATGCAAAGGGGTGTTATCGCCTTGTTCTTCGCGAGCGCGATGAAGGTTGATATCACGCTCATTAAACCATTGTTCAATGGATACGATTTCAAAGGCAGGATCTAACCCTTTTGTATCGTAAAGTGTTTCAACTAAAGCCTCTACCGACTCTGCATCGACTGCATACATCGTGTCAGTATCTAGTTCAGCGGCCCATTCATTGAGAATGTCCTGAGCTTCATAACCAAATTCGTAAAGTTGTTGCTCGTCTAGGTTTTGTAGATTGGGCTCAATTGAATGCTCGTGAAGCCAGTCATCGTCTGGGGTTACCAAGACTTCTTTGATCTGACCGTCGTGTGTGGACCAAGTAAATAACAGTGGAAAGTGTGGTTCGTCCGTAGAGTTAGCGACAGCGCTTATGAATATGGGTAAACTTGCCATAATGAAAATTAACAGCCTAGCGTTAAGGAAGAGTGAATGACTAGCCGACTCAAAATCAGCAGTTTCTTTGATGGCGGTAATATCGAAGTAATCGACGCCACAGAGCCCGACAATATTAGAGTAAATATACCGAAAGATACAAACTCTGATTTCTTCCAGTGGTTCTATTTCCGTTTACAAGGTGGAATGGGTGAGCAATGTGTCATCCGTTTTGAGAATGCTTCTGACGCGGCCTTTGCAGACGGTTGGGAAGGCTACCAAGCGGTCGCCTCATATGATCGAGAGCACTGGTTTCGTGTGCCAACTGAATATGTTGAGGGGGTATTGGAAGTCACTCATACACCTGAGCAAGACAGTGTGTATTATGCTTACTTTGCTCCTTACAGTTATGAACGTCACTTAGATATGGTGGCATGGGCAGCCAGTTACGAAGATTGCATTACCCACCACATTGGTGAAACCGCTGAAGGGCGTGATATCACGATGCTTGAGATTAGTAAGACTCAAGGTTTAGCGAAGAATATTTGGATCATCGCACGTCAACACCCTGGTGAAACCATGGCGGAATGGTTTATGGAAGGGCTATTGGAACGTATCTTCGACGAGTCACACCCTGTTGCACGTGCTCTGTTGGAACAATGTCGATTCTACATCGTACCAAACATGAACCCTGATGGTGCCGTACACGGTAATTTGCGTGTGAACAGTAAAGGGGTAAACCTGAATCGTGAATGGAAGCGTGCATCAGAAGAGCGTAGCCCAGAAGTACTGGCTGTGCAGAAGAAAATGGCGGAAACAGGCGTTGATTTATTCTTGGACATTCACGGTGATGAAACGCTGCCAGTAAACTTCGTTGATGGCTGTGAAGGTGTGCCAAACTTCGATCAACGTATTGCTGATATGGAATCCATATTCGAAGAAATTTTCACTGCGGTTAGTCCTGATTTCCAAAACGAAATCGGCTATGAAAAAGTACGATACGGTGAAGAAACACTGACCGTGGCTTCTAAATGGGTTGGCAATACCTACCGCTGCTTGTCATTAACGTTAGAAATGCCATTTAAAGACAATCAGAATTTACCTGACGAAGTTGTTGGCTGGTCACCTGAGCGCTCTAAGATCCTAGGTGCTGATGTGCTTTACCCTATTTACCACGTGGTCAACAGTGAACATATGAAGGGCGATTAAGCGTCTATTTCTCCCTAGAGGTTGCGAGCATGCTTTTCCCGCGCAAAGCGCGGTCCTACTTTGTGAGATGATGCTGTTGTAGGACTTCGCTGTGCGAAGCAGATTAATCTTACGGTCTTGATAGGAATTGGGTCTACGAGCCATCTCCTGATGGCGATTGAAAGTTTGCTTCCCCGATGGAATCGGGTCGACGGGCAGTAAAAAACCGAGCATTAAGCTCGGTTTTTTTCATTTCAGGCTAACGTTTTAGTTAACCGCGGCGTAAGAAGATCGGGCGTGGATCCGCTACATCGCCTTGGTAAGCAACGCTGAATGGTTTGTTCAGAGTTAACGCGATATCAAGGTTAACGTCTTCTGCAAATTCAAAGCTGTTGAAGCCGCAACGAATCAAGTAGCCTTGCTGGTCAGCCATGAATGCACCAAGCGCACGAATTTCACCTTGGTAGTTTAGGCGTTCACGTAGTAGTCGAGCGTAACTAAAACCACGGCCATCCATAAACGTTGGGAAGTTTACGCCAATTACGTCAAATTGGTTTAAGTCAACACCTGCAAGAGGCTCAACACCTTCACCTGCATCGATCCAAATGCCAGCAACTTTACCGACGCTATCTTGGTTGTCTAGCCACTTTTGCATTGACACGATCGAGTTTTCATTGGCAGTAGCTTCGGCATCTTGTTGCCAAACGTAAGTGTTCTCGACGATCTCGCCGTTCTTAATTATCTTTGGCATATGCGGCCTCTTTAAATGGTGCAATTCCAATACGGCGGAATGTATCAATAAAGCGTTCTTCTTCCGTACGTTCTGAAACGTAAACACCAATAACTTTCTGGATTACGCCACCAATTTGCTCTTGTGCAAAAGAGGGGCCAAGGATCTTACCAATTGAAGCATCGTGACCAGACGCGCCGCCTAGTGATACTTGGTAGAACTCTTCACCTTTTTTATCAACACCCAGGATACCGATGTTGCCCACATGGTGATGACCACAAGCATTCATACAACCAGAGATGTTAAGGTCAACATCACCGATATCGAATAGGTAATCTAGGTTGTCGAAGGTTTCTTGGATTTGCTCTGCAATCGGAATCGATTTTGCGTTTGCAAGGCCACAGTAATCACCACCGGGGCAACAGATCATATCTGTTAATAGACCTAGAGTAGGTGTCGCAAAACCATTTTCTTTCGCTGCTTCCCAAAGCTCGATCAACTGGTCTTGACGAACATCAGCCAGTACTAGGTTTTGTTCGTGGCTTACACGAAGTTCACCAAAGCTGTATTGATCAGCAAGGTTCGCTGCTTTTTCCATTTGATCTGCTGTTGCATCACCAGGTGCGATGCCAGGTTTTTTCAATGAAAGCGTAACAATGCGGTAGCCAGGTTTTTTATGTTCGAATGTGTTGCGCTCGTACCAACGAGCAAAACCGTTGCTTTCCGCAATTTTTGTCGCTAGCTCAGCAGGCTGATCTTCAAGTACTTCATACTCTGGCTCAGTAAAGAAGCTTGCTAGACGATCGAATTCACTCATCGGAACTGTGCTTTCAGTACCACGTAAATGCTCCCATTCAGCGTCTACACGCTTACGGAATTCTTCAATACCTAGTGCTTTAACTAGTATCTTAATACGCGCTTTGTACTTGTTATCACGACGACCTTGTTGGTTGTAAACGCGGATGATAGCGTCTAAATATGTCAATAGGTCTGCGCGAGGAATAAATTCTGAAATTGTCACACCTACCATAGGTGTACGTCCAAGACCGCCACCCACGATGACTTTGAAGCCGATCTCACCAGCTTCGTTTTTCTTGATGTGAAGGCCGATATCGTGCACTTGAGTTGCAGCACGGTCAGCAGAATCCGTTGCACAAACGGCAATTTTGAATTTACGTGGTAGAAATGCGAATTCTGGGTGGAAAGTAGACCACTGGCGAATCAGTTCACAATATGGGCGAGGGTCAGCCACCTCATCAGAGATAACGCCTGCGTACTGATCTGTTGTTGTATTACGGATACAGTTACCGCTGGTTTGTACTGCATGCATTTGAACTGTTGCTAGCTCAGCAAGAATGTCTGGCACATCTTCAAGCTTAGGCCAGTTCAATTGCAAGTTTTGGCGAGTACTAAAATGACCATAGCCACGGTCGTAACGACGAGTAATATCTGCTAAAAGTCGAAGTTGCGTACTGGAAACCATTCCGTAAGGAATAGCAATACGTAGCATAGGAGCATAACGCTGAACGTATAGGCCATTTTGTAAGCGTAAAGGAAGAAACTCTTCTTCTTTTAGCTCTTTATTCAGGTAGCGGCGAGTTTGGTCGCGAAATTGTGCCACACGCTCTTCCACTAGCTGCTGGTCAATTGCGTCGTATTGATACATAAAAGACTGAACCGTTGTTGTAT
>NZ_JAEMUH010000016.1 GCF_016461785.1 Marinomonas ostreistagni | reverse complement strand
TTAAATGAAAAGAACCCCGTCCTGCGAAGCAGGGCGGGGTTTTTTGCTTTTCTGAATTTAAAAGTGGAATCACGTCACCTATCTGTCCACTACAATGGATCCATGTGATGACACGCTCCGTAGGAGCCAGAGGCAGACATCCGCAGGATGCCCGTAGGGGATGAAGCGCAGCTTCAGATCATTGTGGTCGTCACTTCATAGCACTCAATAAGTGCCTGTATCATAGGTCAGGGCTTTTTTACGTCTGGCGAAAAGGGCACAGCCATGTGCAAAGGGGGTCTTACGAGCGATCTCCCGATGGCGATTGCTCGCTACCAAAGCTCTTGATTCCATGGATAGCTCTATGTCATAGGAGAGGTTTTAGGTTTAATCGCTTATCCACATAAAGAGGCCATTGCTGCGTAGCTGGTAGAACATTTTTCTATGTTGATAACTAATACACTTATTAACATAAAAAAGCCCAGCGTGGCGAGCTGGGCAAAAGGAAACCTAAATGATGTCAAAGGCACAATCAGCGGCGGGCGATAACCCAGACTGCATGAACGATGCCTGGAATGTAGCCGAATAGGGTCAGTAGGATATTCAGCCAGAAAGCACCACCGATACCTACTTGTAGGAACACGCCGAGTGGTGGTAGTAAGATAGCAATTAAAATTCTTATTAAATCCATATCGTAAAATCCTCTTCATATCTAGTTGCTGTCATCGATAAGTGACACTTTGAATCAGTAATTATTTTTCAGCAAGCTAATTTCTTAGGGTTACACAGTATCACGATATTATTTGCTTAATAGTTCTATAATCCGCACGTCCATACAAGCTCTTTACTATATGAGTTATTGGTATAAATTTGGACTGGAGAAGATAGTTTCTTAGTTTAAGACGAGTGGTTATGTATTCGAATCTTTCACGAACGCCGTTTTAAACCATGATTCGGTTTATATTGTGCGGGCGCATATCCACGCTCAACATCTTCAGAGCGAAGAGCTTTATGCTTTGTAGGGCGTCCTGATACTCTTGCTCGCCAGTTTCTGAAGCTAGTTGGTTTTAACTCTGAGCGCATTAGCTTAATGACACGTGCCTCATTTAAGCCATACAAATCTTCAATTGCTTCAAATGGTGTTCGGTCTTCCCAAGCCATTTCTATAATTCTAGAGATGGTGGCACGGTCTAAAGGTACAGTATCGATCATGACTTACTCTCAAACATAAGGTACAGATACAAAAAAGCCGCGGTGGTTTCAGCGGCTTTTGCGTATTTGTTATACGTTAGCGAGTTTAAAATCGGTTTTCGTTGATGTAATTTTTTTCGCTAAGAAAGCTAGCAAAACTCCGTACATTGGAACAAACAAGCCTAAGCTGATAATTAGCTTAAAGCCATAATCTGCCCAAGCGATTTCCTGCCAATGTGATGCCATGAATGGATCTGGACTATGGTAAAAAGCGATTCCAAAGAACGCTAAGGTATCCAATCCATTACCTAAAATCGTGGATGCCGCAGGAGCTACCCACCAGTTACGTAGCTTACGAAGGCGATTAAAGACATGTACGTCTAGAATCTGACCTAATGCATAAGCCATCAAGCTAGCAATGGCAATACGAGCAACAAATAGGTTGAACTCTGCTAGCGCGCCAAAACCCTGAAAAGCACCCTCGTAGAACAAGACTGATAGGACATATGAGGCCAATAGAGATGGAATCATCACCACGAAGATAATCTTACGGGCTAAAGTAGCACCAAAGATTCGTACGGTTAAATCTGTCGCTAAGAAAATAAATGGGAAAGTGAATGCACCCCAAGTGGTATGAAGACCAAATAGTGTGAATGGGATTTGAACCAGATAGTTACTTGATGCGATGATCAGAAGATGGAAGGCGATTAAATAGCGCAAGGCCTTACCTTGTTGCGCAGGAGTGAACGAATTCATAGCGTTACCTTTTTAGTTGGTTTGGGGTGAGGGAACCCAAATGCTTTAGTTAGATGTTCAACCGTGTGGTCAAACAAGGGCGCTGATTATACATTAACCAATTTAAGAGTCTACGCTCGTCTGAAGATTTTGAAGGGGCACACAAATGAGTAGATTGAAATGGATCATAGGCGGCCTGCTAATCTCTATTATTCCTTTAAGCCATGCGGGATCATTGTACATAGTTAAAGAGATTGAGCTGCTGGCAGTTGATGGCACTGTTTTAAGATCTTTAAATACAGCACCACGAGATTTAAGGTCAGGAGCTCATCAAGTAGTTTTTCGCTACAAAAATAGAGTAAGGGATGGTGGTGCAGAACTAGAGTACAAAACATTGCCTTACCTAATGGAGTTTACGACGTTAGCTAATGATGAGGTAACGATACTTGCCCCGGATTTATTTACAAAAAGCCAAGCAGAGTTATATTTTAAAAATCGAAAAGTTTGGCGGGTACAATTCAATAAAGGGGTAATCAAAACATTTAAGTATCATCCTCTCTCCGAGAGAGCGGTACCGAATGAAGCAATTCAACCACTACTTGATCAATATAATCAAAGCCAAGGAAGTGAATTTGTTGCGCAGTTAACAGAAGAGTCGACTAACAATGATCTACTGAAATCTATACAGCTGTTGTATTTACAAGCGAATGAAGTTCAGCGAGAGCAAATTAAGGATTGGATCATAAAACAGTAGAAAAATACGATAAATGCTGTTTACTGCATTGAACTCTCTATCTTTACACATTTTCTGAATATATCACCCTATAAACTGTATGGGAATTAAATATAATCAGCTCTTATTAATTTAATGAATGTGTAAATAGTTAAATGAGGCAGGAGCTTCTATGCAATTACTGACAGAGCATTGGCGTTTCTTGATGCAATCAATCGCGTTTGCTTTCATATTTGCTGTATTGGCCTTATGGGGAGCGAATGCCACCATAGAGAAAAGTCAGTATTTGGAATTAAAAAGCTACTCAAGTTATGCATTAAACTATGCAAGTGATGTAACGGATGATTTGAAACACAGCATTATTACAGCAAAACAGTCTCCTTATGATGTTTGTTCTAGTGGTGATATCGAATGGCTACGTTCTATTCTCTGGAACCACAAATACTTAAAGGATATTGGTAGAGTTTACAACGGTATGATCCATTGCACGGCTGAGCGTGGTTTATTACCAGTTCCTATAAAATTGCCACCTTCAGATACGCTATTAAGTAATGGTATAGAGTTTTGGAGAAACTCTATAAATGTTATTGGCACACACTTCCAGACAGACTTAGCGCTTGATGGCTCGGTTTTAACCATGACATCACCGTTTGCATTTGATGCAATGAGAGAGCCTAATCAGAAAATTTCTACTGTTATCGTCGACAAGAATAAAGATTTTGTATTTCGTTTGTTCGGTAATAGAACTGACTCACTATTAGATAGTCTGGAAGAAAAAGGCTCTATTGATAAGTGGTTGAAGTCCGGTACTAGATCAGCGCTTCATTACTATGATTGCTCGAATGTAGGATTATGTGTATTGTCAGAAGATCGCTCTTCAGGTGTTTTTGGGGCTTCGTGGCTTAGCATTGCATTAATCTCATCACTGGGTGGTTTTGGTGGTCTTGGAGTAAGTTCTTTAGCTTACAAAACCCATCGGAAACGTCATTCAATCGCCTTCCATTTAAAACGAGCCATTGCCAAGAATGAGCTAAGTGTCGTGTTTCAACCCAAAATATGTCTGGCAAGCGGAAACCCTGTTGGTGCCGAGGCACTGCTACGCTGGAATAGCGCCTATTTTGGTTTTGTGTCACCTGAAGTTTTCATTAGCGTCGCTGAGAAAAAAGGCCTTATTCGTAAAATAACACATTTTGTTATTGAGAAAAGTTTAGAAAAAACTCATGACGTTATGCGTTTACGTCCAGAATTTCGGCTAAATATAAATGTATCTATTCAAGATTTAATGGACCCTGACTTACTCACATTTATTATCCAGACAGCCGATAGGTTTGATGTATCTCTATCACAACTCGTATTTGAAGTAACAGAGCGCTCAGCAGGAGATGATGCAAGCTTAGCGGAAGTGGTACAGAAGTATATTGATGCGGGAGTGAGTATCTCTCTAGACGATTTTGGAACGGGCTATTCCAATCTTGCTTGGCTAGGTCGTTTAAATGCTTCTGAAATTAAGGTGGATAAGTCGTTCACTCAATCCATTGGTACAGGCTCCATAAACCAGACAATGCTAGATGCCATTTTTAGCCTACTTCATGGATTAGATGTTGCGTGTGTATTTGAAGGTGTAGAAACACAAGAGCAGGCGGATTACATATATCGTGCATGTCCCCAAGCATTGGTGCAAGGCTGGCTCTATGCAAAGCCAATGATTGCTCCACAGCTTAAAAAGTACTTAGACGGCAATGATGACGATGTATTTTAAGTTGTTAATACGCTGGCATATTTAGAAAAAAATAAAAAAAGTGGGAAAATTTAACACTTAATGTTGTTTCCTCATGAAAGGTAAGGTTTAATTCCGCCATTCACTTACCTTTGGAATTTCTGAGAGTTAATCGATATGCCGATACGGATGCATCCACATATCAGAAGCTTATTTATGAGCAAACAAATCACTGGATTGTTACTTTTAGCCGCTATATGTGGAGGGCTTGCTGCCCTGTGCGTTGGTCACTACTTTGCGATGAAGTTTCAGCAAAAAGAATTAGAAAGTTACTCAAACTATGCGCTGAACTATTCTGCAAAGGTTGCTAAAGATATTTTCGGTAGCATTCAGGAAGCGAAGCAATCTAGTGCAGAGCCTTGTTCTATAGAAGACCTTGCCAAGCTAAGAACGTCGCTTTGGGAGCATAAATTTATAAAGGATATTGGGCGTGTTATCGACGGTAGGGTTTCATGTACAGCAGAATGGGGCGTTTTAGAAGATAAGCCTACTCTGCCTGAGCCAACGTCATCTTTTCCAGATCAGTCAAAACATTGGTTAAATACAGACAGTGTTTTAGGACTGCCTTATCAAACAGGAATGGATCAAGATGGTAACGTCATTGTATTTACTTCACCTTTTGCATTTGATGGACTAAGACAGCCACCAAGTGATATGGCAGTTAAAGTGCTTCGCCCAGAGAATAATTTCATTTACAGAAGCTTTGGTGCATTTGAGATTGATTCAGACATGTTAGTCCCCTTGCCATCGTTTGCCATGTGGCTGCCTTTCCCAAATAGATATCTACATTATCGGACATGCATTGGGCCAACCCTTTGTGCAGTGGGCGTGAATAAAGTGGTGGGCGCTTACGAACTACCATTGTCCGCTGTACTTATGATTACTGGGGTAGGTGTTTGCTTTGGTGTAATGTTATTTTGTCCATTCTATATAAGACGAATGAAGCGACACTCAATGATCTACCATTTGCGTAAAGCGATCGTCCGTCGCGAGCTGAGTATGGTTTATCAACCCAAGATGGATTTAAATTCAAAGAAAGTAATAGGTGTCGAATCATTAGTTCGCTGGCATAGCCACGAATTTGGAATGGTTTCACCAGATACTTTCATTGAGCTGGCAGAAAGGCATTCTTTGATTCGTCCACTCACTCAACTTGTGATTGAAACATCCCTATTTGAAATGTCACCTTTACTGACTAAATATCGCGACATGAGCTTGAGCATTAATTTATCGATTCAGGATTTATTTGATGCTTCGTTAATGCCATTTATTTGTGAATGCTCAAAGCAAAATAATATACGCACAGATCAATTAGTGTTTGAGATCACTGAACGGTCTGCTGGAGATAGCCATGAATTAGCTAATATCGTGGCGCGATATACTGAACAAGGTATTTGCATTTCTTTAGATGATTTTGGGACTGGCTACTCGAACTTAGCATGGTTAGGGCGTTTAAATGCAAAAGAAATCAAAGTCGATAAGTCATTTACTCAGTCCATTGGAACAGGTTCAATCAATCAAACCATGCTGGATGCTATTTTTAGTTTGGTTCAAAGGCTGAATGTGCGAACGGTTTTCGAAGGCGTTGAGACTCAAGAGCAAGCCGACTATATTCAGCGAGCTTGCCCTAATGCATTAGCACAAGGCTGGTTGTATGCTAAGCCAATGATTATTCCTCAATTAGAAGCTTATCTGTCCATTCCAAAAGCCTAGTCATGGATATAATGGGCAATCTGCGATCTGCCTTTTGATTTAGCTTCATAGAGCGCTTGGTCTGCTCTAGAAATCAAACGTTCAACAGGCATATCCAAGTTTGCTTGTTCCAGATAGGCTGCGCCAACACTAATGGTCACATGATGAAAAGGTGTATATCCATGCGCGATGTTTGCGCTGTCTATTGCAGAAAGCAGTGTCCTTCCGAGCTCATCCAGAGCGTTTATCGTTACATCAGGGACTGCCACAATAAATTCTTCGCCACCATACCGAGCTAGCATTCCAGCATAGTCCTTAGAAACGTGCTGTAACAGGTGGGCTACATGGCGTAAACACTCGTCGCCAGCTTGGTGTCCATAGTGGTCATTAAAAGACTTAAACCAGTCAATATCGATCATTAGAATCCCCAAGCTGCTGTTGTGCTCCGCTAGGTTCTCATAGCTTGCTTGCAACCAATTAAAGAAATAGCGGCGATTAGGAATTTGTGTGAGCTCATCAGTGTTATTTTGCTGATTAAGATGGGTGTTTAACTCTCGTAATTGCTGATTGGCTTGTTCAGCAATTTTTCTAGCGTTTTGAGTTTCTTCATGGGCGACATTGTTTGCTTGAACAAACTGTGCAAAGGTTTTACCAATCACAGTGATCTCATCATGGCCACTTTGTGGAATCGGCTCCGGTGATCCCATTGCGTGTTTTTGCATAACCGCACTGAGATGATTTAAACGTCTAACAATAAAATGATGTATAAACCAATAGGCTAAGCCAATCAGGCCTAAAAAAGCGGCGCTGAAAAGCGCAATTTGAATATTAACCCTCTCAATCAGCTGGCTGTGTTGCAATGATGCTTGTTCGGCACGATTTTTCACCATCAAGTAAAAGTCGTAACAAACACTGCTAAGGCGCTGTGCATAAAGGCGAGTAGTGCGCATAGCAGACAGGGTTTCCAAATTGGTTTTATGAAGCTGATTTTTTAATGAAACCGTTTGGAGGATGTTGTCAATTAAAGCATTACGCGTTTCTTGTTGATTAACGGTTAAGCCTTCAATACTCATTAATCGTTCTTGAAGTTGTTTTAACTGCGATTGACGGCGAGCGATTAGGCCGGGAGAACTTGCTTCTAAATAAGCTTGGCTGCTGTGAGAGTAGCTCACAGCGAGGTTGCTAAAGCGACTGGGGGCTGACGAAAAATCAATGTTGAGCAGCGGCTTAATAATTTGTTGCCGAGCTCTATTTAATGAATCCATGTCCAATTCTAAGCGCTGTTGTCGCTCACTTAACTGATAAAACAGAATCAGTTGACCGAAGTAAGGGGACGTTAAACGGTCAATTTCAGCCAATGTCTCCACTTCTTCCGTGGTCTCTGCCGTAAGCTTTTCACGTGCTACAGTAAATATACGAGTGAAGTCCGCCTGCAAAATGGTGGTGTCAATATTGCCTAATTTTTGGGTGACGCTTTGCTCCATGGCTTGTGTTGCTATCAGCTCTGCATCACGAGACAATTCGGCTGCAAGCATTGCTCGCTCGTAATAGGTCTGAGTTACTGCTTTAAATTGCGCCGATTGTTGCTGTAGCGTCCAAATACCGTAACCGCTGGAAACTAAGAAAAAAATGATCGTTCCCAATAGGATAATGTTTAAGCGAACGCCGAGTTTTTGAAAGCGAGGGATCCTAAAAAAGTACTCTGCAGACATATTCAATTACTTAAATGGCGGAGCGAATAAAACACCGCCGTCGCGCCACAAAGCATTTAGGCCCCGAGGCTGGCCAATGGGGGTGTCTGGACCAAAGTGACGGTTATAAATTTCACTGTAGTTGCCGACGGCTTTAATGACACGATAAGCCCAATCCGCATCCAGGCTCAAATGTTCGCCTAAATCACCGCTGACGCCTAATAAGTTACGTGTCTCTATATTCTGACTGCTGAGCTTAAGCTGATCAATGTTCGATTGAGTGATGCCCTTTTCTTCCGCCACAATCACAGCGTGAACAACAGAACGCACGATACGGTTCCATTGCGGGTCATCATCTCGAACGCTTGGTCCGATAGGTTCTCGAGACAGAGTGTCTGGCAGAATCCGATAATCACTGCGGTTTTCAACACGATTCGCTAGATTGGTCGCTAAGTTCATGCGGTCTGCACTGTATGCATCACAAATACTTCCACGAAAGAATTGATCGCCATTCGCATAAACAACATCTGTTTTAAAACCGTGGTTGTTAATGTAGTCCTCAAGGTTTTGTTGGGTGGTTGTATTACCAGTAACACACACCGTTTTACCATTGAGGTCATCAAGGCTGTGGATGTTTGAGCGGTTACGGACTACGAAGCCTTGACCATCAAACAGATAAAGCGCTGGAAAGCGGATGTTATAAGTGTTTTCGCGGCCAAGTGTCCAAGTGGAGCTGTACATAACCACATCCGTGGTTCGTTCAACTAAAGACGTGAACCGTGATGTTGAGCCCACTTCGACAAAATTGACGTACTCTGGGTTATGCAATACCGCAGCGGCAACGCCACGACAGAAATCTACATAAAAACCTTGCCAACGACCGTTACTGTCCAACGCGCTACGACCCGGGTCGTCAGGGTAGACGCCACAATTCAGGTCCCCTCTGTTTTGCACTTCTTCAAGAGTGCCTGCTTGCGCAGTAATACATACACCACTGAACAAAGTTATTGCGGCAATTGCGGGCCAATTTGGAAGCTTTATCATAAACCTGTCCTAACGAAACCGTGCTTGGTGACTATAAACTTTTCGAATAACACGAAAATAATATAACCAACTTCTTATAAGCACACTACTTTTAAACCAAAAGGTTAGGTTTGGATTGATCTAAGTGAAGCGTAGGCGGGAATTATAAACTAATCTTATGAATAATCTTTGCTCACGAGTGAATACGACCGTGCAGAAATACGAGCCCATACGGTGACGGGCTCATATTTTGGTTTACAGCTAATGAACCAAATTAGCTGTTAATACAAACGCATCCATATATCCAAGTTCGCCGTCAATCGGTTCAATAGGCGCGGCATAATGGAAAAAGCGACGATCATTTAAGACAACGAATTCACCATTATTAAGAGGGTGTTTCATCATGGCTGGGCTGGTTTCCATTGTATGAACACTCACTTCACCACCAGTGATATTATGGCGTTGAATGACGTAAATACCAATGCGATCAAAGCCATCCTGATGAACGCCTTCTGGTGCCACTTCAACGGAGTTGTGGTCAGCAAAGATACGCATTTGATGAACTTCAATAGTGCTGCCGTCTGCAATATCAGTCATCTTTTGGAAGTGCTCGAATAATTCTCGAAAAGCTGGGTCAGACACTGTCTCGTCTTCAATTTCTGGGTAGGTACGTTCAACGTTTCCTTGAAAGTGATTAATGCTTTCATCTTGTACAAATGCCTTGCTTGGAAGGCGTGAGAGTGAGTCGTTGCTAAAAGCGAACCGCGAGTAACGGCGTAATCGGTATGAGCCGTCGGCGTAGGGATTGTCAGGTAAGTTGTCAAAAGACGGTGCGAGGTGGTTTACACTTGCTTGAGGTAATTGGCCTACTTCAAGACGAAAAGCCTCTTGAGCTGATTTAGTCGTCAACATAGTAATTTCTCCTCGTTGGCAGATCATGCGCAACGTATGATTATTTTTATTAGAGAGCCGGTAAGCTCATTACTAAGTTTAGACTGAAAAAGGTGGGCAATGAAACCCACCTTTACGATCAAGAATGATTATTTTGCGCTAATGACATCCATGACCAGTTTGCCATCCACTTTGATTGGACCATCCTCTTTGGCTCCTAGAGTGTATTCAAAGACGCCTGTCTTCATACCCCCATTTTCACCGTGTAACATCAGCATCAGCATTTCACCGCTTTTCACGGGTTCTTGCAAAATAGCACTGACATTACTGTTTTTGCCTTTGATAACGGGGGCGTAACCAACCACTGGACCAGGCTTCATATTGCTATCAGTGCGATGCACCACTAGCCACCCATTTGCTTCAGACTTGATTGTGCTGGCTGTAACATAGCCATGAGAGACATCTTGATCCATACCTTCTACGCTTACGCCATGATGAGCTGCGGTGGCGAGACCTGCTGCACTGGTTAGTGCCATGCTTAAAGAAAATACTTTCAGTGTTCTAAGAGTGACCGTGTTCATAATTACCTTCCTGTATTGATCAAGTGAAAATAGAACCAACGCTTGGTTCGTTAGTTCTATACACGAAGGAAATTTTTAAAAGTTTCATTGTGATTTAAATTTTTCTTCTTCCTCTGTGAGACTACGTAAGCAAAGTGCTAAAAACTCTTTGGCAGGGATCGGTTTGCTATACAAGTATCCTTGTAATTGATCACAGCCAATTTCAGTAAGAATTCTTTCTTGCATTGCTTTCTCTACACCTTCGGCCACTAAGGATATGCCGAGTTGCTTTGATAAAGCTTTTACTGCTTTGATGATTGCGAGATCGTAGTTCTCTTGGTTCTCTTGAAGGTGGGCAACAAAAGATCTATCAATTTTGAGCGTATCAAGTGGCAAATTTCTCAAATAACTAAGTGAGGAATAGCCTGTGCCAAAATCATCCAGCGCGACTTTAACGCCCAGCGAGCGAATATAAGTAATGAGATCTGTAGAATGATCAATATCGACGAGTAACTGACTCTCGGTTAACTCAAGTTCTATTAAATGTGTTGGAAGTTTAGTCTTCTGCAGAATAAACAATAGGCGATCTAGCCAATCTGGATCAGACAGCTGTGAAGCAGAAACATTGATGGCAACAGGTATATTTTCAAAGCCTAAATCATTCAGCTCTTTTGCATGAAGACATGCATGCTCCATCACCCAATCACCTAATGGTAAAATTGCCCCAGTTTCTTCAGCAATTGGAATAAACTCTGAAGGCGAGAGAATACCAAGCTGAGGGTGGTTCCAACGTACTAATGCTTCATAGCCACAAACTTGGCGAGACAAGCCGCCTACTTTAGGTTGGTAATAGAGTTCGAACTGCCCAGCGGCAATGGCGGCAATCAAACTTTGTTCGATGAGTTTACGGCGCTCTAACTGTTCCTTAATAGATTGAGTAAACAGCATGGTTCGGTCACCGCCAGCTTGTTTTGCAACATACATCGCAGCTTCTGCATGAGCGATTAGCTCATCAGAATTACTGGCATCAATAAAAAGCTGTGCCATGCCGACACTACAGCAAATCTGAATCACATGGCCTCTGACCTTGTAAGGCATGTTGAGCACTTGAGTGACTTCGTGTAGCAGCTGATCAAGATTTGTTGCTGCGCTCTTAAGTAATCGAAACCCCATTAAGAACTCATCGCCACTGAAACGTGCCAACAGTTCGCTCCCATCTTGCCCTACGGTTGCAAAAGTATGGTTCAGCCATATCTCATGCCATGCTCTACGAACACGATCAGCAAACATAGTTAGTAAGTCATCACCTACAACATAACCATATTTTTCATTAATATCCTTGAACTTATCAATGTCTAAGTACAATTGTATGAACAGTTCTTCAGAAGACACATGATGGCAAATGTTAGTCAAACTCTCCCGATAACAACTGCGATTACAAAGACCAGTAAGTGGATCGATGTTAGCTAAGCGCTCTCTTTCATGGAGACTGGGGTTGGGATTTTTCGTCTCGTAAAAAACACCAACATAATGGGAAATATTACCTTGGCTGTCGTAAGTTGCCTGAATCTTTAACCACTTTGGGTAGACTTCAGCATTTTTCCGTCGGTCCCAGATTTCACCTTCCCAATATCCAATCGTTTTGAGGTCCTGCCACATAGCTTGATAGAACGCGTCTCCATGACGTCCCGACTTTACTTTTGCTGGGCGCTGACCAATGAGCTCCGCTTCGCTGTAACCGGATATATCTTGGTATGTTTGGTTGACCTTAAGGATAATGCCTTCAGCATCTGTAATCACAACTGCATCTCGGAACATATCCATAACATCAGTTGTAAAAGGCACATTCAAATGTAGTGGTTCCATTACTATTCATACTCAAAGCGTCAAGTACCCAAGAGTAACGGAAGCAAATTATGAGGTGAATTGATATACAGCAACAAGCAAATGAAACGAACAAAAAGCTACACTTCTGAAGAGCTAAAATGCATAGTAGATAAGAAAAAATCTCAGTTTGGAGGGCGTTGCACATGGCAGAGTTCATTGTACTAGGTGCAGGGATGGTTGGTATTTCTTCTGCACTCGCATTGCAAGAGGCAGGGCATACTGTGACGGTGGTTGATCGAACTCAACCAGGCTTGGAAACCAGTTTTGGTAATGCAGGGATTATTCAAACAGAGGCTGTTGAACCCTATGCTTTACCTCAGGATCTGAGCACACTTTGGCGCTATGCCATTGGGCATACCAATGATGTGTTATGGGAGCTAGCACCTACGCTTAGGATGGCTCCCGCTCTATGGCGTTACTTCTTGAATTCGGCAACGGACAAGCACCGAAAAATATCCACAACCTACGCAAAACTTGCCGCTCTTGCCACAGCAGACCATGCACCGCTCATAGATGCCTCTAACTCTGACACATTGATTATTCGAAATGGTCTGGCGATGCTTTATCGAGATGAGGTGAGCTTTGATAAAGAAAAAGCGCGTGCTGAGCGGCTAGAGCGTGAGTTTGGCGTACGTTCTCGTATTGTTGACGGCCAAGCTTACCAATTAGAAGAATCTGCTCTGAAGCAGGCACCGGTTGGCGCTGTTCATTGGTTAGACAGTTGGAGCTGTAAAGATCCAGGAGGGCTGACGCAAGCCTATGCAACCCTGTTTGAACAGCGCGGCGGCCGTTTGCTAAAAGGCGACGCGAATAGCCTGACGCAAACCACAACGGGTTGGGTTGTAAAAACAGAGCAGGGCATTGTTAATGCTGAGCAGGTGGTTATTGCTTTGGGTCCTTGGAGTCCTGAACTACTGAAACGCTTTGGTTATAACATTCCGATGGTCTACAAGCGTGGTTATCATGGTCACTATCAAGAGACGACGCCTTTAAATCGTCCATTCTTAGACGTGGCTAATGGTGTGTTAGCCGCTCCTATGAGTCGAGGCATTCGTGTTACAACGGGGGCTGCGTTAGTTGACTTAAACGCCACCGCTGAGCCCAAGCAATTGCAGCGAGGCGTTAGCGCTTTAAAAACATTACTCGAACTAGGTGAGCGTATCCAAGAAGATCAATGGTTTGGCACACGTCCATGTATGCCAGATATGCTTCCTGTTGTTGGTAAGGCGCCGAAACATGAGCGCATGTGGTTCCATTTTGGCCATGGTCATCAAGGTTTCACACAAGGTCCAACTACCGCAAAAATCCTCGTAGCAAATATAGCAGGAGAAAAAGAAGGGCAGTGGGCTCCACTTGAGCCAAGTGCACGTTTTTAGACATTTCTCATGAAAGGGTCAGTTTTATTGGGTGCTTTTTGCTAACTTGTAAACAAAAGGAAGATTAGAGTTCAAACCTTCCTATCTGTCTAGAATGGCGCTAGTTTAAATACTGAATTAACGCACAGGAGGTACAGAACATGGCAACAGCAAACAGCTCTACTCAATCGAAAAATGGAACTCAAGCGAAGAACAATGCTCAGTCAAAGGCACATGATGCTGTAGATAAAGCGGCTGAAACAGCTCATAAGGGTGTTGATGGTGCAGCGGCCGCTGCCGAAAATGGTCAAGAGCGTGTTGAGGCAATGGCGCAACAAATCAGTGCCCAAGCGCATCAAATTGCAGATACCGCACGTGAGCAATCTGAGAAAGTAAGCACTGCCGTAGGCTCTTATGCCAAAGAAAACCCACTTAAAACAGTTGGTTTTGCGTTCCTAGCAGGTGCTGTCGCAGCCAGTCTTCTGTGCAAGCGTAAGTAATATGACTTGATCACATGGAAGCTAGCATGACGCCATTTAACGAACGTGACCACGCCACTGAAGCACCCGCTAAGGAAGTGGCTGTTACTGCAGATCAGCTGACCTTGAGCCATAAAAAGTGGCTCAAAAGTATCCTCGGTCTTAGCGCCTTAGAGGCAAAGATCTGGATGGCTTCAGGGGCTCAGCTCATCGCTCTAATGTGTGGTGTGGTGTTTTTACTGGTGACCAGCTGGCTTCTATTGATCGCATTACTGGCGACGGCTGCATGGTATGCAGGCTGGTCTTTACTCGGGATTTTAGCCACCGCTTTGGTCGCTACGCTTATCAGTTCCTTTGGTTTAGTTTTGCTGATACGTAGAACCCTTAAACGTATGGATTTAACCCGTACATTGGATGCGATCATTCCAACAGACAGCGAGGATGACTGATGTTTGGCTTAAATGACATGTATCGAGAACGTGAAAAACTCTATATGCGCTGTAAACGCCAGCAAGCCAAGGCTGGTGCAGATCGTACTCTAGCCAAAAAGCAAACCCTTGAAGCTATTTCGAGTACTAAAGGTTTATTGGTGAGTTTTGCCTTGGGATTAACCACACAATGTGAAGCCGCCCATCAATCTCGTCGAACGCTATTAAAAGGCATTCAAACCGAAGTGTTGGGTATTATCAGTCAGTATGTGGCTGCACGGTTTAATCCAGAACCTGAGCAACCACAAGCCAAGAAAGATTAACGCCAAGTAGGGTTCAGCGCGCACTCGCCTTGTTCGCTAGAGATCCACATCTCGCCGTCTTGGATAGTAACGTTTAACTGCATGGTACGAGCACACAATCCTTCCAGTGCTTGGATTTCAGACTCTGCGAACTGTAAAATACGCAAATTATCAAAACGGCTGGTTTTACCTTTGTTCTGCTCCCACCAGATATCTGACTTATCGTTGTAGTTCACAACCACGACATCTTTTGCGCGACCACATGCTTTACGCAGGCGCTTCTCATCAGGCTGACCAAGCTCTACCCATAGCAAAATCTCATCTGAGAAATTCTTCTGCCATAGATCCGGCTCGTCATCGGTGCTCAACCCTTTGGTGAATGACAACTGCTCATCGCCTTCTTTCTCATCGGCTAATAATGCAAACGCAGCTAGGCGCGTCATCATGCGTTCTTCGGTTTCAGAAGGGTGTAGCGCAAGGGTTAAATCGTAACTTTGGTAATGGTGTCGATCCATGTCCGACACTTGCACAGAGGCTTTGTAAATCGTTGCTTTGATAGCCATTTATGAGTAATTCACTAATTCAGAAAAGATGGCGCGCATTGTACTCCTAAATAAGAACTGATGGGGAAGTTCTTCAGGCTAGAGAGCTTTCAGATCAACCCTCTGGGCCTTTAAGTTCAAATTGCTTTGGCCAGTCACGGTAGTTAAATACCTGTCCTTCGTCACGGATGCGGGCAATTTCAGCAAGGTCAACAGTAGCAAAGACCCAGCCAGCATCATCTGTGTCACCTTGCGCCAAGATACCGTTGCCAGGGAAGCCGTAATCCATGGGTGTGTAGACACTGGCGCGGCCAGTGTTGATGTCGACTGCCTCTGACCAAGTGGCATGACCGACCGTTGGGGATTGCACCACGTAACATTGGTTTTCCAAGGCACGGGCCTGACAACCGATGCGCACACGATGGAAGCCCGCTTCCGTATCGGTGCAGCTTGGTACCAATAGTAAGTCAGCGCCCGCCGCTACCTGCTGGTTGGCGATCATTGGGAATTCAGAGTCGTAACAGATATGCACGCCGACGCGGCCAAGGTCAGTGTCGATGACTTTGATCTGATCGCCGCCAGTGATGTGCCATTGCTCGTTTTCAAAACGGGTCATGGTTAGCTTGTCTTGGAAACCAATGAGGCCGCGTGGGTCAAACAGGTTGGCACGGTTTAGGAAGGTGCCGTTGTCTTGGATCGTTGGAAATGAGCTTGCCAAAATCATGACATTGTGGCGCTTTGCCAATTCTATATGTAAGTCATGGAATTGCGGCAGGATCGACTGCATTTCGTGCAGTTGCAGATTTAGATCTTTGTAGACGTTTTCGCCAAATAAAGAGGCCAGTTCCATACTGCCGTATTCAGGAAACACCAATAATTTTGCATCTTGCTGCGCGGCTCGGCTCACCCAACTTTCAAGCTTGTCGGCAAACTCTTCCCAACGGTGAAAGAAGCCAATGTCGTATTGGGCCGCCGCCAGTTTAAATGCGCTCATAATCGTTCTGCTCTATCGTGCTGAGTTCGTTAAAGGTTTCATCCAGAAAGTCATGGGTTTCAATGACTCTGTACTTTCGCCCACTTCTTTCCAACTAAAGTGGGTGGCGAGTTCTGGGCGTTTTTCGTAACCGCGGTTATGCCAGAACTGATCTAACGGTTGGTAATCCGCCGGACGCGCAGGGTGGTCGCCGGAGCGTTGTACGCCACAGAAGCAAGAGTATTTGATGCCAGCTAGGCTCTGTGCGTGTGCTTCGCGATGATCGAAAAAGGCGACGCCGGCGCCTTGGCCACGGTATTCGGACAGCAGAACCGATTCACCGCAATAAAAGATCTCATCGATGTTTAGGCCCGCATCTAGAAATGGCTGTTTTACTTCCGCCATTTCGTGACGCAGTGGCACGCCAGTGGACGCACCGACGACTTTGTCGCCGTCAAACGCCAATACGATGACGCTGTCTGGGGCTTCGATGTAGGTTTTTAAATAACGTGCTTCGTAGGCCAAATCCCCATCGTACAGATAAGGAAAGTCACGAAACACCTGCATACGTAGCTGTGCCAGCGCATCAATGTATTGATTCAACGCTGGGCCAGAAAGTCGTTGAAAGGTCAGCATGGGCGTTCCTGTATAGCTAAGATCTTAAGACGTCGGGCTCACGCTGAAACTTGAGCGATCCAGTCTTCTAGGTTGTAGTAGTTGGTGACTCGAGCGACTTTGCCATCACGGATGTCAAAAAACGCGCCTGCTGGCAGTTTGTAAGTTTGGCCGTTTGCTTCTGGTAGGCCTTCGTCCGTCGCAAGGTATTCACCAAGCACGGTAAATTCTACCGCTGCCCGGTCGCCTGCTGCGTTCGACATCACAACGATATCTACGATGGTTTCTTTGTAGTTCTTGTTCATACGATCCATGAACGCAGAGAAAGTGTCTTTGCCCACTTCACGGTCACCCTGGTTGATGTCATGTACCACGTCATCCGTTAGTAGAGACAAGAACGTATCCATATCTTGAGCGTTGAAGGCTTTGTAGTAGTTTTGCAGTAACTGAACAGTGGCTTGGCTCATGAGCACTCCAAAGGGTTGATCGAAAAAGACTTATGATAAGAGGCCAGCTTTCGTTGTTAAAGGGCCTGACATATGGTCTGGCAAAATCACGCATTTACATGTCGTAAAAGGAGTGGGTATTAAGATGCGACCTGATTTCGACCATTTCGTTTTGCCATATAAAGCGCTTCATCCGCATGTTTTAGGAATTTATCCCGCTGGCTGTGATGTTTTGGAACAGCATTGTAAAGCCCAATACTAATGGTCACATGAAACATTTCACCACCGTAGCGAATCTCTTTTTCTGCCACAGCTTGTCTAATAGACTCCGCTATATCATAGGCCTGCTCTTTTGTACGATTTGGCAGCACAATGCAAAACTCTTCACCGCCGTATCGTGCACAAAGGTCGCATTTATCGTCCGTCATGCCTTGAAATATGGCCGAGATATCACGTAAACACTGATCCCCAGCTTGGTGACCGTGTTGATCATTTACCTTTTTGAAGAAGTCTATATCCAACATCAAAATAGCCATCATCCACTTTGCGTCAATGGCGCGATCAAATGCTTCTGTGAATTTTCGATCAAAGTGGCGTCGATTAATCAAGTTAGTCAAACCATCTGTTTGGCTCATTATTTCCAGCTCAGTATTGGCTTGGGTTAATGAATACATAGCGAGCTTTAGTTCACTGGTTTGTTCTGCTACTTGCTGCTCTAGGTTTTCTTTGGCTGTCCGTTCAACCTCAATAGCATGTTGTTGAGCGGTGATTTCTCGTTGTCGGGCCTCAACGCTTCGTTGTTCATAGTAAATGGATTGTGCTTGAGCTTCTTCTCGTTCTTGTCGCTCCCTATTAATACGTTCAGCCAGAGCGGTTGATATCAGTAAAACCTCCACGGTGAAAGCGATATTTTGTAAGTAATAAAGGTTCATTGAGAAAGAGATAATATTGGTTAGGCCCATCATGAGCACGAATGTTGCTATCATCAATGGTGTCCAGGCAATGGTGATGTACTTTCCTGAAGGGTCACCTTTGTACCAAACAAAGCTTGAAATCCATAAACCGACCACGCAGCTTGTAAAAGCAAAGATATCTATGATCCAAATTTGCCAAGTCGCGGGCATGATGGGGGTCATCAAAAATATCATCGTCCATATGAGAATAGCCACTTTGCTTACGTACTGTGTGGCATCATTGCGCTCAGACAGTAATAGAAATTTACGTATGAAAATGGCTGCACTAAGAAATGCAATAGGAACAGATATGCGATAGGCATATTGATCAAACCAGTCGAAATGCCCGTGTAAGAAACTAATGTAATGGCTTGAAGTGCTGAGCGTATAAAAAATAATAGAGATTACATATAGGCAGTATGCGCCGTAATTTGACTCATGGGTAAAGGCATATAGTGAAAGGTTGTAGAACAACATGGCACACAGAACACCGTAGAAAAGTCCTGTCAGAAGACTTCTGATATGTATTTCTTGATCATGAATATCTAGGGTTTTCAGTGCCAACGGTAAAATGATTTTTTCATGGCCGACTACTTTTATGTACAGCATATAGCTGCCTGTACTCGGCAATGATATAGGGAAAGATAATTGATCGTTTTGAGTGCTTTGAGCGGGCACTTGATGATCAATCAATTTTCCTGTCGCTTGATCTTTCAAATACCAATCAATGTATGAAAAGTTCGGCCAGCCGACCTCGAGTAGCCACTTATCTGTTTTTGGAGCGTTGATTTGGATGGGGATACGTACCCATTGAGTTAGATTAACACCTAAGTGTGGGGCGTTAGTTGATTGCTGCCAAACGCTGTTAGAAAGTTCATTTACGTCCTCGTAATGGGCCTGATCTGTATTTTGAAGAAAGCTTTGATAAGGTGTTAAGACGTAATGGGATTGACTCGCACTAATTTCCAAATAAGGGGCTTTACTCGTAGCGCCAGAGAAAGAGCTTAACATCAATGAACTGGCCATAAATAAGATTAAGCCGAGGACACTGGCAATCATTTGCATCGAGTGCTTCCTTCATGAAGTTGCTAAATCAGGGTTTTCTTATAAACAAAGAGTGCATCTTTGCGATAACCTTATCAAGCCATAACCACAATTCATGGTTTCAAATTTGCAAAGCACTACATTCAGCAACGTTTTGAAACGATAAACTTCTGTTTATAAATTGACCGCAACACCATTGCTGAACGATATTTATACTCTATTGTTTAGAGATGCTCTTATTTCTCAAAGGTCGGTTTATATGGCAAATCCATTATTTTCAAAACAAGCACCGTCTACATCGCCTGCGCAACAGGCAATGGTGAATAAATTAAGTGCCTCAGGCCTCGAGCCTTGGAAAGTGGCGCTAATTGATGATGAAGACGACATCATTGCGGTTTCTGAAATGGTGCTGAAACGTTTACTTGTTGATGACCGACCTCTCAAGTTCCTGAAAGCACATTCCGCTAAAGAAGCGATGAAACTGTTCGAGGAAAACTCTGACATTGCGATTGCGATGGTGGATGTCGTGATGGAAAATGATCACGCAGGCCTCGACTTGGTGAAATGGATTCGGGAGAGCCATAAAAACACCTCAACGAGATTGGTGTTACGAACGGGGCAGCCAGGCCAAGCACCGGAAGAAGATGTCATCCGAGATTACGATATCAACGATTACAAAAATAAAACGGAGCTTAACTCTACTCGTCTTAAGACAACCATTTACTCTGCGATTCGTTCTTACCGAGATATTAAAGAAGTGGAGCAAGGCCATAAAGGCTTAGAAGATGTCGTCAATGCCACGACGAGAGTTTTACAAAGTAACTCTAGTGAAGAATTCTGTGCCCAAGTATACGAAGAATTAAAAGCACTCACTGCTGATGAGTCTATTTCACTAAACCTTTATTACCGTAATCGCAATGTACTGGGTCAGCAAGAATACCTGAAAATGT
This sequence comes from Marinomonas ostreistagni, assembly GCF_016461785.1. GTDB lineage: Bacteria > Pseudomonadota > Gammaproteobacteria > Pseudomonadales > Marinomonadaceae > Marinomonas > Marinomonas ostreistagni_A. Next base: position 98,837 of record NZ_JAEMUH010000016.1, on the reverse strand, counting down.
TTTATGACGGGGCACAATGCAAGATGGAGATGAGTGAACCGTTAGACCCCTATTCGAAGAAAGTAGCAGCCAGTCTACAGTTAGCATTAGACCTAGAATCAGATGTTCAGACAGACAATAGTTTTACGTGTTTCACGCAGCTGTCAAAGCAAAGCGAATGCGCTATCTCAATTCAACATGATTTAGAGTTTTGTGAGCTAACCCGCAAGCTTCTAAATGTGTTTTTGACCAAAGCTGCGATCATTTTCGAGAGCCTTTCCCGCCGAGAAGATGTTGAAAGGACACAGCAGGAGCTGATGTTTATTTTAGGCGAGGCGATAGAACAACGAAGCAAAGAAACGGGTTGTCATGTACGAAGAGTGTCTTTAATCAGTGAGTTTTTAGCTCGTGAATGTGGCCTAGATGAAACCATGGTGAGTCTGATCAAACATGCCACGCCTATGCATGATATCGGCAAAATAGCGATCCCAGAAAACATATTACACAAGCCTGCAAAGTTGGACGCCGAAGAGTGGAGCACTATGCAAACTCATGCGCAAGTGGGATACGACCTGCTTCGTCATTCGAAAAAATCGCTACCTATTATTGGCGCTAACATCGCGTTGTATCATCATGAGAAATGGAATGGTAAAGGGTACCCAGCGGGGTTAAAAGGAGAAGATATACCCATAGAAGGGCGCATTATGGCGCTGGCTGATGTGATCGATGCCCTAGCGGCAAAGCGTGCCTACAAAGAACCGTGGCCGAATAGCAAGATTCTAGAACTGCTACATGAAGAGCGTGGTCAACACTTTGATCCTGCGTTATGTGATATTGCTATCGCTAAGTTTGACGAGATTATGGCACTGCGTGACGTCTACCCAGATTAGAAAGGGGGTCCCTTGAATCGTGAGCTCGAAAACATTCTACTGCGTGTATCTCAATCAGAATACATTGATGATGGCGACTTAGATCGCGCGGCGCGTTTAATTTTAGATTGCATCATTGAAGGTCTTAACGTTAACCGAACAGGCATTTGGTTATTGGCTGAAGATAATAAGTCGATTGTTTGTAAATTATTAATTGATGTTCATAACAATACGGAAGTGGAAGACATTGTTTTAACTCGAGAAGACTTTCCCTCTTACTTCCGCGCTCTAGATGAAGAGCGGACGCTTCGTATTAACAATGCCTTAACCGACCCAGTAACCGCAGAGTTTATCGACTCCTATCTAAAACCATTGGGTATAGGCAGTATGTTGGATACACCTATTCGCCACCGTGGAAAAATGATTGGCATCATTTGTACCGAAGGCAATGAAGAGGATCGCAACTGGACTGATGACGAAGCCACTTTCTCTGGTTCATTATCCGATCTTTTTGGCCGAGCCATTTCCTCATCGCAAAGAGCCGAGCTTGAAAACGCCCTTCGTGATGCGAATGCAGAGTTAGAAAGAAAAGTCACAGAGCGTACACAAGTTCTCAACCAGACGCTTGATGAGCTTAAGAATACTCAAGCTCATCTAATTGAGTCCGAGAAAATGGCCGCTTTGGGTGGACTTGTGTCGGGTGTTGCCCACGAAGTAAATACGCCACTAGGGGTCGCCATCACATCACTGAGTCACATAAAAGAAGAGGTGGATAGGCTTCGTAAAGCCTATGAGCAAGGTTCTTTAGATGAAAACAGCTTCACCAGCTTCCTGTCGGAATTTGACTCAGCTCATCTTATCGCTGGTGCAAACATGGAACGTGCAGCGAAACTGGTATCTGACTTTAAAAAAACGGCGGTAGGACAAAGCTCCAATGTGCTTGAGACTGTACGGCTGAAAGACTCAGTCAGTGCGCTTCTAACGAGCTTACATCCGATGTATAAAGTTAAAAATGTTCAGGTGATTACCACTATTCCAGATGAGCTGATGCTTAAAACCTATCCTGGAGCCGTGGATCAAGTGATTACCAACCTCATTAGTAATAGTTGTACTCATGGTTTCAATGGCCATGATCGTGAGCATGAGATTTACCTTACAGCTAAAGCACTAGAAGACTGTGTCGTCATGGATTACCGCGATAATGGTATTGGCATGGATGCAGAGGTTGCTCGTCGAGTGTTTGAGCCGTTTTATACGACTAATCGAGCCAAAGGTGGTTCAGGTTTAGGGATGTCGATTACTTATAATCTGATTACACAAAAACTCGGCGGAGAGATTCGGGTGATTCCGACGACTCAAGCAGGTGTGCATTTTCAGATAAAGCTTCCTCTTGAGTATGTCGAGTAAAAATTAACGAGTCAGCATAGAAGATTATACTGACTCGTAAAGCCATTAACGTTAAAAGCGGTACGTTGCTTTTGCCATGACATTTCGTGATGGCCCGTAAAAATTGAAGGTCGTTGTGCTGCCTACACGAGAGTAGTACTTGCGGTCGAACAGATTGTTTACATTCAACGAAACATTCAAGTTCTCAGTGATGTCTTTACTGATGCTGGCATCTACGGTCGCATAACGAGGTGCAGTAATCGTGGTAGTACCACGAGTAAGTGAGAACTCACTCATGCCGGTAACGCCTAAACCAAGCTCTGTCCCCTGGAGTAAGTTATCACTTTCAAGCGTATACGTGCCCCATACATTGATGGTGTGTTTTGGCATCAACATAAATAACGTATTGGCATCACCTTCTAGGTTTTCTGTATCCATGTACGTGTAACCTGCAATCATTTCCCATTGCTCATAATGTCCGCTTAACTCGAGCTCCGCACCGGTAACACGTGTTTTACCCGTTGCTTCTGAGTAAGTTTCACCGGAAACACTGGCGGCGCGATTATCATCCGTCAGTTGGAATAGGGTAAAGCGACTGTTCAAACGACCATCGTTATAGCTACCTTTGATGCCAACTTCTACTTGATCACCCACACGTGGATCAATCATTTTGCCATCTTCACCAATGTCTGTTTGTGGTTTATACACCTCAGAGTAGCTGGCGTAGAAAGAATGATGGGTATCTAAGTCGTAAACCAGTCCGCCATAAGGTGTGAAGCGTCCGTTATCGTCATAGCTGCTAGAGGTCACCGCTCCGGTGGATAGCGTGGTGGTATCATTGCTTAAGTCATACCAGCTAAAACGTCCGCCGCCAATCAGCGCCAAAGACTCAACGGGACGGAAGGTTACTTTGGCGTATGCCCCCGTTTCCTTCTCAGTGGACTGAACACGAGAAGTATAGGTCGGATCTGTGTAAGCAACGGATGCAGAATCAAAGTTGTTTACATCGATACTGCTGACAAGGTTGCGTGTTGCGCCACTGCGATAGTCGGTGTCGTAATTTTTGTAATCCATGCCGACGACAAATTCACTCATGTTGCCAAAGGTTGTGAAAGGCTGGCTGTAGCTTGCATCAATGGCTAGTGTTTGTTGTTCTAAATCGCGCTGTGTTGTGTTGAGGGACGTAGTGCCATCTTCCGCTAAGGCAGATCCCGTGAAAGCATAATAGAAATCAGTAGTACGATCCGAAGCACGAGCAGCAATACGACCATAGCCACCATTCTCAAACTCATGGGTCAGGTCGACGAACACATCGGTCATTTCGTTATTAAAATCGTTCCAGTCGGCGCCTAAAAACGTTGATCGGTCCCAGTCAGCCAGTGTGCCATCAGAATAAGCTGGGTAGCCATTGGCGGGGGCAATATCTTTCTTTTGATGGAGAACAGCGACCGAGAGCTCAGTGGATTCAGACAGGTCGGTATCAACCGTCGCATAGAAGCTTTGATCTTTGTTTTCATTGCCGTCTATTTCGTTCGGCATGTTTTCTTCGGCAATGACCACTCGACCACGAACGGTTTCGTCATCATTTAACGCACCGGAAACATCCGCGCTCAACTGATGGCGGTCCCAGCTCCCTAGCCCTGCTGAGATGGAGCCTTGAGTGTCGTAGGTGGCGCGCTTACGAACTAAGTTAATGATGCCTCCCAGCTCACTTGTACTATTGAACAGTCCTGATGGGCCGCGCATGATTTCGACACGATCAAAAGCGGACAAAGACGGTAGCGTGCCATTGATAGATGCCATGGGCGCGGGTAAACCATCAACATTGTACTCGTCATACTCGTAACCACGGGAGTATATAGAAGAGCGCCCGCTATCATTGGATAGGGTTCTAAGTCCTGGCGTGACTTTGGCCGCATCGTCTAAATGCGTTAAATCACGATCTTCTAGATAGTCATTGGTCAGAACCGTAATAGACTGGGGAATATCACGAAGCGCAGCAGGGGCTTTTGTACCGATGGTTGCTGAACCCACGCTGTAGCCTTCAGTACTTTCTGATGACTCCATGCCATACAGGGCATTCCCTTCGACTGTTAAAGTAGACAGTCGATTGGTGCTAGCAACGCTTTCCGCGATGGCGGTCATAGAAAACGGTACCAGTAACGTGGCACCAATTACAGCAATGGCTTTCATAATTGTTCTCCAAAAAAAATGTCTAAAAACAATATTGCAAAAGATAATTATTTGCATTTGAGTTTTGATGGGCCCATTATTCCACAGCCTTGCTTCCTGTCGCCTATGCGAATCGCGCATATAACTATGTGAAAAGCTCAACTCCTAGGAAGCGAACTGTTCTCATTTTCGTAGTCCGTTAGGATGTTCAGCTCAGGGGTGACCATGACACAAACCACACGTTTAAAAGACCAAATCGTCAATGCAACCGAGTTGCAGGAACAGGCTCCCAATGTAAATCGCTACCACTTTGCGAAGACGAAAGGCGTTAAGCAGCCGCTTGCATCAGGTGATCAGAAGTCAAAGCATCCAGTATTGAAGGGATCGATTTTGACAGAACGAAGTGCGTCCGATGTGGTGATTCATATGACGAATGCGATCGCCATGCAGGATTTTATGGTGGAGACAAAAATAGAGCCTTGTGTCCGCATTATTTTGTTCTTTGAAGGGGAGAATCGCTTCCAATATGGTCCCCATTCCGTCACGTTTCACAAAGACAGTCAACGTGCCAAAGTGGTCACGGTACGGGAGGTCGCACCGTGTCATATGAGCATTCGTAACGGGGATCGCCGTTGTGGTTTGTATGTGTCCGTGTCGCCAGCGTGGTTTGCTGAGCAAGGCTTAAATAGTGCAGCGTTAGAGCAGCGTCTAGCTGAGCACTTATCAGTGAGTGACTGGTCGCTGCCGCGACACTTATGGCTGCATGCAAGAAAACTACTCGATGCACCTGCAAGCAGTGCGACAGCAAAGCTTGCTCGAGAAGCATTTGCCATGTCTCTAATTGCGGCTTGGTTGGACTCTTTAGAAGAGCAAAGTTCAGAGCAAGCCGGCCACGACTCACGCCAAGGGCTACGCTTTTGTCAGTTGCTCGCCCAAGAAGAGAGTTGGTCTATGTCGTTAGAGGAGATAGGTCATCAGTTAGGGATGAGCGCCGCTACATTGCAGCGTTATGCTCATGACCATTTAGGTATGAGCTTGACTCAATATCTAAGAAAACAGCGTTTAGCTCAGGCTTGCCAAGTACTGTATCGAGAACATGCCAGCATTTCGGAAGCAGCGCTACTGGCAGGCTATAACCACCCAAATAACTTCAGTGCGGCTTTTAAACGTCACTTTGGTGTATCACCCAATGAAGTTCATCAATACTCATTAAATGCATTATTAACTCGACATTAATCAACTGAGACAAGCCCATGCTTTTTAACATTCGTCGCCATTTACTTAGCTGTTTAGTATGTTTGATAGGAAACTTTATGACCCAAGTGTTCGCCCAAGATATTTCAACGCCGACACCCGTGATTTACACGTTGCCCAATAGCTATTCCGTTGATTGGCAAGTCGATGGTCAAGTTTCGCCTTATCGAGTATTTGTTTCAGTGCCTAATGTGTCGGCACCAGAAGGAGGCTTTCCAGTCGTCTATCTTCTCGATGGTAATGCATTTTTTTCATCGGCCGTCACCGTCAGCCAAACATTAACCCATGAGCGTGCAGGGGGAAAACAGCCTGCGATCATTGTGGGCATTGGCTATCCAATTGATGGCTTATATGACATTGAGCGACGCTGGTATGACTTAACCCCACCAACACCAGAGCCACCCAAGGCACCACTGAAGCATATGGATCGCTTTAAAAACATTCAATACGGAGGGGCGGAAGCCTTACAAGGGTTTTTAATTGAGCAAATACGCCCATGGTTGGCTCAGCAATACGAGATCAATGAGCAACAACAGATTTTGTTTGGGCATTCGTTAGGTGGGTTATTTACACTTTACACGCTACACATTCATCCTGAGGCCTTTTCAGCCTATGCGGCAGCGAGCCCCTCGCTTTGGTGGAATGAAGGGTATCTTAAACCACTTCTAGAGCAGCAATCGCCAGAAAATCTGGAGAACAAGCCTGTACTTATGGTTGTTGGTGGGGATGAAATGGATTTTATGGTCTCTGATGCGAAGCTTGCTCAGCAATGGTTTACTAAGCAAGGTCTTCACAGTGAGTTACGAGAGCTGCCCTATATGAATCATGGAACCGTGTCATTACCCGCATTAACCATGGCGTTAGAGGCGTTGCTGCCTAAAGCACAATAAGCAGCAGTCTAAGTCATAAGGAGCTTTACACTAGGCTTGCTTTGCCATGAGTGAAGCGCCCGCCATCAACTCGACGGCTTGTAAACGTACCTGAGGGTCGTGTAACGGAAAGGAAATAATGATCTCATCCACATCAGTAAGCTCGATAAATTGTGCCAAGCGATGCTCAACTGTTGTGGGTGAGCCGACCATCGCGTAACGAAGCGTCTGATTAATCATTGGCATTTCTGCCGCCGCAACGGCGCTTTGCAAGTCTGCCACAGGTTTTGGGAAAGGACGATTTGCATTTCGACGTAAGTGGGCGAACTTAATCTGTGCTGAGGTAAAGTGGTACTTTGCCTCTTCATCTGTTTCTGCAACGGAGGCCATCACCCCGGCAGACACGTAGGGTTTATCCAGTTGTTCTGAGGGGCGAAAGTTAGCACGGTAGACGTTAAGTGCTTCGAGCAACATGTCCGGAGCAAAATGTGAAGCAAACGAAAACGGCAATCCCATATGAGCGGCTAATTGAGCAGAATACAGGCTCGAGCCTAACAACCAAATGGGAATATTCGTGCCTTGCCCCGGCATCGCCATAATGGGTTTGATTTTATTCTCATCTGCTAAGTAACCTTGTAGCTCTTCTACGTCGTCAGCATAGGTATCTACCGGACCGCCAAGATTTCGACGCAGTGCTCTTGCAGTGGCCATATCGGTGCCCGGAGCACGTCCTAAACCAAGGTCGACTCGACCTGGGAACATCTCAGCTAACGTTCCGAACTGCTCAGCAATCACTAATGGCGCATGGTTAGGTAGCATGACACCACCGGAGCCAATGCGTATCTTGCTAGTAGCTTCACCAATCGCACCAAGCATAACCGCCGTGGCTGCACTGGCAATGCCACGCATGCCGTGGTGCTCGGCTAACCAAACGCGCTGATAACCGTTGGCTTCAGCGCATTGAGCTAGGGCTTTACTGTTTTGAATCGCATCGGCAACAGACTGGCCTTCACCGATGGGAGCCAAGTCTAAAATCGAAAATGGGATCGACATAGTGTCCTCCAAACTTTTACATAGCTCTCACAGTGAGGGCTAGGTCATCGTTTGGCAAGGGTATAACGGTCATCATCCTTGTTTCTTAGGGTATTCCGTACCGCTGATAAAACGGTGGTAACCCCAGCCAATGACTACAATCAGAAGACAACCAATCAGTACTGGATTGAATAAGAAACCCCACGATGCGCCAGTCATCATTATTAATAATGGGTTTGCACCAGCGGGTGGATGAAGGGTATTGGTCAGCATCATGATCATCACGCCCAGACCGACTGCTAGACCTAGCATAAGTGGCGTGCTATCGACATAGTGAGCCATCAGCACACCAATGCAAGCGGTTAGAAAATGGCCGCCGATAATATTACGTGGCTGTGCTAAAGGGCTTTGCGGTAATACAAATAAGATCACCATGGTGGCACCAAACGGCGCCATGATACCGAAGTATTCGGGTGACAATTCACCGCCCAATGCCAGCAATGAAATGCATAAACAGGCGCCTAACCCCGCGAGCAGGGCTTTAGGAATAGGGTGAGCATTAAGAGAACGCAGAAGCATAAAGACCTCATCGAAGTTGTAGTGTATAGGTAGACCGATCTGTCTACCTATAAAGAGTAGACAAGCCTGTCTACCTCTGTCAAACTTTTCTGAAAGAGGAACGCTATGACAAAACGAGACGAATTAATAAAAACGGCGTTTGAGCTGTTTTATTTAAATGGTGTCCACAGTGTGGGGATCAATCAAATCTTGGCCGAAACCGGTGTTGCCAAGAAAACCCTGTACACGCACTTTGCTAGCAAAGAAGCTCTGTTAGAGGCGGTCATTGCTTATCGTGATGAGCGTTTTCGCACATGGATTTTTGGGTTGATGGATCAATATTCTGAGGCGGAAACAATCGTTAAAGCTATGTTTGATGGCTTAGATGACTGGTTTAATGATCGCGTCGATAGTCTTATGTCATTTCAGGGCTGTTTCTTCGTCAAAGTAAACGCAGAGTTTGTACAGCACCGTGTGAATGATCTGTGTTTTGAGCACAAGCAAGCCATTGTTAATTACTTACTATCGGCTTTATCAGCCGAATATGGTGAGGATCGAGCGCGTACGATGGCGGATCAGGTCGCACTTTTAAAAGAGGGGGCGATTACGCAAGCTTATTTAGGCAAAGATCGTCAAGCGGCCATAAAAGCTTGGCATATGGCCAAAACACTGTTTAGGTAATTAGCTTGCTAGCGCTGGTCGTACACAATTCCGTCCAGCATTTTTAGCTTCATACAGGCATTGGTCTGCTCGTTCAATCAAAGCGTCCAGTGCTTCTCCTGACTTGAATTGAGCAACGCCAAGTGAAGTCGTAATGGAGCGGATACTCTGGCCTGTTTTCTTATTCGTTAGACTGATCCGACTGATGCGTTCGCGAATGTCATTGGCAAATTGAGTGGCAATTGTAATGTTGGCGTTGGGCATCAAAAGCGCAAACTCCTCACCACCAAAGCGATAGGCTTGTACACCATTTTTGATGTTGCAGCTTTGTTCAAGAGTCTTAGCCACGGTCTGAATGACTTTATCACCCACAAGATGACCGTATTCGTCATTGAACGGTTTGAAGTGGTCAATATCGACAAGTAATAAGCATGTGTCCTCTGTGGAGGCAGTGAAAAGGCTAAGATCTTCGTTAAATTTCTTACGATTATTGATTTCCGTTAAGCCATCCAGATACATTAGCTTTTCTGTTTCTGCGATTTTCTGCTTAAGTGCATCTATCTCTGAATTCTGCTTTTCTAGCTGACAACGATACGCTTCTGTTTTGCTCATAAAATCGCGTGCCATGGAAACCATTTTGTGGGCTGATGGAGTGTCATTTTGCAATGCTTCATCAGCCATTAGTTGGATATCTGCAGAAAGCGATTGGTTTAAATCGTGTGCATGACTCATGGCGTTTTCGGTAGAGCTACCGATGGATTTGACGACCTGATTGATGTTGCTTTGCATTTCAACCAGTCTATCTTCAGCTGAGTTTAAAAGGTACTCGTCCAGCAACTGATCACAGGTATAACGATCACATTGCCCTTGTTGTGCAATGATGTCATCCATTCGCTGGGATAAGGCTGGAAGCTCGCCAGTGGTGTAAGTAAACCAAAGCGTGTAATAAGGCGGCGTGACCGGTACATTATTCTTCACCATCATGGGAATGGTTTGGCGGAAATACTGGTTAACTTTTGAGGTTGAGCGACCCATACCGTTTCAGTTCCTTTACGTTTGAAGCCATAATCAAATCAGGTGAGAAATTTGGATTTTAACATGCCTTGAAAACAGGGTGATGCTTATTAAATAACTTACATCAATGTTTTGCGGAATAAAGGAACTTTATCAAACTTATACGTTAATTTTTGTTACAAGGTTTGATATGGCTGGTCGTTTAAAAGTCGAAAGAGACCTTTAAATAGCTTTATGACAGACCACAGCCATACCCCTAGTAACAAAACGTAACCAATAAAGAAAAGTGCTAATAAGAACCCTACAATGCTGATCCCCAGTCCCCACCAGAAGATACTGATCATGTTCTGATAGTGGTCATAGAAAACTGAGAGTTTAGCTTCACGTGCTTTGGCCATGGCCCATACGGCGCCCACTAGCCAAAAGACACCGGTGAACAGACCAAGGAGCATAAAGCCGTACGCAATCAACGCATTTTGTTTCGCTTGTGCCTCGTACGCAGACATCGGATTGTCATCGTTCATGCCTCAGCTCCTCAGATGGGAATGTATTAATCCAACTCTATCACGCAGTTAAAGGCCACCACAACGCGGTCTTTTTGGCCAAAATAGGGCAGTGCCGAGTGTTTTAAGTAAGAGGGGAAGATGACCACTTGACCTTCTTTTGGCGCAAAATCCCAAAAGCCTTGGCCACCTAAGTAAGCTGTACCTGGGTCAGCGTAATGCTCAGCGTTGACGCGTGGATCATAGAAACGGTTGATGCCATTGCGCCCTTCAAGGTTCGCTTCACCTGGATCAAGGTAATAAATGCCACACCAAGAGCAATTTGGGTGCGAGTGGGCGTCATGGTAACCACCGTTTTTAGTAATGTGGTACCAAGATTCGATCACATGAGCATAAGCTTCAGCGTCTTCTGGCCAGTACTGATGGTTCACCTCAAATGCAACCTCCGCGATCAGCTCTTCCACCATACGACGCAGTTCCATGACTTCCGGTACTTCGTCTTCAAGAAAATCCAAACGGCTTTCAGACAGATTGTGCTTAGCTTGAACGGCCACATCGCTGTCGACCGCGTTTTCTTGTTCTTGCTGGCGCTGGTAAATATGTGTCAGTAGGGCGTCTTTTAGAAATTCGTGGTCGGCCAGTTCCGCCACAAACAGTGGTGTTGTCCAAGCATCAATGGCTTCAATCGTGGGTGTTTCCATAGTAGCAACTCATACAAAAGTGAATGGTGCCGATTTTAGCAGAGATTTGTGCCAATACAGTTGTCATTACACAAGCGTTTTCGCGAAAATGATAAGGCACTCATTGTTACTTAATTAAAGGTTTCCATCATGCAGCCATTAGCAGGATTGCTAAATCAGTATTTCGGTTTCGATCAGTTTCGCGAAGGACAGCAACAAACGATCGAACAATTGCTCGCAGGACAATCGTCCCTTGCCGTATTTCCCACGGGTTCCGGTAAATCCTTGTGTTATCAGTTTACTGCGACCCAGCTACCCAATCTGACACTTGTGATTTCGCCATTAATTGCGCTGATGCACGATCAGCTGGCTTTTTTGCAAAGCAAGGGCATCCCGAGCGCGAGCCTTGATTCGACCCAAGCTAAAGAAGAAAGTCAGGCCGTGATGCAACAGGTGCGAGAAGGGCGCATTAAAATCTTGATGATCTCAGTAGAGCGTTTTAAAAACGAGCGCTTCCGCCGCTTTATTCAAGGTGTGCCGATTTCTATGTTGGTGGTAGACGAAGCCCATTGTATCTCAGAGTGGGGTCATAATTTCCGCCCCGACTATTTAAAGCTGCCACAATATCAGCAAGAGTTGAGTATTCCCTTAGTATTGCTGCTTACAGCAACGGCCACTCGTCGAGTGCAAAAAGATATGGCGCTCAAGTTCAGTATTGCGCCAAACCATATTGTGCAAACCGGCTTTTACCGCCATAACTTGGATATCGATTTAATCTCGGCTCAGGGCCAAGACAAACAAGCGTTGCTGCGCCAAGTGCTAAACGACACCCAAGGGGCGGGCATTGTCTATGTGACGCAGCAAAAAACCGCCGATGAATTAGCCGCGACTCTACAGCAGTCAGGCTATTCCGCCGTGTCGTATCATGCTGGGCTTGGCAATGAAGTGCGCGCCGCCATTCAGAATGATTTCATGGCTGGGCAAACACGTATCATCGTCGCCACCATCGCTTTTGGTATGGGTATTGATAAGTCTGATATTCGCTTTGTCGTACATTACGATCTACCGAAATCTATTGAAAACTACAGTCAAGAAATTGGCCGTGCAGGACGTGATGGTCAACCCAGTCGCTGTGTTATGCTGGCGAGCCTTGATGGGTTAAATGTCTTAGAAAACTTCGTCTACGGTGACACGCCAGAGCCTCACGCCATCCAATCTTTACTGCAAGAAATCTTCAGCAATACGATCAATGGTGAATGGGAAACTCAAGCTTATGGTCTGTCACAAGTGACCAATATCCGAGCGTTGCCGCTGAAAACCCTATTGGTACAAATGGAAATCGCAGGTGCGATTGTCCCGCGCTACAGCTATTACAGTGATGTAAAACTTAAATGGAATCAAAGTTTTGAGCAGATTCGCGCTGCTTTGCCTGTTGAACAACAGGAAGTGTTCAATGGCGTGGCGCAGCAAACTGTATTTAAGAAAATTTGGGGTGTGCCAGATTTTGAGCGTCTGCATCAACAAGGCCTAGAACGCGGTGCGGTCTTAAGCTTACTGGAGCAACTCGCGGATCGAGACTTGATTACCCTAGAAACCAAAGGTCTGACAGAAGTGTATGGCGTACGTACCGAGCTAATAACGCCCGCTCTTGCTGAAAAGCTGCAAAGCTACGTGACGCAAAAAGAAACCTCTGAAATCGAGCGTATCGCCACCATGATTCGTTTCTTTGAGCTTGATCGCTGCTTGAACCATAACTTGGCTCGCTACTTTGGTGATCAACAAGCACCAGAGCATTGTGGCCATTGCTCAGTATGTCGCGGCGATGTTTTATCTTTGGATAAACATGGCAGCTATCAAGTGATAGATAGCTTATCAAGTGACATGCAAACGGCGAAACTTTGGCTGCTGCAAAAGCTGCCGCAGAACCAAGTAACGCCAGTCCTACTTGCACGCTTTATGGCGGGATTAACACAACCCGTTTTTACCAAGCTTAAAGCTCGTCAACAGCCAAGCTTTGCTAAGTACGAAGACGTGGCTTACCGCATGTTATTAAACCAAGCAGAAAATCTATGAAGTGATACACTAGCGCCGTCTCAATTTATTGTTAGCGCGGTGCTTGTTTATGAGTTTCTCCACCCTAGGTCTTCACGCGGATTTACTGTCAGTCCTCGACACGCTTGGCTATCAAACGCCAACGCCGATTCAACAAACGGCGATCCCTGAAGTCTTAGCCGGTCATGATGTGATGGCGGGTGCGCAAACGGGAACGGGTAAAACCGCTGCCTTTGCTTTGCCGCTGATTCAACGTCATTTAGAACGAGAAGTATCAGAAAAAGCCATTCGTGTGTTAGTGCTCACTCCGACGCGAGAGCTTGCCCAGCAGGTACATAAAAGCTTTGTGAAATACAGTCAAGGCTTAGGATTAAATGCAGTGGTGGCTTATGGAGGCGCGAGCATTAATCCGCAAATCGATGCGTTAAACGCAGGGTGTGATGTCTTGGTAGCAACGCCAGGTCGCTTGCTTGAGCTTGCGATGAAAGAGCTGATTGATCTAAGCACCGTGGAAACACTGATTCTTGATGAAGCCGATCGAATGCTGGATATGGGCTTTATTATCGATATCGAACGCATTTTAAAACGCCTGCCTGAAACACGCCAAACTCTGTTCTTTTCAGCGACCTTTAATGATGAAGTCTTTGCCCTTAGCAAAACCATTTTAAAGCAGCCTAAGTTGATCGAAGTCGCTGAGCGAAACGCTACGGCTGCCAAAGTTGAGCAACGTATTTACGAAGTGGATAGCAAACGCAAAGCAGGTTTAGTGGCCTACTTGATCGGCTCAAAAAACTGGCAACAGGTTTTGATTTTTACCCGTACCAAGCAAGCGGTGGATGATCTGGTCAAAGAATTGGGTAAGGATGGTATCAATGCCGTCGGTGTGCATGGTGATAAATCCCAAGGTGCCCGTGATCGCGGCCTAGAAGAATTCAAAACCGGACAAGTACGTGCCTTGGTCGCAACCGACGTCGCGGCTCGTGGCCTAGACATCCAGCAGCTGCAATATGTGATCAACTACGAACTGCCGTACAACGCAGAAGATTACATTCACCGTATTGGTCGTACTGGCCGAGCGGGCAAAGAAGGCTTGGCGATTTCCTTGGTCTCAGCAAAAGAGAAATATCTACTGGAAGACATCGAGAAACTAACCGGCGAGCACTTCGTGCCCCAGTGGATGGAAGGCTTTGAACCCAATTTAATGGTTCAAGAAGAACAAGCTAGTTTGAAACGCAAACCCTCAAAAAAAGCTCTGCGTGCTAAAGCCTTAGGTCAAAGCAGTGGTGGCAAAGCGAAAAGCAGCAAATCTCGTCGTCGTTAGTTCCTAGTTGTTGAGGCTGATTCAACACGAGCCTCACAGTTAATAAAACCTCTTGAAAATTATTTTGCACATAGTTGCAAAATTTAATCTCATTGAAACATTTCTCTTCTATCGTTGCTCACAACTTAATCAAGTAATGAGCGATAGAAATATGTCTGTAATGACTGACATGACTTGTTCGACCCCATGGCAGCGGTGGTGTTACAAGTTAGAAATTGCTAAACGAGCACCGACGCTTTTTATTGGTCTCGCTTTGCTGTTTATTTTTGGCTGGCTGATTGTTGCGCCGATTGTGAACATGATGTTTGAAATGTTCACCGTACAAACGGGTGATGAAATACGTGTCGGTGCTGAGGTGGGGCAGTTAACAAGCTACTACCTTGAACGTGTATTTTCTTCACGAATGTCTTCGATTATTTTCTGGAAGCCTTTGTGGAACACCTTGATGGTCGCAGTCATTGCGATGGTAATTTCTATGGTCATTGGCTCAATCTTAGCTTGGTTGCTAGTTCGAACCGATTTAATGGGCCGTAAATGGCTATCTACAGCGTTAATTATTCCTTTTATGTTGCCAGCATGGACCTTTGCTCTGGCGTGGACAACCCTGTTTAAGAACGCCACCATTGGCGGCCAGCCAGGGTGGGTAGAAAACATGGGTTACCAGTTGCCAGACTGGGTTTCTTATGGTGCGTTTCCTACCATTGTCATCATGACGTTGAACTACATTCCATTTGTTATTTTGTTGGTCGGAAATGCGTTACGACGCCTCGATAGTCAGTTAGAAGAAGCGGGTAAAATGCTGGGCGCCAGCCGACCGAGAATTGCCTTGTCTATTGTCTTCCCTCTAATGCGTCCGGCCTTGATGTCTTCGGCATTGCTGATTTTTGCGGATGCAATTGGTGAATTTTCGGTGCCTTATGTCCTTGGCCTGCCGGTTCACTTTGAAACCTTAGCGACGTCGCTATATCGTGCTATTGGTACTCAACAAACGGGTGTCGCAGCGGTCTTTGCGGGTGTCATTTTAGTGTTTGGTATTGCAACACTCGCTCTGGACGCATGGATGATGCGTGAGGCGCGACGCTTTGCCATTATTGGCTCGAAAGGTGCTATGGAGCGTCGTCAATCGCTAGGTTTGTTGCAATGGCCAGCAGCGTTTTTAGCGCTAGCGATGGTTTTCATCGGTGTGGTTGCACCATTAGGTGCCTTGGCTCTATCGACGGTGATGCACATTCCTGGGCGTTTTGAATTATCCAACTTCACGCTGGATTATTGGATCGGTAATAATCTAGACACCGTTGCCATGCAAAATGGCATATTGTTCTCGTCCGAATTTTGGGCGGCTGCTTGGAGTTCCATCAGCATTGTTGGCAGTGCTTCAGTGTGTGCGGGCATTCTCGGTTTGTTGACGGGCTATATTGTGCTGCGCTCACCACTTCGCGTGATCTCGGTAACTTTACGGCAGGTGACGTTCTTTCCATACTTGGTGCCGGGCATCGCCTTTGCTGTGGCATTTTTAACACTGTTTGCCGTACCGCATGGGCCTATTCCAGCACTATACGGAACTCCCATTATTCTTTTCTTAGCTTTGATCGCCGATCAAATGCCGTTTGCCAGCCGCGCCGGGATATCTGCGATGACACAACTGGGCAGTGATGTAGAAGACAGTGCGCGTGTCTCTGGGGCTGGTTGGTGTCGCCGTATGTGCTCGATCATTATTCCCATTCAACGTAATGCTTTAGTGACTGCTGTATTGATGCCATTCATCTCTGGCATTAAGGGAGTCAGTCTATTCATCATTTTGGCAGTGCCTGCCACAGATGTTTTAACCACCTTCTCAATTCGATTGATTGATTTCAACTACACCCAAGCCGCTAATGCTGTGGTCTTGATGATCGCCTTGATTGCTTTACTGGGCACGATTGTCATTAACAGATTGACCCGAACCGGCCTCGCACAGGGATTGGAGAGCTAACCCATGCCAAATATTACTCTAAACAATATATCTAAGCGTTATACACCAGACCATCCGCCCGCGGTGGATCAAGTCTCAATGGAGATCGAAGACGGCGCCTTTATGTGTGTGCTGGGGCCCTCTGGCTGTGGTAAATCGACGATTTTACGCATGATTGCTGGCCTGGAAAATCTAACTGACGGTGAAATTTCTGTTGCGGGTAAGTCCCTTGATCATGTGCGTAAAGGAATTTTTATTCCGCCGGAGAAGCGGCATATCGGACTCGTATTCCAATCCTACGCTTTATGGCCGCACATGACGGTGGCACGCAATATTGAGTTTGGCTTGAAATTGCAGAGAATGCCCGTGCAAGAACGTAAGCAGCGTGTGGCTGATATGATCACCATGCTCAAAATTGAAGGGCTAGAAGATCGTTATCCTGCACAGTTATCTGGTGGACAGCAACAGCGTGTGGCCTTAGCTCGTACCTTGGCGATGAATCCTGGTGTATTGCTATTAGATGAACCGCTTTCCAATCTGGATGCTGCACTACGCCTATCTATGCGCGCAGAGCTTACTCGCCTACACAAAGAATTCGGCACAACGATTGTGTTTGTGACCCATGATCAATGGGAAGCCATGACGCTTGCCACGCAAATTGCGGTGATGAACAAAGGCTCGTTGCAACAAATTGGTACGCCAGATGATATTTATGAGCGCCCAGCGAATCGCTTTGTGGCCGAATTCATCGGTAATCCACCAATCAATATGCTACCTGCCGAATCCGACATTGCGCAGCATCTGGTCAATATTTCAGGTTTCTCAATGTCCTCTGAGGTGGTGGCGGGTCAAGCGACATTAGGTCTTCGCCCTGAAGGATTACAGCTGAGTACGGATGCCTCTGGGAGAGGCTTGCCTGTGGTCATTTCCGACATCATGCCCACAGGCGGAGCTTGGATTATTGAGTTACAAGCTAGAGCAGCTTCTGATCACACGGCACCATTGAATTTGGTGTACACCACGCAAACACCGCCAATGTGGCGCAAAGGTGATCCTGTATTTTTACGCGTTGCCCCCCATGCCATGCATTTATTTTCTAAAGACGGAGCACGTCTGCCTCTGTCGGTCAGCTCAAAAACCACCGCGTTTGCGGAAGTGAATAGCCCTAATCTTTGTCAATCCAAAACTGAGGACATCCTATGATTCGCAAAATTTCTAGCCTGCTGTTAGTTGGCACTTTAGCTTCTACAGCTTACGGTGAAAAGTTTGATCTTGAGGCGTTGATTGAAGCCGCGAAAGCTGAGCCACCACTGTCAGTTTATGACTCGACCGGCAAAATCAAAACACAAGCGCAAGCCTTTGCTAAGAAATACGGTATTGAAACCACAGGTACGAAAATCAAGGCAGGTGCCAACATTAAGATGGTCGTTAGTGAAGCGAAAGCGAACAATGTACGTTCTGATGTTGTGATCATCTCAGACGTGCCAGCCGCTTCAGCGCAACTGCTACAAACGGGTTACACCTACAGCTATTTGCCAGAAGACATGGTAGATAAAATCCCAAGCCAGTTTAGAGATCCTCTAGTGGTCTCGAACTCCCCCGTCGTTTGGACGTATAACACAGCGCTTAATGATACATGTCCAGTGGATAATATTTGGGCGCTAACTGACCCAGAATGGAAAGGTCATATATCGATGCCTGATCCACTAAACAAATCTGTTTATACGGACTTCTTTAACCAGATCGCTATGCACCATGATCAAAAGATTGCTGACGCGTATGAAGCACATTATGGCAAACCGCTTAAGACTGATTTGAACAATGCTACCGAAGCATTTGTCGCGGCATTGGCTGCCAACCAACCTCTTCTGACTAACTCGGATAGTGATGTAGCGGCTGCGGTCGGCGCACCAGACAGTTCTGAGAACTTTATCGGCATTATGTCTTCTGCGAAGTACCGCGAAAATGAAAACGGCATGAAGCTGGGCATTTGTGACACGATTAAGCCAATGACAGGCTTGCTGTACCCAAAATTTATGATGATCACAAAAGGAACGGATAGCCCGAATGCTGCGAAGCTGTTCGTGCATTACATGTTGACCGAAGAAGGTTATGCCCCACAAGCGATAGACGGGAAAATCTCGACTAATATCGACAACGAAATCCCAGCCCAAGAGCCATCAGGTGTGGCAGCACATTTAGATGAGCTTCTGAAATATGACACCACAACAGCGCAAGATGATTGGGCTTCTCGCCAAGAGTGGCAAGACCTTTGGGCTCTAGCCCGTGCTGGACAATTGTAAACAACACCCATAGCACGTTCAGTTCGCTGTAGGTGCTATGGGCATTTTTTGAAAACGCAGACCAAACAGTCTGTTTTGCTATAAAAAGGCTTACTTTGAAACACTCGGATTCCATTGAAACTCGCGCAGGGTTTCTAAAAATGTTGATAAAAAAAGCATCAGACCGTGCCTTAGAAGGGTTTTTAAATCGTACGGCGGGTGATTATGATTTAAAAGGTCCTCAAGACTTTCTCACCGAAACAGACCTCGCCGTAGAGGCTTTAATCAAAGATGAAATTACACAGGCTTTTCCTAAGGATGCCATTTTGGGGGAAGAGGGTGGTGGCGTACCTGAACATTTCACATGGGTGATCGATCCCATTGATGGTACGGCTAACTTTGCCCGAGGCATTCCACATTTCTGCGTGATTATTTCATTCTGCGTCGATGGCGAAGCGCAACTGGCAGCCATTGCCCAACCTGTGACACAGGAATTTTACTTTGCACAGCGCGGTATGGGGGCGTTTAAAAATGAGCAACCGATACATACCTCATCAACGAACGACATGAACCGAGCGCATATTGAACTTGGCTGGTCACGTCGTGCGACCATTGAATCTTACTTAGATACGCAAAATTACTTATTGCGTCAGGGAACCAGTGTTCGTCGAGGTGGCTCAGGTGGTTTGTCTCTAGCATGGGTGGCAGAAGGCCGCACCGATGCCTATCTAGAGATCAGTATGAACAGTTGGGATTGTGTGGCAGGTATGCTGTTGATCGAAGAAGCGGGGGGGCGAGTAGGTAACTGGCCTCGCAACGTGGCTGACCTAACCGAGACCGGGCCCATATTAGGTTCAAACCCTTTTTTGGCGGAGCAAGTAGCAACCGTCGATTTTCCCGGCTTAGCGCTCAAGGATGCACTATGAAAACTGAAGCTGAAGTTTTAGATATCAAACGATTATTCAAGCTCGCGGATGAAAGCCGTGCACCACTGCATTTGATCCATGAGAACTTCCTAGGCCGTGGTATTGATCTTTACATAGGCAATAAGCAAGCTGCCTCAGATCCTGAGCTGTTGGAAGAGCATAACATTGGCACGGTATTTAACTGCGCGGTGAATCTCGATATCAATCTGGTGACGAATGTTGACCCACTCAGCAAATCATTACCATTTGGTTGGTCGCCTGTTCGTTATTACAAATGGGGTATTGTTGATGGCCCTGGTAATCCGCATCCCATGATGTTGGCGGGTTACTATCAATTGCGCAGCATTATTGATCAGGAATTGCCAAGAAAAGAGAGTTATCCGTGGACAAAAACAGGTAATATACTGATCAATTGTCGCGGAGGGCGCAGTCGTTCAGTCACCTTGACTGCTCTTCTCTTACATTTGGATGAGCCTGAAATATACCCCACGTTAGATGCTGCAGTAGCGCATATTCGAGAAGCACGACAGCTGATCAAAGAAGAGTGGCCAGAAGCACCCAAGCAAGTGCTGGTCGATGCCGCACAATGGGCTGCTGAGCAAGTGAAACGAATCAGGCCTTTTTTGCCCGATGAGAACTCGTGAATGATAAAGCTTAAAGGTCCCGCTAAAAGTCGCGCCGCTTCTGCTACGGAAGTAGCGCGCTTAGCAGGCGTGTCTCGATCTGCTGTCTCAAGAACGTTTACTGACGGAGCGAGCGTCTCAGCGAAAACTCGCGAAAAGGTATTGGCCGCCGCTGCTGAATTGAATTACCACGTTAACCATTTAGCGCGAAGCATATCAAAAGAAAAGAGTCGTCCAGTGTGTCTGTTGGCGGCCAACCTTGATAAGCCGTACCATAATTTGCTGCTGGATGCGTTGACGCGACAACTTCAAGCCGATGGTCGTATGGTGATGATTATTAACGTCACTTCAGATCCGCAAAGTGCCGATGAAGCACTGAAAAAAGCACTCAGCTACCGAGCTTCCGCCAGCATCGTCATGTCTGGCACACCGCCAGAGGCCATGGTGCAAGCCTGCGTTGAATCGGGTCAAAAAGTTATTTTGATCAACCGCAATAACGACATCGAAAACGTGCATCATGTGCAAATTGATTACCACCAGGCGATGCATGATGCCGTGGATCGTTTTTTGGAAGCGGGGTGTACCAAACTGTGTCTAGTGAGCTCGACCAAAGGCACGCCTAGTTTGCTGGCTCGCGAGCGTTTTTTTATCGAAGCAGCCAAAGAAAAGAGGGCGGACGTTAGTGTTTGGCGTAGCCATGACACCAACTATGAAGATGGTCAGCGTGCTGCACGTGAGTTGTTGTCTAAGCCTGAGCGGCATCAAGCGTATTTCTGTATTACAGATCTTGTAGCTTGTGGTTTTCTAGATACCGCGCGTCATGAATTCGGTGTATCGATTCCCGATGACATCAGCGTACTGGGGTTTGACGATATTCCCCAGTCTGGCTGGCAGGGATATAACCTAAGTACCTTTGCTCAGCCGTATGATGGGATTGCTCAACGCGTCACAGCCATTCTGAATGATCAGGTGGATCAAGACCTTACTTCGCGCCTTGCGGTCATTCCAAAAATGCGTAGTACCATCCGCCAATGTATGTAAAAGGCTGAACCACAACCTTCTGATTTACTGCAATGACCTGAGTAAATATCGATGTCACATGAGCCTATTACTTTACCATCACCCAGTCGGTCGCTTCTTGTTTGTGTCTAAATACTTTTAAGTTTGGTGAGATGAGCCAGCTTAGGGTGCTGATCATAAGGTTGTGCCAGCGGTTTTGGCCGTATACGGCGATGCGTTTAAATTCAGGACCGATTTTCAAACCATGGAGTAGTTCATTCCAAGCGTTTTTGGCGCTGATACTTGTGAGTTCACTTAGGTCGACGAACAGAGCAACTTCTTGGGAATGTATGGCATACAGCGCACTGTTTGTCATGTCGGACAGTTTGTTAAAGTCGTCACTGCTAGGTCGGCCAGACGGCTTGATGTTGAGCACTAATGTAGTGTGATGACGTTGGACATTCAGTGAAATATGGCTTGTCTGATGGGTCATGATACCGCACTCCAGTTTCTGCGTTTTGATCGCTTTAATGTAAAACAAAATCACACGCTGAAAAGTCGATTAACTCAGTATCAATTGTCAGTGAAAGCCGAGGAGGTTTGAGCTTGTGTCAGTGAGGTTAACAAAGCCTACACGGTTATGAGGCTTTGTTAGTTCAGTGTAAAAATCAGGCGCTCAATGCGCGCCTGGTTTGTGTTTGCTAGCGGTTATTTAAGATGGCGATATAATGATCTGTGCGTCCTGTTTGATCTTTCGGGGCAATTTCTCGTATTTGCTGGATCCCTTCAAAATCTGCACGCAGTGACTTAATGAGAGCGAACATCATCATGAAAATAATAAAGGCAAACGGTAAGCCTGCGGCAAGTGATGCTGTTTGCAGGGCTTTTAGGCCTCCGGCGAGTAATAATACTGCTGCTACAGCGCCTTCGCTTAACCCCCAAAAAATACGGTAGCTAGACGGTGGATTCTCATTCCCCATGGAAACCAGAGTGGTAATCACTAAGGTGCCAGAATCTGAAGATGTGATGAAGTAGGTAATGATAAGGACCACTGAGATAAAAGCGACAATTTGTGTCAGCCAGCCAAGGCTCAATTGTTCAATGACCACAAAAAGAGGCTTAGAGATATCTTCGTTTACGGCTGCGATCACTCCACCAGTACCAAAGCCTGCGTCAGCGAAAAGCTCCATAAACAGGCCTGTTCCACCAAATACTGCCATCCATAAGAAAGTGATTAATGTCGGAACGATCAGCACTCCCAGACAAAACTCACGGATAGTACGGCCTTTAGATACACGAGCAATAAACATCCCTACGAACGGAGCCCAAGCAATCCACCAGCCCCAATAGAAGACTGTCCACCAGCCTTGCCATTGGCCTTGTGGGTCTGGATCAACCCAAAAGCCCATCGGGATAAAGTTAACAATGTAATCACCAAGGTTTGTTACAAAGAAGCCAAGCACAAAGACCGTTGGTCCGGCAATAATAAAGATGGAAATCAGAATGATCGAAAGCCACATATTCACTTCGGATAGAATCTTGATGCCTTTACCGACACCCGATACCGCTGAAATCGTTGCCATCACAGAGACGACAGCAATGATAATGACTTGCTGAGTTGTACCCACTTCAATACCAAACATATAGTTGAGTCCAGCATTGATCTGACCTGCACCGAGTCCCAGTGTCGTTGCGACACCGAACAGCGTACCAAACACGGCTAACAGGTCTGCTACATGGCCGCGCCAGCCAAAAATCTTATCGCCAAATATTGGGTAGAGTGCTGAGCGGATCGTTAATGGTAGGTCATGGCGGTAGGTGAAGTAGGCCAATGCCAGTCCGACGATAACGTATACACCC
Organism: Marinomonas ostreistagni; assembly: GCF_016461785.1. GTDB lineage: Bacteria > Pseudomonadota > Gammaproteobacteria > Pseudomonadales > Marinomonadaceae > Marinomonas > Marinomonas ostreistagni_A. Next base: position 75,847 of record NZ_JAEMUH010000016.1, on the reverse strand, counting down.
CACCCATGCAGCCCCCAATGGAGAAAAGTAACCTGCATTGCTGTGTTGGCACCTTCCATCGTATTGGCAGCACCTGATGCTAAAAATGGGTTACTCTGAATATGATAGGCTGGCTCTGCAATGGACCAGAACAGTAACCCGATTCCCATACCGGCACCAAATAACATCGAGAACCATGAGAAGTAACTGAACTCAGGTCTGTCGTCGTCTTTACCAAGACGAATGGTGCCATATTTCGAGCACATCAAATAAAAAGTGAAACCGACAAACACACACATGGATAAAACGTAAAACCAATCTAGATTGGTTTGAATCCAAGATTGCATACCAGAAAATACAGTTGCGGCTTGATCGACATCGTAGAGAGTGAAAATGACAAAGGCGAGAATCAACCCTTTAGAAAAAAGGGCCATGTTTGGGTTTAAATCCCGAAACATGCCTTTATCAGCGAGGATGACATAGTCTGTGTCGGAGGCGTTTGATTTTCTATTCATAGGAAGACCTTTAGAGTGCTCTTGATCTTGTAAAGTTACCGAGCAATCTAAAAGCCGTAAACGACCCTAGAATTAATGCCATACATAATGACGGCTAATATTAGTTTTTTCTATTTTTTGTTTTCTTTGATCAGATGCACTCAGTGAGCACGTCACAAGTAGGATAAATTAGTTTTATAGAATGAACGATTTTAATTCTATATTTTATTGTTTTTAAAGCTTATTTATATATTTTCGCTTAGCTCATAAGCGGATGAATTTAGTTTGTTATGTTGCCATTGTTCCAGCGGTTTTATGTCAATTGTGACGTAAGTTACATTGTAAAAAGTAATGTTTATTGGCCTTTGTTCGCACTAGAAATGTCGAAAATTGGTTACATTTTCGACGTAAATAAGCAATCAATGACTGGGCTGAAACACAAAAAAGCCATCAGCATAGGGATTTCATCAAACTTAACAGCCCTGATCCTTCAAGACTCTGTTTGTTGATGCTGGAAATCTGGCCAGTTTTTCGGCGGGGCGTATTGGGCGAGGTGAAAAATTACCGCCGCAATTGGGGCAGATGTTAAAAAGAGTATTTTGCGCGCAGTCTTGGCAGAATGTACATTCAAAAGTGCAGATTACGGCCTCTGTTGACTCTGGAGGTAAGTCTTTATCACAGCATTCACAATTTGGGCGAAGTTCTAACATCTGATTCTTCAGTAGAGATAAGTGATTCCTCAAAATATGGCTAATTATCGGATAAAGCAAGTAGGCACTGATATTGGTTAAAGTACGGGTTTGCAGAGCAAAAAAAGCCCCTTGCAAGAAGGGGCTTTAGAGAAGCCATTGCAGGAAAGCTTATGCTTTCGCTGCTAGCTTGTCAGAGATACGTTGCGCGGCCACTTTTGCTGCAGGCTCAAACTCTTCTGTGCCCGTTGCCAGTTGTTCCGCTAGGATCTTCTTCATGCGGCGCGACCAAAACTTGGTGATATGGCTTTCCACCATATCGGCCACGTCTGACTCGGTTCCCGCACTCACATTGTTTTGCGCAATGTGATTGATCATGGTTACGATGCTTTCTTCTTCAGTATGAAACATAGTTTATCTCTCAATACCTACTTATTTAACGGCACTGTTCGCTGACGCAGAGCCACGTAAGAACTCGTACTGGCGTTCGTGGTTGTCTTGGAAGTTCTTCTGCCATTCAGATGGCTGAGATACTTTCTCGACTTGAACTGCAGTGACCTTGTATTCAGGGCAGTTCGTTGCCCAGTCTGAGTTATTCGTCGTGATAACGTTTGCGCCACTGCCAGGGTGGTGGAACGTTGTGTACACCACGCCCGGCTGCATACGTTCGCTGACTTTTGCTCGCAGTACCGTTTGACCAGCACGACTGGAAATACCTAACCAATCGCCAGTCTTAATGCCGCGCTCTTCTGCATCGTGCGGGTGCAGCTCAAGGATATCCTCATCGTGCCACGCTTGGTTGTCGGTACGACGGGTTTGCGCTCCGACGTTGTATTGGCTCAAGATACGTCCCGTGGTTAATAACAGTGGGAAACGGCTGTTGGCACGCTCTGTTGTGGGGACGAATTCTGTGACTGCAAATTTAGCCTTACCTTCGTCGCCGATTGGGAAGCTTTCCGTGTGCATAATTGGCGAGCCCATTGGGAAGGCATCGTTACATGGCCACTGCAAGCTGCCGTGCTCTTCTAAACGCTCATAGCTTACGTTGGCGAAGCTTGGTGTTAGGCTGGCAATCTCATCCATGATTTCAGATGGGTGAGAGTAGCTCATTGGATAACCCAATGCGTTGGCAAGATCTACCGTTACTTCCCAGTCTTCTTTCCCTGCAACGGGTGCCATCACTTTACGAACGCGGTTGATACGACGCTCGGCGTTAGTGAAAGTACCGTTTTTTTCTAGGAAAGTAGAACCTGGCAGCAACACGTGTGCGTATTTCGCCGTTTCGTTCAAGAAGATATCTTGTACGATCAAGCAATCTAGCGCCGACAGTGCCGCTTCAACGTGTTGTGTGTTCGGGTCAGACTGAGCGATGTCCTCACCTTGTACATACATGGCGCGGAATTCACCGGCGAGCGCTGCATCGAACATGTTTGGAATACGCAGGCCTGGCTCGTCGTCCAGTTCAACGCCCCATGCTTTTTCGAAGCGGGCACGGGCAACAGAATCCGCGACGTGTTGGTAGCCTGGTAGCTCGTGAGGGAAAGACCCCATGTCACAAGAACCTTGTACGTTGTTCTGTCCACGTAGCGGGTTGACCCCCACACCTTCACGACCGATGTTACCGGTTGCTAGGGCAAGGTTGGCGATCCCCATTACCGTTGTCGAACCTTGGCTGTGCTCTGTGACACCTAGACCATAGTAGATCGACGCGTTTTTCGCCGTGGCGAACTTACGTGCTGCTTCACGTACTTTCTCCGCGCTGACGCCTGTGATGGCTTCTACCGCTTCTGGTGCATGACGTTCATCGATGATGAACTCGCGCCATTTCGCGTAGGCTTTTGTGTCACAACGAGAGGCGATAAATTCTTTGTCTTCGTAACCTTCTGTCACCACCACGTGCGCTAGAGCGTTGACCATCGCAACGTTGGTACCTGGGCGAAGTGGCAAGTGTGTTGCGTCGCCTAGGTGTGGTGTATTCAGTAGGTCGATCTCACGTGGGTCGGTCACGATTAAGCTTGCGCCTTCACGTAGACGACGACGCATGAGCGAGCCAAATACTGGGTGAGCGTCGGTTGGGTTGGCACCGATTACCAAAATACAATCTGAATGCATCACCGAGTCAAAGGTTTGCGTACCCGCAGATTCGCCTAGGGTTTGCTTCAGACCGTAACCGGTTGGGCTGTGGCAGACACGCGCACAGGTATCGGTGTTGTTGTTACCGAATGCCGCACGGATCAGTTTTTGGACCAAGTACGTTTCTTCGTTGGTACAACGAGAAGAGGTAATGCCACCGATGCTTTCACGGCCGTATTGCGCTTGGATGTCTTTTAGACGTTTCGCCGCGAAACCGATCGCTTCTTCCCAGCTGACTTCTTGCCAAGGCTGGTCGATCGAATCACGGATCATGGGCGCTTTGATACGGTCTTTGTGGGTGGCGTAACCGAACGCGAAACGACCTTTGACACACGAGTGACCGTGGTTGGCATCGCCTTCTTTCGCTGGCACCATGCGGACTAGCTTGTCGCCTTTCATTTCAGCTTTGAAAGAACAGCCAACACCACAGTAGGCACAGGTTGTTGTCACGCTGTGCTCTGGTGTCCCCATGTCGATGACCGAGTTTTCCATGAGGGTTGCCGTTGGACAGGCTTGCACACAGGCACCACAGGACACACACTCAGAATCAAGGAATGGCTCGTTTTGGCCAGCAGCGACTTTCGAGTCAAAGCCACGGCCATCGATGGTCAGTGCAAAGGTACCTTGTACTTCAGAACAAGCACGCACACAACGTGAACAGACGATGCACTTGCTCGCATCGAAGGTGAAGTAAGGGTTAGATTGGTCTTTTTCTGCATTTAGGTGGTTGTTGCCTTCGAAGCCGTAACGCACTTCACGTAGACCAACCGCACCCGCCATGTCTTGCAATTCACAATCACCGTTCGCAGGACAGGTTAGGCAGTCTAGCGGGTGATCAGAGATGTACAGCTCCATGATGTTTCGACGCAGCTTAGCCAGCTTGTCGTTTTGCGTCGTGACTTTCATGCCCGCATCCACAGGCGTGGTACAAGATGCAGGTGTGCCACGACGACCTTCAATTTGCACCGCACAGATACGGCAAGAGCCGAAGGCTTCTAGACTGTCTGTCGCACAAAGTTTAGGGATGTTGATGTCGTACATCGCCGCCGCGCGCATCACTGACGTACCTTCTGGTACGGTCACTTCCACACCGTCGATTTCGAGCGTCACCAGCTTTTCGCTCAGAGAAGCAGGGGTGCCGTAATCTTTATTTGGGTCAAAATGTTGCAACATGATCAGACCTCCTTCGCTTGGGTCGCCGAAGCGGCATTCTTAACAAAGTCCTCAGTAAAGTGCTGCATGGCACTTTGGACTGGGAATGGCGTCATACCGCCCATGGCACAAAGGGAACCGTCTAGCATGGTTTCACACAGGTCAGACAATAGTTCCATATTGGCATCGACGTTTTTACCAGCGCGAATACGGTCGATCACTTCGACACCGCGAGTTGAGCCAATACGACAAGGGGTACACTTACCGCAAGACTCGGCGACGCAGAATTCCATCGAGAAGCGGGCTTGCTCGCTCATGTCCACTGTGTCGTCAAACATCACTATACCACCGTGGCCAAGCACGGCTTGTTTTTGGCTAAACTCTTCGTAACCAAGTGGTGTATCCCACTGGCTTTCGGGTAGGTAAGCACCGAGTGGGCCGCCCACCTGAACTGCACGAAGAGGACGACCGCTGCGCGTACCGCCACCGAATTCGAACATCAATTCTTTGAGTGTAGGGCCAAAGGCGAGTTCTACTAGGCCGCCAAACTTTACGTTACCGGCGACTTGGAAGGGCAGCGTACCGCGTGAGCGACCGACACCGACATCCGCGTAGGCTTTGGCACCCTTATCAAGGATGAAAGGCACCGCTGCTAAGGACAGTACGTTGTTCACAACCGTCGGTTGACCAAACAAACCAACGATCGCTGGTAGTGGTGGCTTGGCACGTACTAGACCGCGCTTACCTTCTAAACTTTCGAGTAGTGAGGTTTCTTCACCACAGATGTAAGCCCCCGCACCCATACGCACTTCAAGGTCAAAGTGTTTACCACTGCCTTGGATGTCCGCACCCAATAGGTTGTGGTCGTAAGCTGTTTGGATAGCGCTGTTTAGGTTCTCGATCGCCAGTGGGTATTCAGAACGACAGTAGATGTAACCTTGCGTGGCACCGACAGCTAGGCCTGCGATGATCATGCCTTCGATCAGCATGAAGGGGTCACATTCCATTACCAAGCGGTCAGCGAAGGTACCTGAGTCACCTTCGTCGGCGTTACAAACGATGTACTTTTGATTTTTGGGTGAGGGCACATCAAGCACGGTTTGCCACTTGATGCCAGTAGGGAAGGCGGCACCTCCACGGCCACGAAGGCCAGATTCTTTGACGGCATCCACAATGTCTTGTGATGACAGTTTGATCGCGTTCGCTAGACCTTTAAAGCCGTCTTTGGCTTGGTAATCCTCTAGGGACAGTGGATCGTTGATACCAAGACGTGAGAACGTGAAACGCTCTTGACGTTTTAGATAAGGGATTTCTTCCACTAAACCGACCGCTAGCGAGTGCTCTATATTGCCATTGTAGAACTCTGCAGCAAACAACGACTCGATATCGCCTTCTTTCACAGGACCAAAGCCGTAACGACCTTCATCAGTCTCGACTTCTACCAGTGTTTCTAACCAGTAAAGACCGCGGGTACCGTTACGACGTACTTCAACGTCAATCTTGTGTTCTTCCGCTACGATTTCAATCAGACGAGCTATGCGATCAGCGCCACGTGCTTTGGCCGTGGTATCCGAAGGAACGTGAATACGAAATGTCATAGCAGAATCTCCACTCGGTCCGTTTTTAGACCTTCCACAAGCTCATCAAAACGGGTTGCATCCACGTCCGCATGAATTTCATCGCCCACACGAATAGAGGGGCCACAAGAGCAATTGCCCAAGCAATAAACCGGCTCAAGGGTAATGTTGCGATCCGCGGTTGTCTGATGGTAATCCACCCCCAGAGCTGCTTTGGCATGGGCTTCTAGTGCTCGCGAACCTTGTGCTTGACACGCTTCTGCGCGACAAATCTCTACCATATGGCGCCCAGGTTGCTGGGTACGAAAGTGGTGGTAAAAGCTGATCACACCATGAACTTCGGCACGGCTTAAGGTTAAGGACTGAGCAATCAATGCCACCGCTTCCTCAGGAATAAAGGAAAAGCGATCTTGGATGGCATGTAGAATCGGCAGCAAAGCGCCTGGCTTTGACTTCAGGTCATCGATTAGGGCTTGTGCGGTGACTGGCTCCCAGGCAACAGCTTTCGATGTGGTCATGGCGGTCTCCTCCTATTGTCCAGTTACGAAGTCGACCTCGTAAGCTGGTGGAAGTGTTACTTATTATTGTAGTGGTAAGGCATCCGTATTAGTTCGTCGATTCAAAACGCTCCTGCAACGTGTTGAATCCGCTAAATGCCTTCCAATGTTCAAAACTGCTGGCACAGTAGCACAGTCAATTTTGGGTCATTTATCTTATTGCGACACATTCAGAGTGAATGACGCATTTCCTCACACTTTTCTATCGATCATTGCGACAGATCACTTAACCAGTATAGAAGGGCATCCCCTAAAAACACTCTTATACCTTGGACGTTTGTCGTTGTTTGAACGCTCGATCTTTGCAGGGTCGTCGTAATCGTGTCTTGTCCTGACGCTCGTGTGCAAGAGCATCACAGGACGCTAGTTTCTAATGGCTGACGCTCCATTGTGGGTTGTGGTGCTCAATTAAAGAGCGCGCAAAAGCACTGTTAGTGAGCGAGTAACTAGGTGTTGGTGACAACTTGGATAAAAATAATTACGGCATCATTATGAAGATTGGAATACCAAAAGAGATCGAAGACGGCGAGCTGCGGGTGGCCATGACCCCTGCGGTCGCGGAAAGGGTTAAGCAGCTAGGCTTTGATTTAGTCATTGAAAGCGGCGCGGGTGAAGCGGCGTCTTATTCAGACGATGCTTACATCGCAGCAGGTGTGGAAGTGACCAGTGACACCAAAGCACTGTGGCACGATTCAGACATTCTGATAAAAGTGCGCCCACCAGTTGAACACCCAGAGCTAGGCTTTTACGGCATTGAGCTACTCGGTAAAGATCAGACACTCATTAGTACCCTCTATCCAGCGCAAAATTCTGCCAAGTTGAGCGAATTGGCTGCCCGTGGCACCAATGCTGTGGCGCTAGATGCCGTGCCACGTATTTCCCGCGCACAAAAAATGGACGTGTTGAGCTCGATGGCCAACATCGCCGGTTACCGTGCTGTTGTAGAAGCCGCACAACACTTTGGACATTTCTTCACAGGTCAAATCACCGCTGCGGGTAAAGTGCCGCCAGCGAAAGTATTGGTGATCGGTGCAGGGGTTGCCGGCTTGGCTGCCATCGGGGCCGCGAAGAGCATGGGCGCGATCGTTCGTGCCTTCGACACGCGTCCAGAAGTCAAAGAACAAGTGGAAAGTATGGACGCTGAATTTCTTGTTCTAAATTTCAAAGACGAAGATGGCAGTGGTGAAGGCGGTTACGCCAAAACTATGAGCCCTGAGTTTATCGCAGCAGAGATGGCCCTGTTCGCAGAACAAGCGAAAGACGTGGACATCATCATCACCACCGCTCTTATTCCAGGTAAACCCGCGCCAGAATTGATCACTGAACAAATGGTGCGCTCTATGAAACCAGGCAGTGTGATCGTGGACTTGGCGGCCGAAACGGGCGGTAACTGCAAACTGACCCAAGCCAATGAGATCGTGCGTAAGCACGGTGTCACTATGATTGGTTACACCAACTTACCAAGCCGCATGGCGGCACAATCTAGCCAATTGTTTGCCACCAATATTTATCATTTGCTAACAGAGTTGTGTCCTAACAAAGATGGTCAGATCGATCTGAACATGGAAGACGAAGTGATTCGTGGCGCAACCGTAGTGAAACAAGGCAACATCACTTGGCCACCACCGGCACCGCGTCTGTCTGCGGCGCCGAAAAGTGATGTCAGCGAGCCTTTGTCGGAGGCAAAAACAGCTAAGAAAGAAGAGAAGAAGCCCAGTGCGTTTGGTTTCCTCATTCCAGTCTTGATTATTGGCGCATTGCTAATGGGCATCGGGAGCGTTGCGCCAGCTGAATTTATGGGGCATTTAACCGTTTTTGTTCTGTCGTGTTTCGTCGGTTACATGGTGGTGTGGGGTGTGAGCCACTCGTTGCATACGCCACTCATGAGTGTGACCAATGCCATCAGTAGCATCATTGTCGTTGGTGCGTTGACACAGATTTCTAACGACAGCTCAGTGGTCGCGATACTCGCGGCGTTAGCCATCTTTATCACTAGCATTAACATCGTCGGCGGCTTTGCCGTGACCCATCGTATGCTGAAAATGTTCCGTAAGTAGGAGACGACAATGAACTTTGGAGTAATGACGGCTGCCTACATCGGAGCCAGCGCCTTATTCATCATGGCACTGGGTGGCTTGAGCCACCAAGAAAGCGCGCGCCGCGGTAACATCTACGGCATCTTAGGCATGGGGCTAGCGATGGCGGTTACCATCATCGGTGCAGTCACCGATAACTACAGCCTACTACTGTTAGGTCTAGTACCTGGTGGTGTGATCGGTTACATCCTAGCGAAGCGTGTCGAAATGACATCGATGCCAGAATTGGTGGCGATCCTACACAGCTTGGTTGGTTTGGCGGCGGTCTTCGTAGGCTTTGCCAACGCGTTAGGCCACGGTGTGTACGAGTCAGTGGTGGCGCAACGTATCCATGACGTGGAAACGTCTCTCGGTATCTTTATCGGTGCGGTCACCTTTACGGGTTCGTTGGTTGCTTACTTGAAGCTAAGTGGCAAAGTCTCGGGTAACCCACTGCAACTACCGGGTCGTCATCTGATCAACCTTGCGATCGTATTAGTGTCTTTGTACCTAATCGTTGAATTCGCCGCGGTCGGTGCATCGGAAGGTATGTTTTACCTAACCATTATCACGGTCCTAGCGTTGCTATTCGGTGCTCACCTAGTGGTCGCGATCGGTGGTGCGGATATGCCAGTTGTCGTGTCAATGTTGAACTCCTACTCGGGGTGGGCCGCCGCGGCAATGGGCTTTATGCTCGGTAACGACCTACTGATCGTTGTCGGTGCCCTAGTCGGTAGTTCCGGTGCGATCCTGTCTTACATCATGTGTCGTGCGATGAACCGTAAGTTCTTAAACGTTATCTTGGGTGGTATCGGCACTAAGAAGAAATCGGCCCCCAAAGCCGGTGCGGTTGCAGAGGTGCAAGGTGAGATTGTAGAAGTACAATCTGAAGAAGCTGCTCACATGTTAGAATCAGCGAAAGAAGTCATGATCATCCCTGGTTACGGCATGGCGGTCGCGCAAGCACAGCATACGGTGTTTGAGATCACTAAGAAACTTCGTGAAAAAGGCGTTAACGTGCGCTTCGGTATTCACCCAGTTGCGGGTCGTATGCCAGGTCACATGAACGTATTGCTTGCAGAAGCGAAAGTCCCCTACGACATCGTCTATGAAATGGACGAGATCAACGACGATTTCCCGAAAATAGACGTATCGGTGGTGATTGGTGCCAACGACATCGTTAACCCTGCGGCAAACGAAGTAGAAGACAGTCCAATCGCGGGGATGCCAGTCCTAGAGCCTTGGAAAGGTAAACACACGATCGTGCTTAAACGTGGAATGAGCCGCGGTTACGCAGGCGTCGAAAACCCACTGTTCTTCAAAGACAACACCCGCATGTTGTTCGGCGATGCGAAACAAACGGTGGATGCCTTGTTGAAGCATTTAGCCGCTTAGTTCTGCTCTTACTTTCGAATAGGCTTTGTTTAAGTGGGACCAAGGTGAACGCCTTGGTCCCACTCACACTACTACTGCATGCGTTCAACGGCCAATAAACTGTCGGCAAAATACTCAATTTGAGAGGGCGCCAATCCTGCGATATTGAGGCGACCATTGTCGAGTAAATAGATCGCTTTTTGGGTGCGTAAACGGTGTACGGAGTCCGCATCGATCCCTAGCATTGAGAACATTCCTTGATGCTGTTCGATGAAACTGTAATCACGGTTAAAGCGGTGCTCTAAAGCCTGACGTAGCTGCTGACGTGTGCTCTGGATATGCTGAGTCATATTACTCAGCTCTACTTGCCATGATGCTTTTAATGATTCATTAGACAGAATCGCTGCCACGATGGCCGCGCCATGATCCGGTGGCATGGTGTAGCTATTTCGTGCGAGGCTTAACAATTGCGAGAGCATGCTGTCACTGGCTTTCTCCGAATGGCCTGCCATCATGGCGACGCCCACACGTTCACGGTAGAGACCGAAGTTTTTTGAACAGGAGCTGGCCAACAAAAAGCTTGGTACTCGTGCCGTCAGATAGCGAGTGCCTTGGGCATCTTCTTCCAAAGAGCGACCAAAGCCTTGATACGCCATATCGATAAAAGGTAAGAACCCTGTCTTAAGCGACAGCTCTGTCACCTGTTGCCACAGTTCCAAACTCATGTCGGCGCCGGTTGGGTTATGGCAACAGCCATGCAGTACCACCACGTCATTGGCGCCCAGTTGGGACAGTTGGGCAATCATGGCATCGCCGTTCACTTGCTTAGTGGCTGCATCGAAGTATGGGTAATAACGCACGTCTAAACCCGCCGCGCGAAAGATGGGCTCGTGATTGGTATAGCTTGGATCGCTAAGCCAGATAGTAGCATCCGTGTTGGTTCGCGCAATTAAGTCTGCGAGCAGTCTTAGTGCGCCACTGGCCCCCGGTGTTTGTAGTGTACGGACTCGACTCTTATCCCATTGCTCACCCAGAATCAGTGACGTCATAGCATGGTTAAACCCTAAATGTCCTTGCATGCCAACGTAGGCTTTGCTGTCTTGTGCGGCGACTAGAGATTGCTCAGCGGCTTTGACGGCGTCAAAGACGGGCGTCTGGCCTAAGGCATTGCGGTACACGCCAATCCCCAGATCCAGTTTCTGTGTGCGAGAGTCCTGTAAACACAGGGAGGACAGCGCCATGATTGGATCATGAGGCGCAGAGGAGAGAGATTCAAAAAACATACGAGGGCACCTCTTAACGGGAAAAAATGGATCGCAGAGACAAACCACTGGCTAGCACAACACCGCTACAGACCAATGTCAGTCCTAAGCCAGAAGCCATTGAAAGTGATTCATTCAGTAAAGGAATAGCGAACAAAGACACCAACACTGGCGTCAGGGAACCGATGGCAGCACTCAACTCAGCGCCAATCAAGTTAATGGCGAAACCATAGGTAAAGCCTGCCACGATACCGACGAGCACCGCTTGCACAATAAACTGGGTCATGACTGTCAGCAGTGGTGTGTCAGGTATCCCTGAGGAGACCTGCCCAGAGGTATACACCAATCCGAGAATAACACTCGAAACAAGACACAAAAGTCCGGTAATCGCTAACGGAGGCAGGCCTGCTAAACGCAAACAGATGGTGTACACCGCCCAGAAAAAGGCGGCCAGTAGAAAGATTAGATCCCCTTTCCAAAGCTCCCCACTACCTTGCAGCATCGACATCAAGACGAGACTTAAAACACCTAGACCAATGCACAGCAGACCGACTAAACGTTGTGATGAAATCGGTTCTTTGAAAACCAACACGGCGATAGTCGTGACAAATAACGGAAAAGTACCGGGGATCAATAATCCTGAATGTGCGGCTGGGGCGTAGTTGGCGCCTAAACTACTGAGGTAAAAGAACGGCACGCCTGCGCCAATACAAACGCCCAATAGCACCCATGGGGAGGTCGACATCAATAAACGCCAATCACGCATGACCCAGGGCAGTAATACCAACCCAGGTAACACAAAACGCATTAGGGCCAAATCAAAGGTGGTTAGGGCAGAAACAGCACCAGCGCGCATGGACAGCAGGAAACAGCTCCAAATAAACACCGTCGCCAAAGCCGACAGAACACCAAGCTTGAAAGCTCGACCTTGCGCTGTGAGACGATAGGCAGGTGCCGAGTTGGGGATCGTTGGAGAGCTAACATTCGCCATTAAGTGTGACCTCAATCCATATTGATGAGAGGGCGCTCAGGAATCAAAGCGCGCTTTAATGACTTCATTATTTAGCAAATAGGCAAAGCATGTCCTTGCTATGTTGATAGGTTTTACAGACTCAAAAGACGCATTGTGCTAATTTTTAATCAAATAGTTTTTGAGTATGCCAATATGATGGATAAAGTGGATTTTGCGATCTTGCGCCAGCTACAAGACGACGGACGCTTAACGAATGTGGATTTGTCGGAACGCATTCATTTGTCGCCCTCGCCCTGTTTAAGACGGGTTAAGAAATTGGAAGCAGAGTCGGTCATTACCGGATACCGTGCCACCCTAGATCGGGAAAAAGTCGGGCTGGGCATGACGGTCTTTGTTGATGTCTCCCTTGAAAATCACAAAGACCAAACCAGCTTGCAGTTTGAAGAGTCCATTATTGCTATGCCCAATGTGCTCAGCTGTTTTGTGGTATCGGGGCAGTCTGATTACCGCTTAGAAGTGGTGGTGCATAATTTGAAGGAGTACGAGGCGATTTTAAGGACCATTCAGACCTTGCCGTTTGTGAAAGATATCCACAGCAATTTTGCCATTCGAGCGGTCAAAACCGATGCGCCGCTGCCGATTCAAGAGGCCCGATCTTAGACCTCTTAAATCGAGCAAGTACTAGGCCATATCCAAGGTCAATAGCAAACGCTGCTGGCCTTGTTCGACACTAGGGGAGCGATGCACAATGCCGCGGCCTTCATTGCCTTCCCAGCGCTCGCCTTTTAACAGCGCCACATCACCGACCATGATTTGCTGGATATTGGCGTTGGCTTGGATTAAGCCAGAGGAACTGTCCGGTTGACCATTGCTACCACGGCCAAGCTTTGAGCGGTTTAAGCTGCTTTCCTCTAACCATTGGGTAGCGGGGCCTGCAAAAGTGGTGATCAAACGGCAAGGCACTTGATCCACATGAAAGCGGGGGCACATGGCGCGATCCACTTGTGTTAAACGTAAGCCCGCTGTCTCTAGGTCAAACAAACAACAGTAAGCATCAACCAATAAAGCAATATCGCGAATCAAAGCGTCACGACCTTCGACTTGGGGCAAGCCGCGCTCAAGGGATTGACTGACGTTCTCTGGGGTGACGATTTGATTCAAGGAAATGGGACGGTCCGTTTGCAGCACAGCCGCCACCGATTGTTCAGTTTCTGTGTCCAAATTGCGTTGCCATACCATCAAGTTCACATCGTCCTGATAGATGCCCGCAAGCCCTGATAATTCTTCTGAAAATGCAACGCTTGGAGAGGGCAGAGCGCCAAACATTTCTTCGATCACACTCATGCTGCGGACTCCTGCCAAGCAGGGAAGGGGTCAGTCATAGCTTCCCATGCGTCTTTGCCAAGAACCAGTTCCTCATCCGTTAGGAGTGCAGCGTCTAGCGCCTGAGTCATGGCGGCTTGATCAAGGTTTTGGCCAATAAACACCAGTTCTTGGCGCATATCCCCAAAGGGTTCGTGCCAGTTTTCCATAATGGTCGCCAAAGAGGCTTCGTCTGTTGGCCAATGCTGTTTAGGTACCGCGCGCCAGAACATGCCTGCAAAACCGTATTGCGCAATGCCGCCTGCTTGGCTCCATTGCCCCGCAAATTGAGGTCGTGAGGCTAACCAAAAGTAGCCTTTAGAGCGAATTAGTTTGCCGTATTGCTCGGTGCTGTGCAGTACGTCATAGAAGCGTTGCGGATGAAAAGGCTTACGCGCCACAAAACTGAAGCTGGCAATGCCGTACTCTTCCGTTTCTGGCGTGTGCTCGCCACGCATTTCAGCTAGCCAACCTGGGGCTTGTTGGGCTTTCTCGAAGTCGAATAATCCTGTGCCAAGCAGTTTCTCGTTAGGGACTTGGCCCCGCTCTATGGGAATGATTTCGGCCATGCTGTTTAAACTACGCAGGATGGCTTTTAGCTCGTTAAGCTCTGCTTCGGTGACTAGGTCAATCTTGCTGATCAGCAGTAGATCGGCAAACTCCACTTGATCCACTAGTAAATCAGCAACGTTGCGCTCGTCGTCTTCGCCTAATGATTCCCCTGCCTCTTTGATGCTTTTGGCGGTGTTGTAATCTTTTAGGAAATTCACAGCGTCTACTACCGTGACCATGGTATCTAAGGTGGCGATGTCAGAAAGGCTGATGCCATCTTCATCGGCAAAGGTAAAGGTTTCTGCCACGGGCAATGGTTCAGAAATCCCCGTGGACTCAATCACCAGGTAATCAAATTTATCTGCCTCGGCAAGCGCGCGAACCTCGATGAGTAAGTCTTCGCGCAGCGTGCAGCAGATGCAACCGTTGCTCATCTCAACCAGCTTCTCTTCGCCGCGATTTAAAGACACTTCTTGTTCAACAAAAGCGGCATCAATGTTGATTTCACTCATGTCATTAACGATGACAGCGATGCGCAAGCCATCGCGGTTATTAAGTAGGTGACTCAATAGGGTGGTTTTACCTGCACCGAGAAACCCTGACAGGACGGTGACGGGTAATTTTTTAGAATCGTTGATTGCTGGCATCATGCTCTCCTCTCTCTATTAAATGTTATAACATAACATTTAAGTTTTAAAAAGATGATCACTTTTATGCGATGGTTTTAGACCTAGATGAGAAATGCTTTTATTATGACGCATACGGTTAACGTCGAGACGAAGAGGTGATAAGTGTTGGAGCGTCAGCAAGAGCTAATGGAAGTGATGACAAGAGTAGATGGCGCAGCTCCGGGCAGTGGCTTGAAAAAGCATCGCAAGATGACAATTAGCCCCTTTGTGATGCTGCGTGGCGCCTCTTCTGTGTTTTATCAAGACTTGGCTAATATGACGTTTCGATTGCCTGATGAAATCGAGTCATGGCCGCTGACAATGGTCATGGGCGACTGCCATGTCTCAAATTTTGGTTTTTTTAGCGAAGAAGGCTCTCATGGGGAAGACGTGATCTTTGCCCCGAATGATTTTGACGATGCCTGCGTTGGGTATGCGGGTTGGGATTTACTGCGCTTTGGAGCGAGTCTATTACTCTGCACAGATCATTGCCAAGGCATTGTTGAAGGTCGTTATCAACCTCTTGAACCGCTGAGCAAAAACAAAGTAGTGGAAGCCAGTGAAGCGCGTCTAGCGCTAACCGCATTTTGGCAAAGCTACCGTGATACCTGCCAACAACTGCTCGACAAAGATATAGACTATCGTCATGTACTGCAGGACTTTCCAGAGGAACATCTGCTTTATAAGCTAGAGCAAAAAGCACGCCGTCGCCAAGTCGGTGGTGAGGACTTTCTCAGTAAAAGCTCCTTGGCAAAAGCAGTCGATCTTGAGCAGCGTCCACTGCGTTTTCGAGAGATACCTGAGAAGTTTAAAATCATTGAAGACGGTTCCACCTATCGATTGATAGAGCAGGTCTTTTCACCTTATGTGGACGACACGATTCATCATATTGTGGAGCGTGTCGGGGCCGGAACGGGTTCGGTCAACATGAAGCGTTATTACCTACTGGTAGGCCCAGAAGATGTGACATCTGATGATCTCGGATTGTGTCATATTGTTGAAGTTAAGAAACAACGGGCGGCGGCCCCCTTGTTTGAATATCAAGATTTGAGTCTGACGAACTTACTGTCTCCTGCCCACTTAACAGTGAATTGCCAGCGCCGTATGCAGCGTAACCCAGACTTAGTCCTTGATGATGTGCTATGGCGCAAAGCGCATTGGCTGGTGCGTTCTCGTCATCATGCCCGTGTCGGCATCGATCCCGACAATATTGCCTGCGGCAAACGCGCCATCAACGGTGGACTACGTGAATACGCTACGGCATGTGGCGCTGCCTTAGCGCTTGCTCATGGCCGCTATGATCGACGTTCACAACGTTTCGAGCAGGCCGTCGCAGCAATGTCTGACACCACTTGGGCTGAACTTGAACAGCTCCAGCTTGATTACGCACAACAAGTCATTGAAGACTGGTGCTGGTTGTCAGCGGTAGAAGCGTCTCCTTTACTGGAATCCTAGGTTGCGAAAGCTTCAGAGCGATTAAGTCCCGCGATTTCGTAGAGCTTGTGGGTATTAATAGGATCTATTTGCTCCGGTTTCAGATGTTTTTCGGCATAGCTCAAGTATGCTTTTGATTCGACAAATAACTTAAATAGAGTGCCGTCTAAGTGTTCATCCTTGACCATAAATGCCAGTATTTTTAGCGACTCAGACAGGGTTTTAGCGACTTTATAAGGACGGTCCGCAGCAGTCAGTGCTTCAAAAACATCGGCAATGGCTAAGATACGATCTTGCACCGATAATTGCTCTCGCTTAAGGCCTCTAGGGTATCCTGTACCATCTAACTGTTCATGATGATTACCGGCAATATTGGGTACGTTTTTCAGCTCTTCTGGGAACGGGAGGGATGAGAGCATTTTTATTGTTTGTACCATGTGATCTTTGATGATGAAGCGCTCCTCTTGCGTTAGCGTCCCTCGCTTCACACTGAGGTTGTAAATCTCCCCTTTGTTATAGGCTTGAGCAGGCAGCTGCATATCAAACCCCCAAATATTTTCTGGGTGATCGAATTCCACTGGGGGGCGTCGTTCGCCCCAGCTTTCAACATGCTCTGGCTTATTGGCCAGTAGAGTTTCTCGCCTTGGCAGTGTTTCTGGATAGTGTGGAAGGTTTTGCTTCTCTTCCTGAGAGAGGCCAATGCGATTGCTGAAGTGTCTCACCCATTCTTGTTTGGCGATACTATGAAGCCGTTCAATATCACGAGCCTCCATAAATTCACCACCGATATTCGTTTGCGCAATGAAGGCAAAGTCTGCTTTGAGTTGCTCTTGGCGAGCGTATTTTTGCTGACGAAGAGTTGCTTCACTTTTGCCGTCTAGACAACCATTTAGGTAATCGATCTCGGCGTCTCGCCATAACACTTCAAAACGAGTTCGGATTTCATGAATACGGTTGTATATGGTTTCTAGCTTAGTGGCTTTATCTACCACATGAACGGGACTGGTTATTTTTCCGCAGTCATGAAGCCATGCGGCGATATGAAACTCACGACGTTGATATTCGTTCATTTTGAATTGAGCTAATTCACCTTCTTGAGACTGTTCTGCCGCTTCAGCTAATAACTTAGCAAGCTCTGGAACACGCTCACAATGTCCACTGGTGTAAGGTGACTTGGCGTCAATCGCGTCGGCTAACAAACGAATAATGCCATCTAGAAGAGCTTGTTGCGCTTCGAACTGTCGGCGGGTCGAAATAGCAGTGGCTGCGGCTCCTGACACTTCTTCCATAAAACGGCGGAACGTTTTCTTATTCGCTAAGGCATCCTCTGGCAGCTGCAGTGCTAACGCACCTAGAATGGATGCATCGCGGTCTATTAAAGGTGTTAGAAAGAGGTTCTCCTGCTCGGCTATCAGCTGGCTTTTTAAGGTGCTCTCAAGTTCAGCCCATTCCAAGCTTTGGCAAGAAATAGCAGCGGGACAATTTAAGTTTGTTTGCGTTGCCAGTTCCATGACTTGGTTTTCTTTATTGAACAAATAGACGGCGCCGGCTTTAGAAGCGGTGATCGCTTGTAGATGATCTGAAACTTGTTCCAGCATACGTTCCATGTTCGGGTCATGTGCCAATTTATCCGTGATTGACTGAAAGTTATGAATCGTCAATGCCATATGATCTGTCAGCGACGATAGGACATTGATTTCCTTAACGGGGGAATGCACATCAATTTTACGGCTGAAATCAAATGACGCCAGAGCACTAACTTCTTGCGAAAGTTGGTGTAGCGGTCTTGAAATTGTGCGACCAATTAACCATCCGAAGATCACTAAGATAGCAATGACTGCGAGTGACAACAGTAATTGGTTAAACAAATTAGCATTGACGCTTTTTAATAATTCAGACTTAGGGATAGCGTAGAGAAAGTTCCATTGCTGCTGATTATTACGAAAGACAGGTAGGTTCATGCCGTACCAAGCCTGTCCTCCTACCTTAAAGTCACTCAGCCCCTGAGATGTATTTGGTTGCTTTAACAGCTGAGCGAAAGTTGAATTTGGCAGATCCTGTATGGTTTTTAAGGTCGTTGAAGTCTTGTCCAATGAATGATCAATCAGTGAGATGTCTAAATTGCTGTGTCCCAGTACCCATTGGTTTTGATCAACAAGCGCCATTTGTACAGACTCATTGGGTGACAGTAGGTACATAAAATTGGACAGATCATCGATGGATGCATCCACCCCTACTACGGCTCTCTTGCTCTCATGACGTTGAGCAAAGGTGGCGCCAATTTCTTCCGTCGTATAAAACACATATGGGGACGTTAATATTGGTGTGTTACTTGATTGAGCCTCTTGATACCAGAGCCGATTTCTAGGGTCATAAGCATACTCTTTTGGTGTCACAGCACCTTCAATAGGTTGAAATGATGCATCATAGAAAGCCCATGTCGTTGAAAGTATGTTGCCGTAAAAGTCTCTATCAATCGCCTGAAGTAAGTAATTCGCATTGTCTGGTGCAGAGACACGCTCACGAGCTAGGGGGCTTTTTAGTGAGCGCAGTAAGAAAAAGTCGCCATCCTCATACCCCACATAGATAGCGCTGATAATATGAGTTAATGTCATCATATTGGCGAGTTTAGGGATTTGTTGTAGGCGATCTGACGTCGATACCATGTCAGTAATATCATCCATGGCGAGCAGCTGTACGCTTTGTTTTGCCGTGCTGGTAACGGTTTCAATTTGCTTTTCTAGAGATAGGGTTGTTTGGTGGGCGGTTATCTCTACTTGATCAGTTAGAGACGATCTTGCGTAAAAATACGAACAGAGCGTCAATGCTGATGCCAAAATCAGCATGCTAATGATAATTGTGCCACTGAATAATAGTCGAACAGGAATGCCCATTCTTTTGGTGTGCTTGTCCATCCTTGAAAATCCCCGAAACAAGTGAAATTACGGAAAAAGCAACTGTGTTCTATTTCAGTATTGGCTATGGCTGTTTAATCGACAAGTTTTTTAGACGCTTTCTCTCTCTTTAGTGGATGATAGATGCGCAATTTTATCCAATACGTTTGTTGGTCTTTCCGCTACTCTGAAGCGGTATCTTGGGCATTTGCAAAGAGGAGGGGAGATGTCGGACGGGAATCAGTTTCAATTTCTTAATAACCAAGCACTAGACAATGTGATGCTGTTGAAAGCGTCAATGACGAACTTTTCCTACGGTAATCATGCTCATGAAGAATACTCTTTTGGGGTCACTCTGTCGGGGCGTCAGGATTTCTTTGCTAATGGAAAATTGAACAAGAGTAATCCTGGGCAGGTGATCGCTCTGAATCCTGGCGATGCTCATGATGGTGAGTCAGGTGGCGATGCAATGCTGACTTATGAAATGCTTTACGTCCACCCAGAGCTATTTGTGCCGCACTTTGAGGCGTTGAATGTACGGCATGCGGAACATTTTCGCGTTAACGAAACGGTTTTTAGCGATCCTCAAGTTCAGGATCGTATTTTGCGGCTGGCGCGATTAATTGAGTCCCAAGGCGCAACGTCGAGTGAATACACCATGTTGATGTTTGAGCTGGCGGAGCAGTTAGTGCGTTACGAGTCTAAGCGAGAACTGAGCCGTGACGTCAAACGCCAGTCGCGGCTGGAACGCGCCAAAGAGTATTTACAAGATCACTATCAAGACGAAGTGTCTTTGGACAGTTTGTGCCAAGTGGCCTGCATGTCGAAGTATCATTTTTTGCGACTCTTCAAAGCATATACTGGTATGACGCCACACCAATACTGGCTCAATATTCGTATTAACCGAGGCCGCCAAGCACTTCGTTCAGGTGTGCCAGTTTCCGACATCGCTAATCGCTTAGGCTTTAACGATTTAAGCCATTTTAATCGTCGCTTTAAGCCAGTATTTGGCATTACCCCGCGTCAGTATCAGCAGTTAATTCTGATTCCTTAGCGCCCACTTTTCCGTTTATCTCTTGAATCTGACATAGCCCGTTGGAGGGTATCCTATGCTTGAAATTCTACTGTTTGCACTGGTGATGATGTACTCCCCTGGCCCAGTCAATATGCTGTCACTGTTTTCTGGGGTAAGCCACTATGGCTGGCAGACATTACGTTTCTGTGGTGGTGTTGCCTTAGCGATGTGCACTCTGTTCCTATTGGTGGGCTACATTGGTGGTGCGATGGTGACGCCTATCATGCAAGGTGTCGCGGCCAGTTTAGGTGGCCTGTATATCGCGTATTTAGCTCTCAAGCTACTGATCGCCAGCTATCGTCCACAACAGGCGGCCAACGCCAATCATGATATGACGTTTGTCTCGGGTCTTATTATGCAACTGACCAACCCTAAGGCGATGATTGTCGTATTACCAGTGGTGACGGTGCAATTCCCTAATGCTCACATTGAAGGCATCAATGTGTTTTGGGTGTCGGTGTTGCTAGGTCTGATGGCTGGCGGTGCTCCAGCGTCTTATTTTCTTGCGGGTAAACAATTAAAACAGCTAGTACTCAACCCCTCTGTTATGTCATGGGTACAACGTTTGATGGCGTTTTTAATGCTTTTGTTAGCTGGGCAGTTCTTATTGGATGGTGTTGGGCTGATGGCGAGGCTTATTTAATCAAGCCTTTGTCTAAACCTTGAAACAACCGTGTAGGAGTCGTGCAATCCCGCCGATTGGCTTGAAAACAGTACTTCTTTCTCCCAGTTTAATAATCACATGCAGGCACTTATTGAGTGCTGCTTGATTCACTTAAGTAACCAAGGAGAACGTTATGCAAGCGCAAACAACTGAGGTTCATCATATCGCCGACATCATTAAAGTTATGAACAGCGGCATTGAGTTTTATCAAGAAGCGAAAAGCAAAATTGATCAGCCAGAATACACTGGCTTCTTTAACCGAATGATTGATGCCAAGGAAGAGGCAGTGTTCGAGTTACAGAAATTCGCCGTGGCGGAAACGGGTGCATTAGAAAATGGTTCAGATACCATGACTCAAGCCCGCAAAGCTTACTCAAATTTAGTCGACAAGATGTCTTCCTCATCCACGGAAACTTATGTGAGCCAGCTTGAGGAAGTGGAAGACAAGGTATTGAATGAAATCGATACGGCACTGAATAGAGAACAACCAGCAGATTGCGAAGCCACTTTACGCCGTGTCTACACTCGCATGAAAGAGTGTCATGATGAAATGCGTATGCTGCAAAATGGCATCATGCACTAAATCATTTTCTCTGAAAGGTAAAAGCGCTGTTTCAATGGTTATTGAGGCAGCGCTTTTTTAATGCTCCGCCACCAGTGCTCGTTCTATGGGTTGCTGCACATTGAAACCCTTCAACGTAGATGTTTCATCGTACTGGGAAAAGTATTCTATAAAGTCTTCATCAACGACCTTTTTATAACGTAAGCTGGCGTGACGTAAAAACAGTTTGCCCTGCTTTCGGATAGCAAAGGCCTGATGCGTAATATTAAGGTGAGTCCCAATCCATTGGGTGACATCGTAATTAGGCCGCACCATATTAATGACGCTGCCAGAGGGAATGCGGTCTAACACGGCGGGTTGATTCAGTAACGTTAGAGGTACGTAAGGTGTACGTACATAGATTTTAGGTAGCTTTTTACCAGCCTCACGCAGTGTTTTAAGCTGATCTATTTTATCGATTGAATCGGGTAAGCCTTGCAGTCGATCCTCTTGCATTGCCTGATACCAAGCTGGTTTATCAATCAAGGTCTCTGCAAATGCTGTACGGTCTTGTGCGATGTCTAGCGTAATATCCCGTAAAGCCCATTGGTTGTTGGGGATCCAATCGGCGCTGGCGAAATGGTTACGCGTAGTAAAGTCGACGTTGCCATGTTGATAGCGAAGCTTAATCAAGTTGCGTTCAAACTCAGTAGGTGAATAGGACATGGCACCAGCGAGGACAGTTTCGACAAACGTTGTGCAATCAAACAGGTCAAAGCGAGATAATGGATCGCGGTCAAATTTACCAAAAGAACCTTCCCCTAAACCGCCATCTACATAGGGCAGTCCCAACAAAGGCTCGCTGAGAGGGATAATGCGCTCGCTGAGCTTATGAGATGGTGAGGCAACCATTTCTTCCATGAAGGTGTTTCGCGGCTGTGGCTTAAAGACAGAGCAGCCCGTCAGCAGACTAAGCAATAGCATAAGAGAAAGATAACGTTGCATAACCAGAACACTACTATTTAAAAAAAGAAAGTGTGCCTGATTTCAAAAGGATCAACCAGCGGACTTACAAACATTGAAGCGCTTATGAGTGCATTAGTGCCATTTTTCTACAAGCAATCATGGATGGTTTTCGCTATGGTTGAGGACTCTCGCTATGCTAAACGTTCGGCAACGGATGGGTGTAATGGATCAAGTTCAGTATTTTAGTACGGCCGACCAGTCGGTCAGTCTTATTGAAGGTCAATATCAGTCGTTTGAGTTTAAACGTCACTATCACTTGGATTACCACATTGGCTTGATCCTAGGTGGACAGCAGAGTTTCACTTATCAAGGTGAGCGCTTTCAAGTAGGGCGCGGCGACTTGGTGATTATGCCTCCGGATGAACTTCATGATGGTTGTTCAGTTAACGAGCTGGGTTATAAAGCACAAGTTTTTGCCATTGAGCCTTATTGGTTTGAACGTTATGTGCAGACCTCGCAAACGCCATCCTGCCTTAGCTTTAAACAGCCTGTTATTCGTGATGCCCAAGTGTTTCAATTCCTAGACAATGCACACCAACTATTGCGTCAGAACTCACTCAGCCAACTGGCGCAGGACTGCTTACCTTACGACAGCTTTGAACCATTGATTCAACGCTACAGTGTGCTCAAACCGTTGCCGCCATCTCGACTTGGGCGCTCTACCTTGCAAACCTTGAAAGCGTTTTTGTTGGCGCATCTATCTGAGTCGATCCATTTAGTAGAGCTAGCAGCTCTGTGCGATTTAAGTTCGACGCAATTTCAGCGTCACTTTAAAGCCACCACCGGTATTACGCCTTATGCGTGGCTGACACGATTGCGTTTGGAGCAAGCTATGAAGCTTCTGAAGTCCAATGTTCCCGGCACTGAGGTAGCTCAGCAGGTTGGCTTTTACGATCAAGCGCACTTCAGTAAGTCCTTTAAACAAGCCTTTGGGGTGTCCCCTTCCGAAGTTCGGTGATCCAAAAATCCGGCAGCGGATTCGAAAAGCGCTTTAGCACTAGAACTGATACTGCAGCTCAAGCACACTGCACAGTCTCTTTGTTATGCAAATAAAGGTTTTATTATGTCTGTGTTGTTAGAGCGTAAAATTGATTGTCATAATCATGTTTTTGACCCTGAAAACTTTCCCTACCAGCCAGATCGCTATCATCCAACTGGCCATGAAATTAGCCCAGCGAAGTATTTTTTACAGGTATTAGACGCTTACCGCGTCTCACATGCTTTGGTGGTTGGTCCTAATTCTGGGTACGGTGAAGACGATAACCAAGCCTTGCTGGATGCCATTGAACGCTCTAATGGTCGGTTGAAAGGTATGGCCGTGGTGTCCAAGAATGTCACAGATGAAACACTGCAGTTATTTAAACAGTCTGGAATAGTAGGAGTAACGTTCAATGTGGCTTTCTACGGCAAAGAGCACTTCGGTCATGCTTCGTCTTTGATGTCACGTTTGCACGAACATGGTTTGCTGGCGCAGATACAGTTGCAAGGAGATCAGATACTAAGCTTTGTTGATATTTTGAAAAGCACCCCAGCGCAAGTGGTGATTGATCACTGTGGCCGTCCAGAGCTGGAGCAGGGTTTAGATTCAGCAGCATTCCAAGCATTGTTATCGCTGGGCCAACAGGCACAACATGCAATTAAATTGTCTGGGATGGCAAAGTTTTCAAAGCAAGGTTTTCCATTTGACGATACCAAACCTTATGTAGACGCGTTATTCGCAGCGTTTGGTGAGGACCGAGTGCTATGGGGATCGGATTGGCCATTTTTGCTTGCACCACAGCGCATGGACTATGGCACGCTGTTGATGCTTGCTGAAACCCGATCCAAATGTGCGTGAAAAGTATTTCTGGCGTAATGCTGCACGTTTATTTGGTTTTTCTTAACGGGTCAAAAGCAACTGTGGCCTGAAAGCGATTCAAATTCGTAAAGAATATGTCTGCCATTGAATTGATCATGTGTTGCTCGTATCTATGAGGCATCAAGATAAAATTTTATGGGAGAAAGACATGTCTCAATCAGAATCCGCGTTGTTTCAACCTGTTCAGCTAGGTGAATTATCGCTCCCGAACCGAGTCATCATGGCACCTCTGACTCGTACTCGTGCGATCAATCATCAACCGAATGCTCTAATGGCAGAGTACTATGCTCAGCGCGCTAGTACAGGGTTATTAATTACCGAATGTACGATGGTGTCAGAAGGTACGTCATCGTTTGGCAACGATCCTGGTGTGTACTCTGCAGAGCAAGTAGAAGGCTGGAAGTTGACAACTGAAGCAGTGCACAAAGCTGGAGGCCGAATCTTTATGCAGATTTGGCATGCTGGACGTGCAGCACATCCGCTATTAAATGATCATAAGGATGCCGTTTCATCCAGCGCAATTGCTATTCAAGGTGAAACTCATACGCCTGAAGGTAAGCAGCCTTACACGGTTCCTCGCGAGCTGACACAGGCTGAGATCCAAGAGATCGTAAAAGATTTTCGTCGTGGTGCTGAGAATGCCAAAGCAGCGGGCTTTGACGGCATAGAGATTCATGCCGCGAATGGCTATCTGATCGACCAATTTTTGCGTGACGGCTCTAATAAGCGCCAGGATGAGTACGGTGGTTCTGTTGAAAACCGAAGTCGCTTCTTGAAGCAGATATTGGATGAAGTGACGTCCGTATTTGGTTCAGGGCGCGTCGGTGTGCGTTTGTCACCTCTAAATAGCTTCAATGATATGCGCGATAGCGACCCAGTGGCGCTGACAAAATACTTGGCCTCTATGCTCAATGAATACGACTTGGCGTACTTGCATTTGATGCGAGCAGACTTTTTCGACCAACAGCATGCAGACGTAGTATCGGTTGCTCGTTCAGCCTACCAAGGTCACCTAATGGTCAATATGGGCTATACGCCTGATGAAGCGAACCAAGTGCTTCAAGCGGAGAAAGCGGACAGTGTAGCATTTGGTAC
This sequence comes from Marinomonas ostreistagni, assembly GCF_016461785.1. Classification (GTDB taxonomy): domain Bacteria; phylum Pseudomonadota; class Gammaproteobacteria; order Pseudomonadales; family Marinomonadaceae; genus Marinomonas; species Marinomonas ostreistagni_A. The sequence goes on along the minus strand of NZ_JAEMUH010000016.1, from coordinate 50,413 downwards.
CTTGTTACTGGCCAACCCTGATTTCGTTGAGCGTATTCAAGCTGGGGCCGGTTTTAACGAGCCGAACCCAGAAACGTTTTATACCGATGGTGCAGAAGGCTACACAGACTATCCATTTATGAATTAATACGCACTCGTAAAGCTTTTAGGAGGGGCGGCAAGCAATTGCCACCCCTTTTTTATTCACACTAAAAAATAGTGGGAATTTACCCCACGTTAAATTAGGTAAATCTAATTTAGTGTGGTTTTTGGTTGATTTTGTCCACTATTTTTACGTAAAGCTTACATTTGTGGCGCTTAGAAAGCGAAAAGTGTGCATGAGAATTGCTCTTACTAATTTGGCAATCAATGGTCTGGTTGCCAAATTAGAAAAGGAGACTATCTATGCAAGTTAATAGTAGTAGCTCTGTCTTTGACCTATCCAGTCTCACTAGTCAGTACTCATCAACTGTGTCCAGTAGTACTTCTACTACTGCCACAGAAAGTACCAGTACCGATGTCAGTGTGAGTAATATTGGACAGCTGTTGTCGGCATTTTCTTCAATGAGTGAAGAAGAAAAAACCGAAGCCGACAGCTTTCGAGACAGTATTTTTGAAGCCATCGAGAGTGGTGAATATGATGCGGAAGAACTAGCTGCTTCTGCGCCAGATTCACTGGTAGCACTGGCTGATGAAACTGGAATGGACTTAGAAGAGCTGGTTGATGAGATCGCTTCGATGGCGGAACAAGCACCACCACCTCCGCCTGGAGGTATGCCTCCATCTGAAAGTGCGTTGTCTTTAACAGAAGACGAACTTGAAGAGGCTGATGCTTACCGTGAGACGCTGATTGAGGCGATGGAAAGTGGTGAATTTGATGCGGAAACCCTAGCGGAAAGTGCTCCTGATGCTGTAGTTGCTATGGCGGAAGAGGCGGGGATGTCCGTAGAAGAGTTCATTACGCAAGTTGCAGAAGAAGATAAAAGCGGCAATATGCCACCGCCTCCACCACCTTCTGCTAACAGTTCGGCAATGGCTGCTCTGAATATGTATACGGATATTCAGTCAAGTGCCAATGAAAGTACGGCTGCAAGTGTACTAAGCCAACTGTTCTCTAGCTAATTTCTTAGCCAGAAAAGCAGCACAATTTGGTGTTGTGCTGCTTACTTTGAAATTAAACATGTCTTTTAGTTCCAAGCAACTGTTCAATATCTGTGATGTGGTAGGCTGAGTTGTCCTGCAAACATTGGCTTGACTGCTATAGGTGCTAGGCCTCTAGTTTCTCCTTCAGAGCTTTTAATTCTTTAAAGCGGGCAATATAGGTTGGAAATAAGCCATTTAGGTAAAACTGGTAGCCTTTGGCTTGACTTGTTTCGATCCCTGCTTTTTCTGCAAAGAATGACACAATTGCATCGGAATCGGTTATGTGTTCGTTTTCTGTTAACTCTGCGGTTGGGAAGGATGCTTTCGTATTGGTTAAGGCTTCTAATGTTTGACGATAGTGGTTCATTTCATCGTCGTTGTTGCCGTCGATACTGATAATCTCTACCTGATCCATTTGTTGTGTTTCTGTAAGAAACATAATGACCTTAAAGCAAAAAGGGCAATTGTTCTTTAAATATAATTTGGGAGTAAATGCGCTCATAGGGGGCTCCTTTCATTGCGACTAAATGATATTTTGATTGCTCTAATTGAATTTATAAAGGCAAAGGGCTGATTTCCGACCAAGGATTTGGAAACGCTCTGTTGCTTAAGATGAAAAGGAACATTTCATGCTGTGTTTTTTATCCGATGCTTACCGTGATCATAACCCTCAATACGAGTACTTTCGGGGGGAGAAAGTCCCTTGCTTTGAGTCAGTTGAGCGCTTAGACAACATTGTGGCGGCCTTGCAGGCAAGGGGGCACGAGTGTGTATTGCCACAGGCGGATGCATCATCGGTGATCGCTAAAATTCATGACCCTGCTTACGTGTCTTTCATTACCCACGCTTGGCAGGAATGGGTAGCATTGGATGAGAAAAACCATGAGCTGCAACCCTTTCCATCGGTTTGGCCAACGCGCACCTTACGTGACGATATCGTGCCGGATAATTTCATCGCTAAGCTTGGACTCTATTCGATGGACAATGGCACGCCATTAGCGGCGGGCACATGGCGTGCTGCTAAGTCTGGGGCCGATGCTGCTGTGAGTGCTGCTAATTATCTGTTGGCTGGCCATTCGTCAGTATTCAGTGCCAGCCGACCACCGGGCCATCATGCTGGTCGAGATTTTATGGGCGGCTACTGTTTTCTTAATAATGCCGCGCTGGCAGCCCAAGCCTTATTGGATCAAGGCATGAAAAAAGTGGTGGTGCTAGACATTGATTATCACCACGGCAACGGTACCCAGAGCCTATTTTATGATCGTGACGATGTATTATTCATCAGTATTCATGGCGATCCAAAAACCGAATACCCTTTCTATCTGGGGCATGCGGATGAGACTGGCGAAGGGGCGGGTCAAGGTTATAACGTGAACTTTCCATTGCCGATCGGAACGACTTTTGCCCAGTGGTTATCCACTTTGGAGAAAGCAAGTGAGCAGATTCGAGACTTCCAAGCCGATGCATTGGTGATATCCCTTGGCTTGGATACGTTTGAAGACGATCCGATTTCTAAATTCACCATTAAAAGTGACGATTATTTCCAAGTCGGACAGCAGCTTGCAAGCCTTAACCTGCCCACCGCGTTTATTATGGAAGGTGGTTATGCGACCGAAGCGCTGGGCACTAATGTGGTTAATGTGTTAGAAGGCTTTGAACAGGCTTAGTCCCATTTACTCAAGCATAAGTGGCCAGTAATAAACCAACTATGCTGGCCACGATCAAAGGAATGCTGGCTTTCATGCCCATTATTTTTCCGCCAATGCCACTGACTAAGCCAGCTTTCAAAATACCGTTCACACCTGCGGCGATTACGATACCCAATACCGCTGTATCCAAACTTAGCCCTTCACGGCTCATGCCCGAGAGAGAAAGGTTGATTGGGTCCACATCTGCCACGCCTGATGCTGCGGCTAATAACAGCACTCCGGCATCTCCTAAAGTGGCTTGTAATCCTGCGCTAAGCAACAGAATACCTGTCAGCAGTGCGCCAAAGGCTAACGCTGACCAAAGCGACAATGGCGAAGCGGGCGGGGCGACGTTTTCAGGCACACTTTGATTGCCTTGGTACCAGAACCACAGCGCTGGTAAATAGGTCAAAATGGCCATCGTTAACGTCGGCACTGCAAGGGGTTGCAGCAAGTCGGGGTTGATCACGCTAGCGACCAGCAACACTCGCGGGTACATGGTGCCGCAGGCAAACAGAACGCCTGCTGCTAACAGTGGTGAGGCTTGGGGCACTTGCTTCGCCATACGTGAGAACTGCAGTGTTAACGCTGTGGAAGAGGCAAAGCCCGCAAACAATGCTGTGGCCATGATGCCTTTTTTCGCCCCAGCGAACTTCATAGCAAAGTAACTGACAAATGAGATGCTGGAGATCAGCACTACCATCCACCAGATTTCATAAGGGTTCAGTGCTTGCCAGGGCCCCATATCTTCATTTGGAATAACGGATAAGATCACGACAGAAATGATCAGCAGCTCAAGTGCCGCCCAGAGCTCTTTCTTTTCGATCAACCACAGCCAGCGGTGCATTTCGCCTTTTAAGCTAAGTAACAAGGTGGTGATCACAGCGAGTGAAGCCGCTTCGACTACGTAACCAATCATGACCATGGCGCCAAAACTAAAGGCTAATAAAGATGCGATTAGGGAAGTCAGCGAAGCTCGGTCGCGGGTACTGTTGACCACGTAAGATGCGGTTAGGGCGATGGCCAAGCCAATGAAGAACACCCCCAAAAGGAAAGCGCCAAGTTGGTTGGCGATCATGGCGGATACTGCACCGAGTAACGAAATCAGGCCGTAAGTGCGAAGTCCAGCAATACGAGAACCTTCTTTTTGATCTCGATACTTAAAGCCCCGTTCAACACCAATCAGTAAACCCAGTGAAAGCGCGATGGCTAACAACACAATGGTATGAAAATCACTCGACTGCATAGCACCATCCTATTGTTTTTATTTGAATTATTTATTTTAAAGCGTAGCACATGCGCAAAAATAAATAGTTAGAATCCTCTGTTTATAGTTTTTAGATGATTGCTAATGTTTGCGGCAGTGTGCTTTAAAAGAGCGGCATAATTGTTAGCGAATGTCTTTTCATCAGCAAAGACGTTAGGCCAGACTAGGTTAATACAAGCTCTAACCTTACTGTCGGACATAATTGGAACGGCAATGGCCCTAAGGCCATCATTGACCCCTCGCTCACCAAAATAAGAAGGTGAGCGGTATGCGAACCCTTGTTGAAGAATTTGTTTGTGCAAAGATGGCCAAGTTTCGTAAAACTGTTGTTGAGTGTTAGAAGGTGAATTTGTCCAAATGGTGTCTAGATAACGTTCACGATCACTCTCATTACAGTATGCCAGTAGAACGCGACCTGCTGCCGAACGAAGCATACTGACCTCAGTTTGAATACGACAATGATTAATGTGAAGTCTCGTGATCGCGCGCGTGCTTTCCACCAGAAACAACTTATTATCAATTGGGATAAAAATATCAGAAGGCCACAAGACTTGATCGGTAAGGGCTTCGGCATGCTGACAAATGATTTCAATTAATGGCTGATCAGCTGGGGGAATATGCACTTCTGTCTGCTGCGGTAATAGCACATTGCTCCGGTAACGTTGATCAAGCAGGTTTTGTCTCACAAGGTGCTGTTCAGTCAGACGTTTTAATAAGCGATGGGTGGTGCTTTTCGGAATCCCTGTACGTTGCGATACTTCCGACAGGGTTAGCCCTTGAGCATTACCCAGCTCTGCTAAGATTTGGATGCCACGGTCAAGGGCTAGGGTCATATGTTACGCTCGCAAATTATTCAAATACATCCAAGTCGTTGGCTAGCACAACTTTACCATCATAGTGCTGACGAACTTGATCCGCAGTGGATTGCACTGGCTCAGCATAGAACAGTAAGTGGGTCAGCACCAGTAGACCGGGCTGAGCAGCCTTGGCGACTTTTGCTAACTCTGCTGCGGGAGTATGCGCTTGGGAATGATAGTTCTGCCACGCTGGCGAGACCTTTTTCAAGGCTTCATCATTGATGACTTCATGGACCAGAATATCGACCCCCTTTGCCATCTCAATCAGCTTCTCGCTGTAGCCAGTATCGCCGGAAATTACGATGCTTTTATCCGGAGTGGTGATCTTATAGCCGAAGGCTGGTTCAATATCGCCATGGGGCACATCAAACGCTTCGATGGTGACATCGCCATCTTTAAAGACCCAACCGCCGTGTTCATACTCGGTTACTTTGGTTTTATACAGCTCGGGATCTTTTATTGGCTGTAAACCATGCAATCGTAAATCTAAGTCGACTTGTAGCATCTCATAATAGCCATCGGTCATGGCTTGAATGCCTTTTGGGCCAAACACTGAAATCTGGTTATCACGACGCCACCACAGGGTGGATGCCAGCTCCCCATAATCTAAAATGTGGTCACTGTGTAAGTGAGTGATGAAGAGGTTTTCGATCTTGGTCGGATGCAGTTGCGGAAAGCCATTAGCGGCCGCTTGGATGGTACGGTGCACCGCGCCGGGACCAATATCAAACAGGTAGGCTTTATCGTTGTACACCACGGCAGTAGCCGAGCCAACGCGCTCAGGATTGGTTACCGGTGTTCCTGTGCCTAGGGTAATGACTTGGGTTTTTGCCAGTACCGGCAACGCCACCAAACCAAGGGATAAAAGGGTGCATTGAGAGAGTTGTTTGATCATCGTCTGAGTCCACTCTGTTATTTTTATTGGGAAGACATCTGAGTACGGCCATACACAGCGCAGTCGCTGAACTGCCTGTTTATGATTGCGATCAAGTTAGAAAAGGTAAATGGGAAAGTATAAAACGTTCCACTGAGTGGAACGTTTGTCTAGGAGAAGAAGTATTAGCTGCTAGCAATCAGGTTACTAAAGGCTTTGCTGATCAGATCTTTTTTCACCGTGGGTCGTGCCACTGATTGATCAAACCAGAAGCTCATAGGCTGATCAAAGCCAATGCCATGCATGTAGTTGTACAGGGCTTTGCGTAAACCATTGCCGAGCATGTCATGGTCGGTGCCAGTGGGGTCGAAAAAGTCCACATCGTTTTCGGCGAATAGGGTTTCAGGGCGTTCAGCCAAGGTAATGCCATACTCTTCTGGGTTGATACCAATAGGGCTGTGAATGGTGGCGGCGAAGCGATGCCAGTAAGCCGATTGGAAACAACCGTGGGACATCATCTGGCGCACCATTTCTAGCGCATCAACAGTCTCTTGCTCGGTTTGTGTGGGGAAGCCGTACATCAGGTAGGCATGCACCAATATGCCGGCATCACTGAAGCCTTTGGTGACGCGGGCCACTTGCTCGACGCTAACGCCTTTTTTCATCAGTTTCAGTAGACGATCCGAGGCGACTTCCAAGCCTCCACTAACGGCGATGCAGCCAGAGTCCGCTAGGAGTTGGCATTTCTCTGGGGTGAAGGTTTTCTCAAAGCGAATATTGCCCCACCAGCTGATGATCACACCACGCTCGATTAAGCGTTCCGCTAGAGCAAACAGCGCTTTAGGTGGCGCCGCTTCATCGACAAAGTGGAAGCCGGTCTGACCGGTTTCTTCGATCAATTGTTCGATACGATCGACCAAGATATCGGCACCAGCATAGTCGTAGCGTTCGATGTAATCCAAGCTCACATCACAGAAGCTACATTTCTTCCAGTAGCAGCCATGGGCGATAGTCAGCTTGTTCCAGCGGCCATCACTCCAAATACGGTGCATCGGGTTGAGCATTTCACACAAAGACAAATATTCCGTCAGTGGCAAACCATCGTACACTGGCGCACCGACTTCCGTTTGCGGAATGTCTTTTAGATCTTTGTTGTCGTTGAAGTACACGAACGGCTCACCGTCTTGGTCTTCAGCAAGGAAGTAAGTACGTACTAAGTCATCGACTTCACACTTGCCATCAAAGTAATCCAGCAAGGTCATAAACGGACGTTCGCCATCGTCGACACAGATAAAATCAACAAACTCAAACACACGGGTGTCTTTTAGCGCGCGCAGTTCGGTATTGACAAAACCGCCGCCCATCACAATCGGGATATCAGGGTTAATCTCTTTACAGGTTTGTGCAATGCGCAGCGCTCCCAGCATATTGCCTGGGAAAGGCACGGTTAGCGCGATCACGCTGGGTTGAGTTTCTTCAAGGTAGGCTTCGACCAATTGCTCAAGGATTTCTGAGCTAAAGCTCGGCTCCCCCATCAAGGTATCGTACAGATCGTCAAAGGTTGGGTTGGCTGCGGCCAAACGCTCACCGTAACGACTCACTTCAAAATAGGGATCGACCCCTTGCGTAATGACGGCTGATAAGTCATTGATAAATAAGGTCGCTAAGTACTTAGCCTTGTCCTGCACGCCCAAGTTACCAAAGGCGCTTTTCAGTACATCGCCAGACACGGACTCCATCTGCTCAATCACATCAAAGGCTGGGCCTTCTGGTAGAAAACGGCGCGAGTTAATGCGCATAGCAAGACTAGAATCCTTGCCTTGTAAGAAGCGAATTACCGGTTCAACGCATAAACGGTAGCGATCAAACTCGGCGAGGAAGGTGTAAATCGCATCCGGTAGCTCATCGTCATCGAAGGACTCGAAGTTCTCTTCCACATGCTGACGCATGATGTCCAAGCCCTGTGCCGTCATCATCTCTAAGAACAACTCAATCGCTGGATCACGCTGCACTGCCTCGTAGCCACGGGAGCGCAAAAAGCCCGTTAGATACGCCGTCGCAGGATACGGGGTATTCAACTGAGTCATTGGAGGAGTCATTAAAAGAACGGTCATGGCAGGCCTATTGAAGAGTGGAGATAAGCTAATAATTTGTGGAGATTTTAGCATTTAATCACAAGAAAGGCGCGAGCCCCTTAATCTAATAAGGGGCTAAATGATTACTCTTCAGACGTTAAAAAATGGCTGATATCTTGGAAAATTTCATCGTGTAATTGCTCTCTGGTGACGCCTTCGCCATCTAAACAAACAATACCATCCCCCTGTTCTTCTGCTTCTAAAAGTTCATAAGCATTTGCTTTACAAAGCTGCATGAAACTGAAATGCGTCGCTTTTGGGTAAATTTTGTAGCGGTTTGTCGGTAGCTCTAGTGATCGCGCGATAAAGCCAGATTCAATATCTACGGGTAAATCCCCAATATCGATGCCTGCTCCTAGTACCATTACCGAAGGCAAAATCTGCTTTAAGCTGGCGACTGAAAATGAATGTGCCAGTCCGAGGTCCAAACTAACGATTTTGTTAATACGCGAGTCTTCAAGGCCTGCGAGCATTGGTTCGGGGTTATCCAACTTCATTTCATTTGCTACGCTTTCAATTCTAGGGTTAGGGTGCTTGTTATAAAAGGTTCGCATTGCGTGTGCGTCCACTGATGCGCCAGCGAGGAGCATCACCGTCCAACCGCCTAGAGAGTGACCAATGGCACTGACCTGCTCGGAGTTAATATATGAACTCCATACAGAATGTTGTAGCCAGTCAAGTGTTCGAGAAATATCCTTTGGCCGTTCCCACCATTGTGCCGCTATGTCTGCATCATGATTAAATGTAGAAGTGCCAGGGTGATCCACAGCTGCAATCAGATAGCCTTTTTTGACGAGAAGGTCTGCCAACCAGTTCAAATTACGCCAATGACCGCGATAGCCATGGGATAATAGAATCAGCGGGTAGTTGCCCACTTTCAGGGGAGCATTTTTAGCTGCTAGTGTGCCTTGGAATGCAGCATTATCGGCTGTTAATGTAGCTTCTTTCTCTGCCGAAGTTGGATACCAAATGGTAATATCCAGTGGCCGATATGAATCATTAAAAATAGTTTGGTGCTGTATGCCTACTGCATTATTTAGTTCTACAGCGGAAGCGAGTTGCGCGAACAAAAGCAAAGTTAAGTAGCGACAGGCAGTAGAGATCGTACGGTGGATTTTCATTAGTGGCTCCTATAGTAGTTAAATTGAGTCACCATAATCACTGGAATTTAGAGTAAAGGAGTCCTCGATCCTGATGTAGGATGTCCTAAAAAGGGATATAGGTCAGCCATCATAGGTTTTTAGAAAGGCAGAACTAACTATGGTAAAACGTAAAAACCGCATTATTCAGTTACCTAACACCACCGTAGAGCGTGCGTTTGAAAAAGAAAGTGAGCTGTTAAAAAAGGTTCAGCAAAACACGTTGCAGCAAGCTTTGTTGCTGTGGCAAACACCTGAGCCAACGGTGGTGTTGCCTGCTAGTAAGAAGTGGTTGGCCACTCCTGAGTTGATCGATCAGTTGCATGAAAAGGGTTGGCAAATATTGTCACGCAGAACAGGAGGAGCCCCCGTACCGCAAGTGGCGGGGGTGTTAAACGTGTCGCATATGTATGTTTGGGAGACAAATCAGCCTTATTCAATTTCAGACAGCTACAAACGTTTTTGTGCTGCATTACAGCGCTTTTTTAAGGCCCTTGGCATCGAAACCGAAGTCCATGCCACGCCATTTTCCTATTGTGATGGGGATTACAATATTAATATTAAGGGTCAAAAAGTGGTGGGAACCGCACAGCGCGTCATGCTAGGACAACAAGGGGAAAAGATTGTCTTGGCGCAGGCTTGCATCTTACTCGAGGCAGACCTTGAGCAACTGATTTATCCGATCAATTTGAGCAACGCACTTAATCACATTGACGAGCAAGTGAAAGCGGATGCTCATACCTGTTTAGCGGACCATCTAGCATCACTGCCAAGTGAGCAGAGCTTATATCAGCAATTAATCCAAGCGTTCGCACCCGTGGCGTGAGCGTTTATGGGTTTGCTCCTAGGGAATTCTAGTCACCAGCAATTGTTCGACGCGCACGCCTTCTAAATCGAGTACTTCAAACTTATAACCTTCGTGAACAAAAGCGTCGGTGCGTTTTGGGAGGCGCTTTAATTTATAAATCACAAATCCTGCTAACGTTTCGTATTGATTACGGTCTGGGAACTCTTCAATGTCTAGACTGCGCATGACATCGATAATTGGCGTTAAGCCTTCGATCAGCCAAGAGTTTTCATCGCGCTTTACGATCTGCTCGGCGTCTTGTGGTGTGATTAAGTCGCCCATAAAGCTACTTAATAAATCTTTTACCGTCACTAACCCCACCACGGTGCCATATTCGTTAACCACCACGGCAAAGGGCTGAGGCGCGACTTTGAAGGCATTTAACGCCTCTGAAAGGGTGAGGGTTTCTGGTAGATAGAACAAATCCTTGTCAATTTGGTCGGGTAAAATGCGAGCTGTTTCGCCTTTAAGCACCATACGCAGGATTTCCTTAGACTCGATGACCCCTAGGATTTTGTCGAGGTTGCCATCACAGACCAGAAAGTCATTGTGTGGATGCTCGATAATTTTCTGGCTGATTGCAGCGCTGCTTTCTTCTGCGTCGAAATAGATAATTTGATCGCGGGGCGTCATGGCACTGCCGATGGTCAAGCTGTCCAGCTCAAATACGTTACCGATTAATTGATACTCTTGCTTTTGTAGGCTGCCATCTTCTGCACCGGCGTCCATCATGGCGACGATGTCTTCTGTTGTGACCAACTCTTCTTGTTTTGTAGGTAGGTTAAATAAACGCAAAATGGCGTTGGTAATACCATTGAACAAGAACACCATTGGCATTAACACAAAGGTAATCCAGCGCATCGGCGTGACCATCTTGATGGCGACCGCTTCTGGCATGATGATGGCCAAGCGCTTTGGTAACAAGTCAGCAAAAAGAATAAACAGCGAGGTTAACACCAAGAACGACAGCATAAAGCTGATCTGGTCGAGCAGGGGGCCTTGGTAAAACATGACCACCATGTCTTTTATATACGGCGTTAGGGCTTGTTCACCGACGATACCGCCTAAGATGGAAATGGCGTTCAGAGCGATTTGAATCATCGCGAAAAACGCGCCAGGGTTTTGCTGCAATGCAAGCACCGATTCGGCTTTTTCATTACCGTCTTCTAGCATGACACGTAGTTTGATCTTACGTGCTGCAGCCATGCCAATTTCTGACATGGCAAACAAGGCGCCGAATAAAATCAACAAACCAATCCAGAGTAGGTCATTCATCACTATTCCTCAATCGTAGAGCATACGAAAACGATATAAAACCGTTGTTTGGAGCAGTGCGATCAGCCTTGTTCTGGCTTCCATTGACGGTGCTTTTCCCATGAAAAGCACGCGCATTATAGGATTAAAAAGTGATCAATCAATGTTTATTTTGTAAGAAGTTTTAGTGAAGTATTGCATTGAGATGAGCATCGCTTAATTGGCGCATTTGACGCTCAATCCATTGCACTCTTTCAAATAAGTTGACGCTGAGTCGATTCGGATTTCGCTGCTGTGGATTAGGCAGTAATACGGCTAAACGAGCCGCTTGGTTGGGTGATAAATCACGTGCTGAGCGACCATAGTAATGTTGGCTAGCGGCTTCTACGCCGTAAATGCCTTTGCCAAATTCAGCAATGTTGAGATACACCTCAAGGATGCGCTTTTTACCCCAGATGGCTTCCAAGCTGATCGCTAACCCTGCTTCTAAGCCTTTACGGATAAGGCTACGTCCAGGCCAGAGAAATAGGTTCTTGGCGGTCTGTTGGGAAATAGTGCTGGCGCCACGCAGACCTTCGCCATCGCTGTAATCTTCCAGTGCATTGCTGATAGCGGTGAAGTCGACCCCAAAGTGATTTGGGAAGCGTTGATCCTCAGAAGCAACCACCGCGAGAGGCATGTAACTGGGTAGCTCATCGATCACTACCCATGACTGTTGCACGGGGTAAGAACTTTGCAACATAAATGCTGACGTCGGAGGTGGCACGAAGCGAAACAGTAGCAAAACCAATACTAGTAGTAGGGCTAGCTTCCAGATAATGGACCAGAGCCAGCGGAGCATTTTAGATTTAGGTTTTGCCATAAGGTTTTGACGTTACTCCGATGCAATGATGTAACAGTGTGATATGGAAGCATGAGTGTTTATTTTGCATTGTGACAGGGCATTTAACTCAGCTTCTTGCTTGGTGTCTCCTTCAGAGCCGCCTAGGACTCCAGAACGGTTGCCTGCTATGGCTTTATGTCCTGAGGTCGATAAGTAGTCTTGCCAGTGGTCAACGTCACGATAAGCAATGATTTCTTTGGGATAATCGGCTGGATTCAAGGGGGCGCGATTTGTCCCTTCCTGATCTTCAACCAGACAGTTGGCACGTTGTGACCGGCTGTAAGCCTGACATAGCCTGAGTGCCTCTTTACGTGCAATGTCGATCGAAAGTTTGTCATCTGCAAAGCCACTTGCAATGGGGCGTCCAGCCTCATTCCAAAAAACAGCAAACGCTTTATTACCCTTTTTGTTAAGGTAAGTGCGATATTCGTTTGCTAACCAATCTTCCGACTGCAGCATGCGAGTAAAGTGCATGCCAATCTGGCGTTGGTTGAGTTCATTTTGTTCAAAAACACCCGTCTTCTGGAAAGTTGAGCAGGCCGTAATGAGTAAAAGTGTTGAGATAGCAGAAGTGGTTTTTAATAACGATAAGGCGGTCATATAACGTTCCTTGATAATGTAACCGTAAGAAGTGAGGTATCACAGCGCATTATAATGACTTTGCCAAATAGCTTAAGCACTTTATGACGTAAAAACTTGCAAAATTATAGCGTTGTTTTGCATTAGCCATCACACCGGTCACTGAGGTCAGTATTCTTCAATACTTTCCGTTTTAAACCGCCCATGCTCCAAGCTTTATTAATTAGCGATGGAGTCTTTTATGATCCTTTCCACTTTTATATCTATGAGCTTATTTGCGCTGGCAGCGTCTCTTTCTCCTGGGCCGGTCAATTTGGTTGGCGTCAGTAGCGGTGCTCGTTATGGCGTATTCGTAGGTTTAAAATTTGTCACCGGTGCGACCCTAGGTTTCATTGTGCTTTTTTTATTTATTGGCCTTGGCTTACAGCAACTGATTCAAGTTATGCCTGCGCTGATGTTCTATCTCAAATGGGCTGGTGTCGTCTTTCTTTTATACATTAGCTATCAACTATGGCGCGACTCAGGCGAGTTGTCCTCAGACCAGCAAGAACGCCAGCCTTCACCTTGGCTTGGAGCCGTAATGCAGTGGCTTAATCCGAAAGCTTGGCTAGCGTCGGTTTCAGGCATAGCGGCTTATACCGAACCCACTGACGTTTATGGGATTTGGCTATTCGCAGGCATATATTTGGTTATCTGTTGGCTGTCGCTTATGGTGTGGGTACTGATTGGGGCGTGGATGAGAGAGTGGTTGGCAACCTCCAGTCGCATTAGACAACTTAATCGAGTACTTGCGGTAGGTCTTCTTTTGAGTTGTGTGGCGATTCTGTATTAAGAGAATGAGCGATTTACTTTATATTGTTTAGGAGTAGCAGCGACTCTTTCTTTAAACGTACGTTGAAAATGTGCTTGATCGCTAAAGCCAAATTGACTAGCGACATCGATTATCGAGACGCCATTTTTAAGAGCAATTTGACCCAGTTGAATCCGACGGTTTAAACGAAATGCGTGTGGTGATAATTGGTAATACCGTTTGAACTGACGAGTGAGGTAGCCTGAACTCATTGCAAACTTCATGGCTACTTCTTCAATGCTCTCTTCTGAGTGAGAGTTCTCAATAAGATAATAGGCAACTTCTGACAAGGCGGTCGGAATTTTATTGGTTTGCGCTACCTTGGTACTTTTTAAGAAATTAAACAGCTCCAATAATGTGGACTGTAAGGCGCGAGACTTTGATGGAATGGAAACACTCGACATTAAAATCTGACAAAGGCCTACAATTTTTTCAAACATCTCTGGATGCTGAATGATGTCTTGTTGAGTCGGCTTCCATCTAGAAGACTGGGACTGCCCACTATTTAATAGCAACTGTCCTAACCAGTTACAGTCCAGATGCAGCATATAGTATGACCAAGGAGAGTTTGACTGCGGATTACAGGCATGTACTTCATGAGCATTCATGATCACCAAATCGCCTTGACTAACCTGATGAATACGATCCCCGCACAAGAATGAGCTATGGCCATCAAGGATCGCACCAAGAGACCATTGTTCATGGCTATGAGGTATATAGCGAACATTGTGACCGTCTTTGATGTAGCGTAATTCGATTTGCTTCATGCTTGGATCACGCCAAAAAACAGGTTGGGTATCAGGTGCCATGTTGTCTTCCAAGTAAAACCAGCGCAAGACTGTAGGAGCGATTATTTACAAGCATAAGAATGAGATTATACCTGTTGAAGTCACCTTTGATTCTGCCATAAGTCTAGTGACAAGCCTATTTGAAATAGTGACCTTCTAATTAAAGGCCAATGATACAAATTGATTTTAGGTCGTACCCTCCAATAATCATCGTTTACATAAGGTAGTGGCATTTTCTTCTTTCTTTGCTAGCTTGATTTAAATATCGATTCGGTTTGAAGACATTAAAGTTGAGGCACCAATGAGCGAAGTTCAAACTCCTGTCAGTGGTTTTGAAACGGTTTTTAGAGACTCCAAAGATGGCCTAGCTATCTTTAAAGAAGGCATTTTTGTCGACTGCAATCAATCAATGTTGGACTTGGTGGGTGCCACTAAACGTGATGAATTTATTGGTTTAACGCCGTTCGATTTCTCTCCAGAATTTCAGCATGACGGACGACTGTCTGCTGAAAAAGGCATGAAATACATTGATCAGTGTTATGAAGAAGGAAGTGTCCGGTTTGAGTGGTTGCACTCTAATGTCAGAGGGGAGCCATTCTGGTGTGAAGTGATCATCACCAAAATGATCATGGATGGTGAAGTTGTGGTTTACACCAACTGGCGTGATATTACAGAAAAGAAAGATCTAGAGCTTAAAATAGCAGAACAAAAAGAAACGTTTGAAACCTTATTTAATGAGTCATTGGATGGTCTTAGCGTCTTCGATGGGCAAAAGTACACCGACTGTAATAAAGCTTTTGTGAAGATGTTTGGATTCGCTTCAAAAGAGGATGTGATTGGTATTCACCCATCGCAGGTTTCACCTAAATACCAGCCAGACGGAAGAACCTCAAAAGATGCTGCTCAAGAGGTAATAAAAGGTGCGCTTGCTCAAGGAGTTAACAACAGATTCGAGTGGATGCACAGAAAAGTTGATGGTACTGAATTTTGGACCGAAGTGATTTTAACCAAGGTAACCTTGAATGGAGTGGATTCGATCTATGCAGTGATTCGAGACATCTCAGAGAAAAAGGACTTAGAATTTCGACTTGAGCAGCAGAAAAGAACCTTTGAAACGCTGTTTGAAGAATCTCTAGATGGTATGACCATTTACGATGGCAAGCAGTATCTTGATTGTAATAAAGCCTTTGTCAGAATGATGGGGTTTGACTCCAAAGATGACATTATTGGACTAAGCCCGCTGGCGATTTCTCCAGAGTTGCAAGCCGACGGAAACACCTCATTTGATAAAGCCATCACACTCAATACAGAAATTATTGAAAACGGCCAAGCAGGCTTTGAGTGGGTGCATAAAAAAACGGATGGCACAGAGTTTTGGACAGAAATACTCGTCACCACGATTGTGTTAAATGGTGAAGAAGTCTTTTTTACGACAACGCGTGATATTTCAGAGAAAAAAGCGCTCGAACTGGAAATTGCAGAGCAGAAGCTAACGTTTGAAACACTGTTTAATGAATCAGAAGATGGCCTGACATTTTTTGATGGAGAAAAATACCTCGACTGTAATAAAGCGTTTTTGAAGTTGATGGGCTTCGAAGCAAAAGAAGACGTTATAGGGTTAAATCCAGTGGCGCTATCCCCTGAATTCCAACCGGATGGAAGACCAACGACGGAACTGTTTGAAGCGGCTTCAGAAGACGTTTACGGCAAAGGCAGTACTCGATGTGAGTGGCAGCATCAAAAGACCGATGGCACAAAGTTCTGGACAGAAATAATTGTGGGGATGTTGTCCTTAAATGGTAAGGAAGTCATTTACTCCATTACTCGAGATATCAATGAGCAAAAAGAACTAGAGCTGCAAATCGTTGAGCAAAATGAGCAGTTAAATAAGTCAAATAATGAATTGGAAAAAACCATTGCGAACTTAGAGCAAGCACAAGATAAGCTGGTTGAGTCTGAAAAAATGGCGAGTCTTGGGTCTTTAGTGGCAGGTGTAGCGCATGAAATAAATACCCCAGTGGGAGTGGGGTTAGTCGGCATTACGCAGTTTGAAGAAGATCATCGACATTTAAGTCGTCGTTATCAAAATGGTGAGTTAACAGAGCAAGACTTAGAAGAGTTCTTAAGCAGTAGCCAAGAAATTGCTGACATTGTGAAAAAGAATCTCGATAGAACCGCTCAGCTGGTGAAAAGCTTCAAACAAATAGCCGTCGACCAAACCAGTGAAGAAGACCGTGATATTAATCTCAAAGACTATCTAGAAGAGGTGCTTTATAGCCTTGGTTCTATGGTTCGAAAAGCCGGTGTCAGTGTGACGATAGAGTGTCCTGATAATGTTAATGTGACGACTAATCCTGGTCTTATTTCGCAAGTTTTCACGAATTTGATTATGAACTCCCTCACCCATGGGTTTGATCAAAAAGAGTCTGGAAATATCACCATTGCAGTGCGTGATTTAGGAGGGTGTTCACTTGAAATACGTTATCAAGATGATGGCAAAGGGATTACTGAAGTGAATTTACCTAAGATATTTGATCCTTTCTTTACGACCAACCGTGGTAAAGGTGGTACAGGGTTGGGTTTAAATGTCACTTACAATATTGTGACTAATGCCCTTGGTGGCACGATTACATGCCTCAGTGAAGAAGGAAAAGGCGTAGAATTCTTGATCGGTTTGAATGTCAAAGAAAGAGCTGAATAAACGCTAGCCCACTCATTGAGCTAGCGTGTGGTAATGGATGACCGAAGCGCTAGCTCTTAGAATGTGTGTTCAAGTCACTCAGTCTATAACTCGATTAGGCAATTTTTTGACCTGCAGTGGGACCTGATTTTAGTGTAAACACTTCATCGACTTTAATAAGCACAGCGCACTTAGGTGTTTTCATGCTGTTGTTTTCTGCATACTGAACGGCATTATCAAAGTACTCACCGTCGTAATGCACTTCTGGAGAACCGACAAAACGATAGCCATCCAAGTTTGGACGATCAATGACAGCAATGGCGATTTTAGAGCCTTGCTTAATGTTATCTAATGTCTGACCACCCGTGTTTTCGTTAAAAATCAGATGGTTACCATCATATACACGCAGGGAACGTTTAGGGCCAATGTTTGGCATACCTGATTCTTTGATGACGGTAGCTAGAATAGGGGTTTGCTCCGCAAGCATTTGCTGCATAGCATCGTTTAATTTTTGCTCAGACATATTATCATCATTCCTATATGATAGATTGAATTCTATTTTGAGAATAGTAATCTATATCAATTGATAATAATTGTCATTGATGTTTTGTGTGGCGACGTTATTTTTGAGAGTAAGCCAGGCACTGGGGGCCTGGCTATGTTATGCAACTACTCTTTAGGAAGAGCGTAGGGGCCGTCAAGCAATCCGTAATTGAGACGATTGACGGCTATGTGGTTGGCGGTTCTCGACAATTCAGGCGTTTGATCATTCATCGAATTAATGATCTGCGTCGCCACAGCATTGATGACATTACCTAACAAGCCGCCACCCCCTGAATCAGATCGTTGTACGGCAGAGGCATGGGCATCCCAGAGCAGTACTCCGGTTTTACTATCGACCAAGCGCATACTCACATCAACAACCGTGTCAGATGACAAGATGTTATATTTTTGTCCCCAATCATTGATCTGGGTATATAAGACTGCGTCTGCACCAATGTGTTCGTATAGCTTATCCAACGGTACCAAATTCATTTCTTCTGGAGTCGGTAGACCATTTTCCCTGAGAAAGGTTTCAATGACGGCAACGGGGAAGACGTAATAGCCTTTTTCACCAAGAGGTTTACTAATGGTTGATAAAAACGTGTAGGGTGCTTGAACTTCAACAGAGTGATTGCTTGGAGGAATGACTAATATGGATCGTGGCTTTGCCGCCAGCAGAGCCTCATAATTATAACTAGAGGGTGTGGTAGAACACCCCATTAGGAATAACGTCAGTAAGCTAGTCAGCCCCCATAGCATTTTTCGCCATTGCATCATGGATTTTTTGCTCCTTCAAGGCGGCTTAACATACCATCGATTAACACGGCTGACTCAGGAAACAGTGTTTTCTCGGTTAAAAACTCCGCTTTCGCCTGAGCCATGTTGCCTTCTAGCGTATACATGTAACCTAAATGGGCATGTATGCCTGGGGCAATGCGTAGGCCTTTTGCATCAGCTTTTTGAATCGTCTCTTCTAACTCTGCAATTTGCATGGTGCTGTCCGCACTGCCTGGCTCAAGGTACATTTTATAAACCAGCTGTTCGTAGTCACCCCAGTAAAAAGTTGGCTGGTGTGTCGAACAGCCAGTTAAGGCAACCACGATCATGAGCCCAGCGACTTTGCAGGCATTTAGGGATGGAAAGTATGTTCGCATCTTATTGGACAATCCAAGTGCCGTTTTCTAGATCACGCACGATATGGTTAACGGCTTCGGTGATCGCGAAGTTTAAGACTTTACCATTGAGTGTGGCATCGTAGCTCGCAGTTGAACCAAATCCGACTACTTCACGGTTGCTGAGTTCGTATTCGCCTGCAGCTTGGGTCGAGTAAACAATCTCTCCCGTCATGACATCCACAATATTCAAACTTACTTTGGCATAGGCTGTTTGCGTTTTCCCTGATCCAAGGATGCCAAATAGCTGTTTGTCGCCAGTGACTTTGCGACCAAACTCGGTGACGTCCCCTGTTAAAGTGTAACGCGCGCCAGTTAGCACTTGTTTCACGCCATTTAGTTCTGCTTCACGCTTTAGAATATTTAAATTCTCACGGTCAACCACTTTGAAACGGTTGGTTTGTTGTAAGTGTGTTTTAAGAATGGTTTTAGCTTGATTGCCTAAACGGTCTGTATCACTTGAAAAAAGGCCTTGCATGTATGATGAGCGGTTTTGGAAATTACCAACGACCAGCGTTGTTTTGACGCCTTGATAATCTGTCTTGTAGCTCGTCACGGTTTCTGATGTCACGACTCGATTTGTTTCTGTTGTGGAACACCCCGTTGTGACTAACATTACGGCGGTGGTTAAACATATAAGTGGTAGTTTTAATGCAGGCATAGCTTTTTTCTCCTTTGCAATACCTTGGCGTTTTGCCATGTTTCCGTGTCTGGACTGTTTGTAAAATGTCATCATGTTTTAGACGCTACCTTCTTGCTCAATCACGAGTATACGGGCTTCTCCGACAGGGTGGGCAACGTGTTCAGTACCTACTGAAGCATAGAAAATATCCCCGACATTTAGTAAAGTCGATTGCTCCATACCATCGTCTTTAAAACGCATTTCCACCACACCATCGAGTACGACAAATACCTCTTCACCATCGTTGATGTGCCACTTATATGGCTGATCTGTCCAATGAAGGCGAGTAGTGATGCCATTCATGTTAGCAATGTCTAGAGCACCCCAAGCGTTATCCGCTTTAAACGCTTTACTTTGAATAACACGCATAATCACCTTCCTATTGTGAGCATTTTTGAATGAGCAGTACTGTTTAATGAGTCGATCATACATTAAGCGCTGACCTCTCAATAGTACTGTTCATAGAGGTTCTGTCATTACGGTCTACCGTTTTACTACATAAATCAGATTCAAGCTTAGATATAATCAGCATTAGCATTTATTCTTTGTTTATCTGATGAGTTTTTGATGATCATTTGGTCGAGTAAAAGAGTGATTCTAAGAGGGGGAGTATGATTATTTCAGGTGTTTTTACAGTGAAGGCACTCCCTCAAGAATCCCATTTGAAGAGTTCTCATGGCATGGTTTTTCGCCGTTTAGGTGTGGAGAAAGACTACTCAGGTGAGCTGGTTGCCACTGGCCATTGCGAGTTACTGAGTATTAATACTCCAACGGAAGGATCGGCAGCTTATGTGGCGCTTGAGCATATAACTGGCTACGTATGCGGGCGCTATGGGAGTTTTGTAACACAGGAAACGGCCTCATTATATCTGGGTGAGGAGAGCAATATACAAACCGTGGTCGCTGACTCAGGCACGGGCGAATTATCTGGTCTAACGGGAACTCTACACACAAAACGCGAAGGTGAGCAGTACTATTACGAGTTCGACTTTGATTTCAAAACAGAAAGCATCACTAAATTAAATCAAAACCTAATCAACGATGAGGACAAAGACCGACAAATGGAGTCAATATTAGGCCCTGAGTTTGTCACATCGTGGTTTGCTATTCACTCTCTCGAAAACGGAGGTTTAGTAGACCAGCACTTTTATCCAAATGGGATCATGGGGACGGGCATCGCTACGAAACAGCTTACTCACTACACTGAGCTGTTCCCTATGAACGATGTCTTTACCTTGTATGAACTGGTTATGTTTACCAGAGAATCGTTGCATCCAGATATGGACGAAGCTTCTAAGCATCGTTTTATCAAAGAGTTTGGGGCTATCTCAACTATTTTGAACGTCTATGCTCCCTACTGCATTCAGAATAAAGTGAACCCTTGTGACATCATCGAAGTACCTGCTAGCGTAGAAGATTTGGGAGGAAAATGTTTACTGTTCGTTGAATATCATGCTCTCAAGGGGAAGATGAAACAGAGCTTTGGGATGATGCTGATCATGGAGGTTTATCACAGTGAGATGGCTTACGCGAAAAGGAATGGCAGTAAGAAACTCATTGATCGTCTCAAACTCCATAAACACTATCCATATTTTGGACTAGATAGACCGCCAGTTGTTTAAAGCCTCTCTCGCCTTCCTTACCATCAAAAACACCCATGTAATGGTCTTTGGTGGTTGATCTGTAACCGCCCCCCAGTCACAGGATGTATTCTTGATTACCAAGCGTTATACCGCTTCGCATTGATATGGGGGGAAACTTGCTGCAGCATTGTATCACCGACAAGTATGTCAAATTTGTTTTCTTTGAGTGTTTTTTGATCTACGAAGTATTAAAAAGTACTAATAAGTATTAAAAAACTTAAAAATAATCAAAATAGTACAAAATATTTTAATGATTTAATATTTTTGTCAAAATAGTATCAATATTATCCTTTTCTAGTATTTGTTTAATCCCCCCCGAATTCTTAGACTCCCTGCCCTAATATCTGGTGACAAAAAGAACAGTTTGCTACAGACCTTAATCTGCCAGCGAAATACGTTAGATATGCTGCCATTTTCTATTAATCGAAAAGGCCTTTGTCACCTCTCTAGGAAGTCACCTCATAACGATTTGTCAGAGGGTCGTGGGTGAATGGGTTCCAATAATACGTATTAAAAGAATAATGAGATAAGCAATGAATTTTGAAAAACTAGACAGAGTTGACGAAGAACAGTTGCCTATAGCGAAACATAAGCAGCATGGTTGGAAACACTTTCTTGGTCTTTATGCCGGTGAACATGTCGCTGCAACGGAGTTCGTGATTGGGGCTACATTTGTTGCCCTAGGCGCAAAAACAATGGACATTTTGTTGGGTTTGTTAATCGGTAATATTCTCGCTATTTTAAGCTGGACTCTGATTACTGCCCCAATTGCGACTCAGACTCGCTTGAGTCTATATACCTACCTAGAGAAGATCACCGGTCAATCTATGACTAAGCTCTACAATTGGGCAAATGTCATCATCTTTACCGTCATATCCGCCGCCATGATAACGGTGTCGAGTACCGCAGTTCGGTTCTTATTTGATATTCCAGCTCAATTAAATTGGTATCCAACAGATTTCTGGTTTGTCTTGGTGGTATTGGCGGTAGGCATCGTAGTTGTATTTATTGCTATGTATGGCTTCAAAGCGGTTTCAGAGTTTTCAGGCATCTGTGGACCTTGGCTATTCGTGATGTTTGCATCCGGCGCACTGGTTATGATGCCTGCATTATCGGACAGCGTGCTTGGTACAACGGTTTTGCATAGTTTTAAAGACTTCATCACCATAGGTAATGAATCTATATGGACGGGTATTAATGCTCATGGTGAGCCAGGTATTGGGCTAGTTGAAGTGATTGGGTTTGCTTGGGCTGCGAATACGATTACACATTTTGGCTTGATCGATATGGCGCTGCTTCGTTATGCGAAAAAGCCAATCTACGCATTATCAACCAGTGCTGGCATGTTGTTTGGTCACTTCATCGCTTGGGTCTCTGCGGGCATCATGGGAGCAGGTACAGCAATCCTAGTACAGAAATCGATTATTCAATTGGACCCAGGTGATGTGGCATTTCAAGCATTAGGCTTGTCTGGCTTTGTTATTGTAATCATCGCTGGTTGGACGACAGCCAATGCTAATTTGTATCGTGCAGGCCTTGCGGCTCAAGCAGTGTTTCCCCAGTACTCACGTAAAGCGACCACTCTAACCGTCGGTGCGGTCACGGTCGTGATTGCCTGCTTTCCATTCGTATTCACTAAGATGCTGCCGATTTTGACCTATGCAGGCCTATTAGTGGTTCCGGTGGGGGCTATCGTATTTGTCGAGCATTTTGTCTTCCCTCGTATTGGGCTAACTCGCTACTGGGCACGTTACCAAAACTTAACGCATAGCACACCAGCTGTCGCATCTTGGGCCATTGGTTTGATTTTTGGTTTTGGCCTAAACGCACTGGATGTCATGTCGTTCTACTACTTATTTCTACCAACATGGTTTATCACCATGATTGTTTACACGCTTCTAGCGAAGCGCTACGGCGCGGATCAGGAATACCCAGAGGCAGAAGCAAAAATGCAAAAAGATGCTGAAGTAGTGAAGGCTTATCACAAGCAACAGGCGGCTGAGTTGACGCCAATGGTAGAAGATACGAGCTGGCTTTCTAAGGCCCTTAAAGTGGCTTCTTGGGGAAGTTTACTTGTTACATTAGTACTGGCTTACAACACTATGTTTGAGAGTCAAGACATGGCGGCATATCTAGATAATCGCGCAACATTTTATACCTATGGCTTTGCTTGCACCTTGATCTACTTTATTGCTGCTTATTGGGCTTTGCAGCGTAAAAAAGCGCTTCAAGCTTAACGAACGACCTTTAAGAGATATTGTCATGATTACGACTATTCCGCTGAACCAAGAAAACCTATCTAACCTGCCTGAGTCAGTTGTTGTTCCTAAATACGACAGAAATCAGCTTCAGGCAGGCATTGTCCATATTGGCGTGGGTGGTTTTCACCGATCTCATGAAGCATTTTATACCGATGAGTTTTTATCGTTATCGCAGTCTACAGAGTGGGGCATCTGTGGCATGGGGTTGCGCGAAGCAGATCGCAAGATTGGCGATATCCTTAAACAACAAGACTACTTATATACATTGATGGTTAAGCACCCAGATGGTCGCCAAGAAAACCGAGTAATTGGTTCGATTGTAGATTTTGTCATGGCCTGTGATGATCCTCATGCTGCGACTGATAAGTTGGCGCATGAGCAAACCAAAATTGTTTCCCTAACGATTACGGAAGGTGGTTACAATTTCAATGCCGCTACCAATGAATTTGATTTTTCAAATCCTGATGTTCAGTACGATCTTGAGCATCCTGATACGCCTAAAATGATCTTTGGCTTCTTAACTGAGGCTTTGAGAAAGCGTCGTGCGGCGGGCATTCCTGCATTCACGATTCAGTCATGCGATAACATTCAGCACAATGGTGACATGACACGAAAAATGCTACTTGCCTTCGCAGAGAAACAAGATCCTGAGTTAGCGAAGTGGATTGCTGCGGAAGTGTGTTTCCCTAATGCAATGGTTGACCGCATTACACCTGTGACAACGCTACAGGATATATCTGATCTTGAAGAAGTGGGTGTGCAGGATCTCTGGCCTGTGACATGTGAGCCATTTACGCAATGGATTATCGAAGATAGTTTCTCTAATGGCCGACCAGCATGGGAAACAGTAGGGGCTCAATTTGTCACGGATGTGACACCTTATGAGTTGATGAAAATCCGTCTTCTAAATGCAGGCCATTCTGTCTTAGGGCTGCTAGGGTCGATTCATGGTCACGAAACGATTGATGGGTGTATTGCTGATCCACTCTTTGCGACTTACGTTCGTCGTTTTATGGATGAAGAAGCCACTCCTATTTTGCAGCATGTAGACGGCATTGACCTTGATGACTACAAAAGCACTTTGATCGAACGTTTTGGGAACCCGAACATAAAAGACAATCTGGCTCGAATTTGCCTAGAAAGTTCGTCCAAACTGCCAAAATTTCTTATACCAACCATCGCGGAAAACCTTGCTAAAGGCGGGGGCATCAAATTCGCAACGCTCGTTTTAGCTGCTTGGTGTTACTACTCAGACAAAGGCATAAACAAGTTTGGCGATACACTGGATATTGTGGATGAGATGAAGGATGAGCTGCACCAATTCGCTTCTAAAACAGAGTCAGACAGCTTGTCGTTCCTAAAATTAGAAAGTGTTTTTGGTGACCTAATTCAAAATGAGGCATTCACCCAGCAATATTGCTACTCAGTGCAAACACTCTATCAGAATGTTGACATTGAAGCGCAAATGAATGAGTTGCTAGGAGAAGGCGTTTTATTAACTGCTTAATGCAATGGGTTATTAGTAACCCTCTTTTGGGCCGACTTTGTCACAAAGTCGGCTTTTTTTTATCTGTTTCATTGCGTCGTTGCGGAACATGCTTTCAGGAAGTAGTGGCGATAAAGCTGATAAAACCGTGTAATGTGCAGCGGTTTCTCTCCTTTGTATTGATGCAGGAAGTAAAAATGCCAATCCTTACCGCGGAAGTCCGGTAATACACGCTGCAAACCACCATTTTCAACATGAGATTGCACAACAAACTCTGGCAACAGTGCGATCCCCATATCCAATAAAGCGGCCTCTACACCAGTGATGAGACTGTTTATTTTTGTACTGTATGGAATAGAAATCAGCTGTTTGTTTGCCATTTGATTATCGAATACATCGATTTGAGGTCTATGCCATGCCGTACCAATAAACTTATGTGTGGCTAACTCCTCGAGTGTTGCTGGGCTGCCAAATTGAGCGAGGTAACGAGGAGAGGCGCAGAACACCTCTGATACGCGACTGACGGACAAGGCTCGATAATCACAGTCTTTTAAATCTCCACCAAAAATCGCAGCATCAAGATCATGCTCGATCAAGTCCTGCCATTTTCCCGTCACGACGATTTCAGGTGTTAGTTTAGGAAACTCAATACACAGCTGTCGAATGGCTGGCATAACAATTTCTTTTTCAGAAAAAGGGGGCACAGAGACCTTGAAGCGCCCACTGGGTTGCTCTTTCGTTTGTTTTAACTCGGCAAAGGCCATATTGAGTTGCTCATCCAGTAACTCGCTACGGTTCAATAAAGTTTCACCAGCAGCGGTCAATATAACTCCTCTCGTACTTCGAATAAGCAGTTGCTGATCAAGTTCAGCTTCTAAGCGTTTTACCTGCTGGCTGACGGCTGACTTACTAATCCCCAGCTTCTTTGCTGCAGCGGTATAAGATCGTTTCGATGCCACTTCAGAGAAAATAAGTAGAAGGGGGGCTAATTTTATATTGTTCATTTTATTAAACGCTTAATTTATTTTCTTAGTGATTGTTTATAAAACAATACGTACTTTTTTTAGCTCCGTCTATTCTGGCCTCTGTATGGAAACTCTCTAGGTATAGGTTTGGGCTACGTGGCTGTCTCATTTTTGTTCATAATTCAGGTAATTGAGGAAGAACTTCAGCAAATGACTTGATGAGTCATCTACGGTTTCAGTTAGTACGTTAGTAAAGAGGAGTGTTGTTTTAAAACTGTTTTATTTAAACAACAAAGAATAAGAACGGATTTATTGAAGAGCCTATATGACCGATACCATTGAAATCACTTTGCCTGAGAAGTTTACTTATGATGATTACGCTTGGTTTTTTGAAGCGTCTCATCGCGCTATGACGCAGACAGATAGAGTAGAGCTGAATTGTTGTCGTGTGAGTTATTTAGATTCGGCTGCATTAGGCATGATTGCTTACCTTCACAAGCAGTTAAAAGCGAGAGGTAGTAAAGAGTTAATCATTACTCAGCCGACGGGCTATTGCGAAGAGATTTTCCAAATCGCGAACATGTATACTCACTATGTGAAAAAAGACAGCCCAAGCGTTCATTAATCATTCAGTGAACGCTTTTATTACTAGGGTCAGGCCATTGTTTTTTTTTTATGGTTCTACGAAGAGAGGAAAACAGCGAGGGTATTTACATTGGTGAGCCAGTGAGAACCTTGGCACTGAGATTATAATTTCACATCGCAGACAGCCCAATCACGGCCATCAGTCCAAACGTTAGCTTCTTGTTTTGTGAGCTCGGGAGTTTCTTCGGTAGAGCTAAAGAAAATCCCATTCGTAGCCGACATAGCACGACCATACACCGCTACTTGAATTTGGCCTTGATCAATTTCTTGAACCTTCCCGACACTGTTTTGCCAAGTACAGACTGTGGTGCCGACTGACTTTTTCAATGTCAGATTCTGCTCAAACTTTGTTTCACGAAGTCGATTATCTTGCTCCTTCGCTGCTTGTTCCTGCTCCGCAGCTTTTTCATCGGCCTTTAATTGTGCCAGTAGCCCGTCATCTTCTGACTCGGATGTTGTGTGTGTTGAAGGCTGCGCTTCCATAGCGGAAGGCATTTCTGTTTTCATCGTGCCATCAAACGAGTGATTGGGGGTCGAGTCACAAGCGACCAATAAAAGGGGGAGGGCAAAAAGACTGGTAATGCGTACAAGCACAGATATTTCCTTTGAGTTCTAAACATATGCTTATCATATCACGCCTTGACGCTAGCTATCGTTAAGAACTGCGGAGATAAAAACCAATAAAAGGGGACTTTGTATTGGTTCATAGATCTGATCAACCACGGAAAGCCAAGTCAAAAGTGCCGTTATGACTGGCATTAAGACTGTGGCGCTGGTTACTTTTTCGATGAGCGCATATGCAGCTGTAAGCCTAACAAGAAGTAGCGCAGGATCTGGTCTTTGCATTTTCGGTATTGACGATTGTCGGGCTTGCGGAAAAATGCACTGAGCTCATGTGGGCTGATATTGAACTCTGCAAGGCGCATCACTTCCAACATATCCTCCGCTTTAAACGCCATAGCGATGCGTAGCTTTTGCAGGATGATGTTGTTGTTTAAGCGGCTTTCTGGCACGGGCTTGTCGCCTTCCCGAGCACCACGTTTAAGCGTAATCAAGCCGTTTAGAAACGATGCCAACTCAACGTCTTCCATTGGCTCGAAGCCGTCCATATCGTCTTTCTTTAACCAAGCTTTGACTTGTTCTGCACTAATGCTCATATCGGCTAGAGCAAAAATCTCCACCATAGTGCTGTCTTTAAAATCGAAGGTGTAGCGCACGCGGCGCAAAATATCATTGTTGGTCAACGTCGGTTCCATTTTATGAGGGCTTTAATTGCGTAAGGATACCATTAATCGTGTAAAGGATCTTAAAGGGATCAGGCGATACTCTTTAACTCTGAGAGTTTTTATGTAGTATGCGCCCACTCACTTGATAGCATCTATAAAAGCTAGTGTTGAGTTTTGATCTATCGTCACCACAAGAAGAGATTTTTTGCCCCATGGCAGATTTTAAAACCCATATTACCGTCGCTGCGGTCATTAGTACACCACTGGCCGTCAGCGCTTTTATCTTTGGCTTAGCTGACATCAATGACACCATTTTGTATGGATTAGCGGGTATTTTAGGCGGCATGTTACCTGACATTGATGCAGATGAGTCGATTGCCATACGGATCATATTTCGTCTTTTTGCCACTTTAGTAGCAGGACTTAGCCTCGTCGTGTGGTTCGATAAAATGATCTACTGGCATTTGTTGGCTCTTGCCATTGCCAGCTACTTCGTGATTCGCTTTCCCGTGCAATGGTGCTTTGAAAAACTCACCATCCATCGTGGCACATTACACAGTCTATTGGCGAACCTTCTTTTTAGCGCCGTCGCAGTGCCAATGGCTCACCATGTATTCACCTTAAATGCGCAAACGGCATGGGGCATTGGTGGCTTTATCTTTCTTGGTGCCACTATTCACCTGATCCTTGATGAACTCTACAGTGTTGAGTTGTCTGGCTTACGAGTAAAACGCTCTTTTGGAACCGCTATGAAACTGACTGACTGGGGGCAGCCGCTGACCTCGTTATTATTTCTTATCGGGTGTGGTGTCGGCTACTGGCTCAGTCCAAGTCCTGCTGCTTGGTTTGAAATATGGCAATCAAGTTGATGACGACATATTTTTAACGATTAAAAATCATTCACGCTTCTTAAGCGTCACTTAAGGAATCATGACTAATCTAACCTTGTTTTTAACCAATCGAGGAAAGAATTTATGAAAGCTATCCTGTTATCTTCTGCTATTGCTTTGACGGTTGCTGGCTCTGCTGTAGCGGGCCCGACATGTACTGAGGCGGACCGTAGTACCTGGATGTCTCAAGATATGATGAAGCAACACATTATGGACCAAGGGTATAGAATTAAAAAATTTAAAGAGACCAGTGGTCATTGTTATGAAATATATGGATACGATAGTAAAGAACGTCGTGTTGAAATTTACTTTAACCCAGTGACTGGCGAAGCAGTTAAAACAGAAATAGACGACTAATTGACTAAGAATAGAGGTGGTCAATAATGGTAAACGGAATTATCTGGGATCCTATCATTCGAGTGTTTCACTGGACTGTTGCCGCAGCTTTTTTGCTGAACTACTTTGTTCTGGAAGAAGGCGCGGATCCGCATGAATTCGCAGGCTACTACATATTATGTGCAGTCGCAGTAAGAATTGTTTGGGGCTTTTTGGGATCAAGTAATGCTCGTTTTATAAATTTCCTTCCTACCACATTAGGTGTTAAGCAACATTTGTCGGCCTTGAAAAAAGGCAAAGTGCTCGAAGAAGATGGTCATAACCCAGTGGGGGCCTTGATGATTTTTGCGCTATTAATAGGCTTAATCGCTACAGGGCTCAGCGGCTGGAGTTTAGATGGGATCTTTTGGGGAGAAGAGTGGGCCGAGGAATTTCATGAAGTTGCTGCAAACACAACATTTACTTTGGTCATTATTCACGTCTCGGCAGTGGTTTTATTTAGCTTGAAAGGTCCTAGAAACCTAATAAGGCAAATGGTCACGGGGCGTGTTTCAAAACGTTAATAATGACTGAAAAGAGCCTCATGCCACTTTGAGTGCAGGTAGTAATAAACCTCAGCTTTGCTGGGGTTTACTTTATTCTAAGCATGTGTGGCTGGTGACATCAGTGCAACATTGTTTACTTAGATAAACAATCTGTTAATTATCTGTCTATTGTTTAGTAGGCGATACAAACATAAGCTGAGTTAGTCCATTAACCTAGGAGATAACATAATGACTAGCTTTGTTGTTGTTGATTCAACTGTGATTGATCAAGAGAAATTGGCGGAGTATAGCAAGCAGGCGAAAGTCACTTTAGACATGTACGGCGGCCGCTTTCTTGCTAAAGGCAAAACCGAAGTATTGCATGGAGAATCTGGTTACAGTAATAAGTCGATCATTGAATTTCCAGATCGTGAAAGTGCGATCAATTGGTACCACAGCGACATTTATCAAGCATTAATATCACTTCGTGAGCAAGGCATACGCAGTACATTTCAGCTTATATAAAACAACGTTGAGGGATGAAATAATGAAGAAGGTCACTGCAACGAATCTGCCATTGCACAGCGTATTGTTAGAGCGAGTCGGCCAGTACGATTTTATGGATTGTTATTGCGTGGCCTCGCTTTTAAGCCCTCGCCAAGCCGCAGAAATTATTGCCAATTTTCCATTGTGGGCTCGGTTTCTCGTGAATATTCGAAATGTTCTTACGAAGCCATTTGGGTTGTCGAGCGATGGTCCAGAAGCTGAGGATAAAGTAGGCTTTTTTCCTGTAGAATTCTCTAATGATCAAGAACTTATAGCTGGTTTTAATGACAAGCATCTGGATTTCAGAATTACGGTGATGTCTTATCAGGGGCAAATTTATCTTGCTACTTGGGTTCATCCACACAACCTAGCCGGCAAGCTGTATTTAAATACGATTTTGCCATTTCATAAATTAATCGCTATCAATGCCTTGGCTCGAGTTAAGGTGAAAAGCTAGAAAGAGGTGGACTGAATCCACTCATCACTCAAATAAACGAATGAAGTTCTGATTGCCATTCGGGTCTGACCCCTTGGCAATCTCGTAACATTGTTTGTCCAGCTTAGTGGCTAGCCCGACAATATCTCGATCCAGCTTCCCCTCCTCAGCCATATCACTCAACATAGACAGTGCCGTTGAAAGATCGATACCTGCACGGTAAGGGCGATTTTGTACTAACGCTTGGAAAATATCGGCTACCGCAATAATACGCGCCTCGACACTTAGTTCTCGAGCCGAAGGGTGAAATGGATAGCCTTTGCCGTTGATACCTTCATGGTGAAAAGCTGCCCAGCGGGCGATCTCTTCTAGCCCTGGAATATGGCGTAGAATCTCATAGGTTTCATAACTGTGCTGATTCATGATCGCCCGTTCAGAGGGATCGAGTGGGCCAGGCTTATCGAGAATCTTATCTGGCGTATGCAACTTGCCTAAGTCGTGCAGCAAACCGGCGATTTCCACCTTGTCGCATTGAACTTCAGACAAACCATAAGACTGCGCTAGAAAGCGTGCCACATCGGCCACACGCACCGAGTGTTGCGCGGTGAAAGGACTCTTTTGATCGACTACATAGGAGAGGATCAAAGACAGGTGTTTGATTTGCGGTAAGGTCAGGCGCTGGCTACTTGGAACATGTCCCATCTCCCATGTGTAGCGCGTGATATGACGATCTTCCAATGCGATCCAAAAGGCTTCTGAGCGTTGTACTTCTTTAAAGGCTTCGATAAAGACAGGGTTAAAGTAACTGCCCGACCGAGCACAAATATCGGCAACAATCTGATCTTTGACCAGCAAAATGTCTTTGCCGTAGTGGGCGGCGGCTTGCACATCGATGCGATCGGCGAGGAAAATTAGATTGGTCATACGCGCGTCGTAAGCCGAAATGTTCAACTCACTGAGCTCTGACCAAGAAGTGTGATGATGGCGGATCGGGGTGGCAAACTTCGCCAAAGGGGCAAAGTCTTTGAGTAAGCGATAGCCAATTTCGCAGTGGATGTTCGCCCCATCCCAGTTAAATTGATTGACCAGATTATTATGCATGGACTCGGTCGATACACCGCAGTCATGGAGCAAACCAAACTCGAACGCAAAGCGAATATCCGCTTCACTAAAGCCCAATTCATAGCCTAACTGACTGGCAATAAAGCCTACCCGTTTACCATGATTAGTATCGTCCATACCGACCAGAGAGACCGCTGTTTCAATCACGATAATCATCTGTCGAAGGTCTACATCAAGTCCTTTATCCATCATCATCTCGCCATCTAACCTCACATTGATTGATTTAGATTAGTCTAATTTAAATAACCTTGCACTGACTTCAATTTAGGATAGATAAGAAATAGTTCGCAGTTTCCTTGGCACTGCAAGACATGAATGGGCGGCAATACAATCATGGAGTAACCTTAACGAGAGAGATTGATTGCCATCGTATTGAGAAGGAGTACCTATGAAGAACCAAAAGTTAACAGTAGAAGACGTTCAAGCAGAGTTAATCGAACTCAATTGTGGCACGGGGCATGATTGGGTTCTTAAAGGTGGTAAGTTGACTAAAGCATTTGTATTTAAAAACTTCCAGCAAGCGTTTGGCTTTATGACTATGTGCGCACTGTATGCGGAAAGAAAAGATCACCATCCCGAATGGTCAAATGTCTATAACCGAGTCGATGTACAGCTAATCAGCCATGATGTGTCAGGCTTATCAGCAAAAGACTTTGATTTAGCGAAGAAAATGGATGAATTTGCAGGATTCACTCACGCTCAGGACTGAAGTGAGAAGGCCGCCAGATTGAAAAGTCAGCCTTCTCTAGGTTTTATGAACGTCATTTTGGCAAAGCAAGACGAACTATTTAGTTTACTCCGCTTGCTTTTGCAGCAGTGCTTGATCGATTTCTATTGCTTTGATGAATGCAGAACGCGAGACGATACGGTCAATGTAGGCATCGATAATGGGAGTGGTTTCGATCAGGTTAAACTCTCTGCACCACTTCAGTGTACTGCCCCAGAACAAGTCTAAAGCGTACATCTGATCTCCCAGTAAATATGAGTGATTATCTAGTTGCTTGTATAATGCATCGAGCATTATGGAGTAGCTACCATAGGGCATAATAGAAGGGTCACCTGCCTTTCGCTGAAGTGCATGATCGACAACAGCAGGTTCAAAGCTGGATCCTTGATAAGCTGTCCAACGAAGATATTCCCCCCGTTTAGGATCTTTTAATGAAGGGGCTAAGCCTTTCTCTGGAAACAAATCAGCCAAATACAGGTAACAGGCAACTTGTTCTGTGATGACGGCGCCGTTATGAACCAGAGTCGGAACTTTACCAAGTGGATTAATTGCTAGAAACTCTGCGCTTCGATGCTCGCCTTTGTTTCTGTTCAGAACTTTTAGCGTATAGGGAACTCCTAACTCTTCTAATAAGAAGACAATCCCACTGCCACGTGTTTGAGGGGAGTGGTATAAAACGAGATCATGCTTGCTCATAATGGATTCCTTCAGTGAATGAAAACTAGCAACACCGTATTTTGATCTATGGTGAAGCTTCTATATTAAGTTACTGGGCATACCTGCCACCTTTTGTCAGGTATGTCTCGCTATACTGAAAAAATGTTCTGATCGAAACTTAAGAGGCTCAACTCATGCGGGCAAGTCGCTTACTAAAACTGCTAATGGTGCTGCAGGCTCGTGACAAGATGAACGCAACAGAGCTTGCTTTGCACTGCGAAACATCTATTCGTACTGTCTATCGAGACATCGAATCGCTCAGTGCAATGGGGATTCCTGTGTACAGTGAGCGGGGTGTCGAGGGAGGATATCGTTTACTACATGGCTATCGGACTCGGTTAAACGGTCTCTCCGCGAAAGAAGCTGAGACCCTGTTTCTAGCTGGGCTTTCTGATCAAGCAGAGACAATGGGCTTGGCATCCTCTTTAGCGGATGCCCAAGTAAAGCTGATGAGTGCGCTCCCCGAAGCCTTACGCCATGACGCAGAACGTATGCAAAACCGTTTTCTCCTAGACGCACCCAACTGGTTTTCAGGGAATGAGCAGGTCGAATATCTGCCCGATTTAATGACCGCTGCACGAGAACAGTGTTGTGTTGATATAACGTATCAACGTTGGCAAGGTATCCGGCAGCGTAGAGTTCTGCCCCTTGGCATCGTATTGAAGGGAGGACAATGGTATCTGGTGGCGATGGTTGGACCGGACACTAGGACTTATCGAGTTGCTCGAATACTATCGCTGGCGCTGACGGAAGAAACCTTTGAACGTCCAGAAAACTTTAGCTTAACCGAATTTTGGCAAACCAACTTGCAAAGAATGGCGTCACTCCAGTATCCATTGCTGGCAGATGTGCGCTTGACGCCGCAGGGAATAAAGCTAATGGAGCAAGTGTGTACGCCCTATGTCATGACGCACGCAGATATTGATCCCGTGGCAGTGGACGGTTGGTATTCCGCAAGGTTGCCCATCGGCAACCCTCCATACGGGTGTTATGACTTATTGCGCTTTGGTCCAGAAATTGAGGTCATTGGACCAACAGAAGTTCGACAAGTAATGCTGAAACTAACAACCAGTATGGCTCAGCAATACAGTTCATAAAAAAACTCAAGCAGGCCAAAACTCCCAGTATCTATTCTTAAAGCTAAAAGCGTATGGAAGGGGGCGACACAAGCCTGCTCCAACAAGAAGCTGATATTTGAGTGAGAATGCTTTGGAATAAGAAGGTTATAACTAGACAAAAAAATTTCTTATTTGTGCTTATGATTTCTCTCGCTATTTTTAAAGTTTTGGATTAAATAGTGTTTCAGATAGTCGCCTTTTTTCCTTTGCTTTACTCAAAGCTAAGTCGGCTAGTGGCGGCGTCCGCCGTCAATTCCTTATGCCATGATAGCGTTCAATAGGAGTGCTAGATGCAGTCAACGTTTTCCGTTCAGATCGATTCCTTTCGTAAAGTAAATAAGATTCAAAATGCTTGGTCCAATGCTGACTTCAAAACCATGCTGACATTGATGGATTTTGATGAAGTAGATTCGCTTGATGATTCTGAATTGCGCGATATGTGCGTGATGTCGCTGGGGGATTTAGAGCCCGACGACGGCGCTATGATTGTGCTAACCCATTTATTCCCAACTTTGAAACGCGGCAAAATCGAACACATGGCCCACGACATGCTGCAAGACCGCTCTTGGGAAGAATACCCAGACTGCCTGTTCCACGAGCGTTTCTTTAATGCCTATGAATTATTACGCGAGGCATACGGCAGCAAATTCGCCAAACCAACTGGCGTTGAAATGACGTTGACAGTGAGTGCAGTACAGGCGGAAGACTTAGCGATCTTTGATAAATCGTTAGCCCCTTCCATGGTACGATTGTTGGCCAGTGGCTTAGAAAGTGATGCCTTGATGCACCGCTTGTACGAAGACCAAATCAAAGGCACGTCATTCCCAGAAGCCAGCGGCATCGTGTGGCAACTGAAACAGACCGCTAACAATGGCGTAAGCCGTCAATTTAGCTTGGTGGGGTCGCAGTTTTGGTTGGCAAGCTTTGAACATATACAGAGCTTTGGCGGCGTAGCCCACGCGGACAGCGTGGGCTAGCAGGTAAAAGCTGTTTAGGTAGGCGTTTTCGTTTTCATCTGCCCCCAATTCATTATTGCCACCAACGCTCTTCAATTGGTGCACTCGTTGGTGAGAAAACCTCGCCAACGATGGGCGTTGATAAGGCTACTTGATTCTGTGTTGCCGCACTGAGTACGCGCTCCAGCGGGTCAGACCAAGCATGAAAGGCTAAGTCAAAGGTGCCGTTATGCACTGGCATCATCACTTTACCTTTCACGTCCAAATGGGCTTGCACACTTTGCTCTGGGGTCATATGAATGTCAGCCCAATCTTTGTCATAGGCGCCAGTTTCGATAAAGGTTAAATCAAATGGTCCATAGCGTTCTCCGATGCGTTTAAAGCCATCAAAGTAGCCAGAGTCGCCGCTGAAATACAGCGACGTATCCGGCGTTTTGATCACCCAAGAACCCCATAGGGTGCTATTGCTATCGCTCATGCCACGGCCTGAAAAATGCTGGGTAGGGGCAAAAGCTAACTGAACATCATCAAGGCTTTGCTCCTGCCACCAGTCGAACTCTTCAATCTGTTGCGAGGCAATGCCCCAACGTTCAAGATCGCCACCTACGCCTAATGGCACATAAAATTTAGGCTGAGACTTTGTTAGAAACTCGATGGTGGGTTTATCCAAATGATCGTAGTGGTTATGGGAAATCAACACCCGGCTAATTGGCGGCAGCTCATTTAAGGCAATCGGAGTAGGGTGAAAACGTTTTGGCCCAGCGAAGGAAAAGGGCGATGCGCGCTCGCCAAAGACCGGATCCAACAGCCAATATTCGCCATACATTTTCACCAGCAATGATGAGTGCCCAAGTTTAACGATATGAACTTGGTCATCACTCAGTGCCTCCAAATCTGAACGAGACAGTGTTTTCATCGGTACCGAAGGCGGGACAGTATTGACCTTTTTCTCAGTAAAGAAGCGAATAAATAAACCAATGGTTTCGGTTGTCGAAGGCTTATTTCGAGGCGCTTCATTATAGAACTGACCATCACGATAATGTTCTGACGTTGCAAACGTTGCAGACTTGGATGCGATGGATGCGTTTAGCAGATAGACACCAACCACTAAAACGACCATTACCAAAAGCACCCAGAGATACCATTTCATTCTCTAAACTCCAATTTGCTATCATGCAAAAGTAAACTACTCGGTGTAGTCTACTTTCAATATGATTCATAAGTAAACCCGTCGGTGTACTTTTTCCTTAATTGCGCTAAACTGTGGCTTCTTATCACATGGGTATGTCATGAAACTAAGCGATCGAAAACGTCTACAAATCTTAGATGCCGCAGAAGCCTTGTTTGCCGAGCACGGGGTAGAAACCACCAGTATGGATGCGATTTCAGCGCGTGCCGAAGTCTCCAAACGTACGGTTTACAATCACTTTGCAACGAAGGATGAGCTGTTTCAGGCCATCATGATCCGCATGTTCGAACGCCAAGCGGATGATGAGATGGTGGTATTTAACAAAGATCAGCCCGTGGCTGACCAACTGACGAAAATTGCGGCAAGTGAAGTGGCTCGTCTGTCGTCAGAAGGCTTTATTAAACTCGCCAAGGTAGGCTTTATCCAGCTTCTTACGCAACCAGAACTGGCGGAGCGATTTTCTCAGCAAAAAGTAGGCTGTCAGGTGTATCTGGATCAATTTCTGTCAGATGCTTGTGAGCAAGGTGTCCTGCACATCGACGATATTCCGTTTGCCGCTATGCAGTTCATTTATCAACTGAAAACCTTTGTCTTTTATCCAAGCCTTTTGCAATCAGAAACCGTGTCTGAGGCGCGCAAAGAGCAAGTGATCCGCGAAACCGTCAGTATGTTTTTAGCACGCTATGGTGAGCTTCTTAGGTAAAAAACCTTTAGTAATCATTCAATGATTTAGCTTGTTGGCAGCTGGCTGCTGCCCGGTGTGTACAGATAAACAATCTTAGTATTTAGAGCTTAAACAGCGCTTCTAAAAGTCTTCATTTCATAAATCATTAAAGCGAGCTCTACTGTGTTTTTCTTACCATAATATAAGAAGCAAAAGTTCACATTAGTATCAAACTACAAGTTTGCACAAGCTAATGGCCATAATATATAAATCAATCTTTGTTGAAATGAAAATAAGAGTTGCTAATGGATTGCAGAGTACTTCGAGAAGTTAGTCTCAAGTCTGATGGCCACATACATTGTGACGATAGTAACGGCTATACGATCCACCTTGGCCAGGTTGGTGAATCAGTCAATTGGAACATCAAAGCGTTACTAGAAGGGCCTATTTATCAACATATTCGTTCTTCTTTCTTTAAGGAGACTCCACCATGGGGAGATACTTGTAGGAAATGTGATCTATTCAATGTTGGCGGCACTCCAGAAGATACACTTTCTAAATCGATCAAAATCAGAATTGAGCCAACATTAGACTGTGGTTTAGCTTGCGCCTATTGTAAACGTAAACGCGAAGCGAGAATTCGGGAAGGTGACTGGAATCTTTCTTTAAAGCGTTTTGAGCAGTTACTAAGTAGCTGTAAGAAAAACCAAATCGATGTGAGCTATCTTTCCTATCTGGGATGGGGGGAGCCTTTGAACCATCCAGAGTTCAGGCAACTCGTTCTGATCGGCAAACAATTTTACCCTGAAATGTTTCAAGAGGTGACTACCGTTGCTCAGAAAGGTTTCTTGGAAACATTAGGTAATACTCCTATCGACTTAATCACAATATCCTGCGATGGTGTTACACAAGAGTCTTATGAGCGGTATAGGCGTCATGGGGTGATTGAAAATGTGTTTAATTTTATGGAAGACTCCAAGAAATTTAAATCTAAGAACACGAAAGTTATCTGGAAATATATTGTTTTTAGTCATAATGATACCGACGAGGAATTATTAAAAGCTCAGCAACTTTCAGATCTTTATGATATTGATGAGTTGCACTTTGTTCTCACAAATACGAATAATGGGTCAAAGCGTTTTTATGCTCATAATTTGAATAAATTTCCAATTTCGTCAGGTAAAACTCGGGTTATCAATGCGGCGGCACTGCAAAAAGTTGAGCATGACTTGATTAACAAAATTAACAATAGAAGTCTTAATAAAAACTCTCTAATGGGCTGGATTGATAAACTCTTCATTACAAATGGAAATCACTTGGTATGTGAAGGGTGGTTATTTGATATTGAATCAAAGCTGTCTAGCCTTGCAATTCGAATAAATAATCAATCGTTCTTTCAGGCTATATCTATTAGGGAAATTCGAGTGGATGTCTCTGAGTATTTTGATAATAAGGTCTCTAAAGAGAGTGGTTTTATTGCCCAACTCCCCATCGAAGATGGGTTAAAAAATGAACTCTCAGTTGAATTATTGGCGACTGTTGGCGAAGAAGAGGTGCGATATTTAATACCAAAAATAACGCTGGATAAGAGAATTCCAATTTCTATGCTATAAAAGCAACTTATGAAAGCTTTATTTGTCGATTAGGGCAGAAGGCCTTTAGCCTTTTGAAGAATGCACCTGTAAACCTAACAAGAAGTAGTACTGAATTTAACTTTGCGTTAATGATATTGACGGCTCAGCCTACCTAGGCGCCGTCATTTACCGTATGCTTGATGAATGCCAGAGTGTGGAGTTGTC
Source organism: Marinomonas ostreistagni (assembly GCF_016461785.1). Taxonomy (GTDB): domain Bacteria; phylum Pseudomonadota; class Gammaproteobacteria; order Pseudomonadales; family Marinomonadaceae; genus Marinomonas; species Marinomonas ostreistagni_A. Next base: position 11,803 of record NZ_JAEMUH010000016.1, on the reverse strand, counting down.
TGGTTTAAGTGCAAAGAGCAAGTGATTATGTTTTTAGCACGCTATGGCGCATAGTCCTGAAAGGCGCTTAAGACGCGCCTTTTATGGAAGCGTGACGACCAAGCTTTGGCAGCGACCAATCAAACTTCACGGCACACACGGACAATAGAATCAATGCGACACCGACTAATTGCCAAGCGGAAATGTGCGTTGCAAAGGCAATGTGATCGACAAATAAAGCGGTGATCGGATAGATGAACGACAAGATCGCCAATAAGTTAGTCGGCAGCTTTTGAAATGCATCGTACATAATGATGTACATAAAGCTGGTGTTGATCGCCCCTAAGATAAACAAGTCCAACCAAGAGATGCTGCTAGATGGCAACGCTCCCCATTGCACAAATGGCAGCAGCATCAGCACACCGACACCCATCTGAATCAACGCGACTAAATACGGTGGCACACTGCTTACCTGCTTGGTGATCAAGGTGGTGGCTGTGTACAACAAGGCCGCCGCCAGCGCTAAGCCCAGGCCAAAGATGGCTTCAAAAGAGCGACTATCACCTTGCAACAACCCCCACACTTCCGCCATATCCAGTTCGATCACAAACCATAACCCAGTAAATGAGACGATCAGCCAAAACATCAGTGAGCCAGTGGGTGCTTGGCGAGCCAAAAATGCCCCGGCCAACACCAGCATTAATGGCTGGGTGTGATACGCCACCGTCGCGATCGAAAATGGGATATAAGTAAACGAGGCAAACAGAAAGACCCAGTTCGCCACCAAGGTGACGCCTCCTAACAGCACCAGAAAAAGCATGCTGCGCTGCTTGAGGGCTTCCGGTAACACGCCACGATAAAAGGCATAGGCCAATAACAGCCCACCACCAATCACACAGCGGAAAAACACCACATTCCAAAACGACTGTCCTGAATGCACCACAAAATAGCCAATGGTGCCTGACAGCATCATGGCGAGAATCATCTCTAGATTCCCTTTGGTCATGTCATTTACTTTCATGCTCTAATCTCCTAACGTTGAATAAGCATAAGATTAGAGGCTTTCAACGGACTTTGGCATACGATAATCTGTGTAAAAGCCGCTCCCTGCATTTATAAGATGAGGCTAAAATGAGAAGTAACCTTAAAATCGAAGGTAAGGCGCTGGATGGTATTGATGTGAAGCTGGTCACGCTCCTCAATGACAACGCACGCATGAGCGTAGCGGAGCTTGGGCGCGCCGTAAATATGTCAGCGCCAAGCGTCAACGAGCGGCTTAAACGTCTAGAAGAAGCGGGCATCATCTCTGGATATGCCGTGATCTTAGATCCGGAACAAATTGGTTATACGCTGCAAGCGATCGTACGTATGCGCCAACTGCCCGGCAAGCTAAAAGAGCTGGAGGAATTGATTCAATCTATCCAACAGTTTATCGAATGTGACCGAGTCACAGGGGAAGACTGCTTTTACGCGCGCCTTTGTCTGACGAACATCCACCAGCTCGATGAGATCCTGAATCGAGTCTGTGAAATCGCCGAAACCAACACCTCAATCGTCAAATCGACGCCAGTCAAACGCCGCCAAGTGCCTTTGCTGTTGGGGGGAGGTTGAGCTTACTCCCGCATTTCTCTGACGCGCATTGGCATACGATCGATATCACCAAAAAGACGATCGAGATCCAATCCTGAAAGACGCTCTTTTAAGCCACCATCCTTGCCAATCAGGATGACCTCATTGTCGCGAAGCTGATACTGGCTTTTTACTTGGCTTAACAAGCTTGGACTGACTGAACCTTGGTAGTTGGTTTGCACTTCATTGTCTGAAAACACAAACCAGATCACATCCCGATCAATGATGCCGCTGTTCTCTTGGCTAAAGAGCTCAGTCAGTGTGTCACTGCTTTGCTCGCTGTTCGCGACAATAATGCGGTTTTGCCAAATCAAATCTTTTAAATGAGTTAGCTCACCATTGCTTGCGTAGGCGGTTTGAGTAAGTGCTGCCACCGCCAACGCACAGGGAAGTAAGTAACGTTTCATAAACACCTCCTAAAAAAACACTACGAAGGGTTACGCGAGCTGCCTGTATACAGATCAACCACCATTGATGGTTTACAATGGATGTTAGAAATTGAGGACAAATTAAAATAGGGCAATCGCTGCATTTTTCATGGCTCCGAATTGTTCACCACGTCGATTCCACATAACATAGCTGTAGACACACAACGTCAGCATTTTGGTTATTAACAGGACTTACTAAGGCTGTATAGAACATGATCCACCTGCAAGACTACTTCGCCCGTATCAATTACCAAGGACCAGCGACACCAGAGCTTTCAACGCTAAAAACCATTCACGCGCTGCATCCGGCGCACATCCCCTTTGAAAACATTGATGTTCTCCTTGAGCGTGGAATCAGCCTGAACCTTGCTGACATCCAGCAAAAACTTATTAGTAATCATCGTGGTGGCTACTGCTTTGAACACAATGCGCTGTTTATGCAGGTGTTGAAACAGCTGGGATTTGAAGTCGAATCGTTAATGGCGCGTAACGTTTGGCGACAACCCGCTGATATGCCATTTGGCCCAAGAACTCATCAGGTGCTAAGAGTTAAAGTCGAAGGCGAATGGTGGCTGGCAGATGTAGGCTTTGGTGGCCTCGTACTGACCGATCCATTGCGTATGGAAACCAGTGATGAGCAACAGGGGCAACATGAAGCGTTTCGCATCCTGGCACAGGATCACGGCTGGATGTTACAGGTGAACGTACAGGATCAATGGGAAAATCTATACGATATTGCCAGCCAACCTCAAGAGCCGATCGAGATGGAAGTCGCCAACTGGTTCACCTCGGCCAGCCCTAACTCCAAATTCCGCCACAACCTAATGATGGCGCGAGCAACAGCAGACACGCGTTATGCATTGCTCAACAACCGCCTAACCGTCCGCCCACGCAACGGTGTCGCTGAGCAACGAGAATTAAACCCAGAGCAACTAGCCGATGCGTTACAAGATTGCTTTGATCTAAAAGTAGAAAGCGAATGGCTACCACTGCTGGAAAGGATTGTTGAAATTGGGGTCAGATGAAAATAGAGCAAAGATTTAAACTAATCTGATATGAACAGGATGTTCAATCAGAGCTTACAAGTAAACCTTATTTCAAAGGAGTGAAATATGGCAAGACTTCCCCGACTTTGTCCCATTGGTATCCCACAACACATCATCCAGCGTGGTAATAACCGCCAAGTGTGTTTTGCGAGTGAAGATGATTTTATTGCTTACACTCACTGGTTAACTGAATACGCCCAGCAGTTTCAGGTGAAAGTCCATGCATGGGTGTTTATGACCAATCACGTACATTTACTGGCGACACCCATGATGGAAAATGGCATTTCGCTGATGATGCAGGCGCTTGGTCGACGCTATGTGCGCTACTTCAACTACACCTACCAACGAACGGGCACATTGTGGGAAGGGCGCTTTAAATCCTGTGTCATTTGTGTGGAGGAATACTTTTTTATCTGCCAGCGTTACATCGAGCTCAACCCCGTCAGAGCCAATATGGTGTCTCATCCTATCGACTATAAATGGTCGAGCTACCGCTTTCATGCACAAGAGTCACTGGGGTTACAAAGTGAGCTCTGGCAGCCACACGAGCTCTATCTCAAGCTGGGGCATCAGCAAAGTGCACGAGCAAAGCGTTATCAAGCATTATTCAAATACCATATTCCCGACGAAGAGCTTGGGCGGATTCGATCCGCTACGCATTCCGATATGGCATTGGGCAACGCACGTTTTAAAGAAGAGATCGAGCAGCTAACAGGTAGGCGAGTGACGCCCAGAAAGCGAGGCCGGAAACCGAGTCAGATGTATTAATTTTCATCTGACCCCAATTGTTCCCGCCAACCTCAGGAACCGATTGAAATGGAAGTAGCGAACTGGTTTACCTCAGCCAGCCCCAACTCCAAATTCCGCCACAACTTAATGATGGCGCGAGCAACACCAGACACTCGCTATGCACTGTTGAACAACCGCCTAACGCTTCGCCCACGTAACGGCGCAGTGGAGCAGCGAGAGCTAAACCCAGAGCAGTTAGCTGTTGCTTTACAGGAATGTTTCGAACTTAAGGTCGAAAACGACTGGAAGCCGCTGCTAGCAAAATTGGGGTCAGATGAAAATAGAGCATAAACTAATCTGATTTGAACAGGATGTTCAATCGCAAAATCATTAGTAAACCTTATTTCAAAGGAGTGAAATATGGCAAGACTTCCTCGACTTTGTCCTATTGGTATCCCACAACATATCATCCAGCGTGGCAATAACCGCCAAGTGTGTTTTGCCAGTGAAGATGATTTGATTGCCTACACACATTGGTTAACCGAATATGCTGAACAGTTTCAGGTTAAAGTCCATGCATGGGTGTTTATGACCAATCATGTACATTTACTGGCGACGCCCATGATGGAAAATGGCATTTCGATGATGATGCAGGCGCTTGGTCGCCGCTATGTGCGCTACTTCAATTACACCTATCAACGTACTGGTACATTATGGGAAGGGCGTTTTAAGTCCTGTGTCATTTGTGCGGAGGAATATTTCTTTATTTGTCAGCGTTACATCGAACTCAACCCAGTCAGAGCCAACATGGTCTCTCATCCAGCTGAATACAAATGGTCGAGTTATCGCTTTCATGCACAAGACTCTCTGGATCTACAAAGTTCGCTCTGGCAGCCACACGAGCTCTATCTCAAACTAGGTCATCAGCAAAAAACCAGAGCGAAGCGTTACCAAGCACTATTCAAATACCACATTCCCGACGAAGAGCTTGGACGGATTCGATCCGCCACGCATTCCGATATGGCATTGGGAAACGAACGCTTTAAAGAAGAGATCGAGCAGCTAACAGGTAGGCGAGTGACGCTAAGGAAGCGTGGTCGAAAACCGAGTCAGACGGATTAAATTTCATCTGCCCCCAATTGTTCAACGTTTTAAAGAAGAGATCGAGCAGCTAACAGGTAGGCGAGTGACGCCAAGGAAGCGCGGTCGAAAACCGAGTCAGATGGATTAATTTGTCTCCCCTGAATAATAGCTCATTTTTCTAAAAACGCTATTATTCAGGGGCGACCAATAATATTTTTCCGACTTTAGTTTTCCAATAAGTTTTGGTGGAGCTGTTTTATTTGTTCGTGATTAACGAGGTTGTCCCAAAAGTCTATTGATGTCGGAGATGCGCTAGCCTGTCCCTTAGCACTGGCGTTTTCATAGAAGCCCCTACCTTTAAGCTGTTGAGCAATATCTTTAAAATAGACTGACTCATTACAAATAGCCTTATATTCTATATCGCTAATGAAATTTACATGAGCATTATTTATACAGATTTTAGAGATATACTGCTTTTTTACTGCTAAGGCTTTACGTTGGTGGTCTATTGCTTTTTGCCCTGCATCGATTGTTTCTTTGGTGATTAGTGCAACATGATCGTAATATTTCTTTGGAAGAGAAGTGTAAGAGGTGATTTTTTTATTTATTGCTTCTCCTGATTTCAGATCCCCGTGCGAGGAAAACTCAAACCAGAAGCCATGGGCTTTTAAATCCTGATCCTTTGTATAAAAACCATATTTGATTTTTCTATTATCCAAAGAGGTATGGATTATGAAGTCATAGTCAAAATTCATATATCTTTTCATGATATGCTGTTTTTTAGCTATTTCTGAAGTGTAAATTGACTTCTGAGGGTAATTGAAATCACCATATGTATAATATACATCCAATTTAGGATCTTGGATGACTTGTATTTTCACATAAGAATTTTTATTAAGATCTCCTTGATATTGGTATCCATTTATTAGGTCATATCCAATATAGTAATTAGGTTTTTGTTGTTTTGTGTGATATATGGCAATATTGTCTTCTTTGTAGTTTTTTGAACGATAGAACTCTCTTCCTAATCCATAGGCGTAACCGTCCTTACACCCGCCATCCCAGTATGTATGATTCTCATCATCTTTCCCAAATTGACTGTTGTGTGAGTAGGTATAGACTTTACATTCCTCTTTTTTGTTTTTTGCTTGAATCCATAAAACCTCATGAGAGCCAGATTTCTTGAGCTCATAGTTTTCTCTCTGAAACTCTTTGATATAACTGAATGCTTCACGTTCACTTATTTCTGGTTTGTTTTGAATCACGGAACAGCCTGATAATAGAATGAAAGCTAAAATTAAGTAGGAGATATTTTTAAAATTCATTAATGATCCTTTTAATGTAATAATGTTTTATTTCAAAGAGGGAGATATTAATACTTCCAATTAGGATTTATTTTATCAGTGACTGATTTCCAATAACAGAGTTTCTGTTTTTAATGGGGCTTACTAAGGTTGTATAAAGAACGATCTTTCTACAAGGCAACTTCGTCTGTATCTATTATCAATAGGTTACGACATCAGAGCCTTAAGACCGTTAGACATCCGTGACGTATCGCCTAACGGTTCGTCCGCATAATGGCACTGTGGAGCAAAGAGAGTTAAACCAGCAACTAGCCGATGCTGATACGTCGAGCTTACAGCCGAAAATGAGTGGCTTCAGCTGCTGGAGAGGGTTGTTTAAATTGGTAGTACGGGAAAGAGTTTGCTTGTAGCCGAGAGATACTAAGGAAACACGATAGGAAACTGAGTCAAATGGATTAATTTTCATCTGACCCCAATTGTTTCAGTTAGCGCGCCAAGATATACGTGGTGGTTCCTCATCACTTTCACGACTAATCATAATCAGGTCAAAGCCCTTACCGAAGGCTGTACTTACGTACCAGTCCAAGCGTATAAGAGCGTCTTCAACGCCATCATGATTAAAATCTCCTCTTGCTAGCTCGACATAGCGCACCACTAAATCTCCAGATAATTCAACTTCGATCGAATGTTCTTGCGAAGAGCGCTCAATCATTGTCGGCTCAGCATCGCCTAGAGTTGTGAATGAATGCCCTAAGGGTTGTCCCCCGAGATCTGGTTGGGCTTGTGGCGGTAGAGCTTTGATGAAATGGATATCAAAAGCGGATGGCAAAAAGCTTTTATAACTGTTTTGCGCTTGAAAATAAAAATCCGAAGCCAAACAATTTACTTTCATTAGTTTAAGTAAATGTTGCTGTGATGTCTCTATCTCCGTATCAGATGCGTTATTTATCTGATAGCAAGAGCTAAAAGGTAAGCTCTTACCTGCTGGGGAGTCAAGTGAGTAGTCAAACTGCATACTGTTAAGATCACTATTCATATTGCTTAACCCAGTTAACTCTTTTGAATTAAGGTGCTTTTCGATATCCGCTTGTTTTTCGGAAGCACAACCTACAAGTGCAAAGAGTATAGTAGTAACTAAAAGAGGTAGATTAAGTCTCATTGGTGCACCTCTTGGTTTGTTTTTGGGATATTGGAAGCCTGCATTAAAAGCTCTCTAACATATAAATTACGAGCTGAATTGACATCAGGTCTATTTGATTCTAACGCAGCATCATTCCAGTTTTCTTGCTTTATCGCAGCATTGAAATTAACAAAAATATTCCTTAGTTTGGTTTGCCCTAAATTAAAGATCATGTCAAAAAGTGCCTTTTGAACAACTTCAGGGTAATCATCGAAGTTGCGTTTATAACCATTGGGTATGTTATAAATTGAGACTAATTCTGAGTAAAAGGTATTCAGGTGTTTATCGCGCTGTAAGTTAATATCAGAATCCTTCATCACTAGCGTACAGAACTGTCTATACCAACTTGCCTTATAGTTTTTAGGTTTCTGGCTAATAATTGTATATTCTTCCAATTTTTTTTGCTGGCTAGCTAAAGTGAAAGGGATATTGTTTTTTACAGTATATAAAGGAACTGATGAAAGCTCATTTTTATTAGGAATAAAGTGACCTATTCCGATAGTAACTAAGCCTTTACTGTCTAGGTATAAGTGTGGATGTCGGCCTTCGTATTCCTCAAGCTTCTTAGCTACAGAAGACTTAACAGATGAGCTTAATGGCATGATGATATCCTTATCAATAAAATTAGATGGCTATGAGTATCTTAAATAAATTTAATTTACAATGAAGTGCTTTGGATATTTACTATTCCATTACAGATTTTTCTATATGATCGAGGTTTTCGTGTTTTGTATTGGTTTTGGATTACCCCGAATATTTTCCTAGTTTTTTGTTTTTATAAGCATGATCAGGCCGAGGTTGGGATAGAGTTGATCCTGTCCTACTACTAGAGCGCAGTTTATAAGCGCCGACCGAAAATAGGTAAAACGAAACAGCTACTCGCTTAGTAATCTCTCATTTTCTCCTCATCTAGTATTGCCTGACTTGGCAAGATTACAGTATGTCTAAAAAACGCTAAATATCGATAATTTCTACGATATGGATGGTAACGAAGCAGGAAAAAACCAGTTTCAGGTAAAATTGGCTTGCTTGATAGAACTGAGTGCTAGATCACTTTTTAAGGTGGGTGGCCTGTTAAGACGCTGGGCATCAGCAAAGTGCACGAGCAAAGCTTATCAAGCATTATTCAAATACCATATTCCCGACGAAAAGCTTGGGCGGATTCGATCCGCTAGGCATTGGGCAACGAACGTTTTAAAGAAGAGATCGAGCAGCTTACAGGTAGGCGAGTGACGCCCAGAAAGCGAGGCCGGAAACGAACGCTTTAAAGAAGAGATCGAGCAGCTATCGGGTAGGCGAGTGACGACAAGGAAGCGTGGTCGAAAACCGAGTCAGATGGATTGATTTTCAATTTTCATCTGACTCTTAAGTTGCGGTTTTCAGTTTTTTCGTCTGGTGCGAGATATAATTGCTTTAGATATTATTGCAGAATAAGCTACAACCTCGTTTATTCCTGAGGAAGATGAAAGCATTAAAATATGCTCGCCAATAATTTTTGCATCAAAATTGCTTTTTATTGCATCTGAAGTTAGTGAGTCTAAATTGTAGCTTTCGGTTTCATTATTTTTTTCTTCGGATAGTTCTAAATTTACTTGTTCGACTATCTCATTTTGATTCTTTTTAAAATTCATTTTTTCTTTAAATTCATCTCGGATTTTAACCAAAAATGACTGTCCGAATTTAGATTTCACCCACTGGAAAGAGTAATTGTAACTATCTGTATTTCTGCTTCTAAATTCTTTTGATATTATGCTTACTTCACCAATGCTAACGATTTTTAGAATGTCTTGTTCTAGATTTACATAATCCAGAGTTGATGCTGGTGTCCCCCAATTCTCTAAATTCGGATAATTAAAAGAATCACATTCTTTTCCTTGCGAAAGTTCGTAAAGCCTCGTGGCATCATATTCTATATAGTCTTGGTCTTGAACTCTTTGTGGTGGTGCCGTGATTTCAAGATAACCTCTCAAGGCACCAGCCATTGTTGCAATTGAATCGGTATCTGATCCTAAGTCGTTTACAATATCTAAAAGCACTAGGTTTAAGTCTTTTTTTATAAGTAGAGCTGCACCTAATGCGGCTATCGAAGTTAGAGTTGCACTACCTCTTATTTCTTTGTTTTTTAGATCAAGAATTTCACTTATATGTGAGTAAGTTACATCTTTATTTTCTTGTAAAAATTCGAGTTTTTTTAATAAGTCTGTTAATTCATCTGAAACTTTTGAATAAGACTCTTCAATTGTTGTGTTGGATTTAGATTCGAAAAGAGGTATCCAAGCAGTTCTTAAGTTAATATTGCTCTTGATTAAATCTGGTATTTTAGCGATTTTTTCTAAAAAAAATCTAGCATCTCTTAAATCTGGTATCTTTTCGTTAGTAATAACGTAACTCAAACAAAGAGCATGGAAAACAGCTCCTGCAATAGCTCTTGGATGTCCGTGAGTGGTTAAAGAGTTTTTAATGACATCAACGATAAAAGTATCTGAGTTTTCAGGTAGGGCTGATGACCATACATGAGGTTGTATCCTCATAGCAGCTCCATTTCCCCCAGATGAAATATAGTTCGCTTTATTTGTTGTATAAAAGTTGTTATACCATGCTGAGGATTTCTTGGATAAAGAGTTGGCTGCTAATTTGGATCCAACTCCAGCACCCAATGCATAGCAGGACCAAGTAGGTAACTCTATTTTCGAAAAGGCATTGATGTCAAAACGGTTTTTGCTATTGATTGCTCTAGATGTAGATAGTCGGAGCTGTGTGTCATCAGAGTATGCTCCTGATGGGAGCTGGATAATTGGACCATATAGGCCACCTATCTTTCGCTCCCAATCTATAAGTTTAGAAACTGCCTTTGTACCTGTGCGCTTAAAAAGAATATTAGAATCTGCTAATTCAGATATGAAGCCTAGTGCATCACCATAAGCTGCCCATAGGCTTGAGTTGATTGTTCTTTGTTTTCTCGATGTCATAACTTAAATCCCCTCAAACATTGTAGGGCAGACTTCTATTTGAATTGTTTTCTCGATACCTAATGCTCTCATTTGAGCTGCAATACTATATTTACTTTCGAAGTCGCAAACATAGATCTTGGATAGATAGTCTAAAGATAATTGTCCATAGTACAGTACTTCAGACTGTTGGCAAGTTGTCCAAGAAGGTAGGTGATTAGCGGTTCTAATCACTTTTTTTTGAAATTTCCCTAAAATTGATTCATTGAATACAGCTTCAAACCCCGATAAACCAGCTCCTCTTGAACATGAAGGATAAATGTTGTTTGTTGTTGTAAAAATTACTCCATCGTGAGTTAATATTTCTGGGTCGAATGAGAATATTGCCCAGTAAAGATCTGACGCTCTATGGACATACTGTGAATAGTTGAAAAACTCGAAATTCAATTTCGTTATTGATAGATTTACATATTCTAACCATTTTTTATCTCGCTCTTTTCTTTCTGGTGAATTTTGCTGAAATATAAATGAAAGTGTATCTTCACTGGATAATTGTGAGTTTGGTAGTAGTGCCCACGTTTTCAAAGCCCCCAATACGCCTTTGTTCGTTGTGAAGTGTAATATTTCACTGATACCTTTTTCTTCAATTGAATTTTTAAAGTCTTCCATTGTTAAGCCTCAATAAATGAATCTTTTTCAAAGAAATCAATGAAAAATGGTTTGGATTCTTCCTTATAGCCAAGGATTACTTGCTTCTTAGCTCTAGTTATTCCCATAGAAATTAGCTTTATCGCAGGTGAGTAGTCACTATCTTGAGCCCCCTTGCTGGCTAAGTTAAATAATCTTTCTTCTAATCCTAATATGAAAACGTAGTCAAATTCTAAGCCTTTCGCTGAATGTATGGTCGATAGAGCAATGTTGTGATTGTTTTTTGGCCAGTTTCTTTGGGCCGTTATTTCATCATACCCTAAGCCTTCTTTTTCAAGTCTGTCTTTTATACCAGAGAACCAATTGCCACCCTTTACGTGAAGGAAGCCAATGCTCTCATTATCTAGATCAATATTATTACGAAGATACCTGATTACATAATTTAACTGTTCATTGAAATAACCATTAACAATTATGGGTTTTTCTCCTCTAAATTTATTTTCTTGAAGTAAAGGAAGAGTTCCATCATCATCGAAAGTTATTGAGCTGTTTTCAATTAGTTTACTTGCAAAGTATGCGATTTCATAAGAGTTCCTATAATTTAGTTCTAGTCTAGAAAATCTAGGTTTATCTATACCTACTTCCTTCCAGGAAAACCCTCTTTTATAGATTCTCTGATTTGTATCTAGAACAATCGTTGAGAAGCTTTCTTCGGCTAGTTGATTTGTAATCGCTTTTATTTGGTTCGCAGATAGATCTTGAGCCTCATCAATGATTGCAATATCAATTGATTCAAAAATTTCTTTGGAAAATATAATGGCTATATCAT